>CAWDRX010000004.1:0-263429 GCA_963804875.1 uncultured Verrucomicrobiae bacterium
CTTTTCGCCCGATCACCATGCACACGATCTACAAACCGCGCGCGTTGCGAGCGGAAATTCTGAAAGTGCGCCGCCAAGGCTATGCGTTTGTTTCGCAAGAGCTGGAGTTGGGACTGTGTTCAATCGCGGTGCCGATTCGTTCCGCAACCGCAGTAGCGGTGTGCGGTCTTAACGTCAGCATGCGGTACAGCAACGATGTTCGATCGGTCGCTCTGAAAAAGATGCTACCTGCCTTACAAGAAGCGCGTCAGGCGATTGAACGAGCGGTAGGACGCAATGGCTGGCAGCCGCTGACCGTTTCCAGAAGTGCATAGGGCTGATGTTTTTATTGCGGCGGCAACCCGAACACCGTTCGGCCGATATGGTGGATGTCTGGCAGCGTTGCGCTGCGACGATCTGGCCGCGACGCCGCTGAATTCGTTAATAGACCGTTTCCCTGATATGGACTGGGGCGTCGTAGATGAAGTTGTCCTCGGTTGTGCTAATCAGGCCGGCGAAGACAATCGCAATGTCGCACGTATGGCCACGCTTCTTTCCGGTCTGCCGGACACAGTGCCAGCGGTGACGGTGAATCGATTGTGTGCTTCCGGGTTGGAAGCAATAGGTCAGGCGGCAAGAACAATCGCTGGCGGCGATGCACACCTGGTGATTGCCGGAGGCGTCGAAAGCATGTCACGCGCGCCATTTGTGATGGCGAAGGCCGAAGCGGCTTTCGGTCGCGAGCAAAAATTGGAGGACAGCACACTTGGATGGCGCTGCATCAATCCGGTGATGCAGGCGCGCTATGGCGTCGATTCGATGACGCAGACCGCAGACAACCTTGCTCGCGAGCACTGCATTACCCGCGAATGCCAGGACGCCTATGCATGGCGTAGTCAACAGCGTACCGCCCACGCGCACGAGCAAGGCTGGCTGGCCGAGGAGATCACGCCCGTGCAAGTGCCTAACGAAAGCATCGCCGTACGTGAAGACGAACATCCGCGTCCCAATATCTCGCTCGAAAAGTTGGCTAAACTCAAACCGCTTTTAGGCAGCGATAGCACCATCACCGCGGGCAATGCTTCCGGTTTAAACGATGGTGCCTGCGCGCTGCTGTTGGCGTCAGGTGAAGCGCTAAACAAACATGGCTTGCAGCCCTTGGCGCGCGTGATCAGCATGGCAGCGGCCGGTGTTGCTCCGCGGGTCATGGGCATTGGTCCGGTGCCAGCGATCCATAAGTTGTTAGGTAAGATCCGCCTGCGTCTCGGCGACTTTGACCGCATCGAAATCAATGAAGCCTTCGCTGCCCAGGTGCTCGCGTGTACGCGTAGTCTCGGACTGGCCGACGATGCCGAGCATGTCAACGGCAACGGCGGCGCGATTGCGCTTGGGCATCCGCTTGGCGCGAGCGGTGCGCGTTTGGTGATGACTGCCGTCTATGCTTTGCGCAGGCAGCAACAGGCCCGCGCCTTGGTGAGCCTGTGCGTTGGGGTTGGCCAAGGCGTTGCGTTGGCCCTTGAACGGGCGTGACCGTCTCGGGGTTACCTCACCGGGACATTGATTAAAGGGGCGAGCTCCTCCAAGCCCGATCACCCATCCGGCGTGGCAGAGCCGGCCCTGACCTCGTCGCAGGAGTTCCGCACTCCGGCGACGTAAGCTGTCTCAGCTTCAATATTAATTCGCGCGAGCGACACGCCCCCCACTAGACTCCTTCCGCATGAAAACGAGACCGCTCGTCACGTTCCTGCTCTTTGCTGCCTCGATCACATTCGCCGCCAATCCCTCGCCGATTTCTACCGGAAGTCCGCCGGCTTCGCCATCAGCGACCGCCGCCCAACCGCGCAATCTAAAACCGGAAGATTACGCCGGGTTGCGCGATGTGGACGAGCCAAAGTTTTCGACGGACGGGAATTTCGTCGTCTATATCCTGAAAACGGCGGACATGGTGAAAGACAAGGTGGCCGGCAACCTCTGGCTGGGAAAATGGGATGGCTCGGAAAATCGCGCCCTCACACACGGAAACAATGACCAGTCGCATCCGCGCTGGAGTCCGGATGGAAAATGGATCGCGTTCCTTTCGGAACGCGACGACGAGAACGAGATCGATCAACTTTGGATCCTGCCGACCAACGGTGGTGAACCCGAGAAGATTACGGACGCGAAAGGCGGCGTCGAGGATTTCGCGTGGTCGCCGGATTCGAAGCGTATTGTGCTCGTGGTGCATGATCCCGATCCGCGCGAGCCGGAGAAGAAGGAAAAAGAGAAGAAGACCGTCCCACCCCTGGTCATCAATCGTTTTCACTTTAAACAGGATATTGACGGTTATCTGACCGGTCGCTGGTCGCACCTGCAATTGCTCGACCTGGCCACCCGCAAGATCGACATTCTCACCTCCGGCAAGCACGACGAATTTCTGCCGGCTTGGTCGCCGAACGGCAACGAGATCGCATTCGTGACGAAGCGGGGAAACGATCCCGACCGTACGGTTAATTGGGACGTCTGGGTGGTCGGCGCGAAACCGGGCGCGGTTGAGCGACAAATTACCACCTCTCCTGAAGCCGACCCGGATCCTGACTGGGAAAGCGCGCCGGCTTGGAGTCCCGATGGTAAAACTATCGCTTACATCCACGGCGGCGATCCAAAGAAAGTCGAATATGCCGTGCACACTCTCGCCGTTGTTCCGGCGGCTGGTGGTGAAGCGAAAGTGCTCACGCAAAATCTGGATCGCAACGTTGTTCAGCCGCGTTGGTCCGCCGATGGCAAATCGATCTTCGTCTTGTTGGAGGATGACGGTGCGCAAACCCTCCTGCGCGTTCCAGTTTCCGGCGGCGCGCTCGAACCGGTGGTTGGCGGCCGGCGCAGCATCACCGCTTATGACGTGAGCAAGAATGGAAAAGTGATCGTGCGTTCGAGCACACCGGATCGCCCCTATGAAATCTTCGCAGCCGAACAAAACGATCTGCGCAACCTAACCAAACAGAACGATGTGTGGTTGAAGCAGTTCAAACTCGCGCGTGTTGAGGAAACAAAATTCAAAAGCAAAGACGGCACCGAAGTGCACGGCTTTTTCGTTCACCCTGTCGATGTTGCCGCCGGGGTGAAGCCGCCTGCGATATTGCGACCGCACGGCGGTCCGGCATCCCAATTTGCGAACGAGTTCGAGTTTGAGATGCAAGTTTTTGCCGCGAACGGTTACGCCGTCATCATGCCGAATCCGCGGGGCTCCACGGGTCGCGGCGAAGAATTCGCCCTCGGCATCCTCGCCGCCTGGGGGAGTGTCGATCTCGAGGACGATCTCGCGGCGGTCGATGCCGCGGTTGCGGGCGGCCTGGTCGATCCCAATCGTCTTGGCGTGGGCGGTTGGAGTTACGGCGGGATTTCCACGAACTATCTGATCGCCAGCACCACACGTTTCAAAGCCGCTTACAGCGGCGCATCGGCCTCGAACGTTCTCGCCGGTTACGGGACCGACGAATACATCATCGATTACGAACAGGAGCTGGGTGTGCCGTGGAAAAACACGGACACATACCTGAAGCTTTCTTATCCATTTCTGCACGCCGACCGGATCAAGACGCCGACGCTATTTCTGTGCGGCGGGAACGATTTCAACGTCCCATTGCTCAACAGCGAACAGATGTATCAAGCCCTGCGCAGCCTCAATGTTCCCACCGAACTCGTAATCTATCCCGGCCAATTCCACAGCCTCAAGAAACCGAGCTACCTCATCGACCGCTACAAGCGCTGTCTCGATTGGTACGCGAAGTGGATCACGGCGACGGCCCGGCGCCTCTAGATTAGCCATGGGCTGCCCACTCGCTCGCAGAGAATGAAGGATGTAGCCGAGTCGGAATCTGTGGTCACTGCAAGCGCGCCTCCGGATCCGAAGGCGCCGATTCCGGAACAGATTCGTTACATCATCGGAAACGAGGGATGCGAACGCTTCAGTTTTTACGGGATGCGGAACATTCTGACCGTTTTCCTCGTCTCGTCTTTGCTTCTTTACCTGCCGGAATCCGAACGCGCGCGCGGTGCGAAGGACGTTTTTCACACGTTCGTGATCGGCGTCTATTTTTTCCCGTTGTTAGGTGGTTGGTTGGCCGATCGTTTTTTTGGCAAATACAATACGATCTTCTGGCTAAGCCTGGTTTACTGCGCAGGCCAGGCGTGCCTGGCGATGTTTGTCACAAGCCGCACCGGTTTTTACATCGGTCTTGGGCTGATCGCGCTTGGCTCGGGCGGGATCAAACCGTGTGTCGCCGCATTTGTCGGCGATCAGTTTGACCAGACTAACAAGCACCGCGCCAAGGTGGTGTTTGAGGCGTTCTACTGGATCATCAACTTCGGCTCGTTCTTCGCATCGCTCTTGATGCCGATTTTTTTGCGCCATCTCGGCCCCGCGGTTGCATTCGGCATTCCCGGCGTGCTGATGTTTATTTCCACTGCAATCCTATGGGCTGGCCGCCAAAAATACGTGATGATTCCGCCGGCGCCCCCGAATCCCGCATTCATTCCTCCGCGTGTCGCGCGATGCAATCGCGGCCGGGTTACGCGGCCAATTGTTCGCGGTGATCGCCGTCGCGAGCGCGATTGGATCGTTCGCGTTGATGGCGACGTTTGGATTTGTAATCGCGGCGTGTCTTGCGCTTGTCGGACTGATTGCATTCGGCGGCCTCGGCGTATGGCTACAGCTCGAATGCGTTCGCAACAGACATCCTGAGGAAGCTATCGAAGGCGTGCGTTCAGTTTTGCGCGTCCTTGTGCTGTTTGCGCTAGTAACACCGTTCTGGTCGTTGTTTGATCAGAAAGCATCGACGTGGGTGTTGCAGGCAAACGCGATGACGAAACCCAACTGGTTTCAACCTGCACAAATGCAGGCGCTCAATCCCGCGCTGGTGATGCTCCTGATTCCTTTCAACAATTTCGTGCTTTACCCTGCGCTCAAGCGTTCCGGCTACGAACTCACACCATTGCGCAGGATGACCGCGGGAATCGTGTTCGCCGGGTTGTCGTGGATTGTGGTTGGCGCGATGCAATTGGTGCTGGATCGCGGCGATGTATTCACGATCACGTGGCAAGTATTGCCGTATGTGCTGCTCACGGTTGGCGAAGTGTTGGTTGCAACAACCGGCCTTGAATTCGCTTACAGCCAGGCGCCGCTGTCGATGAAAGGAGCGATCATGGCGTTTTGGAACTTATCGGTGACAATTGGGAACCTTTGGGTGCTGGTGGCGAATGCGGGTGTGCAAAACTCTGCAGTCACAAAATTCATCGCCTCCACCGGCTTTGGCGTGACTGCCTTCCAAATGTTCTTCTTCGCCGTATTTGCCTTTGTGGCCGCGCTCGCGTTTGGCCTCGTCGCTCGCACTTATCCGTTGGTAGATCACTACCGACGGCATGAGGGATAGCTCTGGTAGGGCTTAGCAGACTGGCGTGCAGGGGACTGCCCGCACTACTAACACGCATGCGGTTGGTTATTTTTTGGCGATATCGAGAACGACGCGAAAGCGCGCTTTGCCGCTCATCATTCGCTCGTATGCCTCGGCGGCTTTTTCCAACGGAAAAATTTCGTTCATGGAATGCACGTCCGCAGACGTACTAAATTCCAGCGTGTCCTGCGAATCGATGGACGTTCCCGAGTACCAGCCCTTAACGGACCGCTGGCCCACGATCAACAGGATCGGGTCGACGGAGATCGGTCCTGCTGCGCCGATCACTATGAGCGCACCATTCGGCGCAAGCCCGCCCACCACTGCCGCCATCGCCTCGGCGTTTGTCACGGTCGCGATCACAACTTGCGCGCCGCCAAGCTTATTCAGTTCCACCGCCGGATCGGAGGCCTGGCTGTCGATGTAGTGGTGTGCGCCGAGTTTCTTGGCGAATGCTTCCTTGTCCTTTCCGCGTGCAATGGCCACCGTGTTGAATCCCATCCTGGCCGCGAACTGCACGCCGAGATGACCCAGGCCGCCAATTCCGAGCACAGCGACCAAATCGCCGCCTCGCGCGCCGCTGTTTCGTAATGCGTTAAACGTCGTCACGCCCGCGCACATCAGCGGCGCGCCGTCAACCGCAGAGAGTTGATCAGGCACAACTGCGAGCGCTTCTGCCGGCGCAAGCATATATTCTGCGTAGCCACCATCGAAAGAAATTCCCGTGGTGAGCAACGCCACAGTGCAGGCAAAAGACTCGCCGCGCCGGCAGTGATCGCAATAACCGCAATTTCCGCCGTGCCAGCCAACGCCGACGCGCTGGCCAATTTTCCACGGCTTCACCCCCTCGCCCACGCCATCAACGACACCAATGACTTCATGTCCCGGCACACGCGGATACTGAATACCAGGCCAGAGTCCTTCTTTGACTAACGAGTCGCTGTGGCAAACACCGCACGCCTCCACCTTAACGCGCACCAGCCCGCGCTCCGGTTCAGGAATATCGCGTTCGACTAACTCTAACGGCCCGCCTGCCCGCGGGATTTGCACAACACGCATTTTCTTGCTCATGCGTTTCAATCGCCCCAGGTCTGGAAAAAACAAGAGCTGTAGCGCCGTTCTTAGACATACTTTCGCGGCAATAATTCGAATCCGCGCGATGTGTGGCGCCGGAACGATTTAACTGCAATGAAAGCTTGTCGATCAAGCGGTCCAATTTTGCGCGAAGTTTTTTTCGCGCCCGTTTTCTTCATCGCCATTATCGCCAGCGCTGCTACTGAAAAAGGCGCGGTCCTGACTGGCAAATCGGCAATGGGCGATTGGACTAGCGATGCGCCCGGCGTGATGCGCAAGATCACAGTTCAGGACTTGCCGCCGCCGAGCTCGAACGCTCTTGCAATTAATCGGGCGGCCGTTGTGTCCCGGCCAGCTAACGTGCAACCCACGGTTCCGCCAGGATTCAAAATTGAATTGTACGCCAGTGGATTTCGTGATCCGCGATTCCTGCTCACCGCGCCGAGTGGCGACATCTTCGTTGTAGAGAGTCGCGCCGATCAAATCAAAGTGCTTCGCGATACTAACGGCGATAACAAGCCGGATGTGACTGAAACTTTTACAGAACGCGATCTGAACAAACCGTTCGGGATCGCCTTTTATCCGCCCGGCAATGACCCGCAGTTTTTGTACGTCGCGAATACCGACGGCGTCATTCGATTCCCCTACCGCAATGGCGACATGAATGCGCGTGGTCCAGCCCAGAAAATCGCCACAAATCTCTCGCCCGGTGGATTACTGCGCGGCGGCGGACACTGGACACGATGCATTGTCTTTTCAGCCGATGGGAAAAAAATGTACCTATCCATTGGCTCACGCTCGAACGTGTCGGACAACGCCGCGGAAGAAAATCGGGCGCGCATCTTCGAGTTTAATCCTGACGGCAGCGGGCAAAAGGTTTACGCCTGGGGGATTCGCAATGCCGTAGGCATCGCGTTTCGGCCAGACAGCAACGAGCTTTGGATGAGCACAAACGAACGAGACGAGATCGGCGAAGATTTGCCGCCCGACTACATCAGCAGTGTCCGTCCCGGTGGCTTTTACGGTTGGCCTTGGTATTACATCGGCAATCATCAGGATCCCCGCCACAAAGGAAAGCATCCCGAACTGGCGGATAAAGTCATCGTTCCCGATGTGCTCGTAGAGGCGCACTCGGCTTCGCTCAACCTATGTTTTTATACCGGTGACCAATTCCCGTCCGAATACAAAGGCGACATCTTTGCTGCGTTCCACGGTTCATGGAACCGAATGAAACGCACTGGCTACAAAGTCGTGCGCGTACCGCTCGATAAATCAACCGGCAAAGCAGGTGGCGAATATGAGGATTTCGTGACTGGATTCGTAACTCCTGAAGGCAAAGTGTGGGGTCGGCCGGTCGGTGTCACTGTCGCCAAGGACGGCAGCCTGCTTGTCAGCGAAGACGGCGACAAGACCATCTGGCGCGTAAGCCATGCTCGATGATTTAACTTCAAGTTCTCCACTTAACTATTGCGCGTCCATACCTCTCGCGTGACGCTTGTAATGCCGCATGAGAATTGGCTTCGCTCAAATTAACCCGACCGTCGGAGATTTGAGAGGGAACTGCGAATTGATCGCCGGTGCGTATGAGCGACTCGCGGCGGCAGGCGCTGAACTCGTACTCACACCCGAACTGGCGATGACTGGATACCCGCCGCAAGATTTGGTTCTTAAATCGCGTTTCGTTCCGGAAAATCTGGAGTTGCTGGCAAAGCTGCACGGTCGTGTCGGCGATGCGGCATTGCTCGTCGGGTTCGTTGATCGCAACGAAGGTCGCGGTAAACCGTTCCGTAACGCTGCAGCCTTGCTCGAACGCGACAAACCAATCCGGAAAACCTACAAATCACTTTTGCCGACTTACGATGTCTTCGACGAAGAACGATATTTTCAGCCGGCTGACAGTGTCGCGCCACTTCTTGTTCACGAAAAGAAAATCGGCGTAACGATTTGCGAGGATATTTGGACCGAACACTACCTCTCTCGCCCGCTCTACGATTGCGAACCGGTGCGTAGCCTGGTGGAGCAAGGTGCGGAAATCATCGTGAACCTAAGCTCCTCGCCATTCAGCTTACATAAGCCGGCGATCCGCTACGAGATGGTAGCGGGTCTGGCACGCGCGCACCAACGCCCGATTAGCTACTGCAACCTGATAGGCGGTAACGACCAGCTGATCTTCGACGGTAATTCATTCGCGGTGAATTCAGCCGGGAATGTGATCGCGCAACTTGCAGCCTTTCGTGAGGACGAGCGAGTCGTCGATACAGATTCGACATCGGCAATCGCATTTCATGAGGGCAAAAGACCGGAGCAAATCTTTGCCGCGCTTTCCCTGGGGCTCCGTGATTACTGCCGCAAATGTAATTTTTCCTCGGTAGTAGTTGGCTTAAGTGGCGGAGTCGATTCCGCTGTTACTGCGGTCATCGCCGCTGATGCGTTGGGCGCGGAGAATGTCACAGGCGTTTCGATGCCAAGCCCGTACTCGTCGCGTGGTAGCATTGAGGACGCGCGGGCGCTCGTGCGCAACCTCGGAATAAAATTTCTCGAGATTCCGATCACCGACGCGTTTCAGGTTTTTAAGGTGCAGTTCAAGGAGACCTTCAAGGGTCTGCCAGAAAATGAGACGGAAGAAAACATGCAACCGCGTCTGCGCGCAATGATTCTGATGGCGCTCTCGAACAAGTTCGGTCACCTCGTCTTGTCAACTGGAAATAAGAGCGAACTCGCTGTCGGTTACTGCACGCTTTACGGCGACATGGCAGGGGGCCTGGCTGTCATTAGCGACGTGCCGAAGACGATCATTTACGAATTGGCTCACTGGATCAACCGAAACCGCGAGGTCATTCCAAAATCTACAATCGAGAAACCGCCGAGTGCTGAGTTGAAGCCAAACCAAAAAGATCAAGACACCCTTCCACCTTATGAGGTTCTCGATGAGATTCTGCACCTTTACGTGGAAGAAAACCTGAGTGCACGCGACATCATCTCGCGCGGGTTTGATGAGAAGACGGTGCGGTGGGTGCAGCGCCGGGTTGATCTGAACGAGTACAAGCGCGAACAAGCCGCGCCTGGAATAAAAGTCACTAGCCGAGCCTTCGGTATGGGCCGCAAAATGCCCATCGCGCAAAAGTACGTCGATTGAAGCCGCGCTTTGTGCGCGAAGCGGACGATAGAAGGAAAGCAAAGAGGCAGTCCCGAAATGATGCGGGACCGCCCCTTCCTAACCTAACTAACAGAGAATCTAGAATCGCTTCTTTAGTCCCATGTACCAGAACCTGCCCTTGATCGTGGCAAGTGACTCGTCATAACCGTTCTCGAAGCTGCCTGCTACGAACGGTGGATCTTCGTCCGTTACGTTCTGCATGCCCAAGGTGACGGTGGTGTTGTTCAGCCACCATTTCCAATTGCTGCAGCCATACTCGGCCGTGGAAACTGGCACCACGTTCTTCTCCTTGCCGTCCTTCCCCGACCTCACATTCTTCCCGCCGTCCTTGGCAAAGCCAGGCACTTCGGCCGGTGCAGGCGGTGGCAGGTTAAAGGTGTAGTTCAGGACTAGATCGAGTGTGGTCAACGCAGAAATTTTGCGCGCGTTCGATGGAACCGGGCCACTCCTGGGCTCGTTTAGCTTGGTCGATCCGGTCAGACTTGCGTTATCATCCTGATACTGACCAGTCCAGTGCACGATGGCACCAACATCCAAACCCTGCATCCAGGTGTCCGCCGGACCATCGTAGAAGATGCTGAAGTTAGCTCGATTCCATGGCAGCGAACTGGTGAGAGCAAATCCCGGTGGCAGAAATTCGCCGGCGATACCCACGCGTTTCGTGTTGGGACCAGCTTGGAACTCAGCACGGGAGAGCCAGGTGCCATTAATCGTGGTCGTTAGTCGACCCCAGTCGCCACCACCGAAGATTGTGGAGTCCAGAATATAGATCGCTTCGTAGTCGAGACCTTCGAAGATTGCACCCGAAAGGTTCTCGCTGGGATCAATCACCAGGGTGACTGGGCCGGCTTCGCCTGGAATTGTGCTAGGTCCACGGAAAACGAAGACCCCTTCCCCAGGACTACCGGGCGGATTCTCCAGGATGAGGGTCTGCGCACCCAGGGTCGTCACGATGTCGCGCATATCGATATGCCACCAATCGGCGCTCAGCGTCAGACCCTTAACCCATTTCGGACTGTAAACAGCCCCGTAGGTCCATTCATAGGCCACTTCCGGATGCAGATTCGGATTTCCTAGAATGCGTTCCTCAATCTGGGGATCGGTCTGGGTTGAAAACGGATCTGCAACGATCGGAAAGCCCTGAGACGTCGCAGGCGTAAGTTCCCCCAATGTCGGAGCATGGAAGGCTTCTGTATAACTGCCACGCAGGGTGACTGCGCCGATATACTTCGGATCAAGCGGTTGCCAGCGCACAGATACCTTAGGCTTCTGCGCATTATACCTGCTATGCCCTGCGGGAACGAACGGTTGGATCCCAACCGGCAGCACAGACGAGGTATTGTTGCTATACCATTCCTCTCGCTCAGCAAAGTCTACCTCGAAGCTGTAGAACCCGGGGAAGTTCCACGTGGGGCTGGTGAACGGAACCCGTACTTCCTCATAGACTCCCCAGATATCCCGGTTAACCCTAAAGCTTTGCCCATCCGTCGAGCCAATCGAGCTAAAGGTGGTGTTGAGCGCATCACGATCGCGGGTAAACCTCGGCGCGTCGTATTCGCCGCCTATGGCGAAGGAGACCGGCCCCGCGGGAAGGTTAAACAAGTCGCCATTGATGACGCCATAGTAGATAGGCAACTCATACTCACCAGAGTTATGCAGAGTAACATAAGTTCTTCCTCGGGCATTTGGACTGTTTTGACGGTTAAAACCTCCGAACGGATTAAACGCCGTTGCTGGATCTGTATCCAATAGAGCGTCACGCAACCCGGGCTGGCTCACTTCGCCAACGGAGAGATCCTGTCCTTCGTTGCGGGAGTAACGGAAACCCAGTTCCCAGTTCCACGTCTTGGTGTAATCAGCCATCCATCCCAACTCACCCCGCAGACCGACATCGAAGAGTTGGTCCCAATAGGTGAACTTCTCGCTTCGCGTGCCAGTATCGACATTACCACGGAACCGGACGCCGGTGGTGATCGGAACCGGCGCTCCGTTATAAATAATAGTCGTGTCCCCAACCGTAAACGGATTGAACGCGTTCACGATCGGCACGCTGATGCCGTTCGGACCGCTAGGTCCTACTGTGGGAAAAGGTGTGCCGTCAATACCCACAACTCCGTGGAACGGATCGGGCGTAAACGGCACAGCGGCCAGTGATGCGTCGAAGTAGGAGCGCGCATATTTAAAGTCGCCAAACACCGTCAAGTACTTGTCGCACAAATCCCGGGTGAACGAACCGTAATAAACCTGACGGTCTCCCGGCGGCAACGCTGGCGTGACTGAAGCGAAGTTATAGGCTGAATAGTTCCCATCCGAAGGAACGGGATTTCCCAAATTATTAAAATGGTCGCGAATATGAAATGCCGCAGGGCTGATATAGAACGGGGAACTCGTTCTGTTCGGCGCCGAGTGCGGTGTTGGCGTGCCATCACTGAAAAACAGTCTGGGAATCAAGCGGCTGCCTCCTACGCGCCCAGGGAAGTTACCGCTGCGCGCATCAAAGCCGCCAAACTCGTTGAAATTGCCGTTGCTCGAAATATCGCGGTCGCGACTGAAAACACCGCCAAGGCGCTGCTGGAAATCGGCAACCACAACAATGTCCGTTTTGTCGTCTCCGGTGCCGGCCTTGATCCATGCCTCCCACTCGCCCATCTCATTGGACGCTCCCATGTTTGTATTTCCGTAAGTGGCGCCGATTTCCAATCCGCGGAATTTGTGGACCAGGAAGAAGTTCACCACACCTGCGATGGCGTCGGATCCATACACAGCCGAAGCGCCATCCTTCAAGATATCAACGTGATCGATCATCGAAAACGGGATCAGGTTGATGTCCGGACCTGCGCTACCGCCAGCAACGCCTAACGAACCAAAGGCCACCCTCTTGCCATCGATCAAGATCAAAGTTTCCTTCGGCAGGATGCCGCGCAGGTTGAACTGAACGGTGCCATCACCAGCGTTACCCATATTCACGTTGACTGTGCCGCCTGCTTGTTGCGGAATGAATTCCTGCAAATCGGTGGCACTGCGGATGCCCAGTTTCTCAATGTCTTGCGGCCGGTACGTGTCCACCGGGTTGGGGCCGGTCTCTTCCGCTGTGGGAATGTTTGAACCGGTCACGACGACGCGTTCGACCTCAGCCGAAGACGGCGGAGGAGCTCCGGGCTCGGCAGGCACGGCCGGAGCCGGCAATTGCGCGAATGCGTTCGACGCAAGAATTAGTGGAAATCCGACGCTCACCATCAAAGCGAGGCTGTACGAATCTGAACGTTTTTAGTGCGTTTTGTGTCATTAGTTTCTCCATTGAGTTTTATTTGGTTTGCAAAGTGGAATGACTGTTAGGTCACTCGTTGTTGTGACGGTGAGAGTATCTCAGTCGTGTAACAAGCCGTTAGGCCATAAATCCGGCAGTTTCGGCCAACAATCGCGTGCATTTTAGCCGTGAATTACTTGATCCATCGGAGCGATCGGATTGCGGACAGTTAATCGACGAAAGTGTTCAACCGTGAAAACAGGCTCAGGCTTGCGCTAACATCAGCTCTGAAACCTTGGATTGACCATTCGCCAGAACTTCCGCCGCACTGACTCCTAGCAGCGATCGATAGGTGCTGGGTCGACAACCTTCCTCGCGCTCGAATGCCCGGCTAAAAGCGTCTGCACTCCGGAATCCAACAGAATTGGCGACGCTCTCAATACTATTCCGAGGAACTTTCAGTCGCCGCCGTCCTTCGGCGATACGCATACTGGCAACGAATTCGCCTGGTGCTTTCCCGAAGGTAGCTTTAAACAGACGACTAAAATTGCGCGGTGACATACATGCCTTTAGTGCAAGCGCCTCAACGGAAAGGTCCTGATCGAGGTTACATGAAATCCAGGTGAATATTTCGGCGAAGCGGTCACAGGATTGAACCTGAAACTGTAAGGCCTCGGAGTACTGCTGCTGTTCACCCGATCGCTTAAGGTGAATAATGAGTTCCCGAGCTACGTTTAAGGCGGTCTGTCGGCCAAAATCCTCTTCAATCAAAGAGAGTGACAAATCGATTGTCGAAGCGCCGCCAGCACAGCTGTAAAAGGGACCGTCTTTGATGAACAGTGCTTTAGGGTCCACGCGAACACCGGGAAACCGCAAAGCGACGTCATTAGCGAGACGCCAGTGAACCGCTACCTGCCGCCCGTCGAGCAGCCCTGCTGTGGCAAGTTCGTGGACACCAGATCCCAATTACAACGATACGCCGCGTTAGCGGTGACCGTTGCTTTAGCCATTTGGCCAGCTTCTCTCTTTTTCTTCGATCATGGATTTGGGTTCCGCCGCAAACGAACAACGTGTCGAGTGGCGGGGCGTCTGCGAAATTCAGATGCGGTTGTATCGTGATGTTGCATTCGGTGACGCATGACCCCACACCGATACCAAGAATTAACACCCGGTAACAGCGCTCAAAGCTTCCGGCTTCAAGTGATTCGCCATTAATGCGCCTTTTTGTTTGTGCAAAGGCTTCGGCTGGCCCTGTCACGTCAACGGCGTTGACATGCTCGAGCGCAACGAAGCCAACCGTTTTCGAATCCATGGCGGTAGGCAGATACCTCAAGCATGTGCTGCGTCACAATATCCAGTGAACAAACTTCGATAAGGCCAGTTTTGCGGACATCACCAACCGGCCGCTCATTGTCGTGCTAAACGTCTGACGTTTTAGTGACTAGGATTTACCGCCGCTCCGCGTATCGGCGCATAACCAGCGCAATAGGCAGACCTACACAGAACATGTGAATGACAAGCTGTGACAAACCCATCGGCGGCTTGAACAATATTGGAGTATGCAGATAGAGGCTTCGGACCCATGAAAAAAATGGCGCGGTGAGGAAATTATTCACCACGAAGACTGCCGCTCCATAAGACATCCCTACAGCTACCACTCCAAAAAGTCTTTGAGGCAATGGAAAACGCCGGATCAATGCGTAGAAAATTGTCGTGACGCTCAGCGCCATGATGAAATGCATCGCGAGACCTAGCGTCGCTGTCGTCAATCCGCCTTGAAAGCTTCCCCGTCCCAGCAAACCGCCAGCCACACTTTGCAACACGTGTCCGGGCGCGAAACCGGCAGCGACGTATGCATCGATGCAGGCAGCGCTAATGTCGAGTCCGCCACACAGCGCACCCGCGTAGATGATGGCTAACAACCCATTAGGCACCTGTTTCACGGCGTAGGGCTGTTATCGATCGCCGGCCTTTACGAATTTGAGCGCCACGGAATTGAGGCAATAGCGAAGATGAGTTGGCGGCGGACCATCATTAAATACATGACCAAGGTGTGAGCCGCAGCGAGCACACTTCACTTCCTCAAGGAATATTCCAGACGCATTGTCTGCGGTTACCACTATCTTCTCTGCGGCGAGCGGCGCATAAAAACTGGGCCAGCCAGTGTGCGATTGGAATTTTGTGTCGGATCCAAATAGCTGATTTCCGCAAGCGGCGCACAGATAAATGCCACTTTGGCGATTGTTCCAATATTCGTTTTTGTATGGCCGTTCCGTTCCGGAGCGGCGAAGCACATGAAATTCTGCAGACGTCAAAATCTTGCGCCACTCGTCATCGCTCAGCTTCACCTTTGCATTCATGGGAAGCGCCTTGAGCCGCGCTTGAATTCGCTCCGATTGCGCATCGTCTCCAAAAACCTTCGGTATTGCCGCACAAAAGAAGTATCCAAGCAATAAGCTGGCCGTTGTGTATATCCCCATCTTGAAATGAAACATGAGTGTTTGTGCGTTACGGTCGCTTCATGCTCAGTTTCTGAAGCTTTGGGATGATAATCTGTCGAACGTACGGGTGGTTGGGGTTCATTCGACAAAAGTTCTGCTGATTTCCAGGCGCAGGCCGAAACGAACCGGCTCGAGTAATCTCAGTTGCGATCGGTTTTGGGTACGATCTTTGCGCCTGTGCCTTCGATTTCTCGGCCGTTGTGCGTTGCTGCTCATCAACGTAAAAGATCGCGGAGCGATATTGTTTGCCCGTGTCCGGTCCCTGGCTATCGACTTCGGTCGGATCATGCGCCCGCCAAAATAATCCGAGCAGTTTCTCATAGCTGGTTCGGGCAGGATCAAACGTGACTTGCACCGTCTCCGCCTTTTGAATGTAGCCGGAAACCACCGAAGTCACTCCCGGGGCCTGTTGAAAGACCGCTTCGGTACACCAGTAACAACCGCCAGCAAAATAGGCCACATTTGGCGGGGCACCGTACAGCTTGCGGGCAAAATCTCAGCGCGCAGAATAATATCAGGGGCAAAAACAACAAAAATGTTCTGGATTTGCACCTTAACAATCGCGAACGACAAAACTTCCACATAGTTCAGCAAGTTTTCGGCAATCTGAGATGTGGCAATGGCCAGCTTGAGACGAAAAGGTAATGCCAGTTATGCTACGGGAACCGCGCATACTCTTCGCTTCTTGAGAATACCGATGCGAATGGAAGAGTGAGCGGAAAGGAATCGAGGTAAACCGCATGTCCAAGACGAAGTCGCTGCCGGAGAAAAGACGTCGCCGTTCAATTATCTCATTCGAGATGATTCGGCTTGATCGCGCTTCGATAGAGCCGCTTCACCAGCAGCTTTACCGCCAGATTCGCGATGAATTAAAATCTGGTACCTTTTCAGATCGCGCGGCCCGGCTTCCTTCCTCGCGTGCCCTCGCCGTTGACTTGGGTATCTCCAGGCTGACGGTCGATCTCGCGTTCTCAAAACTTCACGCCGAGGGTTATCTGCGTTCAAAGGCAAGATCGGGAACGTTTGTGGCGCACCCTCTTCCCGAGACCTTTCTGAGCGCAGCCAAGTCAAAGCCGTATCCGACCATCGACCGTCCACCTCGCATTTCTGAGCGCGTCCAGGCAATTCCAGATCGGCGTATTGGACGAGAATTCGACCTCGGTGCCCCCAATGCGGGAGCGGGTGTTTCGCTTGTCCCGAGCATTCCCGCCGTTGACGAATTCCCAATTTCTGTCTGGGAGCGACTGAGATCACAAGTCCTTGCGAGAAAGGGAACGCATCTTTTGCGTTACGCATCGAACCGTGGTGACGTCGATCTCCGTAAGGCAATCGCAGCTTACGTGTGCGATTTTAGGGGCGCACGCTGCAACCCAGATCAGGTCGTGATCGTAAACGGGATGCAACAAGCGATGTTAATCAGCGCAATGGCGGTGCTCAATCCAGGCGATGCAGCGTGGATTGAAGACCCGGGATATCACCAGGCTCGCAGGGTCTTTAGTTTGGCGAGTGCAAGAATCACTCCCAAACCGCTTGATGACCAAGGGATCGTGATCGCCCGAACGCGAGGCGAACCTTTACCCAGGATCATTTATATTACGCCTTCCCATCAATTTCCCCTTGGGATGACAATGAGCTTTGAGCGGAGGACCGCTTTGCTCGATTTCGCGCGTGCAAATGACGCTTTCATTTTCGAAGACGATTATGACGCCGAGTTCCGTTTTACTGGACCACCGCTTCCCTGCCTGCAGGGAATCGACAATTCCAGCCGGGTGATCTACGCCGGAACGATGAGCAAAATCCTTCATCCGTCGTTGCGCCTCGGCTACATCATCGCGCCGGAACCATTTGTGGATCCGTTGGTCAAAATCCGGAGCACAATGGACCAACATTCTTCCGCCATCGACCAGGCAACTCTGGCACTTTTCATCGCTGAAGGATTTTTCCTCAGTCACATCAAGCGGATGAGAAAAATCTATTCCGAGCGTCGAGATGTTTTCGCCAAGCAATTCAATTCCTTGTTAGGTGATCGTTTCAGTTTGCACATGCCGGAAGCCGGATTGAACTGTGTCGCCTGGTTAAAGCGCGCCGAAGATTTCGAGAGAGTCAAACGCGTCACGCGTGAGATCGCAGTGAGACCGTCGCCACTCTCATTTTTTTGCGTTCAGGCGAAGCTTAAGCCTGCGTTCTTGTTCGGTTTCGCGGCCTGGACGGCAGTGCAGATTCGGGAGAGCCTTGTTAAACTCGCATCCGCATTAAAGGCAAATGGAGTTTAGACTTGAGGTGAGGTCGTTAATTTTTCGCGCACCGGGATAATCGGTCTATTCGCGCTAGAGGCATTTCCGTTAGAAGAAGCTATCAGCGAAGTTACCCTGAGATTCTTCAGATAGCTGCGCGCCTTTGATCCAGATCTCCGCTCGAATGCACGCTGGAAAGTTTGCGCATTCGAAAAGCCAACGGAGGCAGCGATCGTATCAAGAGTTCGCTTGGGAACAGAAAGACGGCGTTTTGCCTCGTTGATGCGCAGGGTCTCCACAAACTCCGTCGGCGTGCTGCCAAACACACTTTTGAAAGCGCGATTAAAATGGCTCGGAGACATGCACGCTTTTCGGGCCAGCGTATTGACTGAAAGATCCGAACGTAAATTTCGCATGATCCAGGGAACGAGTTCCGCAAACCGATCCGCTGGTTGACTGTCAAACACGAGCGGGTTGGGCAACTTGTAGTGGCCGTTGCTCTTCGCCGATGCGCTGAAAAGCTCCCGGGCAATGTCAGTCGCCACGTGCCGCCCATAGTCTTCTTCGATCAAAGCGAGCGAAAGATCGATAGCGGCACTGGAGCCGGAAGATGTATAAAACATTCCATCCTTAACGAGATGCCTTCTGGGATCGATACGCAGGCTCGGAAAACCCACCGCTACATCACTCGCGTAACGCCAATGAGTGGTGACTTCACGGCCGTCAAGCAAACCAGTTGGCGCCACACCATAAATTCCACCGCCGATCGCCGCGATCCGGCGCGTCCGGTTTGCACGATCCAGGATCCAGTCGGCGATCCTTGCGCTGATGGAAGATCGCCGCAGCCCGTTGCCCCCTGGGACGACGATGGTGTCTAACTCCGCGGCCGTTTCAGGCGTGCTGTCTGGGATGAAAGATATTCCTGATTCAGAGCGCAAACGTTCGGAGCTGAAACCGATTGTGCAGATCTGGTAACATGAGATCCGAGTGCCATAGCCTCCATCAAGAGTCGCTGCTGCAAAGACATCGGCGGCCCCTGTTAAGTCCGATGCAGAGATGTCTTCAAAACCGAGAAAGCCGATCCGCTTTGTATTCATCACTTTGCCGGATGCACATTATCTAATACTTCTAAGTGGTTAGTAGGACATAGAACCGACATTACGAGCCACTATTATGTTACAAACACTCAGGTGCGGCCCTATGTGCGACGAGTGCCAACTGATATTGGTTACGCAGCCACTGCAACGACTGCTATCGACGCACACGCAACCTCTCGTTGAGTGTTTTTTGAAGTTGCCCACGTTCAGAACGCGGGCTGCGATTTATTCAACGAAAAACCAAGACCAGGCCAAGCCGATTTGACTCCTGCCGCTTCGCGATATCTTCTCCGATTAAATCAGCAATCCAAATATTCCGCACATTATGAATCAATCTTCACGTCTTCGTTTGATTTTCCTGTCCACTTTGTTCGCCCTTCCCTTCGTTGGGGGATCGTTCCTACCCGTTGGCCTGCGAGCCGCCGAGGAGAAAAAAATAGAATTTCCCGCTGCCAGCCAGCATTCGGTGGTGCAACAGCGTGTTGGATTGACCGATATACAGGTGGATTACTCGCGGCCGAACAAGAACAACCGCGAGATCTTCGGCGGCCTGGTGCCTTACGGTAAGCTGTGGCGGACTGGCGCCAACGCGGTCACCAAAATTAAATTTAGCAAACCGGTGACGCTCGGAGGCAAGGAGATCCCAGCCGGTGAGTATGCCCTGTTCACGATTCCGACAGCGGACGAGTGGACCATCATCTTTTCGAAAGACGCGAAGGTACAAAGCGCGGCTGATTATAAACAGGAGAACGACGCCGCGCGTATCACGGCGAAGCCGGAACCAAATCCCATTACGATCGAGACGTTCACTATCGGGGTAGCTGATGTGAAAGGCGCTTCCGCAACGCTCAATTTCCTTTGGGATAAAACGCGCGTGCCAGTGAAGCTGACCACGGGCGATGTCGAGCAGGTAACCAAGCAACTCGATGCAGTCGTTAGCGCAAAGACTCCTCTCGATCCGCGCACCGCCTATCAGGCCGCGGCTTTCTACTACGACAACGACAAGGACATGAACCAGGCAGCGAAATGGATCGACCAAGCGCTGGAGAAAAACCCGGATGCCTACTTCATGCACTACAAAAAGGCGCAGATTCAGGCGAAGCTTGGCAACAAGAAAGACGCCACAACCGAGGCGCAAAAGGCGATCGACATTTTGAAGAAGGACAAAGCGCCGGATGAGTCGGCAATCAAAAACGCACAACAGATCATCGACAGCTCGAAGTAAGCATCAGCTCCTCGTTTGCGGAGCGAGCTTGTGGTCTGCCGCCTCGCTACGCTCTACAACGAATTCGCCAGAAAGTGCCGAGCGTTGCGAGCGTGAAGTGCACCGTGCAGGACTTGAACCTGCAACCCAGTGATTAAGAGTCACTTGCTCTGCCAATTGAGCTAACGGTGCAAATGCCTTTTACAAGGCTAACGGCGGCACAAATGTGTATCTTATGCGGCCAAAATCGGTAGCAGATTCGGTAGCACGAAATGAATCGCTGGTCGAGGAATTCTGCGCAGTACGGCTAGCGCAGCTGGTAGATTGATTACAAGCCCGCTACTGCGCGAATCAGTGTGCCTCTCTCCTCCTCGCCGTCTTTGTCCCAGTCGACATTCTTGATGTCCTCAACATATTCGTCACAGCGAGCAAACATTGCCTGATAGCTGGCAAAATCCGCCCTACGGGCGTTGCCTGGCACCAGTGGAAAGCGAACCCAGCTGTTTGATTGCAGCACGTTGAGGCGCTCGAATTTTGCCGGTTTCAACCTCGCGTAGCAATCGCCGCAACGATCTGCAATCGAGTTGGCGAACTTGAATCAGGTGATCCATAAGATGGGAATTGCCGCTCCCGAGACCGGAGCCGAGCTGCTTTTTAATCGCACTGGTCTTCGCCAGCGCTGATTCCGTTTGGCGCAGACGCTCACGTAATAGCTCGGCCACAGCTGGCAACTCGGCGAGATCGAGAAACAGCAAAGCGGGATAAATCGTTTGCGCCACGGTTCCTTGTTCCTGAAATCGCTCTAGCAAAAGCTCCTGGAACCGCGTTCGGCCCTGAGGCGTAATTCGGTAAATCGTGCGTTCGCCGCCGCGCGCCACCTTCTGTCTAGTTTTCGGCGCGATATCGCCGGATTTGGCCATTTGCCGCACCGCATAATAGAGAGTGCCGACGTCGACGTCGGTGTAGCATTCGACCAGAGCGTTATTAAGCCGCCGTTTGATTTCGTAAGGGTGGAAATCGCCACGGTGGAGGATGCCGAGGATAAAAAATTCGGCTTTCATATTCTAATTATAATACTACAATTAAACTATTATGGAAACGATACCATTACCAAACGCTCAGCCCGCTACGACCTCCAGTAGCCATGCGATCTTCAGGACCGTTTGCGCTGTCATTGCAGCCGTGGTCACCTGGTTCTTTGTCGCCACCGTGCTAAATCTGGCACTACGCGCCTGGTGGCCACATTATCACGAGGCCGAATCCGCCTTCAATTTTACCTTTGCCATGAAGCTCGTCCGCCTCGTTTTGGGAGTCATTTCTTCTTTAGGCGCGGGATTTGTGGCCGCGTGGATCGGCAAGGTCCCCATGAGAGCGGCCATGCTAACCGGAGTCGTATTGCTTGCTCTGTTCATTCCCGGTCACTACCGGATTTGGGATAAATTCCCGGTTTGGTATCACCTGACATTCCTGGTGTCACTCCTTCCGCTTACATTGCTCGGCGCTGCGTTAAATTGCAGAGCTCATCGACAAACACCTTAGTGCGCTGCGATCGGCAGAATTACAGGAAATATCCACACCGAACCGAGCGACGGGGTTATCATTAAAGGTGGCGAGTCTATCGAGCATCACATTGGGTTTTTGGCGATCATGCCGGGCTGATTTAGGTCACGTGCTGAATCTTGCAGACGCAGTAGCTAATCGGTCTTATGAGAGCATCAGGCATCCGCACGCCACTTGAATTTCGCGTCCTCCACATTAATGGAATTGCGTTGCACGTTGTTCTTGCCGGGCCTGCAAGTGGTAAACCTTTAATATTCCTCCACGGTTTTCCCGAGTTCTGGTTCGCGTGGCGCGGCCAAATTGATCACTTCGTCAATTCCGGTTATCGCGTAATACTTCCCGACCAACGCGGCTACAACCTAAGCGACAAACCCGCAGGCATTGCCAGCTATTCCATCGATCTGCTCGCTCAAGATGTTGTTGGGCTTTTGGATAACGTGGCAGGTTCAAAAGCGTTCCTCGTCGGACACGACTGGGGCGGTGTTGTTGCCTGGTACTTGGCGACCCGATATTCGGAAAGAATTAGCCGCACGGCGATATTGAGCGTCCCCCACCCCCGCGTTTTCTTAAAGAATCTAATCACAAACCCGGCGCAGCTGCGGAGCAGCTGGTACATATTTCTTTTTCAGTTTCCTTGGCTGGCTGAATGCCTTCTGCGAAGGCGAAACTGGACGCCACTGGTTAAAGCGCTGCGGGACACCTCACCTCCTGGTGTTTTTTCGGATTCTGACCTCGAACAATACAGGGAATCGTGGGCGAGGCAGGGTGCACTGACAGCCATGCTCAACTGGTACCGAGCGGCCCTATTTCGTCCATCAAAGCTGGCTTTGGATTCCGACGGTTCGCGAGTAAAAGTGCCGGCCCTCTTGATTTGGGGAAAAAACGACCAGTTCGCGAGCGAAACAATGGCCAGAGAAAGTCTTCAATACTGTGATGATGGACAACTTGAGATGTTTGAGACTGCCACCCACTGGATCCAACACGAAGAGCCCGCAAAAGTTAATGACTTGCTATCCGAATTCTTTGCCTAACCAAAAAGTGGTGACTAGTTTTGCACCATGATTGTTTTTGGCACAGCAGCACACATTCAAGAACGGAACGAAAATGTGGTTTGAGCTCATTCTTGCCGCGGTGCTTGTTATCCTATACCTGGCCTTCTGGGCGTGGCATTCCCAAGGAGGGGGCAAACTCACTCAAGCCGAGATCGACCAATACCTGGCGGCTATAGAAAAGCTACCGCTGCCTGAGAAGGCGGTTGAGGCATTCATCGCTCGTCTTCGCCCATGGGCCGAGGCCGACGATGGAAAGCCATTTCATATGTTCAACCTCATGCATTTCTTCCCACGCGTGCAGCCATTTCCCGGCGCGCCAGATTTCAAGGGAACGCCTGAGCAGGCCAACGCACACTATGAAAAAGGTCTGGTATGGCTTTGGTTAAGTCACGCGTCCTATCCGACGTTCATCGGAGTTCCCCAAACCAAAAATCTAATCAACATTCAGCCGGAAAGAACCTGGGGCAACATGACTGTCGTGCGCTATCCCAACCGGCGAACGTTTTTGAAACTAATTTCCCACCCTACCTACGCACCCGTCGCACCTTACAAGTTCATCGCCTTGGAGCTTGACCTTGCGCCAGTTTCGAGAGGCATGGTCGTACCCGACCTTCGCTGGGTGGTAGCCGGCGGGATTGTCATCATTTTTCTGCTGGTCGTGTGGCTGCATCTCGCGTTGTTCGGATGATCAACCCGAAAGAATGAGTAATTATAAACTTCGCGGCCAAGCGGATTCGAATAACTACTCCACCCGGTGGCGCGAGCGCCTCACGGTATTTCGAAAATCTCGACCTGGTTGGCGATACCGCGAAGTGAGCGCTTCTCCGGGGTCGCGAAGATGCCGTTTGATTGCAACAACTTCGAAGCTTCGATGTCAGTGACAACTCGTTTGGTTGCAAAGATGGAGCGCGACGTCGCGAGTCCCTGGACGCGAGCTGCGATATTTACGGTCCGCCCGAAGTAGTCCTGTCGATCGTTTAGGGAAACGGCCAGACAGGGCCCCTCATGGATGCCGATCTTCAGAAGCAACTCTCCTTTTAGATCCTTCAATGCCTCTCGCATCTGCAGCGCAGCTGCCATCGCGCGGTCAGGCGTTGGGAATGTAGCCATCACGGCGTCGCCGATCGTCTTGACTACGGCACCGCTTTCCGCGGCGATGATCTGGTTTAAGACCCGGAAGTGAGCGCGCACTAGATCGTAAGCAACGAGATCCCCAACTCGTTCATAAAGCTCCGTCGACCCTTTGAGGTCGGTAAACAGGAACGTGAGACTGGTAATTTTGAGCCTCTGATCTACGTCGAGCGCATCGGTACGATGAATGTCGCGAAACGTCTGATTAGTTAGAAGACGTTTCGCAGTTAAGAAGGGGCGACGCTTCCCGACGAACTCGTGAATCTTGTCGCTAACGACCCAAATACCAGGCAAGGTCCGTACGTTTGAGCGGTTCTCCAATGTCAGTTGGAGGGGGCCGGGCCGCATCTGAACAGTTTCGGCCGGCGCGTGATCCCTGGTCATGACGAAGGAAAGCGATTGGCTCTCACGCGTGGGCTCGCCCTTCACCTCGATAAACAGCGACATGTTAACGACCGGATCGAACGCGTCCACAGATCCTTCAGGCAACTGAAGCGAAAGGACTACCTTCTCGCCAGCTGAAAGCTCGAGGGCGCCAAGAGTAGTTTCCTCGACCCATTTTGAAAATGTCGTGTCATCGGGCAAATCGACGCCTGAACTCCAAAACACCTGTCTGTAATATTCACTCCAAGAGAGGGTCTCAGGATTGTGCGCCGCGATTCTCCGCACACGCGGATTGATTGTGAAGGTGACCTCGACAAGTTCATCGAGCGTGGGTTCCTGCCCGGTAGCGCAAAGGACGCACCTGTATTCGGCCTGTTTCACTGTCTTAAGTGTCGCGCCTGAATCGAGAACGCCGCCGCACGCTGGACAAAGGATGTTCCAGGACATATCGAAAATGCCGAGTCGCGCGGCGTGCAGAAAAGCCGCAATCACATCCTCCTCGTTAAGCTTGTGCCGGGCGGCAAAGGCGAGGACGTTGATACGACAAAGTTCGCGATCCGGTGCATCCCGGATGAGTTTCTCAATGGCATCTACCGGTTTCGGCTTTGCCGATTGTCGCAAAGCATTGAAGAGAGTGTCAGTTTTGTCGGAACGTTTCATGGCACCTTCGGATTGATCACCATAGCGGTTACCCTGGGGCCGCAAAAACGGGAATCAAGCAACAGATTCGTCAAAGATTTTTCCTTCGACGTGGCCTAACGACAGCCCATCAACACAGGCATGGCATTTGAAGAGATCTCTTACGCAGCAGCCCGTTTGCGTGCGATTGCCTCGAGGAGCCGCTTGCGCAAACGAAGCGACTTTGGCGTCGCCTCCACGTATTCGTCGGGCTCGATGTACTCGATGGCGCGTTCCAGCGTCATTCGGAGCGGCGCTTCAAGTTGTATACCTTTGCCGTCGCCCTGGCTACGCATGTTCGTCAGGTGTTTCTCCTTGCAAGGGTTGACTGGCAAATCTTCCGGGCGGGCGTTTTCGCCTACAACCATTCCTTCGTAAATGTCCTCCTGGGGGCCAACGAAAAGCCGGCCACGCTCCTGAATATTATTTAATGCGTAAGCGGTGCTGACCCCGGATTCCATCGACACCATCACGCCACGGCCGCGTCCGCCAATCTCGCCTTTGAATGGCGCATATTCGCGGAAAAGATGACTCATGAACCCTTCACCGCGCGTGAGATTTACCAGGTCAGTTTCAAAGCCGATCAAGCCGCGGGTCGGAATGATCGCTTCAATTGCTACCCTCTTGGCGTGATGATCTATCGCGAGAATTTCGCCTTTGCGATTGGCGATAGATTGCAGGATTGCACCAAGATTTTCATCAGGCAGGTCGACATACAAATTTTCAAGCGGCTCGAGCAGCTCGCCGCTTTCATTTCGGTGAAAAATCACTTCGGGCCGTGAGACCATCAGTTCGTAGCCTTCACGCCTCATCTGCTCCACCAGGATAGCGATTTGCATTTCGCCACGCGCGCTGATCTCGAACGCGCCTGCGGTTTCGGTGTCGCTTACCTGAAGTGAAACGTTGCCTCGCGTTTCACGAATCAATCGTTCGCGAAGATGCCGTGCTGTCACGAATTTTCCGTCGCGCCCTGCAAACGGCGAATCATTGACTAGAATCTGCATGCGAATTGTTGGCGGATCGATATCGACGAACTGAAGCGGCACGCGCTCCTCGCTATCGGTCAGGGTTTCGCCGATGTAAACGTCCTCAAAGCCAGCGACCCCAACAATGTCCCCTGCGTCTGCTTGCTTTATCTGAACCTGTTCTAATCCCTCATAAGTAAAGAGTGCAGTGACAGTAGCTCGTTCGGTGGACCCGTTCCGGTGAATGCAGGCAATCGAATCACCGACAGCAATACGCCCGCTTACGATTCGTCCGAGCGCGATGCGTCCAAGGTAATCGCTGTAATGCAGGTTCGACACGAGCATTTGGAAAAACGGCTCGCTCGAGATTTTTGGCGGCGGAACATCTTTTACGATGGCCTGAAAAAGGGGTGCCATATCCCGGTGTTGTTCAGGCAACTCGCGGACAGCAAACCCGTTCTTCGCGCTGGCGTAGACGATCGGAAAATCGAGCTGGTCATCAGTCGCTTTCAGCTCGACGAAAAGATCGAAAACCATATCCACAACTTTGTGAGGCCGGGCGTTTTCTCTGTCGATCTTGTTAATGACAACGATCGGCTTGAGTCGATTTTCCAGCGCCTTGCGCAAGACGAAACGTGTCTGCGCTTGCGGGCCGTCGTGAGCGTCGACGACTAGCAACACGCCGTCTACCATTTTCATGATCCGCTCAACTTCTCCGCCGAAATCGGCGTGGCCTGGTGTATCAACGATGTTGATCCGATAGCCGTGCCATTGAACTGAAGCATTTTTCGCGCGAATCGTGATTCCCTTCTCACGCTCGAGATCCATTGAATCCATTACTCGCTCAGCGATCTGCTGGTTGGAGCGGAACGTCCCCGATTGGCGCAGTAATTGGTCCACGAGCGTCGTCTTACCGTGATCGACGTGCGCAATAATAGCGATATTACGAATTTTCTTCATTGACCGGGGATGTTCTCGCGAGTGCGAAAGCAGGGAACAGTACGAAATAGAAGACCCAAGTCAAACGCCACTAGCAAAGAAGGTCTAAAAATTCAACCTAGTTATCTGTTAGGTCCGATCTGTTCCGGACTCGAGAGCAGTTGCTGGAGATCAGGGCGGTTACGGATCGGATCCCAGACCGGGTCCATTTTCAAACCAGCGATGGACGCCGCCCCGCCCGCCGGGATTGAGAGCAAACGTCGGAGCCTCTTAATGGCTTCCTCAGGTGCGCCCGCACGTGCCTCGATTTGCGCGAGCCCAATCTGGAAATTTGGACCGGCGAGAGCGTCCTTTTCGATGGAGATTGTATCCGCCGCTTGTCTAGAAAGGCGCAGCGCGTCTGCATTGCGTGCCAAGGCGAGGTAAACCCAAGATAGCTCCGTCATCGTGAAGGTGTCATCCGGTCGCTCTTTGAATCTGGCCTCGAGTAACGGCAGCGCTTCTTCTGCCATTGATTTGGCTGCCTCAGGCTCTCCCGCCAGCACGCGAATGGCAACACGCCCGGCAAGCTGTTGAAGATGCGCGCGATCGTCGTTGATCACCCTCTTCTCGACAGCTTGAAAAGCATCGGTGAAACGTCTTTCGATCACGTCGAGGTAAACCGGCCAGCCAATGACTACACTAACATCGCCGGCTCCGGTAGCGCCACGGGGGCCGCCGGCGCCGCCGGGGATGCTTTTGATCAGCTCTGGAAAATCATCGAGTGCTCGCCGGGCCGAGGCGACATCGCCTGTCGTGGTGAGGCGAGTGCCGACAAGGAACATCGCTGCCTGCGTGTTGTGCGGATCGATGGCGAGAGCTCGCAATTCGGCTCGCTCCGCGTCCTTCCACAGACGCAACATATTGCAGGTCACTCCGATATTGGTCGGGATGCTGGAGTCGCGCGGGTCGAGTTCCTCTGCTCGTTGAGAATCGGCCAGCGAGCGCTCCCATTCACCGCGCCGGCGATAAACCCAAGCGCAAAACGCCCGCGCGTCGGCGCTGTTAGGTTGCAATTCCAATGTGCGGTTGAACTCTGCCAGCGCGTTCTCGTATTGGCGATGCCCCCAATAAAAGAATAATCCCAGCGCAAAGTGCGCTTCCGGAGAGTTTGGAGCTAGCGCCAGAGCGCGGTCAATGAGCGACTTCACTTCCTCTAATCCCGCTGGCGCCAAAGGAGAGACGAACCAGTGTCGCGATAGTCGATTCCGTGCGAGCTCCGCGGCGGCCTCCGCAAAGTTTGGATCGCGTGCCAGTGCCCGTCGGTAAAACGCGTCGGCGCGATCGTAGGCGTCTGCGGCCAGACTGCTCTCTGCCTGGTGAAACTCATACTGACCGCGTAGGAAAAAATCATAAGCTTCCGTATTCTCTGTCCGCGCAGCGGCCAGGACTTGCGATTCGCTCGGCGAGAGATTCGCTTTCAAGGCGTCCGCGATTCGCGCTGCGACCTCGCTCTCAACTGCTAAAACATCCTTAAAGTCACGATCATAACTGTCCGCCCAAAGATGCGTATCGGCACGGGCATCGATCAACTGTACATTCACCCGAACTTTGTCGCCAGCTCTCTGCACCGTCCCCTCGAGGATAGTGGAAACGCCGAGCTCTTGCGCGACTGTCTTTAAGTTGTCTGGCTTGCTCTGATACTTCGCCGTCGAGGTTCTCGAAATGACTTTGAGATCCCGAACGGTCGCTAATTTCGTCAGAATCTCGTTCTGGATGCCTTCGGCGAAATATGCGTTTTCTTTTTCAGCGCTCAGATTTTGGAAGGGCAGCACCGCCACCGATTTATCGACCTTACGCGCCGACGCGCGCGGCAAAAGAAAAAATCCCCCAGCACTAGAAATTACCGCGCCGGCGACGACGAGGAAAATAATATTGCGGCGGCGATGCCTCCCGGGACCCTTTGGGGTGGCTTGAATCCCTTGGGGCGTCACATCGTAGGCCCAGGCCAGAATCAGTGCGACCGGAAAACCAACCAACAAAAGTACGATGACAAGACGGAATATCCAGCTTGGCAAGTCCCATGCCGGAAAAATCGCAGAACCAATTTGAATAATGAATCCAGCAGCGATGACATAGGCAGCCGCAACGCGATAAACTTTCCGCCGCTGCAACTCTTCGAAGAAGCCGCTCATAAATAATCTGTTAGAGAAGATATGCACAAGCTCGGCCTAAAAAAGCGGGTGTATTGAAACGTTTTCGCAGTTAGATAACGGCGTAGGCAAGAGAGTATGCATCGCATCGCCACTTGTTTGGTCCTGATTGTCACAATCGCGGTTTTGGCGGCGGCGAACGTTGTCGCGCAGGAAGGAACGTCTTCCGCCGGTCAGAATTTGGAGCCCAATGCGGGCGGCGAGGAAGCAGCGGTCAAGCGAGTGGTTGACGGCATCATGAACCCGTACTTGGCGCAAAGACAGCGTACGGCCGGCGGGCACCAATGGACCCGATCTCCTCATCTGGGCGCCATTGTCGCGGTTTCACTGCAAGGTCGTCGCTACTTCTACACTTATGGAACGGCTACCAACGCGGGCACGCCGTTCACGCGCGAAACCCTAGTGGAAATCGGTTCCTGCACCAAGACGTTCACCACCACGCTGTTTGCGCTGGCCATCAACCGCAATCAAATCGTCCCCGACGGTCCCGCTCAGAAATACATGCCGAACGGCCACACGCTTCGGGCACGACAGTTGACGCCGCTGGAGCTGGCTGACTTCACTTCGGGAATGCCGGACGATCCAACCAATCTGCCGTGCGGACTCGAACAGCGGAGCATCGAGCACTACACGGTAAGAGACTTTCTGACTTGGGCTTCGAACTACGAACCGAGAACGCAGTTGCCCGCGCCCTACAAGTACTCGAACGCCGGAATCGGGCTGCTGAGCTATCTGGTCGCGACTGCAACCGGCAAGACATGGGAAGAGCAGCTGAATTCTGAGATTCTCCAGCCGTTGGGAATGAACGACACGACACTGAGGCCCACGCCTGAGCAGGAGAGGCAACTGGCACAGGGACATAACCGCGCAGGTCAGGATGCGCCGCGCTGGCCGGTCTACGCCTGGTACGCTGCCGGCGGGTTGCGCTCAACGGCACACGACATGATCAGCTTTGGCGAGGCCTGTCTCGGCCATAACGAAGTCAACGGGAAACCCGTTTCCGCTGAATTGATCTCGGCTATGCAGTTGGCGCAGAAGTCGATCTTTACGATGTCTAACGGTAACAAGCAGGCGATGGCATGGGTCAACGATGTGCGGGGAGGCACTCCTGTGATTCTGAAGAACGGAGGAACGGCAGGATTCGGCAGCGGGATCGTGATTTGTCCAGGCAAAGATGCGGCCGTCTTCATCGTCATGAACCAGGCCGGAGCTCAACCTGTCGAAAAAGGGGTTGAGATCCTGCGGCGCCTGCCGTAGTCCCATCAAAATTCGTACGTGTAAGCCCAACTCAGGGCCGCCGGCGTACGTGCAGGTCTTGACGTTGGCCTTGCGTTTGGAGTTGCAGTCCCGATTGGTCTGCACATCGTGTTCGCGACGCAATCGGGCATCGTGACGGGACCGAATGCTGTCGATCAATCCATCAGTTTCACGCCCATCGTATTGCGGCCGGTCTCGCGAACCCGCTGCGCTTATTGTGCGGGCGTGGAGCCTTTCAATCTTCGCCGCCGCAATTCCATCGCCAAAAGCGCGGCGATGGTAAGAATGTCGCTTGTCACATGCGTAACGCGTACACTGTTGTACGTCGCGGGCGTAAGCGTAGGCTCGAGCAGGTCGCGAACTTGCTTCGAAGGAGAAGCAGCGCCTGCGCCAGAATCGAATTGTTTGATGGCATCAATCGTAGCGAAGCGTTGCGCAGTCGTATCTTTCATCGCGTCGAGATTATTATACGCAAACAGGCCAAATAAGACGCACACCAATACGGTAGTGATCGCTGCCGGCTGTTTACGGAGTGACGAAAACGCCAGAACACCACCAACGATGATGACGTACAGGTTCCAGTATTGCTGCATCGCCGTTGAGCGTTCGAAGTAAAGCTGAATCAGTTCGTTATAATTCATGGAATCGTTGCGATAATGAGACATCGCAGTGATTCAACGCGAGAACAAAACAGTAGTGCCACCAGGAGAAGAACGAACTCCATGCTCGAATTCAGACAAGGCTGAGACCACCTCGGGTCGGATAACAACCGACGGTCGAACGCGGCGAATCATAGCGAATGCCTCTTCCGCGGTCTTCGCTTTCCCACTTCTTATCAGATGAGCCGCTATCGCAGCTGCACTTCGCGAGAAACCAATCTTACAGTGAACATAGACGGCACCGTTTTGGGAGTGATTGCCGATGAATTCACTCATCTCCGCAAGTTGCTCCTGGGTGGGACTAGTCAGGTCCAGAACGGGGATATTTCGATAATTAATTTGGCGGAACGATTTCGTTTCGGAAAATTCAGCGCTCAAATCAAGGACGGAGACAACCCCGGAGCGCAAAGCACTCTTTGCTGAACAGCCCCCAAGTTTGCTCCCAATCCAGATTTCTGGCGTGACCTTGTCCGAGGCTCGACATTGCCTGCGATAATACAGCAACGACAAATATTGACCGATCAAACAAGGCGCCAATACAAACCGCGTGCTCCACGGCAACTTTCCATCAGTCTTCTGAAAAACGATGGGACCCGCTCCGAAATACGCAATCGTCACGATGCCAAGAGCGATCGCTGGCCAAAGAAGCAGGACCCCCCATGGCCAAAGAATCGCGCTCATAACCAAGAGAACCGCTGTTCCAGCCGCGTAATACGAACCGATGCGGCGATTCGCAACAACAGGCAGCGAGAGCGTACGTTCGCGAAAGAGATAGAAGCAATATCCGGCCAGAACAAATCCGCCGATGATGTCGATCAGGTGGTGTTGATACGTGAGAACTGGCGACAACGCGATCAGAACGAACCAAGTCATAATCGCAACACGAATAAAACCGCGCGTGCGACGAAAATAAATTTCGCAAAGAATTAGCGTGAACGCCGCGTGAAGCGATGGAAGCAAATTGTGCGGCGCATCCATTCCACGAAACCAATCGAACAGCGCGCCAAGCCAGCCATCAACGTGTGGTCGCAGAAACGCGAACCGCAGTGGAAAAAGGAGGAAACAAATCCCGGCAATGATAATTGCTGTCGCGATTCGCTTCGCTAAGACGAACAATTCGCGGTCGGTCCTACAAAGAAATGGCGCGACGACAAAGAAGAGATCGATCGACATGTAAGGCAGAATAAAAAACGGAACGAACGGAATCTTGTGTTCCCATTCAAAATAAAACGTGCCGACGTGTGCACGACGGGCTGTGATCCAGTTGCAACCGCCGTAAACGATCAGGAACAGGACCGATAATCCGGCCGAGACAACGAGCGCCTTAGTGCGTTTAAGGCCCACGGCGTGCGACCGAAACCGTGAACATTCCCCAATGATCGATTTCCATATCGATCTTCGCGAAGCCGGCTATCCGTACGAGCTCGTCCATCTCGGCCGTCGTGCGGCGGCGCATAATCCAGCGTTCGCCTTCGCGATTGCGTAAAACGTGAGCGATGAACTCTAGCTGCGGATGCCACGGTTGATTTGTGTAAACAAGGTAACCGGCGGGCTCGACCGCTTCTGCAAGCCCACGCAACGAATTCAAAACCAAATCATTTGACGGAAACAACTCGTAAAGGCCGGAAACGATTCCGATCGTCGCACGCGGCTGAATTCTGGCGAGAGATTCGCGGTCAAAGGCGTCGCCTCGGCGGGCGATCACTGCACCATTGACATTTAGCTCTTCGCTCAGAGTGCGCACGGCATCGACATTTTCCTCCTTATAATCACAAAGCGTGGCGTTCATCGGAATCTCTGGCAAATCGCGGATAGCCTCGATCACATAACGGCCGGCACCCGCGGCGATGTCGAGAATTCTCACCGAGCCATTCTCGCGATGCACCTTCAGTATTAATTCGCGCAAAGTTTTATTCAGATTCTCTTTTCGTTGCCGGATGCCGCGCCAGCCAATGCTATTCAGGTACGATTTGTCGATAAACCGACCAAGCGGGCTCCAACCGTGCGCTTCATTCTTGTAAACGTAATCGAGCGAAAGACCGGAATCGAAACCACAACGCCAGCCGATCTCGATACCGCGACTCAATCGACGGGCGACTTTCAATCCGGCGCGAGCCACTGCGAATCTTGCGCTGCCGTTGTTCTTTAAGTCCTCATGTTCGTGCGCCGTGTATCCGCTCTTGTCGGCGTCTAACAGTGAAGGCGCTGTTGCGGGTTCCGCGAAGCAATCTCGAACGAACTCTCGGACAAGTCCGATGACGTCACGGCGATTCGTTTCGTGAAAGATTGCGTGATAAGCGTTCGGGAAAATCTCAAAGCGCTTATGAGTTGAAGAAAGACGATCAAAAAACTCTTGCTGTGCTTGGAGACTTACAACCCAATCTTTTCCCGCACCGATCATCAGCGTAGGGGTTTGAATCGCACCGGCATCGGCAACCAATCGTTTAGCGGTGTCATGAAGGTCGAGAAGGAGGTTAACGGCGATTTGCCGGAAGATGAGCGCATCGGAATCGTACAGAGCGGCTTGTTCACGATCGTGCGTAAGCATTTTTGATTTCACGTAGCTTTTTACAAATCGCGGTCGAAGAACGCGCAGCGACGGAATAGCGAATGGAACATAGAGCTTCACGTGAAACGCGGCCGTGGCCAAAATCATCGCGCGAATCGGTGGAGCATAATCGTGGACCCAGGCTGTGACGGTGACGGCGGCCAGACTGTGCGCGAGCACAATCATGTTTGCGACCGGAATATCGAACTTCTCCGAAACATGACGCGCAAAGACGTCCACATCTTTGATCACATCGTGAAGGCTCTTTGCCGCGCCGCGATCTCCTGCCGAACGACCATGACCGCGCGCATCCCACGCGAAGATTGCAACATCCTCAAGGTCTAACGAATCGACCGTTTCCAGCCAACGGCCCGAATGCTCGTGGCCACGATGAAAAAGCAGCAGGGCTTTGTTCGTTTCATTATTTGGGATCCATGCGCGGTAAAACAGCTCCGCGCCGTCCCCGCTGGTGAAACTTCTTTCAACGGTCTCCATTTTTCGGACGCAATTCCTTCACCGCATCGCGTAGCTCGGCGGCAATCGCACAGATGTCGTTCTTCTCTTTTCCGCGGTTGCGATAATTGCGAAACGCTCCAACGATTAATCGAACTTTTCGCGGTCGGGGAAATCGTTTGCCCTTGGGCCATACTCGAAATGATCCATCGATGAAGCACGGCGCAACCGCGACGTCGCGTCCGGCAACAAGCGCGCCGATTCCTGATTTGAATTCGCCAACTTCGCCAGTCGTTGATCGCGTGCCTTCCGGGAAAATAATGAGAATTGTCCCTGGATTGGCGAGCAATTCCCGGCAAAGCGACAGACTTTGTCGAACGCCGGCTTGTCTGGCAAACGGTAGCGCGTTCACGAGTATCGCAGCAGCCCAAAGCCGCGGGATGCTTTGGAAAAAATAATCAGACGCGGCTGCTGGAAACGCTCGATGCAATTTTCGCAAAGGTAACGCGGCGAGCAGACAAAGTGTGTCAAGATGACTGCAATGATTCGCAACGATCACGAGCGATCGGTTAGTCCGAAGATTTTCGTGCCCGACAATGTCGAATTGGTTGTAGATGCGCAGCAAACTTCGGATGATCAACGCGCTGAGCGATCGCAATGCGTGAACAATCATTTCCGGTTCGCGCGGAACCTGGCGCAAACGTTCGGCCGGTGCCTGATCGAGACCGCGCACCGAATCGTAATGCCACTCTTTCATCGGAGCGGATAATAATACCCAGCCATGTACATGAACAATGGCGCCGCGTACACCAAACTGTCGATCCGGTCCAGAATTCCCCCGTGACCGGGAATAGTTGTAGCCATGTCTTTGGTTCTGATGTCGCGCTTGATCACGCTAATCGAAAGATCGCCGAGTTGCCCGCCAATTCCAACAATCAACCCTGTTAGAATTAGTTGCCATGCGCCAAAGAATGGAAACGAGAACCGAAGAAGCCAGGGTAAAACCATGGCGACCCCGAACGCTCCGAGCGCGCCTTCCCAGGTCTTGTTCGGACTAATTTCGCTACGCAGCGGATGGTGTCCGAAAATTTTCCCGAAAGTGAAGGCCGCGACGTCAGTCAACCCGGTTGCGAAAATGATGTAGCAAATGAAACCGTAGGCGTTGCCAGCGTTCGCCATGAATCCGAGGTGACCGAACATCCAGCCGATATAAATAAAACCGATAATCGCGAGCGATATGCGTTGCAGTTCGCCGCGAGCACGATTCCGCAAAATCGGAATGAGCAAGATCAACGCAATCGCGAACGCCGGCACGGTGACAAAGAATCCGTACCAGCCGGGGCCGGCTTCTCGGCCACGCGGATCTGAAATCAGCGTCGCGATTCCGACGGTAACAATTCCGGCGTAAACCGCTCCGGTCATCCACGAGTCACGATACAACCCCGATGCGCGCGCGAATTCCTTGAAGGCGTAGATCGCAAGGAACGCGACGCCGATGATCGTCGGGATCCGTCCGAGAAAAACGACGACGAAACCAATTCCGGCGATGAGAAGCCACGACCAATACGTCTTGAACATCGACCCGGTTTCCTTTTTCAAAACGAATCGCAAAGAGCCAAGCACCACGCCGGCGATCGCGAGCGAAATCAATACGATCCAGAAGTAAGCGCGAAAAACAGGATCGTGCAGCGCGATCTGCGGCGACATCACCGGTTATCTTGCAGCGCAGAAGTAATACTGTTTCAAGCGAACAACGATTGTTTCAACACAACCACCGATGACGATGAGGCATGTCCAATCGAAGATGGTTAAAGTCGCGGAGGCTTGTGGTGCAAGGAAAAACGTGAGCCATGCGCCCACGTTAAGCGCGACCATGCGCCAGGGCTTCGACATTATCCCGCCAAACTGGCGTTGAACGCCGAGTGCTTGTCCGAACAGACCAACGTACGAGGTGAGCAGTGCGGAAATGGCTGCCCAATATCCGATCAACGGATTCATCAATCCGCTATGCGCAACACCGACAAAAATCACGATGTCGGAAATGCGATCAGGCAAATCGTTCAGGATTTCACCACGGCGGCTCGCCTTTCCTGCGGCGAACGCGACCAGGCCGTCGAGCATGTTGAACCAGAGCCGCAAATAACAAAAAAGCGGCGCGATAATGAGTAGCCACTTTGCCGCTCCTGATTTCCAAAAACACATTGCAGCGACCAGCGCCGCTACGATCGACAAATACGAAATCGCGTCAGGATGAATTCCGTGACGGACACAGAACCGCGTAGCAGCGCTTGCAGTTCGCTGAAACATTGCCGCGATCGGCCGCCGTGAGGAAGGTTCGTAATCCGACACCGTTGCCATTTTGTAAAGCAGCGACTCTATCTGGCAATACAAACGACAATTGAATTAAAAGGATCTGTCAGCAATGCGCGCCTACCGCCGAGTCGAAACAACTGTTCCGCGCCGAAGGATGCGCAACCAGTTCAGACGCAACAATTCGTTAGGCCACAAAGCGCGCCGGACTTCACGAAAAATTCCCTAGGTCACGATCGAGAAAAAACGAGTAAATTTTCTTGCGATTAGGCAAAAGCTCGTTTAAAAGGCTCGAAGTTTTCGAAGATTGTTCTGGGGGGAACAGCCGCCTCTCATACCTGCTCGGGTGTGGGGGGCGGTCATTTTTTTGACCCAAAAAATTGGAAGGGGGGGTTCTGGGGAGGAACAGCCGCCATCGTAACTATTTGTTTTTGGGGTTGGTGTCGCTGACACCGAAGAGCACTTGATGCCCGCCCCTAACGTCCTTTTCAGGAATAAGGTCGTTGAGGCGAATCAATTTAGTCTTGCTGCGCTTGCGCTTCTTACTTTCCGATTCTGCGGCGGGCGCATCTTTTTGGTCCTTCGGTGTATTCACCTTGCCTCTACTCATATCAGCATTCGTGCCAAGTTCCCAGCTCAAGGGAAAAATTGGCGATCGGAACGACCTTTATGTTTGAACCAGAAATACTTATAAAGGAAATGATTTCTCCCTATCGTTGAAATCCTTCTCGATGCAGCGAGATTTCAACGGCATTTTTAGGCCACTGTGGCCTCAGATTTAGACCGAAGGTGCTTCATTTTCGGGCACCTTGCGGAGATACCGGGCGAGAGTCGAGCGTGAAATACCGAGCAAACGCGCAGTCCGTCGCTGGTTCCGATTCGCTTGTTCATAAACGAGCCGAACATGCTTTTGCATCGCGTGTTCCAGTGAGAGATCAACAGCAGCATCAGCTTCTTGATGATTGCCAGCGGGCAGGGGCGCTGGTTTTTCAGTTCCGGATGGCCCCCGATCGGGTTTGAGGTCCGATGGAAACACAACATGCTCTGGGAGAATCACAGAATCGTTACAAAAGAGCGTCATGGTTCGCACCGTGTGACTCAGCTCCCGGAGGTTACCGGACCAGTCGTGACGAAGCAGTTTCTCCATCGCTTCAGGATGAATGGCCGTGATCTGCTTGCTTTCCTTCACTGCCGCAGCTTTCAATTCCGTGGCAATCAAAGCCGGCAGCTCTTCCAGCCGTTCTCGAAGCGGAGGGATCAGCAGCGTAAGACCGTTGAGTCGCTGATAGAGATCCTCTCGAAGTTTTCCCAGCCGCACCCGTTCTCGCAGCGAACAATTCGCCGCGCAGATGATTCGCGCGTTGGAAGTGAGCATCCGTTCGGAGCCCAGCCGCTCAAATTCGCCATACTCCAGAACCCGCAGCACTTTTACCTGAGCAAGGGGACTCATCTCCGAGATTTCATCTAAAAAAAGCGTGCCCTTGTCGGCGAGTTCAAACTTTCCTTTCATCGTTTGTTGTGCGCCGGTGAATGCTCCGCGTTCGTGACCAAACAACTGACTCTCGAGCAGTGTATCGCTAATCGCCGCGGCATTGAACGAGATGAATGGGCCATTTGCCCGCTTAGATGAATTATGAATGGCTTGGGCAAGCAATGTTTTGCCCGTGCCAGTCTCGCCGAGCAGTACAACTGGAACGTCGGATCTGGCGGCGAGTTCGGCCAACTGAAGGCAACGCGCCATTGCCTCATTGCTCGTAGTTAGGTCTTCGAGCCTTAACTTGGACGGCCGCGGGTGCATCGGTGGTTATTGCTTTATGCTCTCACCTAATTGCCGGATCGGCTCGAATCCAGAATCATGGAAAGCCCTATGGTGATAGATCGGATTCGGTGTCGAGTGAGAGGCATTGACTAAATTGTGGGCTCATCAAAAACCTGTTTAGATTCCAAGTTGCTGGCTGGAAAGGTAGTAATACAACCCACGCTGCGCCATTAGCTCGTCGTGGCTGCCGATCTCGGCAATACTGCCCTTTTCAAGCACGACGATAGAATGCGCTTCTCGAATAGTGCTTAGGCGATGCGCAACCACTATCGTCGTGCGTCCAGCCAGTAATCGGGCAAGGTTGTCCTGGATTACGCGTTCGGATTCTGTATCCAGCGCGCTCGTTGCCTCGTCAAAGATCAACACCGCTGGATTGTTATAGATCGCGCGCGCGATGGCGATGCGCTGCTTCTGACCGCCGGAAAGAGAAAGGCCTGATTCTCCAATCTTGGTCTCATAACCGAGTGGCAGGCGCATGATGAACTCGTGAGCGGCGGCAGCCTGAGCAGCTGCAAGAAGGCGATCAACATCCGGCTCAGGATCGCCAAATGAAATATTCCGCGCGATCGTATCGTTAAACATGTGATTTTCCTGAAGAACGGTCCCGATCTGTCGTCGGACGTCGCGATAATTCAGAGTCTTTAGATCCACATTGTCGAAAAGAATTGTTCCCCCCGTAGGCTCAAGCAGGCCTGCGATCAATTTGACGAGCGTTGTCTTGCCGCTTCCGCTGCGGCCAACAAATGCCACCGTGCGTCCCGGCAGAAGATCGAGCGTGATATTCTTTAAGATGTCCGGCGATTCAGGTCCGCCGTATTTGAAACCGACTCCGCGCAACTCGATGTGCCCTTCGAGGCTGCGCACGGGGACCAGCCGGGACCGATCATGCCCCTGCTCCGGCTCCTGTTCGAAAATGTCATTCAAACGATTCAGCAGCACAGAAGCGAGCTGCACATTGTCCCAAACTCCGAGCGCTCGCAGAATTCCCGCATATGCCATCGCCGTGAGTGAGCTAAACGCAACAAAACCACCGACGCTCAAGTTGCCGTGAATGACCTGCAGGGCGCCGATCCATAGGAAAATCGCAGTAGACAGCAGACCAATAGTTTGCAGGACGCTTTCCCAAGACATCACGATGAACGTCGTCTTGAAAAGTTTTTGCGAGACCGAAAGAAACTCGTTGAGCATGGCGTCACGAAATGAACCCTCGGCCGCCGCCGCTTTTACAGCCTCGATCCCCTTGATCGCATCGATTTGATGCGAACTATATTTGCCCTGACTTTCTTCCACCCCTTGATAAAGCGGGCGCAACACTTTTACCGAAAAAATCATTAGCCCCACGTACAAAGGCGTTGTCGCCAGAAAAGCGATGGTCAGTAATGGACTGTAGATTGCCATTAAAACGATTGCGCCCACGAGAAAAACGACTGCCAGTAACGCGCCAACCCCCTGTTGCACAACCAATTGCCGGACCTGTCGCGCACCTTCCAGCCGGCGCTGAATGTCGCCCGTTCGACGACTTGTGAAGTAACTCATCGGCAGAGACAAAAGTTTCTGGCTCAAGAAATCGAGAACTGCCGTATCGAGACGCACGGCCGCAGATGCCAAGAGGTATTCCTGCACAAGTGTGGCGAGCTGAACGAAAATGAGCGCTGCGAGCATGCCCAGCAGAATGGTTTTCAGCAGGCCGATGTCATTTTCGACGATGACTTTATCAACGACGATCTGGGTGAATACCGGGAACAATAATTGCAGAAAACTCACAGCGATCGCCAGCCCCAGCACCTGCAGCAAAATCACTTTGAACCTCGAAAGAAACGGCAGAACCCAAGCTAGTGTTGACTTACTTTGTGGAGCTTCTTCGAAAGCTGGCGTGTAATCGAACAGTGCTGCGTAACCAGTCCACTTCGCCTCAAATTCGAGTCGCGAAATCTTGCGTAGTCCGCGCGCGGGATCGGCTACGCGAACAAATTGCTCATCCAGGTCGTAGAGCACGATCCAGTGGTTGCCCTCCCAGTGAACTATTGCGGGAAGCGGCATTTGCGGGAGATGTCGGTACGAAATTTTCAGTGGACGCGCCGCCAATCCAAGTTCGGTCGCCGCGTGAGAAATTGCTTTCAGGCTGGTGCCATCAGTCGCTGTGTGACAAAGCTGTCGAATCCGTGCCAAACTAACTTTGCGACCAAAGTGTCGGCAGATCATTCCGAGGCAGGCGGCACCACAATCCATCTCGTCGATCTGCATGATGTGATCGATCTTTCGCAGGCGTTTGCCGTGTTTGCGGAAGAGGCCTTGTTCGTCGGCGAACGGCTCCTGGTGGCCGTCGGTTTCCTCCGGGGAAATGTTGCTCGTCGAGCTGGACTTTGTCGTGTACTCGCGTTTCGGCAGGGAGCAGTTCGGTGGCGAAATCGAGCGGAACACGCGCCTCGCTTTTTGCCTGATAACGGGCTAGTCGCTCGCCTAACAATTTATCGAATTCTGGAAATCGCCGGCGGAGGTCTCGTACGGACTTTGGTTCAAGGGAAAGCAATTGGCAGTCTGTGAACGCTTCTACCGATGCCGCGCGCGACGAGTCGTTTAAGATCGACAATTCACCAAAGAAATCGCCTTCTCGATAGAACGCGAGATTGCGTTCCCGTCCGTTCAAGCCAGCGAATGCGCGCGCCCGCCCCTTCTCGATCACATAAAGCGGCCCGGCGCTGTCCCCTTCTCTAATGATCAGATTGCCTTTTTGGATGGTGACGGGGATTAGTTTATCGATTATCCCGCGCAACACGGGAGTCGGCAGCCGGCCGTAATTGCTGAACTGATAAAGGAAGCCCTGGAGCGCCCGGTTACGACCGGTTGTCTCGATATACTGTTTTAGGTCCGGTACGCGGCGGACCAGTTCAAGAAAGTCATCGCGATCAATCCGCAAGACATCGACTGCTGTGCTGCACCGCACGGTGGCATTTCGCGTTCCACCCTCGGCTAAGGCAGCTTCCCCGAAAGAGTCTCCCGGCCTTAGTACTCCCAATGGGATTTCTTCACCATCCGCCTTGATCTTCAGGGCGCGCGCGCGCCCTTTCGTCAGAACGAAAAATGAATTGGCCGCATCGCCTTGTTTTACGATGATGTCCCCGAATTCGTAATGTTCTTCCTGAAGAAGCGGCTCAATCGCATCAAAATGTTCATCGGAAACAAAGCGAAACACCGATGAACGCCGCAGAATTTCGCTGTCTTGGATTTTCATTCCAGTGAAACAGGAACGTTAAGCCGTGGGTGGGTATATTTGCTCGTCAGGTCTGAAAAATAATGGTCAAGCAGTCGCTGGTCGACGCGTGATTTGACGATTGGGTCCTCCAGTCGCGGCTCCCGTTTTGAGATGATGCGACAGAGTTCGAATCCATCGCCACGTGGCATCGGTTCCAGGAGGTCCCCTTGCGAGACGCTCAAGTATTTCTGTTGCACATCGGCGGGAACGTCTTCGAGAAGAAACTCCGCGCGTCGATAGGGATATCCCCCCTCAGTCGCAACTTCCTCCATCGACATCCCGTCTTCCCGCACACAAAACAGCGCTTCCTTCGCGGCATCGCGCGATTCCAATTCAATCCGCTCGATTTCAAATCGCGTCAGCCGCAATCGCAGAGACATCAATTCACGCTGGCATGCTTCGGGCGCCAGCAGAGTATCGCGATGCGTCGCGTATGCCGCCTCGATCGCGAACATTTCATCCAGCCACTGCGAATCGCGGCCCAACTCTTCCAACCAATGCGCCAGTTGTGCGGCTTCAACGTCAATCCGATGCAAGAATTTTTGCTTTTCGACGGCAATCGCCTCTGTTGTCGGCTCTTTTCCGGCGCAGCGCGCGGCCAGACGCCGCATGAGTTTCATGGTCATGTCCTCTAACGCCCCGGACAAAATCAACTCTGCCATGAACATCTCGCGCAGCTCTGGGTCTGCGGAGGTGTATCCTATTTGCTCGGGGGAATAGCCTTCCTCAACCGCACTGACGTAATATTGACGGGCAAAGTATTCGCTAAAATCATCAAATGTAAGGCCGCGATTCGCCAGCCATGCTTCCGTCTCCTCCGCGGTGATTAGATCATGGCGGTATCGAAATTCTTCTGCTGCGGCGGAAATGGCCGACTCGTCCAACTCCAATTCCAATTCGTCTGCACGCTCTCCCGCTGCGACGTGACGCAGAAATGTCTGCCATTTTTCCTGAAGTTCGCCGCGGAAAATAGCTCCATCGATCGCATCACGCGCCGTATACTCATGAGTTCCGCACGCGCACACGATTACATCGTTAGGCGAAACTGACTCTGTGCTCGACATTGAAGAGGAGCTTTCTACAGCATTTCAGCAAGAAAGTCGAGCCCCTCCCTAAGGAACCCCGACGGCGCTAAACGCCCCGTTTTTGCGTTCACAGATGGACTAAACGTTTGCGAGTAATGTCTTTATCCGGTAACCTGCAACGGCCATGGAGGGAAAAACGCAGAATATCCATGTAGTTCAGTCCGTTTGGCGTCGACTCAAGAAAGCTAAATTTCGTGACTTGGAGCCGAAGAAAGACGTTAAAGGTGGCGGCACGGGCACGCCGAAACCCACCACACGAGGCACCGGCAGCACGGACAACCGTTAGAAATTGGCGTCAGAACGGCGGTAATTACACTGACTTTGCAGCAATCCCGCGGAGGGCAAGGTCATGAAGAAAGCGACCCGTCCTCTCAATCGCAAATCTTTCGGATCCGCCCGGAAGAAAAAATCGTGTTCGCGCACGGACCCTACTTAATGGTGACGAGGATACTGGCAGTTTTTCCTTCGCTTACCACGCTCATGACGTAATTGCCGGGAGCGAGCTTCTTTCCATCCATCGTTTTATCGAGGTTTGTCTTGGTTTTGCCTTGAAGCAAAATCACCGCGGGGGTTGAGCCCGGGACAGGTTCGTTCTTCGCGTTCACGGCATTCACATTGACAATGATCATGCCGTCTTTTGTTTGAACCGACAGTTCTGCATCGGCCGCAACGGGATTTTCGATCTTTGCGAATGGCGTTCCATCCTTTGCTGCCTGACCACCAACACTCACAGGGAATGGAAGTGAATCACTTGCCAAAAGGCCATACGCAAATGCTGCAGACACGATTGAAAATAGTAGAAGACGTTTCATAAAGGACAGGTTGATGCCGGATTGAGCGCAGGAACACAAGACTTGATTTCTTGAAGCAAAAACAGATGCGCGACTTCCGCGCGGAAGGTAACCAAGACCGATGGCCCAATGCGACCGCAACAAAGAAATGTTGACGGGAAATGAGATCCAGATTCGATCGGCCTCATGAAAATAAAAACGACTGGATTGATTTTGGCGCTTTGCTTTTTTGGAGCGACATTGTGTTTCGCTGACGACCCACAGATGAGCACCTCGAAGCCGAACGAGTCCAAATCAAAGGTTACCCCTGGAACGGAGAAGATTAAGCCGACGTACATCAGTTTGGTGCAATTCACCGATAAGGGCATCCAAGACGCCAAGCAGACGACCCAGCGGGTAGCCGCCTGGGCCGCCAAGGTGCAGTCGATGGGAGTCACTATTAAGCAGATGTATTGGACGCTCGGTCAGTATGACCAAGTGTGCATTTTCGAGGCCCCGGACGATGAGACGGCCGCCAGTGTGTTGCTGGCAGCGGACATGCTGGGCAACATCCGTACGCAGACGATGCGCGCTTTCACGGCCTCCGAGATGGAGAAGATCCTGGCCAAGGTGCCCTGACAGCGCCATGACCAACGACGCGCGTCACCGATCCAGACTTTAGGGACCAAGCGCGTGACGCAGTGGGGCAGCGCCCGGTGGTGCCTTTGTAACCCCACTTAAAATCGAATCGGCCCTAACAGGTCCTCCGTAGTAGTTGAAATTGGATTGCCTTTGCGTTCCAATCACTGCGCCTTCCAATGACACGCCAACAAAAAGGCCTTTGCTCCTGCTGTAGGTGTAAACGGCCGCTGTTGGCATGACCGCGCCTGCTGCCGTGCGGCCTACCGGACCGGCCGCAGCGCTGACATCCACGCCGATCGTCACGTTTCCTCCGCGGGAAAACGCTTGCACGGCAGCATCGTTGTTGAGGACGATCACGAAATCAGTTACCTGGGCACCAGCCTGAAGGCCCCAGCCTCCACCGCCTGTGGCGATAAATGATGGACCAGACCAGCCACGAGGCGTGCGAGCGATCACGACGCCCTGTCCGCCTTTAGCGCTGAAAATAAATCCTGCTTTGACCACGCTCATGATGGCGAGCCCTTTTGCTTGCCGGAGCACATCTCTTGGAATTGCTTTCTCAGGCATTTGCTGAAATTGGCTAATGATCGCGGCACAGCGATTCACAGTGTCCTGCTCAGCGGCATCAGCCATCACCACTGCAAGAGACGACATCGCAAGAACAAAAAACAATTTCTTCATCGGGTACCTCTGCTTCGCCAATGCTTATCGCAACGGATGTATTCTAACGCAATCGGATATGCGAGGCGTCGGAGCCAGTCACAAAAAGTCACGGCAATTTATGCCGTTAGCCCGTCAGAGATTTTGATGACTGGACGTTAAGCCGAAACAGTAGCCTTTATTCGGTTCGCAGTGCCGTCATCGGATTCACGCGAGTGGCGCGGTTGGCCGGGAAGAAACAAGCAAGAAGCGCCGCACTCGCGAGCATCAAAGTTGCGGTAACGAGCGCCAACGGATCGCTCGGACTTACGTCATACAGGATTTTGGCCAGGACGCGCCCTGCAGCCAGTGAAAGAAGGAGGCCCGCGCCAACCGCGAGCGCCGTTTGCATCGCGCCCTGTCGCATAATAAGGGCGAATACGTCACGCCGATGTGCACCCAGAGCCATGCGGATACCGATTTCGCGGGTCCGGCATGCCACGGCATAAGCTTTTACGCCATAAACACCGACGACGGCTAACATAAGCGCGATCGCACCAAAAGCGCCGAAGAGAGTTGCCCCAAGTTTAACGATCCAAAGGTTGGGCGACCTCTCCATCAAGTCGACAAATGGGGTTATCTGTAGCAGCGGCAGATCGGGATCGATCTCGCGCAGCGTTTGTCGAAGCGTCGGAATAAACGCGGCGACCGCATGGCGATCCTGTGTGTTGAGCCGAACGTGCAGAAACGTTTGGCCGCTGTATCCCTGCGCCAACGGCACAAATAAACGGCAGACGAGCGAATCGTTGTCAACGCTATGCCGGTGCTTGCTCACGACACCGACGACTTCCATGTCGTTAGGCGAACCGTCTTTCGGCGGGTTGGTGTAGCGAATGTGCTGACCGATCGGGTCTTCGTTCGGAAAAAGTTTTTTCGCCATTTCCTCGTCGATGATCGCCACGCGCCGCGCATCCTTGTTTTCGGATTCGTTCTGGGTGAAATCGCGGCCTCGTAGCAGTTTTATGCCGAGCGCCTCGCAGTAACCGGGCGTGATCGCGGTGAAGAGCGAATTGACGCTTGGATCCGGCGCTTTCGGGTCGTTAGGCATGGCGTCTTTCGTGCGAAGAACGCGGCGCGCGCTGGTGAAATCGGAATACGGCAGCATGGTGCCGGTGGCCGACGCGGTTACTCCGGGCAACTCTCGTACGCGTCGCACCATGTCGAAGATCAAGCGACGCGAATCGGCCGGCGTTTTCTTAATCAAACTGAAATCGAACTCACTAACGATATCGCCGCGCGCGACGAAGCCCGGATTAAGCCCAGCTGCCTTGAGCGCACCACGGAAGAATAATCCGGCGGCGAAAAGCAACATGAGCGAAAGCGCGATTTGCGCCATCACCGAAATGTGACGTGGCGCGAAGAAACGACTCAAACGACCGATGCGCGCCGGTTCGCCGACTTGCTCTTTCAGGTCCTTAACAAGATCGGCCTTTGTTGCCTTCAACGCCGGACCGAGGCTGAAAAGCATTGTCGCGATGAGGCAAAACAACAACGTGATTGCAAGCACAGTCGCGTCGGGCCGCAATTTCACGACGAAGGAGAAATTGACCGACGCGAGCAAACCGCGCAGTTGTTGGAGTAAAGCATCGTTGCACCAGGCGCTCAGAATCAGGCCGATGACGCCGCCGCAAACAGCCAGCAAAAACCCTTCGCACAACAATTGCCTGACGATCTGCCAGCGTGATGCGCCGACAGCCAGACGGATTGCGATTTCCTTGGAACGCGATGTGCCGCGCGCGAGCAACATGTTCGCGAGATTTAAACAGGCGATGAGCAGGACCGCTCCGGCCATCGCCATGAGCAATGTCGCGATCAGCGTGAGCGGGCCGTCATTCTCCGGTTGCGTGCTCAGGCCGAATCGTGCCGGCGTTTGAATTTGTAGCTCGCGCGAACCTTCGCTGCCGTCCGGTTGAATCGCATTTAACCGTTGCGCCAGCACCGGCAAACGGGCTTTTGCCGCGTCGATCGTCAGGCCGGGACGCATCCGCGCCACTAGATTGAAGGTGTAATTTTTTGGGTCCAACAGGTCGTGCGTAGTTTCGGAATCGCCGAAAGCCGAACCGAGCTGCGAACGAATGCCGAGCGGCAGCCAGATATCCGGCGCGATCAACGCGTTCGCGCCGCTGAATCCATCCGGCGCGATGCCGATCACGGTGTAGGGCTGTCCGTTGATGTGTAGCGTGCTACCGACAAAATCGTCGCGGCCACCGTTGCGTTTCCAAAAGCCGTAGCTTGACACGACTACAGCCATGTTCGCATTCGGCTTACATTCCTCAGCGTTATAAAAACGGCCGCGAAACGCCTGCACGCCCATCATCGGGAAATAATTTTCCGACGTCAGGAACGCGAAGCTGCGCCGCATCTCGTGATCGCGCCCGATGCCGGCGACGGCGAACTCGAGCGCGGCCACATCGACAAACACGTCTCCGCCGTTCTCGCGCAGCTCGCGGTATTCGTTATGGGAGAACTGGCGATAATCGTGGCTCGCATTTTGTCGGGCCGTGAACACATTCACGACTTCGGCAGGCCGAACCGGCACCACCGGCTTGAGCAGCACGCCATTGATCAGCGCGAAAATGGCCGAATTAACGCCGATTGCTAACGCGAGCGTCAATATCGCTACGGTCGTGAATCCCGGCGTCTTGAGAAGCTGCCGCACAGCAAACCTGAAATCCTGCATCATAAGGATCCTTCTTTGTTTTCATTGAGATGCAGTCTGCCTTGGCTTTGGATTCAACAGTTGTGGTCGGGGCAATAATTTTTTGTCGTCAACGATTGTTGCTCTTCATCGCACAACGACGCTATGCGAACCGGCCCGGCCGTGATCGTCCAGCGCGGTGACTTCGTAATCGCCGGCGACTGCGGTCCACTCGAGAACCTGATTCGGTGCGGCTTTGCCAACGAATTGCTTGCCGGCGAACCAGAAAATCTCACGCACGTCGGCATCGGTTTTAGCGCGTAGCGGAATTGTCTTTTTCGAAACGAGGAGAATTTCTTTGCTGTTCGGAGACACAATTATCGGTTTCTGTCCGACCCGACTCGCCAGCTCGCTGCCAGTGTCCGGCAGGAAGGGAGGCGGAACTCTGCGTGGAATTCCGGCTTGCTCGAACAGCGTGAGAAAGTCGCCCGGCCAGAATTCGTAAACTTCGCGTTTTAGCTGGCGTGTGCCGTCGTCGATGGGAACGCGCAAGCCCGTGGCCACATCGACAAGCACTTCGCGATGCACATCGCAGGTTTTGATAGGCGACACGCCGGGAATGAACCAGCCTTCGACGTGCTGCGTGCAAAACCGGTTCGGGAGATCCCCCGACAACGCGCAGAACTCTACGCGTTTCAAATTTGCTCCCGGCAGGGGTTGATGCGGCACAGTTGGTTCCGGCCACGCCGCGCGCAGACTATCGATAATCTGAAACAGCAGCGGCGCTGCCGCAGTGCGGCCGACAAACGCCGGGTTGGCGCGCCCATCGAAATTTCCAACCCAAACCCCGAGCACGTAATGATCGAACACTGCGATTGACCAGGCGTCCCGAAAACCATGCGACGTTCCCGTCTTCCAATAAACTCGCGCGCTGTGATTTCCATCGGCGCAATTCATTTCCGGTCGCGGCACATTGCCAAGCATTTCCAGAGTCAGAAACGCGGCTTCCGGCGAAAGAATTCTCTTTGGCTTTGCAATGCGGTCGCGCGCCGTGAATCGCAGCGGTCGCAGTTCGCCATTGTTCGCGAGCGCAGCATAGAGGCGCACCAAATCCTGCAGCGAAACTTCCGCCCCACCCAGCGGAAGCGCGAGACCGTAGAACGATTCGGCTTTCGGCAGACGTACGTCGGCTGTGCTCAGAAATTGGTAAAGCGTGGGATGCGCAAGGTGCGACGCGAGTTCAACTGCCGGCACATTGCGGCTGCGCGCCAGCGCGTCGCCTGCGCGGATCGGTCCGAGAAATTCGCGATCGAAATTTTCAGGATTGTATTCACCGAAACTGCGCGGTGCGTCTGCCAGGATCGATAACGGATGAATCAATCCTTGCTCGAGCGCCAGCGCGTAAACGAACGGTTTCAACGTCGAACCCGGCGAGCGTGGACTGCGCGTTCCGTCGACCTGACCGTTAATGTCAGCCTTGTGGAAATCCGCCGAACCGACTTGGGCGAGCACGTCCATTGTGCGGGTATCGACCAGAAACACCGCTGCGTTTTCGATGCCGCGATTGCGATTATTCGCGACGTAATCGGTTACTCTTCGCTCAATCGCTTTCTGTTTTTCCAAATCGAGTGTGGTGACGATTTCATCGCGCCCATGCGACGTCTCGAGCACCTCCTGAACAAAATGAGGCGCGATGAATTTTCGCTCCGTTTGCATGCGCGGGCGAAATTCGCGCATCGAAAATTCCGCGTCGGTGTCGACCCCGGCGCGATCATACCAACTGGTTTGCGCGAGATTCACCGAATGATTATCGCGATCGGTATGTAACGCGCGGCGACTCGGGCTTTGCGGGATCACGCTGAGCGCGATTGCTTCTGGCCGGCTTAGTTTTGTCGCAGGCTTATCGAAGTAAATCTCGCTGGCGGCGCCAATGCCTTCGATGTTGCGCCCGTACGGCGCGAGATTCAGATATGCTTCGAGGATCTGATTCTTTGAGTAATGCCGTTCCAACTCGAGTGCCCGCATGATTTGCTCGAGCTTTCCGGAAATCGTTCGGGTGTGAAGGTGAAAGCGAAGGCGGGCCAGTTGCATCGTGATGGTCGACCCGCCTGTAGTCGCTCGATGAAAACGCAGGAGTTCCGCCGCGCCGCGGGCAAGTGCGATCGGATTCACCCCCGGATGACGCGCGTAATATTTGTCTTCGTAGCGCAGCGTCGCATCGATCAGGTCCGGCGAAATTTCTTTCCAGCGGCGTCCAAATCCGAAATTTTTGGTCGGCACTAAGCGTGACCCGGAGCAATTTGCCGTTGCGGTCACGCACGCATTGGGAAAACGAAATCCCATCAAGCAGCGGCGGTTTTGGCAGTAGCAGCCAAGCAAACCACGCGGTCATCCCGAGCACGCCGAGGGATCTCACCAATGGAGACCGGATCACACGCAATACGTAGCGTGAACCACGAGCTTTTGAGAGGTCCCTCACTTCGTTCGGGATGACACGCGTTTTCATTTTGTGTCTCTCCAAGTGTCATTCGGTGACAGTAATTTTTCCGCCGACGCCGCGGCCTTTCACATTGCGATCGTACATGGACTGCGCGAACACGGGCGGCACGATGAACTGGCCGCGGTTGCACGATTTGATTTGGTAATCGATCTCGAGCGCGTTCGTCGGCGCGGTGACGAAGAATACCGCGCGGTCCTCGCGGACATCGACGTAATCGACGCCATTAATTGAAGACGCCCCGGTGCGCGCCGAGGAATCGACAACTTCGAATCCGCCCGGCAAAAGATCGATGATTGCCACGTTGGTGATCGGTTCCCGCTGTAAACTGCGAACGTGCAGTCGCACGTGGATTTGCTCGCCGACGTGTGTGCTGGTGACCGCTTCGTTATTTTTGCCGAGAATTTCTCGATAAATCTCCAAGCCATTCGTGAGCGACTCAGTTGGCGCGTGGCCGTCGAAGCCTGCTTCAACGACTTGGAAAAACGCGCCGGGGCCGCTCAGCTTTCGGCTGCTCGCGAAGCGCAATGCGCTCGCGTTACCTGAAAACTCCGAGCGCAAAAGCGGCTTTATTCCGCTCGTCAGCCGGGCCTCCTTTTTATCCTTGCGCACCTCGGTGATCGTTAGGTCCGGTGGGTTTTGCGCTATTGCATGCGAGTACGCCTTTAAAGCACGCACTGCATAAGCAGAGGAAAGCGTGTTGAAATCGCCATCCCCGATCGGTTTGAGAATGTGTTGGAATTGCTCGGCTGAGATTTTGCGTAGCCGCGCGGGGAACTCGCGAGCGATCACGGCGATGTATTGCGAATTCATGCCGAGCGGCTGACAGAAATCGTCGCGCTCAATCGTGTCGCGATTATCCATCTTGTAGCTGTCGATCAAACGTTCAGCCTCAGCGTCTTTGTGAAGCAGATGCAGCGCACCGGCGAGATAAACGCCCGTGATATCTTTCTGCCACCGATCGTGCTCATGTTTTTCGAGCCAATCGCGGAGGTTCAAAATGTAGTTTGTCGTGATAACACCTTCGCGTGTGAGAACGTAAATCCCGTAAGCGACCGTGCGCGCATCAGCGAAGTCTGTCGGCTCGCGTGTCACCATTTTTTGCAAGTTGCGCAGGCCGCTCGCAAACATTTCCGGCGGCGGCACGAATCCCGCGGCTTTCGATTCACTCAAAAAATCCATCACATACGCCGAGACGAAGCTGATTGAATCGCCGGTCTCCGGCACCCAGTAGCCGAAACCGCCCTGGTCATTTTGGCGGCGCGCCAGGACGCCAAACGTGCGTTCGAGTTGTTTGTTGATCTCGGCGCGGCTCAAACCGAAGTCGGCTTCATCAGCCAGCATCAATCGGCAGAACGCGCCGCTGGTGATTTGTTCGCTGCAGCCGAACGGAAAATCTTTCAGGTACGCATCGAGCCCGCGCGCGAGACCGAGCGGCAGCGCTGAGACGGTCGCGTCGAGTTTGCGAAATTCCGGGTGCATCTCGCGAGTCAGGGGGATTTCGATCCTCTCTTTGAAGCTGCCACTGCGCACGTCAGTCATGTACGGGACAGGCGGCCGCACGCTCAGCGTAGCGCGGCGCTTTGTTTGCTGGCCGTTTGCACGCGCGATGAACGTGATTTCTCCGGAGCCGAGCTTGTCCGTTGCACGGAACTTGAAGATCGCTGTTTGCTCTCGGCCTTCAGCAATATGCAACGTCTGCGACGCGCCGCCCGCGATCGACAGTTGCTCATTGGTTTGCGCGCGCAGTTCGATCTCGGCGTTCGGGCCTGAGCCTTCCACGTTATTGGCGACGGTCACTCCGGTTTCGAATTCGTCTCCAGGCGCAGCGAGCACCGGCACGCTCGGTGTAATTACAAAAGGCCCGCGAATCAGTGTCTCGCGCTCGCCCGAAGCCACCGCATCATCCGCGATCGCGACAGCCATGATCTTCAGCGTGCCATCGAAATAATCAGGCACGTCATAAACGACTTCGCGCTTGGTGCTATCGGCATCGACGATGCCCGACCAAAAGACGACTGGCTTTTCCGTGACCCGCTTGAAAGGATTCAAGCGTTGGATGTCACCGCCGCCGCCGAACGCCGACACCGAGCGCAGCAGCGAAAATTCCGGAATGATCAGATCGACAATCTGCGCCGTGTCGACGCGCAGCATGCATTTGCGGAAGTAAAACCCGAGCGGATCCGGCGTTTTGTAATCGGTGACTTGAAGAATTCCTTCGTCCACGGCGAAGATAACGATCTTGCTGGGCCGATCTGTCTTGTAATTGATGTGCAATGATTCGCCCGGCTTCGCATTGGCCGATGCATTAATTTCAACATTGAGCCGGCGCTTTTCTTTGTTCGCGGTGAATGGCACGACGCCGTAGCTCAGCGGGCTCACGAAAATTTCCTTCGAATCCAGTGCGCGGACGAACGCGACGTTGACGTAACCACTGCCTTCGAAATCTTCTGGAACACGAATGTGCTGGACGCTGCTGGCCGAGTCCGCGTGGAACCATTGCTGCGTGTAAACGCGGTCGCGCTCGATAGTAATTAGTCCGCTACCAGCATAAGGAGCGGTGATGCTGACCGCGATTTCGTCGCCGCTGTTGTACTGCGCGCGGTCGAGCTTCACTTGCAGCTCGGCATTCTTTTCGAGTGACCGCGAAACTGCGCCGCGGCCAATCACACAGAATTGCAACTTGGCTGAGACGCCGGTCCTGATCGTCGCGCAACTCGAACACGTAATTGCCTGGCTCGTCCGTCGGGAGCGTGTAGTGAAGGCCGTTTGCAGAGACGGAAATCTTTTCCGATTTCGCGACGCGCTCTTTCAAAACCGACTCGTAAGCAAAGTTGCCGTTCTCCTGCTTGGTCAGAACTGACACCTGTTCCTGCGCGATCACGTTCGCAGTCACGTTTGCCAGCGCGATGCGGTTGAGCTGCGGATCGACGGCGATAAGATCGACCGTGCGCGGTTTATCCATCTCGATGTAACGCAAGTCGCCGTCGGGTTTGCAGCCGATCACATACGGCAAAGCTGAAACGAGCGCGTCTACTGTGCCCGTGACACTGCGGCCGCCTTCCGCCTCGAATCCTTCCGCAATCAAACGCATGGAGTAAGTCGCGTCGGCGAAACGCTCGAGCTGCAGATCAAATTCCGTTTGGCCGCCAGAGTCGGTTTTGTTCTCACCAAGCTCGATCGTCTGTTCATGCCGTTCTTTCTTCTCGTCGAACAGCGGATCGAAAAAGACGTAGTTTGGAAATTCTGAGAAAGAGAATGCGCTCGGCGCGAGCTCCAGGCGCGCGGTTACCTTGCGATCGGTTGCCGGCGTTCCATAAAGATTTGCGAGCACAACCGCGGCGCGCATTTCCTTTGGCTGGATCCAGCCGCGCGGTGCATTTTGCGAAAGCCGCGTCTCGATTTTCATTCGATCCGGCAGAAATTCTTTCACGTTCGCCGTGGTCGAACCGAGCAACGTGGAGCGCTTGCTGTTCTTAACGAGGTAAACATTGAAGATGTAGAGGCCGGTCGGCGAGTCATTGGCCGTTTGATAAGTCAGCTCGGTGAATCCGCTGTCGGGCAAATTGATTTTCCTGGTTTGAACAGGGTGATCTCGCGCGTCTACCACTTCGGTTTCAATCGGAAGCCCTCCGAGCTTGCCATTCCAGTTGCGCTGCTTCACGACGATGCCGATGTGAACGTCGTCGCCGGGCCGGTAAACACCCCGCTCGGTGAACACGAATGCATCGAGGTTTTCTGGTAGAACACTGTCCGCGCCGTCGATGTCGAACCGCGAAAAGTTCAGTTGCCGATCTTCGCGATTGTACGGAATGAACGATACGTCATCCCCGTTACGCGCTACGAATGCGACCGGCGTTTTCTCCCGCGTTGATTTCGCGACCGATCCGAACGTGCAATGACCATTGGAGTCGGTCGTAGCGCTTTGGATAGCGATGCCGTTTTTGCCCAAAAGATCGACAACCACATTCGGCAGCGGCGTCCCTTCTTTGATTGATATGAGAAAAACGTCGTGGCTGCCGTCAGCGTTTTTCTTCGTCAGGATCCCGGTGTCGGTGACGAGGATGAAACGTGAGTCGCTGACCGCTTTGATCGCTTTTTTCTTCTCTGAATCCCAACCGCGCGCCGTCACGAAAAACAGACCGCGCTCGCTGCCGCCGTCTGCCGGCTTGCGCAGATGCTCGGAAAACTCGAACGCCGAATAGTTTGCTTTCCATTTGTTCTCGAGCGCGATGCCCTGTTGCTCGAGCGCGATGCGGGAAATGTTTTCCTCGTTGAAGAGATCGGAGTCGCGAAAATGCGGATGCTCGAATCTTCCCTCGGTTTGGCTGACCAGATGATTGATCTGCGTCGTGGCGACACGCGCAATCTCGTATTCGATTGCGCTGAGTCCGCGGGAGCGGATCGACAGCTTTCGTTCGCCATTGAGCGCAAGCAGACCGCCCTGGCCTTCGATCTGGACTTCGCGCGGCAACGCCGGGACGGCGACGACGGCATTGTAATCTTCGCTTAGCGGAAAATCGCCAAACGCCCGCACGCCCTTGTTCACGCGGACGTAAAGCTCGCCATCGCTTTCAACGCGCACTCGAAACGCATGCTGCCGACCCAGCGGCTTTTCGGACTCCATCGGCGCGAATGCCACTGGACGTGCAGCGTCGAGAACGTCATCGGGAACATCGGTCGCACTTTTCCAAAGCTCGGTTTCTTTTACTTGCGATCCCACTGAATCATCATCGGAATCAGTTTCTTCGTTCGAAGCAGCGGACTCATCGGAGGTTTCGTCGAGGTCTCCTTCCGTTTCGACTTCGGCGGCTTTTTCGGCGTCGGAAAGTTTGCGTTTGGGGAGCAACCGGATCTGGAGAGCTTTCGACAATTCGCGGGTGCTGATGTCGGCGGTAGTGGTCAGCACGATCAATTGCTCGGGCTCACCGTTTTTGTTGCGCGCGACAGTGGTTTGAATGGAATCGATCTGAAACATCGAGGCGACCGACGGGATCCGGAGTTTCTGCTCGATTGCGTCCCGCGTCTGCGCGCCGCCTTGCGCGGTGCGAAGACCTTTCGTCACCGTTAAATTGAGAAAATCCTCGTGCTCCGGCAGCACGATTTGCGAGCTGTGGATGTAAGCGATGCGACGATGTAACCCGTAGCTCGTTGTGAAATGCGGAGCCGGGTCGTTAGGCGGAAAAATGTTTGAACCGCCGACCATCGTGAGTTGGACGTGTCGCTCCAATTCGCCGGGATCGACCGCGTGCGTCAGCTCCAAGGTCGCACTGATTTCGCGTCGTGTTGGATTTGTCGGGTCCTGGTAAATTTCCAGTTCTTTAACGGTGATTGAGAATGGCGGCGTGCGTGTTTCATAGGCGAGCCGCTCCATCAAGACGTGGCGCGGGAAGAAATTCTTGTCGAAGATCACTCTAAATTTTTGATCTGCCGGCCAATCTTCGCTCGGTTCGAACACGAGAATATCGGCCTGAGCCCAGTGCCATGCGCCATCCAAATGCGGCTCGAGTCGCACGCCTTGCACGGATGGCTTTTTTAAGTCTTCGAGGCGTGCAGCAGATTCGCTGAAATAAACTACTAGCCGCGGGAACTTCAGTTCTTTCTCCAGTTTGGTGACTTCAACTGGAACGATCTTGGCCGAAACTTTTCTGGGTTTCGGCAGATGCGAATACCACTTCCAGGTCCACGCCCCGCCGCACGAAATCAGAAGAATCGCGATCACCCCCGACGCGATTAGCCTCGGATGAGCGCGTCCGAAGCGACTGCACCCGTCGAAGGCTTCGGCTCAGCCAACCCGGTGGTCGCCAGGAGATGTTTCCAAAAATCAGCTCAGCAAATCGCCGCAGGGCGCGGGCGATCCGCGAGGTGGATTTGTTCAGTTTAGAGAGAAGCTCGGGCGTGTTCATGAGGGGAATACGGGCGCCTCGCGAAAATCTTTCAGAAAAAAGGTGGAACACGTTGTCCTCAACGCGTTGGGAATTCGATTGGGCTTCGCGATTCCCGATCGTCTTCGGAGAAGCCGATCCACCTTGCCCGGGGTCGGTTCCCGGAGTTAGAAGATCGGTGTGAAACAGCCCAGCTTGCTCGCGACGCGGCGCAGCTTGGTCGAGCATTTGGCCGATTGGGGCGATCAACTGCGCTGGCAGGAGTTTTTCGACACGTACTCGAAGCTGATCTACTCAGCCGCGCGCCGATCCGGTCTCACGGATGCTGAAGCACAGGAGGTGGTGCAGGAAACCGTCATCACGGTTGCGAAGAACATCGACAAGTTGAAATACGATCCGGCAATTGGTTCGTTCAAAGGCTGGCTGTTGCAGATCACGCGCTGGCGAATTGCCGATCAGTTTCGCAAACGCGAACCCGGCAATCCGAAACGTCCTCGTTCATCCGACGACCGCGCGACGGCAACAATCGAGCGTGTCCCCGATTCGCGCGGCATTGATTTGGATGCGGTCTGGGAAACGGAGTGGAAGGAGAATTTATTTGAGGCAGCGATCGCGCGGGTGAAAAAGCAAATCGAGCCGAAGCAGTTTCAGATTTTTGATTGTTATGTGCGCAAGGAATGGCCGGCACAGAAAGTTGCCGCGCGATTGGGAGTCAATATCGGCCAGGTGTATCTGGCGCGACATCGCGTCGGCGCGCTGTTGAAGAAGGAAATCAAAGCGCTTGAAAAGAGAGGTCGCTGATCAGGAGCTCCCCAGAATTGCTTCGCCTCCGCTGCTTGTGTAAAATCGGCCATTCCCGATCAGGTTACGGCTCAGATACCAATCATTCCCGATCACGAATTGCTGCGCGTGATCGGGCGCGGCGCTTACGGTGAGATTTGGCTGGCGCGGACTGTGACCGGCGCATTTCGCGCGGTGAAAGTCGTCTACCGCAGCACGTTCGAAAGCGAGCGCGCGTTTCTCCGGGAATTCGAAGGGATGTCAGCTTTCGAGCCGATCTCTCGCGCGCATGCCGGCTTTATCAACATCCTGCACGTCGGACGGACCGCCGAGTATCTCTACTACAGCATGGAACTGGCGGACGATCATTTGGACGGACGCAAGATCGATATTGGCAGCTACGAACCGCGCACATTGAAGACCGATCTCGCGCGGCACAAACGCCTCTCCGCCGACGAATCGATAAGGCTCGGGCTTTCGTTAACGGAAGCGCTTGAAGCATTGCACAAACGCGGGCTAACCCATCGCGATATCAAACCGTCGAACATCATTTTCAGCGAAAGCATGCCGAAGTTGGCCGACATCGGATTGGTGGCGGCCAGCGGACAGCGTTCATTCGTTGGCACGGAAGGTTACATCCCGCCGGAAGGGCCGGGCACGCCGCGCGCCGACATTTACAGTCTGGGCAAACTTCTTTACGAAACCTGCACCGGAAAAGACCGGCTCGATTTTCCGGAGGTCGATTCGCAATTGAGCACGCGCCCGGATCGCGAACGTCTGCTGCAACTCAACGACGTGCTGGTGAAAGCATGCGCCAACGATCCGAACAAACGTTACGGCTCGGCCGCGGAAATGCATCGCGACCTCACCGCACTGAAGCAAGGTGAACGCCCACGAAAATCGCGCGCAAAAATTTTGCTGGTGACGGTATCACTCGTGGTTCTTCTGGTCGCCGCAATCGGATTTTGGCTAAAGCCGTCGCAATCGAGCGCTGATCTTCACCTGCAAACGACGATCCGGACCGAGCCGGCCGGCGCCCTCGTCGTTTTAGGCGATCATGCGCAAAAAAGCCCGGCGACATTCGCAGACTTGGAACCGCGCAAATACAACCTGCGCATCATGAGCCCCGGATACGAACCGGTGGAAACGAGTGTTGACTTCAGACGCAAACAGTTACCAGATCTGCCGCCGTTTCGACTTGTGCGAAGCAAAGGTGCTCTTCAAATCCAATCCGAACCACCCGGCGCGCAGTTTTCATTGCGAAGCGAGGACGGGCAGGTTTCGCGCGAAGGCGTAACCCCGCAAACCGTAGCTGATCTTCCAACCGGCAAATACTCGATCGTCGCGCGCCACGGCGACTGGGAAATGCGCGGCGACGTCGACGTGCAGCGCGGCGACACGGCGAATAAATCCTTCGCGTTTGTTAGGGCGCTCACAAACATTACCAGCGAACCCAGCGGCGCCGAGATTTTCGTGGATGGACAATCGCGAGGGCGCACGCCGCTCCGTCTGGATCTGCCCGCGCGTTCGCACGAACTGGTCGCGCATTTGGACGGGTGGCCTGACGAACAGCAAAGGATTGACGTCGTCGCGCAACGAGACAACGCAGCGCATTTTGTGTTCGCAAATGGCAGCGTGAAGATCACTAGCGCGCCGGGCGGTGCGACTGTGATGGCGAACGGAAAAGATTTGGGTCAAACGCCGCTGGTGATCGAGGAAGTGAAGCCTGGCGACGTCACGTACGAGCTGCGCCTATCCGGTCACAAGCAGGGGTCGGTCAGTGGGAAAGTCGAGCCGCAACAGCAGACATTTCTGGCGGCGCGTTTGGAAAAGACCGTCGGTCCTGCGCCGGGGCAACCATTCACCAATTCGTTAGGCATGAAGTTCGTTCCGCTTGGCGACGTTCAGATTTCGATCTGGGAAACGCGCGTGCAGGATTACGAAGCGTTTTGCCGTGCGACCGGGCGACGATACGAGCCGCCCGATTTCCATCAGACACCAACTGATCCGGCTGTAAAAGTGAGCTGGTTCGACGCCGTGGCATTTTGCAAATGGCTGACCGAAAAAGAACAAAACGAAAATCTGATTGACGATCGAGAAGCTTATCGGCTGCCGACCGATGCCGAGTGGAGCATGGCCGTCGGTTTGATGAATGAAAGCGGTCCGACGCCCGAAGCGCGCGACGGCAAAATTAGGAACGAATTTCCGTGGGGCAAACAATGGCCTCGGCCAAACGACGCAGGAAATTATGCGGGAACATCGGGAAGGCGACGCAGCGCAACGCTGCCCGTCGGAAGTTTTAAGTCCAATTCGATAGGCCTATACGATCTCGGCGGGAACGTTTGGGAATGGTGTCTCGACACTTATAAAGGCGACAACAGTGCAACTGGTCGCGATTGGGGAGTGCTGCGCGGCGGCTCCTGGGCCACAAGTAATCGTCTCGAAATGCAATCCTCTTACCGAAATGTAGTTGATCGCAATGAGCGAGACGTGATTTACGGATTTCGCTGCGTGCTTGCAACGAAACCTGGTGGTGACGCGAAGGATCACTAACCGGTCACCGATTTCGAACTTCGAAGGTCAAGCTTGCGTATGGCGGGCGTAGTGCAATTCAACGCCCTTTGGAAGCAGGCGTTTGCGACCGCGTTGGCGCCGGCGCGCAAGAGTGGCGCGGCCGCCCTTTGTTCGCATACGCGCGCGAAAACCGTGCTGGCGTTTACGCGTTCGTTTCGATGGCTGATAAGTGCGTTTCATAAACCGTGAACTTGCTCCGGCCCGATCTGAGAGCGGTTACACTAGGGGCACGGCCAGCATTGTCAACGACACCGGGCGGGAAGCAATTATGAGACGCGACCGATTTCGTACGATGACGCGTTATCCCCGACAGACAAGAGGGTCTAATTTACAAAGTTGCCAACAGGGCGCATTTCTGAAATAACGACTCGCACCGATATGGCGGAGAAAGAAAATGTCGTGATCGAGCCGGCGACTGAAGCCGACTTGGACGAGTTGTCGGAAATGCTCGGCGAATTGTTCGCTCAGGAGGGCGACTTCCGTCCCGATAAAGACAAACAGCTCCGCGGATTGCGGCTCATTTTCGAACAGCCCAGCCGTGGCCGGGTCTTTGTGCTGCGCCGCAATGGCGCAATCGTCGGGATGATCAATTTGCTCTTCACCATCAGCACGGCCGAAGGCGGGTTCGTCATGCTCTTGGAGGACCTGGTGGTGCACACGCAGTATCAAGGTCACGGCTACGGCAACAAGCTTCTCGAACACGCGATCGATTTCGCGAAGAAGAAAAACTTTCTCCGAATCACGCTGCTGACCGATCGCCCCGAAAATGTGGCGCAGGCGTTTTTCCGGAAGCATGGCTTCGTCGATTCTTCGATGATTCCGATGCGCTTGTGGATCGCGCCGCAACAAAGCAGCGACTAGGGGTCAAGTGCTGGAGCACCGCCCGGTTCGAGATTACGCGATTATTGCTGCCCTTTCCTGTCGTCCACGCGTGAAGCTGAGTCGTGAGACGCTTCTTGAATTCCGCGCGGAACTGAATTTCATCGACGACTTTAGCTACTTCCGGCGCACTTGCCTGCGGCAGGTTCTTTTTGGCGTAGTCTTTTAATTCGTCAGCACGCGAGCCATCGGAGAAAAAGGTAAACAGACTGGGCGCATAGCGGTTTGCACCTGCCGCATCGACTTTGGCGAGCAGCGCTTTCATATTTGCTTTCGCGAACTCCCAGGCAATATCGGGATGACCGCTGTCGCGAGCGACTCGTGAAACCAGGAAGATGGCACGGCTCGTTGGCAGCTCGTCCGTAAGCGCAATCGCAAGCGTCTTCTTCACCAATTTCGGATCAGTCGCGCAAGCGAGCGCATTGTAGTAATTCTGTTTGTCCTCAATGCTTGTGGTTTTCAGACCGAGTTCGTGCAGTTTGTTCCAAGTCTTCTCATCGGCATAGCGGCCGACCACTGCCAGAACTGGAGCACGGAGATCCGGTGGGAGCGACGCCGGATTTGCGAGGTATTTCTCGAAACGCTCGCGGCAGCCGGCGATAATTTCGGGATCATTCAAATATCCGAGGGCGCCGATCAAGCTTGCGCGGAGCCTTCCAGCGTTCGACGGTTCGTCCGGTTTCGGCTCCCATCCCAAAGTCGCAAATGTTGGGCGCAAAAGCGATCGGGCATATCGTTGGAACTCTTCACGTTCAGCAGTGCCGATCAGCAGACGGTTAAGAAATACGAGAACGTTGATGATCTGTTCGCGTTCGGCCAGATCGGTGGAAGCGGGCAACTTTTCGACTAATCCAAAGTAGAGCGAGACCGGCGCGCGACCAGCTTGCACAAGCGCCCAAGCATCGCTCATAAGATTCACGCGATCTTCAACGCCTAACTTCGGGAGCGCTTTAAGCAACAATTGCCACGACGGGTCATCATATTCGACGCGATAATTTCCAGCGCCGTTGACGTTCAATTTGAGTGCGCGATCTGCGGGAATGTTTTCCAGAACCGCCGTCTTATCGGTCATCAGCAAAGCCGCCGGTGTTTCGCCGACGACCGAATACGTCAGCGGGATTTGCCAGAGGAGTGGCGGGGCGTTCTTGAAATTCACGGTGAACCGCTCCTGAGTAAGCCGGATCTTGCCGTCGGCCTCTCGCTTAACGCTCACAACGGGAAATCCCGGCTGCTCCGTCCAGCCGGCCGCAATTTCACCTACTGATTTATTCGACGCTTCCGAAAGCGCGTTCCACAAATCCGCAGTGGTTGTGTTCGAATACTTATGCGCAGCGATGTACTGCCGGATTCCATCGCGGAAAATGTCCTCACCCAGAAAACTCTCCAGCATTCGCAGGAACGACTGGCCTTTTTTGTAGGTGATATCGTCAAACGCACTATTGGCTTCGGCTTCCGTTGCGACACGCTGCTGAATCGGATGCGTGGTGGAGCGCGCGTCCCCTTCCATCGCGGCTTCCTTCGCGATTCCGGTCCGCCGCGTAGGATCTCGCGGTAATTCGCGAGCGAGCCAGACTTCCCATTGCGGATTGAAATGCGCGGTGCATTTGCTGCCCATCCACGAGGCGAACCCTTCATTGAGCCATAGATTGTCCCACCACGCCATGGTTACAAGATCCCCGAACCACATGTGCGCCATTTCATGCGCGATCACTTCGTAAATGTCTTGCTTGGTTTCGGCGGACGAATTTTTCGGATCGAAGAGAAGCGTCGACTCGTAGTAGGTGATGCCTCCCCAGTTCTCCATTGCACCACCAAAGCCGCCCGGGATAGCAATTTGATCCAGCTTCGGTAGCGGATACGGCACGCCGAAATAATCGTTGTAGTACTTCAAAATCTGCGCTGAGGCCTCAAGCGCGTAGCGACCTTGTTCTGCTTTGCCTTTTGTCGCGATTACGCGGATCTGCGTCGGGCCGACTTGCGACTCGATAAGATCGAGTTCGCCGGCCACGAATACATTCAGATAACTGGACATCGGCGGAGTCGGCGCAAAGCGCACTTCTTTCCCACCCGTGGTTTTTTGCTCGCTCTCGATTGGCATGTTTGAGACGGCGAGCCAATTCTCAGGCACCACAACGGTTAATTGAAAACGCGCGCGAAAGGCGGGTTCATCCCAGCAGGGAAAGAATCGACGCGCATCAGTCGCTTCGAATTGCGTCCCGAGCATAACTTTGCGCGCACCGCTGCCCTGTTCCTGATAACGCATGTAGAACAGCCCCTGCCCTTGCTGATTGATCTTGCCAGTGAAATGAAGGGTGAGGGCGTGATCACCGGCCACCAGTTCTGACGGCAACGTAAGGGTCAGTAGTTCCTTTTCATTGTCGGTCTTGATCGCCGAGAGCGGCAATTCTTTGCCATCGAGGGAGGCGGCTTCGATCTTGAGTTCGAGCGCGTTCAACACCAGTTGATGGACCGGACTCCGTACGTTCAGCTTCACGGTTTCACTTCCGGCGAACGTGAAATTGTCAAGGTTCGGAACGATGCGGATTGCGTATTCTGTCGGGACAACTTCTTTCGGAAGTTTTCCCGGCGTCTCGTTGAAGTTGAACGGTTTTTCCACAGCTCCGGCTAACGACCTTATCAGAAATAAAACCAGAAGTGCGAGAAGTGGAACGCGCATCTCAGGTATTAGAAAACGGGATTGCTTTTTGCATCTGAATTGCAGGAACAGAGCGCCCAGCGGTCGCGCACTGCCATTACTGCACAACGAGTACCAGCAGCAATTGTCCCCCACCCACCTGCGGCCCTTTGATCACCAGCGGACTGCGCTTGCTCAGCTTGGCTTCGGTTTCGAGCAAAAGCTCCTTTTCCTTGTAAAGCTTCAGATTCAAAACGTAGCCACCTGGGGTTTCACCGCGAGCGTCTACGTGCAGTCCGAAAAATTTGCTGGTCGCAAGCCAATCTTCCTGGCCGGTCTTAAGAGTTTTTTGCGATTGCCCGATCACCTGAAATTGGTTGTAGCCGAAAAACTTTTTCAGCAATCCTTCAATCCGAGTCAATTCCGACGGAATCGCCTGCGGCTGCGTAACGTTTTCAGCCATCACGAGCCCGCTCCAAACTGTCTCCGCCGCTTGCAACGCTGGCGCCGTGGTCATCGTCAGAACAAGAAAAGAGATTACGACCGCGAGCGAGCGATGCATGGCCAGTTATTTCGCTGCGTAATCGGCCGGCAAGGTTTGTAGCCCTTCGGTCCAAAGGACCGTTGCACGGTCTTGTTTCACCTCGAAGATCGAGACCGTCGCGTTCGGACTAACGACGGGATCGACCCGGGCGTTCAGAATCTGTGTCAGGTATTGCGATTCTTCTGCTGGTCGTTCCTGATGCATAACGAGGACGGTGCAAATCAAAAATACGGCGAGCGACCCTGTGCCCGCCCACAGTAGACGCGGAATCGTCCACCAAGTGGAGGTTGGACTTCGGCGAGCGCCGCTCTTTCGATTTTCCTCGTCACTTTCCCGAACGATCTGTTCGCGCAGTTGATGACTGAAAAAGTCTTCGTTCTTCAGTGGATGCGTAGTCAACTCGCGCTTTAACAGCTCACCAAGTTTTCTTGCCTCGGCTTTTTCGGCTTGAGCGGCAGCTTTGTCAGGCAGCGATGCCTCGAATTCCAATAGTTCGCTGCCGCTGAGCTGGTCGTCCAGCCATGCGGTCCATTTTTCCTCAAACGTTTTCATAAACGTCTCTCAGTAAGTTTTGCAATTTCTTCCGCGCATAAAACAGCCGGGACATCACGGTGCCAATCGAACACCCCAACGTTTCTGCGATCTCATGATATTGCATGTCATCGATTTCTTTCATCAAGATCACAGCGCGGTGTTCGGGCGAGAGCTGGCCAATCGCCTTTTCGATCCGGGCGCGGATCTCGTCTCGTTCCATTGCTTGATGAGGCAATGCCTCTGTCTTCGGAACGGTCTTGGAGGCCGGGTCAATTTCTCTCAATTGAATTCCGTCATCGAATTCGGTGCCGCCACCTTTGACCTGCTTTTTGCGCAACCAATCGATCGTCACGTTCATGACGATGCGATAAATCCAGGTATAGAAGGACGACTGACCGCGGAACCGCCCAATCGACTTCCATGCTTTGAGGAAGCTCTCCTGAGCCAGATCCCATGCGTCCTGTTCGCTATGGACCATGTTGTAAATCATGCCGAATACTCGTGTCCGGTAGCGAGTTACCAGCTCGTCGAATGCTTCGGTATCACCGGCCTGGCATCGTTTTACCAAGTCTAATTCCGACACATCGGACTGCGCCAGAGTCGCTTCCGTTTGCATGATTGGACGGAGCGCGCCCTTATTTCATTCAACGCTGAAAAGTGTCCGGGCCGAAACGACGGCGCCATTCAGCACGGTATTCGCCCATAAGGCTTACGATGCCGTCGCGGACATCAAAGAGTCGTTGCTGCAAAACCAGATACTCCGACCGGCTAATCAGCCCGGCAGCCTTTCGCAGTTGCACCGCTGCATTCATCGAGGTTGTGATCGCCTTCAAGGCCCGTTTCAAATAAGCGATGGTCATCCCGATCTCGTCGAGGTGGTCACCGCTCAACGCAGCTGCCAGCTTCGCACTGGCCAGAGCTGCGTGCGTAGCCAGCTTAACGGCTGCAGGCTCGTTCTGAAGCGAAGCATTTTGATCGAACAATTGATCGATCCAAAGCGTGAGATCGAAGGCTGCGCGATAAAGATCGTGCTCCTGGAAGGTTTCGCCGGACGTAGCCGAACTGTCCACTTCACTCTCCTCCGCTTCTCCTGCGGTTTCATCAAGCAGGGCGTCCACCTCGGCGCTCCAGTCTTTTTCATCCAGCAACTGCGTCCAACCCATTTCGCGCGCAATAATTTCGTCGCGGCGCGGATCATCAAGATATGTTTCCAGCAACTGCATGTACTTTTCGGTCTTCCCGTCTTGTTGCTGAAGAAAACGCTCCCAATCGTATTCGTCCCACATGCGTTCAGGCTCGCCCCAGTTGCCGGCCATGCGGAACTAAACGCGAGCTTCTCTTTCCGCGCAAAATTTTTTCGTGGCTCTTTCATTTGCCACCAAGCCTCCAGTTCCGTTGGTTGCATCGGCCCCCTCGATCAGTAGGTTGGCGTTCGTGAACAAACATTCTGCATGGTGTGGGCTGCTCGTTTTGGCAATGGCATGGCTGCTTGCCGCTTGTGCGTCATCGCCGGAGGAAGGCGTCGTGAAAGAACGAGGAGGCGACGATCCCCCGATGACAAGTACCGCAGCTCACTTTCCGCGTCCGTCATTTGCCCCCGGCAACCCGGGAATGAGCTCTGGGCACGAGTTTTGATTCTAGCCGCGGTTTGTAACGGCCACTCCTTGCGGCCGGTTGCATCAGAGATGCCCCGGACATAGGTTCGTGTCAGTGATTAAACAAGTCGCATTGACCGGCGCTCTGGCTGTGCTGATTGCGTTGTTGCTCGCCGCCTGCGCGTCACCAACGAATGACACGCTCAATGGTCCGTCGACCTCGCAATCTGCTGGAGCTGTTCCCGGAGAGAAAGTCAGTGACGAACGTTTTGCTCCGGGTGCGATGGGATCCAGTAACGTGCGTTGGTGACAAACTTTAGCGGCAGTGTGTGTCATTGCCCTCTTTGCGGTTCGCCCTTCGACGATTCTGCGCTCACGGAACGCCGCTACAGTTAACCGCCATTCGTGAAGTGCAGCAGCGCTTCATAGACACCGGCACCATGGTCTTTCTGTGCGACGTAGCCGCCAGCATTGCGCACAGCATCTTGCACTTCCGGAATGGCGTTCGCCGGGCAGGACGGCATTGCTGCAAATCTTCCGTCCAGCATCGACACATCGTTGTGGTGATCACCTGCCGCGAAGATATTTTCGCGTGAAACATCCAGTAAACGCGCCAGCTCAGCCAGCGTCGCGCCTTTGTGGTAATCAGCGTGACAGAACCGCAGGTAAATCCCATTGCGCTGGTAATCCAGCTTCGGATGGTCCGTACGCGCCTGCTGGATAAAGTCCGTGATGCGGTCCAACTCTTCCTCGCTTTCGGCAGCCAGCCCTTCCAAGCCTTCGGAATTATAGATCAGACGCGCTTTCGTTTGATTTGTGGCGAAATCGACGAATTCAGCCAGGACGGAACCAGCAGACAAAAACAAGTCGGCATGATCACGCGCGCATCGCTGGTTCCAATCGCCGAACGCTTCCCATTTCCCGCCGTTTTGTCCCGGCCGAAAAAGGTCGCGTTCGGTCGTGAGAATAAAATCGGGACGAATCGGGACCGCAAACTCGGCGAGACCTTTCTCGAGCAGATCGACCGAACGTCCCGTGTTGATCGCCCAGATCGCGCCAGCGTCCTGCAACTCGCCAATCAACTCCATGCATTGCGAGTTGAACACCGGTTCGCTAGCACGCGAAACAAGCGTCCCATCAAAATCGATACTGAGCAGTCGAACTGATGAATGCATTCGAAACCAATTTAGGAATTGATTTCCCATAAGCAATGCGTCGATTGTTTCAGTAGCGAAAAATCAAGATGAAATCGGCGTACGAACTTGCAATGGAACGCCTTCAAAAAGCGTCGCCCTCGCCCTCTCTCACTGACGAACAGAAAAAGGAACTCGCCGAAATGGATTCCAAGTATCAGGCGAAAATTGCCGAGAAAGAGCTTTTCCTCAAAGATCAGATCCGCAAGGCGCAAACTGAAGGCAAAGCGGACGATATCGATTCTATCCAGAAGCAACTCGTCTCCGAAATCCGTCGGTTACAGGAGGAGTGCGAATCAAAGAAAGAAAAACTCCGTAACGAATTCACGCGCCAGTAGTTTTTGCCGTGCAACCAGGCGCAAGCTTTTGTAGCTGGCGCTTCGTTAAGCCTATCTACTTGGATTGGGCGTTTGGCACAAACGCCCCTACAGCGTTGCCCTGGTCTTGGCCGCGCTTTGGTAAATCGGGATCGAGAAAACCAAGCATGTGCGCGTGCTTGATTGTACGCACGCCTTCCTGTTTCTGCAGATGCTCGATGCTCCGGCGAAATTTCTCCATTTTCGTCCAGTGTACTTTTGGTCGGAAATGATGTTCGGCGTGATAGCCATTGTAGAAAAACAGCCAGTTGTAGATTTTTCCGTAGCTGCTCACACCCCACGCGATCGGCTTGTCAGGGTTTGCTCCATAGTGCCGGTAGTAGCCATTCAAGTAACTAAAGCAATGGCCGAGATACCAGAACGGAAGGAAATACAGGATGAACCGCCAGTTAATAAAATGAATCGGATTCGTCGGTACGATGATCGCCATGACTAAAAGCGTCGTGGCGAATGCCGCCAGCTCAAGGTTTCCCCAGAAATCGTCGCGGTTATTCCGCTTGCGGAGATCGTTGCGGATCGCGCCCACGTCGTCGCGAAAGAAACTAAAAAAAACATAACTCCAGGGATTTTCGGCTTCGCCGTCGTGGCCATGCTTGTAGATCGATAACCAATCGATCGTGTCACCTTTTTTATCCTGGCGGTCTGAATTTCCCTTGTGATGCCGCATGTGCACGGCGTCGTACATAGTCTGCGAAAAACAGCAGGCGATCGATTGCGTAACTCCAAACAGACGGTTGAGCAGTTGCGACCGGAAAAACGGGTTATGAATGAAGTTATGCCCCACGCCGTTAATGTTGGCATTCACCATTAGCGAATAAAGGAACCCGAGAATCAGCATTACCCACAGCGGCGTATGCGGAAATAAGAAGTAGAGCGCGACAAGAAATGCGAGATGAAAGAGCCCCGCAGCGGCTGGAGCGACATCCCAACGCGTGTGCGCGAAGACCCTGGAGTTCGTGGTCGGCCGTTCTATTCGGATCGCGTCAGTAGCCATGGTTCCTGTGGAGTCGGGGAGATAAGATAGCTTGGCGGATAACTGACTTTTGGCAAGGTAATCACAGTAACTAGAGGCGGTTCCGAGTCGCCGGCGGGCAATCTTCGCTGCAGCGTCAAATCGGGATTTGCTAATTTTGATCGTGTCCGCCTATTGTAGCGGCTTGCGATGTTCGCGCTTCAACCTGAGTTAAAAGTCTTCACCGGGTCCGCAAACCGCGATTTGGCCGAGCGAATCTGCAAATACATCGGTACGCCGCTCGGGCAGGCGACAATCAGCTCGTTTCCCGATGGTGAAACATACGTCAGGATCGAAGAGAATATTCGCGGCCACGACGTTTTTATCGTTCAGCCGACTTCCCCACCTACCAATCAACATCTGATGGAATTGCTGATCATGGTGGACGCGGCACGGCGTGCAAGCGCGGATAGAATCACGGCTGTCATTCCGTTTTTTGGATACGCGCGCCAGGACCGCAAAGATCAGCCGCGCGTGCCGATCACTGCAAAACTCGTCGCGAATTTGCTGTACGCAGCAGGCGTGAATCGCGTGCTCACAATGGATTTGCATGCGCAACAGGTGCAGGGCTTTTTCGACATCCCGGTAGACCACCTCTATTCGGCGCCGGTGTTGATCAAATATCTGCGCAAGAGAATGACGGGAAAAACCGCTGTCGTTTCTCCCGATCTTGGCGGCTTGAAAATGGCTTCGGCGTACGCAGAAGCACTCGGCGCCAGCCTGTCGATTGTGGCAAAAGAGCGTAAAAGCGCGACCGAGACTGAAGCACTTTACCTGATCGGTGACGTGGAGAACCGCGATGTGCTGCTCGTGGACGATCTTACGGAAACAGCGGGAACACTTACCTCGGCGGCTGCCATAGTAAAAAAGCATGGTGCGCGCAACATTTACGCCGGCGTGGCACACGCGGTCCTGGTAGACGTGGCCATTCCCCGGTTGCAAAAATCCGAAATTACGGAATTAGTAACGACTAACAGCACGCCCGTGCGCACCGTGGAAGGATTTAAGGTCATGGTGCTCTGCGTCTCCGAGCTTCTCGGCGAAGGGATCAAGCGGATTCATAACGACGAATCGGTGTCGTCGCTGTTCAACATCGAGAACGAGAAAAATGGCAAAACAAGTTAAGCTAAAAGCAGAACCCCGTCCGGATGTGGGGCGCTCCGCTGTTCGGAAACTCCGAGCGCGCGGATTCATCCCGGCTGTCATCTACGGAGGCACCGACAAACCGCAGCCGCTACAAGTCTCCGCACGGGACATCAATGCGATGATGAGTCAGGCCTCAGGAGAAAACGTCCTGGTCGAGCTCGAAATCGGCGGAGACGGACAAAGCCGCACCGCACTTGTGCAGGAAGTACAACACTCGCCTGTCGGTGGCGAGATTCGTCACGTCGACTTTCACGCCATCTCCATGGACCAGATGATTCAAGCTGAGGTGCCGCTGGAACCTGTAGGCACGCCAGTTGGTGTAAAAACTTTTGGCGGCTTGCTTGAACAGAGCTTGCGCTCATTAGCGATTGAATGTTTGCCGAGCGACTTGCCGGATCGGATAACGGTGGACGTTTCGCAGTTGAACATAGGTGATTCTGTTCACGTTCGCGATATTCAACTTCCATCCGGGGTAACGCCAAAAGTGCAGCTTGATCTAACGGTGTTATCAGTGCTGGCGCCTGTGGTTGAGGAGGAGCCTGTTCCAGCGGAGGCCGAAGCCGCCGCCGCGGGGCCGGAAGTCATTACCGAGAAAAAGGTAGAGGGCGAAGCTGCTGCTGCTGCAGCTCCAGCTGCGAAAGAAAAAGCTCCAAAGGACAAAGAAAAGAAGTAATCCATTTTCGGTTTTCGATTTTGGATTTTGGATTGCCAGCGCGTGGACGACACAGCAATCCGGCTCATCGCCGGTCTCGGAAATTCCGGCCCGGAGTACGCCGCAACACGGCACAACATCGGATTTATGGCCGTCGACCAGTTGGCCGCACACTTTGGATCGATTTGGGAAAAATCGGTCCCGCAGGCGCGGGAGGACGCTCTCTCAGCGAGATGTGGAGCTGTCCTGTTGGTCAAACCTTTGAGCTTCATGAATCGCAGCGGGTATCCAATTTTTGCAGTTGCGCAGTTCTATAAAATTGAGCCGCAAGAAATCCTGGTGGTGCTGGACGATTTCTCGCTGCCGCTGGGTCGTCTTCGACTACGTGCCAGAGGTGGACCAGGCGGGCATAACGGCCTTGAATCGGTCATCGTCCAATTTGGGACGGAAGAGATTCCACGTTTGCGCATCGGGATTGGGGCTGCACCACGCGAAGGATCGGCGGACTATGTGTTGGGCCGCTTCTTCGATGAAGAAAGGCCAATCGTGCGAGCTACCATCGATCGCGCAGTCGAGGCGTTAAAATGCACAATTGACAACGGTCTCGTTTCAGCCATGAACACCTTTAACAAATCCGAAGAAATATGAATCGCCGTTACGAAGCCCTGTTGGTGTTAAACACACAAGCCAAAGAAGAAAATGTAAAAGAAATGATCGAGCGCCTGGAATCGGAGTTTGAGAAAGAAGGCGCAAAGGTCGAACAGGTCCAGAAGATGGACAGGCGGCATTTTTCGTATGAAGCCGGCCCGCTCGATGCTGGTTATTACGTCAACTTCATCTTGAATACCGACCCTGGATCGATCGTGCGGCTACGGACCAAATTCAAACTGGATCCTGATGTTTACCGCCAGCACTACCAGCGGCTCGAGGAGAACAAGGAGAAGGCGCCGAAAAAAGTGGCAAAATCGAAATGATTTCGCTATAAGCGGCATATGGCGAACCTCAACAAAGTTCTCTTGCTTGGAAATGTAACGCGTGATCCGGAAGTGCGTTACACTCCGAAGGGCAGCGCCGTCTGCGATTTGGGCGTCGCGGTGAATCGGGCTTACACCACTGACAGCGGTGAAAAACGCGAGGAAGTCACGTTTGTCGATGTCACCCTCTGGGGACGAACAGCCGAGGTGGCCAGCGAATACTTGAAAAAAGGCAGACCGGTTTTCGTTGAAGGGCGGCTGCAAATGGACACGTGGGACGACAAACAAACCGGCCAGAAGCGAACACGCTTGCGCGTGGTGGCCGAGAACATGCAACTGCTCGGAGGTCGACCCCCAGGTGGAGGCGACGCGAGCGGAGAAGGCCGGCAAACGAGCGCGCCACCACCTAAAAAGTCGGCAGGCCCCGAACCAGACGAAGACGAGATTCCCTTCTGAGGGGGAACACAAACTACTCCTCAATTTTCCAGCCGTGCTTGTAGCGAGCACGGATCGGATTTAAACAGGCGCTTGGCATTAGCGCCTCTACAAGATGAACGCGACCGAAGCCTGCATCGCGCTCAACATGCTACCGACGGTTGGGCCGGTGCGGTTGCGCAAATTGCTGGAGGTTTTTCGGGAGCCGCAACAAATCCTCGCGGCTAGGCGTGGAGACCTCCGCAAGGTGGAACGGATCGGAAACGAGGTTGCCGATCAAATCTCAAACTGGGAATCGACGATTGATCTGCCCGCCGAACTTCAACGGATCCGCGATTTCGGCGCGAATGTTATCACGCAGCAATCCTCGTCATATCCCCGGCCGTTACGTGAAATCCACGCGCCGCCGATTGTGCTCTATGTTTGGGGCGAACTCCTGGATCGCGATCATCATGGCATTGGCGTTATCGGCGCCCGACGCACCACTCATTACGGCACGGAATCGGCGAAGAAGCTCGCCTACCAGCTTGCGTACGCGGGGCTCACTGTGATTAGCGGATTAGCGCGCGGTATTGACACGGCTGCTCACCAGGGTGCGCTCGCGGCCAAAGGCCGCACCATCGCGGTAATCGGGTCCGGGTTAGCCAGACTGTATCCGCCGGAGAACGCGGCTCTGGCGGAAAAAATCCGCAACGGGAACGGCGCGATTGTTTCTGAGTTTTCGATGGATGTGGAACCAGATCGACAAACATTTCCGATGCGTAACCGCATTATTTCCGGATGGAGCCACGGCATTCTGGTGGTGGAAGCAGGATTGAATAGTGGCGCGCTTATCACAGCAGCGCAGGCGCTGGAACAAGGTCGTGCGGTGTACGCAGTGCCCGGTCAGATTAACGCGCCGAGCGCGATGGGATCGAATCGCCTGATTCAGCAGGGCGCAAAGCTGGTGATGGATGCATCGGACGTTTTGGATGACTTGGAGATTCTCCTGCCTGAAGCAAAACCGTCTCCCGAAACCGCTGTTCGACCCTTGCCGCCTCTTTCCGATGAGGAGCGCCGAGTTTTCGGAGCCATCGACGCCACTGAGACCTCCATCGACGACATCGCGGCGCGCAGCGAATTGCCAAGTGCGGTCGTTTCATCTACACTTTTGCAGCTCGAACTGAAACGTCTGGTCAAACAATTGCCCGGAAAATACTTCGTTAAGCTCGGCTAGCCAGAGGGTTACAGCGGCGCTCGGCGCACCGCAAATTGGCCTGACTTGCAAAGCCACCGTAAGTGAGTTCGATTCCTGCCCCATGTCCAAATCCCTCATAATCACCGAAAAGCCTTCGGTCGCCAGCGACATCGCCAAGGCACTCGGCAAGATTCCCAAGAGAGGCGACCACTATGAGAGCGAGCGATACGTCATTTCGTGGGCGGTCGGCTATGTCACTGAGCTGCTGATGCCGGAGGACATCGACAAGAAGAAGTACGGCTTCTGGCGGCTCGAAACGCTGCCTATCATTCCCAAGAAGTTCGAGCTTAAACCCAAGGAGGATTCAAAGGAGATATTTGGTCGTCTCAAAAAGCTGATAGCGCGCAAGGATATTAAGGAAATCATTAACGCCTGTGACGCCGGGCGCGAGGGAGAACACATTTTTAATCAGCTTTGCGAGCTGGCGAAAAACAAACATCCGGTGAAGCGTCTTTGGCTGCAATCGATGACACCGCAGGCCATTCGTGAGGGCTTTCAAAATTTGCGCGATGGTTCGGAAATGGCCGGTCTAGCCGATGCCGCGCGTTCGCGCAGCGAGAGCGACTGGCTCATCGGCATCAACGGCACGCGGGCAATTACCAAACGGATGTTTGGTTCGCGCGGGAGAAACGTGGCCTCGGTCGGGCGTGTGCAAACACCAACGCTCGCCATCGTTTACGCTCGCGAGTTGGAGATCCGGAATTTCAAGCCGCATGATTACTGGCGCGTTACTGCGAAATTCAGAATCGCGCAGGGCGAATACGAAGGCATATACCAGCGTCCCGACTTCAAAAGGAATGGCGACGAGCATGATCGTATTGACCGCATCTGGGACCGGATGGTGGCCGACGCGGTTGTCGCCGCGTGCCAGGGGCAGCCGATCGCGAGCGTTTCCGAGGAAAAGAAAGCCAGCTCGCAAATAGCGCCACGTCTCTATGACCTGACAACGCTGCAACGTGAGGCGAACGGCCGCTACGGTTTTTCGGCGAAGCGCACGTTACAAATCGCGCAGGCACTTTACGAGAGACACAAAATGTTGACTTACCCGCGCACGGACTCTCGCGCTTTGCCCGAGGACTATCTGCCGGTCGTTAGACAAACGTTGGGGAACCTTTCGGGTACGCTGCAATCGCATGCTCAGAAGGCGCTCGAGAAAAATTACGTGCAGCTCAACAAGCGCATCTTCAACAACGCGCAAATCGGCGATCACTTCGCCATTATCCCCACAGCTTCGGATGCGAAGAGCCTGGATGATGCGGAAGCGAAAATTTATGACTTGGTTGCGCGCCGCTTCGTGGCCGCGTTTTATCCAGCAGCGGAATTCGATGTCACTACGCGGGTCAGTCGGGTCGCAACGCACAAGTTCAAAACTGAGGGCAAAGTCATGACGTCCGCCGGGTGGCTGGAAGTCTATGGGAAGAGTGCAGTAGATGAAAATTCAGCCCAAGGCAAAGCGCTGCCGGCCTTGATCGTAGAGGACAAGAACCAGGCGAAAACGCTCGAAGCGAATCTGCATGCCGAAGCGACCAAACCGCCGCCGCGTTACACGGAAGCAACGCTGCTTTCTGCGATGGAAACGGCGGGAAAATTAGTGGAGGACGAAGAGTTGGCCGAAGCAATGAAGGAGCGCGGTCTCGGCACGCCGGCCACGCGCGCGGACACAATCGATGGGCTTATCTACCAAAAGTACATGCATCGGAATCAGCGTGAGCTGGTGCCAACTGCCAAAGCGGAGCAACTGATCCAATTCCTCACCGCCGTGAAGGCGACCGATATCACCAGCCCGGCGATGACCGGTGAATGGGAACATCAACTCCGCTTGATGGAGCAAGGGAAGTTTCCGCGCGAGCGATTCATGGCCGAAATCGTCGAGGAGACCAAAGGCATCGTCGATCGCGTGAAGAAATTCGAGGAAGACCACTCTGTAGCGCGCGAGACAAATATTCTGTCGCCGAGTGACGGCAAACCGCTGCGGGAAACTTTGCGCGGCTACAAATCACATGATGGCGAATTTATGATCTACAAGGTCATTGGTGGACGGAAAATGGAGGAGTCCGAGGTACGCGAGCTGGTCGAAAAGCGCGTCGTCGGTCCGCTTGACGGATTCATTTCCTCCAAGACGCACGCTACCTTCGCAGCCACGCTCAAACTCGTGAAAGATGATGAGAGCGGGAAGTGGAAAGCCGAATACGATTTTGGCGACAAGATCGATATCGGCGCGGTGGAACCTTTCTGGACCGATTGCTCGACCGGCGCGGAATTATGCGAAGCCGGGTCGAGCTACGTTCTGCGCGAACGCGACAACGGCGAATGGAAACAAGTTTTCCGTGTCCCGCGCCTCATGTGCAAGAAAGAGGTTTCACGCGAACAAGCCGTGCAATTGGTCGAAAAAGGCAAGACCGATTTGATTAAAGGTTTCATCTCGAAAAAAGGCCGTCCGTTCGATGCGTTTTTGTTGCGCAATGATGCGCGGATTCGTTGGGAATTTCCGCCGCGTGCTCCGAAAACCGACAAGGACGGCAAGCCCGTCCAACGCAAGGCACGGACGAAGGTCGATCTCTCCAAAGCCAAAGTGATCGGCGAAAGCAAAGTGCACGGCGGAGAGCTGGTCGAGTTGGACGACGTCTACTACGTCCGCAAGCCAGAGCAGGACAACCGGCAAGTTTTCAAATTGACGAAGAAACTTTGCGAGCACGAGATCACGCCCGATGAAGTGAAAGAACTCCTCTCGGCGGGAAAGTCGCATCTTATTGAAAATTTCATCTCCAAACGCGGTAACAAATTCGCCGCTCATCTCGTCCTCTCGCGGAAAAAAGACAAAGCCGAGTTCGAGTTTCTTCCGCGTTAGAACGTCTGGCTGGAATTTCAAAGGGCAGGGTGCAATTCATCACCATCGGAACGATCTACTCCCGAAATTCATTTCGAAGAAAAGGACGCCCATTTTCACGTATTTGAAACTCGAGGACGAAAAAGTCGGTTTCGAATTTCCTGAAAAGCCGAGCCAGCTGCGGAATCAATTCATTGGCACAAACCGCGTCCTCATCTTGTCACTCGCTGCGCAGTAAATAGACTGATCCGGTGCAGGACCGATGGATTCTACCGCCATTCGAAAATCTCAACGGCACCGCGATTGCGTGGAACGAAATTTGTGGGTCGGAATGCATCGCGCGTCTTCTTTTTCGGAAAACATTTCGGAGCACGGACGAAGTTCAAAATTTCCTGCGGCCGCGTCTCAGCTCGCTGAGCGATCCATTTTTGCTGCCGCAAATGCAGGCAGCAATCGTTCGGATTCTGGCCGCCCTGGATTCACACGAACGAATCGTGCTGTTTGGAGACTACGATGTCGATGGCGTGACATCCCTGGCGTTGCTCGCAGAAATGCTGCGCGGTTATGGCGCGACGCCGGAACTCTTTTTGCCCTTGCGAATGGAGGAAGGCTACGGATTGAGCCACGAAAGTGTCGAACGTTGCCTTGAACAACATCGCCCGCGACTGCTGATCGCCATCGATTGCGGCACGACCTCAGCGAGCGAGATTTCGCAGCTCAAGAGCCGCGGCGTCGATGTCATCGTGCTCGACCATCACGAACCGAAATCACAGCTACCGGATTGCGTGGCAATCGTGAATCCGAAGACTGATTCAACGTCGCCATTTCATTATCTCTGCAGCGTAGGGATCGTATTCAAGCTTTGCCATGCGTTACTAAAGACGCGGCCGTTACCTGAGTTTGATTTAAAAGCAAAACTCGATCTTGTCGCGCTTGGGACCGTGGCTGACATCGTCCCCCTTGTGGAAGAGAACCGCTTGCTGGTGCAGCGCGGGGCCATCGAAATCGGCCGCACCCAGCGCATCGGTCTCAGGAAGCTAATGCAGGTCGCAGGAGTGCGTCCGCCCATTTTGCCCGAGGACATTGGCTACCGCCTGGGGCCACGATTGAACGCCGCCGGTCGGTTAAGCACAGCGGAGAAATCGTTGCGACTTTTGCTTACGAACGATGAAGACCAGGCGGCAGCGCTGGCGGTAGAGCTGGACCAACAAAACCGTACACGCCAGGAAGTGGAGAAGGAAATTCTCGCCGCAGCCATTGTGACAATCGAAAAACAATTCGACGTAGTACGGGACGCCGCAATCGTGGCGGGCGCCCGCGGCTGGCATCCGGGCGTGCTCGGCATTGTAGCATCGCGGATTGCGCGAAAATATCATCGCCCTGCTATCGTGATCGGTTTCGATGAGAACGGGGCTGGAAAGGGAAGCGGACGGAGCATAGAGGGGCTAAATCTCGTCGATGCGCTGGCCCGGTGCGCAGCCACGCTTGAGAAATTCGGCGGACACGAAATGGCGGCCGGCCTGGCGTTACGAGAGGAAAATTTTCTGAAATTCGCCGAGGCGTTTTGCAGTACCGCGCGGGAGTTACTCTCAGAAAAAGCTCTGCAACGTTCGCTCCGACTGGATCACGAGCTGCCGTTCACAAGCATCGATGTCGAATTTCTTCGCTGGCACGAACTTTTGCAGCCATTTGGAAATGGAAATCCGCAGCCACTTTTCTTCGCGCGTGCAGTTGAGCCCCTCGGGGAGCCGCGAGTCTCGAACGAAAAGCATCTCATATTTCGGTTGCGCCAGGGCGACCGGCATCGTCGCGCAGTTTATTTCGACGGCGCGACCAGTGAAATTCCGGCGCCGCCCTGGGACATCGCATTCCGCATTGGGGCGGACGAATATGGCGGCGAGACTTTGGTTGGGATGCGAATCGAGGGCTTGCGCGCAGCCGAGAAGGCTTGATGCACTGAGTCCAATGGCATGACCAGCGTTTCGACAAACCTTGAAGAATTAAGCTGGATCCCTCGCCCGCGGTTGCTCGCGCTGCGGCGGCTGGGGATCGAGACGACGGAAGATTTGCTAACGCATTTCCCCCGGCGCTATGAGGATCGCACCGAGTTCCCAGAATTTCCCCGGGAAGAAACCGACGCTCCCATCTGTCTCTGCGGAGAGGTGACTAAAACGTCGCTGCGCAGGTTTGGAGGGTGGAAGAAAATTTTTGAAGCGACGCTAGAGGAATCCCAGCCGAATGTGCTGAGTGAACCGCTCGTGTGCCGCTGGTTCAATCTGCATTACGTGCAGAAAATGATTGCCACCGGTCAGCGCATCGTTGTTTTCGGCAGACCGCGTCTGCGGGGAAAGCGCATATGCATGGAACATCCGGAGTTCGAGGTGATCGAGAACGATGAAGAGATGTCGATCCATTTTCGGCGTATCACGCCAATCTATCCCGCGACCGAAGGTCTTTCGCAGCGCGTCTTGCGCAGCCTCATCTATCGTGTTCTGCAGGAGTTCCCAGACCCAGGATGGCAACCGATCGCCCCGGCCAGTTTGGTACGTGGCGAGCGTTCGGACGCAATTCGCGAGATACATTTTCCAGGAAGTTGGGAAGCGCGCGATGTCGCGCGCGAGCATCTCGTGCTCTCGGAATTTTTCGCCATGCAAATGCTAATTGCGTCACGGCGTTTCGAGTCATCCGCCCGAGCCGGTCAGGCACACTGCGGATCGGGCGCGCTGGTGGACAAATTCTTAAAGGCGCTTCCCTTCGAATTAACTGCTGCGCAACGAAAGGTGATCTCGGAGATTCGGCGCGATTTGGCTGCGACTTATCCAATGAACCGCTTGCTACAAGGCGACGTCGGCTCAGGAAAAACCGTTGTAGCGATTGTGGCGATGCTCCTGGCGGTTGAGGCCGGATATCAGGCCGCGTTCATGGCGCCGACGCAAATTCTGGCCGAGCAACATTACGAAGTACTGCGGCGTTGGCTCGAGCCGCTGGGCGTTCGCATCGCATTACGAACAGCAGCGCGCCAAGAAGAGAGCTCTCCATTGCCGCTCTTCGCGCTGAATATGCAAACTTCGGGAAACACACCCGTTTCAGGTGCGGGCACCGTTGTCTCAAGAGCACGAACTTCTCATGAACGGCGTCGTGAAACAAAACCTTCGTCGCCGCAAGATGCGGCGACCAGCCCGCTGGAAGCGTGCGCTCCCCAGACAGTCCCTGCAGATAATGAACCCCAAATCATCCTCGGGACGCATGCGTTGCTTTACGAAAGTGTTTCGTTTTCGAATCTCGGGCTGGCGGTAATTGATGAGCAGCACAAGTTTGGAGTGGCGCAGCGCGCGCGGCTGACTGCGCGTGAGCCGGCACCGGACGCGCTGGTAATGACGGCGACCCCCATCCCACGCACACTAACGATGACCATCTACGGCGATCTCGACGTTTCGACGATCGACGAGATGCCGAAAAATCGCGGAAAGATTGTCACTGCGGTGCGCGACACGTCGAAGCTGGGCGAGGTTCTCAGCTTCTTGCGAACGCAATTGGAAAAGGGACGCCAGCTTTACGTGATCTACCCGTTAATTGATGAAAGCGACAAGCTGGATGCCAAAGCCGCCGCTGCGGAATACGAGCGGTGGCGTGAACGTCTGCATCCGTTCCGATGCGAGTTGCTTCATGGGCGGGTTCCAGCGCCGGAAAAGCAGCAAATCATGGATCGGTTTCGCCACGGCGATACCAATGCACTGATCAGTACCACTGTGCTCGAGGTCGGTGTGGATGTCCCAAATGCAACGATGATGCTGATTGAAAATGCTGAGCGATTTGGTCTTGCGCAGCTTCATCAGCTTCGGGGCCGAATTGGTCGCAGCGAACACAAATCCTATTGTATTTTGCTGAGCTCCAACCAGACGGAAGAGACATCAACAAAACTCGCTGTCTTGGAACGAACTACTAACGGGTTTGAAGTTGCTGAAGCGGATTGGGAATTGCGCGGCCCAGGTGACCTGCTCGGCACAGCGCAGAGCGGCTTGCCCGGGCTGAAGATTGGCGATTTGAAACGAGATGCAACCTTGATGCGACACGCCCGGGCGGCGGCCATGTCCATCTTCGAAATGGACCCCCACCTGGAGCTGCCTGAGAATCAACGTTTCCGACGCTTAATTGTCGAACAACAGGGACAAAGTTTTTCCCACGTTAGTTGATGAAAAATCTCGCAAAATTTTTTCTTTTCGTGCTGCTATTGAGCGCAGGAATCTCGCTGCTTTACGATTACCGGCTCAAACATAGCGGGTTAAAGTTTTCATCCGGCCGCACACCTGAAAAGTACACATTTGCGACGGAGCCTGCGGTCAATCCGAAACAAGTCGCGTCGCTCGAATCATTGAGTCAGGAGCGACGTGCGCTGGTAAAGAGCGTCGTGCCATCGGTGGTAGCGGTGAAGACGTCTACCAAGGTCGCTGTCCGGCGTGAATATGGAATCGATCCATTCGAATTCTTTTTTCCGAACCAGCGACGATTTCGCAATCCGCGCGACGAAGCGCTGGTGCAGAATTCACTTGGGTCCGGCGTCATCGTGACTAACGAGGGCCATATCATCACCAATAATCACGTGGTGATGGACAGACAAGGCCGTCCCGTCGATCAAATTGAAGTGCAACTGGCCGATGGGCGAAGCTTGAAAGCGCGCCTGGTGGGGGCTGATGAACAAGTGGATCTGGCGGTACTTAAGATCGATGAACCAAGTGTTAAGCCGCTCAAGCTTGCCGACTCGGACATGGTGCAGCCCGGAGATTTTGTTCTGGCGATTGGTAATCCGCTTGGATTTGAGGAAACGGTAACCGACGGGATTATCAGTTCAAAAGGCCGCCCCAATCGCAGCGATGCTTTCGCTGATCTGTTGCAAACAAATGCGGCCATCAATCCAGGTAACAGTGGCGGTCCGCTGATCAATCTCCGCGGCGAGGTGATCGGAATCAACACGGTCATCGCTTCAACTACTGGGGGCTCGCAGGGATTGGGGTTCGCGATTCCCTCTAACACGGTTCGCAGCGCGCTGGAAAGTTTGTTGAAACAGGGACGGATCATTCGCGGATATCTCGGTATTCAGTCGGGACCGCTACAGCGCGGCACCGTCAACGCGGATACTGACGGCGTAACTGTAGGGGAAGTAGTTTCCGGGTCGCCTGCGGAACAAGCCGGCCTGCAACCCGGCGATGTCATCCGCAAGTTTGACGGACACGACGTGAAGAGTTTTAATACGCTTCGCACGCTGGTCGCCCAGGCGCCGTTGGATAAGCAGGTGGAGCTTCAAATCGTGCGTAACGGAAAACCGATTACGGTAAAAACGCAGATTAAAGAGCAACCGGTTGATTACGAAAGCGCTCGCGTTCTCCCTCGCGGAAATCAGCCGCCACAGTCACAAAGCGCCGCAACAGCCTAACGACCAGGAAACGGTTGATAGTCCACTGGCATCAATTCACGTGGACGAACTCACTCCGGAAAGAGCGCGCCAGCTTGATCTGCCTCCAAACGTGCAAGGCGTACTCGTCACCGACATCGCTCCCGACAGCGGTGTTGCAGAATTACAGAAAGGCGACGTGATTGAAGAAATCAATCAACAGCCTGTTACGTCTGTTACCGACTACAAGAAGCTCGCCGGGTCGCTCGACCCAAACCAGCCCCAAGTCTTATCCGTCTGCCGCCATCGGGCGCGGTCGTTCCTGGTTTTGCGACCGCGATAAGACCTGTGCCATTGCTGTAGCCACCGGCCTGTGGCCGGTTCAGTGCAAGGTCGCTTCCGGTGAACAGGAGGACCGTGGCTACAACGCTTCAGCACGCGATGGCGTGACGACGGCACACCCCGGAAAGCATTTCCCAAAGCGCGTCCAGAACGCGATTCACGGATGCCCTCACGGATTCGAAATTCTGATGGCCGACATGTCTGCCCAGCAGCTCTTGCTCTGTCGCAGAGTGTTCGCGGTCGGCTTCGATGTGCACGCTGAAATATTCGTAATGCTTGGGATCTGCAAACCCGTAATGTTTTTTCAGTCCGTCAATTTTGGACTCGCAGATCGCCGGGATTTGACTCTCGTACGCGTAAAGCGCTGCCAGGCCTTCCGCGGTCGACCCATTGCCGCAAACTGATCGGAAGGTGTCGATCAGGTTTCTTGTTTCCGTCCATTTCTCTGCAGTTTGTGCATCGCGGACAGAGATGCCGAGACCTTCGGCAAAGTTGAGCCAAAGCTCGGGATGGTTCGGTGAGCCAGCTTCTTCGTCGATCAGATTGTTGAGCAATTCCTTGCGTATCGATTGATCGTCGCACTTTGCGTGAACCGCGGAGAGATACGTCGGAAACGCTGCAACGTGCTGGTAATACTGCCGCGCATAATCCGCCAGAGCCTCTCTGCTCAATTCCCCGCGTGTCCACGCCAGATAAAACGGATGTTTCAAAAGATGTTTCGCTTCGATGTCCTTGTCGATTTGGTGAAGATCTTGATTCATAGGTTTTTTGCTCTTCCGCAGATTACGCAGATTTACATGGATTTATTCAATCCGATTTTACGCTGCGATGGGTTCGCGGAATCTGTGGATCAGTTTCATGCCGTTTGCAAAATGTGTTTAATCCCGCGAATGGGGATGAGCACCCAGTTCGGACGGTTGTTTAATTCATAACCGATTTCGTAAACGGCTTTGTCGAGCAGGTACGCTTCCAGAATGACTTGGAGATCGTCGCTGTTCTTGGGGACGAAGCCCGCACCGGTGGTCGTTTTCAGGTAGCTTTGCAGAAACAGGCTGCTCGTCTGGCGATACCAGAGATCAGCCCAGCGCTCGAGGAAAGGCACGTCTTCCGTGCGCAACGCCTGCTGCCACAGGGCCGCGTACGCGGCATATTGGAAAGAGCGCATCATTCCCGCGACGTCGCGCAGCACGGACCGTTTCATTTTACGGTCGCTCAGAGGACGTGCCGGTTCTCCTTCGAAATCAAGAATAACGAAATCTTTGCCTGTATAAACCAGTTGGCCCAGATGGTAGTCGCCGTGAATCCGGATTTTCGCGGCGTTCGTTCGCCGGTCGAGCAGTCGTTTTTCGCGCGCCAATATCTCTTTTTCTGCAGCGAGCACTTCCCGTGCTTCACTTCGGAATTTCGTCGGAACGTCCGACAATTTTTTTTCCAAAGACGTGAACGCGCGGCGCAACGAAGTACGCATGCTTTGGTAAACGGAGCGCTGTGCCATGGCATTGAACGGCTCCGGTGCGAACGCGGGGTCGTCGCTCCTGGACGCCAGTGCGAGATGGAGTTCGCCGGTCCGCTGCCCCAGCAGGTTAACCTTTTCAGGATAAACACCGCCTACCAATTCCTCGAGAAGAAGACCGGGCGGCGCTGTTTCATTCTGAAGATCGGCTTTGCGCTCCAGCACGCGATCGTAGTAACGGCCCAGCGCGTCCACAGTAAGCGTCCAAACGTCCCCTTCATTGGCGATCGCGCGTTGCAGGAGGCAAACAACGGTGGGTTGCGATTTCGCACGGCGATACTCAAGTGCTCCGACGAACCTCGGCACATTTGGAAAATTTGTTTTTTCTGTCAGGAACCGCGTGATTTCCACGTCAGGGTTCACGCCGTCCTCGAGTTTCCGATAGAGTTTCAGGAAAAATTTACTGTCAAAGAGCATCGAAGAGTTGCTCTGCTCCGCATTCAAAACGTGCGAATTCGCGGAAACACCAAATTCTTCTGATTCAAGGCCCGAGGTTGTGAAGCCGACAAACTCTCCTGCCTGAGCTTTGAGTGTGCGGCGCCCCACAATGGCATCGAACAATTGCGAACGAAACGCCCCGTCCCAAATGGCATCGCACAGGATCGCGGCATTTTTTCGTCCGAAGTGCGCTACGACTGCCTGCGACGCGTTCTGCGTAATGGAATGCGCAGCTTCGCCAGAGGCCACCTTCATCGGTACAACGTATGTTTCCGTCGGAGCATCCAGATAATTTACGTCGACGAACCAGAGTCGCGCTCCATCTGCGTCAGTCGAAAAAGCGAGCTGCTCTGTTACTTTCAAATTCCGAAAGTTGCGCGCTTTGGATCCGAACCAGCGGGAATTCTGGATGTGGGTCGGAAGAATGTCCCGCTCGAGGTGTTCCCGTTGGCTGTTGCTGAGCAGGATGTCCAATTGTGCTGGCGCTTTGATGGTCGGGACAAGGTGTTTCTTCGCCGCACGGCGGGCATCGATCGGCGCGTGCAGCGCGAACCAGTAATAGGCGTGCGGTCCAAGTGTAATGACGTAACGCGTTTTTCTGATCGCTCGAAATAGATTGCGACTGAAAACTTCCATCGGCACGCAGCCGGCAAAACGGGAAAGATCCAGCTCAGCCGACTGCGCGAATCGCGAAAGATTCACGACTACCACAATCGTCTCGTTCTCCCAGCGGCGAAGAAACGCCAGCACTTTCGGATTGTCCGGATTCAAAAATTCCAGGGAGCCGCGCGAGAATGCCTTGAAGTTTTTCCGCATGGCGATCACGCGACGCGTCCACCACAGCAGGGACGAAAGATTTTTTTGCTGGTTCTCGACGTTAACCGCTTCGTAGTGATACTCGGGATCGATTGTGATCGGTAGATAAAGCTGCTGCGGATTTGCTCTTGAAAATCCGGCGTTGCGGTCCGGGCTCCATTGCATCGGCGTACGGCAACCATTGCGATCGCCGAGATAAAAATTGTCCCCCATCCCAATCTCATCGCCGTAGTAGATGATCGGTGTGCCCGGCATGGAGAACAGCAGGGTGTTGAGCAGCTCAATTTTTCTGCGGTTATTCGCAAGCAGCGGGGCCAGCCGCCGGCGGATGCCAAGATTGATACGCGCGTGCGGATCGGTCGCGTAAACTCGATACATGTAGTCGCGCTCCTCGTCGGTGACCATCTCCAGCGTGAGCTCATCGTGGTTGCGCAGAAACATTGCCCACTGAGAATTTTCTGGGATCGCCGGCGTCTGCTCCATGATGTCGATAATCGGGAACCGGTCCTCCATCTGAAGCGCCATGAACATGCGCGGCATCAGCGGGAAGTGAAAATTCATATGCGCCTCGTCGCCGTTTCCAAAATATGCAGCGGCGTCCTCCGGCCACTGATTGGCCTCTGAAAGCAGCATTCGATTCGGGAACTTTGCGTCCACGTGTGCGCGAAGGTCATGAAGAAATTTGTGTGTCTCGGGAAGATTCTCGCAATTCGTGTCTTCCCGCTCGTAAAGATACGGGATGGCGTCGAGCCGAAGTCCGTCCACGCCCATCGACAGCCAGAAATCGCAGACTTTCTTCACAGCCTGGTGCACGGCAGGATTGTCGAAATTCAAGTCCGGCTGGTGTGAATAAAAGCGATGCCAGTAATAGGCTTTCGCTAACGGATCCCACGCCCAATTGGATGTCTCGAAATCTTTGAAAATGATACGGGCGTCCTTGTATTTTTCGGGCGTTTCGCTCCAGACATAAAAATCCTTATACGCGAGGTCATCGTCGCTGTAGGCGGGGTCAGTGGCTTTTGCACCGTCGCGGTCAACGCCCGTGGCTCCAACGCCGTAGCGTGCAATTGCACGTCGCGATTTTTGGAACCACGGATTTTGGTCGGACGTGTGGTTGATCACGAGTTCCGTGATCACGCGCAGATTCCGTTGATGTGCGGCGTCGAGAAACGCCCGGAAATCATCGAGCATCCCGAAATTCGGATTTACATCAAAATAGTCGGCGATGTCGTAGCCGTCATCGCGCATCGGAGACGGATAGAACGGCAGCAACCAGATGGCAGTGACGCCTAGTTCCTGCAGATAATCCAGCTTCTCCATGAGCCCGCGAAAATCGCCCATGCCGTCGCCATCGCTGTCGCAAAACGTTTTTACGTGCAGCTCATAGATGATTGCGTCTTTGTACCAAAGCGGATCGACGGTTGTATTGGTATCCCCCTGTGCCATGGATTAACTCTTGACGCACGCCACGCGCAGCGCAATTGATCGATTTTGCATCTTTCGAAACTAATGCGTCCGTTCGGCTTAACACACCCGATTAGGGTATCAGCACTTCATCGCCTTATTGACGGCACTTTTTATCACGGATGGGACATTCGAAACTAACTTCTTCCGCGAGACCCAAACCAAAGAAACGTGCGCGAATGGCACAGTCGGAGTCTGGGCCGCGTACCGTCCCTCCTCCACTCGAACCCGGCGCCCCGAGTGACTTCGAATTGATGAAGGGGATCCAGGCTGGCGATGCGGATTCGCTCTCTCAGCTGTACGACCGTTATAACGGCATTCTGAAGGCGCTAATCCTGCGCGTCATTCATAACGAGGCTGAGGCCGACGACCTTTTGCAGGAGATTTTCATGGAAATCTGGAACCAGGCCAAAAATTTCTCCGAGCAAAAGGGGAAACCGCTCGGCTGGATGGTGACACTTGCACGGCGACGGGCCATCGACGGCCTGCGCAAGAAGCAGGCTTACGCGCGTGCAGAGGAACGACTGCAAAACGAAACGGAACAGCAGCCCGACGCATGGGTGCACAACGCCACCGAAGAGGAAATCGTGCTGGGCGACACACGCGTGCTGATTCGCAAGGTAATCAGCAGCCTGCCACCAGCCCAACAACAGGCAATCGAGCTCGCATTTTTCAGGGGTATGAGCCAGCGCGAAATCGCAGCCAAAACGAATACACCTTTGGGCACGGTAAAAACGCGGCTTGAATTGGGACTGAAAAAAATATATGACGGGCTAAAGGACCTCAAAGATGAACTTTGAGCAGTTTCAAAATCAGTCTCGGCTTTATGTAATCGGTGCGCTGGAGCCCGAAGAACTCGACGAGTTCGAAAAAGCGCGGGAGAAATTCGGAAAACAGGCCGAGGACTTCATCAGCAAATGTTATGCATTGCACGAAGCATTCGCGTTGAGCCTGCGTCCGGCAAAGTCTTCCGACGCGATCAAGGATCGCCTCATGGCCATGGTAAAGGCCAAGAAGCAACCCTGATTTCTGTCGCTCTCCTCAGCAGTCCAGTTCGCGCAGGATAAACTCCTGCAGGAAACCGTAGAAGTTTACCTGGAACAGGCTCAGATCCCGGCGGGATCCAATCGGTGAGCGAAGGTGATCGTTCAATTCCAGCTCGGTGAAATTGTTTTTTGTAGCGATGACGAGTCGGGCCTGATTCAGCGCGCACAACCATGCGTCGGCATGTTTGGTAGGAATACGCAGAGTGCGGCTTGCTAAACTTTTTTCGTTTCCATTTAGTTGCTCCAGATCGGCGCCAACGGTCTGGGTCGCGGTCTGAAAGAGACGGCGCAATTCAGGTTCGACATACATTTTCCACTCGGCACACAGTTCCGTCTCTTTTCCGTTTACCGGGGGACTGAAGATACGTTGCTCGGCGGCAGGCGCGCCTTCCGGATTGGCGCTTGCGGGAATTTGCCGAAGCAGTTCGGCTAGGAACGGGTCAAGCTCGGAGATTTCGATCTGGTTTTTCCGCCGGCAAATCTCCATGACTAGGAAACCTTCTCAATTGTAGCGAGTAGAAGGTAACCATGCAGTTGCTGCACATAAAGTTCGGCTCGTTCCCGCATGCCGCTCCATAAAATCGAACGTCCTATCTGATGCACTTCTAACATGTGTCTCTCTGCTTTGTCGCGCGGATAACCGAAGACGCGCTGGAAAACCATCGTTACGTAGCTCATCAAGTTTACGGGGTCATTGTGAACCACCACCTGCCACGGCACATCAAGCGCTTCTTCCGTACTCGTTTCTTTTTCAATCGCTGGTGCGCCGATGGTGGACGACGTCGTATTCGTTGGATGCACGATTCGGGGATCTGGAGGAACCGCCACTTCTACCGCAGGTGGCTGCGCGCTCATTTAAAATGCTAACATACGCGGCTTTCAGTTCAAACCTGCGAAACAGTTCCAATCTGAACACCCATGCAGCGAAGGATTTTTTCCTGGGTATTCTTCATTCTCCTCAGATCAGCCAGCTCCCGATCGTCGAATCCGTGCAGATGCAAAAGGCCGTGCAGGATACACAGCTTGATCTCGCTCATTAGCGAATTACCAAATTTGCGGGCGTTCCGTCGGGTGGTTTCGACACTGATAAAAATTTCGCCATCGTGAAAAGTTATAACGTCCGTAGAGCTGCTGTCGCCGAAGAATTGGAGATGCAATCGTGAAATGCGCCGATCGGAAATGATCCAGACAGAAACAGCATTCAGCTTGCGCAAGTTTGTGCGTTCCTCTTTTTTCAATCGCAGACAACGCTTTAAAGCATTCCCTGCGAACTTTTCCAGTTCGGAGACGTTGACTGAGATTTTTCGCTGAAGATTACGAACTGAAATTTCTGGAACCGTCATTCTAAGCGGAGTGAAGAATCTCTGTCATTGCTGATAGACTACTGAAGAAAAACGATACTGAGATGTCTCGATTTCGCTCGACAGTACAGACTGCTCTTCACGCCGGTGGCCTGTGTTCCGACTGAAAATTGCGCGTGATCAGACGCGCCCCTTTATCAAAGCTCAAATACGCCCATGCCCATTGAATGAGCACGAGCATGCGGTTGCGGAACCCGACCAGAAAAATGATGTGCACAAACAACCACACCAGCCATGCAAGAAACCCGCTGAAGTGAAAGAATTTCAAATCCGCAACAGCCTTGTTGCGGCCGATCGTAGCCATACTTCCTTTGTCGAAATACCGAAAGGGCTTCGGGTTTTCGCCGCGGATCATTCGCAAAATATTGCGAGCTGCGTGCCGCCCCTGTTGCATCGCCACAGGCGAGACCCCCGGCAGAGGCTCCCCGGTTTGATGCGAGAAGTTTGCCAGGTCGCCAATTACCTGCACTTCCGGATGTCCAGGAATGGTAAGGTCATCATTCACGATAACCCGGCCAACACGATCAACCGGCGCGATAAGCGTTTTCCCGACGGATGACGCATTGTTTCCGGCCGCCCAAATCTTCACGCGGCACGGAATGAATTCACCATTCACTCGTACACCGGATTCTGTGATGTCCGTTACTCGCGAGTCCGTCCGCACATCCACACCCAGTTCGACCAATTGTTTTCGCGCGCTCTCCGATAAATCCGGAGGATAGGCAGAAAGCAGGCGCGAGGTACCTTCGATAAGAATCACCCGCGCTTTGGAGGGATCGATATGGCGAAAGTCCTTCGCCAGTGTGTATCGAGAGATTTCCGCGATCGCACCCGCCATTTCGACACCCGTCGGTCCACCGCCGATGACGACAAACGTCATCGCCGCTTTGCATGCTTCTTCGTCTGTCGTCTTTTCGGCAAATTCGAACGCTAGAAGAATGCGCCGGCGCAGCTCAACCGCGTCTTCAAGGCTTTTCAATCCGGGCGCTAGTTTTTCCCACTCGTCATGCCCGAAATAGGAATGCCGGGCCCCGGTGGCGATGATCAAATAGTCGTAATCAAACACTCGATCTTTCGTTATTACTTTCCTGGTCTCTACATCCACCGATTCCACCTCGGCGAGGACGACTTCGACGTTCTTGCATCGGCTCAGGATTCCGCGGATCGGGGCAGCAATGTCGGCCGGCGAGAGCGCCGCTGTTGCCACTTGATATAATAGGGGCTGAAACAGGTGATAATTTGTGCGGTCAATTATCGTCAGTCCCACATCTTTACAGGCAAGCTTCTTAGCTGCCTCAAGGCCGCCAAAGCCTGCACCGATAATGATTACCCGAGGCGTTTTCTGTGAACTAGCTTGCATCTGACGAATTGTACGGCTTTTGACTTACGCGCGCCAGCGTTCTGGCGCTCTGGCAAAGACGCCTGCAACAAACCGTTTGTCATTGCGCCTGCCCGAATTAACTTTCCCGCCGTATGCCGAAGCCCATTGCACGCAGCAAAACGCGCAAATCAGTGGCGAAACGCTTCAAGATTACCGCCCGTGGGAAGGTCTTGAGATCGCGTTCTTCGCGACGCCATCTGTTGTCGAGTAAAAGCGCAAAGCGCAGACGCCGGCTAGGCAAAATAGCGCGCGTCCACGAAACGGATGTGGCACGGGTAAAAGCGAATCTTCCTTTCGGCTAAAAAGGTAGAGACGGCGCGCTACGCTTTCCGGACGCTGCAGCTGTGGCGTCCCTATCTAGTAACGAAAGTCCGGCACTGGCGCCTCTTGCGCTGCCTTGTGTGTTCGGATTGTCGTCGTCGTGGTTGTGCTCCTGACGCCGTACCATTGGCGGGCTGGTTCCAACGAATCAGCCGCAGGCGCAGGGCTGTAAAGATCTCGCCGATTGACAAGCGTTGTGCAGGATGTCAGCCCACCGAAAACAAAAAGAAGCACGAGAAACGCAAGCCATTTCACGCGGTCGATGCAAACAGAAGCGCCATGTGCTGTCAATGGGGTGATCGCTTACCGACATGAGCACGCCATCTCCGCGATCTGGTGCAGCGTTTTCGAGTTGCGCGTTGGCTTTGGTACGGGGAAATTCCCCCTCCGTCAGGGGCTATGGATTGAGGACTTACAAATCCCGCCAGGGCAGGAATGCAGCAACGGTAGTACGATCCTCCTTGCCGTAGTTCTCTGGCGGGCTTTTTTGGTAAACCGCGCCAGTTCGTCCGAGGCGGTCCAGCGATTCGCAATGAAACTTCTCAAGATCAAAACGGCGCGCTTCTCCCAGATAATCGAAGACTGCGGCAAGCCGCAGGTCTACACGTTGTGGCAGAAACCCTCCGCCGATCGCCACCTCCAGTCCCAAATCAAGAACAACCGGGTGATGACAATCCTGAAAAGTGAAAGTGGAACCGATTTCGGGATGGTCGGCTTTAAGGAAAGCAAGGAAGCGCGTTATCTAATCTTTTCAAAATCGCTGAAGCGCTTTGCGGAAAACCGCATCGTCGGAATCGACTGGGCGGTTGCGCGTGAGTAACGGCGTTTTAAGACGGCGTTATCCCGGCGGCCACGCCAACGCGCGTTTGCCAAGTAAATGCACATGCAGGTGCGGCACGCTTTCACCTGCGTCAGGTCCGCAGTTGACCACCACTCGATATCCGCTGGACAGTTCCAACTTCTTCGCCACGTCGCGCGCAACCAAAAGCAGCTTGCCAAGCAGCGCAGCGTCTTCGTCGGTCGCGTCCGCAAGACGACGCACGACTTTCTTCGGCACGATCAAAACATGTACTGGCGCCTGGGGATCGACATCGTGAAACGCAATCGCGTCCTCATCTTCCCAAATGACTTTGGCCGGAATTTCGCGGGCGATGATTTTTTCGAAAATCGTCATGGGTCCTAGCGTTTCATCAGCGCAGCGAACAATCAAGCCGTGCTCGATCCGTAGCGAACGCCAGTTTTTCGCGAACGAAGCAAACAATTTCTTCACGCAACGCATCACAGGCGCGCGTCCAGGTTTTCGTCCCGCGGAGATGCTTCACACAAACTTGGAGCGACGAAAGCCGCAGGTTGTCAGCACCGGCTTCGATTAAAGCGTCGATTCGCTTTTCCAATAGACCGAAAAACGCCAGTTCGTAACCCGCACCGGCACAATAAGCGATATCTATCAACGAAAGAGAAATCGGCGGAGGCGCGGGCGTAAAGTGGCGACAAATCTCCTTGTAGCCGATCGCTTCCAATACGTCGCGCACCGTTTGGGATAACTGGTTGAAAGCAACGACGTTCTCGTCATTTCGCAGGTGCAGATAAAAAGCAATGCTTTCTGTGACGTGTTCAGTTAGCCACCAACCCGGGTAACCCGCTTCGTTGGCAGCTCGCGTGATCGCCGCGTGAAGCCAGTCGCGGTTGAACTCGAAGAGTTGTCCGGAAGTGGTCCGGAGATATGGAAATTCTTCCTTAAACGCGACCATGATTTTTGTTTGCGCGCTCGCGTGAACGGCTGGCGACGTTCGCGTTCTCTTTGATTGTCTCAGGCGGAAACAATTCTTTTTGAAGCGCATTTGGTTTTATTCGGCGTCCCAATCTGTGGATAGCATCCACAAATTGGTCGACGTCCTGGAAGCGCTGATAAACCGACGCGTAACGCAAGTAAGCAACCTCATCAATCTCGCGCAGCTTTTCCAGCACTCTTGCGCCGATCACTGAAGAGGGAACTTCGCGTCCTCCGGTTTCGAGTTCGTGGACGATTTCGTCTACCATTTCCTCCAAGGTAAGCAGACTGGTGGAACGTTTTTCGAAAGCTTTGGAGATGCTGGCCGCAAGTTTGAGACGATCGAACGGCTCATGTGTTCTGTTGCTCTTTATCACGCGCAGATCCGAACGCTCGATGTCCTCATAGGTCGTGTATCGGTATTTGCACTTTAGACAATGGCGGCGCCGACGGATGCTGGACCCGTCGCGCGATTGACGGGAATCGATGACTTTGTCGTCACGCGACCCGCATTTGGGGCAACGCATAGTGTCTGACGGCTAATTACCACACCATAAATTGTGGCGTCAACGTTTTCGTTTCAATTTTACTACGAAAAAATGGAACGGTGCGCCTTGAATGAAGTTGGATGTTTCATCCCGATGATATAGCGGTAGCGCCAACAACTTAGACGCAGTTCGATGCAAAATCGCAAAACACGCACCGCAGCCTACGGCCCGTGGTTGGTTGGCTTGGGGGCTGCGTTATGGGGAACAGAAAGCGCGTGGCGTATCCCGCTAAACGAATTGTTCGACGCCGAAGTAATCGTTTTTTGGGAACACGTTTTCATCTTGATGATGTTCCTGCCAATTTTGATCCCGCAGTTGCACGAAATTCCGAAAGTCCGCGCCCGCACGTGGGGCTTTTTGATTTTCTCGGGTTTTGCCGGTTCGGCAGTGGGCACGATCTTTTTCACGCTGGCATTGAAGTACGGCAATCCAACGGTTGTAAACGTGGTTCTGAACATTCAGCCAGTTATCTCAACACTTGGCGCGTTTTTCCTTTTCGCTGACCGTCTTGCCCGCCGCTTCTTTCTTTACGCTGGGATCGCGATTGTCGCAGGCGTGTTTGTATCGGTTGCGCATCCCACTCAGATCGGAGTTTCATTTGAGAGTGCAGGTCTCAACGTGGGCACCGGCTACGCGGTGATCTGCGCTTTGTTTTGGGGTCTCTCCACTGTCGCCGGACGCGGCGTAATGGTCGGCATGTCGCTGCGACTCGCCTCCAGCATGCGCATCGTCGTCGGACTGAGTTGCATGACGCTGATTCTTTTGGCCTACGGCAAACTCAATGGCGCGGCGCTATGGCCGGAAGCCGCGCAAGCGCATCCAATAAAAGCCATCGTGTTGTTGTTCTTCCTCGCGTCAATCTCAGGCGGGATTCCGCTCCTTTTCTATTTCCAAGGGCTGCATCTCACTCGCGCATCCACGGCTGGTTACTTCGAAATGATGCAAACACTCGCTGCGGTCTGCATCACCTGGGGTTTCTTTCACGCCAGTCTTAACCCGCATCAGGTAATTGCGGCCATTGTTCTTGTTGCGGCCGTAGCAATGGTGCATCACGTCCAACAAGAGGTCGAAATTCACAATTGATCGCTCTGCAATGAGACTTGTCCGCTGGCTCGTAATCATCTGCGTTGTCTTTCTACTGATTTACGGTGCGTCGCCTTACATTTCGTTTTGGCGATTCAGTGCCGCCGTAGAATCGCGCAATGCCGCGGCAATAAGTTCGCACGTTGATTTTCCTGCAGTCCGAGCTTCTCTGAAACGGCAACTGGTGGCGCGTTTCGCCAACCGGACGAACAGTCAGAAGCGGTGGAGTAACCTCGGCCCAACCCTTATCGACGCCATTATTGACGCTTACGTCACACCGCAAGGAATCGCGGAACTGCTCGCAAATCCCGATGCGCTAAAGAACTTGAAAGCGCCGCGAGAATTCCATTTCGAACTCGGTAAAAACGCGAGCTTATCGAAAGTGAAATACGCGTTTTTCACGGGGCCACGCAGTTTTGTCGTCGATCGGGATGGAATCAAGCTCAGATTCCATTTCACAGCCTCAGGCTGGCAACTCTACGATCTCGACCTCGGTTTGGCCGTCATGAAGCACTAAATTTGCGAGATCGATCGCAGAACGAGTCGCTCGGTCGCAGCGAATTCCTACACGAGGGTAAACTCGTGGTCCTGCTTTGGAAGGACTCCATGTTTCGCGCAAAGATCTGCAAAAGTCTGCAACCCTTGCTTCTCCCGCGTTCCAAAATCGAATCGAAGGTGCTCCTTGTAGTAACGATCAAGGAAGTCCTTTGTGATTGCCTGCTTGTGGTCACTGACATCGGCCACTGCGCCTGACACGATGGCTGGAATGTCGGCAAGATTTCTGTCTCGTAATCCGCGCAGGCACTCAGCGATGGATCTTGCATCGGAAACTTCGGGTCGGATCAGCCAGAGCGCATAAACAAACGGAAGACCGGTAAGTTTTTTCCATTCCTCACCAAGATCCCAGAATTGAAATGCATCGGCGTGGTCTTGCCGAAACCTAATCGCCTGGTCTCCGATGATAAGACGCGGGCTCAGTAATCCTGCTCGAGCCGCATTACCGGCGATCAAACGAGGGTTCAATCCAAGCTCTGCGAGAAGACAACGCAAGAGATTCACCGCAGTTTCAGATGCCGGATCAAGTGCGATTTCCTCGATGTCCGAGAATTCGCAAACGTGCGCGACTACTACACTGTAAACCTCGCCGTCGGACGAAATGGAAACGTCGTCAACGATTCGATAGATCGGATTGCGCAGAAATTCGAAGCTGGAAACAAGCGCGACGTCGAGTTCGCCTTTCGCGAGTCGCTGACACAATGCGGACGGATGGTCGAACTCAACCGCGCCCGGCCAACCACGGATAAGCGGACGAGCGTTTAAATATTTAACGCAACCGACGCGGACAGATTTCAATTTGCGACGTGATCAAGAGCGCAGTCATTTGGAGCGGAGCGCAGCGAAGTCGAAGGCTCCCGCGAAACTGGCTGTGAGTTTTGCACCGGGTTTCCTCGACTTCGCTCAGATTGACACGAAGTACTACGCGCACGCAAGCTCGGCAGATGCTGGTGCCACTCGTGTCCAATCCGTGCGGTGCGAAATATGCCGATAATGACTGTCGCGCTGGACGGGATCGCGGCCAGCCTCGCGGATGGCGTGTTCAAGCGCGGCGATGGTTTGCTGCTGCGGTGTAGTGGCACCGGCCATGTGGAAAATTTTCTCCTCCAGGATTGTTCCATGGAGATCGTCCACGCCATAGCTCAACGAGACCTGCGCGAGAGGCAATCCGAGACTGACCCAATACGCCGTCAGGTGGTCGATGTTGTCGAGGAAAATACGGCTCACCGAGAGATTGCGCAGTTGCTCAAATGCCGAGGCGCGCTTGATGTTGGCAAGAATTCCATTGGATTGCGTCGGTTCGAATGCGAAAGGAACAAACCCGGTAAACCCGCCTGTCTCATCCTGCAGTTGCCGAAGTTGGCGCAAATGATCAGCGCGATTGGCGAGAGTCTCGATGTGCCCGTAAAGCATCGTGCAGGTGCTGCGGCCGCCCATCGAATGCCAGGTGCGATGCACATCGAGCCATTCGTCGGCAGTTTCCTTGCCGCGGCAGATTTGGTCGCGCACGACCGGATCGAAGATCTCGGCGCCACCTCCGGTGATCGAACCAAGCCCGGCTTCACGAAGAATTTCCAGCGTCTCGCGAAGCGGCATCTTGAACACTCGCTGCGCCAAATGGCGGGCTTCAATGGCAGTGAACGCCTTTATATGCAACTGCGGATCGAGAGCGCGCAGGCTGCCTAACAGATCGAGGTACCAATCTTTTTTTAAACTGGGATGCAATCCGCCGACCATGTGCACCTCGGTGACGCCCAGGGGGAGCGCATCCCTAACGGCCTGAACGATTTCGTCAATAGCGTATTCGAATGCGTGCGCGTCGCGTTTCTTGGCGGCAAACGCGCAGAACTGGCAGGATAAAATACAAATGTTTGAATAGTTGATGTAACGATTGTGGATGTAGGTCGCGTAATTGCCGTTCTTTCGTTCACGCGCCACATTGGCGATCATTCCCAGAGCGTTAAGATCATTTGCACCATAAAGTGTGAGGGCTTCCGCTTCAGAAATCCGCTCGTTCGCCTCGACCTTTTCGGCGATTGGCCTGAGTTCTTTAGGTATGAGCTGGTAATTCATGGACGGACTCTGGTTAATCGCGCATCAAGCATGCACAGGCCGTTGTCGGGTTGCAACAAAAACGATGGCTACGAGGGTGATGGGCCTGCCGAATTGGGCGAGTCCCATTTTTTCGGGCAAACTTTTCGGCCTGCCAACGTCTAAGTCACGATGTCTCAGAACGATCGAGGAAGTCAGGGCAGATCGGAAGAAGATGCCGATGACGTGCGGCTGATGCAATTGGTAGGCGGGGGCGATACTCGGGCATTGGAGCAGCTCATCGAGAAGCATCAAACACTGGTCGCGGGCACGGTCGCTCGCATGCTTGGGAGCAGCTCCGACGTGGAAGACATAGCGCAGCAGGTGTTTATCCGGGTTTGGAAAAGCGCGCGCCGCTATGTTCCGCGGGCCAAGTTTACAACGTGGCTGTTGAAAATTACACGCAACCTGGTGTTCAACGAGATGCGCCGCACCAAGCGCCGTCCTAATGTCCCACTGCAATCGGAGCCAGGGACGGAAGGTCCGCCTGTGAAGGATGAGACGAACCTCGCGCCGGACGAATCTCTTTTGGAGTCGGAACTGCAGGAGGCAATCGAGGAAGCGATTCAGCGGCTACCGGAGACCCAGCGGATGGCGCTCGTGCTGCGCAGGTATCAACAGCTCAGCTACGAACAAATCGCAGAAGTCCTCGATCTATCGGTGCCTGCGGTAAAAAGCGTACTGTTCCGGGCACGCACAGAACTCCGTTCCCGCCTCAGCAAATATCTCGATTAGCCGCCACCTAGTTTCACTAGCGTTCCTCGTCCTCGAGCACTCGACCTCGCACGCTGCGCGTCTCCGCGTGATGAGTCAAAACATGCACACGTCCATCGCTCCCGCGGAAGAACGCGCTTAAGATCCAGCTGACGAAGCTGATCACGATCGCGCCCCAGAACGCGCTCCAAAAGCTGTCTACGTGAAATCCGACAACGACACTGGGTACCAGAAGCAGCAAGAGTCCGTTTAAAACCAGAATGAACAAACCCAACGTAATGAGGATGACCGGCGCGCTAAGAATTAGCAGAATTGGCCGCACAAAGGCATTGAGAATACCCAGCAATAGGGACGCCCCGATAAGCGCTGCGACCGTGTCGTAATGGATCCCACGAATGATGGACGAGGCGACCATCACAGCAATGGTCGTGACAGCCCAGCGAAAAACGAATTGTTTTATCCCGGCCATGTCCCCTTAGTCTAGCGGATCTCGTACCGAGGGCGAGAAAGCACTTGCGAACGAGTCTATGAACGATAAACGAATTGAAGTCATTTAACCACTGAACACCTGTGCCAAAAAAAAAGAAAACTGCCGAAGTTATAAATCAGCCCTCGCCGGAGTCCGACGCGCCGGCTGCAACAAAAAAGACCGACAAACGCCAGACGCCACGACGTGCAACCACGGCGAAAAAGCCGCGCAAGCCGAGCGGGACAAGAGATGCGAGTGCGCGGACTGCGCATATTTCAGCCTCTCCACAAACGGACGTGACGCTCAAGTCCCGGGAACCCTCAGAGGACGCCGTTCGCCTCCGAGCCTATTTCATTTCCGAACGTCGGCGCAGATTTGCTTTGCCCGGCGACGCGGAGTCAGATTGGGTAGAAGCGAAGCGCCAGTTGCTGGCCGAGGCGCGGCGCTAAACAACGGCACGCATGGAAAGTGCTTTGGCCGAACTAAGGCAGGCCCTGCGACAGCGCCTCGACATCATTCGCGACGACGAAAGTCGCCGAAACGCGGACGCGCACATGGCACGGCTACGGGCGGTTTCAGAAAAGATCGAAGAGTTGCACGCGGCGCTACCGCAACCGGTCGAGACTAGATTGGCGCATTATCTTGAACGGGGCAGCTACGACAAAGCGCTGGAACTCTTGGAAAATTCGTAGCGGCACTTACGGCGACGAGTGCCGTTCAATGCTAGTCACCCCTCTTACTCGAGAACAGAAAACGAATCACAAACGGTTTCGATCAAGCCCCCATTCCGTCTTCCTGCTGATTCAGCGAGCGCGCAGCGTGCCGCAGTTTTTCGATTGCCTCTCGGTAACTCACTGGCTGCATCGCCGCGAAACCGTAGAAACCGCGCAGCGGAATCACTCGGTCGTGCTCACCATCGCCCGAGTGCAGCCAGAGCGCCTCAAAATTCAGCGCTGGCGCCTGGAGCAGTCGCAGCTCGAACTGCCGCTCGCCCGTGGGCAGCGCCGCGACGGCTTCCAGCGCCCGCGGCAAGAGCTGCAAGTAAGCACCCGAGGCTGACATCTGGCGCACCTTTTTCTCGTCGTGCGCGATGTCGTAAAACGCCCGCGGGGTCTCGCGCTCGGATTCGATGACGCGCACGCCTGTTTGTGCTGCGCGCGGCTCGCCTTCTCGCAACGCCTCCAACCCTAGCGTGAATACCGGATGCGCGAGTCCGAGCGACCGTCCCTTCGTGTCCTCGATCTGCTCCACCGGCAACCCCGCTTTTACCCCGAGCAATGGACGCTGCTCCCAGATGTGCCGCAGAATTTCCTGATCCACAAGCATCGGAAGGATAAACATAAAGTCGATGTGGCTTTTCGTGAAATCAGTGTCCGTCCATGTGCCGGTGCCTTGATAATTGTTGCTGAAGTCAGAAACCGTCAGGTGCGACTTTCCATAAATCGGATCGTCGATATCGAAGTAGTTATCACCAAACAGCCCTGCCGTGTAACCATAAATCACGCAGAAATGCCCGCCACCACCACTCCAGCCGATCCGCGCGCCCACCGGGCGTCCCGCATCGATCTCGGCCTTCACCGTCGCGAAATCGACCGGTCCCGTCACGCTCACGAAATTCTGTGTCCGCTGCAGCGCCTTCGCCAGCCACCAGCTCACGTTGCAGGCATCCGGCACCGGCGCATCGCAACAGGTTGTCAGGCTCAGCTCCGCGCAAGCGATGTTGCACTGCGACCATCGGCTGAGAAACCAGTAGTAATGCGATACACTGCGCGCCGTCGCCGCCCAGCACCAATTCGACTGCGTTTGCGCCTGCATGTTGAAAGCCAGGCTCCGCGAGAAAAAAAGCCAGTTGTGAAAATCAATCCTCCGCTGCAGAGCGGAATAAGGCTGAGAAGTAGCATGGATGAGATCAGATAAGTTCATGGCAGAGTCGATTTCGTGATCATCGAAATGAGTCAGCTATCGGAACCGCCGTCAAGGAGGGGTTAGTCATGACAATCTCCCCGTTGCCGCCATTCAGTGGATCTGCATCCACAGCCAACAAAGCGTTCGTTGATGTGCGACAAGGACCTAACGAGAATTAGACGAAATTTTCGTCCAATTCGGTTTTATCCCAAACAATGTTCGAGACGAAAAGAACTTCGCCGCGAGGCGCTTTTACCGCGAGTACAGCTCGACGACGAGCTGTTCGTTCACGATCGGCTGCATTTCTTCCCGGGACGGGATGCGCGCAACTTTGCCGTTGAGGCCGTCGCGGTCGACTGTGAGCCAATCGGGAACAGGGACAATCTGCGTAAGATCAAGATTGCGCAGCACCAGTTGCTTCGATTTCGGCTTGTCCTTGATCGCGATTTCGTCGCCTGCTTTCACATTACAGGAAGCGACGTTGACGCGACGACCGTTCACCATCACATGACCATGCGACACGAGCTGGCGCGCTGCACTGCGCGTATTAGCGAACCCAAGACGGTAAACAACGTTATCGAGTCGTGTTTCCAACAACTGGAGAAGCGTCTCGCCGGTCACACCACGCTTACGCAATGCACGCTGGAAAATACGGCGGAACTGTTTTTCAAGCAGTCCGTATTGATAGCGCAGCTTCTGTTTTTCACCCAGAGCAATAGCGTAATCGGATTGCTTGCGCCGGGACCCCCTTGGGCCATGGATTCCGGGGGGATAATTCTTGCGCTCCAACGCTTTCGACGGTCCGAAGAGCGGCACGCCATAACGCCGGCTTACCTTCGTTTTTGGTCCTGTATATCTAGCCATTTATAAATTCGACGTTCGAGGTTAAACCCTGCGCTGTTTCGGCGGACGACAACCGTTGTGCGGCACCGGCGTAACGTCCCGAATCACGGTGAGATCGAGCCCGATCGCCTGTAAAGCGCGCACAGCGGACTCGCGTCCAGCTCCAGGGCCTTTTACCAACACTTCCACTTCTTTGAGTCCATGCCCCATTGCCTGGCGCGAAGCATCCTGAGCCACCATTTGGGCCGCATAAGCGGTGCTCTTACGCGAACCTTTGAAGCCAACCTTACCGGCGCTCGACCATCCGATCACGTTGCCTTTCAAATCAGTGATTGTGACGACGGTGTTGTTAAAAGTGGCAAGCACATGCGCAACGCCTGAATGAACATTCTTGCTTCCCTTGGCCTTGACGATCTTCGGCTTGTCAGTCTCTTCGCCTGACAGGGAAAGATTTTCGGAAGCTCCTGTTGCAGGGGCTGACTGTTCCTTCTTTGGCTTTGCCGTCTTCTTTGTCGCAGCGGCTTTGGGCGCTCCTTCAGCTTTTGGAGCGGCCTCTTTGGCTGCGTCGGTCTTTGCAGCCTCCTCCTTAACAGCCGGCTGCTTTTCGGGAGCCTCGCCTGGCGTCTTCGTTTCGTCCGGATTTGTGGGAGTCGTTTCTTCAGCCATGTGGTCGATCCTTAAACTTTGCCGGCTTTTGCGTCGGGATTGCGAATTACGCCCACCGTTTTGCGAGGTCCTTTACGCGTCCGCGCATTTGTTGAAGTGCGTTGACCGCGCACAGGCAAACCTTTGCGGTGCCGGATGCCACGGTAACAATTTATCGCCTGGAGACGTTTCAAATTGCCTTGTATGTCACGACGCAGATCACCCTCGATCTTAAGCTTGTTGTTCGTGATCGCGTGAATGATCTCATTCAATTGCTGCGGCGTAAGATCTTTGGCGCGAATATTTGGATCGATATTCGTCTGCTCGAGAATGCGCCTCGCGGTGCTAAAACCGATTCCATAGATATACGTAAGAGAAACCTCGACGCGTTTCTCCGCTGGAATTTCAACTCCGAGTAATCTTGGCATAAATCAATCCTCCACGACTCCAGTAATCAACCTTGGCGTTGCTTGTGCCGCGGGTTCTTGCAGATCACGCGCACCACGTTCTTGCGCTTCACAATCCTGCAACTCGCACAAAGTCTTTTTACTGATGGTCGTACTTTCATAATTCGCGAAATCGAAAACCGCAGCTGCCAGCCGGGTTGTCATTTTTGGCGATAAACAATTCGCCCTTTCGACAAATCGTAAGGTGAAATCTCTAGCATAACTTTGTCTCCTGGCAAGATGCGAATGAAATGGAGGCGCATTTTGCCTGAGATATGTGCCAGGATGCGATGGCGACCCGGAATCTCGACCCGGAACATGGTGTTTGGCAGCAACTCAACGACGGTGCCCTCTACTTCAATTGCGTCTTTGCGCGCCATGTCAGAATTTCTGGGTCATCTTTCGTAACCAGAACCGTGTGCTCGAAGTGCGAGGACGGCAGGCCATCGGCCGTGCACACTGTCCACCCGTCATCGAGCAATCGGACATCGGAGGTGCCGATGTTAATCATCGGCTCAATTGCGAGCGTCATCCCCGCCTTCAATTTTGGTCCGCTACCGCGTTTGCCGTAATTAGGGATTTGGGGTTCCTCATGCATTTTACGCCCAACTCCATGCCCAACGAATTCACGCACGACCGAAAAACCATTTCGGCGCGCTTCATCTTCAATTTCAGCGCAGATATCGCCCACGCGGTGCCCTTCGTGCGCGACGATGATTGCGCGGGCAAGCGCGGTTTCGGTCGCCCTCAGCAACTGGTCAGTGCGCTCGTCGATGATTCCAACAGGAACAGTTGTGGCATTATCGCCAACCCAACCGTCCCGAATAATACCTATGTCGAGTTTCACTACGTCGCCGTACTGAATGCGCCGCTGGCTGCCAATACCGTGGACCACTTCGTCATTGAGGGAGATGCAGATGTTCCCTGGAAAAACGCGGTGCCCGAGCCGGTAACCAAGAAAGGCGCTCTTCACACCCGCGTCGCTCATAAAATCCGCAGCCGCCTGGTCCACTTCCTTGGTTGTAATTCCAGGGCGAATCAAATCGCTGACTCTGTTGAGGATGTCGCCTGCCGTGCGACACGCCAGCCGCATCTTTTCGATTTCCCGGGCGTTCTTGATCGGAATCATTTCGCGCTCTTGTCCTCAATCAACTTTGAGATGTCGGCGAAAACCGCATCGCGATCGCGGTTCCCATCGATCCGATGCAACATCGAGAGCTTTTCATAAAACGCTCCCAAGAGCTCGGTCTTCGTGTGGAACTCTTGCAATCGTTTTTGTAACACGGCCAGATCATCATCGTTGCGGCGTTCCAATCGACCATCGCAGTACGGACACACGGGACGGTTGGCGAACTGTGCACTCGCTGAACTTGTAGTAAAACCACATTCAGCGCATTGGAGCCGCCCGGTGATCCGATCGCGCACCGTCTCCTCTGAGACTTCCAGCCAGATCACCAGATCCAGCGCCGTGCGTAGTTTAGTCAACATCGACATTAAACTCTCAGCCTGCGGCAATGTCCGGGGAAATCCGTCAAAGACGAATCCGTGGCCGCCATGCAATCGCAACCAATCCTCGATCAACTCGATGATGATCTTGTCCGAGACCAGTCCGCCGCTCTGCAGCACCTCTGCAGTCTCCTGTCCGAGTGGTGTCCCTAAATCGCGTTCGCGGCGCAGAATCGCGCCCGGCGAAGTCACAGGAATCCCAAAGTGTCGCGTAATCATTTCCGCCTGAGTTCCTTTTCCGGAACCGGGCGGGCCGAGAAGAACAAGCCGCCTTTTCACCTATCGCCCGTAAAGGAAGATTGCGACCCCGGCAATCACGAGCACCGCAATACCCACACCAAACCAAATCAAAGTGCCACTGCCCACCGCTTCGCCGCGCGCGTAAGCAGCACGATCAAATGAGCGCCCGCGGATTTTGCCCTTGCGCAAGAATCCGTCGTAATGCCGCTGAATCAGGTGCGTCTCCACTTGTCGCATCGTATCGAGCATGACGCCTACAATGATCAACAAGCTTGTGCCGCCGAAAAACTGAGCTGTGATCACCGGCACATTCAACCATTGGCTGAGCAGACTTGGGAACACCGCGATCAACGTTAAAAAGATCGCGCCGGCAAAAGTCAGGCGCGTCATGGTATAATCGAGGAAGTCGGCAGTCGGTTTCCCCGGTCGCACCCCTGGGATGTAGCCTCCGTATTTCTTCAAGTCGTCAGCGATTTGAGTCGGTTGAAACTGCGTGGCGACCCAGAAGTAACTGAAGAAGAAAATCATTGCTGCGAGAGCGACATAATGCGGCCAGCCGGTCGAAAGCGCCGCCGCAATACGATTCGCAGTGGCACTGTTTTTGAAGCCGTAGCTCACAATCGTTGCAGGGAACAAGAGAAGCGCCCACGCAAAGATGATCGGCATCACACCGGCATAATTCACTTTTAAGGGCATGTACTGCGTTTGGCCGCCGTACATTTTCCGCCCCACCACACGCTTCGCGTACTGCACAGTGATCTTTCGGACGCCTTGCGTAATCGTGATCACTGCGGCGATGACAAAAATGAGAACCAGCACGAGCAGCACCAACACCATCGGGTTCACCTGGCTCGCTCCCTGCCCCGTTGGAACAAACGTCTTCCACGCCTGCACCAGCGCCGCGGGCAATCGCGCTACAATCCCGATCGTGATGATAAGAGAAATACCGTTGCCTATTCCGCGCTCGGTGATTTGATCACCCAGCCACATCAAAACCAGTGTGCCGGTCGTTAAAGAGACCACCGTGACGATTCGGAATTTCCAACCAAGGTCGTCCACCAGCGGAATGCCGAGTTGCCTGATCGTGTCAGTAATTCCGGGCAGCATGGTGTGATACGACTCAGGGTGCTGAAAAGAGAGCGCCAGCAAATAACCTTGGAAAACACACAGCACTAATGTCGTGTAGCGCGTTAACTGCATGATCTTCTGGCGACCGCCGTCTTCACGCGCCAGTCTGCCGAGCTGCGGAATTACCGCAGTGAGCAGCTGCATCATGATCGACGCGCTGATGTACGGCATAATCCCGAGGGAAAACACCGCGCAGTTTTCCAGCGCACCGCCACTGAACAAGTTGAACAGCGCGGCCAAACCGCCTCCGGTGCGCTGGCTGAGCGAAGTGCGAAACCACTCCTGCAAAACTCCCTGATTCACACCCGGCGTCGTGATCGCGGCGCCCAAACGCACAATCACAATAACGGCCAGCGTAAACAATATTCGCCGTCGCAGCTCCGGTATCTTGACCGTATTTAGAAACGCCGAAATCATTCGCTCTTCTTCTTGCGCGATTTCGTTTTCTTAACCCGCGGCTTGGCTTTCGCGACCGCGGTATCTGGCTCCGCTTCAGACGAAGCGTCGTCTGCTTTGCTTTTTCCAATTCTGCGCGCTTCACGCAGCGTGACAGTTCCACCGGCCTTTTCGATTTTTTCCCGCGCAGTCGTACTAATCTTGTCGACCTGCACTTTGAGGTCATGCTTCAGCTCGCCATCACCGAGGATTTTAATCCCGGCAAAATGACCGCGGATAAGATTCGATTCACGTAAAAGTTGTTCATTCACGACCGTACCGGCCTCAAATGCATTGAGCTCGCTCACGTTCACAACAGCGTAATGCTTGTGAAACGCTGCGTTGTTGAATCCGCGCTTCGGCAATCGCCGAATCAGCGGCATTTGTCCGCCTTCGAAGCCGAGCCGGATGCTCCCGCCCGAGCGCGCCTTTTGGCCTTTGTGCCCCTTCCCGCTGGTTTTCCCGTGCCCCGAACTTTCACCGCAACCAAGGCGCTTGGTGCGATGTCGGGAACCAGGGCGCGGCCGCAAACTATGAAGCCGCATCATGTGATTCGCCCCTTCCATCGCGAGCAACAATTCCGCGCACTTTGAAAATTTGATCCTTTCTGCGCAGCGACCGCAGTGCAGCGATCGTCGCCTTCACCACGTTGGCGTGATTGCTTGATCCGAGTGATTTCGCGAGCACGTCTCGAATACCGGCCGCCTCCGCAACGGCTCGCACGCCGCCACCAGCGATAATCCCTGTTCCCGGCGATGCAGGGCGCATAAGCACTCGTGCACCGTCGAACTCGCCGACCACTTCATGCGGAATGGTATTTTCGTTTAGTGAAACCTTTTCCATTCCTTTGCGGGCCGCCTCAGAGGCTTTTCGAATAGCCTCGGAAACTTCGTTGGCTTTGCCGAACCCGTATCCCACTCGGCCGTCGTGATCGCCGGCAACAATCAAGGCGCTGAAGCTGAAACGCCGGCCGCCCTTTACGACCTTGGCGCAGCGATTGATAAACACGACTTTCTCACTGGTGTCACCCTTTGCAGTCGACGCCCTTTCTTGCCTGCGTGAGTCTGATCGCCGTCCTGAGCTTTGGTAATTCATGAATTAAAACTTTAAACCGCCTGCGCGCGCCGCATCGGCGAGAGCTTTCATTTTTCCGTGGTAAATAAACCCGCCGCGATCAAAAACGACTTGGTCGAGCTTCTTCGCAAGTGAGCGTTCCGCGATTGCCTTGCCCACCAGTTCCGCCGCGGCCAGGTTTGCGCGCGCTTTGGTTTCACCAAGCAACGCAGACTCGGCAGTTGATGCGGCAGCGATCGTGCGTCCTGCATCGTCGTCGATCACCTGCGCATAAATATGTTTCCCGGAAAAATGAACTGCCAGTCGCGGCCGTTGCGCCGTGCCTGCAAGCTTCTTCCTGATCCTGCGATGAATGCGCTGCTGCGCTGCCTTACGAAACGTCGCCATGTCTTATTGAACAGTCTTGCCTTCCTTGCGACGAATCTGCTCGCCGGCGTAACGAACACCTTTGCCCTTGTAGGGTTCCGGTGGATAAAAACCGCGAATATCGGCTGCAACTTGGCCTACTAATTTTTTGTCGACACCCTGGATGGTGATCTTGGTGTTATCGGCCACCGTAATTTTGATGTCCTTCGGAATTGGAAATGCAACCGGATGCGAGAAACCGAGGCTCAAGTTGAGGTTCGACCCCTGGACGGCCGCTCTGAAACCGACACCTTCGATCTCCAGTTGCTTGGTAAATCCTTCACTGACTCCCTGAATCATGTTGTACACGAGACTGCGCGAAAGTCCGTGTAGTGCTTTCGCGCTGCGCGTTTCCGCTTCCCGCGCCACCGATAGACGGTTGTCTTGGACGCTCGCCTTGATTTCGCGGGGAAGCGTCCACTGTAATTTTCCCTTCGGGCCCTCAACCGACACCTGTCCGCCATCGCCGACGTTCACCTTGACCTTGTCGGGAATCTCAACTGTCTTATTTCCGATTCGTGACATGAGCTTGTGATTGGCTAAATCGTTATAACGTAATTGGTTACCAGACGTAGGCCAGCAGTTCGCCGCCTACCTTTTGCTTTCTCGCTTCGCGCCCCGACAAAATGCCCCGGGAAGTGGAAAGGATTGCCAGACCCATTCCACCAAGGACCCGCGGGATTTCATCCGCACCAACGTAACGGCGCAACCCGGGCCGACTGACTCGTTTTAGTCCCGCAATCGCGCTCGATCGATCGACAAGTTTATTGACGACCTTGATTCGCGGACGCTCGCCGCTCGTATCGACCGAGTAATCCGATATGTACCCTTCCTCTTTAAAGATTCGCGCAATCTCCGCTTTGATTTTCGAGTACGGAATGAGCACCTCCGGTTTTTGCGCACGCGCGCCGTTGCGCACACGCGTCAAAAAATCAGCAATAGGATCTGTAACAGTGCTCATAAAAGTCAGGCGGATTGCGTCGCGGGCTTCTTTGCCCGGTCGCTGAACGGCATCCCCATTTCGCTTAACAGCGATTTAGCTTCCTCATCCGTCCGCGCCGTGGTCACAATTGTAACATCAAATCCGATGTTGCGCTTGATTTTGTCGAGTTCGACTTCGGGGAAAATCGACTGGTCCGAAACGCCGATCGTGTAATTGCCGTTCTTGTCGAAACAGCGGGGTGATACGCCACGAAAATCACGGATCCGTGGCAGAGCTGCCTTGATGAAACGCTCCAGAAATTCGTACATGCGCTCGCCGCGCAACGTGACTTTCGCTCCGATGGCCTGGTCTTTGCGCAATTTAAAATTGGAAATGCTTTTCTTCGCCAGCGTCTCCAGGGGCCGTTGTCCGGTGATCAACGCAAGCTCCGCTTTGGCTTCTTCCAGTGCCTGCTTAACATCGGATTGCGAGCCGACGGACGTGTTAATCACGACCTTCTCGACCTTCGGGATCTGATGGACGTTTTTATAGCCGTGGTGTTTTTGCAGCGCCGGCATGACGTGCTCTTTGTAGTGACGACGAAATTCGTTTTCCATACCTCAACCTATTCTTTTTTAGTTGTCGCCTCGCTGCGCTCGGAAGGCTTCCCTTTTTTTGCTTTTTCCGATTTTGCGCCCTTCTCAGGTTTCTCGCGTTCGAGCAATCGAACATTGGAAATATGAATTGTCCCCTCGCGTTCGGCGATTTTGCCACTCGGATTGTCCTGCGATTTTCGCAGGTGCTTCTTGATAATTCGAACGCCTTCGACCAATACGCGTTGCTTGCCAGATAAAACTGCGAGGACCCGTCCAGAAGAACCACGGAAGTTGCCGGAAATCACCTCTACTTGATCGCCTTTTTTAACGTGATGCTTGATGCGGTTCATAAAACTTCCGGGGCAAGCGACACAATTTTCATAAAATTCCGCTCACGAAGTTCGCGGGCGACCGGGCCGAAAATACGGGTGCCGCGCGGATTCAAATCCTTATCGATGATCACAATGGCATTGTTATCAAAGCGCAGTAGCGAACCGTCCTCGCGCCGGATTGCCTGTTTCGTACGAACAAGCACTGCGCGCACCACTTCGCCTTTTTTAACAGTCCCGGTCGAACTGGCTTCCTTCACGTTAGCAGTAATCACATCGCCAATGCCCGCGTAGGGCGTTTGTTTGCCAATGACACCGATCATCGTCGCCATGCGCGCGCCGGTGTTGTCAGCCACATCCAGTCTGGATCGAATTTGCACCATGGGAGTCTCCCTCTTACTTCTGAACGACTTCCACGAGTCGCCACCGCTTCAGTTTGCTCATTGGGCGCGTTTCCATGATTCGAACAGTGTCGCCGGGCTTCGCCTGGTTCTGTTCGTCGTGCGCATAAAATTTCTTCATCTGCTTTACGATCTTACCAAACTTGCGGTGCGGCACGCGCGTGACTGTTCGTCACGATGATCGTCTTATTCATGCGGCTGGAAACCACCTCGCCTGTGCGCGTCTTGCGCGCGGCACGCTTGGCGTTCTCAGCCGGGGTCGGTTTTACTGATGTGGATTCTTGCTCGGCCATGATCTATTTCCCTTCGGGCTTCTTCGCGCGCTGCGTTAGCTCTGTTTCAATTCTGGCGAGGTCGCGCCGCAGCAATCGCAATCGGCTGGGCTGCTCAAGTTGACCGCTCTGCTGTTGAAGACGCAGATGCAGACTTTCCTGGCGCAGATCGCGTCGCTTGGTCAGCAACTCGTCCTGTGCCAGCTCGCTGAGTTCTTTCATTTTCATGTTGTTAGGCAGCCCTCACGTGATGGCGGGTTAAAAACTTCGTTCGCACGGGTAGTTTGTCGGCTGCGAGGCGCAGAGATTCACGGGCGACCGATTCCGGAACACCATCGAGTTCAAACAAAATGTTGCCGGGCCGCACAGTGGCGACCCAAAATTCGGGCTGGCCTTTACCCTTACCCATGCGTGTTTCCGGCGGACGCGATGTTACTGGTTTATCTGGAAACACACGGATCCACAATTTTCCTTTGCGCTTCATGTTGCGAGTGAGTGCAACACGCGCGGCTTCCAATTGCGTGTTGGTTATCCAGGCGCGCTCGAGTGTCTGCAAACCGAACTCGCCAAAATCGATCCTGAGGTTGCGCGAAGCAGTCCCCTTTCGGCTCCCACGCTGGGCCTTCCGATACTTCACTCGTTTTGGCATCAATGGCATAGGTGATTCCTCCTAAACTCCAGCTGGCTCGGGTGGAGGCGGTGGCGGCGCGGCAGGTGCAGCGGGCGGTTCGGCAGGCCGCTCTTCTTTTCTACAAATCCAACATTTCACACCGATCTTCCCGTAAACCGTGTTGGCTTCAGCAAAACCGTAATCAATCGGCGTGCGCAGCGTGTGCAGCGGGATTTTTCCCTCACGATACCATTCCGAGCGCGAAATCTCAGCTCCATTCAGTCGCCCGGAGCTTCGAATCTTGATCCCCTCTGCACCAAAATCCATCGCCGTCTGGACAGCTTTTTTCATCGCTCGTCGATAAGCGATGCGGCGTTCAATTTGCAGCGCCACGTTCTCGGCAATCAACTGCGCGTCGACCTCCGGTGTCTTGATTTCCTGGATGTCGATCTTCACCTGTTTGCCGTCGGCCATCTTGGAAATTTCTTCTGTCATCTTCTCGATTTCCGCGCCCTTGCGTCCAATCACAATTCCAGGACGCGCAGTGTGGATGGTCACCCGAATGGAGTTCCACGCGCGCTCGATCACAATTTTTGCGACCGCCGCAAACTGCAGCTTCTTCTTCACGTAATCGCGAATCTTCAGATCATTGTGCAAAAACGCAGGAAATTCCTGCGGCGAAGCATACCAGCGCGAGCGCCAGTCACGATTCACGTTCAGGCGGAACCCAATTGGATTAACTTTTTGTCCCATAACTTATTTTTATTTTTTCTTCGTCTTGGTATTCCGCTTTGGTTTCCCTGACTTTTTGTCCGGCGCGGTCGCAGCACCTTGCGCCGCTTCGCCTGTACCATCCTTCTTTGCCGCTCTCTTTTCGGCTTGTCTCTTTGCTTTTCGTGTGTCGCGCGTCTCGATGGCGATCTCGTCCGAAAGCACGATGCGTATGTGACTGGTGCGCTTCAAAATCTGACTGGCGCTGCCGCGAGCACGCGCCATGATCCGCTTCAACGTCGGTCCTTCGCCGACGGTCGCCTCCTTCACCACCAAACCGTCAGGTTTGAGATTCGCGTTGTTCTCCGCGTTGGCGATTGCGCTCTTCAGCGTTTTGCCGATCAGAAACGCCGCTTTCTTCGGTGTGAACGCGAGCAGGTCGAGCGCCGCCGAAACGGGCAGACCCTGGATCTCACGCGTGACTTCGCGCACTTTGAAGGGCGAAATCCGCGCATATTTATATGTCGATTTAACTTCCATTATCTCAAACTCACATCGGGTTGCGCATCCACCTGGAGGCGGTCTCCCACTTTGATTTTCTCTTTCTTCGAATCCATTTCCTGAACCACCGCTCCGCAGATTTTCTGACGCACATCGACCACCCGCAGCGTCGCAATCTTACGATCGTCGCGCATCACTCGCATCGGCATCCCGATCTTGACTCCCTGTTTTTCGCCAAGGTTGCCGACAACAAATGACCACTCCTCCTTCACGCTGATCACGCTGCCGTCCATCAAACCCGGCTCCAGCGCCTCCGGCGGATTTGTCGATTTCGTGACCAGTTCGTTCGTGCGGCGCAATTGCGTTTCAACATCCATCCGCGCCTGCGCGTCATCGCCTTGCGACGTCTTAATGTAGTGCAGAACGGCTTCGTTTAGCCTCAGCATTTGATCGCGATACTCGTCGCGCGTTTTCTGCGCCAGTTGAAGATCGCTCACTGCCGACAGCAAACGCTGCTCCAGTTTCGTCCGGTCCTTGTTCGCCGACGCCAAACCCAGAGCTTCCATTCGCAACTGCAGATCGGAATATTTGCGGCGCAATTCTTCCGCCTCCGCATTGGATTCCGCCAGGCTGCTCGTCAATGCCTTCATGGACTCCTGGGCCACGGACAATTGCTTTCGCAATTCCTCATTCTCCGCCGTCGCAGGCTCCGCCGTCGCGGACCGCGTTACGGTTTCATTTTTAGATTCTGACAAAGAACTGTTTCCCTGCGCTTGCACTGCCGAGGCAGCTATCAAGCACAACCCTGTTGCTAATTGCCACACTCCTATTGCCAATTGGAAACGGCTCTCACCATTTCCTCTCAATTGGCAATTTGAAATCGGCAATTCGAAATTCTTTCTTACTTGGTCACCTTCGCCGTGTGCGAACCGTGTTTTCTAAAGATCCGTGTAGGCGAAAATTCGCCGAGCTTATGACCCACCATATTCTCGGTGACAAAAACGGAATGGAACGTTTTCCCGTTGTGCACCAAAAACGTGTGACCCACAAAGTCCGGCGTCACCATCGAGCGTCGCGACCAGGTCTTGATCGGTTTTTTGACGCCCGACGCGTTCATCTTGTCGATCTTTTCAAGAAGATGAAACTCGACGAAGGGTCCTTTCTTTAACGATCTAGCCATAAAATTTAAGCGAGAAGTCGATTACTTACGTCTTCTTCTTCGGTCGTCTCCTCTCCAAAATGAATCGGTCACTGGGCTTATGTTTTGAGCGCGTCTTGAAACCCTTCGCCAACTGGCCCCATGGACTGACCGGATGATGGCGACCGCCTCCTCCCTTTGATTTCCCCTGCCCGCCACCCATCGGGTGATCGATCGGGTTCATCACCATGCCGCGCACATGCGGTCGCCGGCCTTGCCAGCGAGTACGTCCTGCTTTGCCGCTCGACACGTTCATATGATCGACATTGCCAACCTGGCCAACGGTCGCGAAGCAATTCTCATGGATCCGCCGAATCTCGCCCGAAGGCATTTTTACCAGCGCATATCCGGCTTCCAGTGCGGTAAGCGTCGCCTGCTGCCCGGCGCTCCGTGCGACCTGGCCGCCGCGGCCTGGAGTCAATTCAATGTTGTGAACATTGGTGCCCAGCGGAATTGCGCGAAGCGGCAGCGAATTTCCCAAATCAGGCGCAACATCATTCCCGGCAACAACACTCGTGCCGACTCGAAGTCCACTCGGCGCAAGAATGTAGCTCATTTCTCCATCGCCATATTTAATGAGAGCAATGCGCGCAGAGCGATTTGGGTCGTACTCGATACCGATCACTTCCGCCGCTACACCGTACTTGCGGCGTTTAAAATCGACTTTGCGATATTTGTGTTTGTGCCCGCCACCGATATGTCGCGATGTAAGCCGGCCGCGGTTGTTGCGTCCACCGCTCTTCTTCTTGGGCTCAAGAAGGCTTTTTTCTGGACGCCACTTTGTAACTTCATCGAATGCAGGCAGCGACTTGAAACGCTGCGTCGGCGTGAGCGGGCGGAATTCTTTGAGTGCCATTGCTTCTCGCGATTAGATCAGATCGATCTTGTCGCCCTCCTTCAACGTTACGATCGCTTTTTTCCACCGGGGACGACGCCCGAGTGGCCCACGCAAGCGTTTCTCTTTGCCGACGTAATTACACGTGTTCACATCGAGGACTGTTTTCTGAAACAGCTGTTCGATTGCGTTCTTGATCTGAATCTTGTTCGCCTTCGGGCTGACGCGGAAGACATACTTGTTTAGCTTCTCGCTCATTACCGTCGACTTCTCGGTCAATGAACCGGTCTTAATGATGTCGTGTGGTTCGCTCATTTTTGTCGCGCCGCAGCTTTCGTTGAAGACGAATGAGTTCTTTCCGCCAGTTTTTCCAACGCCTTCTGGGTAATGACAATTTTTTGAAACGCGAGCAATTGCTCTGTATTCACATCCGAAGCAGTCGCCAATCTCACCGGCTTGACGTTACGGGCAGACTTAAAGGTCTTCTCATCGAACGAATCGGAAACAATGAGCACTTTCTCGGCGTCGGTTTGTTTCCTGAGAAGATCGACGAACGCTTTCGTCTTGAGCTCCGACACGGCGAACTTCTCGATGGTCAAAACATCCCCTGCATTGATGCGTTCGCTCAGCGCCTTTCGAAAAGCGAGTCGACGAACGGCCTTTCCAACCTTTTTCGAATAATCACGCGGCTTCGGGCCAAAAACGACGCCACCGCCCCGCCAAATCGGGGACGACTTGTAACCCGCCCGGGCACGACCAGTCCCTTTTTGCCGCCATGGCTTTGCGCCCGACAAATCTACTTCGGCTTTGGTCTTTGTGTTGGCGGAACCGGAACGCCGCGCCGCACGCATCGCCACCACAGCATCGTGCACGGCCTGCGTACCGCGGCCATCCTCGATGAGGTCGAGCTTAGCTTCTTTCGCTGCGGCCTTACTTAAAACCTTCGCGCTCATTTCTTCTGCGCCATTTCACGCAGGGTTTTCGGCTTCTTCGCCTTCTCTTCTTCTTCATGCTTTCGGTGCTCAGCATGTAAGGCCAACAAGTGTTCGGGATGTTTGATGGCCGGTCGCACGATCACATAACTGCCGTTCGGGCCGGGCACAGCGCCGCTTATTAAAATAATTTTTTCTGCTTCACGTACTCTGCATGACCTGAAGATTTTGCACCGTGACCCGCCGATCGCCCATGTGACCGGGCATTCCCTGGTTCTTCCAAATGCGTCCTGGCGTAGAACGATTACCAACCGCACCGATGCGCCGGTGCGTTTTCGAACCGTGCGCCGCGCCTTGCCCATGAAAGTTGTGCTTCTTCATCACGCCTTGGAAACCTTTGCCTTTCGAGCGGCCAATCACATCGACGAAGTCGCCCGGCTGAAATTGCGTAACGCTCAAGTTGACATCGCCCTCGGGAAGATCCTTTCGTAGGCGAAATTCGCGCATAACCCGTTGCGGTTCGACTCCGGCCTTTTTGAACTCACCGAGCAACGGTTTGCTCATACGTGACTCCTTTTGCGCACCGAACCCTACCTGTATTGCCCAATAGCCTTCATTCTCTTCGGTCAAACGGCGCAACAAAATATTATCGCCTGCAGCGATCACAGTTACAGGACAGAGTCGGCCCGTGGCGTCGTAAACGCTGGTCATACCAATTTTTTGTCCTAGAAGTCCGATGCTCATGACCGTGCAATCGCAAATGTTTCAGAGGCGCCTCCGCTTAAATTTTAATCGTAATGTCAACGCCCGCAGGCAGATTGAGTTTCTTCAATTCGTCCACTGTCTTCGCGGTCGGCTCGATGATGTCCAGCAACCGTTTGTGAGTGCGAATTTCAAATTGTTCCATCGACTTTTTATCCACGTGCGGAGAACGATTCACTGTGAACTTTTCAATTAACGTCGGTAGCGGAATCGGTCCGGCCACGCGCGCGCCCGTTCGCTTGGCAGTGTCCACGATCTCTATGGCGGATTGGTCCAGCATGCGGTGATCAAACGCTTTCAGGCGAATGCGAATGCGTTGGCCATTACTCATTTCGCCTCCTTTTGGTCAAGAATCGCCGCGACCAGATTCGCCGGGACCGGCTCAAAGGACGACGGCTCCATCGAATAACTCGAGCGGCCTTTCGATAAGGACCGAATCGCCGTTGCGTATCCGAACAATTCCGCGAGCGGAACCATGGCGTGAATAATCACCATGTTACCGCGCGTCTCGATGCTGTTGATCGCACCACGCCTCCGGCTCAAGTCGCCGCAAATATCGCCCTGATATTCATCCGGCGTGATGTTCTCGACCTTCATGATTGGCTCCAGCAAGATTGGTTTGCCTTGCTTGAAACCGTCTTTCATGGCGAAGATCGACGCCATCTTAAATGCTAGTTCGTTGGAATCGACTTCGTGGAAGGAGCCGTAAACAATGTCCACTTCCACGTCGACAACCGGGTAGCCACCCAGCACGCCGTTGAGCACCGCTTCGTCGATGCCCTTTTTGACCGCTGGGATGTATTCCCTCGGAATAACGCCGCCCACGATCTTGTTCTCGACGGTGAGACCCTTGCCACGCTCGGCGGGACGCACGTCCACTTCCACGTGTCCGTACTGACCACGGCCGCCTGACTGCTTTATCAACTTGCCAACGCCGTGTGCGCTGGCGGTGATTGTTTCGCGGTACGCGATCTGCGGTTTGCCGGCGTTCGCATCCACTTTGAATTCCCGGAACATCCGGTCGCGAATGATTTCGAGGTGCAACTCGCCCATTCCGGCGATGATGGTCTGGCCAGTGTCCTCGTGTGTGTAGACACGGAAAGTTGGGTCTTCTTCGGCGAGCCGTTGCAATGCGGTCGCCATTTTTTCCTGATCCACCTTCGTCTTCGGCTCAATCGCCATTGAAATAACTGGATCGGGGAACGATGGCGGCTCGAGAAGGATCGGATGGTCCTCATCACAAAGCGTGTCGCCGGTCGTGATATTTTTGATTCCGACGATCGCGGCGATATCGCCCGAGTAACATGTCTCAATGTCTTCGCGTTTATCCGCCTGGATCTGAATTAAACGCGAAATCCGCTCACGTTTGTTCGTGCGCGGATTGTAAACAGTGTCGCCCTTGCTGAGGCTGCCGGAATAGACGCGGAAGAAAACCAGCTTCCCGACAAACGGATCGCTCCACAACTTAAACGCGATGGAGCAAAACGTGCCGTTGTCATCGGTCATCGCTTCCATTGGCTCGCCTGTGTCGGGGTTCTGGCCTTTGGCCGGCGGAATGTCGAGCGGGCTTGGCAGGTAGTCGACAACCGCGTCGACCAAATATTGAATACCGATATTCTTCAGAGCTGAGCCGCCAATAACCGGCACGAATTTATTCGCGATCGTCTGCCGACGAATGCCGGCCTTCAACAACTCCGGCGTGATTTCGCGCTCTTCGAGTACTGCTTCGGCGAGTTCATCGTCGAGATTGGAAACCTGTTGGACCAAATCGTGGTACGCCTTCTCAACCGCGTCCACATGCTCCTTCGGTACATCTGTCACTTCATACGTTGATCCAAACTGATCGTCGTCGGAATAAATAATCGCCTTCTTGTTAATGACATCGAGCTGGCCGCGCAGCTGATCTTCTCTTCCCAGCGGCAGCAAAACCGGCCACGCGTTTGCACCGAGTTTTTTATGGATGCTATCGACCGACATTTCGAAATCTGCACCGACGCGGTCCATTTTGTTGATGAAAGCGAGACGCGGTACGTTGTACTTGGTTGCCTGACGCCAAACCGTTTCGGATTGCGGCTGCACGCCGGCCACACCGTCGAAAACTGCGATCGCGCCATCGAGCACGCGAAGCGAACGTTCCACCTCGGCGGTAAAATCGACGTGACCCGGCGTATCGATGATGTTGATGCGCTCCTTGACCCCTTCGAACATCTTGTAAACGCCTTCTTCCTTGCGCTGTGTCCAAGCGCAGGTTGTCGCGGCTGACGTAATAGTGATCCCGCGTTCCCGTTCCTGCTCCATCCAATCCGTCACGGTGGTGCCCTCGTGCACCTCCCCCATTTTGTGGATCATGCCGGTATAAAAGAGAACGCGCTCGGTAATCGTTGTTTTACCGGCGTCGATATGCGCGGCGATTCCGATGTTCCGCGTTCGTTCCAGCGGAAACTTGCGATCCGGCGAGTTTGGATTTTTCGCCGCGGTCTTTTTCTGTTCCATTGTCGCCGTCGCCATAATTGTCACCACCTGAAATGCGCAAACGCGCGGTTCGCCTGCGCCATTTTATGTGTGTCGTCGCGTTTCTTGATCGCGTTCCCCTGGCCCGCAGCGGCGTCTTTGAGTTCTTGCGCCAGCGCATCGGCCAACGGTTGGCCCTTGCGGGTGTCGGCAAATCTCACGATCCAACGCGTGGCTAGTGAGATTTGCCGCGCAGGTGTCACTTCCATCGGCACCTGGTACGTCGCGCCACCAACCCGGCGAGAACGTACCTCAAGCCGTGGACGAACGTTCTCGATTGCTTTGTTTACAATCTCCAGCGGATCGACGGAATCAGAGCCTTCGCGCGACTTATCGATCGCAGTGTACACGACGCGTTCGGCGAGAGATCTCTTGCCCCGCTCCATGATGGTCGTGATAAGACGGGCCACTGCCGGACTCCCGTATCGGGAATCGACGCGCTCTTCTTTTTTGTGAACTCTCCTCCGCCGTGACATTGTCGATCGTCTGTTTCAAACTTCAGTTGTTTTATTTGGCCGCTGCCGGTGCTGCTTTCGCGGCACCGCCTCCACCGGCCGCCCCGCCCTTCGGCCGCTTCGCTCCGTACTTGGAGCGACCGCGCCGCCGCCCATCTACACCCAGCGCGTCAAGGGTTCCGCGCACAATGTGATAGCGCACGCCAGGCAAATCTTTCACTCGTCCGCCGCGCACGAGCACGATCGAGTGCTCCTGCAAATTATGGCCCTCGCCTGGGATGTAGGCAATCACTTCCTGGCCATTCGTCAACCGCACTTTCGCTACTTTGCGCAACGCGGAATTTGGCTTCTTCGGTGTGCGCGTCATGACCTGCACACACACTCCTCGCCGTTGCGGACAACCCGCCAGCGCCGGTGACTTCGATTTCACCGACACCTTCCGGCGTCCTTTGCGAATCAGTTGATTGATCGTGGGCATTTTCCAATCCTAAAAATAAAGCGCCGCCTAACTTCGTAACTCCGGGCGACAAAAAAACCCGCTTCAGGCCGCGCAACAAACTCAACATCACGCTCCTGATGCGGTGAGGCGCGAATATAGAGGGAATATCGCGGGTCGCAAAGAATATTTTGATGTCTGAATTTGTTTTGTCGCGTGATTATGCGGAATCTCTTCTCGAATGCAAAAAACATTCGAACTGGTCTCGCAGGATCGAGAATCGAAAGCACGCCGCGGGCGCTTAATCACAGCGCATGGAATTCTCGAAACGCCAGCGTTCATGCCGATCGGCACACAGGGTTCTGTAAAAGGGGTTAGTCCGCGCGAACTTCGCGAGCTAGATGCGCAGATTATTCTGGGAAACACCTATCACTTGTTCGTTAGGCCGGGACTCGACGTGATCAAACATTTTGGCGGCCTGCACAACTTCATGAGTTGGGATGGCCCGATTCTCACCGATAGTGGCGGGTTCCAAATTTTTTCACTCGCAAAGTTGCGCAAAATCACCGAGGACGGCGTCGCGTTCCAAAATCACATCGACGGCACCCGAGCGTTCATTTCGCCGGAGATTGCAATGGAAATTCAAGCCGCGCTCGGCAGCGACATCGCGATGGCGCTCGATGAATGCATTCCATATCCATGTGATTACGACTACGCAGCGCAAAGCGCGGAGATGACAACGCGCTGGGCGAAAAGATGCCGGGCTTGGAAAGGGCGAGACGGCGATTCAATGCTCTTCGGCATAGTACAGGGTGGAGCATTTGACGATCTGCGGCGCGCATCAGCCCAGGCCATTGTGGAGCTCGATTTCGACGGCTACGCGATCGGCGGGGTGAGCGTAGGCGAACCGGAACAGGAAATGATGCGTGCCATCGAATCGGCAGAACCGTTCTTGCCCGCGGACAAACCACGTTACGCGATGGGACTCGGCACGCCGCCGCAATTGCTGGAAATGGTCGCGCGCGGGATGGACATGTTCGATTGCGTATTGCCGACGCGGCTAGCGCGAAATGGAACAGCGTTCACACCCGCAGGCACGATCAATTTGAAGAACGCAGAGTTTGCGTTGGACAAAAGGCCCATTGAAGAAAACTGCGCGTGTCCAGCCTGTCGGGAATTCACGCGCGGCTATATTCGCCATCTGATCAAAGCGGAAGAAATTCTCGGGCTTCGTCTGATCACGCTGCACAATCTGCATTTTTATCTGAACCTGATGAGTCAAGCGCGCGCAGAAATTGAGCGCGGCACATTCGATCAATTTCGTAAGACGTTCGTGGGCGAATACAAAACGCGAAATGCGATGGTCGAATGACGAATAGCGGATTTGACGCGATTTTCTTGGAAAGCGCAGACGTGTCTGCGCACTCCAAACTAGCCGCTTATTGCTCGCCAGCTGCTCTTACGGCAACGCGAAGATCTGACACGAAATGCTTGTATTCGCGCAGCCGGGATGCCTCATCCGGCTGACGAAGCAGAGATGATGGATGGACCGTCGCGAGGACTCTCGGTGCCAGTTTCGAGGCTAATACTTTCCCGCGTTCTCGCGTAACACGAAAGGTCGGACCAAAAATCGTCTGTGCTGCTGTCGCACCCATGGCCACGACGAGGTTCGGCTTAACGATCCGCAGTTCTGCTTCCAGCCATGGACGGCACGCTGCGATTTCGCGCGAGTTAGGCTTCTGATGAATTCGGCGTTTGCCGCGAGGCTCCCACTTAAAATGTTTCACCGCATTGGTCACATAAACCTGGGATCGATCAATTCCCGCGTCCTCGAGCGCGCGGTCCATGATTTTCCCAGCGGGACCCACAAATGGCTTGCCCGCCACATCTTCGTAATCGCCCGGCTGCTCGCCAACCAGCATCATCTCCGCGCGTTTCGGCCCTTCGCCAAAAACAGTTTGTGTCGCTCGTTTGTACAAATGACATGCAGTGCAGTGAGCTGCTGCTTGGCGCATCGGGGCCAGACTTGATGTCTCCGGCGGCTGGGCCGGTCGCGCATGTTCCTCTTGGTCCGTTCGCATCTTTAACTAAGAATCGAAAATCAACTACGTTGTAGCTGTCGCGCCGAAGACCACAGAAACCCTATGCAGCTTGAAACTGAACGACTGATTCTGCGCCCCTTTCACCAAGAGGATGTGGATGCGATGGCGCAGTTGTTCGCGAATCCCGATTTCATGCGCTTCTCGTTAGGCCCTTTCAACGAACGCAAGCAGACCGTTGCTTTTATTGAGAAAGTCATGGGCTGTGATCGCGCGAGTATGCCGTCGCAGTTTGCCGTTGTCTTGCGCGCACACGACGCGCCTGTTGGTTACTGTGGTTTTTTTCATCATCCTGAAGTGCCAGGAGAGGTTGAGATCGGGTACCGACTGCATCCCGACTACTGGAACCGCGGCCTCATCACTGAAGCTGCGCGCGCTGTGCGCGATCACGCGTTTACAGATTTAAAACTGCCCCGCGTGATTTCGCTGGTTCATCCGGAAAACATCCCGTCGCGACACGTGGCGGAGAAAAATGGAATGAAAGTGGATAAAGAAATTACGTTCCGCGGTTTTCCGACGCTGGTGTATGCGATAACTCGCGAGGAGTGGCTGGCGAACCGTGACGCTTCATGAACTCGCGCGCGAGCGCACGATAAGCCTGCGCGGCAGGTCCGCTCGAAGCGTATTCGAGAATCGACTTCCCAAAGCTCGGTGCCTCGCTCAACCGCACGCTCCTCGGGATTACAGTCTCGTAAACGCGCTCGCCGAAATGTTTTCGCACGTCGGCAACGACCTGTTGGCTCAGGTTCGTCCGCGCATCGAACATCGTCATAACGATCCCGCCCAACTGGAGACCCTCATTCGCCCCTGAATCGAGCACTTGCTCGATTAGACGCACAATTTTCACCAGTCCTTCAAGCGCGAAATATTCGCATTGGATCGGAGTTAACAACTCGTGCGCGGCGGCAAGCGCATTGCTCATCAAAATTCCAAGGGACGGGGGACAATCCAGGAAAACGAAATCGAATGTCTGATCCGTGTGCAGCGGTTTGAGCGTTTCCGCCAGACGCGTGAGATGATTTGGCATCCGTGCGATTTCCACCTCCGCGCCGGCCATATCGAGATCGGCGGGTACGATGAACAGGCCTTCGCGCCGGGTTGGCAAAATCTTTTCACTTATTGAAGCCTCGCCTAGCAGTGGTTCATAAAGACTGATGTCCTTCACGTCCTGCAGGCCAAACGAGCTGGTGGCATTCGCTTGTGGGTCGAGATCGATAAGCAAAATCCGTTTACCCGACTCCGCCAACGCAGCGCCGAGATTCACGGCCGTGGTCGTTTTGCCAACTCCGCCTTTTTGATTAGCAATCGCGACGATTTTCATTCCGCAAACGGTGCACAACTTCCCGGCCGTGTGGCAAGATGTCTGTGCTACCGATCGCAGAATCATGTTGCCGGTTAGAAAAAACGGAAACTAAATTTTTCGAATTTCAGATTTGGAGTTTCAACAGTAGCAGTTTAACGGTCACAGAGCCGTGAAAGCTTCTCCAGCAACAATTGAAACGGCATCGCGTCCGAAAAATTCCGAAGCCGAAGAACCACTTATCCTGCGATCTCAGGACGCACGCGGCGTGGTCACGTTGACGCTAAACCGTCCACAGGCTTTCAATGCTCTATCTCAAGCGATGCTGGCGCAATTGCAGCGCGAGCTCGACCCGATCCGGTCCGATGAATCTGCACGCGTAGTTGTTGTTGCAGCCGAGGGCAAAGCTTTTTGCGCCGGTCACGACCTCAAAGAGATGCGGGCCGATCCTTCAATGGAGTATTACGAGCGGCTTTTCGCTCAATGTTCGGACGTGATGCTCACGATCCAGCGATTGCCGGTGCCTGTAATCGCGCGCGTGCAGGGAATCGCGACTGCCGCAGGCTGTCAGTTGGTCGCGATGTGCGACCTCGCAGTCGCGTCGAGCATCGCCCGGTTCGCGGTGAGCGGGGTAAACGTTGGTCTCTTCTGTTCCACACCCGGCATCGCACTTTCACGAAATGTTTTACGCAAGCAGGCGTTCGAAATGCTCGTTACCGGAGAATTTATCAGTGCGCAGGAGGCAAAAACGCGTGGTCTGATTAATCGTGTGACAGAACCCGAACAACTCGATGCCGAGGTCGAGAAACTCGTCGCGGCGATTATTAGCAAACCACGCGTCGCAGTCGCAATGGGAAAGGAATTTTTCTACCGCCAGGCCGAGCTCGGTATCGCACCCGCGTACGACGCAGCCAGTCAGGTCATGGCGTGCAATATGATGGACGACTCTGCTCTTGAAGGCGTGCAAGCCTTTATCGAAAAACGCCCCCCTCGCTGGAAGAAAGAATGACTCGGCGAATGGGCGCGCAGGCGACTGGCCACCGTAGCAAAATATCCCGAAGTTTCACATCCTGTGACTTTCACTGTTAAAGACCTGGCAGCTCAATCCGGTGGCGAACTTGTCGGTGACCCAGCACTGAAGATCACCGGCGCCGCGTCGCTCATCGAAGCGGCGCAGGGAGAAATCAGTTTCTTCACAGATCGAAAATATATCGGGCTGCTGCGCAAAACCTGTGCGTCGGCAATTTTTGTTCCTCCGGATTTTGCCGAGTCGATCAATGCCGCGCAGATTCGCGTTTCCGATCCGAGCAAGGCCTTTGAACAGGTGTTGCTCAAATTCGCTCCAAAGCGAATCAGCTTCGCGCCCGGTGTTCATCCCAGCGCGATCGTCGATCCAAGCGTTCAGCTGGGCGAGCGCGTTTCGATTCAACCGATGGCGGTCGTCGAACCCGGCGTACGAATCGGCGATGACACGATCATTGGCGCAGGCAGCTATGTCGGACACGAGACGGTGATTGGGTCCGCTTGCCACATTTATCCGCATGTGACAATTCGTGAGCGAAGCCGGATTGGGTCGCACGTCACCATTCACAGCGGCGCCGTTATCGGAGCGGATGGCTTTGGCTTCGAAATGGTCGATGGCCGCCAGCAAAAAATTCAGCAGCTCGGGATTGTCCAAATCGATGACGACGTCGAGATTGGCGCGAACACAACAGTCGATCGCGCGCGGTTTGGTCGGACCTGGATTCAACAAGGCGTCAAGATCGACAATCTCGTGCAAATTGCGCACAACGTTGTGATCGGCAAGAATACTGTCATCGCAGCGCAGACCGGAATTGCCGGCAGCGTTCGGATCGGGCAGCGTGTCCTAATTGGCGGTCAGGTTGGTATCATTGGGCATATCGAGATTGGCGACAACACCGCGATCGGTGCGCAAAGTGGTATCTCCAAGAATATTAGCGGCGGGGCATGGTGGGCATCGCCTGCGGTGCCGCTTGCGGAAGCAAAACAACAAATTGCGTCGGCTTCGCAGGCTCGGAAAACTCATCGCGCGAGTGAAAGAAATCGAAAAAAAATTGGGGCTATAACGGTTTCGCCTCCGTTGAAGATTCCGGCGCGTAGCGTTTGTTGAGCCCCGCAACACACACTCGCGGGCCCGGTTTGGAACGTGACTGAGATTCATGTTGATGTGCGTTGAGCACAGCAGGGATCGCGAGCATCTTGCTCGCTCTGGCAGGCATTTTGCCTGCTGCTTCGTCGATCTCCGCACTAATGTCGCCGTGCGCTGGCCAGCAGCGTGCGCAACCCATCGGGCGAAATCGATTCCGCGCCGGACGCGTGCACGGTTTCGGCTTCCATCAAATCGGAAGTAGCAACCATAAGCTCAAAGCGCTTGGCGTACTTGCTCGCTAACCGCTCAATAATCGCATCGGCTGATTGGCCACTGCGCGAATAAAAAATCTGCACATCCGCGGGCTCACAAGTCGCATCCACTTTTTTGCCTTTGCCATCGAAAACGACAACGACGTGCACTCCGGTCCAATCCTGATAATCGCGCAACTGCTTGAGCAACGCTTCGCGCGCGAGGGATGACCGCCGCCCTTGGAGTTTGCGCAGCTCCGGCCACGAAAAAATAACGCTGTGCCCATCGACAATGAGATAACGCGCCCGCGATTGCATCGATATAATCTATTTGGGTTTGTTTCTATGAATCCGAGAACTTGGAACTGCGAAGTCTCTCATAATCCCTCGCTTTAGCGATGTACTCCACCTCGTGTGATCTTCTAACCGCCTCAGCGGTTTCCCCTGGACGAAAGCACAAGCCGCTGAAGCGGCTGTGTCTTACCACCGCACGTGGCGCCTCGCTCACGCGAGGCGTTAATGAGAATGGTTACTCCGACGCGGCTGGTGCTTTCTGTGCCGGTTGTTTGCCCGGAGCTGATCGGGTCGCGGTAACTTGCCGCGCTGCGTTCTTGCGTCGCAAATACGCTATTCGCCGCTTGCGTTTGACTCGTACCCGAAGCTTTTGGCCCATGGAACCTCTATCGAATGAAAATCGCATAAACGCAATCGGCATTGAACCTGTTTCGCCCTTTTTCGTCGATCCCCTATCAAAATCTGCTTGCCTCGGTCTCGAACGGGCCGTGGAAATCGTAATTGCTTTTTCACGAGATTTATTGTTAAAAGGCACCCTTACATGGCGGAAAGAGCATCGACCTTTTCCACAGTCACCCCCAGAAGGCTGAGCGGGTTGGCCGTGGTGTTTCTCTTGTTCGCGTTGCTTTTCGCCCTCATGAACGGCCAAAAACTGAACGCTCTTCGCGCAAACGCCGCGACGCCACGCGCGCTAGTGCCGGCGAAGACAACTGGAGCGCAACAACGAGGACAAAGGCGCTGACGCGGAGCGGGCCGCAAAAGCCGAGGCTGCGCTCGCCCAGGCAGAGAAAGAAAAAGCGGATCTCAAAGGCAAATTTGACGCCAGCCAGCAGGAAATTGCAGCGTTACGCCAACGCGCGGCGGGAACTGACGCGAACTCGAATCCGCCCGTGCCCGGCAGTTCCACCGCTCCGGTGCAGAATTCGCAAAGCCCCGATTTGCAATCGCAAGTCGATGACCTTCGGCGTCAGCTCGATGGCGCTGAGAAAGAAAAGGCATTACTAGCTGAAAAGCTCCAGGACGCACCGGAGCGCCCGGCGGCGGCGCCCAAGGAAGCGCCGAAAGCAGAAACAAGAAAACGGCGCGAGACTGCGAGTGCACGCCGGGAAAGCAGCAGCGGTCATCGTGCAGGTGTGCACGGGACCGTGCTCGCCTACAATCAGGCTTACAATTTCGTGGTGCTAAATCTCGGCGCGCGCAATGGAGTAGAGTCGAACTCAGAAATGCTGGTGCTGCGCGATGGGACGCTAATTGGAAAAATTCGCATTTCTTCAGTTGAACCGGCAACGGCCATCGGCGATATCATCAGCAACAGCTTGGCGCGCGGCGTCCAAGTTCAACCTGGAGACAGTGTTATTTATGCTGGCACAAGTCCTTAAGCTTCGAACAATCGTCGTTCCCGTTCTCCTATGCGCGTTTGTGGTGGCGCTTACCTCATGCGCCTCGCAGAAGGAAACCGCTCTCGTCAGTGACCCAGACGATCATGGAGGATCCTCTATGCCGTGGAATAAGCAGGAATCATGGGAACACGGTTCCCAGTTCCAGAACATGACCGACCGCCGCTAGGTCCGGTTTCGGATCAGTTCAAATTGCTTGCCTCGAGGCACGGTACGGGCCTAACGAATCCTCCGCGGCTTGTTTTCGTCAACCGCGCCAACCGTTGCTCATGAACCATACGTTCGACAATGTGTACGCAGATGAGGAACGGGCGCGCGCCTACGCGACGCTTCAGTTTCCTGGAACGTACTATCTCGCATTTCGCGATTTGCCCGCGTTGATACATCGTTACAACCATGGCTCTCGCGCGCTCGACTTTGGGTGCGGAACCGGTCGGTCGACTCGATTCTTGAGAAACCTTGGGCTGAACGTCATCGGGGCCGATGTCTCGCAAGCAATGTTGGATCACGCGCACGCGCTCGATCCTTTAGGCGAATACCGTCTGATTCGTGACAATGTTGCGGGCGAGTTCGCACCGAACAGTTTTGATGTGGCTTTGGCAGCCTTCACGTTTGACAACATGCCAACCGAAGCGAAGACCGATGCCCTGCGGGGCTTGCGCATTGTTCTAGCGCCAGATGGATGCCTGCTCCTGGTTGTTTCTTCGCCCGAAATTTACGTCAACGAATGGGCATCCTTTAGCACGCGGGATTTTTCAGAGAATCGCCACGCCAACGATGGGGATCGGGTCCGCATCATCATGCTGGACGTTCCTGATCGTCGTCCTGTCGAAGATGTCTTCTGCACAGATGCTTACTACCGGAAATTATTTGAAAATGCATCGTTGAAAGTGATCGACGTGCACAGGCCGCTTGCCACTGGCCAGGAAGCCACGCAGTGGGTCAGTGAAACAACAACGGCCGCATGGACGATCTATGTCCTCGGTTCAGCAATTTTAGCGACGTGACCCAATCAACAGAAGAAATGTTACCCTGCGGACCTGCCGGGAGGCTCAGGGCCCGCAGGGATTTGGAGAGATGGCTTTAGGAATATCGCTTAAATGGCAAAACGAACTTCAGTAATCGCGACATTAGATCGTCGTGCCCTTTAGCGGGTGGCGCTGTTTTGCCGTTGTCCGTAATCACAGCAGCCGATTTTAGCTCAGCAGCTTTGCGTTCTTCGGCTGCCATCAGCTCCATTTTGGCGATGATTTCATCCGTGGGCAGCACCCAGTCCATTGGAATAGAGTTGCACCGTTCCGTAGGACAATTGAGTCGCAGCGGTCCGTTGCCGCGGGTACCGCCGCTGACCTGAATTTGCCGCCCCGAGATGAGGGTGCCGCAAACCAGACAGTAACGTCTCTCATCAAGCGAATGCCACTGCCGAAATTGATCCAGGCGGCGCAGTACCTCGAGTTTTTCCTCGTCCGCCAATCTAGTTGCTGTTGAGAGCGCCACGACTTGAGATAATACCTTCCAGTCAAAGCCGGGCACAATCGGGCGCACGGTGGATGTTGGTATAGGTGAAAATCCGATCCGGCGTAGAGGCCTTCGCAAAGAATCACATCCGGTCTCCCACGCTCAGGCGTTGTAAAGGCAGATGAACAGAAATGGTCAGACTCCCGATAAACGCCCCGTCGTGGATCATGCAGCAGCGGCGATCGAACAAATGAAAGATTATTGCGAGAACAATCCCCAAAGCCCGTCCGCCGCGCGCCGGCCTCAACTGTTTTTCCGCGGCGACCTTTGGATCGCCTTGCTTGGACCCAGCGTGGAAGAAGGGATTGTCGGTATCGGACCGACTGTTGCGGCGGCGCTCCGCGCTTTCGACGCGCAATACGTGATTTCAATTGCGTCCGCCTAACGAGGAAATAAGTGCTCCGACAAAGCCTCAGCGATCCTTGCCGTCCATCTGCGCCGGCCGCCTCACGCTTAAAACCGTTGAAAGTCGCGGGCTGGCGAAACTTCGGAGTTCCTCAGCTGTTGAAACATTTGGAGGCGGCAAGATTATCACGACCGCGCCGGAATTGTGATTCGAATTACAGGCAGAGAACAAAGGACGAAACAATGGTGACGGGAGCAGGAAGACGGCGAAGAGCAAAATCGCGACGCAAACTGGAAAGAGCCGATAAAGATTCGGGACGTAAAGCGCTAGCCCCTGATGAGGCTCTCCATCATGATCAACCTGATAGGCTTCTGCTTTCCGCGCTCAAATACTGGGAGGTTGAGCGCGATCTGATTGAGGAGCGTCTGAACGCCAGGTCTGCAGCAGCTGCGTCCTAGACGTTGTAGCGGCAGTCTCTGACTGTCGTTTCTTTCGGCGGCCGGAGACCGCCGCTACAGAATTCAATCTTGTGCGATCTGCGCTGGGGAATTACGATTAAAAACGCCGCCATGGCCGCAAGACGAACCGCGCAGAAGAAAGCATCGCGTGAACGGTATGTCGATCTTTACGATTTTGCGCCGATCCCTTACGTGAGCTTAGACCATACGGGGCGAGTCGAGGAAGCGAACCTCGTTGCAACCCAGTTGCTGCGTGAGCGGAGAGATCTGCTAATTGGACGCCCGTTTGGGTTTTATGTCGCGGACCTGGATTCGCTTCGAAACCACCTGCTTCTTTGCCGCACCTCGGACCAACAGGTGAAAACGGAATTGCTATTGAAGGACAAAAAGGGCCAACTGATTCCGGCGGTTCTTTTGAGCACGCCGGTTACTTCGACGACAAAAAACGGCGCGCTGCTCTACCAAACCGCCATCATTGATTTGCGCGCGCTCAAATCTGCGGAAGCAAAGCTTCGGACAAGCGAGCAGCGCTACAAGACTTTGTTCGAGCTGGTGCCGGTAGCCGTGTACACCTGCGATGCGAACGGGGTCATTCAGGAATACAACCCACGAGCCGTTGAACTATGGGGACGCGAGCCCGGGCGTAACGGCGAGGAATCCAGATTCTGCGGTTCGCACAAAATCTATTATCCCGACGGCCGGCCGATGCCGCATGAAAAATGCCCGACCGCGCGGGCGTTACGCGGCGAAAAGCTTAGACCCAAAGACTTGGAAATTGTTGTCGAACGTCCGGGCGGGGACAGGAGACACGTCATTCCGGCGCCGAGGGTTGTGACCAACGAACGCGGCAAAATCATCGGCGCGATCAATTGTTTATTTGACATCACCGAGCGGAAGGGAGCGGAGGCAGCTGTCATGCGTCTAGCCGCGATAGTTCAGTCGTCGCACGACGCGATAGCAGCAAAAACTTTGAATGGAATCATCACCAATTGGAATAAAGGCGCCGAACGCATTTATGGATACAAACCAAAAGAGATCATTGGCAAATCGGTCCTGACTCTGATTCCCAAAGACCGGCAAAGTGAAGAAGCGGAGATCCTGAGAAAAGTTCGCCGTGGTGAATCCTTGGAACACTACGAAACGGTTCGTCGCCGGAAGGATGGGAAGCTGATCGATGTTTCGTTAACGATTTCGCCAATTAAAGGCCCGGCAGGAGAAATTCTCGGCGTTTCGAAAATTGCTCGCGATATCACCGATCAAAAACAAGCGATGCGACGCCTGGCTGAACAGGCGCGGCTTCTCGATCTCAGCAACGAAGCGATCCTCGTGCGCGACAATCGGGACCAGATCACTTACTGGAACCACGGGGCAGAAGAACTCTATGGTTATTCGGTCGCAGAAGCATTGGGCAAGGTCAGTCACAAACTATTAAAGACGACGCTTTCCGAACCGCTCGGACAGATTTTCAAGAAGCTCGAGCGCGATGGTCGCTGGACCGGCGAACTTGTTCACACCCGCAAGAATGGTGAAAAAATCGTCGTCATGAGTAATTGGGCACTCGATCGCGATGAATTTGGACGGCGCGGTCATGTTCTGGAAACGAATACCGACATCACCCGGCGGAAACACGCCGAAACAGAGCTGAAAAAATCCAAAGATCTCCTCGAAGACCTTGTGAATGAACGTACCAAAGCGCTGCAAGCTACGAACGCCGAATTAAAAGGTGAAATCGAGCGTCGAAAGGGACTGGAAGGAGAAATCCTCTCTATCAGTGACCGGGAACAACAACGGTTGGGCCAGGAGCTGCATGACGGTCTTTGCCAGCATCTCACCGCTGTCGCATTCATGGCGCGCTCGGTCGCGTTGCGCTTGAAAAACCATCGCGTTATCGACGCAGGAGATATCGATAAAATCGCCGAACTGGTGAACGAGGCTGCAACAGATACACGCAATCTTTCACGAGCCCTGCATCGGCTCGACGTTGATGCAGCCGGACTCGTCGTCGCGCTGCAGGATTTGGTTGACCGCGAAATCTGGCGAACGCCGTGTCGGTTGGAGATAAAACCTTCGTTTAAAATCAACGATGACGCGGTCGCGGCGCATCTGTACCGCATCGCGCGTGAAGCTGTCATCAATGCCAACAAACACGCGCAAGCGCGGGAAATCGTCGTCAAATTGGAGCGGTCGCGGGAGGGAATGGTTTTGCGTGTAACCGATGACGGCATCGGAGTTTCCGGGGAATCACAATTGAATCGTGGCCTTGGTTTTCACATCATGAATTACCGTGCCCAATTGATCGGCGGCCGCATGGAAATCGATTCTCCAAAAAACGGTGGTACCCGTCTATCCTGTTATTGCCCGGATGGAGCAGCACGGCTGAACAAATTACGAAGAAACGGCGAAACAAAAAAACAATTGGTAGTGAAATCCAAAGCGGCGGTAGCTAATTCCACTCCAAATTTGCAACATCTGACGAGCGGCTCAGCCGCGATTTCTGATCGAGGTTAGAAGACGACCAAGAGAAGATCGATGCTCACAGTGGACACTCCTGCACGCAAATCAGTTTCAGCTCAGCCAGCAGCTGTCCGTTCAACTAACAAGAATCCTCTGTGCAATTCACCAGATGCCAAGCGCATCGTGATCGTGGATGATCACCCGTTGTTTCGCAAAGGTCTTCAGGAGATGATTCATTCCGATGGGACGTTTGCAGTGTGCGGTGAGGCAGGCGACGCCGCAAAGGCCATGGAGGTGATTCGCCAATTACATCCCGATTTGGTGATTGTCGATCTCAGTTTACCGGGCGCAAACGGGATTGAGCTCATCAAAAACATCCGTGCAGAATTCGCGAAGCTGCCGGTCCTGGTGCTCTCGATGCACGATGAATCGCTTTATGCGTTGCGGGCGCTGCGCGCGGGGGCGGACGGCTATGTAATGAAACATGAAGCGATGGCAAACGTAATCCATGCAATCCGCGAAGTCTTTAACGGGCATCCTTATCTCAGCCCGTCCATGGCAGCACAGGTGATCACAAAGTTCGCACATCGTCAGGCCGAAGGTGAAGTAGACGCTGTCGAGAGACTGAGCGATCGCGAACTTGAAATTCTCGAGCTGATCGGCAAAGGCCACGAAGTACGTCAGATCGCCAAGCTGTTGCATCTTAGCCCGAAAACGGTGGAAACGCATCGCGCGCACATAAAAGATAAACTCGACCTGAAAAACTCGCGCGAGGTCGCCCGCTTCGCCCTGCAGTGGCTCCAGGCCCGCGGGACGTAAATGGCTGTCGTCGGTTCCGAATCGGAGCGATCTAAAGCCGTTGAAACGGCTTGCGCTTTGCTTCGATAATTACCGGCCTGACGGCCGGTGTTAATGAAAGCCGGCGTTTTCCAATCTAATTCTCATTACCGTGGCCGCGTCCGCCGTCGCTCGGCATTAGAGTTTTGGCAATGCGTACTCAAAGCAATTCTCATTCGCAGAAGTTGAGACGAGTAATGGCGCCGCTCAAATCTCATTAACACCGGCCTTCAGGCCGGTGGATCATGCACCGCAACACGCTGTTAGCCGTTTCAACGGCTTTCTTCGTCGTGCCAACGCAGCCCGTGACGGTCGATAAATTCTCGCAATTCCTCTGCGAAAGTGCGTATGCGATGATGTTCTTCTTGATCCGCGATATATCGCGCCACCTGATCTGCGTTTGACTGCGACACCGAGAACGCTCCATATCCTCTGGCCCACGCAAATTTCCCCGTGATGAGGTCGCTGGCATTAACCCAGTGTGAAGAGCTTCCCTTGAGAAGTTGGACGAGCTTCTCGATTGAGAGAGCGGTGGGTAAGTCGATTAGCGCGTGAACATGATCAGGGTTCACGAAATTGATTTTCATGTACATGCCCTGCTTGTCGGCGTATTCCGCCATATACCGCGACAGGCCCGCCGCGGCCTTTTTGTTTAAAAGTCGCTGGCGATTCAACGTACCCCAGATCAGGTGAACCCAGCGGCGAGAGTACGAATGCACCGACATATCGCTGCGATCGTAAGCCGTTAAAACGGCTAATGTCCATTCTTCGCTCGGCGGGCACCGGCTTAAAAGCCGGTGTTAAGGAGAGCCCGAATTTGAGTCTAGTCATCAACCGAACTACCGCTGCACGGTCTTTCTCGTGACGGCGTCCGAGGAACTCACTACGAATTTCGACTACCGTTGCCATTGCCGGCAATTCCCGCACCAATACACATATTGCCGATGATCCCGCCGATGAACGACCGCACAGACAATCACATCTCTTTTCATTAACACCGGCCTTTAGGCCGGTGATCACGGCAGCCGCAAGGCACAAGCCGTTTCAACGGCTTCCCGCCCTCATTCATACTTTCACTTTTTTTCACGCTCAGCGGGCGCATATTTCCACGCGATGGCCACGACGATGCGGGATGCAATTGATGAATTGCTTCATACCTATGGCGAGACCGGTGGAATAAATTATCTCGCCGCCGCTGCCTCCCTTCCGTCGCGCTTATCTATCGAAGCGGCTTGCACCGAGCTGATGAGCCTGATGTTTCCCGGTTTTCGCAGTGAAGCGCTCGTGAGCTCGGAAGACCTCGCCGACACCACGCGCATTCGCGTTAGACATTTGCACGCGCGACTGAAAACCGAAATTTGCAGAAGCCTCGGCAAGATTCCCCCCGATGAAGCAACGGAAGCAAAAGCCGAAGAAGTATTGATGGAATTTTTCAGGCGGCTGCCATCTGTGCGCCGAATGCTTTGGACGGACATCGATGCTGCTTACGAAGGCGATCCGGCCGCCACGACTTACGAGGAAATCATCCTCGCGTATCCCGCGCTGGAGGCGATCGCCATTTATCGAATGGCGCATCTGCTCTACGGAAAGGTGCCGCTGATTCCACGGATCATGACGGAGTGGGCGCACAGCCGCACGGGAATCGATATTCATCCCGGCGCGGAAATCGGTTCGCATTTCTTCATCGACCACGGCACTGGAGTGGTCGTCGGCGAAACGACCAAAATCGGGTCACACGTGAAACTTTACCAGGGCGTCTCATTCATTGCCCGTTCGCTTGGCGCAGGGCAAGCATTGCGTGGAAAGAAGCGCCACCCGACGATCGAAGACGGCGTCTGCATTTATGCCGGAACCACGATTATGGGCGGCGATACCGTGATTGGGGCGAATTCCACGATCGGCGCCAACGTTTTCTTAACCAAGAGCGTTCCACCGCATTCGCTCGTCTACTACGAAGAAAAAGAAGTTCGTGTGGTGCCGAAACGAAAACACGAGACTCCAACAGCGCGTGATGAATTTCAGAAATGAGAACAGCGGCCAATCCTGTAGCCGCTTCGCTGTGCGAAGCGCAATGGCAGAGACGCGGCTACAACGGGAACGAGCATGAGCAAGAGTAAGAGTCGGAGGAAGGGGAAGAATTGATGATTTATCTCGATTACAACGCCACTACACCGATATGCGATGCAGCGCGCGAGGCGATGCTCCCATATCTCAATCGCCATTTCGGCAATCCCTCCAGTGTCCACGCCGCTGGCCGCGAAGCGCGCGCTGCAGTTGACGACGCTCGCGACAAACTCGCCGCGCTCCTGCACGCGAAACCCGGCGAAATCATTTTTAACAGCGGCGCAACCGAGTCATGCAATCTCGGTCTGTTCGGCCTGGCGCGGTGTGGATCTTCGCATGGAGGACACATCATCTCGAACAAAGCCGAGCATCACGCAGTGATGCACGCAGTCGAACACCTTGAAGATCGCGAAGGTTTTGAAGTCACCTGGCTCAATGTTTCCAAAACCGGAATGGTCGACCTCGATCAGCTCGCCGATTCGTTTCGGCCGGACACCAAACTCGTCTCGATCATGACTGCCAATAACGAAACCGGCGTCGTCCAGCCAATGCGCGAAATTTCGCGAATATGCCGCGAACGCGGCGTGTTGCTTCACAGCGATATGGTCCAGGGATTCGGCAAAGTGGATATCGACGTCTCATTAGTCGATGCCGGCAGTTTTGCCTCGCACAAATTCTACGGCCCGAAGGGAACTGGATTTTTATTTTTGCGAAGCGGTTTGCCGATTCAGCCAATCATGTTCGGCGGTGCGCATGAAAATCAGCGGCGCCCGGGGACTGAAAACGTCGCTGGCGTAGCTGGAATGGCTGCGGCCGCCGAGTGGGTTTTAAGCGACGCCGACGAGGAGAGGCAACGCGAAGCAAAATTGCGTGATGATTTCTGGGGACGCATTGCAAAGCTTTTCCCGGACGCGCAGCAGAATGGCGACCGAGTCCATCGTCTTGGTAACACACTCAATGTGAGTTTTATCGGCGTTGATTCGGAAACGATGCTGATGGCCCTGGATTTGGAAGGCGTTTGCGCGTCGAGCGGTTCGGCCTGCATGGTTGGCTCGGTGAGGGCGTCGCACGTTTTGCTTGCCATGGGTTTGCCGATGGAAAGCGCCAGGTCGGCCATTCGTTTTTCGCTTGGCAGACGGACGACCGCAGAAGAAATCACCGCTGCAGCGGATGTACTCGAGCGAATCGCGAAGCGAACCAAAGACGCCCGCGAATATGCCGTCGCTTAGGCAACTCGAGTTCACGTTTCAGACTGTAGCTGCGTCCCTGTGGGAGACGCCGCGCTTCGCACAGCGAAGCGGCTACAAAACAAGCGATCTTGAAGCAAAAGCCCGCCAACTCTTGTGCTCGTTAGGCGCCAAACGAATCGCAACAGAACTTCGGGTTGAGTGGAATTCCCGTCTTCAAACAGCCGCAGGCCGCGCTGATTATCGCCAGAAACTGGTTTCGCTAAATCCACGGCTGGTTGAGCACTCCGAAGAAGTCGATCGCACGCTGCGTCACGAGCTTGCTCATATTCTCGCGCAATTTCGAGCAGGCCGGCGGCGGATTTCACCGCACGGACCCGAGTGGCAGCAAGCTTGTCGCGATTTGGGAATCGCAGACGAGAAGCGTTGTCATACGTTGCCGTTTCCAGCGAAGCGGTATGCGCCGCGTTTCATCTACCGTTGCCCGAGTTGCCGGCGCGATTTCCCTCGCGTACGCAAGCTCAAACGCACGGTCGCATGTCTCGCCTGTTGCCGCGCACATAACGGCGGCGAGTTCGATGTTCGTTTTCGGCTGAAGCTGCTAACAGTGTAACGGCGTTCGACGCGGTCGCTCCCTCTACAACTCTTTGTCGTCGCCCTTTGTGTTTTTCTGACCGCGCAATTTTGCCTGGATAAACATGTCGATGTCGCCATCCATCACCGCTTGCACGTTACTCGTCTCGGCGCCGGTGCGGTGGTCTTTCACCATTTGATATGGCTGAAACACGTACGAGCGAATTTGACTTCCCCACGCGATCTCACCTTTCTCCCCGTATTGCCGCTCTATCTCGGCCCGTTTCTTGTCTTCTTCGAGCTGATAAAGTTTTGCTTTCAACATTTTCATCGCCAGCTCGCGATTGCGCCCCTGGCTGCGCTCAGCCTGGCAGGCCACGACGATCCCGCTCGGTTTGTGCAAAATCCGCACCGCAGTTTCGACCTTATTTACGTTTTGTCCACCCTTACCGCCGCTGCGAAACGTGCCGATCTCGAGATCGGTCGGATTAACTTCAATCGGTGCAGTGTCAGCGATTTCGGGCACAACATCCACGCTCGCGAATGATGTGTGCCGACGTTTATTCGCGTCAAACGGCGAGATGCGAACGAGCCGATGCACGCCACGCTCAGTTTGCAGATGTCCGTACCCGGTACTCCCCTGTTACGAGCAAAGTCACCGATTTGATTCCGACTTCTTCGCCCTGTTGAATGTCCACGGTCTCGGATTTGAAACCGCCGCGCTCAATCCAGCGTTGGTACATTCGAAGTAACATGTCGGCCCAATCGCACGATTCTGTCCCACCGGCACCGGAATGAATCGTTACAAACGCGTTAGCGCGATCGTTCTCGCCGGACAGAAACTGACGGAGCTCAAACTCGTCGAGCTGGTGAGAGAGACGGTCATGTTCGGTTACTACTTCTTTCTCCGCCTGCGCGCGATGCGCCGGATCGCTTTCTTCCGCAGCGAGTTCTTGCAATGCGCTGAAATCCTCGATTTCGCGTTCCAGTTGTTGGAACGGATTGATCAGCGAACGTAATCGCGAAACTTCCTCGACATCAGTCTGAGCGCGCTCTCGATTCGACCAGAAATCAGGCGCAGCCATCCGCGCTTCAATCGCAGCTAGATTTTTCTGCAGCTGTTCGACGTCAAAGAAACCTCCGCAATTCGCGCACTCGCGACTTCAGATCCTCGGCATCTGGAATGGAGATTTCCGTTGGCATGCGGGAACGATAATTTGACTCGGCGTAAAGTGCAAAAATGTGGCGGTGTTTGTGACGAACGCCGAATTCAAAAATAGGGCGCTTGGCACAAGCGCCCCTACAATCTACTTACGCCCGGCAGGGACGGGTTTTGCTTTCGCCCGCGCGGTTTCCAGGCGGAAGATTGTTTCGCCTTCCTTCATTAGGTCAAGACGGTCGCGTGCGATCGTTTCCAGATAGCTCACATCAGTCTTGAGCAAATTGACCTCGCGTGTCTGCTTTGCCAGCAAATTTTGTTGCTCGCTAACTTGTAGCTGAAGCTTGTCGATCTCAGTGCGGCTCTGCATCAGCTTTTTATATGGCGGCACAAACAGGCTCACGATGACGAGCCAGATCGCGATGATCAGCAGAACCAGGAGAATCCGGTTAAGTCGCTGCCAGACTGTGGCCTCGCGACGCGCGCGGAAATCAGAGTAACCGTGCTCCACTTCAGCGGATTGTAGCGCCGTACACCGCTTTGTCACCAAGTTCTTCCTCGATCCGCAACAGCTGGTTGTACTTGGCCACGCGGTCGCTGCGGCACGGCGCACCCGTCTTGATCTGGCCGGCGTTCGTTCCTACCGCGATATCGGCAATGGTCGTGTCCTCGGTTTCACCCGAGCGATGGCTGATCACGGTGGTGTAATTATTTTTCTTGGCCACGTCGATCGTTGCCAGCGTTTCCGTCAGCGTACCGATCTGATTTACCTTGATAAGAATTGAATTCGCCACGTGCTCGGCAATTCCTTTTTGAAGAAATTTTACGTTGGTCACAAAAAGATCGTCGCCGACCAGTTGGATCTTGGAGCCGAGTTTTTTCGTCAATTTCTTCCAGCCATCCCAATCATTCTCCGCGCAGCCGTCTTCGATCGAGATGATCGGGAACCGCGCACAAAGCTCGGCATAATAGTCGACCAATTCTTCGGCGGTCTTCTTTGCGCCACCTGATTTTTTGAAAATGTATAGTTTCTGGTCGCAGTCATAAAATTCCGACGCAGCGGGATCGAGCGCGATGAAGATCTGTTCGCCCAGCTTGTAACCGGCTTTCTCGACCGCTGCGGATATCGACTCTAACGCGTCTTCAGCGGAATCGAGTTGCGGCGCAAATCCTCCTTCGTCGCCGATGGCCGTGGAAAGATGCCGCGCTTTCAAAACAGATTTGAGCGCGTGATACACTTCCGTGCCGTAACGCAATCCTTCCGAAAAGGTCGGCGCGCCGCGAGGCACGACCATGAATTCTTGAAAATCGATTGGCGCATCGGAATGGGCGCCCCCATTCAGGATGTTCATCATCGGCACCGGAAGTACTCGCGCTTCAGGTCCGCCGAGATATCGGAACAGCGGCAGGTTTTCAGCGGCTGCGGCCGCACGCGCGACTGCCAGAGAAACGGCTAGGGTCGCATTGGCGCCGAGATTTTTTTTTGTCGGTGTACCGTCGATATCGATCAGTTTGTTGTCGATGGTCGCCTGCTCTCGCGCATCCAGTCCCTTGAGAACCGGCGCAATCTTGTGGTTAACATTGCCAACCGCTTTTCTCACGCTTTTGCCGCAGAAGCGGCTCTTGTCGCCGTCGCGCAATTCCAATGCTTCATGTTCGCCCGTGCTCGCTCCACTGGGGACGGCTGCCCGTCCCAGCGCGCCGCTTTCGACGCGGACGTCCGCTTCAACGGTCGGATTGCCGCGTGAATCCAAGATCTCTCGGGCGTGAATGTGAGTAATATCAGTGCTCGCCATAGGTTCTGCGCGGACTAGAACAGCTTTGGGTTCAGGAGGCAAATCGTAGAGGCCTTAAGGAACCGGCTGAGGCTGTGAGAGATTCCGATTGGCAATTTCGTTAAGGCACGCATAATCTTCGCGATGATTCGTTTGGTCGCACTGCCAATGCTTGCCCTGCTTGCTGCCATTTCCGTAGCGACGGCCGGCGAAGGACAAACCCTCTCGTCGGATCAAATGGCTAAAGCCGTCAAAAGCGATTCGGTCACTGTCCCGACGCCGGGCGAGTTGTTCGCCGCGCTTGGGAAAGCGGGAAAAATTAACTGGTCAGCTCAATACCGCGCACCAATTCCCACGACGTACGGTAATCGTGCGCAGATCGCTCTAAACCTCGGTGGTTTAATAGCCGATGGATTCATCGCCGTGGAAGCCAAGGATGGTCAACAGGTGAAGAATATCGGGTCGGACATCATGAAGCTCGGAAAGGCGCTGGGAGTGAGCGATCAATTGCTCACCCGCGGCAATAGCATCAACGACTTTGCCGAACACAATGAATGGGACACCCTCCAGGAGGAATTGGAAGCGACACAAAATGAGGTGAAAACCTCGATGCAATCGCACGCCGATCAGGACCTGGTCATTCTTGTCACTATTGGCGGGTGGATCCGCGGAACTCAGGTGGTTACAGGCGCGATCATGAAGAACTATAATGAAACCGCCGCAAAGGTTCTGCGCGAACCGACACTGGTTCACTTCATGCAATCAAAGCTGAATGCAATCTCCCCGGAATTACGTCAGGAACCCCTGGTCAAAGATGTCAGCGAGCAACTCAGCGGAATTGAGAAGCTCGTTAACTTTCCAGAGGGCAAGGTGCCGACGGCTGACGACGTGAAAAAACTCAATGAGGCGGTCAGCAAGCTGATGACAAAAATAGAGAGCAAGGATTAACCCAAATGAAACGTTGCCTGCGATTTTTCATTTTGATTTTTGCGCTGAGCGCAAGCGTCGTTCTTCGCGCAGACACAGACACCGAAGTATCTGCGCGCAGAGACGCACTCGAACTCGCCGGAGCATTTGGAAACGACGGGTTCAAAATTCGAGACGGACATTCGTGCGGCGTGCTTAAACCACACGATCACGCCCTGATCGCAGTGAACCTTTATGCGGGAAATCAGTATTGGTTTTCCGTAGGCACAGCGGAGCCGCTGAAAAAAGTCGGCGTGAGCCTTTATGACGAAAGCGGAAAGCAAATGACCACGGAGAATTTCAACGAAGGAGACAAAGCGGCCGCCGGCTTCGCACCCGAGAACAGCGGTCAGTATTTTGTATCGGTTGATTCGGTTGCGGACCAGGAAGGTAGTTTCTGTCTCGTCTATTCCTATAAATAGACGATGCCTTGGTTCTAACTTGGAGCAGGTGATGATCTCGCTTCAGGTATTTTATGAAGGTCACGTCCAGGGCGTTGGATTCCGTTTCACTGTGCGCCACATCGCCAAAGGCTTTGACGTAACTGGTTGGATACGCAACCTGCCGGACGGCCGCGTAGAACTTCAGGTTACAGGTGATGAAGCCGAAGCACGCGCGTTTCTTGATCAGGTCGCTCAAAGCGAACTTCACTCACTCATTCGCAAACAAACCGAGAACAAGTTGAACGAACCGGTGGCTGCCCGCGGGTTTGAAATTCGCCATGACTGAATCGTCACACCCCGGCCCTGAGACCGATCCGGCTATAGCGGTTCACGCGCTGACCAAAGTTTTTCCTGTTCATTTCCATCCCACTCGCAGGGTTGTCGCGGTAAAGGACCTCACTCTCCGCATCGAGCCAGGCGAAGTGTACGGATTGCTCGGGCCGAATGGCTCCGGCAAAAGCACTACACTGAAAATTATTCTCGGCCTGGTGTCACCGACGCGCGGCCGCACGGAAATTTTTGGACGAGACAGTCGCCGCGTTGAGAGCCGTGAAGCAGTTGGTTTTCTTCCAGAAAATCCATATTTCTACAAATTTCTCACCGGCGCGGAAACACTGCGTTTTTTTGGGCGCCTTTGCGGAATGACAGGCGCAACATTGAAGAACCGCATAAACGAGCTGCTCGATCTTGTTGGGCTGAACAACGCGCGCGACCGCCGATTGGGTACGTATTCCAAAGGAATGCTGCAACGCATCGGGCTGGCGCAAGCTTTGATTTACGATCCAAGGCTGGTGGTCCTGGATGAACCGACGGCCGGCGTCGATCCGGCGGGGTCACGTGAAATTCGCGACCTCATCATGGATATGAAGCGCCGCGGAATCACGGTGCTGCTCTCATCACATTTGCTGGCGCAAGCGCAGGAAATTTGCGACCGCATCGGGATTCTTGCCGATGGCGTGTTGGTTCGCGAAGGCCGTTTGCAGGATTTAATCGCAATCGAAAATCAAACCGAGCTCGTCATCGCCGATGCGTCTGACGAGCTGGTGCAAGAGATTGAATCGTGCATTGGCCGGTCGAACGCGAAATTGCTCGAGCGGCGAAAATCGACCACCACGCTGGAAAGATTGTTCCTTGAATCGACCGGAGGAAACGACAAGCGCTCAACTCGTGAGTGACGAACTTACTGGACTGAAATGACAGACGGCGAAACAGCTTCAACGCTTCAACCATTCAACGCTTCAATGATCCCGAAGCGCCACCGCGTTTTCTCTCTGTCACGCATTCTCGCTATCACCGGCAACACGCTGACTGAGCTGACGCGCCTGAAAGTCTTTTATGTGCTGCTGGTGTTCGGGCTGCTGTTGATCGGCAGTTCGATTTTCATGGCGCAATTCTCTTTCCAGCAGGAATTCCAAATCCTGAAGGACGTCTCGTTAGGTGCGATCTCGATGTTCACTTCGTTGCTGGCAATCGTCGCCACGGCGCGAATGCTGCCTCAGGACGTCGAAGATCGGACCCTTTATACTATTCTCGCCAAGCCAGTGCCGCGTTTCGAGTACGTTGTGGGCAAAATTGCCGGAGTTCTTCTGTTGCTGGCGATCAGCACGCTGGTGATGGTCGCGGCGTTCCTGGCAGTGCTGTACATGCGCGAGCAGGCAGTGCTGCAGGTCACCGCGAAACAAATGGCCAGCGCACCGCCGGAGCAGCTCGCCGATGCTCTCAACGCTGTTCGCGCGTCCGCCTTCAACGTTGATCTGATTCCGGGAATCATCATCATCTTTCTGAAAGCGTGCCTGCTCACTGCCTTAACGCTGTTTGTTTCTACCTTCGCCACCTCAACGATCTTCACCATCGTGGTGATGGTTTTTATTTATTTTATCGGACACTTGGAAGCCACTGCTCGTGAGTATTGGCTCATGGCACATGGCGGCGGTTTAATCACACGCGTCTTTCTTGCGATCCTGGCGCTGCTCTTTCCTGATCTGCAGGCTTTCAATCTGGTGGATGATATCGTCGCCGGCACCGCGATTTCGATGGCACTGTTCTTTAAGACCGCGCTGCTCGGCATCTTCTATACGGTCATCTACACGTTATTGTCGGTTTTCGTGTTTTACGGAAAAGAACTATGACGCGAGGCCTGATCGCGCTGGCGGTATTGATCGTGGTGGGTCTGCTTAAATTGCCGGTCGAACACGATCTTGCTGCTCTTCACCGGCAGGAACACTTCCGTGGCGTCGAATTCAACCTCGATCTTCGTGAAAAAGTCGGGCAACTGGGATTCATCGCTGCATTGAGCGGATTTCGAGCCATCGTCGCCGATGCGCTTTTTATCCAGGCGCACGCAGCTTGGGAAAACACTCAATGGGGCCGGATGCTGTGGCTGTTTCGTCAAATCACGACACTGCAACCACGGGTACTCCTGTTTTGGGACACCGCTGCGTGGCACATGGCGTGGAACGCGAGCGTCGCGGCGATGAACGATACCAGCCAGCCGCGCCAGGCGCTGCGAGTCAAAGCGCAGCGCGAATACTTCGCGATCGGCAAGGAGTTCCTCGAGCGCGGAATTAAAAATAATCCCGATCGCCCCGAGCTCTATGAAGCGCTCGCGAGGTTGTACAAGGAAAAATACAAGGACCACGAGCGCGCCGCAGAATATTACGCCAAGGCAGCGACGTTGCCGGATGCGAAGCCGTGGGACAGGAGATTCTCGGCGTACGAGCTGTCGTATTGCGAGGGCCGCGAACGCGAGGCATACGAGCGCTTACGCAGTCTCTACGACGAGGGCGAAAAGGAACGACTTCCGACTCTGATTAAGCGGCTACAGTTCCTTGAAGACAAACTGGCGATTCCGCCGGAGCAACGGATTCCTGATAAACTGATGAAACGCTAAGGGATTCATTCAGGGAATTCCTTAGGTCAGTTCGCCCCGCCGCAAAATTCATTTTCACGCACCAAAACGTTGGTGCGTCCACGTTCTTCCGTTGTAAGATTCTGACCTTTCCGTGGTTGAGGGGGGTTGTAATGCGGTTCGCCATTTTCAGTGACATTCATTCCAATCTAGAAGCGCTTGAAGCCGTGATGAACGACGCGCGCCAACGCAGATGTACGCATTTCGTTTGTCTGGGCGACATCGTCGGTTACAACGCGAATCCGGGCGAATGCATCCAGCTTGTCCGCGAGCTGGATTGCCCGGCGGTGAAAGGCAACCACGACGAGCAGGCAACCTTTCCCGCGTCATCGGAACGCTTCAACGAGCTCGCCGAACGCGCGATCGAATGGACGCGCGAACATTTGAATGAAGAGCACAGGGAATGGCTCCGCAGCCTGCCATTGCAGCGACGGGTGCACGATTTTACCATCGTTCACGCCACTCTGGATACGCCCGCGCAATGGGGCTACGTATTCAACAATCTGGACGCAGTCGCGAGTTTTACGTATCAGCGCACGACTGTCTGTTTCTTCGGCCACACGCACGTGCCGATGGTATTTGTGCGAGATGAAGGTGTTCGACGTCAGACGTCGGAGCACATTCGCATCGAGCCCGGCAAAAAATATTTCATTAACGCCGGCAGCGTTGGCCAGCCCCGCGATGGCAACTGGCGCGCCGGATATTGCATTTTCGACGTCGATAACAACCTCGTCGAATTGTTGCGGGTAAAATACGATCTTGCCACCGCACAGAAGAAAATCACGAAGGCCGGTCTGCCGCGGCTGCTTTCCGAGCGCTTGGCGATGGGCCGCTAAAAAAGATCTACGGGGTTAGGCGGACAGTGCTCTGCACGCCGCTTTTGATTCGTTACTTCATCACGGACGCACGAGATGACGCGCCCTATCGATTATTCTTCGTGCGGTCGCGGAGAATAAAATCCGCGACCGGCAAATCCCGCGGGTAAGTGATTTTGAAATTAAAATCGGCGTTGAGAACGATTGCGATCTTCCGGCCGAGTCGCTCGACTGCTGAGACTTCATCGGTCACCGAAACGTTTTTGGCGTACACAGCGCGGTAGGCGTCCTCAATTAAGTTTCGGTCGAAAATCTGTGGCGTTTGCATCGCGTACAGCTGATGTCGATCGACTGAACCGTCGACCAGGAGATCGGCATCCGCGTGTTTTAGCGTGTCGTTAATTGGTTGCGCCAAAGTGGAAGCGCCATGGACGCGGCACTGCTCGAAAGCACGTTCGATTTCCTCGGGAGTAACCAACGGTCGGGCCGCGTCGTGCACGGCGACATATTTCGCGTCGCGATCGATATGATCCAGGCCACCCCGAACGGAATCCTGCCGGCGTTCGCCGCCGGGAACAATCGCCCGGACTTTTTTAAAACCTGCGCCGGACACGATTTTTTTTATTTCATCATGACATTGTTCACGCGCCACCACTACGATTTCACTTACGCAAGTCGCACGTTCAAAGGCGCGCATCGCGTGAGCGATCACCGGTTCGCCGGCGATTGTGGCAAACAACTTATCGAACCCCATGCGTTGGCTACCGCCGCCGGCTACGATGATGGCGCTGAGCATGGCGAACACGTTAAATCGTGAATCGTTAAATCGCTACATCGGATGGAGACGGCTCGCCCTCGGGCCGCCTAACGACGCCAGGGCGCGTCATCTTTAACGAAACCGATTCACGATTCACGGTTCTCAATTCACGAGACCAGCTGTTTTTGCACTTCCGCGCTAAGCATCTTGCCATCGGCGCGACCGCCTACCTTCGGCTGTAACGCTTTCATTATTGCGCCCATTTGCGCTTTGGAAGTGGCGCCGACTTCAGCAATGGTTTCGCGCACGACTTTGGCCAGTTCGTCCGGGCTCATCCCTTGCGGAAGATAAGAATTCAAAATCGCCAACTCTTCTTTTTCTTTGTCCGCCAATTCAGCGCGGCCGCCTTTTTCAAAACTTTCGATCGAATCCTGGCGTTGCTTCGCTTGCTTGCGGATGACTTGAACCGCTTCAGCTTCACTGAGTTCGGCCTCGGCATCAGATTTTGCGATCGCCGCATATTTCAACGCCGATTTGAGCATGCGCAGTACGCCCAATTTCGTTGCCTCTTTGGCGCGCATCGCCTCCTTCAGATCTGAATCCACACGCTGTTGCAGTGTCATTGGGCACAATTACGACGACCAACCGCAATTGTCGATCTTGTAGCGGTCGCAGCGTGCGCGAAGATCCCAGGTACCGATGATTGACGCTTCGCACAGCGAAGCGGCTACAGCGCGGCACGGCACCTATCAACAGATTCGGCGTCGCCGACGGAAATCACAGCAATCTCGCGGTTCGTGCGTTTCAATAACCCTGCGAGCACGTTGCCAGGGCCAAGCTCAACGAAAAAATCACAGCCAAGGTCGATCAGGCGCTGCATACAATCTGTCCACCGCACCGTGCCGGTGACCTGATCGCGGAGAGTTTCCCGGATTTCTTCAGGCTTTTTCACTTCTTCACCGGTCACGTTGCTGATCACGGGGAAGCGCGGCGATTGCATCGGAACATCGGCAAGCACTTCCTCTAGTTTTACGTAGGCACTTTCCATGAGACGCGAATGATATGCGCCAGCAACATTGAGCATCATTGCGCGACCTATGCCGTACTCCTTCGCCACACCGACGGAGGTCTCAACGTTCGCCAACTCGCCTGAAATGACGATCTGATTAGGCGAATTGATATTGGCAATGTCGACGTCCTCATCCGCGGCGAGCCGGCGCACATCGTTTTCCAAGCCACCAATCATAGCTGCCATCCCGCCTTGCGTGGTTGCGCACGCTTCATCCATAAATTCGCCGCGCTTTTGCACGAGCTTGAGTCCAGTAGCAAAATCAAAGGTGCCTGCTGCTGCGTGCGCGCTGATTTCCCCTAACGACAGGCCTGCCGCGCCGCCGACTTCAAACTCGCCGAAGACCTCGCGCAACGCCACCAGAGCAGCCAGCGCGTGAACGTAAAGCGCCGGCTGGCAATTTGAGGTGTTGGTCAACTCCTCCATCGGCCCGTTCCACGCGATGTCGCATAAGTTTCGACCGAGGATTTCATCGGCCTGACGAAACAAATCCCCCGCAACCGGATATCGTTCAGCGAGGTCGCGTCCCATCCCAACGCATTGCGCGCCCTGACCGGCAAAAAGTAGTGCGATTTTTTTCGGCATATGGGGACGTAGTTAATCGTGTTTCGCCCCAAGCGCGAGCGCCTTCTGGGGAGCGATCGCCGTGTCTTCCGCTCCCCAGAAATCGCTTGCGGAAGAAAGCTCGATTCGCCAGCGTAAATCTTACCCGAAAGATTGTAACGTTCTTCATCATGCCATTCACCACACGCGAGATCGAATCACCGGACCCGGTCACCCGGGTCGCGGCAGCCGACGCGGTGTTACGCGAGCCGGGGCAGGACGATATCGGCGAGAAGATGGTGCTTAACATGGGGCCGTCGCATCCGGCTACGCACGGCGTTTTGCGGCTCGTGCTGGAGCTGGATGGCGAGATAATCACCAAAGCCACGCCGGACATCGGGTTTCTGCATCGCGGCGACGAGAAGATCGCCGAGAACATGCAATACAATCAATTCGTGCCGTATACTGACCGGCTCGATTATCTCGCGCCGCTGTCGAATAATGTGGCTTACGCACTCGCGGTGGAAAAATTGATGGAATGGGAAATCCCGCCGCGCGGAAAAGCGATCCGCACGATCTGCTGCGAAACGTCGCGCATTTCCTCGCATCTCCTGGGACTCGGCGCGATGGCGCTCGATCTCGGCGCGATGTCTGTTTTTCTCTACACGTTCACCGAACGCGAAAAGCTTTATAACCTCTTCGAACTCCTGACAGGCGCCCGGTTCACCACATCTTACACCCGGGTGGGAGGACAAATCCGCGATCTTCCGGAAGGCTTTATCCCTCAACTTAAACAATTCCTCCACGACTTTGGCCCAAGTCTCGATGAATGCGACAGGTTGCTGACCCGGAACAAGATTTTCGTCGATCGCACAAAAGACATCGGCATCATCACAAAGGAGCGCGCGATCGCCTATGCGATTTCGGGGCCAAATCTGCGAGCGAGCGGAATCGAACACGATCTACGCCGCAAACATCCGTATCTCGATTACGATCAGTACGATTTTGACGTGGTGATCGGCAGTGCAGGTGATTGTTACGATCGTTATCTGGTGCGAATCGAGGAGATGCGTCAGAGCGCGCGAATTTTGCACCAGGCCATCGAGAAACTGCCGGGCGGTCCAATCAATGTTTCGAATTGGAAAAACATGACCCCGCCGAAATCGCGAGTGATGACAAAAATGGAAGAACTAATTCATCATTTCATTGTGGTCACCGAAGGGCTCGATGCCCCGCCGGGCGAAGTCTATTTCGGAGCCGAAAATCCCAAGGGCGAGCTGGGCTTTTACATCAACAGCAGAGGCGGCGGCGTACCGTATCGGTTGAAAATTCGCGCGCCATCCTTTGTGAACCTCAGTATCCTCCCGGAACTCTTGCCCGGGTGTCTGATCAGTGATGTGCCCGCCGTGCTCGGCAGTCTGGACTTCGTAATGGGCGAATGCGATAGATGATGGAACGATGAAATCAATGCTACAAAAGGCTGGGCGTCTCGCCCTTGTAGTTTTGATCGCACTCTGTGTCTCTTGTATCGGTAAACGAATTACCAAGGCGAACGTCGATCAGGTCACCGAAGGCATGTCGAAGAAGCAGGTCGAATCGATTTTGGGTCAGCCGACTTCGTCGAAAACTGAAGACCCGACGATTATGAAGCAAACGACATACGTTTATCGTCAGGGCAAAGACACGGTCACCATCGTCTTCAAGGACGATAAAGTGCAATCGAAGGACAGCACACTCTCCGATTAATCCACGTAGCGTACGTTGCCCCGAACGCAATGGTGCGCCGGCTGAGGCCAGTGGACACCGCAGTGTGAAACGCGATTTGCCGCGTATCAATGCGCTGGGTTAGGTTCAACGATGGCAGACGCGACGCGTATCCAAATTCCCGCCGAATTGGAGCAGAAAATGGACGCGGCGATTGCGCGTTATCCAAGCGAACACCGTCGCAGCGCGTCACTGCCGCTGTTGCATTTATGGCAGGAACACTTCGGGTTCATCAGCGAAGAAGCCACCTTCTGGATCGCGGATAAACTCGGACTTCAACCGATCAACATTCTCGAGGTGGTCACCTTTTACCCAATGTTCCGCCAGCATCCCGCCGGGAAAATACATATCCGGATCTGCCGCACGCTGAGTTGCGCAATGGCGGGCGGATTGGAAGTAATGGAAAATCTGCGCGAGCGTCTGGGAATCCCACGTCCGAGTGCTGGCGAAGAAGCGCATAGTCCGATCGCGGTCAGCGCCGACGGAACTTACAGCGTCGAATTTGTTGAGTGTCTGGCCAGCTGCGACACCGCGCCGGTGTGTATGGTTGGCGAAGAGCTGCATGAGAAGGTAAAGCCCCAGTTCGCTGCCGACCTGATTGGCAATCGGCCCGCCTCTGCCGAGGCTGTGGCGGGCAAGCAATCCGCAATCGGCAATCCGGGGTTGGCATGGCCGCCTCACCCTTTGGAACATCGATTGGTCTATAAAAACATCGGGCGCCCCGGTTGGACTACCGACATCGATTGTTATCTGCGCGACGGCGGTTACGAACAACTAAAACAAGCGTTGACTCTGTCGCGCGATGATATCGTCAACAAAGTCAAAAACTCTGGACTCCGCGGCCGCGGCGGAGCGGGGTTTTCGTGCGGTTTAAAATGGAGTTTTATTAAGCCGGACGAAAAGCGGCCGGTGTATTTAATCTGTAACGCGGACGAATCCGAGCCGGGCACATTCAAAGATCGCTATATCATTCACGACGATCCGCACCAGTTGCTCGAGGGCATGTTGATCTCGTGCTATGCGCTTGGTGCACACACCGCGTACATCTACATCCGCGGAGAATTCCCGGAAGGCGCGAAAATCCTTGAGCGCGCGATCGAGGAAGCGCGGCAGCACAATTTCCTTGGTAAAAATATTCTAGGTTCAGGATTCGACGTCGAAGTTTACGTTCACCGCGGCGCCGGCGCCTACATTTGCGGCGAGGAAACGGGGCTAATCGAGTCGCTCGAGGGAAAACGCGGTTATCCCCGCATCAAGCCGCCTTATTTTCCCGCGGTCCTGGGCCTCTACATGTGTCCGACGATCGTGAACAATGTTGAGACGCTATGTAACATTAAACACATTATCGGCATGGGCGGCGCGGAGTATGCGCGCCTCGGGCGGCCTAACAATACAGGCACCCGAGTTCTGTGCATAAGCGGTGATGTGCAGCGTCCGGGATATTTCGAAGTCGAAGTCGGCGCCGTCACGATGGGACAGCTGATCCACGAGATGGCCGGCGGTTTGCGACCAGGTCGAAAACTTAAAGCCGTTATTCCGGGCGGCAGCTCCGCGAAAGTGTTGCGCGCCGATGAACGATTTAAGGTGAAAGAAAGACAAGCCGACGGCTCGACAACTGTACGCGAAATCTCAATCGACGATATCCAAATGGATTTCGATTCGCTCGCAGCGGCAGGCTCAATGGCGGGTTCCGGCGGTGTGATCGTGCTGGATGATTCGCGCGACATGGTTTGGGCGCTGAACAACATCAACAAGTTTTACGCGCACGAGAGCTGCGGCCAATGCACACCCTGCAGGGAAGGCTCGCTTTGGATGCAAAAAATCACTGACCGCATGCTTCGCGGCGGCGGCGTGGTAGAGGACCCGAAGACACTGAAAACCATCGGCGACAACATTGCGGGACGCACCATTTGCGCCTTTGGCGAAGCCTGCGCCTGGCCGACGCAAAGTTTCGTCGAAAAATTCCCGGAAGAATTTGCGAAGCGCGCCCAAAAACCCGTCCCCCCACCCCTTCCACCCGAGTACACATCCGAAGAATTAATCGAGGAACAATCGATTCCCACCGTCCCCATGGCCCGCGACCCCGGCTGGGAAAAAGCCGGGGCGAAAGGCACGATCTGAATATGAATCAGGAAAGCAGGAAAACAGGAAAACAGCTCAGAGACTCAAAACTGACCGAGCAAATTATTGCTGCGGCGATTCGGGTACATCGGGGGCTCGGACCCGGCTTTTTGGAATCCATTTATGAAGAAGCCCTAGCGGTTGAATTTGCATTAAGTGGGATCCAATTCATTCGGCAGTACCCGGTGCCCCTGTTCTATCGCGATCATCAAATTGGCGAACACCGTTTAGATTTTTTGGTCGAAGGAAAAATCGTTGTTGAGTTAAAAGCAATTAGTCACATAGAGGATATTCATTTCGCCATTGGTCGCAGCTACTTGAAAGCAACTAATCTTGACGATGGATTGCTCTTCAACTTCGCCACGGCGCCACTGACCGTGAAGAGGTTTTGTCGCGAGAAGCCCATCGATTCGGTGCCCAATCTTCTCGAATGAATTTCCTGCTTTCCTGTTTTCCTAATTCATCAATCAATTCCTGCTTTCCTTAGACATGCCTAACGAACCAGCATTCCATTGTTCAGCGTTCAGATCGACGGGGTCTGGCATCAGTTTCCAAAGGGGACGCGGGTGATCGAGGCTTGCGAGCAGGTTGGGGTTTTCGTTCCCCGGTATTGCTATCACAAAAAGCTGAGTTCGCCGGGTAATTGCCGGATGTGTTTGATTGAAATGGGATTTCCGAGGCTCGGGCCCGATCGCAAGCCGGAACTCGGCGCCGACGGTAAACCGATTATCAACTGGATGCCGCGTCCGCAGATTTGCTGCGCACAGGATGTCGCCGAAGGCATGGCCGTTCGCACGGACTCACCGCTGGTGAAGGAATGTCAGCGCGGCGTCATGGAATTTCTTCTTATCAATCACCCCCTTGATTGCCCGATCTGCGATCAGGCCGGCGAGTGCCGTTTACAGGAGTTCAGTGTCGACTATGGCAATTCGCAATCGCGTTTCCACGAGAACAAAGTAAAGAAACCGAAAAATGTGCAACTCGGCCCGCGCGTGACACTGGATGACGAGCGCTGCATTCTCTGCTCGCGTTGCATCCGTTTCTGCCAGGAAATTGCGCATGACGACGTCCTCGGGTTCGTCGATCGCGGCAGTCACACAGTGTTAACGGCACATCCTGGCAAGTCTTTAAATAACAATTATTCGCTAAATACCGTCGACATTTGCCCCGTGGGCGCGCTCACTTCGACCGATTTCCGTTTCAAGATGCGGGTCTGGTTCCTCAAAGAAACGAAGAGCATCTGCACCAGCTGCGCGACGGGATGCAACATAGTCCTCGGCACGCGCGAGGACGTGACCTATCGGCTAACGCCCCGCGAGAACAATCACGTTAACTCATGTTGGATGTGCGATTATGGACGGCTCAATTACAAATATCTCGAAGCCCCGGACCGCTTGCTGGAGCCGCAGATTCGTTCCGACGGGAAGTTGGTCCCGGCCGATTGGCCGACGGCGATCGGCCAGGCAGCGCTCCAGTTGAAGCAATTCTCCGGATCCGAGATTGCGATCGTCGCTTCGGGACGGATGACTAACGAAGAGCTTTGGTTAACCGCGCAACTGGCGAACTCATTAGGAGTGAAACGGATCGATATCGTTCCAAGGCGTGGAAAAGCAGACCACATTTTGTTGAGCAAAGATCGCAATCCAAACACCATCGGCGCGCGGCTGATTCTAGGTTCGAGTTCCGCGCCCGGCGCAAAACTCGTGAATATCGCCAGCGCGGTGAGATCAGGAGCAATCAAAGCCTTGGTGATTCTGAAGGAGAATGCGATGCACCTGGGCTTGTCGGTGGAAGAACTCGGCAAAATCCCAGCCCTGGTCGTAATGAATACATTGCCTAACGAAGCGACGAAAAACGCAACGGTTGTCCTTCCGGCATGCGGTTTTGCCGAAAAACGTGGTTCAATGGTCAACTGCAAGGGCCGCTTGCAAAGGCTAAATCGCGCCATTCGACCGCCTGGGAATGCTCGCGATGATTGGGAGATTTTGCGCGATCTTCTTCAGGGTGTCGGCGGCGGCGACTCGCTTCATTCGATTGAAGATGTTTTCCGTCGGATCAGCGAAACAGTCCCGCGTTTCGCTGGATTGAGCCTCAGCAAGATCGGCGATCTCGGCGTGCAGATTCTGAAAATGGAAGAATTGCCGGAGACGCATCCAAGCGACGAAGAAGCAATCGAACAAGCGATCGAAATTCAGGAAGCACGTCGAGCTGTTCGTACACAGTTAGATCACGCACAGGCTCACCCCGGATCGTCGATGACTCGACAAGTCGAATCACAAGCGGGACCCCGGCGGTAGAAATGACGACACGATGGACGCTTTTTTCATTATTACCTCGCTACTGAAGATCGGAATTCTGCTGGGGGTAATCTTGTTCATGGTGTCTTACGCAGTGTACGCGGAGCGCCGGGTAAGCGCGTTTATTCAGGATCGCGTCGGGCCGAATCGCGTTGGGCCCGCCGGGTTGTTCCAGCCTATCGCCGACATGTTCAAGCTATTGCTGAAAGAAGATTTCACGCCTCGCGCTACGAATACTTTTTACTACTGGCTCGCGCCGTGCCTCGCGGTAATGCCGGCCATTATCACGATCGCAGTGGTCCCGTTCGGCAGCAGCTTGTTCGGGGTGCCCATGGTGATTGCTGACATAAACGTCGGGATCTTCTTTGTATTCGCAATCTCGTCGTTAGGTGTTTACGGGATCGTCATCGGCGGTTGGGCTTCCAATTCAAAATATCCCTTCCTCGGCGGCATTCGTTCGAGCGCGCAAATGCTTTCGTACGAGCTTTCGCTTGGCCTGGCCGTCATTCCGGTTTTTCTCATTGTTGGAAGTTTGCGGTTAACAGGCGTCGTGCAGTACCAGGTCGAGCATGGTTGGTTTATTGCGCCTTTCGTTGGCGATTGGATGAACCCGTGGAAATGGCTGCTGACGATTCCAATGATCATCTCGTTCCTCGTGTTCATGATCGCACTTTTCGCTGAAACGAACCGGCTACCGTTCGATTTGCCGGAGGCCGAGCAGGAGCTCGCGGGCGGCTACAACACCGAATACAGCTCGATGAAATTCGCGCTTTATTTTCTCGGCGAATACGCCGCGATGATCACCGGGTCCGCTATTGTCGTAACGTTATTTTTTGGCGGCTGGCATTTTCCGGGTATCCCAGATGGCTCCCACGGATGGATCTTCGGCCTGATTAACATTGCAGTCTTTTTCACAAAGGTCGCCGTTGTGATTTTCTTGTTTATGTGGGTGCGCTGGACGCTCCCGCGATTCCGATGGGATCAGCTGATGCGGCTGGGCTGGCTTTTCTTTTTCGAAATCGCGTTGGTGAACATTTTCTTGGTGGCAGGAATTCTTGCCTACAGTTCAAGACTATGAATCTGGAAAGCAGGAAAGCACGAAGGATCGATATTCCTTGATTCCTAGTTTCCAGATCAACGATCAATGACCATCACCGTTCCACGACCAAAACTTAACTGGCGAGAACGATTGTATCTGCCAGCTATTGCCGCCGGTTTGGCGATCACGTTAAAGCACTTCACGAATATGCTTCTCGGACGCACCAAGGTGACGATGCAGTACCCCGAACAAAAATGGGACAGTCACCTACCGGATCATTATCGTGGCGCACCGGCGTTAGTGCGCGACGCGGATGGACGGGTGCGCTGTGTGGCGTGTCAGCTGTGCGAATTCATTTGTCCGCCGCGCGCGATCAAAATTATTCCCGGCGAGATTGCTCCGTCTGATCGTTTCGCCAAGGTGGAAAAATTTCCCGAGGAATTCGATATCGACATGATCCGCTGCATCTATTGCGGGATGTGCGAGGAAGTTTGTCCGGAGCAGGCAATTTATCTGCGCAAGGATTACGCCATTACCGGCTTCACGCGCGCCGACATGGTGCATCACAAGGAAAAACTTCTGGAGATCGGCGGAGTCATGCACGGCGTGGTGCTCAAATGGAACCAGAAAAAGTGATCGGCCAAATTCGAAATCAAAACTGATGTCCCCTTTCCTCTTCTGGATTTTCGCAGTGCTGACCGTTATTTTCGCCGCGGCTGTGATCCTCAACCGGAACCCAGTCGCGAGCGCGCTGAGCCTGGTCGTCTCGTTCCTCGGATTGTCAGCGCTGTTTATGTCTCTCGATGCATTTTTCATCGGCATTATTCAAGTGCTGGTGTACGCGGGCGCCGTAATGGTGCTTTTCCTGTTCATCATCATGCTTCTCAATATCCGCGCGGAAGAACGACGCCGGATCAACTGGCTCGCCGCCGTCGGCGGCATCGGGGTATCCACAATCCTGCTGGTTCAGATCTGCGTTGTCATTGGGCGCTTTAGAGGTGCGCGACAGGCTTTTCCGCCCCTGGCAAGCTCGAGAACGGATGACGTATGGAATATCGGCCGGCTACTTTTCAACAACTACAATCTGCCATTCCAAATCATCGGGGTCTTGGTACTCGTTGCCACGGTCGGGGTGGTCCTCCTGAGCCAGCGCGAACCACGATAACATGATCACCCTCGGCGATTATTTGATCGTAAGTGCGATTCTTTTCACGATCGGATTGGCTGGCGTAATGGTACGTCGGAATCTCATCGTCATTTTAATGTCTCTCGAGCTGATGTTGAACGCGGCCAACCTGTCGCTCGTGGCTTTCTCGCGATTTCGCATCGGTGCGAATGGGCTGCCGGATTACAATGCGCAGGTGTTCGTCTTTTTCGTAATCACCGTCGCGGCGGCCGAAGTGGCAGTGGGACTCGCGCTTTTCGTCGCGCTATATCGGGCGCGACAAACCACGGATGTCGACGACATCACCACCCTGAAGTTCTAACCCGCGAATTAGACGGAGCAATGAACTCATTCTACCCGTGGCTGATCATTCTCACACCGTTGGCGAGCGCGACGGTCATCACGCTTTTCACGCTTCGGTGGAAATCATTGAGCGGTGCGATTTCCATCACCGCGGTTCTCGTTAGCTTTTGTTGTAGTTGTCTGGTCTTCGCGCAATCAGCCACCTCGGCGCCTGAGTGCGTGTGGCTCGATGTCCCGCCAATCTTTCGTGTACCGCTGGGTATGACGCTCGATCAGTTGAGCAGGACAATGGCCGTTCTTGTTTCCGGCGTCGGAACGCTCATTCACATTTATTCGCTGGGCTACATGCGCGACGACCGGGGTAAGTCCCGGTATTTCGCGGCGCTATCGCTCTTCATGTTTGCGATGCTCGGAATCGTTTTCGCGAACAATTTCGTGATGCTTTTCATCTTTTGGGAATTGGTCGGGTTCACCTCGTATGTCTTGATCGGTCACTGGTTCTTTCGAGAGGCCGCAGCCGACGCAGCGAACAAAGCATTCATCACTACGCGAATTGGCGATTTCGGATTCATGACTGGGATTCTGATGATGTGGATGACCACCGGCTCGGTCGTTTTCACTGAAATCGCGCCGCGAATGCCGATGTTCGGCGGTCATGCAACGTTTGTCGCAATCGTAGCGCTTTTGATTTTCTGCGGAGCTGTCGGAAAATCTGCACAATTCCCGCTGCACGTCTGGTTACCGGACGCGATGGAAGGTCCGACGCCAGTCTCGGCTTTGATACATGCCGCCACCATGGTTGCAGCCGGCGTCTACATGCTGGTACGCGTCGCCTTTATCATTCAAGCGTCGCAAACGGCGCTTTTGATCGTCGCTTGGGTCGGCACGATCACAGCGGTGATGGCCGCGCTGATCGCAACGCAGCAAGAGGATATCAAGCGTATTCTCGCCTATTCCACGCTGTCGCAACTTGGTTACATGGTGATGGCCGTAGGTCTCGCCTCAAATGAGGCGGCTATGTTCCATCTTTTCACTCACGCATTTTTCAAGGCACTTCTGTTTCTCGCGGCCGGCTCCATCATCGTGATGCTTCATCACGAGCAGAACATCTGGAAGATGGGCGGTCTGCGCCGAAAACTTCCAATCACTTTCGCCACTTTCGGCGCGGGCGCCCTGGCGTTGATCGGTTGTCCACCGTTCAGCGGATTTTTCAGTAAGGACGCGATCCTGGCCGTCGCCTCTGAACATAACCTGCCGATTTTCGCCCTGGCTTTGTTCACTGCGTTTCTGACCGCCTTCTACGTGATACGCATGCTCGTCATTGTCTTCTTTGGCAACTCACGCAGCGACAGCGCTCGTGAGGGCCACGAGTCACCGCCAGTCATGACAATACCGCTGATCGTGCTGGCAATTCTCGCAACGCTCGGTGGATTCGCATTTTTCGCTCGAAACTTTCTTGCACTCCCCACTGAAAAAGAAAGGGCTGCATTTGTTCCTGTGCTGGCAATCATCGCACTGATTGTTGGAGTTGGACTCGCGATTACTCTTTACCGAGGACGAGCGACTGAACCGGTCAGGGTTGAGTTGTTACGCCGAAAATTCTACTTCGATGAGTTCTATGGCTGGCTCATTTATTGGACGCAGGAGCTTCTCGCTCGTGTGGCTGCCTTTGTTGATCGTTGGATCATCGATGCAGGGGCCGTGGGCGGAAGCAGCCGGGGCATGTGGGGCATCGGCGCGATCCTCCGGCTAATTCAAGTCGGCAACCTTCAAGGCTACGCGTTCCTGTTTGGGCTGGGAGTTGTCGCGCTGATTTGGTTCGCAGTGTTCCACTCCTAAAAGACCTCACCGCAAACAATAACGAATTACGGAATGATAAATGACGAATTAAATCCGAAGGACGAAACCCGAAGGCGCGATGCGTCTCAACGAAGCATTTGTCATTCAGATTTCGTTATTCCTTCGTTATTCGACATTCGTGCTTCGTCATTCTAGATCGCAATGGTTCTATTTACGATTTTTTGTCCTATCGTCGCGGCTGTCCTGATCATGCTGGGCGCGCCGGCGCGAAAGACTGCGTTGGCTGCGTCGGTTTTGACGTTTGCCGTGGCGCTATTTTTGTTTGCGTCCCTCGAGCACGGTCAACCCGACTTCCAACACGTCACATCACTCAGCATCTCTCCCGAGTGGCGGCTGGGCTTCACCACTGGCGTCGACGGCTTAAGCGCGATCATGGTGCTGCTTGCAAGCGTCGTGACGCTCGCCGCGGTATGGTTCGCCGGCACGATTGAGAGATATGAACACGCGTTCTATGCCTGTCTTCTGCTCATTTCTGCCGGCGCGATCGGAGCATTTGCTTCGATCGATTTATTCTTCTTTTACGCGTTTCACGAACTCGCCCTCATTCCCACATTTTTGCTGATCGGAATTTGGGGCAGCGGAAATCGGTTCGCAGCGGCGTGGAAAATCACGATTTATCTGGCGATCGGCAGCTTCATTCTGCTGCTCGGTCTGATCTTGCTTTATCGAAAGCTTTCCTCTCGGCTCGCGGAGTTTCGATATTCGTGTTTTGCAGACTGCGGCGGGAATGGGCCAGATCGCTCCAGACGCGCAACGGCATGTTTATCTACTGCTGCTTATCGGGTTCGGAATTTTGATTTCACTTTTCCCATTTCACACCTGGGCCCCCGAAGCCTATGCCGCGGCACCAGCGCCCGCTGCGATGCTGCACGCAGGCGTACTGAAGAAATTTGGACTGTACGGGCTCTTGCGGCTCGCCATTCCAATGCTGCCCGAAGGCGCCCGCCACTGGGCAACTCTGCTTATCGTGCTGTTACTCGGCAACATCATCTACGTCGGGCTGGTCACAATCGCGCAGAAGCGGCTCGATTGGATGCTTGGTTATTCCAGTGTGATGCACATGGGCTACATTTTCCTCGGAATTGCCAGCTTTGGCGTTCTTGGCGTGACCGGTGCCGTAGTGTTGATGTTCGCTCACGGTCTCTCGATCGCGCTGCTGTTTGGTATCGCGGGCGAAGTGCGCCAGCGAACGGGCACATTGGCTTTCGATGAGCTCGGCGGACTTGCAAGGGTGATGCCTTTCGCGGGCTTAGCCTTTGGATTTGGCGTGTTCGCCGCAATCGGTCTTCCAGGCTTTGCCAATTTCGCCGGGGAAATCATGATCTTTTTTGGGGCGTTCAGGAACGGCTGGGAAATTGGCCGGCTTCACATGTTCCAAGTCGCGACAGTGCTTGCGCTGTGGGGTGTGGTGCTGTCGACGGTTTACATGCTGCGCGCCTATCGCAAAACTTTCTTAGGCTCTATTCGCGAACAATGGGAAAAACTTCCCGATCTTCGCCCGGGCTTGCGTGTGCCTGTAGCGCTGCTTGTGGCAGCACTTCTTTGCTGTGGATTTTTTCCGCAATCTTTTGTGCGAAGTGTGGCGCCGACGTTCGACAGTGCTTTCTCTGCCAGCGCAGATGTGCGATCCGGTACCCACGGCGGTGTGCGCCGTGTGCAAACCGTTGGTCTAAATCGAGACACCCCGCAGGGGCATGGCTACAGCATCCGATGATCACCGCACCCTTGCTTGAGATTGCGGTGCTGATGCTTGGGATGGTGATCCTGATGGCTGAAGCATTTGCCGGGAAAATTGATAAACGCGTTTTAGCCTTCGCCGCAATCGTTGGGCTCGCGATAGTTCTTCTCGCCAGTTTTTTCGTCGTGCCTGCGGTCTCGCCATTTCAGGCGACCGGTTTCTGGAGCTTTTACACGGCCGATCGTATGGCGATCTTCTTCAAGCAATTCGCGCTGCTAACCACCATTTTTGTGCTGATCATGATGATCGATTACGCGCCGGTCCTGCACAGTTTGTTTCCGAGCGCTACGTCGCAAGCAGGTCTCGGTGAATTTGTGGCGCTGCCTCTTTTCACCTGTGCCGGCCTGATGTATCTCGTTTCAGCGATCGACTTCGTTTTTATTTTTGTCGCGCTCGAGTTAGTAACGGTGTCGTTCTATGTTCTGGTCAGTTTTACCAGGCGCAATCCGACGACGCTTGAAGCGGGCACGAAATATCTCGTGCTCAGCGCGCTTTCGACGGCGTTTCTCGCATACGGAATCGCATGGATTTTTGGCGGGACCGGCGAGACAAATCTTTATCGGCTGACCGCGGCACTGGCGAATTCTGGAGGCGACTCCGGCGCGGCGTTGTTAGGCATGATATTTGTTCTGGTCGCGCTCGGTTTCAAGATTGCGGCCGTCCCATTCCAAATCTGGGTGCCGGACGTTTACCAAGGTGCACCCACGCCAGTGACTGCGTATCTCTCGGTCGCGTCGAAAGCGGCGGGGTTCGTCGTGTTGATACGTGTTTTGCAGCCATTCATGAACCTGCCGCAAATACAACGGCTGATTTTTGTGATCGCGTTGCTCACATTGATTTACGGCAATCTTGCAGCGCTGCCGCAGACGAACCTGAAACGACTGCTCGCATACTCGAGCATTGCCCATGCGGGTTATCTGCTGATTGGTGTGGTTTGTTTCGATGTCCGCGCGATTACTTTCTATCTGGTCGCCTACTTGTTGATGACCCTGTTGAGTTTTATCGTGTTGATAATCGTTGCGCAGCATACCGGTGATGAAATTTCCGATTTTGACGGTCTCGCGAAACGTTCGCCATTTCTCGCCTTCGCGATGTTGATTGGAATGGTCTCGCTTGCCGGTGTACCTTTCACGGCTGGATTTCTCGGCAAGTTCTACATCTTTTACGCGGCCGTTCTGCAGCGTCAGATCGCACTCGTGCTGGTAGGAGTAATCACGGTGGGTTGTGGATTTTACTATTACCTTAAGGTGATCCGCGCAATGTATTGGCAGTCTGAATCCAAGACCGACGCCATTCCTGTGAACGGCCTTTCACGCGTAGCGATTAGCGCATTGATTGTGGCCACCATTTGTCTGGGAGTTTATCCACAGCCAATTTTTGAAGTGCTAAAGCACTGAGACATCCCGTCCTTTAACAAGCCGCAGCCGGGGTCGAGCGACCCCGGCTGCATGTTCGACGAGCTCGATCAGAACGCTGAGCCTTCCGTATCAGGGCCGTGGGACTTGTGTCGGACGTGGCCGCGTAGTGGGCGCAGGACTCGGCGGTGGTGCTGCAGGCATATTGCAGCGTGGAACACACAAACCGCCTTCGTTGTAAAGGCTGAGCATGTGCACATGGGAAGTCAGCGGTATGTGGCCGTTGCCAATTGGCGGAATCACCTGGTTCCCGATCAATGCGTCGACCGCCACCAATGTTTGCGCGACACAGCTTCCGTCCGCGCCGGTGGCGATATTCAATTTTGCAGCGATTTCCTGATGCACCAGCTGAACCAGGCTATTGCCCCGTGGTGGTTGACGCAGAATGGATTGTAATTCCTGCCGGTTATAAGTGCGGTTGCCAAGCTGCAATTGATTTACCGGCCACTGGTCATGGTTCTTCCAATAACCTGCCGCCAGGACGCACCCACTGGTCGTTGGAGTAGGTGTCGCTGTCGCTAGACTGTCGGAGTAGCCGTTTTCGCGGCTTGGCGGTTGCTGTAGGGTGACACGGTAGGAGTCGCGGTTGCCGCGGAGGGGCAGTAGGTGTTGCCGTAGCCGTTAGCAGTCGCGGTGGGAGTCGCCGTTGGAGTTACTGTGGGACTTCGGTGTGGGGCTTGGCCTCCCCACATGCTGGAAAGCTGGCTTCGACACTGGGGTTAGACGCAACCGGTCCCTACGGATCATAGCCACCCACAATTAGTGGCTTCCTGACCCCAACCGTTCACGGTTAACCGTGACTGCATCAGTAAATGCGCGCGCCGGATTTAGGCAGGGCCGTTGGACCAGCTGCTCGTGCCCGGGTCATAGATTTGGGTGTTGTCGAGAGATACCCCTAGCAACGGATCACCGCCGCCGATCACCCAGAGTTTGCCATCGACGACCGCGCCACCCGGGAAACTGGCGCCGGCCAGCATGGGTGCTCCGCTGGTCCACGAATTGGTTGCGATGTTGTAAATGTAGAGGTTGGTTAGCATGTTGGTTCCGGTGGTGCCACCGGCAACGTAGATCTCGTTATTTATTACACCACAAGCCATCTGGGCCTCACCCTGCGGCAACGGCGCCAGCGGAGCGCTCCAGGTATTAGTTGCCACGTCATAGGCGTAGACTGCACTGGAGCGGTCCCGCCAACGTTACCGCCGATCACGTAGATCTTGCCGTTGGCATAGGCATGTCCGTGGCTATCTTCGGGCTACCGGCATCGCGCCCCCTGCACTCCAGGTATTGGTAGCCAATGTCGTAGATGCGGTTTGCTTTCTGCTGTCACCCCGCCCATAACGTAGATCTTGCCGTTACCGCCGTATTCGGCGTGGCACAAGAAGTCAGGGCCACCCATCATGCCAGCGAGAGCGGTCCAGGTGTTGGCGGCCGGATCATAACGGTAGGCCTGGTCGTGCTCTACCGGGCCGGACGTAACAGCCTCCGAAGACGTAGGCAAAAGTGCCATTGGTCGCGACCGCTGCGCCATATGCGCTGAACGGATAGTTGGGCCCGAAAACCCATGGCTCGGGCGTGCACGACGGAGTGGGAGTGGGCGTCGGAGTCGGTGACGGAGTTGCGAAACCGCTGACACGTAAGACTTGGTGCGCTCCACCCCATGTGTCGAATAGGAAGTCTCCGGTGACAGGATCAATGCACGCACCGGAAGCCCCGGGGAGTCCCCGGACGAAATCCTGGCCCTGCGCCATGATTGGATCGCCACTCGCGTCCAAGGGAGCGGCGAAAACCCTGCTATATCCGTATTGGACGATCAGCACGCTGTTAGGTTGAAATACCGGTGATTCATGGGGCACAAAAGCAATGCCTTCGGGTCCGCCAACTGTCGCGCGAAGGCTTGCGGACGTGATATTAAACGTGCCGTTGCCATCTGGAGAAAATTCGCAGTGATACCAACCACCGCCGCCCCAGGAGAGCAGTTTCATACTGCCCGCCCCGGGGAATCCTGGCGGCACGAAACCAATCGAGCCGCCCGAGCCCGTCACGCCCAGTGGCGCCAGGTCTATGACCTTGTCAGGGCCCATACTACCAACCTTGCTCTGTTCAAGTTGACCAAGCTGATTAGTGAAATAGCGAGTTACAAAGAGCACATTGTCCGGTCCAAAGGCGAGGCCCGCGTCATTGTATTGGCCAATGGTCGATTGTGCACCCGGATAGAGTCGTAGCACTCCCGGAAAATCCGGTGATATGCCCGCCCCCGTCCCGGGTGACAGCGATCTGATAGATGCGGCCAACGGAGCTTCCAGCTGCGCCGCCAATGAGCAGCGTATTTGGATCGTCATACTTAAACGTAAGACCGCCGTAGTAGGTTTGTACCTCCGGGCACCAAGCCCAGGCTGACTAACGAGTAGTTCGTATCGAACGGAGGAGCGATCGTGGGTCCTATTGTTCCTAGCGGACTATCCGGATCGTCTCCCATTGTGCTAAGTCCGGCGCCTGTTATTGGCGTTTTGGTCGTAGCCGGCTCCTTCCCATGCACGAGAGGACTCGCCCACATCGTGAGCGAACAAGTGATGGCTACAGATGCAAAGAGCAATGCAGCCGCGAATCTGTTGAGGTTGGGTTTCATAGATTTTTCCTTGGGTTTGGGTTTTTGGTTTCCACGTCCGTGCGGCGTCCTTTTTTTTGCAGCCGAACAAATGTGTTTCTGTCCGGTAAAGCGGAAATGGCGGTTGAAACCCGCCAAGTTTTTATCGCCACGATGAAACAGAGGAACGTTACAGAAGGTTCCAGGATATTTATTTCTTGGGGACAGCTTTCCAGCCTCACGGTGTCGAAGAGAAAATAAGGCGTTGGTGACCGACCAACCCCAAGCGAAACGATGGGTTCTACTGTACACGTTGTGGCCGGGATCGACGATCCCGGCCACATTGTTTAACGATTTAAAGTTCCTTGGCTTTTACGGAATATTTCGAGTCAGGGTTTGCAAAGGTTTACGAAGCTCAAGCTGGGCACTCACTTTTTGGATTTGCGCTGCTTGCTCCTTCACCGTCGCCAGAAGTCCTGCCATTCCTGCTTCCAGGTTTTTTACCTTCTCCTGCTCGGCGACAAACGCCTTGTGCTCTTTGAGGAACTCATTAAGCAGCATCACGTTGATCGCGCTGTATCGGACGGTCTCGATTTCGCCCTTCGCATTACGGATCGCCAGGTTTGGATCCACTTGGGCTACCTCTTCAGCGATCAGCCCGTAGTCGAGAACCTGGTTCCGATCGATCTCTTTCTTGTAGCGATACGTGACAGGTTTGAGACGGTAAAGCGTTTCGCTGGCATCCTGCATCGCCTTGATGTCTTCCTTATGACGTCTCGACGAGGTCAGATGACCCAGTAAGCCGGTATTTAGATCAACAGTAACCGTATCGGCGAAACCGCCGCTTACCGACGTGGTGTTAATATTGTGGATGTAGGTGTGATAATTCTCGCCGGGGTCGCGTGCCATCTCTTGTTCACCGATATAGACATTCCCGATGCCCGTCGTCAGGCCGTAACCGGCGCGAGTGCCAATTGCCGTATTTGCGCTGCCGAGGGTCCCTCCATTATCTGTAGTCAGCGCCAACAGACCGAAAGCACAGTTGAAACTGCCGTAAACGTTAGACTCCATCGCCCTATCGCCCACTGCCGTGTTGCCATCACCACCCGGGGACAGCCAGTCTTCACCAGTATAGGCAAGCGACCGATAGCCGACGGCCGTGTTGGCGCCCTGGAGCCGCCACGAAGCGCCAATACTATACATGAGAGTTGCACTGCCCACCGCCACATTGCCACTGCCGGTGGTGTTGTTCTTGAGCGTGGCATCGCCCATCGCTATATTCTCCATGCCAGTGGTATTGCTGCGGAGCGCGTCATCGCCAACGGCGATGTTGGCCCCGCCACTTGTGTTATATGCGAGGGCGGCGGTGCCCACCGCTACATTTTGGAAACCAGTCGTGTTTCTGTTGAGTGCGCCACCGCCAAAGGCGCTGTTGGATGATCCACTCGTGTTGGCCCAGAGTGAATAATCGCCTATCGCCGTGTTATTCCATCCGGTCGTGTTCGAAGAAAGCGCGTAACTGCCATCGGCGGTGTTCCCGGTACCCGTCGTGTTCGCCGACAGGGCGTGCCAACCGTGTGCTGTATTTTCCCTGCCGCTTGTAATGATGTTAAGCGCATCAACGTTCTCGGCCGCGCTGTTGTCATTTCCACGGTCTTCACCGAGTCGCGGCGTGGCAGTTGGTGTCGGGGTGGGCGATGGCCGCGGTGCTGCCAGTGCTATTGGCGATACGGCAAAGCAAGCAAGCGCGAGCAGAACCGGTGTGAACATAATCTTTTGATTTTTCATAAACGTTTTCCTTTTTAATTGTTGGGTTTTCAGTTTCTGAATCTGCGCGGCACTCGTCTTTTGAGAGCCGCACAAATGTGTTTCTGTCCGATAAAGCGGAAACCACGGTCGAAACCCGCCAATTTTTTCATCGCGCACTGCGATGGATGTTTTGCAGTTAAATGGGCCTATCGGTACAGACGCAGGGACAGCGCCAGCGCTGTCCCTGCCATCCACTTTGCTGCTTCGGCGGGCGAACGCGTCTTAGTTTCGGCCATGCCCATGAGGCCTGGGCGTTGGCGTCGGTGTAGGTGTTGGCGCTGGGGTCGCCTGCACCTCCAACGCACCGATGTCGGGGCGATCATTGACTATCCGCACAAAACCAGGGCCGCGTTGATCCGTCTCCGGCGTTGGATCACCCGCGTCGATCGCCGGGCTATTCGAGGCCGGCAGATGGGTTAAGGTGGGACCGCCGTTATTTTGCAAAGGACCCAGCCTTGGATCCGTGTTGATCTGATCGCCAGTGGCCGTTAAAAGACCGCCGCCATTATCGCTGCTCAAATTGTAGCCGAGCGAAGTCACCGTGCCGAGCCGCAAGTTCATTATAAATGTTCTCCCCTGAAGGACCAGCATTGAGAATCGTGCCTCCAATCTTCAGCGGTCCCGCCGTGATGCGTTGTAGATGCCGCCGCCGTCACGGGGGCCGAGTTGCCGCTGAGGGTGCAGTTGGTGACTGTGAGCGCCTGCGCGTTCAAGATGGCGCCGCCGGTCCCGTTGTAGATGACGTTGCAGGGCCGCCGGCCGAGTTGCCGCTGAGGGTGCAGTCGGTGATCGTCGCCGTCCCGGCGAAATCGTTGTAGATGCCGCCGCCGCCGGAGGCCGAGTTGCCGCTAAGAGTGCTGTTGGTGATCGCAAGCGTTGAGATGGCGAGGTTGAAGCCGGTTGTAGATGGCGCCGCCGCTAGTGGCCGAGTTGCCGCTAAAGGTGCTGTCGGTGATCGTCAGTGCCCCTCGTTGAAGATGCCGCCGCCGTCGTTGAGCCGTGTCCGAGTTGCCGCTAAGAGTGCTGTTGGTGATCGTCAGCGTTCCCGCCGTAGTTGCAGATGCCGCCGCCGGGCCGGCCGAGTTGCCGCTGATTGTGCAGTTGGTGACCGTCAGCGTCGCGCTGCTCACCGTAAGCCGTCGTTGAAGATGCCGCCGCCGCTGCCTTGGTCGGCCGAGTTGCCGCTGATTGTGCAGTTGCTCACCGTCAGGGTCGCGTGATCATTGTAGATGCCGCCGCCAAAGCGGGTCGGGGCCGATCCATTGGTGATAGTCAGCCCGGAGATGGTAACGTCTTTGCCGGAGGCAATGTAAAACACGCGGCTGGTGTGGTTAGCGTCCACGGCCAGCGGTTGGCACCGGGTCCACTGATGGTGACGGTCTTGTTCACGAGCAGTTCGCCGCTGGTCAGCGTGATCGTCTGTCCGTTTAACGACGAATTGAAGTTGATCGTGTCGCCGTTGACTGCATCCGCAAGCGCCTGGCGCAGGGAGCCTGAGCCATTGTCATTTATCGTTGTAACTGTGATCGTCGCGCCGCGAAGGCTGGGCAATCCAACGGCTGCCGCGCCGAGCAACGCAATCAGAATAAGAATTCGTGTGTGTTTCATAGATGTTTTCCTTCTGTCTTTGTTTTAGGTTCTTACATCTGCGCGGCTCTCTTTTTGGCAGCCGCACAAATTGTTTCTATCGGGTAAAGCGGAAACGGTGGTTAAAACCCGCCAGGTTTTTTCTCGCACATCGCGCTGGTGTAAAAGGTGCGCGACTGTGTTAGCATTCCGCGCGTCGAACCAGGCGATATGACGATTCCCCCGTCTTCACAGCAAGAGGTGACGAGGCTGCTCGCAGATTGGAGCGGCGGAGACAAAAGCGCGCTCGAGAGACTAATTCCACTGGTGCAGCCGGAATTGCATCGGCTGGCGCATCATTACATGAGCCGGGAACCGATCGGCCACACGCTGCAAACCACGGCACTTTTGAATGAGGCGTACCTGCAGCTGGTCGACGATCCGAAACGCAATTGGCAAAACCGCACCCATTTCGTCGCTGCAGCCGCGCAGCTCATGCGGCGCATCATGGTTGATCATGCGCGTGAACGCCGTGCGCTGAAGCGGGGGGGTGGCGCGGTCAAAGTCGAGTTGGACGATGCTGCGCTGGTGACTGAACGGAGATCGGAAGAATTGCTGGCGTTGGACGAAGCGCTGGAAAAATTGGCGGCACTGGATCCGCGCAAAACTCAAATTGTTGAGTTGCGTTATTTCGGTGGTTTAACCGTGGAAGAGACAGCTGGATTCCTGCAACTGTCTCAGCGGATGGTGGAGCGGGAATGGATGATGGCAAAGGCGTGGCTTTACCGTGCGTTGAGCGGGGAAGAAGCCAATGACATCTGAGCGTTGGCAACAGGTCAACGATCTCTTTCAGTTAGCAGCCGAGCGTACTCCTGAGGAAAGGACGACGTTCCTGCAAACGGCTTGTCGGGGCGATGAAGGGTTACGGCGCGAGGTAGAATCGTTGATCGCTTCTTATGAGCGCGCAGAGAATTTCATTGAATCCCCAGCCTTCGAAGTTGTTCCCGAACTTCTGACTGCGGATCGCACAAGCGCGATAATTGGTGAATCGATCGGTCATTATCAGATCGAATGTCTCCTTGGTGTCGGTGGAATGGGCGAGGTGTACCTGGCACGAGACGAGCGACTGGGGCGCAAAGTGGCGCTCAAGTTTCTTCCGGAACGCCTGACGGCGAACAACACACAATTGAGCCGCTTCAAAAGCGAGGCGCGCGCTGCCTCGGCGCTGAATCATCCCAATATCCTGACGGTTTACGAGATCGGCACTGAAGGGAACCGGCACTTCATCGCGACGGAGTTTATTGAAGGCGTGACACTGCGTGCGGTACTCTCACGTGGGAAAATGGGTGTGCACGAGGCGCTGGATGTTGCAGTGCAAGTGGCCTCGGCGCTAACTGCCGCGCACAAGGCCGGCGTGGTGCATCGCGACATCAAACCGGAAAACATCATGATCCGGCCAGATGGTTACGTGAAGGTCCTCGATTTCGGGCTCGCGAAACTCACCGAACAGAATTCGGCATCAGGCAGTCAAGACCTAACAATTACCAATACACAGCACACACTCGCCGGTTTCCTCGTAGGCACGCCGCGCTACATGTCTCCCGAACAGGCGCGCGGCCAGCGAGCGGATGGCCGGTCGGATATCTGGAGCCTGGGCGCTGTAATTTACGAGATGGTAGGTGGCGTCCCGGCGTTCTCCGGCGCGACTCCGAGCGATTGCATCGCTTCTATCCTGAAGACAGAAGCGCCTCCTCTATCGAGCCTAGCACCTGCTGCCCCGGCCGAACTGCAAGCGATATTGCACAGGGCCTTGCGCAAGAACAAGGACGATCGTTACCAGACAATCGCCGAGATGCTTGCAGACCTGCGGTCTGTGAAAGAGAAATTAGAACGGGCCGCGTCTGCGCCGACGATTCAACCTGTCTGGCTATGGACTGCTGCTGCGACAGCGGTTGTTCTCATTGCTATTAGTGCGTGGTTTTTCACCTTTTACCGCAGCGTCCCCGTCGCTGTGCCGACGACGGTTAGCACAGGAGTAACTGCGCCAGCTAATATTCCGGAGAAGAGCATCGCCGTATTGCCATTTGAAAATCGAAGCCGCGATGCGGACAACGCATACTTTGCCGATGCGATCCAGGACGAGATTCTGACGCGTTTATCGAAGATCGCCGATCTGAAAGTGATCTCGCGAACGTCGACACAGCATTACAAAAGTACGCCCGCAAATGTGCCCGAGATCGCAAAGCAACTTGGTGTAGCCCACATTCTGGAAGGAAGCGTGCAAAAGAGCGGCGATGCCGTTCGGGTAAACGTGCAGCTGATCAAAGCAGCTAATGACGCTCACATTTGGGCCGATACGTTCGATCGCAAACTGACCGACATCTTGTCGGTTGAGAGTGACGTGGCGAAAGCGATCGCCGACAAGCTGCGAGCGAAACTTACCGGCGAGGAAGAGCAACTCATCTCTGCCAAACCCACGGATAGCCCGGCGGCTTACGATGCTTACCTGCGTGGACTGGCTTACAGCCTGAAAACGGCCAACTCAACTGCCAATGTTGTTAACGCGCAGAAATATCTTCGAGAAGCGGTTCGGTTGGATCCGAAGTTCGCACTTGCTTGGGCGCTTTTGTCGTTTGTCGAATCGCGCGGCTACGGCACAGTGACCTTGCAACCAACGGATGCTCTGCGCGAAGAGGCACGGCAGGCAGCTGAAACAGCTCTATCTCTCCAACCCAATCTTGGCGAAGCCATGTTGGCCAAGGGCTTTTATCATTATGCCTGCCTGAGGGATTATGACACCGCAGTACGCTACTTCGAGCAGGCGCGCCAGTTCCTGCCAAATAGCAGCCGGATTCCAGAATCGCTCGCTTATGTAACACGAAGGCAAGGACAATGGGATCGGAGCGAGTTGTACTTTAACGAAGCGGAGCGGTTGGATCCACGCAACGTCTCCCTCCTCACACAGCACGCACTCTCCTACAAAGACCGTCGTCGTTTTCCAGAAGCATTACGGAAGCTTGAGCAGATCCTCAACATCACTCCAGATGACATCGATACCATTGTGGAGAAGGGAGCGATCTCGCAAGCCGAAGGCGACCTTCCGCAGGCTGCGACGCTGCTGGCTTCGGTGCAACCCGCAGCAGACGACACCAACGCATTGGAAACACAAGCTTACCAAGCGATCCTGGAGCGTCGACCGGGGCCAATCATCTCGCAGCTAAAAACGATATTAGCTAATCCTGACGCAGGGCTCGGTTTTTACAAAGGCGGACTAAGGTTTTGGTTAGGCTGGGTCCAGGACGTTACCGGCGACTCACGTTGCCGCCAACGAAAGCTGGCAACAGGCACGTCGAGAACTGGAACCCTTCCTCACAGAACAGCCGGAAAATCATATCCTCCTTGGCGATCTCGCGCTCACTGCCATGAGCCTTGGCGACAAAGCCGCTGCGTTTGATTTCTCGGAGCGAGCCATGGCTGCGCTTCCTGTCGAAAAGGACGCGGTACGTGGCCCCGCTCCAATTGAAATTCTCGCGCGTGTGGCCGCAAAACTAGGAGAGTCCGATCGCGCGATCGAAGCTTTGCAGAGACTTTTGTCTATTCCTTATTCCGGTCCACTTGGTCCTGGCGCACCACTCACTCCTGCCCTGCTCCGGCTCGATCCAATGTTCGATTCACTGCGGAGTAATCCGCGTTTCGAAAAACTTGTTGAAGAGGCGAAAGAACCAGTTGCTACAACTGTGCCCGCGAAATCGATTGCGGTGTTGCCGTTTGAAAACCTCAGCCGCGATCCGGATAATTCTTACTTTGCCGAAGGCGTTCAGGACGAGATCCTGACCCGCCTGTCGAAGATCGCTGATTTAAAGGTGATCTCGCGCACTTCAACACGGCAATACAAAAGCGCGCCCGCGAATGTGCCAGACATCGCGAAACAGCTTGGGGTAGCGTTTATCGTAGAAGGAAGCGTGCAAAAGAGTGGCGATGCAGTGCGCGTGAACGTGCAGTTAATCAAAGCGGCCAACGACTCACATGTTTGGGCAGATACTTTCGATCGCAAATTGACGGACACCTTTTCCGTTGAGAGTGAAGTCGCTAAAGCGATCGCAGACCAGCTAGGGGCGAAACTGACTGGCCGGGAGGAGCAGGTTATAGCTGGCAAGCCCACCAACAATCCTGAAGCTTACGACGCCTATTTGCGCGGTCTGGCTTACTCACTGAAACCTGCCAACACAACCGCCAATTCCATCGGTGCACAAAAATATCTCAGAGAAGCAGTTCGATTAGATCCAAAGTTCGCGCGCACCTGGGCACTGCTTTCGTCGGTCGATTCGCTCGGCTACCTCACGAAGACCCTTCAACCCACGGCCGCCCTTCGTGAGGAGGCGAGGCAAGCGGTCGAAACCGCCCTATCTCTTGAGCCGAATCTGGGCGAGGCGTTACTAGCTAAGGGCTACTACTACTATGGTTGTCTCAAGGATTACGACACCGCGATAAGTTATTTCGAGCAGGCACGCCAGCTTTTGCCTAACGATAGCCGCATCGCAGAATCACTCGCCTACGTTACAAGAAGACGCGGCCAGTGGGAGCAGAGCGAGAAGTACTTCAACGAAGCCGAGAAACTCGACCCACGCAACGCGAACCTCCTCACACAACACGCGGTTTCGTTAATGAGACTTCGCCGCTTCCCGGAAGCATTGCGGAAGCTTGATCAGGTTCTTAACATAACTCCCGACGACGTTCGTACCGTTGCGTTCAAGGCGGGTATCGCACAAGCGGAAGGTGATCTGCCGCGGGCCGCGGCGCTCCTCGCTCCGCTGCATCCAAACGCAGACGACGCCGGCACCCTGGAAACGCAAGCATACCAGGCAATCCTGGAGCGTCGCCCCGCAGCAATCATCCCCCGGCTAGAGCAAGTATTAGAGAGGCCTGATCCTGAATTGGGTTATTTCAACAGCGACCTGCGTTTTTGGTTAGGCTGGGCACAAGACCTCGCAGGCGACCATGTCGCTGCTCAGAAGAATTGGAGACAGGCGCGCAGCGAGCTCGAAGCGTTCCTGAAGGAGCAGCCAGACAATTTCAACGTCCTTACTGATCTCGCACTGACCAACATGGGCCTCGGTGACAAGACCGCGGCACTAGCCTTTGCCGAACGAGCTATCGCGGCGAATCCAGTCGAAAAGGACGCAATCAGCGGACCCTCGGGGATAGAGACTCTCGCCCGGGTAGCAGCGCAGATGGGAGAGCCCGACAGGGCCATCGATGCCTTACGGAAACTGCTGTCGATCCCGGCAGTTACGGACACAGCGGCGCCATTTACTACTGATTTGCTTCGCCTCGATCCAATGTTCGATCCGCTTAGGAATGATTCGCGTTTTCAAGAACTCGTCGCCCCAGATAGCATCCAAAAAGGTTCCGCGGTGCCAGCACAAATCCCGGAGAAAAGCATCGCTGTGCTGCCGTTTGAAAACCTGAGCCGCGATCCGGACAACGGGTTCTTTACCGACGGAGTACAGGACGAAATTCTGACCGAACTGGCCAGGGTCGCGGACTTGAAGGTCATCAGCCGCACTTCAGTTATGCAGTATAAGACCGAAGCGAAACATAACCTGCGCCAAATCGGAAAGGAACTTGGTGTAGCGCAGTTACGGACAGTTGAAACTGATGCCATTTTGGGACCCCTTCGCCGGGATCCGCGATTCGAAAAGATCGTCGCGTCCATTGCGTCCATGAAGGCCCGTTGAAGCGTCGAACCGCTGAAGTATTGAAGCGAAGGAAATCCCGGGAAACGTAATGTCGTTTCAACGCTTTAGCGCTTGAACCAGTGGCGTGAGCGACGTTAGTCGCTTAGTTCCACGTTCCAGTACGCGAGATCAACGAAGTGCTTCCACAGATCGTGCTGCGGAGCCGCAAACGTAATTTGCACAAACGGCCGCCATTTCGGCCGCTTCGGTTTACGGATCAGGCTCATGTGCGCTTCGCGCGGAAGCCGGTTGCCTTTGCGCGTATTGCACGGGATGCACGAGCAAACCACATTTTCCCAAGTCGTCGTCCCGCCCCGGTCGCGCGGGACAACGTGATCCAGATTAAGTTCGCTGCGATCGAAGAAGTGGCCGCAGTACTGACAGGTGTTCTTGTCTCGCTCGAATACGTTGTGCCTGGTGAATTTTACTTCCTTCTTCGGAAGGCGATCGAACACCAGCAGCACGATCACCCGCGGGATCTGGATTCTGAACGAAATGGTCGTGACCACTTCATGCTCGGGCGCGTTCGCCGACAAATCCCGCCAGCTTTCGAAATCGTGAGTCGAAAAGTTGTTCGCGTTGTCCGAAGAAACGATCTGGGCGTGCCCCGCGTATACGAGCGAAAAGGCGCGGCGAGCAGAGCAGATATTCACCGCCTGCCAGAGCCGGTTGAGCACCAAAACCTGACTATTCAATAACGTGTGCAAGTCTGGAAAGGTGACCGCGTTATCGCCCGCCTTTTACGGACTTCCGCGTAAATTTTGTCGACGCTATCACTGGCGGTTTTCCGTGTCAACGCGAGGGGACTCCGCGCGCAATCGCTGCAAATAACCTCCCGGCTTGGCATTCGGGCCGATTCGTGTCCATTCGTGCTTACATGAAAGCACAATTTCCAGACGAGGAGACTAAGTCCGGAGAATTCAAACGCCAGGAGGACGCCTTTCGCGATTGGATCTCAAATGATGGCTCGACACGCTACCCGGCCGAGGCGGGCCGCTATCATCTTTACGTTTCCCTTGCCTGCCCGTGGGCCAGCCGGACGGTTATTTTTCGGAAACTAAAAGGACTCGAAGACGCGGTCGGGATGACGGTAGTTGATCCGGTGCGAGATGACTTGGGCTGGGCATTTCGCGATACGTCCGGCAAAATCGCGCTTGGCGAGCCATTTGAATCCACCGATCCGATTAATCGCTTTCAATTCTTGAGCGAATCCTACGTAGCAACAGATCCTGTTTACGGGGCTCGCGTGACTGTGCCGGTTCTCTGGGACACGAAAACGAAGCGGATCGTGAATAATTCCGAGGACGACATCTGCCGAATGTTCAACGACGTGTTTAATGACTTTGCCCGAAACAACGGCGTCGATCTCTTCCCAAAAGAAATCCAAGCTGAGCACGCGAAAATCTCCGATTTCATTTACAACAACGTGAACAATGGCGTTTACAGAGCAGGATTCGCCACACGTCAGCAGCCGTACGAGCGCGCCTGCCGCAAAGTTTTTCAAGCGCTTGATGAGCTCGAACAGCGTTTATCGAAAAACCGATATCTATTTCCGAACCGCATTGTCGAGGCGGACTGGCGATTATTTTGCACGCTGGTGCGTTTTGACCCGGTTTATCACGGCCATTTCAAATGCAACCTGCGGCGCATCATCGATTATCAAAATCTACAGGGTTACCTGATGGATTTGTATCAGCAGCCCGGCATCGCCGAGACCGTGAACCTGGATCATATCAAGCGCCATTACTACATAACGCACACCCAGATCAATCCAACCCGCATCGTTCCCATTGGCCCGCTTTTCGACCTAACGAAACCGCATGATCGCGAAAGATTGAACTAAGGCAGTTGCCACGGCGGCAATTCTTCATACAATCGTGCGCTTCAGCCTGATCCGACCATGATTTTTCTAGCGTTCAACATACTTAGCGTGCCGTCGTCAATGGTCTGTGCGGTGATCGGTCTCGCGGCTGCGTTTTTTCTGATTGGCGTGGTGGTTCGGTCACCGGCAGGCAACCCGCGGATGCGGGAAATCGCCGGAGCCATCCAGGAGGGCGCCAAGGCGTATCTGAATCGTCAGGTGATAACGATTAGCGTGATCGCTGGGATCATTTTCATTTTGCTCTGCATTTTCAAAGATTGGCCGACGGCCATTGGCTTTCTAATTGGTGCGTTTTGTTCGCTGGTGGCGGGTTTCATTGGTATGCGCATCGCCGTGGTGGCCAACGTGCGGACAACACAGGCGGCAACACAGTCGATTACCAAAGCCCTTCGAATGGCCTTCAACGGCGGTGCCGTCACGGGGCTGCTCGTGGTCGGACTTGCGCTTCTGTCAGTATCGATTTTCTACACGGTGGTCGCGCGTGTGCTCGGGCCGCAGATGGCGGTTAGCAGTCTGGTGGGTCTTGCGCTCGGGGCCAGTCTCATCAGTGTGTTCGCGCGACTCGGCGGCGGCATTTATACCAAGGCTGCCGATGTAGGTGCGGATCTCGTCGGCAAAATTGAAAAGGGTCTCGAAGAAGACGATCCGCGTAATCCGGCCACGATTGCAGATAACGTCGGCGACAACGTTGGTGATTGTGCGGGCATGGCCGCCGACGTCTTCGAAACTTACGCGGTGAGCTTGATCGGCGCGATCCTTGTCGGGGCGCTGACGATACCGGACAATTCCGCAGCCGTGACTTACCCGTTCGTGCTCGGCGGAATTTCGGTGCTGGGCGCGATCCTGGGTGTGTTGTTCGTGAACTTTGCCGGCGGAAAACCGGCGACCGTGTTGATGGGTGGTGTGATCACCAGTGCGATCGTTTCGGCGGTCCTCTTCTGGCCGGCGACACACTATCTATTTCCCAATGGCGCCATGATCGCCGGCGAAATGCGCTCCCCGACTCAATTGTATTGGGCGTCGATAGTCGGCCTCGTCATGACAGCCGTTGTCGTCGCGATCACCAATTACTACACGTCCATGCATTACCGGCCCGTGCAAAAAATTGCGCGTGCCTCAGAGACCGGTCACGCGACGAATATCATCGCCGGTCTGGCCGTTGGTCAGCACGCCACAGCGTTGCCAGTCGTCTTTATCGCAATCGCGATCTTGCTGAGCTTTCATTTTGCCGGCCTCTACGGAATCGCAATCGCAGTGATGGCGATGTTGTCGATGGCTGGAATCATCATCTCGCTGGATTCGTTCGGTCCGATCACCGACAACGCGGGCGGCATCGCGGTAATGAGCGAATTGCCCACCGAAGTACGCAATGTCACCGATCAATTGGACGCGGTAGGCAACACGATGAAAGCGGTAACCAAAGGTTACGCCATTGCTTCAGCCGGTCTTGCAGCGCTGGTTTTGTTCGGCTCTTACGTGCAGGAACTCACATTGCACGTCACGCGTAATGGTCAGCCGTTCGTATTCCAGTTTTCGCTTACCGATCCAAAGGTAATTATCGGTTTATTCCTGGGCGGATTACTTCCGTTCGTCTTCACCGCGTTCAGCATGGACGCAGTCGGCAAAGCCGCCGGCGCTGTGGTTCGCGAAGTACGTCGGCAACTGCAGGTGCATCCCGGCATCATGACCGGAAAGGACACGCCTGAGTACGGTACGTGCGTGGACATCGTGACTAAAGCGGCTTTGCGCGAAATGATCGTGCCGGCATTACTGCCACTGGTTTTCGTTGTGGCAGTGGCGCTTATTCCGCAATTGGGCCCGGTCGCTCTCGGAGGTTTGCTCGTAGGAACAATTGTCACCGGCCTTTTCGTGGCCATAGCGATGACTTCCGGTGGCGGCGCGTGGGACAACGCCAAGAAGTTTATTGAGGAAGGCAATCTTGGAGGCAAAGGTTCTTTCGCGCATCAGGCGGCAGTTACCGGTGATACTGTCGGCGATCCTTATAAGGATACCGCAGGCCCGGCGATCAATCCGATGATCAAGGTCGTAAACATTCTCGCGATTTTGATCATTCCGATTTTCTTTTAAGCTTTCAGCGATACGCTGGTAGCTTGAGCGAAACTTTCCAGATACTCCCTAGGATATTCTCCTTAAAAATGCTTTGTTTAATTGAAAATGCGTGGCAAAATCCGCGTTCCCCACTCCATGCCCAGCATCTCGGTATCGTCACCGCCTGCACGAATTAAGTTTTGGGGAACACGTGGCTCGATCCCGGTGCCCAGCCCCGAAACCCTGCGTTACGGCGGCAACACCACTTGCGTCGAACTGCAGGGCAGACGGCGAGATTATCGTCCTTGATGCCGGCTCCGGCATCCGGCCGCTTGGTATCGCTCTCGACAGAGAATTTCAGGCGCGACCGATAAAACTCTCCTTGCTCATTACCCATGCGCACTGGGACCACATCCAGGGGTTCCCATTTTTCAAGCCCGCGTACGATTCCAAGAACGAGATTCGCATTTTCGGTTTTGATGGCGCCGGCGCAACGTTCCGCGAAATCATGGCGGAGCCCATGCAATCGCCGTTCTTTCCCATCACGATGCGCGAGCTCTCCGCGAGAATGGACATCAACAAACTGAGCGAGATGAAATTTTCCCTCGGTAAGGTGGACATTCACGCAGCCTTCGTAAATCATCCCGGCGTTTGTGCTGGGTATCGAATTTTCACCAGCAGTGGTTCGGTTGCGTTTCTCCCCGATCACGAACCGTACGAGTTTTTCCTGCACTCAGCACGGGGCAAACAACTGAGTCCCGAACAAGCAAAAGAAGTTGCGGCCGAGCAGCACGCTGCATTGGTTCAATTTTTGCGCGGCAGCGACATTCTAATTCTCGATTGCCAGTACACCGATCAGGAATACACCCAGCACATCGGCTGGGGACACGGTTCGATCTCGAGTGCCGTTGCGCTCGCGATGGAGGCGGAAGTTCAGACGCTCTTTCTGTTTCACCATGATCCGAGCCACGACGACACGATGGTGGACAGAATGGTAGAATCTGCTCGCGAACTCGTGATGAAGAGTGGAAGCAATCTGGAAGTTGCAGGAGCTCAACAGGGCACCGAAATCCTGCTCGAAGCGAACAAGATCGCTGCTGCGTAAATTCATCCGCGAGAGTAACTGTTCGCGACTTGCAGCGAGACACATCGATCCTTATTTTGCTCGCTCGTTGCCTCGTAGTGTAATGGTAGCACTAGAGACTCTGAATCTCTCTGTCTAGGTTCGAATCCTAGCGAGGCAGCCACGTAAAAGACCTCGCGGTCTCCCGTGGCAATCCAGCATACTCAAGCCATGAAAACCGCGTGGCGAAGTTTTACGCGGTTCGAATCCTAGCGAGGCAGCCACGTAAAAGATCCGGCGAGCTCACGTGGCGACGCCACTCACCCTCAAACCGCGTGATGTGCAGCCTTTTAAGCACTCAGGGAGCCTAATTGAGCCGTTGCTCCGATACAGATGCAGTGAATTTTCGTACTCGTCGTGACTCACCGCAATGGCCGAAGCTGATTGGCGCTGCCGCCGCGAGCAGTTTGGCTACTCTGTTCGTGGTTCGGAATTTCTTTCCCGATGAGAAGAAGGTCCGCCATCCCATCAGAGCCGACTACACGGTCGGCGATGATACTTTCGTCCGCACCATGGGCCACCTGCTTGGACCGCCTTTGGAGAAAGGAAATAGTGTCAAACCATTGGAAAATGGCGATCAAATTTTCCCCGCAATGTTGAACGGCATTCGTTCAGCGAAGCGTAGCATTACGTTTGAAAATTTCCTTTTCCGGGAAGGCGAAGTTTCTGATGCTTTCGCCGAAGCACTCGCGGAACGCGCCCGCAGTGGCGTGAAAGTGCATTTTCTGCAGGATGCGATGGGATGTGACGCGGTACACGGACGCGCCATCAAGCTGATGAAGCGCGCGGGTGTCGCAGTAGAGATTTTTCGCTTCGTCCATTTTTCGCGCATTAACTTTCGGACGCATCGAAAAATTCTGGTCATCGACGGAACTCTCGGATTCATCGGCGGCGTGGGAATCGCCGATGATTGGAAAGGCGACGGCCGGACGCATGGGCAATGGCGCGATTCTCATTACGAAGTGCGGGGCCCTGTAGTTGCACAGTTGCAACAGGCTTTCATGGACAACTGGTTGGAAACCCGGGCCGAGTTGCTACACGGTGATCTTTATTTTCCCAAGCAAGAACGCGCCGGAGAGCAGATCTGCCAGATTTTCAAAAGCTCCGCTGGTGAAGGGTCCGACAGCGGGCGTTTGATGTTGTTGGTATCGATTGCCGCGGCTCGCAGTCACATCCGGATAGCGAACGCGTACTTCATTCCGGACAATCTCACGATGCGAACTTTGCTCGCGGCTCTGCGTCGAGGTGTGAAGATAGAAATCATTACGCCAGGGACCGACATTGACGCGCACATTGTCCGGGCGGTGGGGAAGGCGCGCTGGAAACCTTTGCTCGAAGCCGGTGCGCGTTTTTACGAGTATCAGCCAGCGCGATTCCACTGCAAATATCTGCTCGTCGATGACTGCTGGGCTTCCTTCGGCTCCGCAAATCTCGACAACCGTTCAATGTCGTTGAACGAAGAGGCGAATCTCAACGTGCTCGACCGGCAATTCGTTACGTCGTACGCAAAAGTCTTTGAGGAGGACAAAAGCCATGCGCGCGAAGTTACGCTCCAAGACTGGCGACATCGACCTTGGGAGGAAAAGATCAAAGGTCGAGCGATGTCGATCTTTCGATCGCAGATGTAAGTATTAGCAGCGGCGCGAACGTGAATAACATTCCAACGTCAGGATCGAAGCTTCGTGTCGCGACCTACAATGTACATGGCTGCATGGGAATGGATCGGCAGCGCTCTGAAGAGCGCATAGCCGAAGTAATCGCTCAGATGTCAGTCGATGTTGTCGCGCTGCAAGAGGTCGATCTCGGGCGACGACGGTCCGCCGGGGCAGATCAGACTAAAATGATCGCGGGGCAACTTGGGTGGCATGGTTACTTTTATCCCGCCATGCGACGAAACGATGAGCACTATGGCAACGCCATCCTTAGTCGTTACGAGCTTAACATCCGGAGAGCGGTCGAGTTACCAGGCAGACCACCGTTTTTCTGTCGGGAGAATCGCGCTGCGATTGAAGTAGAGATTGAAACGAATCTCGGAAATGTCCGCGTCATCAACACACATCTCGGTCTCGGGTGGCGCGAACGCGTCGTTCAAGCACAATTGTTTATCAGCGCCGAGTGGCGTGCAGCAATCGCCAGAGATATTCCGCTCATCTTGCTCGGCGACTTTAACAGTCTCCGCGGTTCAAGGCCATATCGCACACTGAACCGCCATCTGCGCGATGTGCATGAACTCACTGGAACGAGCAGACCCATTCGCACTTTTCCGACGCGATTTCCGGTGCTCGCTGTCGATCATATTTTCGTTAATGAGGCTCTCCAGCCATTGAAGTTAACGGTACATCGCTCGCCCCTCGCCCGGATTGCTTCCGACCATTTTCCGCTTATGGCTGAATTCGCGCGCTCGTCTTCCCGTTGCACCGAATAAGCCGGCTCTCTCTGTAGCAAATTTTTCGCAGACTAGTCCTCACCTCTAGCGTGCCCCGCGCCGCGACGAACCTGACCGCGAATCTCACCGCCTGGGAAATTCGTCGTGTGCATGTTTGCATAGGACAGTTCATCGCGCACGGCCGCCAAAGCGGAGTCGAGATCACCTCCAGTGATGCCCTGGCCCGTGGGTCCGGTGACATTTGCTGCCGTGATCGTCCCGGTGATGCTTCCCGAAGTTGCGGCCGGACAGGCCGGTTGGCCGCCACCGCCACACAAGAAGATCATTACGCCACCTGCGACTTTGCTGGGCGCGAAGTGCAGATGCGCTACACTCAGAGGCGACGTCAGATCGGAGAAGTTTAACGAGAAGTTGATCGCACCTGGCTGGATCGACATCTCGAAGCCAGCTGTGCCGGCCGAGTTAATTGGAGGCACCTCGTTCGCCCCACTGAGACTTGCGGAAAAACGCTCTGTCTGCGAGTGAGCTGCCGGTGCAGCCAACACACTCGCAGTCAGTGCGAATATTAACCAAAACCCGACGTTCTTAGTTTTCATATGATTCTCCTTTGTGTTGTGGTTTCGTGTGCTTGAAACGATTTGCCCGTAACAATTCGACGTTGTCAATGCACAGAGCTGCATCGGAAGAGTAACGACATTGTTACTTTTGGATCAGCTGCTGAGCCTGAGGAACCACAAGGTGCGCGCAGACTCACCATCGCCTTCACCAAAATCATCACAATTATTAAGCCGAAAAGACCCAAATTAGCGCGCTGAAAATCGACTTTTTTCGTGGCGTACGGGAACCGCGAAACCGGTCGGATTCGATTCTAATTAAAAGAGGAAAAGGCGCGCTTTTCATATGCGCCGTGCATTCTCCGGCAGGAGTTTGCAGTTCCTCGCAAGCGAACAAACAAGGGGGAAAATTATGAAAAAACTTCTTTTACTTCCGTTAGTAGCAATCGGACTTGCTTTGGTTCCGATGAAACAGGCTGATGCTCAGGTATCGGTTGGAATCGGACCGGTCGGAGTTGGAGTCGGTTACCCTTCATACGCGTATAGCTATTACGGATATCGGGGATACGGCTATTACCCGCGTAGCTATTACAGCTATTATGGAGGTTAGCCCGTATTACCGAACGTATAATTACAGCGGCCGGCCTTACTACGGCGGCCATCGATATTACAAGCATCACAAGCGTTATTATTACCACTACTAACCGAATTGGGTTGATGTGAGGTCAATCGGCTGGCTTGGAGCAATTCCAAGCCAGCTTTTTTTGTCGGCCGCCGAATTATTCCGCTGCTTCTTCGCGGCGTTTCCGGAAAAAATCCTGCAAGACTGCCGCGCATTCGTTTTGCAAAACGCCTGAGGTGACTTCACATCGGTGATTTAACGTCGCCATTTGGAGAAGGTTCAACATGCTTCCAGCCGCTCCGGCAGAGGGATCTGCGCAGCCGAAAATCACGCGACGGATGCGCGTGTGCACGAGTGCGCCTGCACACATTGCACAGGGTTCTTTGGTGACATACAAATCGCAATCCGTCAGACGCCAATCACCAACGGCCGGCTTCAGCCTGTGTTAGCGCCAGCATTTCGGCGTGCGCCGTCGCGTCCTTCAGCAACTCGACCTGGTTATACGCGCGCGCGACGATTTTGCCCTCGCGCACAACCACCGCGCCTACTGGCACTTCCTTCGCCGCGTACGCTTTCTGTGCCTGTCGCAATGCTTCGCGCATAAAATGCTCGTCGGGCAGCGGTTCGAACACCTTTAACGTGTAGCCACGGCGCTGTGGGCCGTCCAATGCATACCCAGCGAAATTTGACCGGCCAGCAGCCCGATGGCTACAGAGGAAGCACGCTTGCCCTGAAAAGTTCTTGCGCATATTAGGGACTGCCCATGCACGACAACATTGAATCGCATCTGGTCGAAAAACGTGTTTTCAAGCCACCACCAGGTTTCAGCAGTAAATCCCGGATCAAAAGCCTGGCTCAATATCGACGGATGTATCGAGAATCGATCCAGCAGCCTGCAAAGTTCTGGACACGGGAAGCGAAAGAACTGGTCTGGCACACACCGTGGAAGAAGGTTGTCGAATGGAAACCGCCCTTCGCGAAATGGTTCGTCGGCGGGAAACTGAACGTTTCGGAAAATTGCCTGGACCGGCATCTCGCAGGGTCGCGTCGGAACAAAGCGGCAATCATTTGGGAAGGGGAACCCGGCGATAAACGCACACTCACCTATCAACAGTTGCACCGCGAAGTTTGCCGTTTCGCGAACGTCCTGAAGCGGAACAAGATTAAAAAAGGCGACCGCCTCATCATTTATCTCCCGAATATTCCCGAGGCGGCGATTGCCATGTTGGCCTGCGCGCGAATCGGCGCGGTGCATTCCGTGGTATTCGGGGGATTCAGTGCCGACAGCATCCGCGATCGGATCAACGATAGCGGCGCGGTCGCGCTCATCACCGCCGATGGCGCGTATCGTCGCGGTGGCATTGTGCCGCTGAAGAAAAACGTGGATGACGCGCTCCGCGATGGGACCTCAATCCGGCGCGTAATCGTTTTTCGCCGCGCGGGAAATGACATCCAGATGGAAGAAGGGCGCGACGTTTGGTGGCACCGAGAACTCCAATACGTGGATGCGAACTGCCCAGCGACGCCGCACGATAGCGAACATCCGCTTTACCTGCTTTACACAAGCGGATCGACCGGAAAACCGAAAGGAATTTTGCACACCACCGGTGGTTACCTGGTGAATGTGTACTGCACCACTAAATATGTCTTCGACATCCGCGATGAGGACATCTATTGGTGCACCGCCGATGTTGGGTGGGTCACCGGTCACAGCTATATCGTCTATGGTCCGCTGGCGAATGGCGCGACTGTTGTCATGTACGAGGGAGCACCGAATTGGCCCGAGGCCGATCGGTTTTGGAGAATTATCGAGGAATATCGGGTCAATATTCTTTATACTGCTCCGACGGCGATCCGCGCGTTCATTCGCTGGGGCGATGATTGGGTCAAGAAACACGACCTCTCATCGCTGCGGTTGTTAGGCACAGTCGGTGAACCGATTAATCCCGAAGCATGGATGTGGTACTACAAAACAATTGGCGGTGGACGCTGTCCCATCGTCGATACTTGGTGGCAAACTGAGACTGGCTCGATCATGATCACTCCTCTGCCTGGCGCGATACCAACCAAGCCCGGGAGCGGCACGCTTCCGTTCTTTGGCATTGACCCGGCTGTAGTCGATGCAAAGGGGCAGGAAGTCGGCCCGAATATCGGCGGCAAATTAATTATTCGCCGGCCATGGCCTTCGATGTTGCGCACGATATACGGCGATAATGCGCGCTACCGACAGCAATATTGGAGCGAATTTAAAGGCAATTATCTTACTGGCGACGGTGCGCGGCGCGATGACGACGGTTATTTTTGGATCGTCGGCCGCATTGATGACGTTCTTAACGTGGCCGGACACAGACTCGGCACTTCTGAAATCGAGAGCGCGCTGGTAAGTCACCCGCGGGTGGCGGAGGCGGCGGTGGTTGGAAGACCGGATGAATTAAAGGGTCAGGGTGTCGTCGCGTTTGTGACAGTAAAAAGCGGAGTCGAAGTCAGTCGCGCATTGAAGGCGGAGCTCCGCGATCACGTCAGCAAGCACATCGGGGCGATTGCAAAACCAGATGAGGTGCGTTTTGCCGAAGCGCTTCCAAAAACACGCAGCGGCAAAATCATGCGACGGCTCCTCAAAGAAATTGCGAGCGGCGCAAAAGTTACCGGGGACACAACGACACTGGAGGACTTCAGTGTGCTGGCAAAGCTTGCAGGTCCTGAGGAATAGCCGCATCTAACCGCTAGACACATGGGTCAAATGAAGTCGAAAAATCTTTTTCCCATTCCGGGTTTGGGTAGCGTCTTCTCGTGAGTTTCATTCGCACAGGCTTTCGCGAAGTAGCCTTAAAGCTCAAGCGCCAGAAAACGCGGATAGCGCTTCGGCACGACCGGCGTCTCCTGCAACGAAGTGAAATTAGCCTTGGGCGCGAAGGGACAGCGCAGGCTGCAAATTTTCCCGAGCTGCGTAACGAAATCGTCGCGCTAAAAAAACTGGAGCAGGAACAAAAGGAAGTCGCACTGCGGATTGCGCGGATTGATGAAGGAATAAAACGAATTGAAGAGGAGCGTCAGCAAATCGCTCGCGAGCAGGCCAACGCAGTTGCCAAACTCGAAGCAGAGAAAAAACCGCTTTTTCAAAAGCGTAACCAGGCGAAGAGCACAGCAGAAGTGTGCGAACGAGAGCTTGGCAGCGTGGAGCGGCGCATTCAGGAGAGTGAAGCTGCCGATCGCGATCTTTTGAAACAGCTTTCCGATTTGCACGCGCTCGATCCCGCTCCTCCCGATCTCGAAGCGCTCTCCGCGGGAATTATGGCAAAGCGGGCGCGCTTGCCCGACGAACGCGCCGAACTTGTGCGAGCACGCATGGGCAGCACCGACGCGGTGCGCACAGCGAAGGAAAAGTTAAACACTGCTGAGTCCGAGCTTGCGGCGGTTGAAAAAAACATCGCACGCATGCGGAGCGAGTTTGAAGCGCGTGACCGCAAACTGGCTGAGAGCGTTCGAACCCAACAACTGGCAGCACGCGAAGCGCGCACGCGGCATCAAACTGTCGAGGAGCGAAAAAATCCGGCGTACTTGAACATCGGACGGCATTTGGCTGAAAAGGCAGTCGCTCCGCCGAATGCACCGCATCTCCTGAAGGAGGCGCATCGTCGCAAAGACGCCGTAGATCTGCAGTTAAAACATCAGGCAGAGCTGGCCCAACTCTCCAGCCAGATCGATAAACAGGAGCTGCGAAAGTTTTACTTCAGCGTGTTTTCCGTACTGGTCCTGCTCGCGATCACCCTGTTGGTTGTTTTTCAATCGCCGCGAGGACGCGAATGGCTTCCGCAGGAAACCGATACCATCCTTTCGATTAACGCGGATCAATTCGAACGCGCAAACCTTGCAAGGCAGTGGCGCGATGCGAGGCCCAAGCTGTGGCCGGGATTGATTGGCCCCGCCGCTTTCGTTCCGGGGTTGCACCCAACGCGTGACACAGCGCGTATCACCCGTGCGTTAACAACGGACGAGACCGGCCACACTAAAGAGTTTAACCTCGTCCAAAGCCGTCGCGGCCTTGCCAAAGTAATTCGTACCGTCGCCGACGACGCGAATTTCGAAAGAGGTTCGAAGAACGGTTTGCCCGTTTGGAAGCGAAAGTCCGGCTCCGCCGAGCCGCCTTCGAAAAGCTCCGGAGAGCCAGTAGATACAGCCGTCAAATCGGATTTTGCCGTCGCGCGCGTAGGACCAGCAACGCTCGCTGTTGGCACGTTACAGGAAGTGGATGAGTTGGTACTCGTCCGGTTGGGAGAGAAGCCCGATCTGAAGATTACCGGACAGCTTTTCGATCGGTTTCAAGCTCTCGATCGCGAGAGCACACTGCGGCTCATATCCCGTGATCCACCGGATCTGTCCCGCATCTTCCATCCTATCTTTTCAGGCGAATTACTCGCTGTTTCACAGCTAATCGGCCTTGCAGTGAACCTGCAAAATCCAGTAAAAGCCAGGATTCTCATCAAGGTGAATCCTCCTAAAACCGCTACCGACGTCGCGCGCGATTTGCGCAGCAATCCTGAGCAATGGCTTCGCCTGCCTGACTCGCCGCGCTTGCTTTACTCGCAACTACCAGAAATCCAAACCCAGGGTAGTTCTAATCTCGAATTGCGTTTCACGATGCCCGACGACAGTGCACGCCTTCTCCTCGAACGCCTGGCCGGAACCGATGTGCCCGAAGCGGCCGTGGTCGAGTATTAGTCAGATCATGCGTCGACCTAACGACAAGATTTGGATTTGGCTGTTGATACCCTTTGTGGCGATCCTCATGCCGATCAACGCAAACGCGGAGGGGCCTCTCGTCGATATTCAAACGGTCGACCCAACAATCGTGGTGGAGCTGCGCTACGCGGGAAATAACAATTTGCTAAAGCATCCCCTTTATCCTCAGGGCATGCGCCCTCGTGCGAGGCCTGAAGTCGCCGCGGCTCTGGCTAAAGCACAAACCACTCTGCGTCGTTACCAATATGGACTCAAAATCTGGGACGCTTATCGGCCTGCGGCCGTACAGACAAAGCTTTGGCAGGCATCCCGCAACAGTGACTTCGTTGCGAATCCTGAAGTGGGCGTCGGCTCGCTGCATAGCTGGGGAATCGCCGTCGACGCAACCCTGGTAGACACATGGAATCGGCCCGTGAGCATGCCGAGTGATTTTGACGATTTCACGCCCGCTGCGATGTGGCGTTACACCGGCCGGTCTTTTGAAGTCCTCGGTCACGTGCGTTTGCTGCAATGGGCGATGCATAAAGCCGGGTTTTGGGGAATGCGCACCGAATGGTGGCATTTTACGATCGCGGATTGGAAAAAATTCCTACCGGAAGAGGCGCGGCAATCTGCGCACGTCCAGGGAACTCAGTGGACCGGTAAGCTATGATTGAGGGCTTTCTTCGCGGTTTGCGCCAGCCGGAATACGTTCATGTTTTGCTCAATCCACTGCCGGTGTACGGGCTTCTTATCAGCTGGATCGCTCTTTTCGCCGCGCTCATTTCAAAAAGCCGCCGGGCACACATCGTCACATTGGTCCTTGTATTCATCACGTCGATTTCTGCATGGCCGGTCTATGAGTTTGGCGAACAAGGATACGATCGTGTTCTGACCATGACGGATGACGATGGTCATGCCTGGCTCGATGAGCACCAGGATCGCGCTCAGAAATTAATTTATCTTTTCTACGTAGTCGCAGCGCTAAGCGCGGCAGCCATCATCGTTCCGTTACGCTGGCCGAAATCGTCGGTTCCTCTAGCGGTCGCGGTAGTATTGCTCGGGGCGATCACGCTCGGCTCCGGCGTCTACATCGCACATGCCGGCGGAAAAATACGTCACCGCGAATTTCGCAATGAACCGGCGCCGCCGATAAAGTCGCAAGCGGATTAGCCATTGCGAAGCGTTGTGCGGGAGCGCTCCTCCACGATGAGAACCGAGCTCGATCGCGCAGAACGTGGTGTTGAACAACAGAGCGCGGCCCTCAAAAAGCCGCTGACACTGCGCGATCTGGTTCTGACACAAATTCTGTTTGTAGTCGGCTCAAGCTGGGTGGGAACCGCGGCGAAACTCGGCCAAGCGCACCTCTTCTTCTGGCTCGTGGCAATTGTGCTCTTCTACATTCCGCAAGCGCTCGTTGTCATTTACTTGAGCCGCGTGATGCCGCTGGAAGGCGGTATTTACCAATGGGCCAAACTTGCGTTTAACGAATTCGCCGGCTTCATGGTGGCGTGGAATCTGTGGCTGCTGTCCATCATGGTGATCGCGATGGGCGGAATGTTCGTAACCACAAACATCTCGTACGCGATCGGCGATAGCGCCACCTGGATGCCGCACAGTAAATGGTGCGTTTCACTGGTGAGTAGCGCAATGATTGCCGGTCTCGGATGGGTCGCCGTGCGCGGCCTGTCATTGGGCAAATGGGTGCACAATGTCGGCGGCTTTACCATGCTTGCGGTCTATGCCGCGCTCATCGCACTGCCGTTCATCGCGTTGATGCGCGGCGATTTGAAGGAATATCATCCGCTCGTCCTCGCTGCGCCGACCATGTCCATTTTTTACTGCATCAATATTTGCACGAAACTCGCGATCGGGGGCCTCAGCGGATTCGAGTACGTCGCGATTCTCGCCGGCGAAACGCGCTCCCCGGCGCGCGACATCGGCCGTTCCGTCGTGATCGCGTCGCCGGTGATCGCGCTCGCGTTCATTCTTGGCACCAGTTCAGTGCTCGCATTCATCGGCGACAAACCGATCGATCTCATTGGCCCGGTGCCGCAAACGCTGCGCCTCGGCTTGCGTTTCTTTCCAGTCGCAAGCGCCATCGCGTCCATCGCCATTATTTTGATGACGGTGAAAACGATCGCGTCCACAAGCGTACACGTCACCGGCGGTTCACGATTGCCAATGGTTGCCGGCTGGGATTGTCTGCTGCCACGCTGGTTCTCGCGTCTGCATCCGAAGTTCAAAACGCCGATGAATTCGGTTATTTTCGTCAGCGCCCTGACGCTCACCATTGCCATCGCGAGCCAGATCGGCGCTGGCATTCAGGAAGCATTTCAACTGGTGGATAACGCTTCCAATGTTTTCTACGGAATTGTTTACACCACGTTGTTTGTGATTCCGCTCTTTGGCGCGGGAGCGATTCGTACTGCGGCTCCGATTTGGTTGCGGATCGCTGCGATTTGCGGCGCTGCCGTGGCGCTATCGGCAATTTTTTTTACCATCTATCCGATCATCGATGTTCCAAGTCCCTTGAGTTTCGCCGTGAAAATCATCGCCGTGACCGCAATCGCGAACGCGATTGGCGTAGCGATTTACCTGGCTGGCAAAAAACGTCAGCGAGCCTGATTGCAGTTCGCGCTAACCCACTGCAGGTATTCGGGTAGTCCACCCGCCACTGGAACAAAAATGATCTCGGGAACATCGTAGGGATGAAGCGATCGAAGCTTGTCCTGAAAGGCAGATTGTCGCTCTTCGCTGACCTTGAAGAAGACCAGAGTTTCGTTCCCCGACTCGATTTTTTCCTTCCAGCGGTAAATCGATTCCACAGACGCAAAAATATTCGCGCAAGCCGCGAAGCGTTCGCTCACTAATTGGTTCGAAATCCGTCGCGCGACTTCCGCGTCCGGAAATGTGCTTACAGCGAGCAGTATTTTTTCGGCCATCCGTCACGCAATTACCGTCATTCCGAGCGAAGTCGAGGAATCCCGTTGCATAACTTTACGCTAGGATCACGGGCTCCTTCGACTCCGCTTCGCTCTGCTCAGGATGACGGGATGGAGTGTTCCGGCAAATCCAGCCGCCGCCAAGCACAACGTCACCGTCGTAAATGACCGCAGCTTGTCCGGGGGTTAGCGCTCGCTGAGGATCGGCCAGTCGCACGCGAGCTCGATCGTTATCCAGGGGCGTGACTGTCGCAAGCGTTCCTGGATGATTATATCGGATTTTCACGCTTGCTGTGAAGCTCGTGGAGAGCGGAGTTCCTGCGACGCCGGGCGCGCGGGAGTTCGCCGCTCCATTCACACTTCTCGCGAGATCGCCGACAGGGTGCCAGTTCACACGATCAATCTCGAACTCCTCGCAAATCAAATCGTCGGCATCGCCTACGATGACGCGATTTGTTGCCGGATCGAGATCGACCACATAACGCGGACGCGGCGAACCGCCGGGCAGCCCCTTGCGCTGACCGATCGTGAACATCTCGATGCCGTCATGTTCGCCGACGAGATTCCCATTGACGTCGTAAATTTCGCCGCGGTGAAATTCCTCTTCACCCAGATGCGAGCGCAAAAATGCCTTGTAGTCGTTCCCGGGAACGAAACAAATCTCCTGGCTATCGATCTTGTCCGCGACCTTCAGACCTAACGAGTGGGCAATCTCCCGGATCTGCGGCTTCGTCATCGTGCCCAGCGGTGTAAGCGCGCGTCGCAACTGCGGCTGACGCAGGCTGAAAAGGAAATATGACTGATCCTTGCGAGGATCGATGCCTTTGCGCAGCACGGCGTGATCAGCGTGATGCTCAATAATCGCATAATGTCCGGTGGCAATGTAATCGCAGCCGAGTGCCGTCGCTTTGCTCCAGAGATTACCGAACTTAAGTTTTTCATTGCACATCACGCAAGGATTCGGCGTGCGGCCGGCCTGATATTCACTGGCGAAATAATCAATCACGACGCGCTCGAACTGATCGGCTTCATCAACCACGTAATGTGGGATGCCGAGGGCATGCGCCACGCTGCGCGCATCGGCGACCGCCTGTGGCCCGCAGCATTTGTCCTCTGCTCGCGAGATACAGTCCTGCGGCCAGACCTTCATCGTCACGCCAATGACTTCGTAACCCTGCTCGCGCAGTAGATATCCGGCGACGCTGGAGTCCACTCCTCCGCTCATGCCGAGCAAAAGGCGCTGTTTGGTTTTGTTCATCGAAACAAAGAATTTCGATGAAGCGTGGTACGAGTCAATGGAGGGGCGATCTTCCGCGAACCTGCCTACGTCTCGGCGTGGCAGCAGCTCTGCCCTCCAATTTTACTGCTCGGCTGACGAAAGGACTATCGCGAAGTGTGAATCGCCATGGCAGATCCTCAGAGCGGCTGATGCCGATGCGTTTGTCCGCTACAACACCGAAAGTCTCGATTGAGTTAAAGATGAAGCAATGTCGCGGATCGGAACAGAGATCCATCTCATGATCCCGGCCGGTGATAGCAAACGCTTGTGTGATCTTGCCCGGGCCGGAGCAAAGCTGACGGAGATTGTTAACTCCACGACGGCGCTTCATCAGTTCGACCCCTCGCCGCGGCTCCAGCGCGCGAATCAAAACAAAACCGTTCGCGTCGCCTTTCACCAGCACGTTTAACATCCAGTGTACCCCGTAGTTGAAGTAAACGTACGCCGCGCCCGCTTTGTTCCGCTCGATAAAGCTCCGCGCGCTCGGACGCGTAAAAGTGTGCGCAGCTTCATCATCGATTGCCGCATACGCTTCCACTTCGACGACGATGCCTGAGCATTCGTCCCAAATCAGTTCAGTGCCGATAAGTTCGCGCGCACACGTCAGCGGATCGCGTCTGAAAAAAGACGCGCTAACAACCTTGTTCTTCAAGCGGCCCTAACCCCTTTCGGATCGCGCGAGTTACATCGACGGCTTGTAGTAAACCGGAATTTTCACATTGGATTCGACCGGCCGGCCGTTACGAAAGGCTGGTATGAATTTCGCGCCGCTGAAATCGGTTAATGCCGCATCACCGAAACCAAGCAGCGGCGGTTCCTGGGATAAGACCTGCAAGTTCGTCAGATTTCCTTTCGCATCGACGCTCAGTCCTAGCTCCACAGAGCCAGTAAGCGCTACCGTACTACCTGTGTCCGGGTAATGCAGACCGGTGAACTTTGAGTCGTTTGGGTCCTTTGGATTCTGCCCGACGAACGGTTGCGGGTCGATGAAATCGGTTTCCTTGTCCACTTCTTCGAGTTGCTGATTGGCAAAAATTCGCAGCCGCGGCTTCCCATTCACGACTGCGAATTTCACTGTCCCATAGAAAACGGCGACGACCGTCTTCTGATTGTGAACCGCTGGAATGAACTTGGCAGTCGAAAGCCGTTTGAGTAATTCCTTCTCCAGCAGTTCGGACCCGTGTGTGCCACGATAAGCACCACTACGAACTACGTCGCCAGTCGGCGCGACGAGACAGGTAAACATTACCGCGGCTTCCTTTTGTCCCTTCTTGATCAGGTCGGCGCTGTCTATCGTGTTGATGAGCGAATTTGGAGCGGTTCCGACCAACGCTGGCCTGATCTCCGGCAGGTTCGGCGTCGGTGACGGAGATGGTGATCCGGGTTTTGGCGTCTGCGCTGAAGCGAGACCAAAACTCATCAACAAACCAACGAAGCAATAAATCCCAGGTCGCATGGCGAAATAGGCAAGCGAAAGCGGCGCTATTTGCAAGAACGAACTGGTGAGATCAAGCCGCGATCCCCAGCGGCGTCACCGCGGCAATCCTTTGGACAACTTTGTGCCGCCGGAAGTAATCGATGACGGCGTCGCGTGTTTGCACGGGATGCAGAACAGAGTTCGCCTCCGGCCGGTCAAGCAACGCTCGCAATTTCATGAAATGGTGGCCGCCGCTCCGCGCGTCGAAGCTATTGACTGCGATTGCGTACCTCTTGTCGCGCTGCAGCGCACGTCCATCTGCAAATGTCATTGAGGTGATCCTGCGGTCTGGACCGCGACCCTCTGCTCTTAGTGCGATCCGCAACAAACTTCGTGGCTCACGACTGGCATATACTTCTTCCATCACGCTTTTAATTTCGTCGGGGGAAAGCGTGGCGGTAACAATGAGATTTTCGTAAGGGATAATATTCCAAATGTCGGATACTGTCGTTAGGCCTGCAGCAAGTTTGGTGTTTTCATCGAAGACGCCATGCATGACCGCATCGACTCCAATGCTTCGTTCCGCCAAGGTCTCTGTGATCGCGACTCCAATCAGCTTCTCGATTTCACTTGGCTCGCCTCCCCGGCCACGAGCGTGCAAGGTCTCTCCCAATTCGCCGATCGGTTGTGCCAGCGCAGTTTCCGATTCACCGATCTGCGAACCTGCCCTGGAAAGGATCACTGGATCCGGATCGCAACGGCTGTCCATCATTTCGCAGATCGCTTCACGACGTAGCAACCTTTTCGAGTTCCGATCAAACAACAGATCGACGCGCCCCACATGGATTCCGAAATGGTCTGCCTGCGTAAATAGCACACGATTCGTTAGGCGATTCGGAATGAGCTGATGAGTATGGCCAGCTATGAATGCTGCGACATCGGGGAACTCGGAAGTTAACGCCATCACCGTGTTCGCAAAGTCATCACCGCCCGTGCGCGACTTTAGTCCCATGTGACCTGTGAGCACAATCGCGTCCGCGCCTTCGCTCTTCGCTTTCGCAATTGCGCGCCGTACTGGCTCAACGGGATGTTGAAAATCGATCCCAACAGTAAACTCGCGCGGAAGCCAGAACGACATGCCCGGGGTTGTGACTCCGATAATTGCGACTTTGATGCCCGCAATTTCCTTAATGATAAATGGCTGAACCTTTGCGAACGGGCATGGCGAATCGGAAGGAGAGCCGGCTGGTTTTCCGTCCAATGAAGTGTTCGCACCCAGCACTGGCATGGTCGACTTTTGCAGCGCATTAGTAAACGGTTCGATCCCCCAATCGAATTCGTGATTGCCGATCACCCAAGCGTCGTATTTGAGATGATTGAAAAGATCGATCATCAATTCGCCTTTGTTCCGGAGGCTAACATCAGTGCCCTGATAAACGTCGCCCGCATCGATCAAGATTGAGTTCGGATTTTGACGCCGCCATCGGCGAATTTGTGTCACGCAACGCGCCAAACCGCCGCGATCAGCAGTCCCGTCGTAATCGAACGTCGGCAAAATGTGGCCATGCAAGTCCGTCGTGTGCATGATCGAGAGGCAAATGGTGTCCGGCTCAAGTGCGGCAGCTGCACTGGCCAGCGTAGGAAAAGCACTGAGCAATCCTGCCCGGCCAGCGATTTTTAAGAAATCGCGCCGCGTCCAGGATCTGTATGGAAGAGACATTACGGGGTAGCCTCTGCCGACAGGCTAACCGTAACTGAATATCAGTTTCAATGGAAAAGGAGTGCCGACGCAGTGCAAGCAGCGGCGACCTGCCTGCCCGCCGTAGCCTCGGCAAGACGGGGGAAGCCGGAAATCTAAAATCGACCGCTGGGAAGCCGTTCTCCTTGATCGTCCGGCAACACGGTATAACTGTCTGGTTACAACCTTCTTACTATGCCCAACGAAGATTCCATCGCCGAACTAAAACAAAACCTCAGAGGAGGACTCATCCAGCCGGGCGACGCAGATTATGATGAAGCCCGCAAGGTCTACAACGCAATGATCCACAAAAAGCCGCGGTTAATCGCGCGCTGCGTGGATGTCGCCGACGTAATCCGCTGTATAAATTTCGCGCGTGAAAACGATCTGCTTGTATCGATCCGTGGCGGCGGTCATAACGCAGGCGGTCTGGGAATTTGCGATGACGGTCTGGTGATCGATCTCGCGCCGATCAAATACACGCGCGTCGACCCCATGGCACGCACGGTTACGGCTGGCGGTGGTTGCGTTTGGGGCGATGTCGATCATGCGACGCACGCGTTCGGACTTGCTACGCCGAGCGGTGTCATTTCCACCACCGGGGTCGGCGGATTGACCCTCGGAGGCGGCGTCGGTCATCTCACCCGGAAATGCGGTCTGAGCATCGATAATTTGCTTTCGGCGGATGTCGTTTTGGCGAATGGCAAATTTGTGAAAGCCAGTGCCGACGAAAATCCCGATCTGTTCTGGGCGCTCCGCGGGGGCGGCGGCAATTTTGGCGTCGTTACGTCGTTTACGTTCAAGTTGCATCCGATCGACACGCTCTATGCCGGCCCCATGCTTTACGAGTTGAGCGAGGCAGCGGACGTAATGAAATGGTATCGCGATCTGATTCCGGCGGCGCCCGATGATTTGAATGGGTTTTTCGCGTTTCTTACGGTCCCGCCGGCTCCGCCGTTCCCCGAACATCTGCACATGAAAAAAATGTGCGGGGTCGTCTGGGCATATGCAGGGCCACAGGAGAAAGCGGAAGAAACATTCAAACCGATCCGGGCATTCAAAAAGCCGGCGCTGGATTTCGTGGGGCCTCTGCCGCAGCCGGCGTTACAAAGCATGTTCGATGCGCTTTATCCGCCGGGTCTGCAGTGGTACTGGCGGGCCGATTTCCTAAACGAGATAAGCGACGAAGCGATCGCGCAGAACATTCGTTTCGGTGAAGCGCTTCCGACAATGCATTCGACCATGCATATGTATCCAATCAACGGCGCCGCAGCACGTGTCGGCAAAAATGATACTGCTTGGAATTATCGCGATGCGATGTGGGCCCAGGTGATCGTCGGTGTTGATCCTGATCCGGCGAATAAGGAAAAAATCGTTTCGTGGACGAAGAGCTATTACGATGCGGTGCATCCGTTTTCCGCGGGCGGAGCGTACGTAAATTTCCTGATGGGTGATGAAGGCGAGGAACGCGTGAAGAAAACCTACGGCGGCAATTACGACCGATTGGCCAAGATTAAAAAGAAATACGATCCCGACAATTTCTTCCGCGTGAATCAAAACATTAAACCGAGCTAGTCATCTCCGGACCGGTTCGAAAAAGTCCGCCTCTCCCTTGCGAAGCGAGAGGCAATACATGCACCGAGTAAACGAGCTGTTACTTATTCAAATTTTGAAAATCATGCCTTACCGCGTGAAAATGACGCAATGACTGCCGACGAGTTGAGATCATTGCAAGCACCGCTGAAAGCGCAGTATCGCGAGCATCCTGAGACAGCATCAGTCACGCTGCGTGCCGAGGGACGTCTCGGCGAAAATATGACCTGCAAAATCGAGACCGGAAAATCGCGTGTCGAAGCGGGACTTCATCCGGCGACTGGCGGCGATGGGAAGAGCGCATGTTCCGCCGACATGTTGCTCGAAGCGCTGGTCGGATGCGCAGGCGTCACATTGCGCGCAGTGGCTACTGCTCTCGACATTTCGTTGCGTGACGCGAAAGTTCGCGCTGAAGGCGATCTCGATTTTCGCGGCACACTGGGCGTTTCCAAAGATGTGCCCGTCGGTTTTAAGCAGATTCGATTGAACGTTGAATTGGACACCGACGCGAGCAAAGAGCAGATAGCGACACTACTTCGTCTCACCGAGCGTTACTGCGTCGTTTACCAGACGTTGAGTAAACCCGCCGAGATCAGCGTTTTGCACAGCGTCATATCTCGGTAAAATCTGCGCCTATGCCATTGTACATGGACATTCACAATCTCGATGACGGAACAACTCCCGAAGACGTCGCCAAAGCGCATGCGAAAGACATGGAGGTCCAGGAGAAATATGGCGTCAAGTACAGCAAATACTGGGTCAATGAGAGCGGTAAGAAAGTTTTTTGTCTCGCCCACGCCCCGAATGCCGAGGCGGCAGAACAAGTTCATCGTGAAGCCCACGGAATGATGCCCGAGAAGATTATTGAGGTGGAACCCGACGTTGCAGAGGTGTTCCTCGGCGGAATGGAAACGGATCCAGCTGGAGCAGTCCTTCTGCCTGGTGGTGGCGCTGATCGGGATCCCGGGGTCCGCACGATCCTGTTCACCGACGTTGTAAATTCGACGACGTTAACTCAATCGTTAGGCGACGAAGCAGCCCTTGCAATCCTTGGGGTACACGACGTCGTCGTCCGCGATGCGTTGGCTGCATCAGGCGGTCGCGAAATAAAGCACACTGGCGACGGTATCATGGCGTCATTCGTCTCACCAGCGGCCGCAGTTCGCTGTGCAATTCAGATCCAACGCGAGTTGAACAAGCATGGGCAAGCAAATCCCAAGCATTCCCTCAAGGTCCGGGTTGGCGCGGCAGTCGGCGAACCCGTCGAGCAACACAACGATCTCTTTGGATCGACAGTTCAACTCGCTGCCCGCCTCTGCGCCCACGCGAAACCGGAGCAAATCCTTGTCTCGAACGCAATCACCGAGCTGTGCCTCGGCAAAGCACTCTCGTTTCAGGACGTCGGTGAAGTAACCCTCAAAGGTTTCAATTCACCAGTGCGCGCCCACGCTGCGGCGTGGCAGTAATCATCTTTCACTGCGAACATAGTGCTCTATGAGTTCGCGCGGCGCGGCATCGCGTCGCCGCTCGAAGTTCAAAAGCCGGTTACCGACAATTGGTGAGTTCATTCAGCGAAAGGTCTAACCAATCGAATGAAGCCAAGGCCGAAAGCAGGGCGATTCAATGTGATTGCCACAATACCCTGCCGTGCCTTATCTCTATCTCGTTAGCCAGTCAAAGGAGCAATATGTCAAAGTGCATCCTTGCGATTCTTTTAGTCGTAATCCTGGTGTTTAGGCCCTCCCTTGTTTCGGGGTGCGCATGCTGTAGCAATCCGAACACTTTCTCTGAATATCCCGAACCGCTGCATGACATGGGAAACATTCAATTGGACGGCCAAATGGGCGTTTGGATTTACGATGAGAGCGATGGACCGGAGATTGACGTCGCAGAAAGCGATGTGTCGGGTACCCTCACCGATAAGGGAATTAAGTTCATACTGACTCGAAAGAACGTTGCTCTTGGAGCTTTAACTCTGACGTTCAAAGAAAAGCCAATTCATAGAAGAATCGGCCTCGATTTCATCCTTCCGGAGGACGCACCGCAAAATGTGGAGGCTAAGAACAAGCCCGGGATTTATCATGAGATCGTTCTTAAGGTTCGTGTTGAACCCGACGAGGCTTTGAAAAAAGCGCTCGGCGTTACCTTCGCCCGGGACGGCATTTTAACGCTTCACGGAAATAGCAATCAGTGTTGGTTGCCGACAGATGGGGGTCGATGGTCATTTCAGTATTCGGTTTCCAAAGGTAAGATCACCGAGCGTGGTATGGGAAGGGGTCTAATCCCGACCGCCAACCAATCGTCGCAGTCGACTCCCGCTCGCTAGTGCTCGGCGTCGCGGCTGAACTCAATCCGTTTGGCGATTACGCAGTTTTTGTCCAAGCATTGCGAAGTGGAAAGCTGTACGATCGCATCGATTACGGGCGATGAGCGACTCCGCGCGATCCATAGGCAGCTGCTGCAGATGAAGCGACTTCTCTGAAGCCGATGCAAAAAATCGCCAACGGCGCAGTATTGTCTCCCATAGCGGCAACGCGTTGAGGACAACGCGTTCCAACTTTATTGTCCTAGCATTCTGAAAATTCTGTAAATTCGGTCCAATATCCGATGAAACTCGAAGGCATCGATCACATAGCAATGGGCGTGCGCGATATTGAACGCTCGGCCAAATGGTACATCGACGTTCTTGGGTTCGAGCGACTTCATGATGGCATGTGGAATGGAGTGCCAACTTTCATCGGCAAAGGAAAGACTGGGATCGCCTTATTCCCCGCGAATCAGGAGCCGAAAACATCCGCGCAACGCGAAATTCGAATGCTTCACCTCGCCTTTCGCGCGAACCACAAGAATTTTCGTGCCGCGCAACGGGAACTGGAAAAACACGGAATCAAATTTGAATTCCAGGATCACGAAATCGCGCACTCGATTTATTTCCGCGATCCCGACGGCCACCAGCTCGAGATTACGACATACGAGGTCGACTAACGGCGCACCTTTCGCTGATTGTCATGTCGAGCGAAGTCGAGACATCTCTCGAAGTTGCGGGCAAACGCATTGTCAAAAAACAACCAGGGACTCGTCGACTTTGCTCGGAATGACAGAAAGACAATTCTGAATGTTCTCTGAATTATCTGGTAGCGCAGTATCGAAAATCTGGGAAGTGTAACCGCCACACTATGAATACAATCACGCTTAAGCCATTCGCTCTTTGTTTCGCCATTGTCGGGCTCGGACAAATCGCTTCCGGACAGAGCGATTTGAAGACGCCTGATGTCAGCCAAGCTGCCGAGGTCAAACAGCGCATTGCGTTGACGGATATCACAGTCAACTACCATCGCCCATTGGTGAACGGGCGAAAAATTTGGGGGGCTCTTGTCCCCTACGGCAAAGTCTGGCGCGCAGGCGCTAATGAAAACACGACGGTTGAATTCAGCGATGATGTTTCGGTGGAGGGGAAGCCGCTCGCCAAGGGTCTTTATGGCTTGCATATGATTCCGAACGCGGACTCGTGCACGGTGATTTTTTCAAAAACAAACACTGGCTGGGGAAGCTATAGCTACGACCAGAAGGACGACGCTTTGCGTGTCGATGTGAAACCCCGTCCTCTTGCCGAGACCAAAGACGCGCTTGAATTCGAGTTTGAAGATTTGAAGCCAAATTCGACGGCGGTGACTCTGAAGTGGGAGAAACTGGGTATCCCTTTCACCGTCTCCATGAACGATGCGGAAGCGACGTTGAAGAATATTCAAGCCCAAATGAAAGGCGCAGGCCAGTTTGCCTGGCAAGCCCCGGATCAGGCAGCGCAATTTTGTTTGACCAAAAAGATTAACCTGGATGAAGCGCTGCGTTGGGCCAATCTCTCAATTCAGAACGAAGAAAGGTTCGAAAATCTCAGCACCAAAGCGGATATCCTCAAGGCGCTGAACAAGCAGGATGAAGCGAAAACCACCTGGAACAAGGCGCTAGAGAAAGCCGATGCGCCACAGCTGTATACGTATGGTCGACAGCAGCAGAATCAGAAGAAGGCTGCTGAAGCGATGGAGATCTTCAAAGAGGTTGCCAAGCGCTTTCCGAACGGAGTGTACGGATACTTAGCTCAGGCCCGCCTTAAATCCACAGCTGGTGATTTTGCCGGCGCGCTGACCGATGCGAAACAGGCGCAAACTGCCGCCCCGAGCGAGGGGCAAAAGCAGGCTATCCAGGGGCTGATCGATCGTCTCCAGGCGAAGCAGGACATCAACAAGTAACGCGGGCTATCTCGGACTTGGGACGATAGCCTCGATGGGACGCTCACCGGAAAGTGCGTCGTTGCGCGCAGCGCTCAGAGACGACCGCTACCGCAATCGCGGTTGGCGAGCAGTGGTTGTAGCCGCGATCCTCGCCATCGCGGGCACCGCTCATTCCGCGGATGCGCCGCCGTTGTTGTCTCCAGACCAGATGAACGCCAGCGAGATTCAGCTGGCACTGCAAAAGCTCAACGTGCTTGGACGGGTGCTTTATATTGCGGCGCACCCGGATGACGAAAACACGAATCTGATGGCCTTTTGGTCGAACGGTTCGCTTTATGACGCCGCTTATCTTTCAGTTACGCGCGGCGACGGCGGTCAGAATATACTGGGACCCGAACTGGGCGAGCGCCTCGGAGTCATTCGAACAGAGGAGTTGCTGGACGCGCGACGCATCGACCATGCCAGGCAATTCTTTACACGAGCGCTCGATTTCGGGTTTTCGAAGACGGCTGACGAAACGTTCCATATCTGGGACCACGACAAAATTCTTGCTGACGTCGTCTGGGTCGTTCGGAATTTCCGGCCTGATGTGATGGTGACGCGTTTTAGTCCCGAGGATGACAAAACGCATGGCCATCACACGGCGTCAGCGATTCTGGCAACGGAAGCTTTTGCAGCAGCAGCCGACCCGAATCGTTTTCCAGAGCAATTGGCTTTCGTGAAGCCATGGCAAGCAAAGCGGCTGGTTTGGAACACGTCTCCGTTTTTCTTTTCGAACCGGAATATTCCATTCGATCCGACTGGTCTGACAGTCTTGGAAGCTGGCGGTTACAACCCGCTTCTCGGCAAAGCGTACACGGAAATCGCGGCTGCCAGTATAAGCATGCACAAGAGCCAGGGCGTGGGTGGCCTGCCGCGACGCGGCGCACGGAAAGAATATTTCAAACCGTTGAAAGGTCAGCCGATGGCGAACGGGCTTTTCGAAGGCATCGAAACGAACTGGTCGCGCGTTGCAAATTCCGAATCCGTCGCGACGGAAATTCGTCAGATCATTTCAAAGTTTAATCCCGTCGATCCGGCTGCGTCTTTGCCTGACTTGTTCAAGTTGCGGCAGGCGATCAGTGGAATTCAGGACGAGTTCTGGATGGCTGGGAAAAAAGCAGAGTTGGATAAGATCATCGCCGCATGTCTTGGCTTGCATGTGGAAGCGTCGACAGCCACCGAAACGTTCACACCAGGGCAAACAGCAGCGATAAAGCTCGAAGCAAGCAATCGTTCGAACATTCCAGTTACACTGCAAGAAGCGCGGTTCCCCAACACCGGTGATTCAAACAAAATCGATGCGGCGCTTCCATCGAACGAACTCATTACAAAGGATCTGTCGTGCAGTATTCCAGACGATGCTCCGTATTCGCAGCCATACTGGCTTCGCAAGCCCCGTACGCTCGGCACCTTCACTGTCGACGATCAAAAGCTCATCGGTCTGCCGGAGAATCCCCCTGCTCTTCCGGTCGAGATCGTCTTGCAGGTAAACGGACAGGAGCTGCGCTACATCGTCGACACGCAGTACCGCACAGCTGATGCGATTGCGGGCGAACCGCCACGGACGTTGGTCATTGCGCCACCTGTGTTCGTGAACGTTCTGGACAAAGTCTTCGTATTCCCGACCAGCCAGCCCAAATCTGTTTCAGTGCGCGTCACCGCGGCCACCGGTCCTGTCAAAGGAGAACTTAAACTGGCTGCACCGCAGGGATGGCAGGTTTCTCCGGCGTCTATCCCAATAGACTTAAAAGCAACCAACGCTGAGATGGTTGCTGCGTTTAACATCAAACCACCGGATCAAACTAGCGAAGGCACGTTACGAGCAATCGCTTCAATCAATGGCCGTGACTATTCGCTCGAGCGTGTGCGCATTTCCTATCCGCACATCGGGGTCCAGACGCTAATGCCACCGGCAGAAGCGAAACTCGTTCGAGCGGATATTCGCACGAGGGGCGACCGCATCGGTTATATTCCCGGCGCGGGTGATGACGTTCCGGAAAGCCTGAGACAAATCGGGTATTCAGTGAAGATGTTGAGCGAACCCGAGATCACCGCGAAGAATCTTGCGCAGTTCTCCGCCGTTGTTCTGGGAATTCGCGCATACAATACACAGGATCGAATTTCCAATTGGTTTCCGGAATTACTTGCCTACGTAAAGGAAGGCGGGCTTGCCATCGCGCAGTACAACACACTGGCGGATCTGAAGACCGACCAGTTTGGGCCATATCCGTTGGAAATTTCACGAGACCGCGTCACTGACGAAAATGCACAAGTGCGTGTTCTGGCACCTGATAACCCGCTCATGAACAACCCAAACAAAATCACGCCGAAGGATTTCGATGGATGGATCCAGGAACGCGGGCTTTATTTTCCTGACAAATGGGATCCTGCCTGGACACCAATCCTGTCGTGCAACGATCCAAAGGAAAAACCGCTGGACGGCGGTCTGCTGGTCGCGAAGTCCGGCAACGGTTTCTTTATCTACACCAGCTACTCCTGGTTCCGGCAGTTGCCGGCTGGAGTCCCTGGAGCATATCGGTTATTCGCCAACATGTTGTCCGTGGGAAAATGAGCGCCCTAAATGCTAATCCGGATGCGCGTTCCTGGCGTAAAGCGTACGGTCTGGCGCTTTCACTTTTTGCGGTGGAGGTAGTGCTTCTCTACCTGTTCACCGTCCGGTTCTTGTGAACCGGCTGGATTATCTTGTTCTCATCGCCACGATCCTGGCGATCCCACTCTACGGCTTGTGGCGAACACGCGGCAGCGCGTCGTTAGGCCAATATCTTAAGGGCGACGCGAGTATTCGATGGGCCACTATCGGCCTCTCAGTGCTCGCAACCCAGGCCGGGCCGATCACGTTCCTTTCCATGCCCGGCCAGGCATATGAAAGCGGCATAGGTTTTATTCAGAATTATTTTGGGCAGCCGCTCGCGCTAGTTGTCGTTTGCGCAGTGTTCGTTCCCATCTATCAGCGGCTGAAAGTTTACACGGCCTATCAGTACCTTGGCGAACGATTCGATCGAAAGACGCAGTTGCTCGGCGCATTTCTGTTTCTCATCCAACGTGGGATCGCGGCCGGTATCACGATCTATGCGCCCGCCATTATTCTGTCCGCGTTGCTCGGCTGGCGCTTGAACCTGACCATCTGGCTCGCAGGCGGTCTGGTGATTATCTACACGGTCATCGGTGGGACGAAGATTGTCAGTATCACGCAACGCTACCAGATGATCGTGATCCTGGTAGGCATGGCGATTGCATTTGCAGTCGCCGTTTACCGGCTGTCGCCCGACCTCTCCTTTGAAAACACGCTGTCGGTCGCGGGTAAAATGGGAAAACTGGAGGCGGTCAATTTCTCCGTCGACCCTCACAAGCGATATACGTTCTGGTCGGGCCTGATCGGCGGATTCTTCCTCGCGTTGTCGTATTTCGGAGCGGACCAATCGCAAGTCCAACGATACATCGCGGGAGGCTCGCTCAAAGAAAGCCGACTCGGATTGCTCTTCAACGCCGTGGTGAAGGTGCCCATGCAGTTTTTCATTCTGCTTCTCGGCGCGATTGTTTTCATGTTTTACCAATTCGAAAAACCGCCGGCTTACTTCAATCAACCTGCGTACCAGCGCGCGATGGAAAGTGGATATGCGCCACAGCTAACGCAGTTGCAGACGCAATTCGATGAAGTCTTCACGCAAAAACGCGCTGCAATTCGCGTTCTTTCGACTGCGGCGTCAAGCGAGCGCGAGGCGGCGGTGAACCAGGTACGCAAACTCGACGCGGATGCCCACGCGTTGCGGGATCAAACCAAGGCAGTTCTCGTGCAAGCTGGCGTGGATCCGAAAAGCAAGGAATCGGACTACGTGTTCATCACTTTTATTCTTCAACAGATGCCGCATGGAATTGTCGGATTACTCATCGCAGTGATTTTGTGCGCGACCATGTCCGCAATGGCAGCAACTCTAAACGCTCTCGGTTCCACTACCGCGATCGATTTTTATCGGCCGTTGATTCGGCCGAATGCCAGCGACCATCACTACGTAGTTGCGGCGCAGGCGCTAACAGCGGCGTGGGGTTTGATCGCTATCGGCGTCGCATCATTTGCGAGTCTGGTCGAAAACCTTATCGAAGCGGGCAACATCCTCGGATCGGTTTTCTATGGCAGCATCCTGGGTCTGTTCCTGACAGCTTTCTTTATTCGCCGAGTCACTGGATCCGCAGTTTTTTTTGCGGCGCTTTTTGCACAAGCGCTCGTGTTCATCCTATTCGCGACAACGAACATTGGTTACCTCTGGTATAACTTCATTGGATGCGTGGCGGTGCTGATTCTCGCGCCAATCTTGCAACACACTCTGTTTCGCAGCGCGGAAACCTCCGCCAGCGTATGAAGGTCGCTCTCAGCCATGGATCACCCGATTATTTGTTTCGGCCAGCAACCCTGCGGGTTTTTTCCCAAGCGATTCTTGTTCGCTAAAATTGTGACCGCGCGCCGGCTGCAAAAGGAGATCGGCGGAGAAATCGTCTTTTTTTGGCATGACAGCGATCATGATCCGCGCGAGACGAGCACCATTTTGCGAGATCGCCGCACCCAACGCGAAGCCTCTTTGAATTTTCAATTCGAGAATCAAATCCAAAAGCAGTTTTCCCCGCTTTATGCGAAACGTGTCATTCCGGAATGGCATGAGAAAACTGCGCGCCAACTTCCCGGTTACGTACCGCAGACGCTCGTGGAACACTTCAAGGAAACTAAATCGTCGAACGTCGCCGATTTCTGTCTCGAGATGTACACCCGAATGGGTTTGCTGGACGGCGTCCGCGTAGAGCGCTCCAGCGCACCCCAGTTCAGAGCACGTGCTGCGGCGGTCTCAGACTATTTCGTGGATCAGCCGTATAAAGGAGAAATTGTTCGCGCACGGTATCGCGACGGAAAATTACTGCTGCACAAAGGCGGCGATCGGTTTCTGGAAATTCCCGGAGGCAAATTCGGACCGGAACAAATCAGCCCGACCCGAGACACGCGTTTCGTTTGGATGCAATCAGTGATTCGGTGTACCCATTACGTCGCCGGCGCCAGCGAGCAGGATTACATCAACAAGTCGGATGCTCCCGAGGTGAAATTCGTCCGGCGCGACGAAATTTCCGACTACGACAAATCCTACACTGAGGAGTGATGAAATCGGGTCCGCTCAAAATTGGGATCGCGTGTTTTCCGTTGATCGGCGGCAGTGGAATCCTTGCAACGGCGCTCGGCTCGGAGCTGGCGCGCCGCGGCCATGAAGTTTATTTCTTCAGTTACGCGCAACCGGTTAGGCTGGACCTGCCGCAGGACAATCTTCATTTCCATCGAGTCGATGTTGCGCATAACCCTTTGTTTCCATCGCCGGATTACACTCTACCGCTCGCTGTGAAAATGGCGGAGGTCGCTCGTTCCCATCAGCTCGATCTTTTTCATGTTCATTACGCAGTGCCACACGCACTCGCTGCATGTCTGGCCTCGCAGATGCTGGGCCCGTCAGCTCCGCGCATCGTCACGACATTGCACGGAACTGACACTACCCTACTGGGCCAGGATCCAGATTACCGCATGGCCATCGAGCACGCCCTCGTGCACTCCGATGCAGTGACGGCGGTTTCGGAAAGTCTCCGGACCCAAACGCAGGAGAGCTTCAACCTGAAACGACCGATTGAAGTCATTCCGAATTTTTTCACTCCGAATAAACCGAACCGAAGCCGCGAGGAAGTTCGACGCGAACTTGGCATCACCGACGAATTTCTCGTATTGCACATGTCGAGTTTGCGACCTGTGAAACGCATCGATCTACTGCTGCGCACGATCGCGACGTCGAAGAACCGGGAGCGGGTTCGATTGTTCGTTATGGCCGGTGGCCCTTTTGATCCTTACGAACCCCTTCTCGATGAATTGCGACTTCGGAATAATGTGATTGTTCACCAAAACAAAGCCGTGGTGGACGAGTACGTGCAGGCTGCGGACGCGGGACTCTACACATCCGAATACGAAAGCTTCGGCCTAAGCATTCTTGAGACAATGTGTTACGGAAAACCTGTCGTCGCTTTTCGCGTCGGTGGCATTCCAGAAGTCATCGGAGATTCTTGTCCGCTATATCCATTCGGGGATGTAACTGCGGCTGCAGCCGGCTTGGATAGGTTGATCGAATCTCCGAAACTGACACGCGAGCTCGGCGAACGCAGTCGCAATCGCGCACTCGAACATTTCTCGGCAGATCGCATCCTGCCGCAATATGAGGCGCTTTATCACCGGGTGGTTGCCGGTGCGACTTAATGCGAATCAGACGAAAACGTTTCCGTTTTACCACTTGTTTGCAATCGGCAACTCCGACTGCGGTCGCGAGCACGCGAAGACTTTCGGTGTCGAAAACTGGGATAGCCAATCCGCAATCTGATTTCTGGATTTTTCCTTCCTTCTTCTTACTTTTGCCTTTCGGGTCTCTGTTCCCGTAGTTCAACGGATAGAACAAGGGTTTCCTAAACCTTAAATGTGGGTTCGATTCCCGCCGGGAACGTATGCATAGCAAATATTGTGCTCAATGCGCGATATTCAGACCTGAGTCAGACCACCAAAAACACTGTTTACGAGTTCGAGTCCCGTAGGCGGAGCGCGATTTCGCAACAGAATTGACGTTCTGAGCGGTTTGCGATGCTCTTTGGGCGGGTGGATAAAATCTTCATGGAATGGCCCGATTACAGTTATCCGCCGGATCCTGCGAAGAACGAGCCGGGGTGGGGAAACATTAGTGATCAATCCGAGCCTCTCGCTAAAAAGCTTCTAGCGCGGGCAATAGATCTATTTGGTCGGCGAACGATAAACCTGATCTCGATACGTGTTACGGAATTGAAGTCGGCGCCGCGAACAAACTTTTACGATGGAATCGCGCATATTCGGGTCGGCATAGGCGTATCCGGAAATGAACGCGAGCTAGAGGCCCAGATTGCACATGAAATCGTGCACGTGCTTTCAATACACTCACAATACAGTCCTGGAAGAAGGATTGTGCTCGTATTTTGCGGTGAACTACGGGCGCGCGTATCCACCGAATGCCGGAGACGCGACACAACAACAGTATCATGAAGCGTATCAGGCCGTGAGCGTAAACGCGGATCAGAGCATGACGTGAGCGGCTGAAAATCTTGGCCGAGTTGATTGCATCCCCGAATTCCTTTGGCCCACGATACCATAATGAACTGTATGTCAAGCCAGCTGCGCGCCATACTGCCCGAATCTCTGCATCTGGGAGTCCAAGCGGGTTAACACAGCGGCGGCGGGCTTCCGAGACGCGGCGCCGCTAGGCGATCGGAAATACGGGGTCCAGCAAAGGCGGGTCACTAGATATCAAAATGTCACAGTAACTTGATTAGAACAGTTACCCGTGCCGGCTTCGCATACCGAGTACGTGTAGGTGGCATGGCCACGACCGCCGGGGTTATCAGTGTAGAAGCCGTTGTTCGAAACGGTAACAATCAACACGCCATTGCGATAAACGTCGATGGTGTTCGAATTCGCCCCGCTCCAGGAGAGGTCCACCATATTTTGTCCCTGCACTTTGTAGCCACGCGCACTGAGCGTGATTTGGCCCGGCGTAGGTGTTGCCGTTGGTGTAGCCGTGGGAGTCACGGTCGGTGTCGGTGTTGCGGTCTGAGTCGCAGTGGGCGTGGGCGTTGGTGTTGACGTTGCGGTCGCCGTTGGAGTTGGCGTAACTGTTGGTGTTGGCGTTTCGGTCGGAGTCGCAGTGGGCGTTGACGTTGGTGTTGACGTTGCGGTCGCCGTTGGTGTTGGCGTAACTGTTGGTGTTGGCGTTGCGGTCGGAGTCGCAGTGGGCGTTGACGTTGGTGTTGACGTTGCGGTCGCCGTTGGTGTTGGCGTAACTGTTGGTGTTGGCGTTGCGGTCGGAGTCGCAGTGGGCGTTGACGTTGGTGTTGACGTTGCGGTCGCCGTTGGTGTTGGCGTAACTGTTGGTGTTGGCGTTGCGGTCGGAGTCGCAGTGGGCGTTGACGTTGGTGTTGACGTTGCGGTCGCCGTTGGAGTCGCTGTTGGTGTTGGCGTGGGCGTCGTGGTAGCAGTAGGTGTAGCCGTCGGTGTTGCTGTTGGCGTTGCAGTCGGAGTCGCAGTGGGCGTTGACGTTGGTGTTGACGTTGCGGTCGCCGTTGGAGTCGCTGTTGGTGTTGGCGTGGGCGTCGTGGTAGCAGTAGGTGTAGCCGTCGGTGTTGCTGTTGGCGTTGCAGTCGGAGTCGCAGTGGGCGTTGACGTTGGTGTTGACGTTGCGGTCGCCGTTGGAGTCGCTGTTGGTGTTGGCGTGGGCGTCTTGGTAGCAGTAGGTGTAGCCGTCGGGTTGCTGTTGGAGTTGCGGTCGGAGTCGCAGTGGGCGTTGGGGTTGGTGTTGACGTTGCGGTCGCCGTTGGTGTTGGCGTACCTGTTGGTGTCGGCGTGGGCGTCCTGGTAGCTGTAGGTTTAGCCGTCGGAGTTGCTGTCGCCGTGGGGGTTGGCGTGGCTGTGGGTGTCGGCGTCGGTGTCGGTGTCGGCGTAGGCGTAGGCGTAGGAGTTGGTGTTGAGGTAGGCGTTGGCGTCAGAGTCGGAGTAGGAGTTGGGGTTGGCGTTGGCGTTCCACCAATCACAAGTGGGTGGGGATACGTGAACGGCGCGTATCCCGGCATCGGCGTGTTGTTGAAATAGTCGCGTCCTTCAACCAGCATTGAGCCGCCAGTTCCCACGGTTATGTTTACTGGCCTGCTGGTAGGCGTGTAGATGTTGTTCCACGAGTAGGTGGGTTCTAAAGCCTGGTTGGGCCACGTTGCGGTGCTGGTTGTTGAATTTAGGACCATCCTAACGGTTGCGCCCGCGTTCACCGTTCCGATTGCTCCCGTGCATCCGGTAAAAGTGGTAGAGGTTTTCCCTGTGTATTTCACAGGTCCGCGACCACCCACTTGTAAAGTACTTCCGGTAGCTGGGAACCCACTGGTTGAAGCGACTGTGATCGTTCCTGGAAGCGTAACGGTGATGCTTAATGTCGTCGTAGCGTCGGTGAGCAAATCGCTTTTGCCACGACCGGGTTGATCGAGCGCGATTAAGAGCCTGTGAATTTCGTATCCGTCGCCAGCCTGCCAGACATGGCCTCCCCCACTGTCAGTGTAGAAAACAACAGTAAGCGTATTCGATGTGTTGCTCTGGATCAGTGCAACCTGATTGTCGCCGAAAAATTTCGCCGTGAATCCCGCCCACTGATTTGTCCTCCAGTTCTTTGTCGTGTCGATAATTTGGCTCTGGCCTCCCCCCGTTGCGGTTCCGCTCTCGTAAAGACCGTGCGGGTCATTCACGTCCCAAGGATTATCGCCGGTCGCGCCGAAGAACGGACAGGCGGGCCATTTGAAAAACAAGCGGTAAGCTTGAAGCTGATACATAGAGTCTCCCGGCCATTGACCGTCAACAGTGTTATCGTGGAATACGGTCACGCCGCTTCGTACGCCGCCGACGCCGCCCACGCCGCTCCTTGGGAAATGGAAGTCGTTATTGTAAACCTCCCTTGCTCTGCCCCCGTGCCATCGACCATCCTCCGTGCCGTGGCTTTGCACTTGCGAGCTATACATGTGGTTGTGCCGCCACACCCAACGTGCGCCTCGAAGGTCGTCCGGTCCGCTGGTAGGAAGTTCGTTATTAGCTTGCGGTGGATGAATGTAATTATCCTCAACAAACCAAAAGTCCGCACTTCCGAAGTTGGTAGGAGCAGCAAATGCGCCATCGCCGTTGCTGCCAGTTCCATCTGGCCAAGTGTCTCCGTTATAAATCGCATAGCTCTCACAGGGATTTTTGATCACGATATGATCTGCAACGCCGCATACTGAACCCGCTATGAGATAATTATTATTCTCCCGCGTCACGTTGGCGCGCCAGTTCATGTGATCGACCCGAACTAAATGAGAATTGCCCTTGAGTATGATCGCTCCGTTATAGTTCATGATGGTGGCACCGCCGCCATCTATTGTTAGCCCGGTAATGCGATACGATTTGCCAGCCTGCGAATTTACAGTGATGAACGGATAGCCACCGGGCCTGCGTCGCGCGTCGCTGTCCTGGATAATCGTGTTATCCACTGCCGTGCCATTCGTGGAATCAGTCGTGGTCTGCCCTTGTAATGTAATGCCTTTGCTGATCGTAACGCCGGACGACCACAAGAACGTTCCACTTGGCAGTATGATGATGTCGCCGTCCCGAGCTAAGCTGTCGTGAATGTATTGTATATTTGTCGATGACCCATCGGAATTATAAACCGTTGCCTGTGCAGAAAAGCCGTTCCAGATCAGGATAACGATGGCGCTTTTGCAGAGAGTCTGAAATTTACACATGTTTCTCCCCATTTAAGGCGAAGATGCTCGATGGGACGCCAATGACGGCAGACGCCGACAATGTTGTCAACTGCAATCTATGGGGCTTTTCTTGTCGGTGAGTCACGGTCCTGACCCGCAGGACCAGGTCTAGATCCTCAGCAAATTCTTTCACTCTCCGCAAAATATGAGGCACTTTCAGCCTCGAATTCCGTAGATATTAGTATGAAGAACAGCGAGGGACTCCGTAAACTGGCCAACATAAAAAAAGATGCTCGCCTGACGATTCGAGTCTCGAGAGAATTAAAATCCAAGATCGTGGGGATCGATCGAGTCTATGGCGTCGCATTGCCCAAGATCGCAAATGAATGCCTCAGGGCATTTTGCGAGTACGTGGAGCAAAAGAAACAGACACCAACTTTTCCACTCTGCATTAGCCCACATTCACCCGACGACAAAACGCCTAACCACGCTTCAGTTGGCAGGCTCCGAGGACGTCAAAACGGTCAGCGGCGAAGAATATAAGAACATTACCGAGCGAGGGTTTTCGGCCGCACCTGTAAAGAAGACGCACCGACCGACCGCCATTACCTGTGGAATGTCTAGCCGGGATGGCTCTCCGAATAATTTCACGTGCGCGCGACGCGGACGCTCGCGGCGTAGTGTTGCGTCAGAGATGACGGTGACGGAGTATTAGGACATGAGAACGCTATTGATATTGCTAATGAGTATTGGGCTTGCGAGCGCCGAAGAAGCACAGGGTGTGGAGGGGTTTGTGAGTATGATGACTGGGCTGGGGTGGAAGTTGGAGGAAGGTTCTGGGTGCAAAGGGGGAGGGGGCGCGGAGATGTTGATCTTCACGCGTGGAAACGACGAACGGCTCGACGCTGCGGTAACAGAGTCGAGCGGAATACGGGTCCGCCAGTATTACCGCGGGGAGCTTGTGGCTGAAAACTCTTACTAGATATCACAGCGCTGGCGGGAGGTCTCGCGTTACAGTTCTCGACTCGTTTCATCAAACGGAGTGATGCGTTCGACTGTTCCGCTCGAATCAAAAACCGAATTTCACCGGTCCGCAAGCACGCCCGGTTCTGTGCGAAGTTGATTGCATCTTGTTTCTCTCGGGACAACAGCCTCAACGCCCGAAGCTTCAAAAACTTCCCAGATCCCAACGGTGCGGCCTTATCTCAATTACTGTGATCGCGACCCACCAGCAAGTAGGTTAGTTCAAGGAACGTAAGTTTTTGCTCGCATCACTCACACTTATCGCTAACACAAATTTCGATGATTCCACTTTTATCGATTCGAGCGCACGTTTGCTGCGCCGCAGCGTCCAGAAAACCTCGGATACTCGACGAGGCGTAATATTTCGACTTTCCAAAAGCGAATCGTCGAGCAGTCGTCGGAGATGCTCGTTCGCTTTTATCAATTACGGTGAACAATAACTACGACCGTCGAAAAGGGTTGTGGAGAAATCAACATTACTGACAAATCGAAAGTCTTTTGAACAGGCAATCTCAGCCTTTGAACGGGCTGGGCAGGCTCCATTCCCGCCGGGAACGTTTTTCCAATAACTGCGGGTTGGATAGCTCGGTACATGCCTTCCCTTGGATTTCGATTGATTGACTCGAATTTCCCAATTCTCGGTCTGCGACCTCCGCTTTGCTCGTCTATGTCGCACCGCTTCCCGCAGGCTCCATTCACTCACTCCCGTTCGCTCACCCTTCGGGCTTCGTCTGTGTCGCTCGATTCCCATCGGCTCCATTGATTGATTCGCGTCCCGCTCATCAACGCTCTCACGCTTTCCCATCTATCCGCCTCGGCTCCCGCCGGACCTATTCCCGCCGGGAACCTTCTTCACAATGCCCCCACACCTGATCGGCGAAAATTTCAAGTGATGTCAAAGCCGGGGCGACGGTCCGAAGTCGAACATGGATCGTAGATCGCCGATCGCAGGGCTATTGGTCGGGAAATAGGGGGCGTTAGGCGATGAAGTTGGATTTGGCAGATTGTCGCGGCTGCGCGAGGATAGCGGTCGCAGACTCCAATTCCACTCGATGAATTTCAAAATCGACGCGTGATCGGCATAAGTGTGATCGATATGCCCGCGTTTGGCGAACGGCGAAACGGCGATTAACACCGTGCGCGGCCCGTCACCGAAGAAATCGATGGGCTGGATGTATCCCGAATCGTACAGGCCACCGCTTTCGTCAAATGTGATAAGAATCGCTGTATCACTCCACAGCTGGCTGTTAGCCTTTACGCTGTTCACTATTTTGCGCACGAAAGCCTCATACAATGGCGGCGTTGAGCTGCCAGGATGGCCATCGAGCAACACGTCGGGTTTAAGGAAGGAAATCGCCGGCAGCTGGTTGTTGCCGATGTCAGTGTAAAATTGCTCCAGATCAACCAGGTTTTGCCGTAAAGAAGATGTCATGATCGACCTCGAATACTGGAAGCCATTGCAGATCGCGCAGTAAAGACTGTTCTGTGGCGGATCATGACTGGCAACGTTAAAGCCTCCTCCGTAGTACTTCCACGAGATGTTACGCGCTGAAAGAGCATCGCCTATGGTGGGAATGGTCTGCGGACCAATCGAATACGCTGGCCCGGCCGGGAATTCGTGTGGGTCTGCGTTGCTGATAATCGTGCCCCTCGTGGTGTAGTAGGGATAATCGTTGTTTAGCTGGTACCAATTATTGGAGCTGCAGTTGCCATTATTGAATGGCGCGTACGGCAACGCGTGGAGGTAACTCATTATTGGTTGAACGCCCGGCTGAGTGTTATCCGAACAGTTAGTGAACGCGACACCTGTGCTCCCCGGGTCTGCTACGGTGTTAAAATGGTCGTTTTTGTAGAAGTTGTTAGTACGTGGCCTGGGGTTGGGATCCTCAATCAGATCACCAGCAGGCCTCGCCGTATTCCCGTTTGCATCCGTGAAGTAAAAGACGTCACCAGTGAAAATGAACTGTGAATTCGGACCAGTGCCGCCCATCACGGGCTGATGATAATTGTCGCTTATGGCGTAGTTCTCTGCCAGGTCAAGAAAGTACGGGAAATCGCCCTGAGCCATGTTATAGAAGCCCATAGCAACGCCGCCTTGATAGGTATCCTGATTTGTCATCGGCGGATCGGTAAACCCCCATCCCACCGTTACCGCGACCCAGGTAAAGAGATCGTGCATGCAGCCACTCGGATTCTGCGGCGTGATGTTGGCCACAGAGCAATCGGATTGTTGCCACATCTGATAAAAACGATGTACCGGGTCACCTGTGTTGCTAGTGTAAGTTGTGTTCGCGATTGTTTCGGTCAACGGGGGAAACGGGTCCCCGCAGTTGTTCAATACCGAAGCGCCCACGATTGAGTAGGGACCATTGTACAAATTCGACGGATAACGGCAGTCCGGAACCGGAAGTACGCCGAGACTTGGATCATAAGCTTTCTGCCCGCTACCTCGAGCCTTCAGAAGACCTTGCGACGTTGCATCGAGCCCCACATCACTGCAGAAGTTTAATCCGGAGAGGTAGCAGGGTCCTACTGGCAGTGAAGAGAGAGTTGTGCTCGGTTGCGGTAGAGGCGCGAACCAGCCTGTTTGCCTGGGGCTAAGCTGATATGAGGTGGTGTCGCTCGCTTGCTGTTGTCTGGCTGCAGCAAAGTTTGTTCCGGGGCTGCCGTCGTTTTGTACGATGTCTTGGGACAGCAGATTCCATATCGTCTGTGAACCGGACGGCACATAAGTGCCAAACACATTATCGAAGCTCCGGTTTTCCCCGACCACCACTATAAGGTGGCGGATTTGCTGCCGACCATCTCCAACTGTGCTGGCGCCGTTAAGGGCAGCGCCGTCGCCGGTGCTGTCGTCGGCTCTGGAGCCGGGGAGATTCCCTGGTGACGCGGCTAAGATCCCCAGGCAAATTGCCGCCGAAATCAGAATGGATGCAATTGTGATTCTCATAGGATTTTATTTCTTAAGCATTCGCCTCCGGAAATCGCGGAGCGAAGTTTCCGAAAACTTTTTCAGTTGTGTGAACTAGCGCGAACGGAGCCCCAGTCCGACCTGAAACCGGCTCCCTTGAGACTGTCCGCAATTATTTCCCAATACAATGTTTTTTCGAGTCTGACATAAAACGGGAACGTGAGTGAGCTTTGTTCGATTGATTGACTCGAACTTCCCAGTTCTCGCTCTGCGACCATCGCTTTGCTGCGTCTATGTCGCTCCGCTTTCCGCTGGCTCCATTCGCTCATTCCCGTTTGCTTACGCTACGGGCTTTGTCGGTGTCGCTCGATCGTAACGCGACACCATCGTCTGGTTGCCTATCGAAGATGGCGCACATTCCTTTGTGATAGAATCTTAAACGGAAGCCGTATCTTGCAGCAAAAGCCGCGATCCTGACTTCTCGATAGGGCGCTTCCATTGGCCAGAAGAGTTGCAATTCATCCTCGTAGATGGCGCAATGCGACCATACCCCGTGTTGCAATTCGTTTTCGATGTGTCTCGCCAGTGTTCTCATTCGCTCCTGCGCACGGCAGCGACCGCAACGGCTGGGAATTTGACGGGGACTTTAACCCAACCGGTGTTCAATGAATCAGCACGGTTTATCCATTTACCGCCTCTCCGCACATCAGGGTCGCAGTCGCTGCCTATGCGACTAGTTAGTTCTTTCGCGAAACATTCGAATTTATCTATCCAACACGCAGCCTGATTTTTCTGTAGGACGTCGTCTGATCAGGAGTTAAAGCCCTTATCGGGCGCCGGGCGCATTTCTTCTGATCGGCTTCTCTCACCCAATCATCACTGATTCAACAGGCGCGAATCGAACCGGTACTCGACCGGCCGGTTGATTTTGATTTTTTTGAAATCGGGATGCTTGGGATTTAACAAGAAGTTCACTTCGCTTGCACTCAACACGCTGGGAACGGCAAGCGCGACGGACTTTCCGGCGCGAATCCATTCGTCGCCGATTTCCATCGTTTGAAAATCCGGCGGTTCTGCATTCCAATGAGGCGGCAGATTTTTGACCGGAAAGTGCCAGGTCAATTTGTCCTCCCATTCGAGTCGAAACGACAGATACCGGTCGTGGGGCGAGAGCGGTGTTAGATGGACGAGCAATTCGAGCGCGGCGAGCGATTCGTGTTCGCTTACATAAATTACCGCGGTGCCTCGCGAGTTCCACCGGCCACCGTAGATCCGAGCGCCTTCGCCGGTAAATGCGCTGTTAGCACGCGCCGCGCGAACAATTCGCCACGCAGATGGCATCAGGTATAAACACTGTATTCGATGCGCCCTAACAAGTTCTCGACCTCTCGCGCGCCTGTCTCAGTGCTCGCGTAGTCGAGCGGGACTGCGCCGCCGAGACCAACCTGTGGATGTTTCAGCCATGCTCTTGCTCTTTCGGAATCGCCGAAAACCGCCGTCGCGAGTCTGAGCAATCGTGAAAAACGAACCACTTTGTCCGATTCATCCGGAGAGAGTCGCCCCGCTGCCTTGCGCCGCTGCAGAGTAGATCGTGAAATGCAGAGTTTCGCCGCGAGCTTCTCAAATGGCAGCTCAAGGGTGTCTTGCAAAGTTTTGAGCTCAGAAAAGCGCAGCCCCTTCTGAATTTTTTGAATCAGCTCAGTTGGGTGCGTTGATTTTGCACCTGCCGCATGCTTATCGAGAGTTGCCGTTTTCATGAGTGTGGTCGCGGTTCAGTTGACACAACATAATGTGTCAATTGGGCACAGTCAAAGTAAAGCGTTGGCTTGAAACAAGATCCGAAACACAGGTTCACGCCGCGATCTGACCGAGAACGCTGCGCAGTTCGTGAAAATCCACCGGCTTCGCCAGATGGAAGTCGAACCCCGCTTTTCTTCCGCGCTCGATATCGTCACGCCCTGCGAAGCCGGATATGGCCACTGCTTTCACCGCTCCTTTTCGTTTCGCTTCCACAACGACATCGTAGCCATTTCCGTCTGGCAGCGCGATATCACATAACACAACGTCGAACTCTTTGGCTTTGATCATATCCAGTGCCGTCCGGGCATCGTCAGCCGTGGAAATATCATGGCCGAAATGGTTTAGCAGCCTGGATAGCGCCTGGAGAGTGTCGCTGTGATCCTCTACGAGGAGGATCCGCAAACTCCTTCCCGAATTATACTCTTCCCTCGATCGATCCTCGCTCATCTCTTACAACTCCCGCGAAAGTCCTATAATCGGATTTGGCACGGCGTCCAGATGCATTTGGACGTTGCGGAAATATTACAGTTGGAAAAACGTCCGCAACCGATGCAGGAAGTTGGCGGTGTATTGGCGTTCTGTTAATGCATGCTCGTCGGTGCTTCTCGCTTCTTTCAGGATCCCGTCGGTTTCCATTTTTCGCTGTGCAAGCAATTGACTCAACTGCTCCATGCAGCTTGGGGCGCCGCTTAGCACTTCGGCCATTACCGGTTTTCCGATTTCCATTACGTAGCAATCGCCTTCTGCGCGGACAGTGGCGCTGCGCGGTTCGCCAGTCAGCAGCGACATTTCGCCGAAACACTCGCCCGACCCCAGCGTTGCGACTTGTATCTTCGATCCATTTTTCGACACGAAAACGTTCGCTGCCCCGCGCAGCATCACGAACATCGAATCGCCCGCGGCGCCTTCCTCGATCACCGGTTCGCCACGACCGAAAAGTCTGAGGCGCGCCTGGTTTACCATCTGGTTGAGTTGGTCTTCGGAAAGACAGTCAAAGAGTCGTTCCCCGCGCAGAATAGAAAATGCCTCGGCCTGGTCTTCCTGCACCGGTGGCGCTTTTTTGCGTTCAACGTGCAGTGTGCGAATCGGGAAAGGAATGGTGATACCCTGGCGCTTCAACTCATACCAAACATTGGTGCGTACCGAATCGTTGGTCTCGTTGATCCGGGAGTGATTGCCCATGTAGAATTTGATCTCGTAAGTCATGGCGTAATCGGAGAAGTCGACCAGGAACACCCTTACAGGGGGATTGGGCAGAACATTTTTGGCCCTCTGCGCGGCCCGTAGCAACGCGTCTTTTACGCGATTGGGTGGCACAGTGTAGTCGATGCCTACACGGATGCGCATCGCGTGGACCTCCGTGGGATAATGCAGATTGACGATCTGGTGGCTCACCATCTCGTTGTTCGGGATGTCGAGATAAATGTCGTCGTTCGTGCAGAGCCGGGTGGAACGCCAGTTGATCTCACGCACTTCGGCAAAGCGGTCCCCTATCTGCAACCAGTCACCGACCTTATAGGGCCGATTAATTTGAATGGATATTCCGCCAATGATTCCGGCGAAAAGATTCTGTCCGGCGAAGCCGACAATGATTGCGACCACCCCGGATCCTGCCAGCAGTCCTTTCAATTGTGTTTCGGCGTGGTAGCCGTAACTCAGAATAACTAGCAGGACGATCAGGAAGATGACTCCGCCGACTACTTCACGCAGAAAATGCGGAATGGCTGTCTGTCGCTTCTTTTCGAAATATAAGTCCCAAACGTACCGATTAACGAGAGCGACGATCAGTGCAGTACTCAACAAAATTGCTGCTGCACCGACATGATAGCGCCATGATGCATTAACTCCGTAAACGGCAATCGCGGCGTAGAAGGCGAGGATCAAACAGAAAAGCCGAAAGAACAAACCGAGCTGAACACCGGCGCGACGCTTTAAGAATCGTCCAATCCAAAGGGCGACAAAAAACGTCGCGATAAACACGACTACCGTGATCGCGTCCCGCTGCGCTTCGGTCACCGCGTTGAACATCGAGGCCATAGTATACCAGAACCTGACCGCCGGAATAGTTTTTCTGCGCAACGTTTAAAAGACGCTGCTACCACGGGTCAGGGTTACGGGCTGGCCAGGCGTCTATTTCGGAGGGGCGAGAACCAACCACGCCCATCCCGCGAGAAAACAAAGACCACCTATGGGAGTAACCGGCCCGAGCCAACGGAGATTTGTTAGGGCGAGCAGATACAAGCTCCCGCTAAACAGCAAAATCCCGATAAGCAGCAGCAAGCACGCGCCGCGGTTGATCGTTCCGTACAGCGCAAGCACGAGGAGCGCGATCGCATGTATGAAATGGTAAAATACCGCCTTGTTCCAAATATCGAGCATACCGCGTGCTTCCAGAGCGGATCGCAGACTATGGGCTCCGAATGCTCCCAATGCGACTGCCAGGAAACAAAGCACAGCGGCGATTCGAAAGAGTACTACCGACATTTCGTTACTATGTCATTCCGAGCGAAGTCGAGGAATCTCAAATTCTGATTTGAAAGTATTCGCGTCTGGGCTTGCGATAAAACCTATCGCTAATTCCAGCGACTTCGCCGCATCTCCAACTCTTTTTTCAAATTGGCCAACGCTGATTGCCTGCTTCGGCGAGTCGTTCTGATATAGAAAATCGTTCCAGCGATTCCGAGGGCGGCTGCTCCAAGAAAATTCAGTCGTGGTCCGAGGTTCCACAAATACGCGCCAAGGATTGCGCCGGTGCTCACCACTAAGTCGCGGACCAGATAGTACGAACCTATCATTTGACCGCGTTTGGCGGGATTGCTGTATCCGATGATGAGCGCCTTGCGCGATGTGTCGCCAAATTCCTTCAATCCGCGGATGGTAAACGCGATGACCAGAGCCGAAAAACTTCGCGACATCAGCAAACTGATTGGAAAAAGCGTGAACATAATGAAGGTCACGATCACGAATGGCTCGCGGCGATATCGATCCGCGTAATGCGAAGCGGGAATGATACATAACGTGGCGGCGAGCATTTCTATCGCGGTGAGAACGCCCACCTGCTGAGCGCTAATGCCGATGTAGTCCATCGCAAAAATTACTACCCAGGCGTACGGAACGCGTTCGCAAAAACGGATCAGGATGTCGCTCAACAGCAAATGCCTCATCGGAAGATTGAATTCCCGCAGGCTTCGCCAAAAATTCCAGCGTTCCGTCTGCGAAGTATCCAGCGGCAACTCCGCTTGGACTGGTTCCATCCGCTCCTTGCTTTCTTCGCGAAATTGTCGTTGCACCAGAATTGTCAGGGCGGAAAGAAAAATGGAGACGACGAGCCCGATGCGTACGCCGGGGATGATTCCGAAGTGATCGATCAACATCCCGCCGAAAATTGGCGCAATCATGATCGGCAATCGTTTGATGACCGATTGAACGCCTATGCCCATGGAATGGCGGTGTGCTTCGAGTGCAGCGCCGACGAGCGAAAACGTTGCCGGCAGGGAAAAACAGGTCCATGAAAGGAAGAAAAACATTCCAGCTATCACTCCGCCCCAATTTGGAATGAGCAGGACGAGCGTATAGCCAACGATTGATACCACGTTGAAGATGATGAACGCGTGCCGATGTCCCCAGCGGTCCGCGAGTACGCCGCCGGGATAAGCGTAGATAGCGCCGAGCAATGTCCGCAGCGCGTCATAAAGGCCGATAACAAACACGGTCGCGCCGAGCGCTTGCAGATACTTCGGTACAAAACGCATCCAGAGTTCTTCGCCTGCGCCGATGACAAAAATGGCAATGAGCAGGATGACGAGATTGCGTTTGAGCCCGAAGAAAGCAGTGAGAGATTTCAACGCTGGCACGTTCGAGTTTTGTCGGATTAGTTCGCGTTATTCAAGTCGCGGCGTGGATCGAGGGCCAAGACGGCTTCGCATATGCGACCGGCGCGCACCGGCCCTGGTCCGCGCGATTTGCCTGGCAACAGCCAGGCCCATAAACGAAGAAGAAATCCGGAGCGGAAAGAATTTTTGGGGCGACAAAATGAACAAAAAAACATCAGAACTCGTTGCCAAGGTACCAGAGGTAATATTTCTATTCTGGATCGTTAAGATCCTCGCTACAACGCTTGGCGAGACCGCGGGCGACGCCGTAACCATGTCGTGGCTGGGCGAAACGACTTCCGAGGCAAAGGGCACAGGCTACCTAATCGGCACGGGCATTTTCGGAGTCATTTTTATCATCGCTGTCCTGGTGCAAATCAGGGCCAAAAAATTTCATCCATTCCTTTACTGGCTGACGATTGTTGCGACGACGACCGTCGGCACGACGCTGGCCGATTATTGCACAAGGTCGCTCGGCATCGGCTATACCGGCGGTTCAACCATCCTGCTCATCTGTGTGGTCGCGTCGCTGCTGATCTGGCGCTGGTCGACAGGGAGTATATCGATCGAAACGGTGAGTACGCCGAAGGTCGAAATTTTTTACTGGGTGACGATCATGTTTTCACAGACCTTGGGGACAGCGCTTGGCGATTGGGTGGCCGATACGAATGAAATGGGGTATCTCGGCGCGGCTGCTATTTTCGGCGGATTACTTTTGCTGACCGCTCTTCTTTACTACCTCACAGGCTTTTCGCGCGTCATTTTATTTTGGGCTGCGTTCATTTTGACTCGCCCGCTTGGAGCCACGCTCGGTGATTTTCTCGACAAGCCAATCGCGGAAGGCGGCCTGGCTCTGAGTCGTTACACCGCATCACTCGCGCTCGTGGTCGTGATCGCCGCCTTGATTTTGATCTTCCCCCAAAAGCCCGCTTCAAAAGCGCATTGATGTCATTCAGTAAACAAACTGCATACCGAAATAGCCGATAAGCGCGGTTGGCTGATCAGGCGACCGAAGCTCGTGTCCCATCGACACAATCAGTATGTAGTTTTCGGTAAACTCATGCCGCAAACCGAAATTCAGCGTGAGCACGTCGCGGGTGAAGTTCATTCGCGATTCGTCATGCAGTTCTGTCATCAGCATTGTTTGTTTAGTAACGTCAAACCCGCAGACAACTCCATACAACCATTCGCTTCTCCCAACGGTGCTGGCTCGCGGACCGAACTCAGCATCCACGTGCAATCGGCCAAATGCCTTCGCAGCTTGAAACGGAATTTGAAAGCGGGTGCCGTCTTCGGCGAGGCCGCGGCGCACTGATGACTGCGAAACGTTGAAAATTACGCGCGGAAACATCGACATGTCTAAGCCGCTGGTTGCTTCATCGAGGAAACGCCATTTTACCGCCGCTTCAGTTCCGCCTATTCCGCCGATTAACCCGTGGCCGTTCCGTTTCAAAAGTACCGGCGCGGTTTGCAACGTGAGCTGAATGTGTTCGCCGACTCCATAATTCAGATCGACTGCTGGGACCTCGTATCCGGTTTCATCAGGACGATGTTCAAACGTGATCGCGAAATTATTTTCCCATTTACCATTGCCGGGCGTGCCCGGATCGTCCGTGATCATCGGCGGTCCGCCTTGGCCAAACGCGATTCGTGTCACGGATGCGAACAACATCGCAATCGTTAATCGGCGCACATTCTAATGTTTCACGGGTTCAGTCAGACCGTAAACGAGCAGCTTGAGTGTGTTAGGCACGACGCTGGGTCGCCCTGGGGATACGCCAGGAGACGGGGACGGTGGCGGTTGAAACTGTGCGGTCGGCAAATATATCCGATGCGTTTTCGGGTTGATCGCCATCGTTCGCGCGCCGCGTTCCGTTTTCAAAATTTGAACCACCGCCAATTTATTGGGGGCTTGTTCCCTCGCGATTGTCGTCGTGCCGTCTCCGCAAGATGCGAATGCGAGTTGCGTTGCGTCGTCGAAGGCACAGCCGTCAACGTCGGAGCCAATCGGAATACTACCCACTACCTTTCCGCTTTCCGTATCGAGCATCACCATCATTTTGTTGTGGCACCCCGAGAACAAACGATGATGCGTCGCATCCAAAGCGATTCCACTTGGTTCTTCGCCCGGCGAAAGCGACCAGCGCGCCACGACTTCATGTTTGTCCGCGTCGATCACCGCGACTTCACTCTTGTCTTCGATGTTGCAGTAGACACGCCCTGTTGCTTGATCCACCGCGGCGAATTCTGGAGTTCCTCCGAGCGGAATTGTCGCTGAGACGGCAGCCGTTTTCGAGTTGATAACGGTGACCGAATTTCCAGTGTGATTGAAAACGTAGACTTCACCGTGGCGAGGTTCGTAAACGATTGCGTCCGGATTTGAGCCGGTATCAATTTTCGAAGTCGTTTTCAACGTTGCGAGATCAACAACGCTCGATTTCGATTCCTTGCCATTCGACGAAAAACCGCTTTGCACTTCGGGTACAGCCACGAATGCATGAACGCCAGGCGTGTCGGCGATTTCGCCCGTCACCCTGTTTGTACTCAAATCGACAACGACAACCTTCGTCACATGCGATAGGTAGAGACGGCTGGCAGCGGAATCGATCGTCAAAATGTCCCAGCCGCCTTCGCCTCCAATCGGTATCTCCGTTACCAAGTGGTAGGCTTCGTCGCAGAGCGCCGTCGCGCAAATCAGGCCAAGGTAACAACCAACTATGTATCGAGAAATCGAACGCACTACTTACCTTCCTCCCTAACGAGCTCTAATGCCAGAACGGCTTTGATACTGGCATCTTGTTTTTCCGCGAACCGCCCATCCTGGCAGCGGTCTGTCGACATTGCTTTTGCTGTCACCGCTTTGTTTTTGCTGAGCAAATAAAATCGAGGCTCACAATGTGATCTCCGCAGACTTACTCGGTATTTAAAGTTAGAGCCGCGTATCATTCGATTTGATAACAGCGAACTTCCGCTTGTTGTGAGCCTCGACGCGGGACAGCTACGAATAAGACGTCGCGTTCCGAAACAAAAAGTCCGGTACGAGCGCCATCCGCTGTACCGATCGTGGTTGAGACTCTATAGGTATTTGGATCGATTTGGTCGATGACGTCGATCTTTCCCGCTCCGCAGATCGCGTATACACGCTGGCGCTTCGTATCGTAGAAGAGATCGTCGCAATCTCCGGAGATATCGATCTTGGCAACGACATCGCCCGAATCCGTGTTGAGCACGACCAGCCTGGAGGGAACACGGCAACCGACAAATAATCGATGATCCGTTTCATCAAGTGCCATGGGAAAATTCGCCAACGCCAGATCTGTTTTCCACCCCGCGACTACCTTGCCTTTATCGCGATCGACTACCGCCACATGGCGCGAGTTGGGAACATTGACGAAAATTCGGCTTCCCTTTTTCTCCAACTGAAAACCTTCGGGATGCGCGCTGAGTTTAATGGAGCCGACCTGTTTTCCGCCGGCAGCATTAACAATGGCAATACCTCCGTTGCCAAATCCTACATAGATTTTTTGGCTCGTTTCATCATAACGAACATTGTCGGCGTCATCTTCAAAACGCAGTTCCCCGACGTCCTGGAATGATGTTGCGTCGTAGATCTTACAGACACCGCCTTTGTCATTGGCAACAAACAAACGATTCAACTCCGGGGCATATCCGACTCCCTGCGGTGCGCCGAGACCGTTAATCGAGTGGACTCGCTCGCCCTTGCGCAAATCGAGGACTTCGACGGTGTTATTGCCGAGCGCACAAACAAACAATCTTTCGCCGGTAGGATCGAATGCGAAATGGTCGATCCGTCCTTCGACACCCGACAATGGGAGCGTTTGCTTTAATTTCAGTGGCGCTGCACTCTGTGCAGCGACCGTGGCGATGCCTGTGCAACAAAGCGCAACGCAAGCTATCTTGCTCGACAAAGCCGCGCTCAATTTTGCAACGCCGAGCTGACTTCCGTCACGCCGCCAACCAGAAATCCGCCTTTGACAGCCTGGGCCAGGTCTTTAGCGATGCCCCTGCCCCAATAGTGGAAAAACATGATACGTGGCTCTTCATGCGTCATGTGTTGATGGATGGCGACAACGTTGATCTTGTCTTTAAGCAGTGACCTCAAGACGGATTGCAGTTGATCTTCTGTGACCGCGAAGTCGCCATCAACAACGGCGTTGTCGTCGCCGCCCGCGAACGCTGCCCATGTATTTACGCCCATGTCCTTGCCAATGTGGGTGCCGTGCATTGTTGCAGGCCTGCCGAACGTGAACTTGACCATTCCGTCTTTCGATTCTCCCTGCGCTCCAAAGATTTCGTTGAGAGGCGCAGCAGTAATTGAATTTTTTTCCGGCAACGGCGCTGCACCGAACGACTCTTTGGGATTCGGACTAGCCGCGCGAACTTGTTTCGCAGCGTCGTAAACTTTTCTTACCGCGACGGCGAGTTTATCAGCTGGCCCTTCTCCTTCGATGTGCATGAAATAGACTTTCGGATGATCGAAGAAGAAATGGTTGTGAAGCGCTGTGACGTTAAGACCGTTGTCGAGCGCGGCTGACATCGCCGCGTTGACTTCATCTTCAAATAGAACCGTATCGCCCATCACCATTGCTCCATCTTTTGTCGAAGTGAATGCGGCCCATGTTCCGAGTCCCATGAACGGCGGCATCGTCCATCCGTCGACGACGACTTTCACGTCGTTGCGAGGAAAGGTCACTTTATAAACGGCTTCCTTCTCGTTGAGCTTCCCTTTGAGCCCGGTGATTTGATCGATTTTCGCCGTGTCCAGAGCTGTCGATCCCGCAGCGAGGCTGGCGAAACAAAATCAGGATGATCAGCAGATGTATTCTCATGTTAGTAATTTCCTTTTTTCGCGCGTAATCCATTTCATATTCAGGCGGCGAATTGGAAATTGTTCATGATTTTTGCTGCGCACGCTTTTTCATAAACGATCGTCGCGGCGGCCGCGTCTTCGATCGCGATGCCAGTGCTGTCGAAGATGATGATTTCAGCGTCGCTTGTTCGGCCGGGTTTTCGACCCGCGACAATTTCAGACAGTTCAGCGTAAACATCTTCTTTGCGCATTAAGCTCGCCGCAATCGCATGGTGCGTGTCGCCAATCGAGCAAACTTGTTCGAGACTGTCTGCTACAACTTTCGCCGACGACAGGAGCCGAGAATCGATTTCCTGTTTGTGCGAATCGTCCGTCCCGACGGCAGCGATAAACGTTCCAGGAGCAACGTCTTCTTTGTGAACATAAAATTCTGTCGCAGGCGTGCAGGTGACAACCACGTCGCTACGTTCAATCGCGCCTGGCAGACTACGCACAGGCTCAATGTCGACGCGAGACTCGCGCGATAGTTGTGTAGCCAAATCCTGCGAAGCCTTTGGATCAATATCGAAGGCGTAAATTTTTCTGAACGGAAACATCAAAGAAAGTGCGCGAACGTGAGCACGACCTTGCTCGCCACAACCGCAGATAGTTGCCACTGACGAATTTTTCCGGGCGAGGTATTTCGCTGCAACCGCCGTTGCGGCCACAGTTCGCTTGCTGGTGATTTCCATTGAGTCGAGGACCGCCAGTACTCGACCATTGTCGGCGTCGTACAGTACAATTACGCCCTGGATTGCAGGCAGGCCAAAACGCGCGTAGTTCTGCGGAAAGTTCGTGTTCAGTTTGACGGCGATATAATTTTTCGCACCGCTCAGGCGGGCAGTCTTTACGTGAAGACCGCCTCTTTGCGTTCTCACGCCAAGAATTCCCGCCGGTCGAATTGTTCCTTCGCCTTGCTGACGAAAAACCATTTCGATCGCATCGATGCATTCGGTCAGGTCCAGGAATTCCCGGATGTCGCTGCGGTTAAGCAGCAGGCTGGTTTTAGTTTCCATTTGGTCCTCCGACCAGATGGATAATGTTATCGCCGGGTTTTGCTTCCACCGGAACGTCGCCACGTCTGAAAATTCGGGCGCCAGCTTCGCCTCTCAGTGTGACAGCGCCGTTTTCGCAAACCAGCCAGGCGGCTTCGCGAATTCCTACCACAGGTGTTTCGTTCTCCTCTAGAAACTGAACAATCCTTTCCTCCTGTGTTTCGCCCATGTGTCTGGAATCGGGATCTGGGTCCTGAAAGTGCGGACTGATTTGAAACGGCACAAGCCCAAGCGAATCGAACGAGCGTGGCTGAACAATCGGCATGTCCTTGGTGGTTCTAATCGTAGGCCCAGCGACGTTGGAGCCGGCGCTGCTGCCGATATAAGGGGCGCCCCTTTCACTTTGCGGCGAATCGGGTCCAGCAAGTCAAGATCTTCCAGAGCCTTCAACAAACGAAACGTATTGCCGCCTCCAATGAAGATGGCATCCGTCTGCTCAATCGCGCTGCGTGGATCCGATACAGCATGGATTGTTTCGAGCAAGTAACCCATTGCCGCAAAGCGTGCTTTCGCTTTGGCTGCGTAAGCGTCGCGCTCGAAAAGTGCGAACGGAAAGAAAAGAACTTTTCTAGCGCTGCCGAGCAAGCTTTTAATCTGCTGCTCGACGTGATCGAGATAACCAAGACCATAAACAGTGGAATTGCTGACCAACAGGATTCGCTGTGCTGATTTCATTTGTTACATGTGTAACAGTGCAGTATAGATGTATATCAAATGCTGGCAAAGAAGAATCTGACATGGCTCCTTCTTTTGGTTCGGCTTCCCGCCACGCATTCCGCGGAGCGCGTCGCAATCTGGCGTAAGTTCAAAAAATCCGGAGCCATCCAGATTCAAACTTCAACTTATATTCTTCCCGATGACCCTCCCAGGTATGAGACATTTCAGTGGTTGACCCAGCATATCCGCGACACTGGAGGCGACGCCACGCTCGTCCGCGTGAGAGAAATCGAGGGTTTGTCCAACGAAAAGCTAATCGAATTGTTTAATGCCGCCCGGGCGAAGGACTACGCGTCGCTTCGGGAAATGTTGCGCCCTCTCATGGCGAGGCCCACGCGCACGCCAAGTTTGGACCGGAGGCTTGATCGCGTTCGAAAACAATTTCGCGAGATCAGAGCAACCGATTTTTTCGACAGCCCCAAAGCGAAAGATCTCGGAATGATCCTGCGGAAACTTGAGGAAACTCAGCCCGGGTCGAAGACGCAACCCAAGCTCGAGCGGCGAGATTTTCGCAACAAGGTCTGGCTCACTCGGCCGCGGCCGGAGATCGATCGTGTCGGTTCGGCGTGGCTGATCCGCAAATTCATCGATCCGAAAGCGAAATTCGTTTTTGGAAACAAACGTGGTCTGAACGGACGCGTGATCACTTTCGACATGTTGGAGGGCGATTTCTCACATGATGGGGACGATTGCACGTTCGAAACGTTGATCAGGCGATTCGGAATTCAGGATAAACCTGTCTGCAAAATCGCGAAAATGGTTCACGACGCAGATTTGGGCGACGACAAGTTTCAACGGACCGAATGCATCGGTATCGATCGCGTTCTCAAAGGCTGGGCAAAAGAAGGTTTATCTAACCAGGAGATTCTGCGCCGTGGTTTTGAATGCTTCGACGCCCTGCACATGTTTTTGCGACCACGATGAACGACGTCCAAGACAACGCGCTCCCAGCCGATCGGATGCCGCCGTGGCGCGAAGTTTTTCTCTACTTTCTCTTTCTTGGCTTCGTCAACATCGGCGGCCCAGTGGCGCAGATCACGATGATGTTCAATCACATGGTGGAAAAGCGCCGGTGGCTCTCCAAAGACCGCTTCATCAAAATCATGGCTTTCTGCCACGTGCTTCCCGGCCCGGAGGCGCTGCAACTAGCTATCTACGTCGGCTACCTGAAACGGAAACTATGGGGCGGCGTGTTGGCCGGTGTCACTTTCATTGTGCCGGGCGCCATCGTGATGATCGTTCTGAGTTGGCTGTATGTTCGTTATGGCAAGCTTCCTCAAGTAACGGACGCGTTGTACGTGCTCAAGCCGGCTGTGCTCGGCATCATCGCCGCGGGGATTATCAAGCTCGGACGCGCTTCGATTAGAAACGCGTTTCTGGCGGTTCTGCTCGTTGCCGCATTCGTAGGAATGCGTTTCGCGGGGATCAATTTCCTGCTGATTCTTCTGATCGCAGGATTACTAAACCTGATTTTCGAGCGCGGCTCCGCGGTGCTCAAGAAAAGTGCGCAAACTTTGCCGATTATGCTTGTCGGAACCAGCGCACTAATTCCATTCAGCGATTCACGGTTGTTCCAAATCGCCTGGCTGTTTTTCAAAACAGGACTGCTGAGCTTCGGGGGCGCGTACGCGTCGCTTGTTTTCGTGCAGCGCGGCGCCGTTGCGCAATATCACTGGCTATCCGACGGCCAACTGCTCGATGGCGTTGCTCTTAGTGTAGCAACCCCGGGGCCGTTCATGTTGTTCACGACTTTTGCAGGTTACATTGCCGGCGGAATTCCTGGTGCGGTGGTCGCCACTTTCTTTGTGTTTTTGCCCTCTTTTGTATTTGTGCTCGGCGGCGTGCACTACATCGAAAAAGTTCGCGAAAACCGTGCACTTCAGGCATTCCTCGCCGGCGTCAGTGCCGCAGTAGTAGGCATCATTGCAGTTGTATCGCTGGACCTGATTCCCGAAGCGCTGATTGACTGGATGACTGTCGCAATCGCAGGAGCAGCGTTCCTTCTAATCGCGCTTCTCAAGCGGGATGTCGCCCTGGTAGCCGTCGGGGCGATAATTGTCGGGATCATTTACTCAGGCATTCGAATGCTCACCTGAAAACTGGGTTCTTCGAAGCGAAAAACGGCGCGAGGTATGACCACGCGATGGAGTTGTTCACCGATATGGGTCTTTGTCGAAGATCGCGCAAAACCCGTCTTTGTAATAGCGAAGGCGCCAGCCATGCAGTTCGGCGAATACAACGATTTTCGCTTCGCGTGGCTCGCTACCAGCCGGCCACACACGCGACAGTTCGGGTTCATATACGCCGCACTGCTTTGCGTTCTTTAGTTCCTCCGCAATTTTGTTCGCGAGTATTTTCATCGGGCGTTAAAAACGGCTCTTCAAAAAGTGAAGCAGCTTTTCAGACTACAATTTCCACTGCGTACCACCGGAAAAAAGCGGATAACAGTTACAACCTTGTGACATTTTCATGTGACTCATTTTCATGTGAAACGCGAACGCAGACGTAAGGCGGCGAAGCCGGCTTGAAATCAAGCCGCTCCGCCGCGCTTCACCCCGATCGCGTTGAGCGGCTTTCACACCGCTGGCATCACCCATTTGCAACACGATCCACCCACAATTAGTACGCAGAGCCGTGTTTCTTGTGCTCTTGCGCTTCGTTATGCTTGCTCAGCACTTTACCGTTCGCGTCCATTTCAACGCCAATCTGTTTTCCCTTCTTTTCAATAACGGCTTCGTAATTGGCGCCTTCTTTCTCCCAGCGAAGGATTGATCCACCTTTCGCCTCAACTTGAGCAGCTTGTTGTACCGCGGCAGGCACATCGGAGCTGTTGATACTTTGTTCCTCGTGTTTTTTTTCTTTCGCTTGCGCGGTCACGCTAAATAACAAGGCGGCGCTCACCGCTGCTGCTGTGACTAAGTTTTTCGCTTTCATTTCTTTTTTTGACTCCTGACCTTTCCGTATCGTTCGAAACTGATTGCTGATCGGCGCGAAAAAACGGAAAAAAGAATTTTCAGCGGTCAGGATGTCAGGCCGAACCCGACAAACGGGTGCACTCTGTCTCGTAAGCTCCAATCAATTCCAAAATCTTGGATTGAAATGAATCCTGCGCCCCGTAAACGGCTCCGATCGCCTCAGAGAAGTTCTTTTGTTTTAGCTCTTCCTCGATGGTCAGGCTGAGTTCCGCGAGTTTTTCGATATTGGCGCGAGAATGAAACTCCAGCTCCTTAAGTTTGGACAGGACCGCTTGCGACTTCTCGAGCTGCGTTGGTTCTACCGGTTGTGTTGGCTTTGCAACGTCAGACTTGGCAGCGCTTTCGGCGACAGACGCAGTCTTCTTGTCGGTTGCAACGTCCTTCTTTGGCTGGGCAGGAGTGGGGCCAGCCTTGGGAGGATGCTTTTCTTTATGATGCTTCTCCTGACTGACCTTTTTGGCGTGCGCGACGTTTCGTGGATCTCCCATCAACTTATTGACGGTTGTCGAAGCCCCTTCGGTCGTATATGGCGACGCAATTGTTCACATCATCGGAGATGATCATTCGTTAGACTGAAGGCAGTTGCAGATGCGCTGTACAATCCGACGCGCAGTGGTTAATATTTCCCGGCCTTTTCGTTCTGCTGGCCTTTCTCGACATGAGTGCCAATAAACTTGCCATTGGTATCCACCCGGATCGCCATTTCCTTCCCATTTCGGTTCACCACCGCGTCGTAGCATTCCTTGCCCTTGCGAGTCTCCTTCGCGATCCGAAGAATCTGATCGCTCCCGGCTTTTTCTTTGATGGTGGTTTGGGCCTCAGGCGATAGGTCCTTCATGTCTACAGGAGTTTCCTCTTGAGCCTGCGCTGCAAATCCAAGGCTCGCACTGAGCGCGATTATTGTAACTAATTTTGCGATCTTCATTCAGCCTCCTTTGGTTAATTACCCCAAAGTACGATTCGAAGCTGAATCAGCCTTTGCGCGTGAGAGAAACGATCGCGCAATGCTACGCATGCAGCGTGATAACCGCACATTCCGTGTACACCGCCGCCGGGAGGCGTGGAAGCGGAGCATAGATAAACGCCAGGCAAAGGCGTGCGATAAGGAGTTGGAGTAAGAATCGGTCGCGCTAGTAGCTGCATCAGGTTCGCTGCGCCGCCGCTGATGTCGCCGCCGGCCAGATTCGGATTTGATCTGGCAAGATCAGACGCAGCTGTTGTATGGCGTGCGAGAACACAATCGCGAAAACCGGGCGCGAATCGCTCGATCTGCGATTCGATTTGATCCGACATATCCGCGCCGCAGTTGAACGGAACATGACAGTACGCCCAGAGGGTGTGCTGCCCCCGCGGCGCGCGCATTTGATCGAACAAACTTTGTTGCGCGACTAACACGAATGGACGCTCAGGAATTTTTCCGTGTGCAACTTCGCGTTCAGTCGCCGCGATTTCGTCAATGTCGCCGCCGAGATGGATTGTTCCCGCTTGACGGCAAGCTGTGGCTTTCCATGGGATCGGTTCGCTCAGCGCATAATCGGTTTTGAAAATTCCAGGCGCGTGTCGAAATGATTCCAGTCTGCGGCGATAGCGCGATGGCAATTGTTGACCGGCTATTCTCAAAAATTCCCAGACCGAAACGTCCAGAAGAATCGCGCGCGATTTCGGCAGGTCGCGAAGATTCTCGATGCGATGATTCACCTCGATCTTGCCGCCGAGCTCACGCAGATAAGCGGCAAGCGCATTCGAAATTTGCTGGGAACCGCCGCGTGGAATCGGCCAACCCACTGCGTGTCCAGCGAGCCCCAGCACCAATGCGAATGCTGACGAAACCGGCGCCTCCAGTGGAAGAAATGAGTGCGCGGCGATCCCCGCGAAAAGTGCGCGCGCTCGTTCGCCTTTGAAGACAAATTTCGCCAGTAACGTTGCCGGGCAAAACCCCAGGATTCCAAAGTGCGCGAGCGTTATCGGATGCTGTGGCCAATGCAACATTGGCTGCAGGAACTCCATCGACAAATTTTCCCAATTACGCGTCAGCGGCTTCATCAGGCGCCGATACGCGCCTGAATCGCCGAACAATTGTTCAGCTGTAACGTCGATATCTCTGTAGAGGCAGGCAGCCGAGCCGTCATCCAGCGGATGCGCCAGTGGAATTTCGGGCTCGATCCATTCCAAACCCAAGCGCTCCAGGGGAAGCGTTTTGAAAAACGGCGAGCCTGCTGCAAGCGGGTGAACTGCCGAACAGACGTCATGCAGAAAGCCAGGCAGAGTAAGTTCTGCCGAACGCGCGCCGCCGCCGATTGTGGCGTTCGCTTCATAAACAAGAACGGAACAGCCAGCGCGAGCTAGTGTGATCGCCGCCGCAAGACCATTCGGTCCCGAACCAACGACAATCGCATCATAAGAATCCGGCATGAGCTCCCAGCAGGAATGATTCCGCAAGCTATCCGAGCCAATTGCGAGTTAAAGTGACTTCAGGCCGTTGATCACGCGCAAACACGTAGAATCTTTCGATTCGTTTCTATGGAGCAAACACGGCCTCGCGAAAACTGTGACGAAATCGGTCTGCTCGCGAGAGACAAATGATTATGCCTCTGCGACTAGCGATCGCGCGAACTCTCCTATGTGCTTCACGATATCGGGTGACTTCCCGAGCTTCTCAATTTGATTCACTATGGCGCTGCCGACGACAGCTGCGTCTGCAAAACCGCACACGGCGTGGACTTGCTCTCGGCTTGAGATGCCAAATCCAACCGCAACGGGTAAATCGCTGATCGATCGAACACGTTTCACCAGGTATTCAGCATCGCGCGTCATTTGATCACGTGCGCCTGTCACGCCGGCCCGTGAAACTGCGTAGATAAATCCGCGCGCGTGCTGCGTGATTCGCGGGAGTCGTTTGTCCGAAGTTGTTGGCGCGACCAGGAAGATTGGATCGAGTCCATGTTGAAGCAGGTTTCGAGTCCACGCATCCGCTTCCTCAGGAATCAAATCTGTCACCAGCACACCATCGATCCCGGCCTGTCTCACTGCCGGTGCGAATGGCTCCGGGCCAAATTGTAGCAGCGGATTGAAATAGCTGAAGAGGACTATGGGTACATCGATGTGCTGCCTGACGTTCTTCGCGCACATGAGCGCGTCGTGCACGGTCACGCCGTTTCGCAGCGCTCGTTCAGACGCGCGCTGAATGACTTCTCCATCCGCGACCGGATCGCTGAAGGGCACGCCCAACTCGATGATATCCGCTCCCGACTTCGCGAGCTCAATTAGCAATCGCTCAGTAGTCGCAAGATCAGGATCACCTGCAGTGATGAATGGAATGAACCCACCGCGTCCTGAGCGCTTCAGTTCGCCGAACTTTTCTCGAATTCGGCTCATCGACCTTCTAATTCTGCCACGAGCTGAACGTCCTTATCACCACGCCCGGAGACATTCACGATGACTGCATCATCATGCGGCAGCTCGCCTGCGAGGCGAATCGCGGGCAGAATGGCATGTGCCGTTTCCAGGGCAGGAATGATGCCTTCCAGTTTTGCGCAGAGTCGAAGCCCTTCGAGACCTTCTGCATCGCTCGCTCTAGTATATTCGGCTCGCCCGCTGTCGTGGAGGAAGGCGTGTTCAGGGCCGATTGCCGAGTAGTCGAGCCCCGCCGAGATGGAATGTGTCGTGGCGATCTGGCCGTTCGTGTTCTGAAGTACGTACGACATTGTCCCTTGAAGAACGCCTACGCGGCCGCCGCCGCTTTCTTTCCCGCTGTGAAATCTCGCAGCGTGTTTGCCTAACGAATCCCCGCAGCCGCCAGCCTCTACACCGATCAATTGCACGCCTTCATCTCCGACGAAGGGATGAAACAATCCTATTGCGTTCGATCCGCCGCCGACGCATGCAACCAGAGCGCGCGGCAATTTCCCCGTTGCCGACAAAATTTGTTCGCGCGCTTCGCGTCCGATGACGCTCTGAAAATCGCGTACCATCAACGGATACGGATGCGGTCCAAGCGCACTGCCTAACAGGTAGTAAGTGTCGTGGACATTCGTCACCCAATCACGGAGCGCCTCGTTGATCGCATCTTTCAACGTGCGTGTCCCAGCGTTCACAGTGATCACATCGGCGCCGAGCAATCGCATGCGAAAAACGTTGAGCGCTTGTCGCCGCACATCTTCGGCGCCCATGTACACCACACAACGCAATCCAAGCAATGCGCACACCGTCGCCGTGGCGACGCCGTGCTGCCCTGCCCCAGTCTCGGCGATGACACGAGTTTTGCCCATGCGCCGCGCAAGAAGCGACTGCCCGACCGCGTTATTGATCTTATGCGCACCTGTGTGCAGAAGGTCTTCGCGCTTAAGATAAATTTGTGCGCCACCTGCATGTGCAGTCAGCCGCTGCGCGTAAAACAATGGAGTTGGCCGCCCGGCATAATCACGCAGCAGCACGTTGAACTCGTGGCAGAAATCCGAGTCGCTTCGAGCGCGCATGAATTCACTCGTTAGTTCCTCCAGGGGCGCGACCAATGTTTCCGGAACGTAGCGGCCACCAAACTCGCCCCAATGTCCATGCGCGTCCGGTTCGCTGGATGTGATTCGCGCCTTTTGCATTGCTAGCTCCCAGGCACCGAAGCGCTCTTCATCGGACTCGCCGCTCGCACAATGCTGATAAATTGTTCGAGCGCGCGGTAATCTTTCATGCCGGGCGCGCTTTCTACCCCGCTGCAGACGTCGACCGCGTGAGGCGCTACCGCCGCGATCGCGCTATCCACATTTCGTGCGTTCAAACCACCTGATAGAATCAGAAATCGCGTGTAGCGCATCGCAGCCCTCGCGGCGGACCAATCGCACGTTTGACCCGTGCCGCCCCAGAGCTCCGGGTGGTACGCATCGATGAGTACATCACAATGTGAAAGCGCTACTGTGCGTTCTGGCTGGAATCGCGTGTCGGTTGAGAGCGCGCGAATCACGCGAAATTCTCGAGCCAGTTCGTTGCACGATTCGGGCGGTGCATGTCCATGCAACTGAACGCAGCGAATGCCGGCAGTTTTGGCCAGCTGGCGAATTTCTGCTGGATCCGCATCCACGAAAACGCCGACGGCACAAGTTCGGGCGGGTAGCGTGTCCACAATTCGGCGAACGATGGTTGGCTCGATGTAGCGCGGACTTTTCCGATAAAAGTTAAACCCGATCATGTCTGCGCCAAGCTTGACACACGCGTCTGCGTCACGCGCATTCGTAACACCGCAGATTTTGATTTGGATCCGGTTCGAAGGATCGGCTGTAGCCACGGCGCTGTGCGCCGTCGAGATTCCGGACGGACCGGCCACAGGCCGGTGGCTACAACTAGGTTGCAGGGACGGCTGATCTTCTGCAGCAGCGAGGAAATCACGAAGAGCTGCTTCGGGATCCGGCGAGCGCATCAGCGCTTCGCCAATGAGAAAACCACGAAAGCCAAGCGCTCGCAGATGGCGCAGAGACGTTGGGTTTTGTAATCCACTCTCCGAAATCATGATTCGATCTCGGGGAGCTTCGGCAATTAAACGCTCGCTCGTCTTCAATGAAGTTTGGAACGTCCGGAGATCACGATTGTTCACGCCGATGATTCTCGCGCCGGTGCTCATTGCGCGACGCAGCTCTTCTGACGTATGCACTTCGACTACGACGTCGAGACCAAGTTCGTCCTCCGCGGTCGCTCGCAGTTTTGCCAACGCATCGTCGTCAAGAGCTGCCACGATCAACAACACAGCATCCGCACCCGCAACAGCCGCTTCGTAAATCTGAATCTCCTCGATGATGAAATCTTTACGCAACAGAGGAAGGGCTGTGCTCGAACGAATCGCGACGAGATCGAGAAGCGAACCGCCAAAGTACTGTTCGTCTGTCAGCACAGAGATAGCGCAGGCACCACCTCGCTCGTAGCGGGTGGCGATATCGGTTGCGGCCAGATCATCGCGGATTGTTCCTGCAGATGGCGAGCGGCGTTTAAATTCCGCAATGATATTCAAGGTAGGGTCGGCCCGCGGCGTCGCTACCAACGCCTGTAATAACCGGTGGGGTGTCGAATTTGCTCGAATTGCGACCGCGCGGTCCTGAAGAGCTCGCCCAGCCGCATCGGCTCGAAGTCGCGCTACGACTTCCCGCTTTCGATCAAGAATTTCAGAGAGAATAGTGGCCATCACCCGCTCCGATTGGTCTCGCGAATCAACACCTCCAGCTTCGATGCAGCCTGCCCGGTATCGATGCTCTGACGCGCCATTGCTGCTGCGTTTTGGAAATCCTTCGCCACCCCCGCGAGATACAGCGCTGCGGCAGCGTTTATGACGACCAGATCGCGGGCCGCAGCTAGATCCGCATTCTTGTCGCCATCCAAAATTGCCCGGATCACTCGTGCATTTTCAATCGGGCCTTCGCGGGATTGCGTGACCGATCGACGCGGCAGTCCAAAGTCCTCCGGCGAAATCGTGAACGTTTTCACACCGGTGGGCGCCGAGCACGCTGCAACCTTTGTCTCGCCTGTGATTGTCACTTCATCCAGACCGTCGGAGCCGTGAACGACCCATGCTTTTCTCACACCCAGAAGAATGAGCGCAGATGCAATCCGCTCAACGAGCAAATGATCCGATACGCCTAACAATTGAAACGGTGCATGCGCAGGATTCGTTAAGGGGCCGAGCAAATTAAATGTCGTGTGAACGCCAAGTTGTCGGCGCACCTGTGCAACACGCGCTGTTGCCCGATGGAACTGAGGCGCAAACATAAAACAGATCCCATGCTCGTTGAGACACCGCTCCATTGTTTCCGGAGCGACGGTATTAACACCCAACGCTTCGAGAACGTCTGCGCTTCCTGAACTCGAGGAAGCTGCGCGCGCACCGTGCTTCGCCACTGGCAAACCGGCGCCCGCGATGACAAATGCTGCAGCTGTTGAGACGTTGAACCGTTTGGCTGCGCTCGAACCTGTTCCCGCTGTATCGATGAAGCGCTCGTGCAAAGAATGCAGGGGCGTTGCGCATTCGCGCATCGCTTCGGCCATCCCAGCAAGCTCCTCAACGGTTTCGCCTTTGGCTGTCAAAGCGATGAGCGCGGCCGCGATCTGAGAATCGGTGGCAGCCGGATCAAGCAAGTCGTCGAGGAAGTTCGACGCCTCGGTCCGTGAAAGATTCTCGCCGTGCACCAAACGCGTCGTCGTCTCGCGAAGATCGAGATTGCCGGTTTCACTTATCGTCGCTCGCAGATTCATCGCGTTCCCATCTGACTCGCCATTGCGAGCGCGTTCATCATTGCACGCGCTTTGTTAATCGTTTCTTCGTATTCCCGCTGCGGATCCGAATCGGCGACGATGCCCGCGCCAGCCTGGAAGTACGCGTGCTGGTTTTTCAACACGGCGCATCGCAGAGCGATGCATGAATCAAAATTTCCGTCGAACCCGAAGTAGCCGATGGCGCCCGCGTAACAGCCGCGCCGTGTTTTTTCCAACTCGCTAATGATTTGCATCGCCCGGATCTTTGGCGCGCCGGACACAGTTCCCGCAGGAAAGGTTGCCCGAACTGCATCGAACACGCTACAGCCGGTGCGCAGACGGCCTGTTACGTTGGACACGATATGCATGACATGGCTGTAGCGCTCGACCTGCATGAATTCTGTTACTCGAACAGAGCCGAATTCCGCGACTCGACCGACGTCATTGCGTCCTAGATCGACCAACATGATGTGCTCAGCGCGCTCCTTCGGATCCGCTAGCAGCTCAGCCGCGTTCGCTTCGTCTTGCGCTGGAGTGAGGCCACGCGCGCGTGTCCCTGCTATTGGACGAATCTCCACAATGTCACCGGTCAACCGGACATGCATCTCCGGTGAACTGCCCACGAGTGAAAAATCACCACCGAAGTTAAGACAAAACATGTACGGCGAAGGATTGATGAACCGAAGGCAGCGATAGAAATCGAGAGCTGTGCCGCTGAACGATGATTCGAACCGTTGCGATAGCACGACCTGAAAAATATCTCCCGCCAGGATGTACTCCTTAGCCCGATTGACTGCGCGTTTGAAATCCTCGGGATCGAAATTGCTCTGGTAGGATCGGCGCGCTGCGCCGACCGCAGCGGAATCTCCACCGGCAGAGCCTAGTTCGTTCTCCGCAATGGGGACAAGTGGAAGGTGAGCGGGTTGCGCGAGTTTACGCGCGATTTCATTAATCGATTCCACCGCCCGCGAGTAAACTTTCTCTATCTCGCCATCTTCCAGGAATGCGTTCAGGACCATTTTCAGGCTGCGCAGGCGATGATCGAAAATCAGGATAGCGCTTGGAATCATCAAGAGCGCTTCAGGCAGCCCAAGTTCGTCCTGCGGGGGGAGTGGAACTTTGGGTTCGAAAAAGTGGATCGCCTCGTAACCAATGAACCCAACGGCGCCACCGCCAAAGCGCGGCAATTCCGGACGCGATACAAACTGATAACGGGTCATCATCTTTTGTACTTCATCGACTGGGCCCCGGCTTATTTGCAATCGGCGTTCCTTTTCCCGCTCGATAATTCGGACCTCCCGTCCGTGACTCTGCATCACCACGCGAGGATCGACGCCAATGAACGAAAATCTTCCCGAGACGTCGTTCTTTTCCGTCGACTCAAAAAGGAAGTTGTAACCGCCCCGGTCCAATTTCTTGAAAGCCGAAACTGGCGTTTCTCCGTCCGCAATAAACTCCGCAAAAACAGGAATGATATTGCCCTGTTTCGCGAGTTCGACGAATTCGCCCAGAGTCGGACTGACTTGCGCTGTTGCGGTCATACAAGCGTTAAAAATTGTGCGAGGATTTTCTTCCCATCGCGAGTAAGCACGGACTCAGGGTGGAACTGCACCCCGTACACGGGGAATTCGCGATGACAGAGCGCCATGATTTCTCCGTCGTCGCTTTCTGCAGTGATTTCGAGACAACCAGGCAATGATGTGCGCTTCACAACAAGCGAATGATATCGGCCGGCTTCGAAGGAGGTGGCCAGATCGGAAAAGAGGCTGTTCCCATTGTGCGTGATCGTCGATGCCTTCCCGTGCATCAGCCGCGAAGCGCGCACGATTTCGCCGCCATACGCTTCGGCGATGCATTGGTGTCCCAGGCAAACACCCAGAATTGGAGTCCGTGAGCCAAACTCCAAAATGAGGTCTTTACTGATCCCTGCTTCGCGCGGTGTGCAGGGCCCCGGCGAGATGCAGATACGCTCCGGCTCTAACGCATTAATTTCCTCCAACGAAACCGCGTCATTTCGCCTAACGACAAGTTCACATCCAAGCTCGCCGAAGTACTGCGCGAGGTTGTAAGTAAAAGAATCGTAATTATCGATCAGCAGCAGCATGTTTGGATTCGCTACTTCCGTTCAATGAGACAAGATCGTGAATGGCTCGAACTTCAGCGATGAGTTGAAGGTATTGCGACGGCGTTAGCGCTTGTGCGCTGTCGGAAAGCGCGAGCTCGGGCTGGTTGTGGACTTCGATCATGAGGCCGTCCGCGCCGACTGCAACACCCGCTCTTGCCAGAGGCGTGACCATATATGCCGTGCCAGTGCCATGGGAAGGATCAACGATGACCGGCAAATGCGAAATGCGTCGGATCGCGGGCACCGAAGCGAGATCGAGCGTATTTCGGGTATGCTGCGCGAACGTCCGCACACCGCGTTCGCAGAGAATCACATTGTAATTGCCTTCAGCCATGATGTATTCCGCTGCGAGCAACCATTCCTCGAGTGTCGCAGCCATTCCCCGCTTCAAAAGCACCGGCAACCTGGATCGGCCCGCGCGCTTCAAAAGCGAGAAGTTCTGCATGTTGCGAGCGCCGATTTGAATCACGTCGCCGAGCTTTTCAATAAGATCGATATGCGCTTCTTCGACGGCTTCAGTCACAATCTTCAAACCGAACTCCTTACGGACGGCTGACATTATTTCCCAGCCCTTGTCGCCCAAGCCCTGAAACGTGTATGGCGACGTTCGGGGTTTCCAAACGCATCCACGAAAGAACTCGGCACCGCTCTGTTGCACTGTCTTCGCAATCGCAAATGCCTGCTCGCGACTTTCGATTCCGCATGGCCCGGCAATGATTGCCAGCTTCGGGTCGCCAATCGTCGCGTCACCGGCGCGAACCACAGTTTTATCCGGTCGTAGATCGAGCGTGATCAATTTGTACGGCTTTGTGACGCGGATGACTTCCGCTACGCCGGACAAGTTTTCGAAACGCCGGCCATCGACCGGTCCTTCGTTTCCTGTTATGCCGATTGCAGTCCGCGTCGCTCCCGGCATGGGATGCGCACGAAAGCCGACTTTTTCAACAATGCTTACCACCGCATCGATTTCCGATGCCGTGGCGTTAGGTTTCATTACTATTAACATTTAATCATAAGTGGTTGAGTTTATCTCGATAGACGCAGAGACAGTTCTCTTGCGAGAGAGATGAATCAGCGTCCGTTGAGGAAACGGTCGCTATCTATCGCCAGATTCCGAGCGCCGACGCGAAGATCGACCGCGAGCGATTTGCGGTCTCTGCTAACGAAAGCATATCAGAGCTCATGATTTAGTGAGCATAGCGATAGTCCGACGAATTGTCGACTAGAATTGTGAATACTTGGTAACAGCGGCGTTACCAAATCGCAGAACCTTGCGGTGAAAACAGTGCAGCCGTGCTTCCAGCCGCCACCGATACGGGTACAGAATGCTTATAACAAAGCTGGTAACTGTTTTCTCAATTCTCGCTGCGGGAATGATCGTGGCACCGGTTTTTGCCCTAAAAGTGACTGAGCCGGCGGCTGCGTCGCACGGATACCCCGGCTTGTGCGACATCAACGGTAAGAAACTCGCTGACGGCGAATTCCGTCAATGGATGGAAAACGATCGATTACACGTTGTGATCACTTACAAGTTTTCCGCTGGCGAGGTCTACGAAGAACACTCGCAATTTCGACAAGAATCAGAGCTGATACAGGAAAAATGGTCCTGGAAAGAATCGAAACATGGGAAGTCACAGCGAGAGTTCGCTGTGGATTTTTTGACTGGGATCGGCAGTGCGCACATCACTCAGGATAATAAGGATGTGTCCAAAAAAATTAATATTGAACCGGGCCGCACGTTTGCCGGGTTTGGATTTAGCCTGGCCTTGAGTAATCTGCGCAAACGCCTCCTGCGTGGCGAACAAGTTCAGCTCAAGGCAGTCGGTTTTTCAGAGTTCCCAACGCTCGGCCCACAGGTTGTAACAGTGACAATTTCTCACGGCGGTGTTGACCGTATGAGAATGTCGGGACGGTCGCTCAAGGGCGATCGCTTTACGATTCATCCGGAAATTCCCTTCATTGCGAAATTTTTCGTCAATGTGCCTGACACAAAAATCTGGCTAACCAATCCCGCGCCGGCTGGTTTTCTACGCTGGGAAGGCCCAATCGTGCTGCCGACGGATCCAGTCGTTCGCGTCGACTTGCTTTCGGGTGAAAAAAGCGGACCCGCAGAGTCTGCGGGAAGCTAAGACGCGAACGAAGATTCTCGGCTTCACAATTCGCGAGCGAGGCAATTAGGATCCGCTCACATGGAAGACTCCAAATTGCCTCCAGCTTTGGTTTTCATCGTCGGAAATTATTTCGTGGCCTTTTTTATCATCGGTCTGATTGCCGCAGGAATCTCACTGTTTAAGAAAGCCAAAGCCGCTGCGAATCGGTGAAGTGAGCGAGGCGTTGCTCTCGTACCATCTCCTTTTCGCGATTGGAATAAATAATCTGATCAACTTTGTATTTCACGTGTTGCTTGGGTGACATAGCCGCAAAGTTTATCGGGTGGGAAAACAGTCCATTTCAGGCAGAGGTGGGATTCGCCAGTCTCGGCGTAGGAATCGCAGGAGTACTTGCGTTCAAAGCGAGCTTGCCGTTTCGCTTCGCGACGCTCATTCCACCTTGGTGCTTTTCATTGGGGGCAGCCGGCGGTCACATTTACCAGATGATCGTGGCGCACAATTTCTCGCCGGGAAACGTGGGACTCGTTCTTCCAATCGACATACTAATGCCGATTGTCGGCTTTGTGTTTTTGTGGCTCTCCTATAAACATCCGCAACCCGGGACCGCTAATCGCAACTTGATCTAGCTATGCTTTGGCTACTGCCGTAACAGCGTGACGCCCGAGCATGATACTGCTGCCAAAGCCATCACCTGATTCGCGACGTCAGTGGTTCATCTTTGCGGCGGCTTTCATGATCTCAGCCTGCACCACCGGCATGATGTCTGCCATGTAAGCGCCAAATTTTTGCATCGCCGATTTTCCGACAGGCGACCCGTAAAAATCCGCCAACGCCTTCAGCTCGTCGGTGGTGAAATTTTTTACCATGGCGTCTATCATCGCCTTGGATAATGCGGCAATATCCACCTGAGTGGTCATTAACTTCTTGAATTGCTCACGTTGATCGGCTGGAAGGGTCTCAGCCATTTTGTCAGCCATGTCCTCGAATAACGCCTTTGGCGGGCTAACCTGTAGATAACGTTCGGCTTCCTTGCGTCGCGTTTCTGGAGTATCGGGAGCGCTAAAAACCGGAGACCACGCGCAAACCGTAAGGACGAGCAAAACGACAAGTTTTTGTTTCATAGTGCGCGATTGATAACGCAGCGGGGCCGGCAAGGCTATCTTTTTTAACAAGCGCTGGCGTTGATCGATTTTAAACCATTACGGCAGCCAGCCCAAGAAAGACGAGGAGGCATCCGACGTCGGTGAAAGTGGTGACGACAATGCTGGAAGCCATTGCGGGATCAGCTCCCAGTTTTTTCATTACCAACGGAACCATTGCTCCAGCTACGCCGCTAAAACAACAGCTGATAGTGATGGCAAGGAACACCACAAAGCTGAGCATCAGCGCATCGTGGCTCTTAACCATCGTGGCAAAGATGAACATCGCCACGCCTCCTGTGATTCCGGTCAGCGCGCCATTAAATGTGCCTAACAAGGCTTCCTTGACCAGAAGCACACGTTCTTTTCCAGCTCTCAGGTCACCCAGGGTGATACCACGCAGACACACCGCGAGCGCCTGCACCCCGGTGTTTGCAGCCTGGCCGATCAGCACTGGCAGAAACACCGCGAGGGCAATGATCCGATCAATTGTGTGCTCAAATAATCCAACGACAACAGCGGCAAGCAGGCCGCAGAACAAATTTACCTGCAGCCACGGATGGCGGAATCTTAAACTTCGCGACCACGGGGTCGTAAGGCGTTCCTCGTTTTCGACACCGACCATTTCGCCCGGCTGCGCACTTAACTCGACCGCCTGCGCTTCAAAAAGCATCTGACCGCGCACCAGACCGATGAGCAACCCGGATTTTTCGCAGACTGGATAGACCGGATAATGTCGGACCAGAACCGCTCTCATCGCGTCGGTCAATGACATATCGGGCGTGAGAAAGAACGGATCCTTCAGCATGATTTCGTCGAGACGCTGCGTTTGTTGTGCCAGGAGCATGTCACGCATGACTACCACCCCAAGAAGTCTGTCCTCCTGGTCCGTCACGAACGCGTAAGTGATAATCGCTTTTCTCGCGAGTCGCCGAATTTGCTCTGTCGCGTCTGCCACGGTTGTGGTCGGTCTAAAAACTGCCAGCGGCGGCTGCATGAGCCGCCCGACAGTACGTTCCGGAAAAGTTTGATTGCGCATCCACTGCTGCGTTGTTTCGGAAGAAGCCGTGGCCAGGAGCGTCTCGCGCCGGGATAAACCGAAGCGTTGCAGGATCTTCATCGCTGCCGCGGGATTAAGCAGTTCGAGCATCTTAACGACGAATTCATCAGGATACGGGTCAAGCATCTTTACTGCTTCGCGCGGATCGCGTTCGACAACTTTGCTGAAAAGTTCTCGAAGTTCCGGTTCAATGTCGCGCACAGCGCCCGATGCAAACTCTGTTGTGCTATTGCTCATCGCGCGAATCTGACAAGTCGAGCGTGGGCTGGCAACACTAACTCTATTACCGAAGACATCCTTAAGTGAGGATTTTGAAATCGCCGTTTCTTCTCGATTTTAAATTGTGCGTGTCCTCGTTCTGACCGGCGCCGGTGTTTCGGCTGAAAGCGGCATCCCGACTTTTCGCGGAAAGGATGGTTACTGGAGAAATTTTGATCCGGCAAAGCTTGCGACGCCAGAAGCTTTCGCGCGCGATCCGCAATTAGTTTGGGAATGGTATCGCGAACGGCGCGAGCGCATCCGCAATGCGCGACCAAACGCCGCGCACGAAGCGATCGCGCGGCTTGCCCTACACTCGAAAGATTTCCTACTCGTTACGCAGAACGTAGATGATCTGCACACGCGCGCCGGTGTGCCTGCGCAAAAGATGGTGCAGATACACGGCAACATTTTTATCACCCGCTGTTCGCAATGTGAATTCGAAAGACACGATTACGAGCATGAGCACGAGCAAGAAGGTGGCGCCTTTGGACTGCGCGAACATGATCGCGCTTCGAAAGCGGCGAGATGTCGCCGAACTCCACATTGTCCACACTGCACTGAGCTAATGCGGCCGGGCGTCGTTTGGTTCGGTGAACAGCTGCCATGGAACGAACTGGAACGAGTTGAAAATTTTCTCGATAGCGGGGCTTGCGACGTCGTGATCGTCGCGGGAACGACTGCTACGTTTGGTTACATTATTGATTGGGCGATTCGCGGCAGCCGGGATGCCGGCGAACTGATCGAAGTCAATCCTGAGGAAACACAGCTCTCACGATTCGCGACACGGTTAGTGCGCGAGCCCGCTGCGACAGCCCTGCCGCAAATTGTAGACGATCTGATTAATCGCTCTGCGCTGTAGTGGCGGGCGTGCCGCCCGCGTTCCATCCAAAGCAGCCGGCACGGCTACCTCTACATTCAGGGCTACAGCATCGGCAGCCTAACGACTGATCCAGCGCAGATAGCGTTCAGCGGATCGCGCGACTGCTGCTTTTGAATCGGTGAGAACATTCGCTTTCCACCACGCGCCGTAAATTTGTTCGAATGAGAAGGGCTCGATGTTTTGAGGATGCGAGCGATCGCGATCGGCCCGAGCGGAATCAGATTCGGATAGCTGCGCATGAAAGCTGACGTATCGACGGTCCTGAACGACTTGGATGATGTCGCCTGTGAGCAATGCGCCTCGGCCGTTCGCGCCGGTCGGCCAGTGCAGCACGGTGCCGCCTTCAAAGTGGCCCCCGCATTGATTAGTGTTAGCCCATCCCAAAGCGAAAGGGTTGTTCCTTCCCAGAATTGCATGCGCAGACTCCTGCGCATTACCCATTCGCGATCGGCCGAATGCAAAAAAATTTGGGCGTCGAAACATTCGGCCCATTCGACCATCGAAGAGTAGATAATGCGGGTGCGAGATCGCGATGGCCCGGAGACCGCCCCGTGCATCGACTTCGGCAGCGGTTCGGTCGTCGAGGAGAGTGATGCAATCCCATAACAGATTTCCTTCCGACGATTGGAGAAGTAACGCCCGCTGCCCTATCGCAAATTCCGGTTCTGTGCCGATTCCAAGAAGTTGCGACGCTTCATCTTCGAGGCGATTGCGATGATCAGTTTGCAATCGTTTGAGCGTTGTCCATTCCTGGCCGCTGTGACGGACGAACTGCCGTTCATCTTCGCAAATTGGACAACGCGACGGAGGTTCCGCGGTCTCATCAAACTGCACCCCGCATTGCACACAGATAAAGTTTTCCATCGGTCAAAAAGTTATCGATCTGACCGATGTTACAATGCTAAAGGAGCATCGAGATAAAAGATCGCATGTTGAAACACGCTTTACCGATCGCAGCCCTACTTTGCCTTTGCGATTGCAGTGTGCAGGAAAATCAGAAAGAAACCGAGCGCTACATCCTCGAAAGCGAGCGGCAGTGGGCGGAATCGGTCGCGACCGGCGACACCGTGGCAATTGACCGCATTCTTGCTGACGATTTTGTCGGCGTCGACCCGAAACGCCGCCTGTATTCCAGCAAGAAATGATCAATGAAACGCGTACGCCCCGAAGTATTTCGTCTCTAATCGGCTCAACGATGTGAAAGTGCGGTTCTACGGTAACACGGCGATTGCGCAGGGGAGCGAGACATGGGAGAAGCACTCCGGCGAACGCGGGCGCTTTGTCTGGACCGACACTTGGCTACGACGCGATGGCCGCTGGCAAATCGTCGCTGCCGAAGATCTGATCGCGCCTGAAAAATCTGATTAATTCTACTGGTGACGAGCAAGAATCTGCGCGAACCGCCAGACTTCGTGAAAGGTGTTGTAGAGCGGCGTCGGCGCGACGCGGATCACGTTCGGCTCGCGAAAATCGCATTTCACACCAGCGGCGATAAGCTCTTCATGTAATTGCTTTGGATGCTCGTGAGCCTGGATCGACAATTGCGCGCCGCGTGCAGTCGGGTCCGCCGGAGTGATGATCGAGAATTTCTTTGAACCGATTTGTTCGATCAAAAACTCGAGATAGCCGGTAAGCTTCATCGATTTTGCACGGAGGCGGTCCATTCCGCCTGCCTCGTGAAAAATTGAGAGCGATGCGCGCAGCGGCGCCATTGAGAAAATTGGAGGATTACTAATCTGCCAACCGTCAGCCGAAGCTACGGGGACGAACTCGGGCTCGAGATGCAATCTGAATCGTGTGTTCGGATCATTCCCGAACCAGCCTGCGAACCGCGGCAATTTTGTGTTTGTTGCATGGCGTTCATGCACAAACGCGCCCGCGACCGCGCCGGGGCCGGCATTCAAATATTTGTACGAACACCACACGGCGAAATCGACATTCCATTCATGCAGCGAGAGCGGCACGTTGCCGGCGGCGTGCGCGAGATCGAACCCGGCGACGATTCCGTGTTTCTGCGCTGCAGCCGTCACCGTTTCAATATCAACTAATTGACCAGTGAAAAAATTCACTGCGCCGATCATCACCACTGCGAGCTGATCGGCATGCTTCTCGATGAGATCGAGAATGTCTTCGGTGCGAACGGTGAACTCGCCTTTGCGCGGGCGCGCCAGGATGAGCGCGTCTTTCGGATCCAGCCCGTGATGAATGAGCTGCGTCTTAATCGCATAGGTATCGGAAGGGAACGCCGGCTCTTCCATCAAGACTTTGAAGCGCGACTTGGTTGGCCGATAAAACGTCGCCATCATCAGGTGAAGGTTCACCGTGAGGCTGTTCATGCAGATCACTTCGACTGGTCTCGCGCCGATCAGCCGCGCCGTCGGTTCGCGCAGTGCTTCGTGGTACGGATACCATGGTGTTTTGGTGGCGTGATGGGCGTCGACGCCAAGCCTGGCCCAGTTGTCCAGCTCATCATCGACAAGTTGCCTCGCCGATTTTGGCATGAGACCTAACGAGTTTCCGGCGAAGTAGATGACCGGTTTGCCGTCCTTGCCGAGCGGCAGAGAAAATTTTTCGCGGAAATCGCGCAACGAATCCTCAGCATCGAGCTGCCGCGCAAAGTCTTCGTCCGATGAAAAAGTCATTAACCGCAGATTACGCAGATTTTCGCAGATTTAAATCACCGGAAATCCACTAGATCCGTGGAAGAACTTTGCTGCGCAATCTGCATTAACTCGATGGTGGTTCCATCAGGGTCGCGTACGTAGACGACGCGCTTACCCGCATTCGGCCCTTTCGTCAGCGTCTGCGGTTTGCCGGCTGCTTTCCAGCCTGAAGCGACAATTTGCCTGAGCACGGCATCGAGATCCTCAACGAGCAGCGCAACATGCACGAAGCCAACGTCGCACGGTCGCAGACTTGCGCGTTTGTGATCAGCCGGCGCGAGATACTCGAGGAGTTCGATTTTGTGACCGCCCGGTGTTTTTAGGACCGCAAGCTTGAGCTCCGCGCCTTTAACGCCGGTAATCTCCTGGGCCAATTCACCTTTTTGGTGTGCTGTATGTGAAAATTCGAAGCCCAACACATCGCGCCAGAACGCGAGGGAACGTTCGAGATTTGAAACGGTGATACCGGTGTGATCGGCGGAAAGGACAGGGAAAGATTTTTTGCTCACGAGCTAAACTTAACCGCAGATTACGCTGAATTCGCAGATTCAGGAAAGGCGGCGTCTCGGTAGGCGGTGCGAACACAGGCCTTTCAATAAACATCGCGTTAGTCCGAGTACACTCCGAAATTTCGCAAAAAGAATGAGCCGTTTTCCGGCCTGTTGTCGCTTAACAAGTATGAAACCATTCTATTTCTCAAAACGGAAACTGCAGTTTGTGCCGTCGGTAATCATTCTGATCGCCCTGGCAGTAACCACACCGATATGTGCGCAAACTGTTACAACTATTGACGCACCTGGTGCGGGCACAGGGCCTTTCCAGGGCACAACTACCTTGGACATCAATGGGTCTGGAACAATCATAGGATTCAGCCGTGACGCGAACAGTGTCCGGCACGGTTTCAGCCGATCCCGGGATGGCATTTTCACAATGTTCGACGCGCCCGGTGCCGGCACGGCACCTAGCCAGGGAACGCGTGCCTATTCAGTCAACCCGAGCGGGGTTATTACAGGATATTTCACTGATTCAGCCAATACGGCCCACGGCTATGTTCGCTACACTGAAGGCTCGTTTGCCGTGTTCGATGCGCCGGGCGCGGGCACCGGACCGAGTAAGGGCACCTTTCCTTATAACAGCACCCAACTCATCAACCCGAGCGGCGTGGTTACCGGTTACTACGTTGACCCGGTAGGCGCACTTCACGGTTTCGTGCGCGATGCGAATGGCGTTCTCACCACGTTCGATGCGCCGGGCGCAGGCACGGGAGACGAACAGGGCACCCAAAGTTTCGCGATCAGCCCAAGCGGGGAGATCACAGGCTTCTACTTTGACAGCACCAAGGCGGTTCACGGCTTTCTGCGGGACACGAACGGCGTCATTACCACATTCGATCTACCGGGCGGCGGCACAGGTCCATTCGAGGGTACGTATGGCGGCGGTTTCACTCCGGATGGAAGGATCCTGGGGGTCCTCATTGACGAGGACTTTGTGAATCATGGCTTCCTACTGGATAAGCATGGCGCGGTGACAATTTTCGATGCGCCGGACGGTGGTACGGGCTTCAACCAAGGTACTCTCCCCTGGGATATCAACACGAATGGAACGACCACGGGATGGTATGTCGACAGTGCAGACGTGAATCACGGCTTTGTGCGCGATAGGAACGGAGCAATCGTTCGAGTTCGACGTTCCGGGGAACCTATTCCCCTGGGCGGCCATTGCTCCGAACGGGGCGGTGACGGGAGTTTACCAGGATGCGAATAATGTCTTTCACGGCTTCCTGCGCCAACCGGATCGGGGGTTGGGCTTGGCGAAACTTAAAAGACCGTAACTCCCTGAATTCAACTACGCCATAATCTCCCTGAATCATCACCAACGAGAGATTGAGACCGGCAGTGAGCCCGGTGGAGGTGTAAACGTACGGATAAGCCACAAATCCGACAAAACGTCTCAGCGATTAGTAATTAGTGAACTGGACGGGATATCGCGTTGGGATTACAATCGCTTTCACCATATGGCAGGCGATCCCGTGGTGGTAAAACAGGCGCCAATTCCCGTTAGGAAAGCGAATGCGAACGGTGGTTCAGAAAACGGTGAGATATCGGCCGCAACGTACGAAAAACTACGCCGCCTGGCTGCGGAATATCTAAGAAGCGAACGTTCGGATCATACGTTGCAACCAACTGCGCTTCTGCACGAAGCCTTCTTGCGCGTGCTTAAGCGGCCAGACCATGCTTGGTGCAATGAAGCCCATGTCATTGCATTCGCTGCGCGGGCGATGCGCCGTATTCTGATCAGTTACGGAAGAATGCGCGCACGTCAAAAAAGGGGCGGGCCATCAGCGGTGCGATTGCCGTTAGATGAGGCCTTGGATTTTTGCGCTGCGCGTGACCTCAACCTGGTAGCACTGGATGAGGCGCTGGAAGAATTGGAAATCGAAGATCCACGGCAAGCCCAAATTGTTGAGCTGCGATTTTTCGCGGGTTTCACCGCAGATCAAATTGCATCCGCTCTTAAAATATCTCGGGCGACAGTTAAGCGAGACTGGGTAACAGCAAAGATGTGGCTCCGTAACCGGTTACGCGACTGATAGTGCGAAACTCGCCAACACGGTGAACGGAAACACCAGGCCAAGCACGACGCGAATTAAGTCAAATCCAGCGCGCTGGCAGCGGCTCAAAAGCATTCTCGCCGACGTGTTGGAGCATACCTCGCCTGAAGAGCGGACGGCAGCGCTCACACAATCGTGCGCCGGTGACACCGCACTTCTGCGTGAAGCTCAAAAGCTACTCGCCCACGATACCAGTGTTTTCGAAGAATTCGCAGAGATCGCAGCGACGCGCCTCCGGTGCGACGAACACGATCGAATTGGCGAGCGAATGGGCGCGTACGCGGTTGTCAAAGAACTCGGACGCGGCGGCATGGGAGCCGTTTATCTCGCCGAACGCGCCGACGGACAATTTGAGAAGCGCGTCGCGATCAAAGTACTCAAACGAGGCACAGACACCGACGAAGTGCTGCGCCGTTTTCGAATCGAACGCCAGATTCTGGCCAGGCTCGATCACCCAAATATCGCGCGACTGCTCGATGCAGGTACGACCGACGACGGTCTGCCGTACTTCATCATGGATTACATTGTCGGCGCACCAGTGACTCGATTTGCAGTCGCACAGAAACTGTCGACGCATCAGCGATTGGAGTTGTTCTTAAAGATTTGCGCGGCGGTAGAGTTTGCGCATCGGAATTTGGTTGTTCATCGCGACATCAAGCCAAGTAACATTCTGGCGAATGCAGAATCCGAACCGAAACTGCTCGATTTCGGGATCGCCAAGCTTCTGGCGAAAGACGAAGACGCGGCGCAACTGACCTCCGAGGCACAACAGCGTTTCACGCCTGTCTGTGCGTCACCCGAACAGGCGAAAGGAGGTGCGATAACAGTCGCCACTGATATTTACTCGTTAGGCGCACTCTTGTACGAGCTGCTGAGCGATCAAAAGCCGCACCGCTTTTCCAACACCCGTCCCACGCGTGAGGAACTGGCGTTAGTTGTAGGTGAGCAAGTTCCGGCGGCGCCGAGCACTGTCGCTTCCGATGCGCAAACCGCACGACTGTTGCGCGGTGATCTCGACGCAATCGTCCTGTTTGCGATGCAAAAGGAGCCCGGGATGCGTTATGCCACAGTAGCGGACCTTGCGGTTGATATTCGCCGCCATCTCGCAGGAGAACCGGTTCTCGCTCGCCACCCGACTCTTGGTTATCGCGCCAAGTGTCTGGTCAAGCGAAAACAATCCCCTCTCCTGGCGGGCGCAGTTGTCGTTAGTCTGTCGGCCGGACTTTCGTTGGCGTACTGGGCTTGGGCTCAACAGAATGCCCGTGACGCGGCCCGCATGCCGGCGCGTGCCGTCGGTGTATTAGCATCGGATACCCGGAAAAGTATCGCAGTCCTGCCCTTTCAAAATTTGAGCAGCGATCCGGACAACGCGTATTTCGCCGATGGCATCCAGGAAGAAGTGGTGACGCACCTTACTAAAATCGAGGATTTAAAAGTGATTTCGCGCACTTCGACGCGGGGATATCAAAGCCAATCCGGCAATCTCGCTGAAATTGCGAAGCAGCTTGGAGTAGCAAATATCCTGAAGGGTAGCGTCCAAAAAGCAGCCGATCAGGTAAGGGTTAATGTTCACCTGGTGAACGTGCAAACCGGTTCGCATCTCTGGTCCGAGACATACGACCGCAAGTTGAGCGACATCTTTAGCGTCGAGACTGAGATCGCTCAAGGAATAGCCGAGTCGTTGCAAGCGAAGCTCACGGGCCGCGAACAGCAAGCGCTGGCAGCCAAGCCCACAAATAACCTGGAAGCTTATGATGCTTATTTGCGCGGGCTCGCATTTGAAGCACGTAGCAACTACCTGAGTGACGCCGTGTTCAAGGCCATCGATTTTTATGATCTGGCGGTGCGGCTTGACCCGAATTTTGCCCTCGCCTGGGCGCGACTCTCTGGACTACACGCGCTTCTTTATTCTAACCGTCGCGACACAACTACTGCCCGAAGCGATGCGGCAAGGGAAACCTTAGAAAATGCGCAGAAACTGCAACCGAACTCACCCGAAACCCTGCTTTTCACAGGCTATTATCAATATTGGGTGTTGCACGACTACGCGCTGGCCAAGGCCACGTTTGAGCAGGTCAGCAAAATATTGCCAGGTAATAGCGAAGTCCTATATGCCCTTGGGGCAATTGCGCGAAGTGAGGGACACTGGGATGAAAGTATCCGCTATTGGGAGCGCGGCCTCGACCTCAATCCACGGAATACAGCGTTACTGACGGAAGTGGCATTTACATACGCGGCGCTTCGACAATTCTCGACAGCGGAAAAGCTTTACGATCGGGCATTGAAGATACTCCCCGATGAGCTTTCTTTGATGGCGTTAAAAGCCAGCATTTACCAGGCGGAAGGTAACCTGAAAGAAGCCGGTAAATTGCTCGAGCGGGTAAACGCACAAACAAATTCGGACGTAGCCGTTCGAGTCAAGCTGGCTCAATTGAGATTTGAAGAAAATCCTGAGGCTTTCCGATGGGTGCAGGCACACCAGGCTCTATTGGACACCACTTCCGGGATTGAGAAGGGCAGCAAGCAAGTGGGGCTAGCGTTGGCTCAGCATGTAGCTGGCGACGCTGCATCATCAAAAGCTACCGCTGAACAAGCGGCTAACACCCTTGAGTTGCTCAAGAAGGACCAACCAGAGAACGCCTTCGTTGCAGCAGCGTTGGGTGTCGCTTACGCCTTACTCGACAAGAAGGACGCAGCCCTCAATGAAGCGCAGCGTGCAATCACACTTTTGCCGAGTAACAAAGAACGGCTAACTGGACCCGCTTTCGAGGAAAACATGGCGCTGGTCGAAATGATCATTGGCGAGAATGATCGTGCGATCGCAACGCTCACGCGATTGTTACAAACGCCGTACGGTGGCTGGCTTTACAGCCCAACGCCCATCACACCGGCACTTTTAAGGCTCGATCCAATGTGGGACGCTTTGCGCGTTGATCCGGATTTTCGAAAACTTTGCGAAAGAAATTAGCGCTAAAAAACGATTCCTCGTGCTAATGCTCTTACTTGTAATTCCGAAACAAACGTCGAATGGCAAATGCTCAACGTCCGACGTCGAACTTGAAAGAAAGCATTACGGAACAGAAAAATTTTTTGCTGAAAGAATGAGCCGTTTTCCGGCTCCTTATTGCGTTAAGGGGTATGAAACAATTCTATTTAGCAAAAAGAAAACTGCAGTTTGTGCCGGCGGCAATCATCCTGGTAGCTCTGGCAATATCAGCCTCAACGGCTGCGCAAAACATTACCACGTTTGACGCGCCGGGTGCGGGCACGGGCGCCGCTCAGGGCACCTATGCCACTAATATCGACCCTTCTGGTGTGATTGTAGGATTCAGCCGGGACGCGAACAATGCGCGGCACGGTTTCGTTCGGTCCAGAAATGGCAATTTTACCATCTTCGACCCGCCGGGTGCAGGCACGGGTAATTTTCAGGGCACGCGCGCGTACGCCATGACGCCGGGTGGAACGGTCGCGGGATTCTTCATTGATTCAGCCAATGCGACCCATGCATACGTTCGCTCCAGTGACGGCGTGATCACCGTTATCGACGCGCCGGGCGCGGGCACCGGGCCATTTCCAGAAGGCACCTTTGTCACCAGCCCGCTCGACATGAATCCGCACGGGACGATTGCGGGATATTATAATGACTCGGCCCAGGTAGGTCACGGTTTCGTGCGCGATACAGATGGCACCATTACCAGCTTCGACGCGCCGGGGGCGGGCACGGAAGCTGGCCAGGGTACGTTTAGCTTCGCAATCAACTCGGTTGGGGAGGTTACAGGATTCTACTTTGACGCTACCAATGCGAGCCACGGTTTCCTGCTGGATAAGAATGGTGTCATCACCTCTTATGATGTTCCGGGCTCTGGCACAGGCCCCGGCCAAGGTACCTACGGCGGTGGCTTTACTCCCGGTGGGGGCGTTATGGGAAATTACTATGACAGCGACACCGTCAGTCACGGTTTCGTTATGGATAGGCGGACTGGCACATTTACCACGTTCGATGCCCCGGGCGCGGGGACCGGCGAACTCCAAGGTACCTACCCTTTTGGAGTCAATGCCGCTGGAGTGATCGCAGGATATTACGTTGACGCGTCAAATGTGAACCACGGTTTCGTGCGCGACAGGCACGGCGCAATCGTTGAGTTCGACGTTCCGGGCGCCGGAACTGACCCTTTCCAAGGTCCACTCGTCTATGGCATCGCGCCGAACGGGGCCTTAACTGGATTTTATTTCGATGCGGATTTCGTCGTCCACGGCTTTGTGCGTGAAGGACATGGTGGCGGGTTAAATTTGCTCAATAGAGGACACTAACTCCTGGCCGACCAATGCGGCTACGCCATAGTCTTTCTGAATCATCGCCAACAAAAGATTGAGGCCGGCACTGAGCCCGGCGCAGCTGTAGGACCGCCCATCTTAAATGGGCGGTCCTATTCGCACAGTGCGCGAAGAAAGAATTCCAACAGCAATCAGGTTGTGGTGCAAAGCGCTGTAGAACTGCGACAAGGTATCGACGCACGGAGCGATGAGCTCTGGCTGGACGCCTCGGCACGAGATGCGCTAGGCTTTGCCGTTATGGCAAGGGTACGCACGGAACGCCCGGTGGCGTCCCCGCCGTTGGCTCCTCCTCTTCCTGAAGCAAATCCTGCCGAGCGCAACGATGCCACCGCAATCAGCGCGATGATGCCGGAGGTTTACGACGACTTGCGTCGTTTGGCCGAGACATTTCTAAGAGGCGAACGAACCGCTCATACTCTTCAGCGGACGGCGCTCGTGCATGAGGCTTTCCTTCGCCTGATTGGCGAGGAGAATCTCGTCTGGCAAAATCGTAGCCACTTCGTCGGAATCTTCGCGCGTGTCATGCGACAGACGCTGACTAACTACGCGGTCGCGCGGCACCGTTTGAAGCGTGGCGGCTCGGATCCTCTAAGACTTACTCTCGAATTTTATGATAGCCGCAAGATTGATGTCAGCGCGCTCGACCAGGCGTTGCGAGCGCTGGAAGCGTTGGACGAGCGGCAGGCGCGAATTGTCGAACTGCGTTTTTTTGGCGGACTGACGGTCGAGGAAACAGCGGAACTCCTGGAAATTTCTCCGGCCACAGTGAAGCGAGACTGGACTCTCGCGAAAATTTGGCTTCGACGAGAACTATCTGCGAATTAGAGATTCAATTCCCCGTGGCCACAAGAACTACGCGATTCCGGCAAGAGAATATCGATCCACAACGCTGGGATCGATTGAAAACCATTCTGGGCGAAGCGTTGGAACAAAACTCTTCAGCAGCCCGGATTGCCTTGGTGGAGAGACGCTGCGGTGAAGATACAGATTTGCTGCAGGAAGCCGAGTCACTCCTGGCTGAAGCGGAGGCGCTTCTTACAGAGCGTACCGACAGCTTCGAAGATTGCGCGCAGAACGCAGCGTCCACTTTCTGGCAGGAGGAACCGCCGCGCGGTGGAGAGCGCGTGGGCGCGTATGTCATTGTTCGTGAACTTGGACGCGGCGGGATGGGCACAGTTTTCCTGGCCGAGCGTGCTGATGGTCAGTTTGAGAAACAAGTCGCGATCAAGATACTGAATCGAGTCGCGGACACTGCCGAGATCCTGCGCCGATTCCGAGCGGAACGTCAGATCCTGGCAAAGCTCGATCATCCAAACATCGGGCGTCTGCTCGATGCAGGCACAACCAACGATGGTCTCCCCTACTTCATCATGGACTACATCGTCGGCGCACCAGTGACTCGATTTGCGGCCGCGCAAGGTCTCTCCACACGCCAACGACTGGAGTTGTTTTTGAAGATCTGCGCCGCGGTCGAGTTTGCGCATCGGAATCTGGTTGTTCATCGCGACATCAAGCCGAGCAACATTCTGGCGAACGCAGAAGGAGAACCGAAGCTGCTCGATTTCGGTATCGCCAAGCTTCTGGCGAAAGACGAAGACGCGGCGCAACTGACTACCGACGGACAGCAGCATCTGACCCCCATTTCCGCTTCGCCCGAACAGGCGAAAGGAGATCCGATAACAGTCGCGACTGATATTTACTCGTTAGGCGCGCTGCTCTATGAAATGTTGAGCGGTCAAAAACCGCACCGGTTCTCCACTGCCCGTCCCACTCGTGAGGAGCTGGTCTTAGTGGTGGGTGAGCAAGTTCCGCCGCCGCCTAGTGCGGTTGCTTCTGATGCGCAAACTACACGTCTGTTGCGCGGTGATCTCGACGCAATCGTCCTGTTCGCTATGCACAAGGAACCCGGGATGCGTTATGCCACAGTAGCGGATCTTGCGGATGATATTCGCCGCCATCTCGCAGGAGAACCGGTTCTCGCCCGTCAACCGACTCTTGGTTATCGCGTGAAGTGTTTGGTAAAACGAAATGCATCACGCCTCGCGGCGAGCGCGGCTGTCGTGATTGTGCTGGCGGCAGTTCTGTTCGCTTTTTGGGCGTGGTCTCAACAAAATGCTCGTGAGGCGGCGCGCATGCAGACGCGGGGCAGTCAATGCACCACGCTCGGATAGCCGGAAAAGCATTGCAGTCCTGCCTTTCGAAAGTCTGGGTGACAACAACTCTCCGTCGTATCTTGCCGATGGTGTTCAGGACAATATTCTGACTGATCTCGGCAAAGTGGGAGATCTGAAGGTCATCAGCCGCAGTGGTGTAGCACCCTACCGCGGCAAGAAAAGAAACATGAAGCAGATCGGTCGTGACTTGGACGTTGCGAATGTGCTTGAGGGAAGCGTGCAGATTTCAGGCGATCGCGTGCGAGTTAACGCCCAACTCATCGATACCCGGACCGACAGTCAGATTTGGGCGGAACGATATGATCGCAAATTGGAGGACATCTTCGCGCTCCAGAGTGAGCTCGCACAGACGATCGCGGCCCAACTCAAAGCAACTCTCTCCACCGACGAAAAGGCTCAGATTTGGAGGCAACCCACGCAGGATTTGCAAGCCTACGATTTTTATCTTCGCGCCCGCGCCGCGTTCCGCGCTGGAGGTCCAAATATGCCGCGCGAGAAATGGGAGGCAGCTATAAGTCTAGTCAACGAGGCCATAGCTCGCGACCCGAAGTTCACTCTCGCGTATTGCCTGCTCAACGAGGTCTACGTCTTGTACTACCGTTTTGGACAAGATCATTCGCCACAGCTTCTCGCTGCAGCGAAAGACGCAGCGGACACAGCGTTGCGGCTCGAGCCAAATCGCGAGGAAGCCCGCCTGGCTCTTGCACGATACTATTATCATGGGTTGAGCGACTACCGCCGGACGGAGCAGGAGTTGTCGAGAATCCCTCCTTCCGCAGCTCATGATGTTGAGTTCTTTACCCTGGCTTCGTTGGTCGCACGTCGTTTGGGACAATTTGAAGCATCGGTTCGCGATGGCGAAAAAGCGGTTGAGCTTGATCCTCAAAATGCGCCGCTCGCTCTCAGTCTCGCACAGACGTATGCGGGGTTGAGACGATTCGGCGATTCCGAGCGTGTTGCGAATGCGGCCATCGCGCGCCTGCGTGGAGATAAGCCGACGCGGCTCTTCATCGTGAAGAATGAAGCGGCACTTGGGATGGGGAACGTAGAAGAAGCCCGTGCTGCGCTCGACGCGGTCCAAGATAAGAATGATATGGATTACGAGGCCGCCCGACTCTGGCTATATTTCATAGAAAGAGATTACAGCGGAGCCAAATCATTCGCTGAGAAGGCGGCCGACGAGGCAAAGAAAGTGCCGGATTTCTGGCTCACCCTCGCAGCAGTTGCTCACACGGCAGGTAAGTTAGACGAGGAGCGACAGAACAGTGAGGAGGCGAAGCGCCTGGCATTACTTGCGCTAGGGCCGCGGCCAAATGACCCCAACATCCTTGGTCAACTATCGATCGCCGAGGCTGGGCTCGGCCAGAACGAAGAGGCACTCCGTCATGCGCGCCAGGCAGCGGAGATACTGCCGCCAAGCGTGGATGCCGTTCTCGGTCCCAGCTGTGCAATGCGCCTCGCACAAGTGCTCGTTATGACGGGAGATCGTGATGCCGCTTTCGATGAATTAGGCAAACTGGTGAAGCTGCCGTTCGGTGTAAACCACGGCGATTTGAAATTGAATCCAATGTGGGATGGCCTTCGGAACGATCCCCGCTTTGATCGTATTTTAGCAGAGTCGGCTGTGCCTTTCGCGACCAACGCTAACATCAGTTCCACGCATCATTAGCGTTCCCTGGATTATCCCGCCGCTGCGATCACTTTTAGCTCGATCGCGATTGGTGTGGGCAACGCGGTGACCTCGATTGTTGTGCGGGTCGGGTTTGGTTTGGCGTGGCCTGCGAAATACTCCGCGTAAATACGGTTATAAGTTGGAAAATCCTTTTTCATGTCAGTAAGAAAGACCGTGACGTCGATGATGTCCTGCCACGTTGCGCCAGCGTCTTCCAACACGAGCCGCACATTCTCGAATACGGCGCGGCACTGCGTTTCAATATCGTAGCTCACAACGTTGCCGGAAGAATCGAGCGTGACACCGGGAATTTCTTTGCTGCCACGCACACGCGGTCCGATCCCAGACAGAAATAGCAACCCGCCCACGCGCTTCGCGTGCGGAAACGCCCCTACCGGTTCAGGCGCTCGTTCGCTTTTAAAGGTCTCGCTCATCGCTTATTTACTGCCAATTACTTGGATCCAAGGCAATCCAGATTTCGGTTACCACAAACCGCGATTCATTGTTTCGGAGGTTCTCGCGAGACGCTTGCCGGGGTTTCCTGGGCCGATGTATGAAAGCTCGTTACCGGCGGAAGGACTTCCCTGAACGTGGCGCCGTAAATGTCCCAAACAGTAAGAAAAAGTCCGCAGACGATCGGTCCGACGATAAATCCGATCAGCCCGAAGAGGAATAATCCACCGAGAGTGCCAATCAGAATAAGAAGGTCCGGCATTTTCGCGTCTCTGCCCACCAGCACCGGGCGCAAAAAATTATCGACAGTCCCGACCACAGCGGCGCACCACGCCGCCAGCAAGGTTGCTGTAAGATACTGCCCTGTTATGAACAGAATGATCACTGCCGGCACCCACACTAGAGCGGCGCCGATCCCGGGGATGATGGAAAGAATCGTCATGATCGTTCCCCACAGAGCCGCTCCCTCGATTCCTGCTACCCAAAATGCGATACCGGCCAACGTGCCTTGAATGATGCCGATCACCAGCGTCCCTTTGACAGTCGCTCGCGTGATCGAAGCGAACTGCGTGAGCATTCGTGTCTCATCTTCGTCGTTTAACGGAGTGTAATAAAAAATCCGCTCAAGAATCTTGTCGCCGTCTCTGAAAAAGAAAAACATCGCGTATAGCATCACAAACAAATTTAGAAGGAACGCGGCTGTAGTAGCTGTCATGCGCGAGGCGAAACCGACAAGAAATGTCCCCGCCGCTTTAGCAGCAGTGCCGACCTGTTGCAGCAGTTGCTCCTGGCTTGGCATGTACTTAGCCAGCGCAGGAAATTTTTTCACCCCCCACTCCTGCACATTGAAGGCGGTAGCTGCGCCAAGGTGTTGATTCAGCCACGGGATGGCTTGGTCACTCATCGTCAGTGCCTGTTGCAAAACGATTCCTAAAAATGCGCTGATGGGGCCGAGCCCGAGAACAAGTAACACCAACAACGTCATTGCTGCGCCGAGTGATGGGCGGCCGCCCAGGAGCTGGGTAATCCATCGATAAAGCGGATGAAACAATCCAGCCAGTAACGCGCCAAGAAGAAGCGGTTTGAAGAAGGGCCATGTGACGGCCAAGAACAACAGGCTAACTGCCACCACGAGCAACAAGACAAATGCCGTGCGCAAGTTGGTCCCGCTTGTGGTTGACGGTTCCATGGGTCGCTCCAATATCTCTAATCAGGCTACTCTCAATTGCCTGATTACACCGTTTCTGTGAACCCTTGGTCAAGCCAGTTACAGCAACGGCCCGAGAAAACTACCAGCTCGCAATGCGCTTTCCCCGCCAAAGCGCTACACATTCGAAAACGAATGCGCGTTGTGTCGCCTACTCCCGCGGCGCGTATTTTTCGAATTTCGGCAGCTTGGGGTCCATCGCGTCCCATGGTTGCGCGTCGGACGCCCAAATTTCGTACTGCGGTTTGTACAAACTCGGATCATCTAAAGTCCCAGCCGCGATGCCTTGTCCGAAATCGGACTTGCCCCCAAACAATCGCGAACCGCATTCCGCGCAGAAACCGCGCACATTGTCGCCCATCATTTCGCTGGTTGTGCCGAAGTACTTCGGCGCGCCCCTGGTAATTTTGAATGCGTTCGCCGGGACATAGAAAACAGGAGTGTACCCTCCGCCAGTGGTTTTCTGGCAATCCCGGCAATGACAATTGAACGCCACAATTGGTTCCCCGGTAACTTCATAACGAACTGCGCCACAGGCGCAGCCGCCGGTAATCGTTTTCATTTTGTAACCCCCAGACTAATGAAAAAGCTGAGCAACGATCCGGATCAATTCGTTAGGCCGCGACGGTTTTGGCTGTCCCATATCGCTTTGCCGATCGCGCTTTCGCCTTCAACGCTTCCGTCTCCCGATTCCGCGGCGGTGCATTGGTGACTAGCGCTTCAAGAAGATGATGCGCCACATGGGTCACATCATCCACTGCGCGATTGAATGCTTCTTCGTTTGCGTGTGATGGCTTTGTAAATCCGGAAAGTTTCCGAACAAATTGCAGCGATGACGCGCGGATCTCGTCATTCGTCGCTGGCGGTGAGAAGTTATGCAGGGTTTTAATGGCTCGACACATGATTGAATCTCAACACTCAACTATCAACCATCAACTATTTTTGCGTGCGGATACTGTGGAAGATCATCGGTGATCGTATCCCACGGCGCGCGATCGGCGACGAAAGTATGAAATTGCGGCCGAATTCCGGGATCGTCATCGAACGCCCCCATCCGAATCGATACCTGCGAGCCACCCGGCCAATCGCCGCCGAACAAACTCGAACCGCAGTTTGAACAAAACGCTTTTACCGCGCCTTCGCCTTTTCCATAGACCTTAATCAATTCCTCCCCTTGAAGCAGACGGAACTGCTCCCGTAATACACGTGCCTGAGTGCAAACCGCAGTTCCGGAATGCTTGCGACAACGTTCGCAATGACAATGGCTCGCTCGAATGAAAGGCGGATCAACCTCAAACCGCACGCTGCCACACAAACAACTTCCGCGAATGCTCTTGCTCATCCATGACTCAACTCTTAACTCCTCAACTTCTCAACAACTCAGCCATGCGCTTCGGTGCAGAAACGAAATCAACGTTTTACGTGTTCATCAAGGAATCCGAACACATCGGGCTCCCACTGAGGGATCGCAAGATAAAGGAAGTTGTGTCCGTCCTCCGAGGTTCGACCGATGGACGGATAAATTTTCATTAGGTGAGGTTTGTGCAGGCGTTCCAACTCATCGTTCAACGCATAGCTTGGCGCGGTGCTGTAATCGTTGGCAGCCTGAATCAGCATGATCGGAGCAGTTGACTTCTTTACCGCAGTTAGGAGGCGTTTGCGCAATTCGGGCGAGCGTTCCCACGAACCCGCTGCCGCGGAAACCGTGACCGCAGCGCGAAGGGTGTTATCCCGTTCTGTCGCGAGCAAGGTTAATTGTCCACCGAATGAGTGGCCCATAATCGCCAGCCGCTTCGGGTCGATGCCTGGAATAGTTTTCAAGAACACCAAGCCCGCCATTACATCGTCGAGGTGATCCGTGGTGGCTAGCATGAACTGCAAATGTTGGCGAGCTTCCTTCCCTTTCGTTGCTTCTTCGCGTTGCAAGATGTCTTGCATGAACGGGCCCTGATCGCCTGAAAGGCCTTGTCCGCGGCGGAATAAATAGAGAAATGCGTAGCCATGTTTCAGAAACAGCGGCGCAAGCTTTTCGGCAGCTTCGGTGATCGGGAACCCAGCCGTGTGATCCGCATCGGCGCCCCCCGAGCCATGATTGAATAAAACAGCCGGAAGAGGACCCGGTTCATTTGGTTTCCAGAGGAAACCTTTTAGCTGCAGCTTCCCGCAGGGAACAACGACGGTTTCAGGAACGATGGATGCCGGCTGGCCGATAGCGAGCGCCACCGACAATGGCGCAAGTAGAAATGCCAGCGTTCCGACTCGCAAGAATTATCTCCCAATGCTCACTACTTCGCGATGCAAACGTTCTTTGGTTCAGTGAAGAAACGCAGCGCATCTTCGCCGCCTTCGCGGCCTACGCCACTTTGTTTCATGCCGCCGAAAGGGACGCGGAGATCGCGTACGAGCCAGCAATTTACCCAGACTGTGCCGGTGTTGATTCGCTCGGCGACGCGATGCGCGCGGCTTAGATTTTGAGTCCAGACGCTCGACGAGAGGCCGTATTCGACGTCATTGGCGTGATTGATCACTTCTTCTTCGCTGTCGAAGGGCGTGATTGTTACGACCGGGCCAAAAATTTCTTCGCGATTTGTGCGGCATGAAACCGACAAGCCGGTAATTACGGTCGGCTGAAAGAAATAACCTTCGCGGCAACGTTCGTTAGGCGCTTGCGGCGCAGAGCCCCCTAGCTCGATCTTGCCGCCTTCTTTCTGTGCGAGATCGACATAGAACTTTACTTTTTCAAGCTGTGTCTTGTTAACGATTGCGCCCTGCTCGGTTTTTTCGTCCAGCGGATCCCCCATCCTTAGCTGGTTAGCTTCCTCGATGAAGCGCTCGACGAAATCTTTGTAAACCGATCGTTCGACAAACACGCGCGACCCGCACAAGCATACCTGTCCCTGGTTCGCGAATGACGAACGCACGCTGCCAGTGATTGCCGCGTCTAAATCTGCATCGGCGAAAATGATGTTTGGATTCTTGCCCCCAAGTTCGAGCGACAGTTTTTTGAACAAAGGGGCGCCCGCTTCAGCGACTTTCCGCCCTGTGGCAGTGCCCCCGGTAAACGAGATCGTGTTAATCTTCGGATGGGCGGTGATGGACGCTCCCACGTTTGGTCCGGTTCCGTGGACCACGTTAAGAACTCCACTTGGCAATCCGGCCTCGCGCGCGACCTCGCACAGCATGTATGCGGTCATTGGAGTCAACTCGCTCGGCTTTGCGATGGCAGTGTTTCCAACGGCGATGGCCGGCGCGATTTTCCAACTCAACAAATAGAGCGGCAAATTCCACGGGGAAATTAATCCGGCGATTCCGCGCGGCTGACGCACTGTGTAATTGAACGCGACGTTGTCGGTGATGTGCGCTTCCGATTCTGTGTGCAGAATCGCCGTAGCAAAAAATCGGAAATTTGCGACCGCGCGCGGGATATCCAAGGAGCGCGCTAGCGAAATCGGCTTCCCGGTGTCGATCGATTCCGCGCGCGCGAATTTCTCCAGGTCGCGCTCGATCAAATCGGCAATTCGCAACAGAAAGGTCGACCGCTCGGTTCCGGGTTTTTTCGACCAATCGCAAAAGGCTTTCTCCGCCGCAGCCACCGCAAGATCAACGTCGTGCGCGTCGCTGTCCGCCACTTGTGAATACGGCTTGCCTGTAGCCGGTTCGATGTTGTCCAGATAGCGGCCACTGATCGGCTCGACGAACTCGCCGTTGATGAAGTTGTTAATTCGCGTTGGTTCGGTGCGCACTGGCCCAAGATTGTAAGCGGTTAACGCAATCTGCTCAATGATTGCTCAGAAGAGTAAAGCAACTTCCCGAGATCTAATGATCAATACGGAAAAATAGTTCTCGCTACTCAACACGGTCGAAATGTAAAATCCCTGCACATGAAAAAATCTCCGATACTGCTCGCTGCCCTTGTCCTGTCGGTTCTGACCTCCGCCTCCGCGGACAATCGGTTTACTGCGGCGTTTGGCCAATTGTTTCATCCCGCTGGCAACGTGCCGCCGAATGCGGGTCCGAGGCAGGGTCTCGATTCACTGCACCGTTGGAATCTCATCGCCATTAATGCCAGCGGTCTCGATCATACGCCAGTTCCGCCGGGTGATCCGCGGGTTTTCGGTGAACAACTTGGGCCAGGACGTGCGTCCCGCGCGATGGCGATCGTGCATGTCGCGATGTTCGATGCTCTAGATGCAGTGGTTGGCGGTTATAAGAGCTACACCGGCGTGCAGGCGCCGCGCGGCGCGATGTCGTCCGACGTCGCGATCGCTCAGGCCGCGCACGACACGTTAAAGGCTGCTTTACCCGTCGCAGACAGCGACGTTCGATGCGTTGCTGGCGGAGGATTTGGCTGCGGAGCACAATGCTAACAAACGCGCCAACGGCGTTACTTTGGGCCGCAACGCCGCCACTGCCATCCTCGCCCTGCGCACCAATGATGGCTCGCAAGTTCCAGAGCCACACTTCGGGGTCGATTATTTCCCGAGCGATCAACCCGGGCATTGGCGGCAGGATCCGATCAGCTTGATCCCGATCGCATTGGGCGCGCACTGGGGCGAGTGCCTTCCCTTCGTGATTACCTCTAACACTCAATTCCGCGTGCCTCCTCCGCCTGCGATGACGAGCGCTGCCTACACCGCTGCTTACAACGAAGTGAAGAGTTTGGGTGGCGACGGTGTCGTGACCCCGACGCAACGCACGCCAGAGCAGAGCTTCATCGGCGATTTTTTGGGCTTATGATGGAACACCGAGTCTTTGCGCTCCGCCAAGACTCTACAACCAGATCGCGGTGACCATTGCCGACCAGAAAAAAGTAAGCGGCATCGCATTCGCCCGTTTGCTTGCACTTGTTAATGTCGCGATGTCCGATGCCTGCATGACTATTTGGGAATCCAAGTATCATTATGATTTCTGGCGTCCGATCGCCGGCATTCGCGAATCTGACCCGGGCACAGGTCCAACGGGTCAAGGCGATGGAAATCCGGATACGGTCGGTGACGTGACATTCTCGCCGTTAGGCGCGCCGGCCAGCAATTTGACTGGCCCGAATTTCACGCCGCCGTTTCCCGCTTATCCTTCAGGTCATGCCGGATTTGGTGGTGCTCTTTTTCAAACCCTGCGCCGGTTCTACGGCACCGACGCGGTCTCGTTTACATTTGTCTCGGATGAATTTAACGGCGTGACGCGTGACAACCAGGGAAATGTGCGCCCATTTCGGCCGCGCAGCTTTTCCAACCTGTCGCAAGCTGAGGAAGAAAACGGTCAAAGCCGAATCTATCTCGGCATCCACTGGGTCTTCGACAAGACGGCATCGATCACGCTTGGGGCGGAACGTAGGAAACTACGTTTTCGATCACGCGTTCACGCCGATTCAAAGATAGAAGCAGAAGCGGTCAGTTGTACCCGTCGTAAATATTCGGTTTGGCTGTTTGAATGTGTCGGTCAATTAGCGCGCAGAATTCATCCGTGTGCCAGTGTTTTCGTGTAGCCCACCACGTTTGAAAGCCGGGATACGCTACGGTGTCGGCAATTGTGCGCTCATATCCGCGCCACAATCGCTTGTCGAGCGTTCCATCCAGGAAGTTAAGATAGAGACTGTCGGCAAACCGCAAAAACCGCCCCAAATGCGCGCCGAATCGCAGTTTCGACTGGGCATCCAGATCGTCGAAACGTCGCAGAGCGCGAAGCCAGAGCACGGCCATTTCAGGATTCTCCACAAGCGTTCGATTCAAATCACTCCAATGCGTGGTCAAAACGTTCATCGCTGCGCGTTGGCTTTCCTTGTTTTGGTTCCGGATTTGAGCGGCCAGATAAACAATCGAAAAAATGACCCCGATAGCGCCCAGCATTTGTCCGATGGCGCTAATCATCTCCCAGTTCATACGTGTTAGTTAATGAATGATGCAACGAATCCTAACAACAAGAAAGGTCCAGCGGTTCAGAGTAATCATCAGAGTCCCAGTGATAAAGCGATTCGGCTTGCTCTGCTGCAGAGGCGCTGGGTAAAGGAAAGCATGTTTTCATTGTATCCTGTGCCCGCTCTTACGAACAGAATCCGAAAAAGGTGTAACGAACTTTCATTGAATGATAATCGGACGACGAGGATAAACGCCGCGTCACGCAAGTTGATGACTGTGTTGCCGGCTATAATGCTCGCTCTGGCATGTGGGAATTCGGCGAGCCTGGGCGCCGAACGGGAATCGAAGCAAGCTGTTACTGTCGTTGTAATATGCGATGACGCCGCTGCCAAAAAAACGATCCACGATGCGCTTTTGACGCACTTCCGCTCGCTGCAAGACCTCGAAGTTGTCGATAATAACGGGTACAGCTCGTTAATCGTATACGCCGAGAAGACGGTTAACGACCCAAAGAATCCAAACGGTTACGCGATCGCGATCGCTCACACGAACTGCTACGAACTAAAACTTGCGTACCAAAATCTGAAGGGAATCAACGACGAGAAGGTACGCGCCGTCCGAACTGTTGCTGAGCGCGCTCTGCGAGACGACACTGGAATTCTGCGTCACCTTAACGTCGCGCACCTTGACGATCTCTCCGCGCAAAAGCTCGATGATTTCACAAAGCGCATCGTTTCTGACTTTCATGACCGGCAAAAAGGGATGGACTAACCGGTTCAGCTCGGAAGAGATCGTCAGCACGGTGAGGGAGGGATTCGAACCCTCGGTAGCCTTTTGGGCTACGGCGCTTTAGCAAAGCGCTGCTTTCGACCACTCAGCCACCTCACCAAATTGATCTATAATAACGCGTTACAACTATTAGTTGTCGCTGAGAATTGGGAATTGTAAGTCCATTTAGTAAGACATTCATTCCCAATATGAAATCCGTCTTTACCGCGCAAGGCTGTCCCACGCATGCGTAATATTTCTGTTCGCCTGGTCCACCCAATCTTTGAAAGGCTTGTTCCAGCCAAAAACAATCACGGCGGCAATAATCAAGAATTCAACCAACAGTCGCTTTCGCTTCATGTCCAAGATTGTCAGAAAGAACGATCAATCCAATCCGCTACGCAAGGTCGGCAAATGTCTCTAACGGACCAACCATGGCGTTTATTTTGCGCGGTTTTCAATTGGCGGCAAGCAACTAAAGCGCTCGCTCAAGACTATCGATAAGGAGCTGGCGCGTCGTCGCCTAGCGGAATTGCGAAGAGTCGCTACTCGACTTCACGGTTTGGAGGATCGAAAACTGCGGTTCGAAGAAGTCGTGAGGGCGTGGCTTGAATCGTTGAGCCTGAAAAAACCTCTCTGAATTCGGGAAAAACGTAAGTCGAGAAGGTAAGGGACGAAAGCGGTTTTACGGTTCTTATGCTCAAGGCTGCGCCCTGAATCATGGTAGTGTTGTTTTTTGCACGCTGACTATGGCTCCCGGCATGATCCAATTATTCTCATCCACTTGAAAGCCTTCCTGGGAAAGCCTGTGAACCAATTCTTTCAGCGATTCATGAGTTTGGATTACATTTTCACTGAAATGATCAGCTTGGGTAAAGAAGGAGAGAGTTGATGCTTTGTAAGCCCTCATGAAATAGGTATTCATTACTCCTGTTGATGTTGTTGTTGTTGTTTCCATGGTTATTTTTTTCCGTGTTATTCAGGTTCCTTTTTCAGGATGCCGAAATGCGCCGGGCAAAAGTGCCGGCGATTTCGAACCCGAGCTGCTGCCAAAGACGGATCGCCGCGATGTTTGTGGAACTGACGAAAGGTAGGTCAAAAAGGTAAGTCTGCTGCGTGAATAAGGTGACGTAAGAAAATGCGGGAAGACAAGCGATTCGGTGTAATTGCCTCGCAGGTGCGGAATTGAAGAGAGAGGATAAGATGGGAGGATTCGGGGATAAAATGCCGTTTAGATTTAGCAAAGCGCTGCTTTCAACCCACTCAGCCACCTCACCAATGGAGAGCGAGAATATTGCGAAGAATTTCGCTTTCCAATCTGCAATTTGGATTTGCCAACGGCGACCTCGTCGCGCGTGCTCGCCATTTCATCCGAGTTGCCAATTTCCAATTGCCAATTGATTAGATCTGTCGTGATCAGCGAAGAAGAGGCGCGCAGGCAGATCTTGGAGAAAGTAGTCCTCTGGACGAACGGGTTGTTTCGCTCGCGGACGCGATCGATTGTTTTTCAGCCCGCGATTATTTCGCCCGGCTGCCTCTGCCCGCATTCGATCATTCGGCGATGGACGGCTACGCAGTCGTGGCCAGTTCCTGCAAAAAAGGAGGGCGGCTGCGCGTGATTGGAGAGCAGCCCGCCGGCCCAGATCGAAACCTGCGAGTCAGTGGCGGCGAAGCGGTCCGAATTTTCACCGGCGCGCCCGTTCCGCAGGGAGCAGACGCGATCGTCATGCAGGAGGATGTGACGCGCAATGGCACTGAAATCCTCTTGAATGTGGATGTCGAAGCGGGCGAATTCGTCCGCCGGCGTGGCTGCGATTTGGCGGAAGGGCAAATGATCCTAAGAAAAGGCGGTCGCATCCAGGCTGGGACCATTGGCTTGCTGGCTTCCCAGGGTTTAGCAAATGGTG
>CAWDRX010000005.1:0-571385 GCA_963804875.1 uncultured Verrucomicrobiae bacterium
AAAGACGCTGCAGATCGGTTTCTGCACATTTCTTCTGATTACTGGCACGAAGGGCAAGTCGCCCTCGCCGAAAAGATCAATGCACTGGCACCGATGGGGGAGCCGGTGCAGAGTTTTTTCTGCCAGTCCGGCACCGAAGCGGTGGAAGGCGCATTGAAACTGGCGCGCTATGTCAGTGGACGCTCTCGATTCATCGGCTTTCTCGGTGGTTTCCACGGGCGCACGATGGGTTCGCTGGCTTTCACTTCCAGTAAGCAAACCCAGCAGCAAGGTTGCGCGACCATGCCGGGTGTTACCCACGTGCCGTTTCCGAATACTTACCGGCCGCTGTTCGCGGGCGAGGATCAAGGTCAAGCCGTCCTTAACTATATAGAGAACGGCTTGTTCGTCAGCAACGTGCCAGCCAGCGAAGTCGCCGCCATCCTGGTCGAGCCGATTCAGGGCGAAGGCGGCTACCTCGTTACCGCCCGATGGATTTCTGGCGGGCTTGCGCCAACTCTGCAATCGCCACGGCATTCTGTTGATTTTCGATGAAGTGCAATCAGGCGTAGGGCGCACCGGCAAAATGTTTGCCTGCCAGCACTGGAACGTGCAGCCGGATATCATGACGCTGGCCAAGGGCCTGGGCTCGGGCCTGCCGATCGGTCTGGTAGTCGCTAAGAAAAGCATCATGCAACAATGGAAGTCTGGCGCGCATGCGAACACTTACGGTGGAAATCCGCTATGTTGCGCCGCCGCGTTGGTGACACTGACCTGATCGAACGCGAGTACGCGGCTAATGCCGAGAAAGTGGGCGCTTATTTTATGGACCGCTTGCGCGAATTGCAGTCGCGGCACCAAGTGATCGGAGAAGTTCGCGGCAAAGGACTAATGATCGGCATGGAGCTGGTTAGCGATCGAGCCAGCCGCAACCCTTGCAAATTTTCGTGTCATACCGTGATCACGCGCGCATTTCATCGAGGCCTGCTCTTGCTCTCTTGTGGGCAGAGTCACAGTGCGCTTCATGCCGCCGCTGATGGTGTCGGTGGCGGAGGTAGACGAGGCAATGACTTTGCTAGAGGCTGCCCTGGTCGAAGCAATGGCTCAATAATGGGAATGACAATGCGCCAGCACAAGATTCTGCTGGCTGGTCTGTTGTTACTCTCTCCCTTCTCGGCGCTGGCGGAGCGCAAGCCTGTAGCGGCGCAAATCCAGTTGCCGCACAATTATTACTACCGCGAGATGTATCTGCCGCAGCTAACGAGCGGCCCATCGGCATTAACCTTTTCGCCCGATGGCAAGGAGCTTGTTTATAGTATGGGTGGCTCGCTGTGGCGCCAGACTATCGGTGACGATCAGGCGCGTGAACTTACCCACGCGGGCGGCTACGACTACCAGCCGGATTGGTCACATGATGGTCGACATATTATATTCACCCGCTACCAGAAGGACGCCATCGAGTTGTGGCAGCTCGATCTGCAAACCGGCACGGAAGTCGCGCTAACCTCGCATGGCGATATCAATCTCGAACCGCGGTATTCACCCGATGACCGCCAGGTCGCCTTCGTTTCCACCGCTGACAGCGGCCATTTCAATCTCTATGTCGCAGAAATCGCTGGTGATCGCCTGAGCGCGTCGAAACGTTTGCTACCTGAGCACACGAGCAAGATCTATCGCTACTACTACGCGCCCACCGATCACGCGATCAATCCATCCTGGACGCCTGATGGCCAGCGCTTGTTGTTCGTGTCGAACCGGGAGGTGGCTTATGGAACCGGCGATATCTGGTCAGTGGCTGTGAACGCGCCCGAAGATCTGAAAAAAATCTTCAGCGAAGAAACGGCATGGCGCGCGCAACCGCAAGTCGCGCCGGATGGCAAGCGGGTTCTGTTCAGCAGTTATCGCGGTCGCCAGTGGCAACAACTCTGGCTGACGACTATGCAGGGTGACGCACCGTTCCCATTGACCTTCGGTGACTTCGATAGGACCCAAGCGCGCTTTTCGCCAGACGGCACTCGGATTGGTTATATCAGTAACGAAGACGGCAATACCTCGCTCTGGATCCAGGAAGTCCTCGGCGGCGCACGGACTCGCATCACTGCAGCGCAACGGCATTACCTAAAAGAGGTCGGTCGCCTCCAGTTGAGTGTGCGTGACGAGCATGGCCAAAAAGCGCCGGCCCGAGTGAGTGTGATTGCTGCCGATGGTCGCGCTTACGCGCCCGACAATGCCTGGATGCATGCCGACGACGGTTTTGATCGCAGCCTGCAACCGTTCGAAAACCATTACTTCCAGTGCCCGGGGGAATGCACCGTGATCCTACCGACTGGCGATGCGCAGTTGCAGGTCTTTCATGGCCTCGACTACGCCATCGCGGAACGGCGAGTCGGCATCACTAAAGACGGCAATACGCTGACAATCGCGCTCAAGCCGCTGCGGTTACCGGCACAATATGGCCACTTCGCTAGCGCGGACCTGCATGTGCACATGAATTATGGCGGGCACTATCACAACACTCCGTTAAATCTGATCGAACAGGCACGTGCCGAACATCTAGACGCCGTCTACAACCTGATCGTCAATAAGGAAGAACGCATTCCCGATATCGCGCAGTTCACTATTCGGCCGCTGCGTAAAGACGACGTGCTACTGATGCAAGCACAGGAGTTTCATAGCAGCTATTGGGGACATCTAGGTCTGCTCGATCTGGATGATCATTTCCTGAGCCCGGATTTTGCCGCTTATCGGGAATCGGCTTTGGCCAGTCCCTATCCGCACAATGGTGTGATCGCCGACCTGGCCCACGCGCAGCATGGTTTGGTCGGTTATGCGCATCCCTTTGATGCCCCAGTTAACCCCGACAAGGATCGTGAACTTAGTAACGGCTTGCCGGCCGATGTTGCCCTCGGCAACGTAGATTATTATGAGCTCGTCGGTTTCTCCGATCACCGTTCCACCGCCGATATATGGTATCGCCTGCTCAATCTTGGTTTTCGTATCCCAGCCGGCGCAGGTACCGATGCGATGGCGAACTACGCTTCGTTACGCGGTCCGGTGGGCATGAATCGGGTATTCATCGCCGTTGTCGGCGAGACCACCCCAGAAAAGTTGCATTCGGGTCTGAAACAGGGTCGGACCTTCGTCACTAACGGCCCCTTACTGGGTTTGGAGATCGATAACAAACATCCGGGGGATGACATTACACTGATCAAGCCGACGACACTGCCGTACCACGCAGCTCTGCGGTCGATCGTGCCGATCGATCACTTCGAGTTGATCTTCAACGGTCGCGTTATCGCCAGTCATCATCTTAATGGGGCGCGCACACAAGCCGATGTCAGTGGAAGGGTTGAGATTCCGGCCAGCGGTTGGTTGGTCCTGCGTGCCTGGAACGATCAGTTAAACCCGAAGATCCAGGACATTTATCCTTATGCCAGCACGAGCCCAATCTACGTAACAGTTGATCAAAAGCTGCCCCGCTCGCCCGCGGACGCCGCCTATTTTGTCAGCTGGCTCAATCGCGTGATCGCTGGGGCTACGGCGCGGAGCGACTACAACAGCCCGCAAGAGAAGCAGAACACATTGCAATACTTGAACGCAGCGCGCACGGTCTTTCAAGCGAGCACACGGTAAGAGCCAGAGCCAGCCTTTGGCGTGATTTGAAGCAAGAGGAGTGGAATAAAAGAGGCAGTCCCGAAAACATCAGGGCTGCCTCTTCGTTAACCTAACTAACGGAAAGAACTAGAATCGCTTCTTTAGCCCGACGTACCAGAACCGGCCTTTGATGGTTGCTATCGACTCGTCGTAGCCGTTCTCGAAACTGCCAGCCACAAACGGTGGGTCTTCATCCGTCACGTTCTGCATACCAAGCGTGAGCGTGGTGTTGTTAAGCCACCATTTCCAGTTGCTGCAGCCGTACTCGGCCGTAGATACTGGGACAACATTCTTCTCTTTGCCGTCGTGCGCCTTCACGTTCTTGCCCCCGTCCTTGGCAAAGCCAGGCACTTCAGCCGCAGCGGGCGGTGGAAGGTTAAACGTGTAGTTCAAGATCAAGTCCAGCGTTGTCCATGCGGCCACCTTGCGCGCGCGGTTAGGAAGATCACCGCTTCTGGGCTCTTGAGGCTTACTTGCTAAAGTAAGGTCGAAATTGTCGTCTTCAAATTGGCCGGTCCAGTGGACTACAGCACCAACGTCCAAACCACCAGCCCAAGTGTCAGCCGGGCCGTCGTAAAAGATGCTGAAATTGGCCCGGTGCCATGGCAACGAACTGGTCAGCGTAAACGACGTGGACTGGAATTGGCCGTTTATGCCAAATCGTTTCGAGTCCGGGGTAGGTTGAAGCTCAGCCCGGGACAGCCAAGTGCCGTTGACCGTTGTCGTGAATCGTCCAAAGTCTCCGTGTCCAAAGATCGAAGAGTCGAGAATATAGATCGCTTCGTAGTCGAGCCCTTCGAAGATCGCCCCGGCAACATTTGCGCTAGGATCCTGAACCAGAATCACTGGACCGAATTCGCCACCAGGCGGCGGCGCAGCACGAGTGACCAAAGCGTTAAAAGGTGCGCGATTGCTGTTCTGGATAATAAATTGCGCGCCGAGGGAGGCCACGATGTCGCGCATGTCGATATGCCACCAGTCAGCGCTCAAGGTCAAACCTTTGATCCATTTCGGACTGTACACGGCACCGTAAGTCCATTCATACGCCACTTCCGGATGCAGGAACGGGTTTCCAGCAATGCGTTCCTCCACCTGGTCTTGAGTCCTGAATGCAGGGGGATTTTGAATAGTAAACGGATCCACGACGGACGGGAAGTCCTGCGTGCCTGCGGGTGTCAGCTCTCCCAGTGTCGGCGCGTGAAACGCCTCGGTATAACTCCCACGTAGGGTCAGCGCACCGATATACTTCGGATCCAGTGGCTGCCAACGCACCGAGACCTTAGGCTTCTGGGCGTTATATGTGGTGTGTGCCGCCGGTTGAAACGGCTCTATGACTGTCGAAGTGTTGCTGCTGCCCCACTCCTCGCGCTCGGCGAAGTCCACTTCGAAGCTGTAGAAGCCAGGAAAGTTCCACGTCGGGCTCGTGAACGGTACCCTTACTTCCTGGTAGACTCCCCACACATCGCGATTGACCCGGAAGCTTTGCCCATCCACCGAGCCAATCGTTTCAAACGTGTTATTGAGCGCGTCACGATCGCGGGTGAACCTCGGCGCGTCGTATTCGCCGCCGATCGCGAAGGAGACCAGCCCCGCGGGAAGGTTGAACAAGTCGCCGTTGAAGGTCAGGTAACCTATCGGCAGTTCATATTCACCGGTATTTTGCAGGTTCACATAAACTTGTCCCCTAGCCGCCCTGGTGTTGTGAGAACTGATATTTATGAAGGGATCGAACGCCGTGGCCGGATTGGTATCCAACAACGCCTGCCGCAAACCGGGCTGGCTGACCTCACCAATCGATATATTTTTGCCCTCGTTGCGAGAGTAACGAAAACCAGCTTCCCAGTTCCAGGTTTTGAAATAATCGGCGATCCATCCCATTTCGCCGCGCATTCCGACATCGAACAGCTGATCGTTATAGGTGAACTTTTCACTTCTCGGCCCGGTGTCGTTAACCGCCCGAAATCTAACCCCGGTAACCACAGGGAGCCCAGATCCGTCAGGAAAGAAGTTCGGAATAGTCGCATTTGCGACCGTGAACGGATTCCATGCGTTGCTGAGCGGCACACTGATGCCGCTGGGACTGAATCCGACGTTCAGTACCCGGGATGTGAAACGGATCAGGCTCAAATGGAACTGCTGCCAGGGACGCATCGAAAAACGATCGTGAAAGCTTGAAATCCCCGAACACCGTGAGGTATTTGTCGCACAGATCGCGCGTGAACGACCCATAGTACACTTGGCGATCTGCCGGCGGCAGCGCCGGCGTGTAAGCCGCAAAGTTAAATTCAAGATAAGTTCCATCCAGCGTCTTCGGGTCACCAAAGAACCCGATGTTGAACCGCCCTGGGTCCACATAGGACGGAGAAGTCGCGGGACCCGTCGAAGAATGCGGAAGCGGCGTGTTCACACCAGGCAGCGGACGCCCGCCACGACCAAAAAACATTCCAGGCCTCAAGGAGAAATCCCCAACGTGGCCCGGAACGTTCAAGCTACGTGAATCGAACCCTCCAAACCGGATGAAATTTCCGTCAGAAGAAAGGTTACGGTCACGGCTGAAGATTCCACCGGTGCGCTCCCAGAAATCGGCAATGACCACGATATCGGTTTTGTCATCGCCGGTACCGGCTTTGATCCAGGCTTCCCATTCACCCATCTCATTGGAAGCTCCCATGTTTGAGTTCCCGTAGGTGCCACCGATTTCCAAGCCACGGAATTTGTGGATCAGGAAGAAGTTAACCACGCCGGCAATCGCGTCGGAACCATATACCGCCGATGCGCCATCCTTGAGGATATCAACGTGGTCGATCATGGAAAACGGAATCAGGTTAATGTCCGGACCGCCGGTAAACCCGGAGACGGCTAACGACCCATAGGCGACCCGCTTGCCGTCAATGAGAACCAAGGTCTCTTTGGGCAAGAGGCCGCGCAGGTTGAACTGGACGCTGCCATCACCGCCGTCGCCGATGTTCAGGTTGACTGTGCCGCCAGCTTGTTGCGGAATGTAGGTCTGCAGATCGGTGGCGTTGCGGATGCCGAGTTTCTCAATGTCTTGCGGCCGATACGTGTCGACTGGGTTCGGGCCGGTCTCTTCCGCCGTGGGAATGTTTGAACCGGTCACGACGACGCGTTCGGCCTCAGCTGTGGTCGGCGCCGCCCCACGTGGCTCCGCAGGCACGGCCGGAGCCGGCAACTGCGCGAATGCGTTGGACGCAAGAATGAATGGAAATCCGACGCCCGCCATCAAAGCGAGACGAACGAATCTAAACGTTCTTAGTGCGGTTTGTGTCATTGGTTTCTCCATTGATTGGTTAGGTTTGCGAAATTGAACGACTGTTCACGGTCGCTTCTACGGTCCGGCAATTTTTTGCTGCAAAACTGCGCAAGTCTGCGCCACGCATTGCAAAAGCTGAATGATCGAAATATATCCGCACTCTCTGCGCTTCCACCGCAACGCACGGTCATCTTCGTCATCTTGGAGTCCCCCGATCTAAAAGCACGTCGTTTGAGGTAATAAGACCGAATCGACGCAAGCGTCTTCGACAACCCGAGCGATAGTCAACACAATTCCTCACAGATTCCATCCGCCCGTCATTGAAAAACGCGCGCACGGTGTTTCAAACACGAACAAAAACGTTCTCCGGGAATTTTTGGTTAGCCTTTTTGACGAAGAACTTTCCAGACAAGACATCGATCCCACGAATTCCTGCAGCGCTTATCGCGACCCCCTCCTCCCGGGTGCCCGATTGTCTGCTTACGGGAATCTATCTAAAACGGGGCAGGGGATGATCGAGTGGAAACGCGCTAACCGCCAAATCCAGCGCGCAACGGAGGGTTACTCCGTCGTTCAAATAGGCGATTGACGCCATTAGCGAAGATCTACCAAAATTCTCAAGCGACTCCGCGAGCACCGCTCATTTGATTTTCCTCAGTTAATACAGTGTCTTTAACTAACGAGCCCCACTGATTCAAAGTCAGTTGCCGTAACCTTAGCGAGTTTTATTAGGCCGGCGGTCCGCGGGTGGCCGACATCAGGTGGCGGGCGCATCAACGCCCGTTCATCATCACCAAAAAGATCTTGTCGATGCTGGTTCCCGATTGAATCAGGTTCGCATCGCAGAAGGCTTAGCAGAGGTACCTAGTCCCATTGCTTTGATGGCTTCGTCCACGTTCCGCTCACTACTACTTCGGTGTCATCCACGAGTGAATTGTCTTGGATAAGTCGCGCCACATCTACCAACTCAATGCGTACACAGCCGTGGGAGGCTGCGTACTCAGGCACAATGGGGAAATAGTGAAGCGCAATGCCTCGGCTTTGCTTAAACCACGTAACGTACGTAGCTCGAGAATCGCTATTGAGCCTTCGTTGGAAGCCCTGCACTGGATACGTTCCTTTCGGAGTGCATTTGGACCCTGACCGCCGGCTTGTGGCATCATCATCGCAATTGAGACCTTTTAATCCCGCGCCAGGTGACGTTCTGAACGGCCCTTTCTCCTGAGTATCAGCCTTAGGCCCCGTCCACGTAAGAGTGAGCGAATGATCAGGATCATCCAGGCTTACCGAAACTTGCTGTATGAACGTTTGCGGGAAATCATCATTCCGGAATGGGTGGGAGGGGTCCGCAGGTGGACTGCCAGCTTGCACGAGTGGCTGCCAAGTCTGACCGCCGGGTTCAAGTAGTCCATCAACTGAAAGATTAAAACGGCTTTGAAAAGCTTCGATGGCAGCAACCGTGTTCGAATGCCGGGGCGGTTGCGCAATTAGCCCATCAACGCCTTTCGGGTCCAGCTCCGGAGCTTGCAATTTTTGCGCCGTCGTTTCCAAAAGGCGTTGCACCGTTTCGACATCCGCTGGGAGATTGCTCGCGTTTTTTTCCCACCGACCGACCGAGCCACTAATTACCGCCGAGGGAGCGGCCCGAGTCTGTGGCTGAGATTCCAGCGCTCTTTCTCGCGAAACCGCAACAAGCGGTTTCCCCCCGTCTAATGCTTCCAGTTTTTTTGCACGCGCCAGGCGTTGTTTCAATGTCAGTGTCGGTTTCGCTGATTTCTTTCGTTTTCCTTTTTTAGAACCGATTGACCTTGCTCTCCGACGTTTTAACTGAGGTTTTTTCTTTGCCATATATATCTGTCAGATGGTTGCGTTTGTTATGAAAGAAATAGTCGCGCTCCCTAACTCTAAAGCCTTTAGGCGTCGATGCATCGAGTTGCTGGCATGAATTTGGTTTGCTGACTTCCTCGCCTCTGTATGCGGCATCCGACGCTTCGTCCCCGCATTCGCACCCATTTCGACCTCGACGAGCACAACTGCCCTCTGCGAAACTGTGGAGTTATGAAAATGATCGCTCAATTACGTCCCATCATGGTCTGGAGCAGCAAATTGAAGCCTTTACGGGGGGTCGTCCAAAAAGTTAGCGCGCAACTCGGACTGAACAAGTCCGAACCGAAGATGATTCAGAACAATTGCTAAAGCCAAAACAGCTGCCAGTTCGGCGAACTATGCTCTATGAAAACTAAGAACCTCAGGTGCTCTTGTGTGTTTGGTCTCGTGTTGATGTTGTTTCCAAGCGTTGCTTTATGTCAAAGTTTTCCCGGCTCGGACAACACGACCCTCGTCGTTTTTTCCCGCCACACCTTTCGGGGAACTTCGAACAAGGTCGGACCGACAAAGATCTCTCTTCCACAATACGGAATAGACCTTGCAATTCCCATTCTCAGCTATGGTGAAGATGCAACACCTCAGGGTCTGAGTATCGCAGAGCGTTTCGCTGCTCCCGGTTTGCAACAGGCCGCAGCGCTTGGTGTGGCGGCTACCGGTGAAGGCAAACTTTTCGATGGTCATTGGGATGAAATTCGCGCCGAGCTCTCTGCAGAGCGCACCTTTTGGACGGGTCTTTATTTAAAGAAAGGACTTGAGGAGAACGAGCCGCAGCGCAACCGCGCGATCGATTTTACCGGGTGCCCATTTGATCCGGCAAAAGGCAAAGACGCCATCGACGCGGTGAGCAGCGACCATCCGGTTAGGAAGTGCGTCCTTCCTGTTGTTTATCTTGAGCTGATCAAAGCGTCACCAGATCGTTTGAAGCTCAAAAACAACTTTCAAAAATTTTTGAATACGGTGCGCGCGGCTATCGGCCTAGGCTTCCCAGTAGAGATTCCAAACCCGGATTACGACGAGAACGGCTCATTGCCTAAAGAGTACAGACGCAGATCGCGTCCCTCGCTTCCATCATTGAAATGATTGCGGATCTCGGTCCTCCGTTACCGCAAATTTTTCGGTCTGGCGATCGTGCTCATCTTATGCAATCGGGAAAATCGGCTGTGCAGCGGGCCGTCAACAGCCTGGGAATACGTTTCTTCACAAGCGAGCCGTCGCCGCTTTCCGATGCAGTGAGCGTGATTCCCGTTAATTACATGATGTCCCGGCCACGGGGCACCCATACGATCGTCGTTTCGCACGACAATATGATGTCGGCGCTAACGAGTTCCCTCGGAATCATCTCCAGCAGTAGCCCTCCGGACGATTGGGCCTTTTTTCCAATCGAGAGTTACGTGTTTGCTTTCGGGAGCTCTCACGTCAGCGTCGTGCGTATGCGTGTGGAGATCAGCGATCCCGACGGCGCAATACCGGGAAACTATGCGAGCCAGGTAGTTTGGAGGGGTAGCCTCTCGCAGTGGAATGAAAAGGTGCGCGCGTTAAAGGAGCGCGCAAGGACGATGGACCTCAGTGGCTGCGATCAGCCGGTCACGGAATGTGAGGCAAGGCAGATGAAGGTCGTTTTTGACGTGCGCGGCGAATAGCCGCCAAACAGGCATTCATCCCGAGCTCAACCGTAATCCAACCCTGCAGCCACTACATAAGCGTCTGAAAAATCACGAAACTGACAATGGCGGTTTGGATGAGAAAGAAAATCGCGTAAAACCCGTGGTAGCGTTCGTTTCGCGTCACCGCGGCGATAATCAGCCCCGTGGAATAAAAGATACCGCTCGCAAAGTATATCGGTCCTAAAGAAAGAAAGTGCGGCAAGCCTTTAAGCAGTGAGTCAAGGATATCGACCGGTATAAAGAGCGCGAAAAGAATGAAAAAGGCGCGATGATTCGCGTAGTAGTGCGCTTTGTAGTCGATGCCCGTGTCAACCTTGCCTTCCCGTGGAAAGAGTAGGAGCGACGCCAAATACAAAACTGTTGGCGAAATCAGCACGAAGAGAAAAAGGTAAAAATTCCACGGCTGCTGGTCGCGCCAGCGGTAGAAGATCCACCAGGCGATCACCAGGTACAGGAAGAGGTTAACGATCCAAACGACGTGCACCCAGTAGATGCGATGGCGCGAGCGTGCCTGCAGCATTTCACCAACGCCTCCAAGGACCCGCGTCATGCCTAATGCCAGAATGATTGAAATGAGAACCGAGAGATACTCGAACGCGCCCATCGTTTAAGAAATGCTTGATGTTTGCTTAGCGATATTTGATGTAAGCATGCATCCGCAACTTAATTCAAAATGAAATCGCAGTACGATGTCGTCATTTTAGGCGCCGGCCATAATGGCCTGGTGGCAGCGACGTATCTCGCGCGTGCGGGATTGAGCGTGATGCTATTGGAAAAAAATGATTACATCGGCGGCGCTACCACGTCACAACAGATCTTTCCGGATTACGACGCGCGCTTGTCGCGGTATTCGTATCTGGTCAGTTTGTTTCCGCAGAAGATTATTCATGATCTCGGATTGAAGCTGGAACTGCGTCGGCGCGCGATCGCATCCTGCACGCCTTACATGAGACATGGGCACGATGGTGCGTTGCTTTTGAGCAACGTCGACGAAGAGGTGGGCCGTCGGTCGATGTGTGAACTGACCGGAAATACTACTGAGTATGACGAGTTAAAATGTTTCTATGCGTTGCCGCGGGTGTTCGCCGAGCGCGTCTGGGACTCGATGCTCGAGCCCTTGATTTCCAGGGAAGAAATGGCGCGCCGGTTCAAAGTGGACGAAATCTCGCGTGAAGCCTGGCGTACTTTGGTTGAGGAACCGCTCGGGAATGCGGTCGAACGCTATCTTCGAGACGATTTGGTTCGCGGCCTTGTGTTTACAGATGCGAAGGTCGGCGTCTTCACACATCCGCACGACAGTTCGCTCCTGCAAAACCGGTGTTTCCTTTATCATCTCATCGGCAATAAAACGGGTGAATGGAAGGTGCCAGTCGGCGGGATGGGCGCGGTTTCGTCCGAACTGGAACGTGCTGCACGCAAAGCAGGCGCGGAAATGCTAACCAATGTTTATGTCCACGCACTGAACGTGACAGGCAAGACGCGCGTGGTCGAATTTCACATGAACGGAAAAGACGAGACCGTCGAGGCGCGGTTTGTACTGGTTAACGTTGGGCGAAATTTGCTGGCAAAATTTACACGTCGATTTTATCAGCCGGACCGAACTGATGAAGGTTCCGTTTTCAAGATCAACATGCTCCTGGATCGTTTGCCGAAATTGAAAGCAAAAAAATTCCCGGCGACGGAAGCGTTTTGCGGGACATTTCACAGCGACGAAGGGTACCAGCAAATGAATCTTAGCTACGACGAAGCTTCAGACGGCAGGTTGCCGGACAAAATGCCGTGCGAAGTCTATTGTCACACGCTGACTGACGACAGCATTCTTGCGCCGGGTCTGCGCGAACGAGGTTTTCACACGTTGACGCTCTTCGGACTGGACGCGCCATGGAGCTTGTTTGTGCGCGATAATGAAGCTATGCGGAGAGAAGCGGAGAAAAAGTATCTCGCCAGCATTAACCAATGGCTGGAAGAGCCGATCGAAAGTTGTCTTGCGCAGGCGCGTGATGGCAGCCCTTGCATTGAAAGCAAAAGCCCGGTAGACATCGAAGACGCGCTCGGGATGTATCACGGGAACATTTTTCATAACGCACTGACCTTTCCATTTGCCGAACGCAGAGAACAGGTCGGCACGTGGGGCGTTGAGACGGAATACGAAAATGTGTTTTTCTGCGGCTCGAGCGCATTGCGAGGTGGCGCCGTTAGCGGGATTCCCGGACACAACGCCGCGATGAAAGTGCTTGAACTCTGTCGAAAGAATTCCCATGCCTGAAAGCGCAATGTCTCAACCAGCTGATCCGCGCGACGTGGAGTCGATCGACGCAATCATCATCGCCGCTTACGATGTAATCTCCGGGCCGGCCGGAAAGAAGCACGACTGGGATCGCGAGCGGTCGCTCTTTTATCCTGGTGCCCGCATAATGCCGACGGCGCGCGTCCCGGGACGAAACGACGTCGAACTTGAACCGCAATTGTTGGATGTCGAAAAGTACATCGCGCGAGTGGAACCACTTTTGCAGCAAGGTTTCTACGAAACGGAAGTCGCGCGGGTAACGGAGCAATTTGGACGGATCGCTCACGTTTGGAGCACATACGAATCGCGTCACGGTCTGAGCGATCCCGAACCATTCATGCGCGGCATCAACAGCTTTCAGCTCTTCAACGACGGCAAACGCTGGTGGATTTTGTCGGTCTACTGGCAGCACGAAAGTGCAGAGCACGCAATTCCCGCAAAATATCTTTAACGCCGAATTTAACCGGCGGGCGAAACCTGCTTTCTGTGGCCGGCAAGCGCTACAAGGTCTGCTATCGTGCAGCCTTTTAAGGCATATCCGCTCCGTGGGTCCGGAAATAGACTACAAGCGGATTCTAATTCTAATTAGCTAACTCAAACGATGGCGCAGTCGGAAAAGAGGGAGAACTGGCGCGGACATGTGGGATGGCTCGTTGGCCAATTGATTGTTGTATTTGCTGGCGTCAGTGCGGCCTTCGTCGTGGAGAACTATCGAGATAGCAAGAACCAGCAAGCCGAGTTTCGTCAGGCTCTCTCTGGTGTCATTGCTGAATTAAAGCGATATGAGACACGGGGACGGGAGTTCGCGGACGGTATAGACGCCAAGATTTCTGCATGGGAACAGGCAGACCGCAGCGGAACGCGTGCAATCCCCGGCTACTATCGGATTCCGGGTGCAACTCATCCCCCATCGGCAGCGTGGACTACGATGGTGTCGTCCGGGTCGGTCCGTTTGATCGAGCCAGGTCTGCGAACTGAACTTGGACTTTTCTATAGTGAGGTGGTCGGAATCCACGACAACTACGATCGATACAATCAATTCACCGAGCGTGAGCTGCTGCCTAGGGTTGCTCTCGGGGCGGATGCATTCTACGGAACGGATGGTCGTATTCTGCCAGCCTTTCGTGTGCACATGGACCTCCAGAAAGAATTTGCCGCTGATCTGCGAAAGCTCTCCAACCAAGCGCATGACCTTCGACTTCGACTTGAAACCGTTCGGGGCTCAAAGTAGCCGGGCATCAACCGTCTGAGCTTGAGTTTCCTTAGATGTATGGCGTTGTGGCGATTTTCGCGCCGATTGCTGCCACACGGCTTATCGCGTGCGCGACGGCGTCACCGTCGGACGTGTTTGCAAAACGCATTCACTTCTTTTGCAAATCTGTCTAGCGTTCCTGGCGTTGATTGTGTCGCGTACCGCAGCGAGATGTACGTGTCCGCGATTTGCCGGATGCGGTCAGACTCGTTAGGCAATAATAGAGTAGCGCGCCGTGCAAAATCTAACGGACCTTCACAGGGATCGCGTGGCACGCCAAGGCGCGCGGTCTTTCGGCAGAAATATTCGTATAGCGCTTTCACCCGGTCCACGCGTGAGCGTGTCCACAGTTGCATCCATGCGAAATAGATTGCGAGCAGGGCGATTGCAACGATCAGAATTTCCATGACCAGAAAGGCCATACCGCGGCTGGCGATCGCTGTCTCGCGCAAAAAGATTTCCTGTACGTCGGCATCGAAGGCAAGAAGCCGCGTGTCCCATTCATAGCTCAGTGTTTGCCAAAGAAACCGCATATTGGTGAAAACACCGGACCGGAGCAGCTGCGCTATCAAAGCGCTCCTGCTGGTTCCCATTTGGTCGGAAGCGATGCGTGTTTCTAAAAACGAGTTGAGATCGAGACTCGCTCTCCCCGGCGCAACTGCGCTCGTTGGATCCAATCGAGTCCATCCGCTTTCCGGAAGCCAGACCTCGCACCAGGCGTGCGCGTCGGCTTGTCGAACTAGAATGAAGTGGCCCAGATCGTTATACTCGCCCCCGAGGTAGCCGACTACAACGCGCGCAGGGATTCCTGCTAACCGCATCAGAGTAGCGAAGCTCGTAGCATAGTGTTCGCAGAATCCCACGCGACGGTGAAAAAGAAATTCTTCCAGATCGCCGTATACGCCTGGCGTTAACGAATAGGTAAACCCTTGCGTCCGGAAGAACTGAAGCGCGCTGCTTACTACCTCACGCGAATCATGGTTTTGCAACGTCCACGAGTGTGCAAGATCCCGTACCGCCGGACTGATTGATGCCGGCACTTCGAGCGCTTCCGCTCGTGCGGCCGGTGTGATCTCATTGCCCCTGAATTCTGAGGACACGATATCGTATCGGAGGGTTTTTCGAATCGGCTGGACGCTCCAGAGATAATCACCCCGTACCAGCATTGCACCGGGAACACCCTTGATCGGGTGGTCGAGCGCAAACATCCAGCGCGCACCGTGCGGCGCTAGCGTGATGCGCTGTTGGATTTCATTCGCCGTCGGCGATTGAACTGAGAGCCCGTGGCTGTCCGTGAAGTCTGGCGTGGAAACTGGAGATTTCTGCCGCGGCGCGTACGGCGCTCGCCACTCCAAACCATTGCAACGCCACATGACGATGCCACGCCAATACATCGCACCAGTCGGTCGCGTGTTGCTTCCAGGAAATTCGGCGCGGAAGGCGATCTCCGAAGAATTTGCAAGCGCCGCGATGCTTCCAGGAGAAAGCCGATCGGAAAAGCCGGTGTTTGGCGAACGCAAGAAACGCAGCTCGAATCCGAATCCAGTATTGACTCGGGGAAACAGGAGAAAGAAGAATACGACAAGCGGCGCGGCCTGAAGAAGTAGTTTGCCCATCGTGCGAAGCGGAGACAAGACCGGCCGCGGCGCCGCTCCACGATGAAACTGAATTAGTGCGACCACGAGCAGGGCAAAGGCGGCCAGAAGAGAAAGCGCGATTGCAAAGTCCTGCGAGAGAAGAAATCCACACAAACAAAGTATCCATCCGATGAGTATCATCACTCGAAATTCACGTGCCGTGTGTGCTTCGAGAATCTTCAGGGACAAGAGGACCACAAGTAGCGATATGCCTGCCTCGACGCCTCTCACGGAACTGTAACTCATAAAAACTGCCGCAAGCGCCCCTGCGACGAGCACTACTTTTAGAACGACCGAGCGAAGCCGGTAACCCTTTGGTTCCATCCAAAATTTCAGTGCAAGCGAGATAAGAAAAAGCCATGGAACCCAAATGGCCAGAGAGTCGAAGAAGGGAGGTAATGTAAAGAGTAACGCTGCCGTCATCCAAAGCAGCGGACGCCGAGGGATGCTCGTGTCGGTCTTAGTCGGGCTCATTATGTTACTCTTGTTCATCCCCGGTGCGCCGGAACAGACTTAAAGCGCGTAGGCAGCGGTGGAAATGCATCTGCCCAAATGCTGGCAAAATTTTTATACCTGGCAGGCAAAGGCCGTAAGGTTGCCGCGCGCGTTCAGCCTCGATCACCCAGAGGGTAAGTTGGGACAGTTTTTCTTCCACATCCGAAAAATGGAGCTCGGAAAAATCGAGATATAGGGCGCCCTTGGTTTCGGCGGCGAACTGTTTTGTCATCAGTGGTCGCCCGCGGGCCACGGCTTTCCAATCGACGTGACGTTGGGATTCGCCCGGGACATAGGCACGCACACCCGCAAAATCGTCGCCGTGATCGATGCCTTGCTGCACACGGTTGTCTGCGAACCTTGAGCGATTAGTTGGTAGCTCGGGATTTCCCGCCGGCTTGGGATAGACGAGATAGCTCTGGTTGGACACAAATCTTCTGGAGGCACGCATAAACCCGAGAGGGTAACAACTCGTTAGGCCTAATGTTTCCATTCTATGTTCGCCTCGCTGGCGCGCTGGAAATCGAAGAGTCAGGCGGGCCGCGCTCTCGCGAGGAATGCAGTCGACGCGTGGGCGTATTTTGCCCGCGTTAGGCAAAACCACCTCGATTCCATAGCGCGTTGCGCGCGAGCTGTTCATGATCTCAACCGGCAATGAGACGTCGTCGCCTGCAAAGGTGGGCTTGGCGGATTCCACCCTGAGAGCGATGCCTGAAAGATTGATCAGGGTATGTGGAATTGAGACCAGGAAGACCGAAGCCAGCAAAAACAGAAGCACGTAAATTGCCGCACTGTTTTGGCTTGAGGCCCCGTACCACATCGCGGCAAGAACAAAGAGCAGCGCCGCGAAACCTGCAGTCGGATAGGCCAGCGGAAGTTTTCCTGCTTTCACGGGACCGGCACGCTGTGAAGCAGATTATCAGCCAGTGTCCGTCCGCTTTGCCCGGATTGTTCGAGGTCGTGCCCGAGTCGATGCGCCATGACTGCCACTCCGACGGCCTGGATGTCTTCGGGAAGAAGCATTTCACGGCCATGCATTAGGGCCCAGGCCTGCGACGCGTGGAGCAATGCCAGCCCAGCCCGCGGGGATAGCCCCGTGACATGGCGTTGTCGAGACGCATCCAGCAGGTCCTGCAAATAATCGAGTAACGCCGGTGAAGCGTGCACGTTTCTCACTTTATCTTGAATCTCAATCAACGTCCGCGGACTCATCACCGGCTTTAATTCCTTGAGCATGTCGCGACGATCCATTCCCAGCAGCATCGCTCGCTCGCTGGTGCGATCCGGCACCCCCAGCTCGATCCGCATAAGAAAACGGTCAAGCTGCGATTCGGGTAATGGAAATGTCCCGACTGCGTGTTGCGGATTCTGTGTCGCGATCACAAAGAATGGCTCGGGCAAATCATACGTCATGCGATCGACCGAGATGCGTTGTTCTTCCATTGCTTCAAGCAGCGCGCTTTGTGTCTTCGCTGTCGCGCGATTGACCTCGTCGATCAGGACCACCTGCGAAAAGAGTGGGCCGCGATGAAACACGAACCGTTGTTCGTTACGATCGAAGATGGAATTGCCGACAATATCAGCCGGCAACAAATCGCTCGTAAATTGGATTCGCTGAAATGCCAGCGCCAGCGAGCGGGCCAGCGCCTGGGATAAGGTTGTTTTGCCGACGCCGGGAATATCCTCGATTAAAAGGTGACCGCGCGCGAGTAAACAGGCAACGGCGAGTTTTACCGCCTGAGCCTTGCCCACAATGACTTCACAAATTTGTTTCGTGAAAGCCTCAACGTGGTCGGTCACGCCGGGATGATTTGCAGGAACAATGCCTTTCGTAAACACCATGTGGGGGAACTAAGTTTCCGATTTGTTACCTTGCTAATGATAACGTTCCCCGGCTGAATCTGGCAAGTTGAGTTTTTCTTCGGATTTTCGCGCTCGTTTCGTATGGTCACCCGACTCCACTGCACGCGTTTCGTATGCTTTCTTGCTCGTATTCCTGCTCGTCATTGTTGTCCTGGAATGAGCCTGCCCAGGGGTGGGGGAGGGATGCGCATCGCGATAACATTTTGTGACTAAGCCAAGCATGAACGCCGCGGCAACGAACACTGCTACTCGTTTCTCCGTTTGCGTGAGGCGGAATCTTTGCCTCAACTCATCGAGTTTAAAACGCTGGCGTTTGCTAGCCACAAATACCTTTGCGAGTCTACTCGTGCGCTTTCGGGCCGAGGCCTTGCGCGGCGGCGGGCGATATGTCCTGGCGATCCTTGGTGTTGTCGCTGCCGAACTAGAGCCGAACGATAGTGTTTCCGGATATCGGAATCGTAAAAACGCGCTTTTGATTCTGCCGACATCAGCTCCCGATACACAGAAAGCGGGACATCGAAATATCGGTAAATCGCTCCGTTAACAAATTCGATCTCGAGAATGTGGCGCCGTTTGCTATAGCCAACCGTTGCGATTGCAGTCGATTGAACCGATTCCCGCGGAATCCGCGAATTGATGTAGTTCGGTGTCGATGACGGTTCTCCGTGACAAGTCAGTGGAGGTGTCTCGAACAAAGCGATGAAAACTATCAGCCAAACGCGCACCATCGCAGCCTCGTTTTATAGATTCCAATAACCCTGTCGTCGAGAAAGAGCTCGGCAGACCCGTCCAATGACGTAGAGAACGCCATCCCCGCCGTCTGATCTTCGCAGGGCGCCAGCGTTTCGCTTTGTAAGTGTGTCTTTGATATTGTGGCTTGCCAGTAACAGCGATCGTTTGAGAAAGTGACGTTCAAATTTCCTATGCGCACCGACGCAAATTTGGTGATCGGTATAGCTATCCTGATCGCGGGGTGCTCGCGGCCCGGTTCTACAGCCGGCACGTCGACACTCAAACCAATCGATCCGGCTGCGCTGCAGACCATGGTGGACAATACTGCAAAGGAACTTCTGATCCCTGGTGCTTTGGTTTTGTTACGCACACCCCAGGGCGAATTCACGGTCACGTACGGCACCACGTTATTAGGCGCTACGAACCCACCCCGCGCCGACACTCACTTCAGGATCGCCTCGAATACCAAAACCATGACGTCGGCAGTGATTATGGAGTTGGCTCAGGAGAACAAGCTCAGTCTTGACGATCCAATCTCGAAGTATGTTCCGGAAGTACCCAACGGCAATAACATCACCATCGCTCAGCTGTTGGAAATGCGCAGCGGTCTCTACAATTACACCGATGATCCCGTAATCTCGGCCACCATGGACGCAAACCCAGCCAAGGTTTGGACCCCGGTTGAGGTACTGGCAATTGCCTTCGCGCACCCACCTAATTTCCCGCCGGGTGCACAGTACGAATACGACAACACTAACTATGCACTTCTCGGTGTCGTTGCTGAAAAAATTGATGGCAAGCCCCTGGCGCAGGTAATGCACGACCGGTTGTTCGGACCCCTGAAGATGAGGCATACCGAACTGCCTGGCAGCACAGTAAACACCATGCCCGAACCGTACTCGCATGGCTACTTGTACGGCAGCTCCTCGGCCGCGTTAACCGGCGAACCGCCTTACTCGTCCGAGGTTCAGGCCGCAGCACGGGCTGGCACCCTCCTACCGAAAGACTATACGGACGTAAACCATTCCTTTGCCGTTGCGGCCGGCGGTGTCATTTCCACTGCCAATGATTGCGCCACCTGGATCAAGGCGCTGGTCGCGGGCCGCGTGCTCAACCCGACCTACCAACGCCGGTGGCTAGACAGCCTTAAGCCCGAAGATCCTAACAAGCCCAAAGGCCAAAAGTACGGGTACGGAATCGTCCAACTTAGCTGGGGACCGAACACGATTTACTTTCACGGCGGCGAGACCCCTGGCTTTAACTCGAAAATCAGCTACGACCCAGCCAATGACATGACGCTCATCATATGGACGAATCTGACTGTATCACTCGACTTCCAGCAGACTGCCAATACCCTTTGGGTCAAGGTGCTCGATCAGATCTACAAAGTGTCGCCGTTGTCACCCTCGCCGTCGCCGACTGATTGAGCAAAGTCTGTTGGGATTACTTCTCCAACTAATCAATTAAACCAGGGGCATTCGGTCTTATGACCTCGTATGCAGTCTTCCCGAAACGCCGAACCACCTAACCAATCGATGAAGCCAGAACCAGCACTGACTGTTCGACCGCTCGCGAACGAAGATTTCGACGGCTACATCGCTTACTTCACGCAAATTTCCAAGGTCGACGCCGAGCGCATGGGTCTCGCGATCGATCGGGTGCCGTCGGCAGCTCAGCTGCGTTCCGACCTGAAGACAATGATTGCCACTCCGCTTGACCGGCTTCGTAGCTTCGTACTCGCGTGGTGCATCGACGGCAAAACCATCGGACACTCTTCACTCAAGGACATCGTGCCCGGCGAGGTTGGTAGCATTCATCTACACATGTGGCACGCCGCTCTGCGGGGTCAAGGTTACGGCCCGCGCCTGTTTTGCCTGTCGGCGCTCGACTTCTACCAGCGATTCAACCTGAAGCACATGATTTGCGAGCCTAAGGCCGACAACCCGATGGCGAACCGCGTGCTTGAGAAGATCGGTTTTCCGCTCGTCCTGACGCACGTTGCCGCAGGATCGGATCTGAGCGTCGTCTGTCAGCTGAATCGTTATGACGTCTTTCGCAACGTTGCCGAGCGCTATTTAGCCGCGCATGCGGAGTGATGTGACGGCTCGTTCTTTCGTTGATTTCAATTTCGGCAGTCGCGCCGTAGCCCGACGAAGCCGGGGCCCGTTACCCGATCATTGTCCCAAGGGCGTAGTCACTTCCGTGCCGGCGGGTGGCTTGAATTCGAATGTGGACGCGGGAATCCCGGCACGCTTCTGGTTCGAATACGTGGTGACGATCCGGTCCCCGTTCGGCAACAGCATGTCCGTGCGCTCAACTCGGAACTCGCTGTTGATTCGCAGATCCAGCTTTTGAAACACGCGTTTCATCGCCGCGGTGCGCGGCAACAGTTGCAGCTCGTTTCCGTTGTCACTTTTGGTCGCAGTGACGTTGAAACTGCTTTCGATGTCCTCCAGGTTCAGCGCCGAATTAATCGCTGCCACCGTTGCATCGAGCGGCGAGCCTTTGCCTAACGGGTAACGCTCCGCCGATTTGAAATTCGGATAATAAATCCATAGGTCGCGGCCATTGCTGACCGTGATGCTCGGCGAATTGCCTTTTACTTCGCGGCGGAACTTGTTAGGCGTCTGAAACCACACTGTTCCCGCGCTGATGACGGGATTTTTCATCAGCCGAATCACTCGTTGCTCCTGAAAATCGGCCTGTGTGCTTCGGTTCTGCCGAATCGACGCGAGAAGATTCTTCAGGTCACCCTCCGAAAGCGGAGCGCCATGGGTGACGCATGCCGACGCTATTGCAAAAACAATCAGGAGTAAGGTGGTACGCATCCGCTCATCCTATGTGATCAACCCAAATTCTCAAAACACGCCATCCTAATTCGGCCGTATGTCCGCCAAACTGACAGTGGCGTTACTTTTCCGATCGAGCGCGCCAATAAAAAGAGTTGTCCATTTTACTGCCATATAATCGTCATCTCATTAGTGAAAGGAATGATGCAAACATGAAAACCACGAACTCGCTGCGCGTTCGCGCTTCTCAATTCTTTAGAAATCGATCCGCCTGCGGAGACCGGCCGGATTATTTAATCGAGCTTGTCGCCTTCGGAATAATCGTAATCGCTGTCGCTCTGTCGCTGGGCTAACGCGACGTAACCACGTTGAGCCATGCCCTACCAAGTCAACGATTACGCAGGCCTGCTGCAACAGATTCGCAATGATCTGCAGCGCCAACATCCCGAGTGGGTCCAGCCAAATGGGCAATGCCCGATGTGCGATTCTTATGAAGCGCGCCTGATTGAATTACTTGATGCCTCGAAACCAGGAGAATCCAACGGCAAGATAGTTGCGGTCAGCGAGATTCCGATCTTGCCGAACCCGAAGAATTCGCGGGCACCGATTTTTTTATAGTTTGCCGGTTCCTTCCGAGGGGATTGTTGGTTGCTCAGCATGCTCGGGTGGTGTCTCCAGCAGGACGTCCCCGACGCTGGCGAGCTGACGTTTATAGCAGAAGAAAGCGAAGATGGCAGAGACAAGCAGCATCATCTTCCACGGTACGAATTGAGATCGCTTCCAATGATCGAACATAGCCACCGTCGCCAGTGCGCTGACAAAAAAGAAACTGACCTCGCTAACACAGAGCGGGACATGACCCAGTACAACGCGACGACGAAACCGGACTTGGGGCTGAAGACCGCGAGCGTACCAATAAGCTGATTGCATCACTACAAGTCCCAGTACCGCGACGGCAAAATCCCTCGGCATACCCACCACCACCGCGCCGGCCGTCAATTCCTGGTAGTCAGGAAGCGCATCCCAGAAAAACACCTGGGCCCCTACGACCTGTGCGATGATCGCACCCCAGAACATAGGTTTCTTTTTGGAACCGTTCATCTTCGCCGTTTTTAACAATTAAGAACAACAGCGCCTTTACCATCGCAAGTTGAAAACGAGCGAGAATTCGTAACAACACCCCATTCTCTATGTCTCCCCGCCACGGCAGCTTGTTGAGGCAAGCACACAGACCGTCATTTGACCGTGGGCACCTGCTAGAAAGCACCTGCAAATTTTGTATTGACACTAAACCGGCGAGGACGGCAGCATCCGATCGCGCCAAGTTGTTTAGGCGTCTCCCCCGGAGCTCCACCTGACTCTTTCCGCAGGGTAACCCGTGAGCGAACGGCTCGCTCACTCATTTGAAGAGAGCATAATGAAAACAATAACGAAATTTATTTTTGGATTGCCGATGCTTGCGCTCGCATGCGGTTCGATCGCCTCTGCCCAGGTCCCAGTGACCCCGGCAGACTCCGCGGCCAAAGCCGCTGCGCAACGCACCGCGGCTGTCGGAGCCGTAGAGGAAATGGTGCAGTTTACGTCGAGATCCCGGTGGCACCTCACCGTAAATGCAATAGACAAGTTCGGCTTGGTTATCACGGGTGCCAGTTTCCAGAAGTCTCCGGGTTCCCCGTTCATCTACGTCCTATTCGACGGTCGCCTCGGGGAAATCTTTGTCCCTTATCACGAAGGTAATCCGCGTTATGAGGACATCGGATATGAATTTTTTAACTGGCATCCATTGACGCTAACCCCCGCGCAGTTCCCGGCGCCACGTGAGATCATCGGTGATGGCAAGATATGCAAGGAGAAGCGCGACTATCTGGCGTGGATGGAGCGGGCTATCAATCCGATTGGTGATCCTGTACGACTTTCTCGGGTCCGCATCGGCGAGGAAGTTGTCTATTTTTCGGTGCTCGGCGCCGGCAACTATTCCTATATCGAGGAATGGACGTTCCGTGACGACGGAACCATACTGGCCCGCGCAGGCTCGACCGGGCCCAAGCTCGGCCAACCTGGCGATCCAAGAGGCCACATGCATGACTTCACCTGGCGGCTCGATGTTGATCTCAATGGGGCTAGTGGCGATTCGGCCATATGGACCAGCCATCACGAAAATTTTGTGCTTGGGGAGGATTCGACTGCCACGGACGGACCACCTAGGCTGATCTCGGTCGAACAAGGCCTGGTCTGGGACCCAAAAAAATTCAATACCCTGCTGGTCCAAGACAGTACGCTGAAAAACGGCAATGGGCGTCGCACATCTTATGAATTGGTACCCATGCGCAGCGGGACCGCGCGTCACTCCGAGGCCTTTACAAAGAAGGACTTCTGGGTCACCCGGTATGACCCCGAACAAATCCTGGCGAAAAACCTGCCCAACTACGTTGCCCAGAGACGATCAACGGACAGTCAGGATATAGTTATTTGGTACACGGGATCAGAACACCATGAGAATGATTCACGGGACGAAGACTTTAACACGGTCCCCGTACTTTGGACCGGGTTTCAACTGGTTCCGAACAATCTCTTCGACCACACGCCCTTTTACCCGAACCCATAAGTAAGAGAAAGCGACCAACACGCAGTAGCAGAACAAAATTAAAGCTCTCACCGCAAGTCTCGGGGACCAGGACGCGCACACCCAGAAAGTCAGCGCACAGCTCGCCGCAGCGAATGGAGCCGCAGGGATGCGAAGCGACATAGATGGTTCAAGCGGAGAGGCCGACATGAGTGGGAGCGAGTTAGTCAATCCGTCCCGTGGCGGACTCGAAGCGAGCAAACCGCGTCGCAAGTGGTGGCGAATCATCAGTAAGGGGGACGGTGAAATACTGGGAGTCTTCGCTGACAATCTCAGCAAAGCCGTTGGAACTTAGCTTAAGTCTCAGCCATTGATTCTGACGGGCGAACGAGGTCCGCGCACCGCGACGATGGAAAGCGGTTGGTCTGCGTGCCGACGAAAAGCTCAGCGCGTTTGTTGAACTTGAATCAGCGATCGCGCTTGCGGTGATTTACCTCGACTGGCTTAAGTCATTTTCGCCAGAATCGACGGCGCTAAACGGATCTGAGTCAGGCGGAGGACTTCTTTCCCCGCTGGGTTCGACGCAACCCGGAGCCTCGACTACGGCCTCGGCGGAGGAGGTGGCCGCAGTCGATCCCAACCTGGCCGCCTGCGATAAAAACGGACAGATAGAAACCGTCCGGTACACAGCGGTGAACGCAATGTTGCTCAATGAGTTTCTCAAGGAACATCGGACCGTGCAGGAGCAGGGAGAAACAATTACGCGACAGCGGAAAGATTTCGAGGCGATTGCACAACAGCAAAAGCAAATTGAGACGCTCACCGCAACGGTGAAAGAGCAGGCGTCGCAAATTCAAAAAGTAAACGCCCAGCTTGAACTAAGGAAACCTTCCTCGCAGGCGATCGTTTCATGGTAGCGGGCCGACGAAAAGCTCAACACGTTGGTTGAATTTTTCAACTGGCGCGACATCTGTAAGAGCTCCCTGGACGCATCCCATCCATACAGCCAGGAACATTCCAGGATGCGATAAAAAAATACTTGAACCTTTATTTCCTACTGCCTTAGTATGGTATCGAAACCATATCAATTTGGTAGACAATCAACAGAAGAACGAAGGAACCGGATAAGTGAAGCTTTCCAAACGTGGCGAATACGCCTTGCGCGCGCTCATTGACCTGGGAATCGCCTCAGAACTCGGTTGGCCCATGCTTCAGATCAGCGAACTGGCCTCAAAAGAAAAGCTGCCGATCAAATTCCTTGAGCAAATTTTCACGCAACTAAAATCCGCAGGTTACGTGGCGAGCAGGCGCGGAAAATTTGGCGGCTACTCTCTCGCGCGCGCGATGAGTCGAATCAAATTCGGCGCCGTCATTCGCCTCATTGATGGCCCGTTGGCGCCGATTGGCTGCGTCAGCCAAACGTCTTACGCTCGCTGCTCATGCCCTGACGAGAATCACTGCGGGCTACGGATGCTGATGTTCGATGTGCGAAACGCCATCAGCACAATCCTGGATCGTTATACTCTCGCAGACATCGTCGAAATCACCCTTCGCAAATATCGACGCGACAAGGTTACGCCGCCTTTTTTGCACCGATCGATTCCGCTTACATTGGTGTTGTCCCAAAAAAAGGAAGCACTTCGCAGCAAGCGAAGAGCCTCGGCAAGCAATCGCTTTTCAGGGTCGTCAGGGAGCAAAACCAACAATCATCCGCCAAAACGTGCGGTGAAGTAGGAGAGAATCATGTTAATCACTAAACATTGTTCAATCAGAAACATCGCTCTGCTTGCCAGCATCCTAGCTGCCATTCAGCCGCTGACTGCACAGAGCGCCTCGGAATCTGATCGATTGGAGAAGCTTGAACGCGCGGTCGAGCAGTTACAAAAACGCAACACCGAACTGGAGGCGGAAGTCCGGAGCTTGAAGAAGGAGAACTCGAAGAAGGAAACTGCCGCTGTTCCTGACGGAAAATTCAAAACGAAAGTGACGTACGACGGTAAAACGTACGTTGAGCAAGCTGTTCCGGCACCTGAGAAACCACCCTTATTTGTGCTGCAGCGCGGATCAGAAATTAAGCTGGTGCTGGGTGGATTCATTCAGGTGAATTTCGAAGACAGCGACGCCTTCGCGTTCAACGGAAATTTTGGTCAAAGCGCAATCAAAGACCGTTTCAGGCTGCGCCGGGCGCGGGTCAATCTAACCGGCGATTTTGCGGAGCAATTCGATTTCAAGGTCGAAGGCGATTTTGGCCAGAATGATGGCACCAACAACAACCGCACGGCATTTTCGGGCACAGACATCTGGCTCAACTGGCATCAGTTTCCCGCAGCGCAAGTCAAGATCGGGCAATATAAAGCGCCGTTCGGATTGGATCAGCTTACTCCAGATACCGCTCTGTACACTATCGAACGCACTTTGCCGACCGGCGCAATCACTCCGGATCGGCAGATCGGCATTGAACTTTGGGGACAGCCTTTCACGAACATCTGGCCTAAACAGAAGGATTCGCTGACCTATTACGCCGGCATTTTCAACGGAAATGGCAAGAACACGACAATTAACGACAACAATAACTTCATGTATGTCGGCCGTCTGGAGTCGACCTTGTTCAAAGACCTTTTCGGTAAGGGATCCTTTCTCAAGCTTGGCGCTGACGTTCTCAACAGCCGTGATGACAAGGGGGTAAATATCTCGCAATCGGGGAACCTGTTGGTAAATTCCGATGGCTCCCTTTCGCCGTTTACGCTCCCGGGCGCGGATGAAAGGACGGCGTGGAGTGTGGACGCCTGGCTCAAACTGGGTCCGTTTGATCTAATTGGTGAATACCTTCAGGAAAAAGTGAACGGTCGTACCGTGAACGGAGAGGCTCCAGGGTTCGCCGACTTTACGACGAACGGATTCTATGTAACCGGAGGCTATTTCCTGATTCCGAAGAAGCTTCAAGTTGTAGTTCAGTGGCAGGATTTAAACCCCGGACAAAAAGGGGACGACGGCATCCATTCGATCCTGGGTGGTCTCAACTACTACATCCACGGGGACGATCTCAAGCTGATGGTGAATTATATTCATACCTGGTCGGATTTCCGCCAGGCGAATCCTGAATTTGGCCAGGATGAGTTCGATCAAGTCCTAGGTCGCATCCAGGTGATGTTTTAGCCGGCCACGGTTGAAGTGCTTTTCGATTCCTAAACACGTCGCCTATCCCAAATCCCTTATGCAAAAGATAATAGCAGCGATAACTGCAGCGATTCTTTGTTTTGGATCGTTTGCCACTGCAGAACAAAAAACCACAATTCGGTTCGGCCATTTTCCAAACATCACGCATGCGCAGGGCGTAATCGCCCACGCGCTTTCGCGACAAGGCAAAGGATGGTTTGAAAAATCTCTCGGGCCAAATGTAGAGATTCAATGGTTCACTTACAATGCAGGCCCTTCGGCAATGGAAGCGATCTTTGCCAGATCGCTTGACGTGACGTATGTCGGCCCTGGGCCTGCGCTCAACGCGTACTTCAAATCAAACGGCGAAGAAATTCGTGTCATATCTGGCGCCGCCAATGGCGGTGCGGCTCTTTTAGTGAAGGCTGACTCGCCCATCAAGGCTCCGGCCGATTTCCGCGGAAAAAAGATCGCCACACCTCAACTTGGGAATACTCAGGACATTTCTTGCCGGGCATGGTTAAAAGCGAATGGCTTCAAAGTCACGTTAACTGGGGGCGACGTGACGGTGATTCCGACCGCGAACCCGGATCAACTCGCGCTGTTCCAAAATGGCGGTGTTGATGCGGTATGGACAGTCGAGCCCTGGGTAACACGACTAGAACGTGATGCTAAGGCGCGCGTGTTTCTCGAGGACAAAGACACGATCACCACGTGGCTCGTATCGAGTGTGAAGTTCCTGCGTGATCGGCGCGATATGGCTAAGAAAATCGCAAATGCGAATGTAGAACTGACGAAGTGGATCCAGCAGAATCAAGCCGAAGCGCAGAAGTTATTGATCGACGAACTCAAAGCGGAAACGCGCGCTGACTTCGCGCAGGATGCCGTCGCGCAGGCGTGGAATCGGATTCAATTCACGAGCGACGTCTCTCGTGATTTGATTGCCAAATCAGTGCAGGATGGGAAAGATGCGGGCTTTTTTAAGGGCTCGACAGACACTTCGAAGCTGGTCGAAACTCCATAATGCATCGAGTTCCGCGCCATCGTTCCTCAGCCGCTGAGGAGCTCGAGATCATCCCGCCCTCGAAACTCGCGATCGAGGACGTTTCAAAAAACTTCAAAGGCGCATCCGGATCAGTCCTCGCGCTTGATCGCGTGAGCCTGAACGTCACGGAGGGAGAATTCGTCTGCCTCGTGGGTGCCAGCGGCTGTGGCAAAACGACATTGCTTAACATAATTGCCGGATTGGAAAAGCCCGACAGCGGAACGGTGTGTACCGATGGCAAACCGGTGACCGGGCCAGGCCGTGAGCGCCTAGTGATGTTTCAAGAACCGGCCTTGTTCCCCTGGCTGAACGTGTTTGGGAATGTTCTATTTGGACTCAAGCTCAAGCCGAATCTGACAAACAAAGATCGGCACGACGTGGCCAAGTACTACCTCGAACTGGTCGGTCTCAGCCGGTTCGAGCGCGCCAATATTCACGAGCTTTCTGGTGGAATGAAGCAGCGGGTCTCCCTTGCCCGCGCGCTGGCACCAAATCCGCGCATGCTGCTGATGGATGAGCCGTTTGCTGCTCTCGATGCGCTGACTCGTGAGCAACTCTATGGAGATCTTCAGCGAATTTGGAAAGCGCGGAACAAAACAATTGTGTTTGTTACGCACAACGTTCGCGAGGCAGCTTGCCTCGGCGATCGCGTCATAGTTTTTTCACCGCGTCCAGGTCGTATTCGCGAAGAATTTGCCGTGGATTTGCCCCGGCCGCGCGACATCAACAGTGTCGACCTTGCGGTCCATTCGACAGAGATCACGAAAGCGCTAAAGAGTTACAGCCAACCGGAGGTCGCAATCGCAGAATGAAACGTTTTTTGTTGGCGGCACTCTTTTTTGCGGTTCTTCTCCTGGTTTGGGAGGTTCTGTTTCGTGCAAAGATTTGGTCGCCGGTCCTTCTGCCTTCGCCGCGGCAAGTGGCAGTTTATTTAGAAAGTGCTGCGGTGGATGGAACGTTGGTAAAGGCAATAATCGTTACGATGCGCCGATTGGTCATTGGCTACATCATTGGACTCGTTGTAGGGCTGCCGTTGGGCTTGCTGACCGCACGTTGGAAGGTGTTGCAAGACACGATTGGAACGCTCGCCCTCGGACTCCAGACATTGCCGAGCGTCTGCTGGGTACCGCTCGCGTTGTTGTGGTTCGGACAGACAGAAGCCGCCATGCTTTTCGTGGTAATAATGGTACCCTCTGGTCGGTAGTGATCGCAACCGAAACTGGAGTGCGTAACGTCCCGCCAATTTACAGCCGTGCTGCTTTGACCATGGGCTCCAAGCGTCTGCACATGTGGTTCAAGGTTATCCTCCCCGCGGCACTTCCTTTTATCGTTAGCGGAATGAAACAAGGTTGGGCATTCGCGTGGCGTTCACTAATGGCTGCCGAGATTTTCGTGACCATCCTGACCGGCTTCGGTTTGGGACAGCTTCTACACTATGGCCGCGAATTAAACGCCATGGAGCAGGTCATCGGTATCATGATTGTCATCGTGGTTATCGGTCTACTGGCCGACAAAATCTTCTTCTCGCCGATTGAAAGGTTCCTGCATCGGCGTTGGGGCACGAGTCAGGCATGATCTTCAGGCAAAAGCGAGTGCCTGTGTCTGCGCGACGTGAGGTACGCGTTAGCAATAAGCTGGGACTGCACGCACGCCCAGCTGCTCATTTTGTGAAAAACGTCAAGACTTTCCGCTCGGAAATCTGGCTTGTTACGGCTGGCGGCCGGTATTCGGCTTCAAGCTTGATCGAGGTTCTCCGTGCAAATCTTGATGGCGGTGCTACCGCAACGCTCGAGGCACATGGTGTTGATGCCCAGGAAGCTGTAGAACGGCTAGAAAAGTTACTCGGCGAATTGGATAAATTCGACGAATCCTAGCGTAGAGGTCGGCCGACCAGAATTCCGCTGTCGGACCCATAACGATACAGGTATTTCGAAAGCTGATCGTCCACGACGACTTTGCCGTAATTGCTAGGGGACGAGGCGTGCATAAAATGCAAGACACCGTCGCTCGTGCGCAATGCCAGCCCGACATGCGCGGTTGAATGGAGTCCGTTCCGCTCTCGCGAAATCACGCCAATGATGTCGCCGCTGCGTAATTTCGGCTCGATCTTGGCGACTTGGCTTTTTGGAATTTCATAGAGTGGCCGCGAGGAAACATTCGCTTCCATACGCGCAAGTGGCCCGAGCAAAGACTTATTCGCAGCAAGATACCGATAGTGCCGCCAGCCAACGGTCATCTCGCGCGCAGAATGGGCGACGCTACGTCCGCCGAGGTCCCGCGTCATATCGTCCACCAATCCCCGTCGATTGTTATCGTAAAGCCAGTCTTCCAAATAATGCAGCCGGGAAAGATATTCCCCCGTGCATTGGCCGCCGCGATATCGATCCATCTCGATGTAGTAAAGCAAACGCTCCGGAGTCCAATTGGATTCCGGTTCGTTTAGCATTCGCGCAAACCCAAGTGCGGTTTCGAAAAACGTCCAGCAGTCCATTCCGTAGAAATTCACCGAAGGCGATTCGACCCGATTATCAATCTCGAGGGTGAAATGTTTATAGCGGGTACCGACCAGCGCTTTTCCAACCGCCGCAGTCCGATCACCGATTGGTAGTGATTTCCAATTCTCTGACTTCGCCTTTGCAACCAGTCGATTGAATTGGTCCTGTCCCTTGAACACAGTGCCGAACGGCAAGCGCGATTCTGACGCTAGCCCGGCTGAACAGATCAAAAACAGTGTGACGCAGACCTTCCAACTCCGCATGTGAAGAGGTTAACTGAACGCTGGAAGTAGAAACTTACAAGGTCAAAAGGCTAGGGCCCTACAACGTCGAACGCCAAGTGCATCACCTTGTCTGCAGTTTGTAACGTTTTAACGCTTTCCAGTTCGTAACTGTCTCATATCCTTTTAAGACCGTGCCAATCCGCTTTCCGAAAAAGAACCGGCGAAATATTGTTCGCCAGGCGCCACGCGATGATACTCCGGTTCCAGCGGGACGGCATTCCACCCGCGTCCGGCTGCGTCCGCGGTCCGACTGGCACAAACGTAATTTCCTGACCAGTGTTTTGATTCCGTCGCTGTTTGTGAAGCGATCCGGCGAATATGTGCCGCCGCAATTTCCAAAAATTCGCGAAGGCGAAGTCTGCATTACCTGGATCGGTCACGCCTCATTTCTTATCCAAACGCATGAGGTAAACATCTTGATCGATCCGATTTGGTCGAAATGGCTCAAGGTCATCAAACGATTGAAACAGCCTGGCTTCGAAATCCATCATTTGCCTTCCATTGACTTCGTGCTCGTGACCCATGCGCATTTCGATCATCTCGACCGGCGCACGCTAAGGCGCGTCGCTGCGAACCAACCTATCGTGGTTCCCACCGGCGTAGGGAATCTGGTGCACGATCTCGGGTTTCACATCGTGCACGAACTAGACTACTGGCAGAGCGTTGAACTTGGGCCGCTTAAGATTTCGCTCACGCCCTGTCATCACTGGGGAGCCCGGTTTCTTGCGGATTTGCACCGCGATTTCGGTGGGTTTGTAATCGCGTCGAATGGCCGCACGATCTTTCATTGCGGCGACACAGCTTATTTCCCGGGCTTCAAAGAGATTGGTGATCGCTTCAATGTCGATCTGGCGCTGCTTCCCATCGGCGCATACGAAGCGCCTACAGGTCGTGAAGTTCACATGAATCCTGAAGAAGCGGTAAAAGCTTTCCTGGAATTGCGCGCCAAAAAGCTAATCCCGATGCATTATGGGACCTTCCCTCTCGGGTTCGAGCCGCTCCACGAACCTCCGCAGAGATTGCTTGCAGCAGCACGCGCAAACGGGATCGAGGAGAAAGTGCTGGTGATGACCGAGGGCAGGCCGGTCGTAATGTGAAATTTTTGCTCGCCACGGATGAGCACAGATGAAACACGGATACACGGATTGCCTTTTCTGCATCTGTGAAAATCCGTGTTAATCAGTGGCGAAATTATCTCGGTGCATTTTCAGCCGGCGTAATCGTCGTCTTCTTCTGCCTGATCCTGCTTTGGCATAATCCACTCGTTTTTTGGAACGATGACTATGAATTATCGATCCTGCCTGTGTTCGCCGATATGGCGCGCAGTTGGTCCGAAGGTCATTGGCCGATCCTGAGTCCGTATTCGTGGGTCTGCGGCAATCTCGCGGGCGAATTTCAGTACGGCACATTTTCGGTTTTCGTGAATGCGGCTGTCATTTTGATCTGGAAATTTCCACTGACATTTCCGCAACAGGCGGCGGCGCTTTCAATCGCGCACCTTTTTGCACTTGCGGTTGGAGCATTTTTACTTGCACGCGATCGCGTTTTTTCAGTCTCTCTATCGATTTTTGTCGCACTAATCGCTTCTTTAAGTGGTTGGATTATCTGCTGGGGAGCCAGCGATTGGTTTGGGGCACTTGGTGCGTTCACATGGCTGCCGTGGGCGTGGTGGGGGGCAGCGCGCGCTTTGGATTCGCGACGAACAAAATGGCGATTTCTCTGGCCGGCGCCGTTCGTTTATCTCCTCATTACGGGCGGCTTTCCCTACACGGTTTTAATGCTGCTGCTCCTCATCGCGTGGTTGTCGATCAAGTCGCTGGTCCAAACGCGAAAGATTTTCTCGGTTCTGCCGCTGTTCATCGGCGTGGCGCTCGGTTTCGGTCTTTCCGCACCCGCATGGCTGGCGCTTCTTGATCTGGTCCAGGGGTCAGCGCGGGAATTGCAATCAGCGGCAGCACACTGGCAGTGGCGCGTTCCGCCTGCCGCTCTGCCTGGAGTGATTTCACCGTGGTGGACAGTCAATTGGACCGATTTTTCATCGCGCAGCGTTCCTCATACGGCAACAGAACTAGCTTGCGGTCTGGTCGCTCCCGCTGCACTCATTGCTGGACTTGTTTTGTATCCCCGGCAACTCGTTAGGCAAATCAAATGGGAGCTCGTGTTGCTGTTGATCGTGCTTTTGCTGTGCATGATTCCAACCGCCGGTCTTTTTCGTTGGAGTTTTCGATGGCTGCCATTTTTCCATCTCGTCCTCGCAATCTGCGCAGCGGAGGCGCTCCGGCTGAGGCCGGAGTCCGCGACTCTCGCTACAGCGGCGCTTGGACTCGTCGTTTTGATGAGCTTTGCCGGGTTGATCTTTCACAAGACTGGTTTGTACGCTTTTCCACTCACTTGGATTTTTCTTGGATTGGCTTCGGCTTGGGTTTGTTTGGCATTCCTCCTGCGTCGCTCTGATTTCCAACTGTGGGTGCCCGTAGCGATCACCCTTTGCGCCTTGCTTGCGACGTATTTCTGCGTCCCGACAAATTGCGGAGTTCCCAGATACAATTTTACTCAAGAGTTGCTTAAACCTGCGCCGCTGGATCCGCAGCGGCTTTATCTCAGCGTCTATCCATGGGCGGAGCTCACCTACGCTATGACAAACAAACCACAGCCGGTTGGCCAAACGCTACGGCCGGGGAGCACCTCGATGTGGGCTAAATTGCGATTTATCAATGGCTATAGCCCGATCCGTGCCGCAGGCGTCGCGCGCGAATTTGCAACGAGCATCCATGGCGAAATCAATCCTGATGTGGGAAGTAATTTACTGAATCATCAAGCTGGCATAGACGGCGAGCTGGCTCTCATGGGCGTGGATGGCGTCGTTGTTGCGCAGGAACTGAATATCACACCTGAGCCGAGTTCTGAATGGGAACTGGTCGTTTCAACCGATGAGGGAAACGTGTTTCATCGGCACAGCGCACCGTTTCCGCGCGTGCGCTCGCTCCCCTCGATCGATTCGCGGCCTAACGAGCAGTTCGCGTCGGCCACGATCTCACAGATTCACGAGTCCCGAAATTTCGTAAACGCAAACATCGATGTTCCGGCTGGCGATCGGCCTGCGCTGCTGACTCTTTCGCGGCCATATTTCCGCGGGTACACAGCGCAAATAGGGAATCAGAAGCTCGCTGTCACATCTTATCGCGGATTGTTTCCAGTTCTGGAAGTTCCGGCAGGCGCACATGGGCAGCTTACAGTTACGTATCGACCTGCTTGGTTGCTATGGGGAGGGAGCCTTGCTGCCGTCTGCGGATTGATCGTTCTATTCGGTGTTATCGCCGGCTGTCGCTACTCTTCTTCGGCTGTTGCGGAACCGCGCGCCCTGATTTTTGTTTTTGCCCCTATCGTTTTGCCCACTGCCGGACGCCATCGATTCCAGGATGATCCCGAGACAACGGTAAATCAGCTCGGACTCACTCATATCGGAATATCTGGCATCCGCCTCGTGCGGCATGAAATGTATGCGGTAAATTCGATCTGCGTCCGCATCGCGGCAATACGTATTCAAAAGCCACTGGTTTTCGTCTCGAAAACATTCTTCAATTTTGGTCTCTTGCTCTGCAGAAAGCATTTCAATGTTGGTTGATCGAAACTGTCTCGGGAGCGCGCGCGTCAACGCCAGCATCAGCCGGTTGTCGTGAATATCGGAGAAAAGGTGCGGATTTTTCGAAAGCACGTGGAGGACCGAGACGTCGAGACTGGGATTTCGGGCTTCGCTTTCAAACACGTACTCTTTCCCTGAAAGGCCGAGCAGATTGGAAAAAATCCTGAGCAGGACTCCCCGCAGAGAGCAATTCAGGGATCAAGAACCGGACGTGGATATTTGCCGCTGGAAATGTGCGTTTCCAGTTTTCGATATCACGCCTGAACGCGGGTGTGCGAGTCTCGATGCACTGGGCAACAAAATCGTTGAGTGACGCACCCGTCTTCAGGCCCCACTGCTTCCAAGCCGATGGTATCCATTGGAGTTGGGGCCGGAGGTAAAAAACTATCGAAACGTCACACTGACTATCGAGTCCTGCGAATAAGTCGGCCATTCCGGGATTAGCCAGATTTTCCGCGCTTAGAATCGCAATATTATCTCCTTTTCGCTTTAACAGCGGTGCAGTTTCCGCGCTGAGCTTTCGCGTGAGGTTCTCGGAATGTTTCCTCGCCCGCTCTAGAGACCAAATCGGTGTGCCGATGAGATCCGCGGCCGTTCGAGCAATTCTTAAGTCTTTGTCGAAAACGAAAACATTATCTTTCTGTAGCTTGCGAAAATTCTGGAAGAGCGCAGTGCGAATGCTCGCGCTTCCGCACTTCGCAAATCCCGCATGAATAAAAAGACGCGATCTCACGTGCGGCGGAATTAAGGTGGCGCCTTTCTGACAGGCGCTGCGCTCAAAGTTCTTTGGGATTTTCGAGCAACTCGATGACGCGTTTCAGTAAACGACTGGCGCCGCCGCCGTCGATGCTGCGATGGTCGAAGCTTAAGGTGATTTGCGCTTCGGTTTTGGGTACGAATTCCTTTTTCGTTTCGTCCCACGACGGAACCTTTTTGCCGGCGCCGAGCCCAAGCAGCAACGTTTGGTCGGGGAGAGGAATCGGCGTGCCCCATTCCATTCCGAAAATCCCGAAGTTGGAAACTGTGGCGATGCCGCCAGCCTGCATGTCAGGCGAAATCCGTCGCTGTCTGGCGAGTTCGATCAGTTCCTTGTACTTTGTGGTAAGATCAGCGAGCGAAGTTTTTTCTGCGCCGCGGATGACGGGCACCATGATTCCATCTTCGGCTTCGACGGCGATTCCAACGTCGATCGAGTTTGATTGCACTACGCGGTTTCCAATGAATTTCGCCGCCGCCGCTGGATTTTCGGCCACCGCAAGCGCGAGCGCGCGCAGCGCGTAAAGGCCGAGGCCGGGCTTCGGATCGCGCGATTGGCGATTTTCTAACATCGGATCGAGATTCACCGACGAGCCGATTGTCGAAAGAGGACGTGTCCAACTCCGGCGCATCGCATCGGCCACGCCGGCGCGAATCTTGGAAGCTTCTTGTGCTGTCTGGTTTTCGATCTTGTGCAGAAAACCTTCGAGATCTTTGATCGTTACCCGGTTCCCAGCACCGGTTCCCATGATCCCGGCGAGATCAGCGGTGGTAAGCTGTAACTCAGCCATGCGCGCACGTACGCGCGGTGACATGAAGCTTGCACCTTTTGTGATCACTGGAACAGGCAACCCGCCGGCCCGGTCGCCATTGCCATCGCGCGCCGCAGTCTTTTTTTCGCGTGCCGGAGCAACTTCCTGATCGGCACGAGCAGGAATTTCTTCGGAGACTTCCTTTTGTGCCGGAGGCGTTGGCGTGTGTTTAGCGAAACGCGCAGCGTCTTGTTCATTCGCTTCCACGTAGCCGAGCACCGTGCCCACGGGATACGTCTCCTTCAATTGCACGGTAATTTTGTCGATCTTGCCTTTGCACGGCGTAGTTACGCCCATGACCGCTTTGTTCGTCTCGACATCGATGATCTCCTGGTCGTTCACAACTTCGTCGCCAGGTTTTACCTTGATATCCACAATTGTGGCTTCGGCGATTGATTCGCCAAGTTGCGGCATGATGATCGGGACTTGCGGCATAAATTCTATTCTCGGAGCAACGCCCGCGCTTTTGCGACAATGTTTTTCGCGTTTGGCCGGTGCGCGCTCCAAAGATTGGGATGATATGGAATTGGGGTGTCTTTCGCATTGAGACGTTGCGGCGCAGCGTCAAGCAAATGAAAACCCTGGTTGGTGACTCGTGCGACGACTTCCGCGGTCGTGCCGCCCCACGGAAATGATTCGCCGACGCAAAGCAATCGGCCGGTGCGTGCCACGGACGCAAGCACGGTGTCGGTGTCCAATGGTTTGACCGTGCGTAGATCGACAACTTCAATTTCTAGACCTTCGCGAGCGAGTTCCTCCGCAGCGGCGAGAGATTCCTGCGTCATTGCACTGTAGCTTACGATCGTCAGATCGCGTCCTTCTCGCGCGATACGCGCGCGTCCTGTCGGCAAACCTTTGTCCGGCAATTTGTCGGCCTTGAGATGGTAATAAAGATATTTGTGTTCGCAGTAAACGACGGGATCATCGATCGCCACAGCTTCTATCAACATCGTGTAAGCGTCTTCCACCGTCGCCGGTGTCATCACGATCAGACCGGGATAATGCGCGTAAAGCGATTCCATCGATTGGCTGTGAAATGGGCCGCTTCCCTTTGTTCCACCTGAAGGCAAACGCACGGTAATCGGAACCGGGACGCCTGTTCGCCAATAATGCGTGCCCGCGTTGTTGAGAATCTGGTTCAGGGCGACGCTCGAAAAATCGGCAAATTGCATTTCCACAATCGGCCTCATTCCCTGCATCGCAGCCCCAATGGCGGTGCCGACGATCGCATCCTCACTGATCGGCGTGTTCAACACGCGCGTTGGAAATTCCTTCGCCAAACCTTTCGTTGCCTTGAATGCGCCGCCAAATGCTCCGCCGACATCTTGTCCGTAAATGAAAACGCGATCATCGTCGCGCAACAATTTTGCCTGCGCTTCGCGAATTGCTTCGAGATAAGTAATGCTCATCGCTTTGCCGCCGTTGGATGGTTGAAGCGTTGAACCGTGGAAGCGGATCTGACGAATGGAATGAGTGGCACTGATTGCCGTTTCGCCGTTTCGCCGAATCGCCGTCTCATCTCCGTCTTCTTTTGATCATTCATTCTCGTCCGCGTGGTCGACGAGATGGCGGACGGAAAATGCGCACCAATCTTCTTTGTCGCCTTCCGGCACAGCTTCTTTTTGAGCGGTGGCAACCGCCTCATCCACCTGTGCGACAGCGTCTTTACGCCATTCGGCCAATGTGTCCGCATCCACCAGATTGGATTCGATAATCCTTTGTTCGGCGACTTTCAGACAGTCGCGGGCAAACGGTTGAAGCTTCATCTCTTCGGACACGTAGGTTGCGTCATCGTGTTCGCCATGACCGGAAAGACGCAAAACCGAAGCAACGACCAACTGTGGCGGACGCCCGGCACGCGCCCGTTTTACCGCGCCCCCGATTACATCCAGGCATGCGGCAAGATCAGTTCCGTCGAGACGGTAACCCTCGAACCCATATCCGATTGCCCGTTCCACCAGATCGTCGCAGGCAAATTCGCGATCGTTCGGCGTTGAGTATGCATAATGATTATTTGTCGCGACAATCACAAGCGGCACTTGTTCCACCGCGGCAATGTTCATTCCTTCGTGAAAGGCACCGGTTTGCATTCCGCCTTCGCCGATACACGTCAGGCCAACGAAATTTTTCTCTCCTCTAAATCGCTTCGCCATCAATGTGCCGACAGTGACGGAGACCATTGCGCCGAGATGGCTGATCATCGCCAGTTCGTTATCGCGCGGATGGCCTCGATGAATATTGCCGTCGCGCCCGCGCATCGGACCGAGACGCGAACCGAGGTACGTGCGTGTGACGTCGACTAGTGGTTCGCCAAACGCAGATCGCCCGGCCTGGTCGCGAATCAACGGCGCAAAAATGTCGCCTTTTTCTAAAAACAACCCGCATGCGACGCTGACTGCTTCCTGGCCCTTACCGATGTAAACGCCGCCGGTGATCTGGCCGCCACGGTAGAGGCTAACCAGCTTTTCCTCGAGCGTACGCGTCAGCAACATCCAGCGAAACGCTTCTAGAAAACGTTCGTGCGGAGGCGCGGTCGTGTCCGCAGCAGCTTCGCCCAGCGTTGCGGACGCTCTTTTTTTCCTTTTTGGTTTTGCGGTCCGCTGCGCCGTCTGAAGCATTGCGTCATTTTAGCCAAGATCGGCAACTGCGCGCAAAGTTTTTTGTGGCGTTGGAGTGCAGGCATGTGCCGAAGTCCCACGCTACGGGACAAGGCCTCCGTTGTCCTCGAAGAACCCGAACCGCCTAACGCGCTGCGAACGCAAGCCGTTGCTGTCTCGGCGCGTGTGCGTCACCGTTTGAAGCTGGTTCAGCGACAGGTTGTGCCGGGGCAGTCAGTTTGACGCCGACTAATTTGCTCACGCCGCGCTCTTCCATCGTCACGCCGTACAGGATATCAGCTTTGGCGATCGTCCGTTTATTGTGCGTAATGATAATGAATTGGCTCTGCTGCACGAACCGGTCGAGAACGCGGGTGAAGCAGTTAATGTTATTTTCGTCGAGTGGCGCATCCACTTCGTCGAGAATGCAGAACGGGCTCGGGCGCACCATGTAAATCGCGAATAGCAACGCGACGGCTGTCATTGCACGTTCGCCGCCACTCAACAGCGATACACTTTGTAATTGTTTGCCCGGCGGCTTGGCTGTGATCTCGATGCCGCAGTTCAGCGGGTCGTTCTCGTCCTGTAGCGACAAGTCTGCGCGGCCGCCACGAAATAGCTCGCCAAACATTTCCCGGAAATTCGTCCGAACTTGCTCGAAGGTTTCGGCGAATAGTTTGCGGGTTGTGGAATTGATGCGAGCGATGACGTCGAGCAGTTCGCGCTGGGAATTCGTAAGATCGTTGTTCTGTGCTTCGAGAAACTTGTAGCGCTCCTCGAGTTCATCGTACTCATGCACCGCTTCGAGGTTTACTGGTCCCATGTTTTCCAGCTGTGTTCTGAGATTGGCAATCAGTTGTTCCAGGTCTGGAGGGGCGGCCTCCGACAAGCCCGGCGCCGCTGGAGCTCCGCCGTCCAGCTTTTCGTTGCGCTTGGCTTGCGCTTTCAACGTCTTTTCAAACGTTGTTTTATCGAGAGTAAACCCGCGAAGATCGATCTGGTAACTTCGGGAGATATGCCCGAGAAGGCTGTCGATCTTCATTTGGAATTGCGATTCCCGGACTTGTCCGTGTGCCCGCTTGTCCTGTAATTCGCCTAACGAATCTCGAAGACGCCGCAGTTCGCTTTCTCGATCGGAAACCGCGGCAAGCCGTGTGGCCCGCTGGCTGATAATGTTCGCGCTCTTCGTTTGTGCGTCCGCATGCTGCGCGGTTCGCGTTTTGATTAACGTTTCAGATTCGCGCGACTCCCCGGCCTGCGCAGATAACTTCCGTTCGTACATCGCAATGTCGGCATTGCGCACTGTGATTAACTCGGCCAGTTCGGCATCACGCGCGCTCAAGGGTTCGCGTTGCGCAATCAAATTTTCATGTCGTTGCCGGTCGGTTGCGACGCCCAGTCGCAGTTCATTGGTTCTCTCGGTTAATTCTTCCTCACGCAGGACGGTCTGTTTCTGGGCGGCTTCGAATGCATCTAACTCGGTCTTTTGATTCGCCGATTGATCGCGCCCCGATTGAAGATCCCGCTCCACATTCGCGATCCGTTCGTCGGCGGCCGCTATCTGGCGCTCCAAGGCGGTCTTTTCCGACTGCAACGTATCGATTTTGCGGTCAGCCGCGCTCAGTTCACGCTGAAGCCGCGCAGCGGTTTCAAGTCCGGCTTTCGCTTCGTCGCGCCGAGCGGTTAATGAATCGTATTCCTTTGCCAGAGTAGCTTCTTCTTTCGCCAGATCGGCGATCTGCGCTTTGCGTTCGAGCAAAGAGGCTGCGTGGACTTCGCTGCTTCCCGTGAAAACGATTCCCTGTCGAGAAACATATTCCCCAGCGAGCGTGGCCATCGCGAGAGCAGGTTCCTGGCTTTTGCACTCGAGCGCCTGTTCCAGTTCCGGAAAAATGACGACGTCACCGAGCAAACTCGTGATGATCGCTTCCAGCTGTTTCGGTGCCTTTACCTTGTCAGTGGCCCAAGCGAGCGCCTCGGGTGGCAGATCTTTTTGTGCCGGTTGCGGCGCGGTCAATGTCAGCTTGGGGATAAGCAGCGCGGCGTGTCCAAGCTTCTTCTTCTTTAGGTGTCCAATGATTTCCGAAACAATTTTCGCATCTTTTAAGATGACGGCGTGCAGATTACGACCCAGCGCGGCTTCGATGGCTTGAATGAATTTTGGTTCGACATCGAGCTGCGCTACCAGCGAACCGCCGATCGCGTCCCGGAATTTTTCAGGATCGTTGCCCTTGAGCAGAGCTTGCGAACCTTCGGCGAGTCCTTCGCCCTCTTCGTTCAATTGACGCAACACGTCCAGGCGCGATCGCTTTTCCGCGAGTGTACGGTGCAGCGCGGCAAGATCTTGTTCTGCTTCTGCGACCAGTTTTTCCTTTTCGCGAAGGCTGGTCTCGACGTCGATCGGTTGGCGGGGCGCCTTGAGCGAGACAGCGATTTGCCCGAGAAGTTTGTCGCGCTCTTTGACCAACGCTTCGATCTGTGTTTTGAGCTGTTCGGTTTGAGCACACGTCAAATCACGGCGCGCTTTAGTTCCGGTGAGTTCCTCTTCGAGGGCCGAAATCCGACTTTCCGATTTCGAGAGTGCATGTTGCAATTCTTGCAACCGCGTCACGCGATCGCTCCGCTTTTTGTGAATTTCTCCGGCCAGAACGCTTAGCGCGGTTAGCTCGGCTTCCTTTTCTTTCAGGTGCTGCTCGATTTCCGCGATGGAATTATTCGTTTGCTTGATTTGGGCTGCCTGTTGGTTGCGTTTGTTCTCCGCGTCAGCGACGTCCCGTTGCGCACGTTCAATCAATTCGGCCAGTTCCTGCGCGCGCTGACGATTGAATTCAATGCGGTTGCGGTGCGTTGCAATCTCGCTGTCCAATCGCTGAACTTCTGCGCGGGCATCGGCAATCTCGGCATCGATCTTGTCCAAACCGGCGCGTTCTTCGGCGAGTGCGTTTTCGCCGTCGTCGATATTAGCCCGCGTGGTCTTCTCGCTTTCCACTAAATGCGCGATTTCTTCCCGCGACGCGGCCAGATCGCGCTCGAGCGATGCCAGTTGTTTGGAAGCATGATGTGTCTCAAGCACGCGCAGATCCGCGTGCAACGTCTGATAGCGTCGCGCTTTCCCCGCCTGCCTCTGAAGCGACCCGATCTGGCGTTTGACCTCCTTAATCACGTCGCCGATGCGCAACAGGTTTGCTTCCGTTGCCTCGAGCTTTCGAAGCGCCTCGCGTTTTTGCGTCTTATACTTGGTGATCCCGGCTGCTTCTTCGAAAACCGCGCGTCGATCTTCAGGACGCGAGCTTAAAATCATGTCGATTCTGCCCTGCTCCATCATGGAGTAAGCGGTCCGCGCGATGCCTGTGTCAGCGAAAAGACTTTGAATATCGCGAAGGCGACACGGCGTCTTGTTCAACAAGTATTCGGAATTTCCATCGCGATAAACGCGACGGGTCACGCGCACGTCGTGCCATTCGATTCCGAATTCTTCGGCGCAATCGGTGAACGTGAGTGAGACCTCCGCAAATCCTACCGGCTTGCGCGTATCCGCGCCGTTGAAGATCACGTCCGCCATCTCGTTTCCGCGGAGCGATTTGGCGGATTGTTCACCCAGCGCCCATTTTACGGCGTCGAGCACATTCGATTTTCCGCAGCCGTTCGGGCCGACTATCGCGGTGACGCCTTCATGAAAATTAAAGACGGTTTTATCGGCAAACGATTTGAAGCCGAATAGCTCGAGCGATTGTAAATGCATTTTGGGTCAAACCCCGGGCCTTCGGAAGCGTCAATACAGCAGGCTCATTAGTGTTACAAGCGGAAAATCATACAATTTGAAGGGGTTTCGACGTCCACCGGCCACAGGATATTGTGGACCGGCGGGGATTAAGCTATCCAGTAGCGCACCCAACTTCGCTTCCCACCCATTTCAAAAGCACCCCCTTGACCCGTGGAAGTTAAGTCTCCTCTTGCTTTGGACAAACGGATGACTGACGATGCGCCAGTGCCAGATGAGTCGCCAGCGTGGGTACAGCAGGAAGAGCGCATCGATCATCAACTGGTTCGCGGTATTGGAATTCCAGCCTTAACAGCGAATATCGTGAGCTCGACGATCGGTGCTGGAATCTTCGTGATTCCCGCGACCGTCGCGAAGGGACTGGGGTCTGCGGCGCCTCTCGCATTCGTCTGCTGTGCAATCGCCATGGTCTTGTTCGTCACATGTTTTGCGATTGCTGGCAGCCGTGTTTCATTGACCGGCGGTCTTTACGCGTATGTCGAAGTAGCGTTTGGGCGCTACGTGGGATTTCTCGCCGGCATGCTTTATTTTCTGACGGCACTTGGAGCGGTTGCGGGCGTCGTAAACGTATTGGCGAACTCGGTCGCCCTGGTGGTCCCGTTCCTCGGTGGCCCCGTGATGCGGATTCTCGTGATGCTCGCGGTTTATGGGTCTCTCGTATTGATTAACATTCGCGGCGTTCGCGAGGGCGCCGGTGCTGTTACTGTGATCACGGTGGCCAAGCTGCTGCCCTTACTGTTATTCATTTGCGTCGGAATATTTTTTATTCACGGGGCGAATCTCTCCTGGAGCGGTTGGCCTACCAGCAAGTCGTTAGGCGAAGCCGTTATCCTTTTGATTTTCGCGTTTGTGGGGATTGAAGTGGCATTAATTCCAAGCGGCGAAGTGAAGAATCCGGCGCGCACCGTTCCCCGTTCTGCTTATCTCGCGCTGGTGGTCACGACGATCATTTATCTCATGATTCAACTCGTCGCGCAGGGCACGTTAGGCACGAATCTCGCGAATCATCCAGAGGCGCCTCTCGCTGAATCGGCGGCGACATTTCTCGGCAACCTGGGCCGCATGGTTCTCCTGGCTGGCGCGAGCATCTCCGCATTTGGATTTGTCACGAGCGACATCCTTAGCTCACCGCGTATGATCTTTGCCTTCGGTCGCGACGGCGCGTTACCGCAGTTTTTCGCTCATGTGCACCCTCGGCATCGATCGCCGGACGTGGCGATCATCACGTATGCGGCCCTGGCGTTTGTGCTTTCAATTAGTGGCACATTCGAGAAGCTGGCAATCCTTTCCAATGTGGCAGTCTTGTTGATGTATTTGCTCTGCTGCGCTGCCTGCTGGGTTTTAATACACCGGGACGTGCGCTCGGATGGCGAACCGTTCAATTTCCCGGGAATGAGAATCGTCCCTGCGCTGGCGATCGTCGCTATTGTTTGGATTCTCGCTCACGCGACAGTTCGCGAATTCCTCGTGACTGGAATTGTGCTGGTGGTGGCGTCGGTTCTCTATTTTGCGCGTATGAAGTTTCGCCAGAAAGCGTAGGCAAACGACAAAAACCGATTAGTTTCCCGCCATGCGCGACAATTATCTCGAGGAGTATTATTCGTTCCTGCGATTTCCAAGCGTTTCGACGGACGACAAGCACAAGGAAAACCTGGTCGAGTGTGCAAACTGGCTGGTGAACAAGCTCAACAAAATCGGTCTGCAAGCGCAGCTTGTACCAACGAAACGTCATCCCATTGTCTGGGCGCGCAATGAACACCGTCCAGGACGGCCAACCGTTTTGATCTATGGCCATTACGATGTGCAGCCGCCGGATCCTCTGGAGCTTTGGGATTCGCCACCGTTCGAGCCGGTCTTGAAAAACGGCTACGTGTTCGCACGGGGCGCAACTGATAACAAAGGCCAGATCCTGTCGCACATTCTCGGAATTCAGGAAACGATCGAGGAGCATCGGGAGCTGCCCGTAAATTTGCATTTGGTGATCGAAGGAGAAGAGGAAATTGGAAGTGGGAATCTCGGCCCTTTTCTCGATCAAAATCGCGATGCACTAAAATGTGACGTCGCAGTTATTTCCGATACAGGGATGATTTCGCGCGGTATGCCGACGCTTAGTTATGGGCTGCGCGGGGTTACGTCCCTTGAGCTCAAACTGACCGGTCCGAAAATGGATTTGCACTCCGGCGTGTTCGGTGGCGCGGTTGCGAATCCGATCACCGCGTTGGCGCAATTGTTGGCCACACTTCACGATCGCGAGGGCCGGGTGGCGATCGCAGGATTCTACGATCGCGTTAAACCGCTCGAAAAATGGGAGCGCGAAGCGTGGCGAAAACTTCCGGTCGACGGCGATGAATTGATTCGCGAGGAGACCGGTGTGCCTGAGCTTTTCGGGGAAACCGGATATAATTCAGCGGAACGCATCTGGGCGCGACCGACTGCCGAGATCAACGGAATCGGTGGCGGATACCAAGGGCAGGGGACGAAAACCGTGATCGCGAGCCAGGCGTTTGCGAAACTGACGTTCCGTTTGGTTCCCGATCAGAGAGGGGAAGAAATTTTGGAGCTGGCGAAAACGCATTTTGAAAAACATCTTCCCAAAGGTGTTACATTGGAAGTCACCATGGGCCACACAGGCCCGTGGTATCTCACCGATCCGCACTCCAAGATTGGCGAAGCGGCACAACGCGCATTGCGCACAGCTTTTAACCGCGACGCTGTGCTCATCCGCGAAGGTGGCAGTATCCCGATCGTCTCGGAGTTTCGAGAAATTCTGGGCATCGAAACGTTGCTCATGGGGCTCGGACTGCCGGATTGCCGCGCACATTCGCCTAACGAAAATTTCCCTCTCGAGAATTTCGAGGGCGGCATTCGTCTCAACAAAGCAATACTCCAGGAGATCGCGTCTTCTTAATCGGCCGTGCGTGCGCTGCCTCAGCGCATCCAACTTTGATTGCGCGTCCGATTCTCCGCTGAGGACAGCCGAAACGATAACCTTGAGAAGACCGCTGAGATGATGAAATGGCTTTTGATTTTCGCGATCCTGTTTGGAGCAGTCGATGTCGCGATTCCGGCCGAGGACTCGCTAGGCACAAAAATCAAAAAAGTTTTCGAGCCGTCGCCAACCCCGAGTCGTAAGCACCGGAAAAAGAAACCAACGCCGACCCCTTCGCCAGAGAGTTCGCCGAAACGAAAGAAAGCTTCTCCGAGCCCATCGCCAACTGCGAGGCCCAGGAGCAAATCAAAGCGCAAAAAAGCATCTCCTACTCCCACACCGAGCGAATCCCCGTCGGCAACAGAGACTCCGTCTGCAAGTCCGGCGGAAACACCCGAAGCAAGTCGAGGAAAAAAGGGCTGGCCGAATGCTTCACTTTCGCCCGACCAAATTGCGAACTACGACAGCGATCCGCCCAAAGTTCGCCAGATCCTGGACGCCGGCCTCGCCCTGACAAAAGAAAATCTGGGCTACACCTATGGCTCCGCCGATCCTGCGAACGGCGGCATGGATTGCTCCGGTTTCGTTTATTACGTTCTCAAGCAAAACGGTTTCCCTGATGTCCCGCGCGATTCCAGTCAGCAATACGTCTGGGTGCGCAAAGGTGGGAACTTCAAAGCGGTCGTGAGCCGTAAGGAAAACTCATTTGAACTTGATGATCTCAAACCAGGCGACCTGCTCTTTTGGAGCGGCACGTACAACATTGATCGCGATCCGCCAATCACGCATAGCATGATTTATCTAGGCCGCGAAAAACGAACGAACAAGCGGGTCATGATCGGTTCTAGCGACGGCCGTACATACGACGGCAAACAACGCTGGGGCGTCAGCGTGTTCGATTTCAAAATGCCGCCACCACCCAAAAGCGGCGATGCAAAGATCAGTCCGGCCTTTGTTGGCTATGGACGGATTCCGGGGCTAAACGAAAATTAAATCGGCAAGCTGGACCTAAAAACTACCGGTTATTCCCAGCTTCCAAAGCAGTCGGAGAAGGTTTGGGTTTCATCGCTAGCGTTTGCTGAACTGGGGGACGATTAACGCGGCGTTCATATCCGATAAACGCGAACGCAAGCAGCAAAAACATTACGATTAGGGCGACGCGTTGTTCGTTTTTGGACAGCTCGAGGATTCTGAACAGGCCTTTCATCTTGTCGCGTAGTGAATTGGATCTGTGATTTCGGCCTCGCGGAAGCCTTTGAGCCGCAGAAGACAGGAATCGCATTCGCCGCAGGCGAGACCTTCCGGAGTCGGATCGTAACAACTGTGGGTAAGCGAAAAATCGACGCCGAGCTCGAATCCTTTGCGGATGATGTCGGTTTTTGAAAGTTTGATTAACGGCGTGTGAATCTGGAAGGGCCGGCCTTCGACGCCGGCTTTCGTTCCGACATTGGCTAGGTTCTCGAACGCTTCGATGAATTCCGGCCGGCAATCTGGATATCCGCTGTAGTCAATTGCGTTTACTCCGATAAAAATATCATTAGCCGGAATCACTTCCGCCCAGGCAAGGGCGTACGCGAGAAAGATGGTGTTGCGCGCGGGAACGTATGTGACTGGAATTCCGTGCGCGATTTCTGGTTGCGAACGCTGCTTTGGCACGGCGACATCGTCCGTGAGCGCCGAGCCGCCGAAGACGCGCAAGTCGATTTTCGCGATACGATGTTCTTTTGTACCTAACGAATCTGCAACACGCCGAGCGGCTCCTATTTCGATCTCGTGACGCTGGCCATAATCAAATGAAAGCGCGTATGCTTCGTAGCCTTCCGCGATTGCCATCGCGAGTGTCGTGGTCGAATCGATTCCGCCGCTTAGAAGAACTACTGCGCGTTTCATTTCCTATCTCGCTAATGACACTTCACAAAAAGTCACGGAGGACGCTAAGAAGTCTCAATTGTAACTGCGTTGTGACCCTTGTGGGCTTTGTGCGAGCCCTGTTCAAACACCTTCATCAGGATACGCGGCGCGGACTGTCAAAGCGATTCCGCCGCGGGCTGAGAACTGCGCGGTCACAACGGCTTCACGCGGGGCACAGGCTTTGACGAAATCGTCGAGAATATGGTTTGTGACGGCTTCATTGAATGCGCGCTCGTTACGATAGGAAGCGAGGTAGAACTTCAGTGACTTGCTCTCGACGCAGAGACGGTCGGGCACATAATCGATGTCGATCCTGGCAAAATCCGGTTGTCCTGTGACCGGACACACGGAAGTGAAATCGTCTGTTTCAAAATGGATCCGGTAATCCCGTTCAGGGGCAGGATTTGGAAAAGTCTCGAGCCGTGCCTCGGCGGGTGAAGCGGGCAGTCTCGGCTCACTTTGTCCGAGCAATGTTAATTCGCCCGCGCGCTTTCGTTTTGCCACGGCGCTTAACGTGGGATCGGAGCCGTTTGTGGTCAACCCGTGTAGAAGCGTTTGTGTCAAACGCCTGGAGGAAAGTTCGGTGCTTGGCACAAGCACCGCTACAACATATATCGGACGTGCTCATGGACAGCGAACCTGAAATTTCAAACAGCAAAAATCGAACAAGCGTGATCGATGTAATCGCACAAGACGCGAAAACAGGCGATGTCGTTCTTGTAATGAACGAGCCTAACGAGTGGGACAGCTCGGATGAGCAACTGCTTTCGTTGCAGGAGCGCTTCAACACTTACGTTTCATTCTTGCTCGATGGCGAAATGACTGAAGCGCATCCGGAGCTTGTCGGTAAACCAACGCGAATCGAATTGCGTTGTAGGCACATGCCCGAGACTCGAGCCCTCGAATTGCTCGGTCATATCCATGATCAGCTTGCGTTCCAGGAAATCAGGCTGGAAGTCGTAGTGCGGGAAGCAGCAACTTAAAACAGTTACAAAATTTAACTTCTCCGCATGGACCAGCCAGATCTTGCGTCGGTAACACTGCGCAAAGTCACACTGCGGTTGATCCCGTTTCTGTTCATTCTTTACATCGTCGCATGGCTGGATCGGGTGAATGTCGGATTCGCGGGGCTGCAGATGAATGCCGATCTCGGATTCAGTTCGGCAGCGTTTGGGTTCGGTTCCGGCGTGTTCTTTTTGGGCTACTGCCTGTTCGAAGTCCCGAGCAATCTCGTTCTACACCGCGTCGGTGCGCGGCGTTGGATCTCGCGCATCATGATCAGTTGGGGCGTCATCTCAGCGGCGATGATGTTTGTTCGAACTGCGCCCACGTTTTATGCGCTGCGATTTCTGCTCGGCGCCGCGGAGGCTGGTTTTTTCCCCGGTGTAGTTTACTACCTGAGTCATTGGTATCCGGAGGGACAACGCGCCCGCGCAATCGCAGCATTCATGACAGCGGTCCCGGTGAGCGGCGTTATTGGCGGTCCGTTGTCTGGCGCGCTTTTGACGCTCAATGGATTATTCGGGCTTGCTGGATGGCAGTGGCTTTTTTTGGTCGAAGGAGTTCCCGCGATATTGCTCGGAGTTATCGTGCTCATTTACCTAACCGATCGGCCTGAGGTGGCGCACTGGCTCAGTCCGGCGGAAAAAGATTGGTTGGTGAGTCGACTTGCGGCCGAACGAAGTTCTCGCGACGGAAAACTTCCGGTCGGCATCTTTGCAGCGCTGACGAATCCGACGATTTGGCACCTTGGTATCATCTTTTTTTTCGCCGCGATTGGTTTTTACGGTTACTCGTTTTGGGCGCCACTCGTAATAAAGTCGCTCACGGCGACCAGCGACCTAAACGTAGGCATTATTCTCGGTGCAATTAGCGCAGTCACGATCCTCGTAATGGTGCTGAACAGCGTGCATTCTGATCGGACTGATGAACGCCCATGGCACGTGGCTATTCCATTACTGATCATGGCTGCTGGTTTTTTTGGCTGCGCTTTGTTTCGGGATCCAATGTTGGCGTTGCTTTTTTTAGCGCTGGTTCCGATCGGACACTGCGCGGCCTATGGCCCATTTTGGTCGATACCATCACGGTTCCTCAGCGGAGCACCTGCAGCCGCGGGGATCGCGTTAGTGGTGACAATCGCGAACGTGGGCGGCGTGGCTGGTCCTACAATCATCGGTGCAATGAAGGATCGCTTCGGAACGCATGGTCCCGCATTTATCCTGCTCGGTGGATGTGGAATCGTCGCGGGGTTGCTCGCGATGGCCCTCAAGCAAGTTCCGGTTCTGCATAGTGCGCAGAGTACTAATCTTGTTTGAACGGTGAGCGGTTGAACCGTTACTTTTTTGTCGATTCCAATCGCGCGAAGAAATCGTCGAACAACGAATCGTAAAGTCGACTCCGCTCTGGATGATATTGAACGGCGAGTCCGAATGGGTATTTGCGCAATCGCACCTGCTCAATAATCCCGTCATGCGCGGCCCAAGCCTCCACTTCCAAGTCGTCGCCCAATTGATCGATCGCCTGGTGATGCGCGCTGTTCACTTTGGGAAAACGATGCGATGCGCCACGCGCATTGCGCAACGACTGGACATCTCGATGTTTTTGGTCGGGCAGATTGTGTCCCTGGATATCGAGTTTGAGTGTGCCGCCGAGCGCGACGTTGAAGACCTGAAGGCCTTTGCAAATTGCCAGAATCGGCAACCCGCGAGAGAGCGCGTTCTGGACAGCCTGAAACTCCCAGCGGTCGCGCTCCGGGTCGATCTGTTTATCCAACACGGAAGGATCGGGAACGTCCTGACGCAGAAATTCTGGAGAAATATCGGAGCCACCTGACAATAAGAGGCCGTCCATCCTGTCCAGCGGAACGTTTCGAGTGCGCGCGTTCCAAATTTTGAGGTTAGGATGTTTGGCAAAAATTGTACGGAAGTTCTTGGCGTCCTTTTGTCGGATCCAGGTAGCCAGATTTGGCATTTGGCGAATTTGCGACTTGCCAATGGCCATGTAAAGAGCACTTCGATGTCGAGCGTGGATAGATCCAACGGATTAAATGAGGAACTAGAGGCACTGGCTCTCAAAAACAGAGCTCGAGCTATCGGAGTCGCACTGCACGACCTCGAAACCGGATTCCGATTTTCGTTGCGCGGCGACCGGTGGTTTCATGCCGCGAGTACGATCAAAGTGGCGATCCTTCTGGCAGTGTTTCGAGCGGCCGATGAAGGCCGGTTTCAGCTCGATGACTCTTTGCATGTGCGAAACCGTTTCTTCAGCGCAGCAGACGGATCGCTCTTTCGCGTTACCCAGGACCGTGACGCGACGCCGGAACTCTACGCGTCCATTGGACGGACTATGAAGATATCCGCTCTGGCGCACGCAATGATCTGTGGAAGCAGCAATCTCGCGGCAAATTTGCTGCTCGATTTTGTTGGAGTGGAATACGCGCGGACGGTTTTGCGGGAAGCACAGGTGGACGGGGTTGAGCTGCGGCGGGGCGTCGAAGATCATGGTGCCCACGAGAGAGGGATAAACAATGAAGCGACTGCGGATGGCTTGTTGAGTTTGCTATCAGCGCTCCGCGGCGATTTTCTCACGACTGAAAGCAAAAGAGAGGTGATTCGCATTCTGTTGGAGCAACGTTTCAACTCGATGATTCCAGCCGGTCTTCCGGCGCATGCGACAGTCGCGCATAAGACGGGCGAGATTTCGACTGCCTGTCATGACATCGGAATCGTCTATTTGCCGGAGCGCGAACCATATGTCACCGCCATTTTGACTGAATTCGACCCGGAAAGGGAAGGGCGTCGTGAAACTGTCGCAGCTATTTCACAGGCAATTTATAGATCGCTGCTGGGAACAAAATCGAAAACAAATGAGAACTGACTTCCTGCGACCGGTTGACGGTTTGCGTCTGCCTGAAGAATATCGCGCACTGTTGCGGCCCGGCGAAAGCGAAGCTGGCAACAACGGCATTGTTCATCGTTTGCCGCGGTTCTTCTTTGAAATTGCCAGTTGGGAGGAAGCACATCAAATTCGGCTGGCGCCGCACTTCACACTCTCGGAATTGATGCTCGTCGACTGTCGCGAGGCGAGAGTGCTCCTGAACCAGTTTCCGCATTACGTGCCCTGCGGGATTCTTTTGCTCGCCAGATTCCTGGAGGACTTTCGGCGAGAAGTCGATACGCCAGTATTCATTAGCGCCAACGGCGGGTACCGCTCGCCGACGCATCAAATTGGCGGCGCAAAAAGCATTCATGCGTGGGGCACGGCGGCAAATATCTATCGGGTTGGCGACACTTTTCTTTCCGATGCAAAGTCTATCGGAAAGTATCGCGCGATCGCGGCATCACTTGGTCCGCCTGTTTCTGTTCGGCCGTTTGGACATGAAAAAGGACAGACCAGCGATCATCTTCATATCGATTTAGGATTTGTGAGTTTAACTCCGCGCGAATGCAGCGAAGCGAGTTAATCTCGGCTTAAGCAAATGAAGGACCGCCTAACAGAACGCGACGCGTATCGTCTTCGCTTTCGTCGGCCTGGTGTAACGCCGCCGCGAGCGGTGATAGGATTGGAGGCCGAATTTAATCTTTTCGTTAACGGACACAGACGGCGTCCGGAAAAGGTCTTTGGTGACCCCAGCCGGCTGGTGCGACGCCGCATGATTCCGCGTACTGGCAAATCATTTCAATTGCCCGCGGGCGGCGCGATTTATTTCGACACCGGCGTAATCGAAGTTGCCACACCTATTGTTGAACTCGAGCGCGGCTGTTGTTATCGCGCGACCCGTTTGTTGTGGGAGCAGATTCGGTATTTGCGGCGGGAACTGGATCACTGGGCGAAGCGGCACAGGTGCCAATGCACGCTTCAGGGCTTTAGCGCGCATTACAATTTTTCGTTTCCGACCACGCGGAAATCGAAGCTTCGGAACGCCACAAACCTGGCATATCTCCTGGCGCACATCCTCCCGGTGCCGGTGGTCCTGTTGGCAGCTAACCGGCAGAGCAGCGCAGTCGGTGTGCGTCCACGAGGAAACCGGATAGAAATCACCGTTGATTTCACGCCGGACCCCGCCTTGATGCTGGCGACGTGCGCGTTTATCGCAGGTGCCATGGAAGCCGTGCTCGAATGGGAAGATTTTCGCCTGAGACAATTGGGGCGGCATGAGCTTCCTCGTCTGACGCGATTTCGTCTGCGAAAACACTCGTCGCGACGCGGTTGGCGGGTAACGCATGATTCGTTAGGGCGAAATCCATTTACGTCTGACATCAACGAGTTCGTTTGGAAATTGCGTGACGGCCGAAGGTTGAGTTTGCGTGCAATCGCGACTGAAACGTTACAGCCGTTTCGCCGGCAAATTCGACGGATCAGTGATCCGAGCACACTGGAGCACATTGCTGCGGTGTTTGCCGGAGATGCGCGCTCACTGCTCGACTTCGAAAAACGCCCAGACGCCTATGATGACGTTGGGCACGGAATTGATTGGGGTCGTCGCCGAATGCGGCGGTGGTCACGGTCCAAATACGAAAAGGTCATCCACCGCGTGATAGCGCGCGAACCGATTCGCATTGGGCAAAAACGCTATCAGGTAGATCGGATGAATGGCTGGTATGAGATCGAATTTCGAGAAGCAGGAACCAAGCGTCGCCGTAGATTTAATCTTGATGAGCTCGTGCGGCTGGCAGCCGCGAAGAAGCCAACAGCGACGGCGCCGCGCAAACGCAAAGACCGCACAAAACGGCGTGTTAGAAGCAGAAGTTAAAGGTAGATCGGCTGCGTAATAGTTCGCCAACGCGTTGAGGACAAGCGTTCCAACTATAGGCCCATCAATTCCCGCACGTATTTCACGGGCGGGCTGCCGTAGGACACTACCTGATCGTTGTATTTTTTTAAATTGAACTCGTTGCCGAGTTTTTTCTGTGCGGCGGCGTGTAAATCGAGATGCTCCGTGGCACCGACGAAGTAGGTGGATAGTTGCGCGGAAGTAAGCCGGGCGCGTTTCCATTTCGCCACTGCCTCGCCCTCCTGCTGGTAGCCTTCCTTAGTCATCAGATCCATCGCTTCTTTCTCACTCATATTTCCAGCGTGAATGCTTTGATCGAGAATGGCGTTGCAGATCGCGCGGAGCCGCATCTTCAATTGCTGCATCTTAACCTCCGGTCCGCCGTATCCCTGTTCTGCCATCACCTGTTCGCAGTAAACCGCCCAGCCCTCGATGAATGGGCCGCTCTGGAAAATTGCGCGTACCAGCGTTGGCGCGCGGAATTCATTTGAGCGCGCGAGTTGCAAAAAATGCCCCGGCATCGCCTCATGCACCGTCAAATCGCGAATCATGTAATTGTTGTATTCACGAAAGAACGATTCCTTTCGCTCTTTCGACCAATCCTTCGGTGTAGGCGCGACGGCGAAGAATGTTTGGCCGTTTTTCTCCAGCGGCCCCGGCGCATCGCAATATGCGATGGCGACACCACGTTTGAATTCTGGCATCGCGATCACGTCCAGCGGCATGTTTGGAACGCTGGCCACATCGTGTTGCTTCACGAATTCTGTCGCTTCTGTGACAACTTTCTTCGCGTAATCAACCACGGTACCGTCGCTGGGATGCTGCTCGGCAAGCTTGTCCAATACCGCAGCCGTCACCTTGCGTTTATCTGCGATAGTTTGTGGATCGGTGTTCGGAAAATATTTTTTGTAGAGCGGCAACGCGGTTTCGTAGATCGCGGTTTGCGTCTGCGCCAGATCGGCCTTCGCCCGTTTCAGGATTTCTTCGATGGGCAAATCCGACGCCAGCGCAAAGTGTAGTTTCTTCCTATATTTCGCCGCGCCGAGGCGGAAATCACCGTCGGAGCGCGAAAGCAGATCGTTCTGAAGCCATTTCTTGTAATCTTCGAGCGCTGCAGCGGTCTTCTCCTGTAGCGGAGCTAGCTCTTTCTTCAATTGCGGCGCCTGATCGAGTAAAGGGGTGAGCTCTGTCCGCACGAGATTGATCGCGCCCTGCGTTTGCTCAATCGCCGTTTCGGTATGAATCCGCGGTGGATGCTGCAGATTGGCTTTCGCTTGCGCGATGACGCCCGGAATTTTTTCCATGCGCTGCCGCAAACTTGGAACCCGTTTTTCCGCCGGCGCGAAATCGCGCGCGACCAAAAGATAGAGGCTGTTAGCCAAACTCTGCATGTATAGGAGCGGGTTCCATTCCGGCTCTTTCAGTTCTTCAGCCCGGAAGATTTCGTAATCGACGTTCTCTTTGAGAATTCGAAAATCGATGCTGTTCGCGCCAGTCAGTTGCGGTCCATCAATGGCGCTGAGCTTGTCGCGAAATTCTTTTTGGGTGGCGAGGTCTTTGGCTCGCGCTTCGACCGAGTAGTCGGTCAATTTGCCATCAAAACGATGGTCACCGAGCTCAGTCGCCTGCTCTGGATTGGTCTGTAAATATTGTTCGACGTAATCGTGGGCAATTTTTTGGAACGCGTCGTCTTGCGAAGTCGCGAATGTGTTTAAAATCGACAACGATAAAGCGGCCGCGGCCGCAATTCCGATTTTCATTCGAGTTCAGCTCGGCGTGCCGCCGTGAAGAATCGGCTCCGTGGCGATTTCATCTGGCGTGAGCTGTGATTGCAGGTAAGTGCGCCCCTTGTAAAAACAAGCCACGATGGTGAAAACAACCGCGGCTCCAAACATCAACCAGGTGAAAAAAGTAAAGTACTGATACGCACTGACCTTCTGAGCGCCACCTGCGTGCAAGATCCATTTATTGACGAGGCCGACGAAAAGTTCGCCTGAAGCGACAGTCAAAAGCCACAATGCCATTACCGAGCTCTTCATCGAATTCGGCGCCTGGGTGTACGAAAATTCCAGTCCGGTGATCGAAACCATCGCTTCACCAAGCGTGAGGATGACGTAGGCGAGCAATTGCCAATTAATACTCGGCTTCAGTCCCGCGTCGATCTGCCCCTGGATCCAAATAATCACGACGAACGACAACGCCGTGATATAAAGGCCGATCCCAATTTTGCGGAGCGGCGTGAGTCGAAAAACCTTGTCGATCGCTGGATAGATCACGTAGTTCACGATCGGAATGAAAATCAAAATGAGAATTGGGTTTGCGGTTTGCACCTGAGCAGCGATCAAGTTCATGCCCATCCAGTGCAGGTCCATCTTCTCGGCTTGCAACGTCCATTCAGCGCCGTTGCTCATTCCCCAAAGCGCCCAGAAAACCAAAATGAAAACGTAAACCATCGCGATCCGACCAAGCGTAAGGAGACCTTCCTTGCTGAATGTTTCTTTCAAATAACTGAGGCCGGCAGGGGGCACGTGGACCATTTTCTTGCGACCGCCCCAGAAGAACAAAGTAGCAATAACCATCGCTATGCCTGGAATTCCAAACGCCCAACCCGGTCCCCACTTCGGATTAGCAAGGAGCCACGGACAAAGAATCGAAGAAATGAAGGAGCCGGCGTTGATGGAGAAATAGAACCAGCCAAACATTTTCGAGAGCAGATGCCTGTTCGATTCGCCAAATTGATCGCCGACATTGGCCGACACGCATGGCTTGATGCCGCCAGCGCCCAAGCAAATCAGGAACAATCCGATCGCTAGCATCGCGCGTTGACCGATAGCGATTCCCCACGACGTGGCCATGCACGCGAGCGTGAGGTTGCCCAGGCAGTAAACGATAGAAAGGGACAGAATCGTCCAATATTTGCCGATCCAACCGTCGGCCAAAATAGCGCCGAGAATTGGAAGGAAATAGACGCCGAACACGAAATAATGCGTGTACATGTACGCTTCGTTCTCCTGCATCGGCGCCAGCAAACCCGACTGATTCAGGATGTAATGAGCCATGAAAACGGTCAGGACCGATTTCATGCCGTAATAGGAGAAACGTTCCGCTGCTTCGTTGCCGATGATGTACGGAACACCTGGCGGCATCCCCGTCAGATTCGGCGGCGACGTCATGTACTTGTGGCTGGCCATATAAGCTCCCTTTGCTTAACGACCTTCGTGCGAAGCCTTGTCCGTTTCAGAACCGGATGAAGGCTCGTGAGAACGCTCCTTTGATGCGTTCGACCATTCTTTTGAGGGATCTGGCTGCTCACGTTGCACCTCTGGCATCTGACCGATCGGATGTTTCTCGCAAGAGATGGAAAACAGAGCCGCCGCGAAGAAGACTGCGAGGATGCCTTGGCGAACTAAGGAAGCCATAGTGCGGTGCCACAGTTATCAGCCTCTTGTCCCATGCGCAAGGATGAATACGCCTCGGTTCGACGCGATCGTTGGGCGCATCGAATCATTTGATCACGATAACAGCCCGAGAAAGAGGAAGCGGAAACGGTAGCGAAGAGTTATGATTGAAACGCGCCGTTGCAGCATTACTATCACACGCGGTGGGCCGCACAGAAAGACTCAGCGCATGGAACGAAGTATTCGCTCTCGTTCTACTTTTTGCCGGCACGCTTCTTTTTTTCGCGCTGATTTCGTATACGCCCAAGGATATACCGTCGTGGCTCTGGTTTAGTCACGTTTCCCCGGCGAATCATCCGGCCCAAAATTTCATCGGACCGGTGGGAGCGATCGTTGCTGGCATTTGTTATCAGCTAATCGGCGTTTTCGCGTCGCTATTGCTGGCGGCGGTTCTGCTTGGATTCGGTGCAGCAAAATTGTTTTATCCTCGGTTACCTGTCGTGCTCCGAATTCCGTGGATCGTTTTGTTCCTCATCTCGGGCGCGTGCCTCGACCAAGCATGGGGGATCAGCTATTTACTCGGGAGGAAAGTCCCGGTGGATATTCAAGGGCCGGGCGGTCTCATCGGTTATCGGTTGTCGGATGAACATCGCGGTCTGCTTCCTGCCGCTGTAGGGCCAGTCGGTTCGGTTCTTCTCGTGGTCGCAATTTATTTGACCACGTTGATTTTGGTTACCGGTTTGCGCCCGATTCATTTTGTTCGCGAAATGGTCAACCTTTCGCGACGGAGCGTAGCGAAGATGGCCGAATGGCGGGTGCGTCGAAGGATTCGAAAGTCGGATCTCAAGGAACAACTGAAGACCCAGAAGGGGCGGAGGGCGCTTGAAGCGCTACAGAAGGAACTCAAAAAGAAGGGGGTTCCTATGCCGGAACCTGCAGCGACAATGATTTCGCCGGATGAACTGTCGAATCGACCCGCACCGAAAGTCGTCGACACGACAGTGCCGTCGAATGAGCCGGTGGTGAGTCGCCGCAGACCTTCTCTCGCGGAGCTGCGCGCAACTGAAGAAAAGGCAAAGGCACCCCTCAGCCCGACAAGTGCCGCTTCCAGTTGGGAAGATTACGTCTTGCCCGGAGTTGATCTGCTCGAGGAACACAGTCTTGAAGCGCGTACAGCCACTGATCCTTCTGAACTCCAAGAGGTTCAGCAAATTCTCATTGAGACGTTAGGCCAATTTGGAATCGTAGTAGGACCTGGTGACATCACGAAGGGTCCAACGATTACGCGGTACGAAGTTTATCCGGCCAAGGGTGTGCGCGTGGACAAGATTGTGAGTCTCGAGCGCGACCTTGCACGAGCGACGAGTGCCGAACGAATCAACATTCTGGCGCCTATTCCGGGCAAAGACACTGTCGGAATTGAGTTGGCCAACACGCGCAAAGTCACGGTGAAATTGCGCGAGCTTTTTCAATCGACTGATTGGGAGTCGGCGAAGGAGCATGCCAAAATTCCGCTGGCACTCGGCAAGGACGTTTACGGTAAGACAATCATTGCCGACCTGGCGCAGATGCCGCACCTGCTTGTCGCTGGGACGACGGGTAGCGGAAAGAGCGTCTGTATCAACGCGCTAATCGCCAGCATGCTCTTTCGCTTTACGCCCGAAGAGATGCGCCTGGTTATCATTGATCCAAAAATGGTGGAAATGCAGGCGTATCAATCGCTGCCGCATCTTGCGTTCCCGATCGTGACGGATCCGAAAAAAGTTTTATTGGCGTTGCGGTGGGTCATCGATGAAATGGAACGCCGTTACAAAATGTTTGCCCGCGCAGGCGTACGCAACATCGTCGGGTTTAATGCGCGGCCGAAGAAGAAAACACAGAAAGAACTCGATGCTGAGGCAGTAGCCTCCGGTGTGTCATCGGATCGCGCGCGCAAATCTGCCGATACCGCGGACGACGCTACAGGGATCAAAGTGCCGCGCGATGGCGAAGAGGAAGTTCCCGACAAAATTCCTTATGTCGTCGTGATCATTGATGAGCTTGCTGATCTCATGCAAACCGCGCCCGCGGATGTAGAGAACGCCATAGCCCGCATCACGCAGATGGCGCGTGCCGCCGGGATGCATGTGATCGTCGCAACGCAAACACCGCGTGCGGACGTAATCACCGGAGTCATCAAAGCGAATGTTCCCAGTCGCATAGCCTTCCAGGTGGCGAGCAAAATCGACAGCCGCGTCATTCTTGATGAGAACGGCGCCGAGCGCCTACTCGGCCAGGGCGACATGCTTTATCTGCCGCCGAGCGCTTCACGACTCATACGTGCACAAGGCGTGCTGGTGACGGATAATGAGATTCATGGCGTCGTAGAATTCGTTTCAAAACAAAGTCCCCCCGCATTCGATACGGCCATGCATGAGAAGCTCCAATCTACCAGTGCGCCGGAGGAAGAAGTGACTGCGGAAGATGAAGAACTGGTCGAAAAATGCATCGAGATTATTCGACAGGAAAAACGCGCGTCTACTTCGTTGCTCCAACGCAGGTTACGACTGGGTTACACGCGCGCGGCGCGAATCGTTGATATTCTGGAGCAGCGCGGTATTTTGGGTCCCGGCGAAGGCGCCAAACCGCGCGAGATTTTGGTCGATCTCGATGCCGCCGTTTAGCCGGCTTTTTCGCTCATGACAATAGAGGGCCTTGGTAAAAAATTTCAGGAAGCACGACTTGCGAGAAATCTGACTCTCGATGAAGCCGCGCGCATGACCAAAATTCGCCCGCAGCGGCTGGCGGAAATTGAGGCGGACGATTTTTCGCAATTCCCGAGCCTGGCCTACGCGAAGGGTTTTTTGCTTATCTACGGAAAGTTCCTGGATGTTGACGTCACTCCTTACCTTGACGCGTTTGAGGATTCCGAGAGCGTGACGGTGGACGGCTATTCGTATCTTCAGGAGAACGAGCGCGCAAAACCAGTGTCTGCGCCGGTGGCTCGGCGCCGTCCCGTTGCTACCAGTGGTGGGAACAACCGCGTTTCGCCAATGCCGCTCATTGTTGGGATCGTCGTTTTGGTCGTCGGCTTCCTTGGAATGAAATTTCTCCTCAATGTGCAACGGCTCGCGCCTGCGAAAGGAGCCTCGAGCGCGCAAGTATCGCCAACTGTGACACCCGCCGTCGCCTCGAGCGGGTCGAGCCCGGCAGTAGCGACAAACGTTGGAGCCGCTGCTACGAGTGCGCCGGTTGCATCGCCTGCCGCGACGCCAGCGCCTGAGACGCGCAAGGCAGTGGCTGCTAATTCCACGGCGGGAGCCGAGCCGGAAGTGCGTAAAGCAAAGCCTGTTACTAAAGAAGAACTTGCGCAGGCTCACGAAGGTACCGCCTCGCCAGCGCCGGAATCAGCCGAGCAAAATCGAGTCGCCATCCAGCCGCTCAAACGAACTTACGTAAGGGTAACGGTCGGCGAGGAGGGAAAGGCTGCGTTCGAACGATGGGTCTCGCCTTCTGATGGTCCGGTTGAATTTCGTGGCAAGCATGTAGCGATTCGCGTCCTCGATCCCGAAGCCGTTAAGATCACCAAGAACGGACAAGAGCTGCAACAAAACGACCAGGACGTGACGGTGAACTAACGGGCGAAGCAAACGCTCAAGACTGAACTGCGAAGGCAGACAACAGGATGTTGAGCATTCGGTGTTGGACGCTTGCTCGAACTCGAAATGAACAAAACCACAGACGCGCCGAAAAAACCGAAGATCGGCATGATCAGCCTCGGCTGCGCTAAGAATCTTGTCGACGCGGAAATCATGCTCGGAAGCGTTTTGCAGCGCGGAATGGAAATCACGTCGCGCGCCGAGGACGCCGATGTGCTCGTGGTTAACACCTGCGCCTTCATCGATTCAGCCAAGGAAGAATCAATCGAAGCGATTTTGGAAGCGCATCAGCAGCGCGGTTTGAATAAACGACCGGATCAGAAACTAATCGTAAGCGGCTGCATGTCACAGCGATTTGCCAGAGAACTGCATAACGAGTTGCCTGAGGTGGACGCATTTATCGGACTCGATCAAATCAAAGAGCTTGGAGCGATCGTAGACAAGGTTTTAAGAAAAAGCCCAACGCATTCTGACACCCGCGATTTCGACTTAACATTTGCGGCCGGCCGGCCCACATACATTCCCGATTACGACACGCCGCGTTTCAGACTGACTCCGGCGCATTCCGCGTACGTGAAAATTGCCGAGGGTTGCAATCATCCCTGCAGCTTTTGCGTAATTCCGCAAATGCGCGGGAAGCATCGCAGCCGCAAACCGGAATCGGTGGTGGCGGAAATCCGTTCGCTCGTTAGCGAAGGCGTCCGCGAAATCAACCTGATCAGTCAGGATACCACGTACTACGGAATGGATTTATGGGACGCCAAGCCGGGACCGCGGCAGCCGGTCGATTCAGCTCGCGGACCAACGCTGGTTTCGCTACTCCGCGAGATTCAGCAGATCGAAGGTGAATTCTGGGTGCGCCTGCTTTACACGCACCCGGCGCACTGGAGCGATGAACTGATCGAGACCATCGCTGAATGCGATAAGGTCGCGCGCTACATCGACATTCCGCTTCAACACATCGACGAATCGATGCTCGGCCGGATGCGGCGTGAAACATCGCGCGCCCATATTGAAGGGTTGGTTTGCAAACTGCGCGAAGGAATTCCAGGCGTAACCCTGCGCACTACTTTCATCGTTGGATTTCCCGGCGAAACCGACGCGGAATTTGAAATATTAGCAGACTTCATTCGTCGCAGTCAGTTCGAACGTCTCGGGATATTCAAATACTCACAGGAAGAGGGTTCCCGCGCTGCCAAAATGCCGGAGCAGGTTCCCGCGAAGATAAAGAATTCGCGTTATCGAACGGCGATGGCGCTGCAGCAATCCATTGCGCACAGTCTCGCTCGCAAGAAAATTGGCAGCGAACTGAAACTACTCGTTGACCAACCCCACATTGCCCGGAGCGAAGGCGATGCGCCGGATGTCGATGCGCGTGTCGTTTTGTCGGAGCCTGCACCTGTCGGCGAGTTCATTCGACGGACCGTCACAGGAAGCCGTGGGTATGACCTGCTGGCGTAACGCCGCCTGGCAATATTTGTTCTAGCCGTGGCTAGAGGCGCATGTGATTCAACGTTGAACCGCGAGATTGCTAGTGACAAGTCGACGAATTTTGACCAAATTTCTCCAACACCAAATGGCCGAACCTGACCAACCCAAAAAAGAAACGGTACGCATCCAATTGCCGGTTCCACCTCCGCCGAAACTGCAAGAGCCGAACGTGAAGCCGCGCGAGACGGTGCGGATCCAGTTGCCGACTCGTGAAACGGGCGGCTCGCCTGCTCAACCTTCGCCACAGACTGCCCCCGAGGACATTTCGTCCACCAACTTTTTCCCGCCGCCGAAACCGCCAGCTGCCTCGCCTCCGTTATCCGGTTCAGTGCCTCCTCCTCCGGTCCCAGTCTCTTCAGGTCCGAAAAGAGAGACGGTGCGCATTCCGCTCATGCCGGAGCCATTGAGGTCGGCTCAGAAAAAAACTCAGCCGCTGATCGCGATGCCTAATGTCGTTCCACAAAATCCCCCGATCGCTGTAGCGCCCGTGGAGAAAACCTCAATGCTCCTGTATTGGATGCTCCTCGGCATCTCCGCATTGATTTTGCTTATCCAGATTTGGACGTATTTTTCTTAGCTATGGAAAATTCTGAGACTATCACACTTAACGAATCCAATTTTGATCGCGAACTAACGCAGGACGACAAGCCCATGATCGTCGATTTTTGGGCGGAATGGTGCGGTCCATGCAAAATGATAGCGCCGATGTTGGATGAAATCGCGCGCGAAAAGGCGGGTGCGGTCAAAGTTGCGAAAGTAAACGTAGACGACAATCAGAGTCTTTCGTTTAAGTACAACATTCGGGCAATTCCAGCGCTGCTCTTCTTCAAGAACGGCCAACTACGCGACCAGGTCGTCGGCGTCACCAGTAAAAAAGATCTACTGAGCCGACTGGAAGCGTTGGCGTAGGAGAATATCGCGACCTCAAATTGGTAGTATCTATGCGCGGCGCGCATCCATACCAAGAAGGTATGCGCCCGGCGGGGGTCGAACCCACAACCTTTGGCTCCGGAGGCCAACGATATTCTAGGTAGCACGACTGCTGTTGCCGTTTTGTTGCCGAAAACGTTGACACGCGAGAGACGCGGCGACGTAATGCCCCGACTGGGCCGGATCGAAAGATGCGCAAAAGCAGATCGCACTTGTTCAATACGGGTTCGGCAAACCTCTCGATAAAATCGAGGCGACCGGCCTGGAAAACAAAACAACGCTGACGCTTTATTTCGCTCACGAATTCGACAAAAAGCTTGGTGACCCCGCCCTTCGCGCGAGAATCCTCCCGGACAACGGTTCGAATGGCGAAGGAACTCACAGGCCCTTGCTACCTGACGCCGACTAGCGGCCCGCTCGATTTGATTACTGAATAACGGGGGCGAACGCAGCCGGGATAAGGTAACCTCACGCCGTAGGCGAATGTCGAAGCGCTTAAAACTCGAAGCTGGTTCCGGCTTCGCCAGCAACCAGCTTCGGCGTTAGCCTGCTGCCGATGCGCATCTTGCTCTGGCACGGTTACCTCCTCGGAGGAACCGGGTCGAATGTTTACTCCCGCGCGCTCGCGCGTGAGTGGAGCCGCGGGGGACACGAGGTCGTCGTCGTCTCGCAGGAACGCGCGCCGGAGCAGTACGACCTCGGCGGCGCGCAGGCGGTTGCCGTCGATCTTCCGGGTCGGCTGCTGCCCGTGTTCGTCATGGATCGGTACGAGGGGCTCGAGCCGAAGTTCCTCCAGGACTTCAGCGAGGCCGAGCGACGCGCGTACGTCGAAGCGAACGCGGCTGCGCTTCGCGCGTTGCTGCCGGCCGATCTCGTGTTCACCAACCACGTGCTGATGGGCGGGCCCGTCGGAGCGGCCAGCGGCGCCCCCTTTCGCGTCAAGTCACACGGCTCCGAGCTCGAGTATTCGATACGAGGGCGCCCCGAGTTGGGAGAGTGGGCGAGGGAAACTCTTGCGCGCGCGGACGCGACCTACGTTGGCTCCGAGCACATTCGCGAAGTGCTCGCAGACGTGGTTGGCCACACTGACCGCGTGTTCGATGTCCCTCCCGGCGTGGACATCGACAGGTTCGTTCTCCAGGACCGTGGCACAGCGCTCGAGGACTTGCTCGCAGAGGCCCGCAAGGATCCACCGAACGACGGCGACGAGCGCCTGCCCGACGACGGCAACGCGCAGCGCCTGGCCGCGTTTCTCGACGGGCTCGGTCCGCTCGTCGTTTACTTCGGGAAGCTGATCGAGGAGAAAGGCGTGCAGGTCCTGCTCGAGGCGATGCGTGGAATCGATGCCCGGCTCGTTGTCGTCGGGTTCGGGCCGTACCGCTCAACGCTCGAATCGCTTGCCCCTTCGCGCACGCTGTTCACGGGGCCGCTCGAGCACCGTCATCTCCGGCACCTGCTGCCGCTCGCAGACGTCACGGTGGTGCCGTCGATCTTCCCCGAGGCGTTCGGAATGGTCGCGGCCGAGGCCGCCGCCGCCGGGTCGCCCCCGCTCGTCGCCCGGCACTCGGGACTCGCGGAGGTTGCGGCCGGACTGAAAGAGGAGTATCCCGAGCGCTTCCGCCACCTAGCATCCTTCGAGACCGGCGATGCGGCCGATCTCGCCCACAAGCTGAATGACGTGCTCGCACTTTCTCCAGCCGAGCACGACGTGCTGCGGCAGTCCGCCCGGCAGGCGGTCGTCGACCGCTGGTCGTGGGCGAGCATCGCCCGCCGGCTGCTCGCCCCCGTGTAGGAGGGACTGGCGGCTACGATTTCGGCGAATGGGCGGCGAGCAACGCGTCTCCTGGCAGGAGCTCCTCGCGCACGCGGGCGTGGCTAAACAGGCTTGCCATTCTGCAGCCTTTTAAGGGACACTTCCCTCTATGGAGCCAGAAATAGATTGCAAGATGCAGTCTAATTCTCGTTACATTTTGTGGACTTCGACATGCGCTATCGCAGCGAGCGTAGTTCTGCTCGCGTCATGCTCGGTATTTCAACCTGTCATTGACGTCGTCCCTGTTGGCAGTCTTCAACAGGGTGTTGTCTTTTACCTTGGCGACACATTTCGTAAGCACCAAGAGTTTACCATCACGGCTGTGACGGTGGTAGAGGAGCAATCTGATTGTTCAACACGCGCGACATGGATACTTGAAGGAGGACAGGAAGGAGGACAGCGCCTCCGCTACGTCACCTATGGCGCGAAATATCCTGATCTAAAAGAAGGTCAGCGACCGTTGCGCCTCAAGCGCGGAAAGAGGTACGAGGTTTTTGTGTACACCAGCACAGGCCCTAAGAGAGTGGATACTTTTGCATTTCGAGTCGATGAGAATGGGAACGTTAGACAAGTCCCCTGGTTGGTATTCTAACCAATCGATGAAGCCAACGGCCTAGTTCCGGAGATGCGAACCATGAAAAAGCTCCAACGAATCATTGCCCTGCTTTGGGCGGTTGCGCTTGGGGCAATCGCGATGTCGGTTGTTGCGGCAGGTCTCTTGCTAGGCACGCGGAAAGGCGCTGGCCGATGACGCAACCAAATAAGCGCGAGGCCAGGACTGCCGTGGCCTAGCAAGCCGGTGTTCTATGATGGTGAGCGCTCTAGTGTTGACGTAGCGTTGCCACTTAGGATCCCTTTTGGCTCATTTTCAGACGTGATGCCGCAGTCAGGACGAGTTAAGCTAACAGAGCTGTTCCCTCCTAGACTTTGTGGCTACACCGTTTTGGGCGATGCAAAAAGGTGTTCTATAGACGCGGTCTCTGCTGGAATTATACGGAACAGGAATGGTTGCTAAGCGTCTAGGGAGTCGGCATTTCATTTAAAGCATTCTTCGGGCGGGGGAACTACGGCCGAATGAATCGCAATTCGTGTCACCCCTAGCAAAACTGCGTTTTCAGAGGGACTGCGCCCGGCGGGGGTCGAACCCACAACCTTTGGCTCCGGAGGCCAACGCTCTATCCAGTTGAGCTACGGACGCGAATGAGAACGGGAATTAGCCACAGATCGAGCGGGTTTTCACAGATTTTCTGATAGTGTTTTAATCCTGCTCTTGGTTTCGTGCTCAGGTTCAAATGATTAGCGATTTTGGGTTGCAAAACAGGTGCCTTCGAATGAGAGTGTGCGCCCCCGCAGTCGCGCGACTGGCGACGAGTTTATGAATCAGTTCATCGATACCATTGAGAAAGAGCAGCAAAAAAGCGATCCCATGGCATTTTCTGTTGGCGATAGCGTGCGCGTGCACACGCGTGTCGTGGAAGGAGATAAGGAACGGATCCAGATCTTTGCCGGCATAGTGATTGGTCGGAAAGGACGCGGGCTCAACGAGACCTTTACCGTGCGACGTATCTCGTATGGGGAGGGCGTCGAGCGAGTATTCCCGTTGCATTCGCCTCGCGTCGCAAAAGTGGAAGTGGAAAAGCAAGGCCGCGCTCGCAGGGCGAAACTAAATTACCTCCGTGGCCGCAAGGGCAAGGAAGCGACTGCAGTTCGCGAATGACGCGAACTAATTCGTCCACAGATTTGAAACTCGCGAGTTGCCCAACTCGCTCGCCGCTACCCATCGCGGCTTTGCCTTCTATGTCGCTGATCCCATCAGCTTCATTCGCAGATTTACGCAGATTCCCGGAGGGGAGCTGTTCTCAAAAAAATCTGTGAAAATCTGCGCAATCTGCGGATAAGTTCTGCCGATGGCATATCGGCGTTGCGGGTTTCGTTACGAAAAAAAACTCCGCATCATTGGAGTCTCTCGCATAGCGGGAATTGATGAAGCCGGGCGTGGGGCACTTGCCGGTCCGGTCGTTGCCGCCGCGGCAATTCTTCCCGAAAAATTTCGGCATCGTCATTTGAATGATTCCAAACAGCTCGCTTCGCAATTGCGCGAGGAGATTTATTGTGAGCTGATTTCGAATCCCGAAATCAGATGGACCGTGGGCATTGTCGATTCTATTGAGATTGACCGGATTAACATCCTGCGCGCAAGCCACCGTGCCATGCGCCTCGCGACTGAAGCATTGATGGAACCGCCGGACCACGTTTTGATTGATGGATTACCCGTTATTCCTTTTCCACTTCCGCAGACGGCAATCATCGATGGCGATTGCATCAGTTTGAGCATCGCCGCGGCAAGCGTCATCGCGAAGGTCACGCGAGACCGGATCATGCGTGACTTTTGTGCGGAGTTTCCGCAGTATTGTTTCAGCCAGCACAAAGGTTACGGAACAGAACTGCATCTTTTGAAGCTTCATGAATTCGGGCCTTGTCCGATCCATCGCCGATCTTTCGAACCAGTGGCGCAACCGCTTCTTGCCCTGGGCGAAATCGTCCAAGTCCGGTCATCTCCGGCGCGGCGCGCGGGGCGAGAAACTGGCGTGCCGGTTCCTGAAGCGTAGCGGTTATAAAATTCTGTTTCGCAATTTCCGTGGGCGCAGTGGCGGCGAAATCGACGTTGTATGCCGAGACAATGACACGCTCGTGTTCGTCGAAGTAAAAACCCGCACGCGCGAAGATTTCGGCCGGCCACTGGAAGCCGTCGACCGCGCAAAACAAAAGCGAATTTCGCGCGGCGCACTCGCCTGGCTCCGTATGCTGGAGAACCCGGAAATACTTTTCCGCTTCGACGTCGTGGAGGTTATCGTCGCTGAAGGCGCGGAACCCCGGATAGAATTGATCAAGAACGCCTTTGCGCTCTCGAAGCCGTATCTTTATTGATCGTTGATTCCGCGTTGGGCGCTGGACAATCGCGGTGCCATTGGCAATCATGATTGTACGTCATGGCCGAACCCATCCTCGTCGCGCAATCCAAGGGGCCGATTTTTTTGCTGCCCAAGATGGCGAACCGCCACGGCTTGATTGCCGGCGCCACGGGCACAGGGAAAACAGTCACACTGCAAACGCTCGCGGAGAATTTTAGCGCGCGTGGCGTGGCGGTTTTCATGGCCGACGTCAAAGGCGATCTCGCCGGGTTGAGCCAGCCGGGCGCAAATAATCCGAAGATCGTGGAGCGGGCAAAAGAGCTCAAGATCGACAATTTCACCGGTGAAGCCTGTCCAGTCGTCTTCTGGGATGTGTTCGGCGAGCAGGGACATCCGGTGCGCGCGACGGTCTCGGAAATGGGCCCGTTACTATTGGGACGATTGCTCGATTTAAACGATACGCAGGCCGGCGTACTCAACATGGTTTTCAAAATCGCGGACGATAATGGGTTGCTGCTTCTCGATCTCAAAGATTTGCGCGCGATGTTGCAATACGTCGCCGACAACGCCGACCAGTTTAAAACGCAGTATGGAAATATTTCTGCTGCCAGCGCCGGAACGATCCAGCGTAACCTTCTCGCGCTGGAATCGCAGGGAGCAGACAAATTTTTCGGTGAACCCGCACTGAATCTTGAAGATTTAATCCAGACGCAAAATGGACGCGGCGTTATTAACATTCTTGCCGCGGACAAGCTGATGCAAAAGTCGCCGAAAGTTTACGCGACGTTTTTACTCTGGATGCTGTCGGAGTTGTTCGAAAATCTTCCTGAAATTGGCGACCCGGAGAAACCAAAGCTGGTCTTCTTTTTTGATGAAGCGCATCTCCTGTTCACGGAGATCGAGCCAGCGGTCGAACAGAAAATTGAGCAGATGGTGCGATTGATTCGTTCCAAAGGCGTCGGTGTTTACTTCGTCAGCCAGAATCCGCTCGATATTCCCGAGGTTGTTCTTGGTCAGCTCGGCAATCGCGTGCAGCACGCGTTGCGCGCGTTTACACCGCGCGATCAAAAGGCGGTGAAAGCTGCCGCGCAAACATTTCGTCAAAATCCCAAGCTGAAAACTGAGACCGTGCTTACCGAGCTCGCCGTAGGTGAAGCGCTTGTTTCCATGTTGGATGAAAACGGCAGCCCGGAAGTTGTGGAGCGCGCGAAAATTGTTCCGCCACGCAGTCAGGTCGGCGCCATTACCCCGGATCAACGGAAGCAAATCATCGATTCATCAGTGCTAGCGGGTCACTACGAAAAGGCTATTGATCGAGAATCAGCTTACGAAAAATTGCAGGCACGAGCAGGGGAGAAGACCGAAAGCGCTGGCGCACCGCCGGTGACGGGAGATGAGTCGACAACTGAACGACCGCAATCCTCGGTCCTTGCGGACGCCCTCGGGACTGTGACTGCTGCGTTTCAGCCAACAATCGGGCCGCGCGGTGCTGTTCACGATTCGTTTGCTACTTCAATGGCCAAGAGTGTGATGCGCGCCGCGAGCAGCCAGGTCGGCCGCCAAATCGCTCGCGGCTTGCTTGGCGGAATCCTTGGTGGCGGCAGCCGACGCAGATGATTGTAGCGGTGTTTGTGTCAAACACCGAAATCCCAGGCGCTTGGCACAAGCGCCTTTACAAAAATCGCCGGACACGCGAAGCGCATCCGGCGATCTAAGTTATTCCCAGTTTATGGGGTCGGCGCAGCCTTCGCGTCTTTCTTTCCGCCTTTGCCCGCCTTCACTTCGACGTCCGTCGCGGACATTGTGTAGGTGACATGAACTTTGTCGCCAACCTTAACGTCACCTGCGACCTTGGTGTTCGCATCGCGATTAATTTCCCAACGGTCTTTCCCCTTCTGCACTACGATCATGGACTCATTCACTTCCAGGACCGGTCCTGTGACTTCATACGTTTTCGCGCCGGCGAAAGCCACGCTGCTAAAAGCGAGACTCGCTGCGGCTAACAAACTAAATGCTGCTTTCATATTCATAGTGACCGATTAGACCGCCGTGACGCCCATCTATTCAAGCGTTTTTGCGTAATCGCCAATCTTTGTGACTAATCAAAGGCCGACGACGCTGTTGGGTTTTCGCCCAATGCGCATTGTTAGTGGCCAGGTGACGGTTCGTGTTTGCTCAGGGTCGCCCCACGTGCTGCGAAGGTCGTCTGCTATTTGGTCCACTGGATCTCCGCCTTTCGCGGCGATGAACCGCTGAGTCGAAGACCACGTTCGGAGGTACCCTAACAGATGATCAAGATTCCATGATGCTGTCATTTCGAATTCGGGCGGGTCGATTTTTTGAAACGGGAATGGGAGATTGGCGAACTGCTCGACGAGCCTGCGTTCCGGTGGCCAGAAAGGCCCGACCACCTCGTGATAATATCGGTTCACAACCTCATCGATTGCCTTTTCGATGTGCAACAGGTTGTAAGCTGATGCAGCGAGCACGCCGTCAGGTTTCAATACCCGCCGCGCTTCCGCGTAAAAGCGGTCCAGATCGAACCAATGCAACGCTTGCGCGACCATGATCAGATCGATCAGCTCGGATCCGATGCCGCTGTTCTCGGCCGGCGCGATGCGATATTCGATTCTCTCGTGTGACTGCGCGTTCGCGATCTGCTTCTCACTCGCATCCGTCGCAATGACGCGGTCAAAGACCGAGGCCAATCCAACTGCGGCTTGTCCATTCCCAGTGCCGCAATCCCATGCGAGCTGGCGGCTTGGCGCGATGCTTCCCAGGTAGTCGAATAATGTTTGCGGGTACCGCGGCCGGAATATTGCATAACCTGCTGCTTGCTTCGAAAAATGGTCTTTGAAGGTCACCAAACAAATCCAAATGGAATTATAAGATGATTCTGTAGCGCTTAGCAGTTGGTAGCCGAAGCGGCCGTCCTGCAAAACAGATGCAAAATTATGTTGCCGGATCTGGAATGGCCCTTACGCCGACTCGTGCCAGGTATTCATCCGCCTGCAAGAGATCATCGCCGGCGCGCTCAATGATCTTGAGCAAATGATCCATCGACGAGACTTCTTCGAGCTGTTCCGTCAAAAACCACTGCAAAAAATTGATCGTGATATAGTCGTTCGCATTTCGCGCGAGTTCGACCAAGCCGTTGATCTGGTTGGTCACGTGAATCTCCTGATCGAGTGACAGTTTCACGGCATCTCGCGCTGTCTTAAATTTTGATTCTGGCGCATCAATTGCCGGAATCACCACGCGACCACCGGCATCAACCACATATTTAATAAACCGTAGCGCATGACCCTTTTCTTCTTCCGCCTGTCGGAAGAAATGCTGCGAAAGTTGCGACAGCGCCTCCGCGGCAAAATGCGCAGCGATGGCGTAATACTGCAGCGAAGCGGTGAATTCATATCCAATCTGCTCGTTAATCGCGTCGATAACTTTTTGACTCGTTAGCATGTAGACAGCTTAGCGTGGATTACCCGCCTTCGTCTAGCCACTACCAGTTGAATGATCTCAAACTTGGTTAATGAAAAGATTCCATCTGAAATTAGGTTCCGTGCTATGACTCACGAAATTTCTTTAACAAACCACGATCGAACTCGCAGGGGCATGAGCCGCCGCCTGTTTCTTCGGGCAACGCTCGCAGGCGGAGCTTCGCTTTTGGCTGGCAGAGCAGCGACACTCTTTGCGGCTGGGTCGGCGAGCGACAACTCCAGTTTTACCATCGGTGGAGATTTGCCCGTTAATCGACTTGGATTTGGTGCGATGCGTTTAACGGGCGAGGGGATCTGGGGTTGGCCGCCCGACCGCGAAAACGCGCGCAAAGTATTGCGGCGAGCCGTGGAACTTGGCGCGAACTTGATCGACACGGCGGATGCGTACAGGACCCGAAACTGATGAACTACTCATCGCAGAGGCGCTCTATCCTTATCCGAAAGGACTTGTCATCGCGACGAAAGGCGGCAATACCCGACCTGGCCCCGACAAGTGGGTTCCAGACGGGCGACCTGAATATCTCAAGCAATGCGTCGATAAAAGTCTGAAGCGTCTGAAACTCGAGCGGATCGATCTCTATCAACTTCATCGCGTTGATCCGAAGGTGCCGATGGAAGATTCGTTAGGCGCTTTGAAGGAGATGCAGAGCGCCGGCAAAATCCGCCATATCGGATTATCAGAAGTATCACCCGAGCAAGTCCAGCGCGCGCGGAAGATTGTGCCGATCGTCACCGTGCAGAACCGCTACAACATGACGGACCGTAAATGGGACAACACCCTCGCATATTGTGAAAAAGAACAGATCGGTTTTATGCCATGGGCGCCAGTCGGAGGAAGCCGGGGGATGACCAGCGGCGCTCTGGAGAAAATCGCGAAAGATCATGGCGTAAGTATTTACCAGCTAGGACTGGCATGGCTGCTGCACCGATCTTCAGTGATGCTGCCAATTCCAGGGACGTCATCGCTCGCTCACCTGGATGAAAATATGGCGGCGCGAAATTTGAAGTTAACTCCAGAAGAATGGAGGTCAGTTGACGCCTTGGCGTTAACCGGATGACGAGATCTCGCGACGTTTTGCTACATGCCTAGAGCTCGTTGGCTCCGACTTGCAAATAACGAGATTCTTTTTCGAAAGCTAGCCGGCTGATTGTTGTGTTCTCCGTCGGAAAAACGCCGCCGATTTCGCTACTTGCTTTTCTCGAAGCGTTCGCCATTCCAGGTGAGTTTGTAGAGCGTCTTCATACCCTTCGGCGATTCAATGGTAATAGTTTTCCCACTGTGCGGTACTTTGAATTTCCAATTAGTTTTGGTGGAAGCGGTCTCCGGATTGTAACTGACGTCGGGAATGGGAAACATCCAGTGATCGATCGGCTGCATTTTACCGTTGGCGCCGAGTTCATAAAAACGAAGCGAAACAGAGTCTTCGCCTTCCATCTCGCCGCTGCAAAGAGCCAGTAACGGGCGCCCGTCACGATAACGAAAGAGCGCCAGTTCGAATTCTGGCTGTGCCCCATCGCCGGGACAGCTCATGTAGCCGTTCTTTTTGTCGATGGTGTTGCCATTTGCGCGCATCACGTAAAGCCAACTAGCGGCTGGTCCTTCGAAGGTATCGCTTGGAAGGAGAAGCATGTAATCGACAACCGATGGTGGCTCGGGGTCGGATTTCGCCACGGTCGCCTGATGTTGTGCATCGAACGCTATAGCTATCTCCAGCGCGGCGCGGCCCCAATCGTCGCTGATTATTTCTTTTTCGAGGATGAGCTCACCCCGATCGGTCCAACGCAGCGGTTCGACCCGCGTTCGCGGCTTGACGCGCTCAGTGTTTGCTGTAGTCGCGGGTTGTGGTGGTGCCGGAAGATCCGGCAACTTCACTTCGGAAAAGGAGTCGCCGTTGCGAAAGAAAACTTTGACGAAACCGCCCTCGTCAAAACTCGCGTCATTAAAATAAGCAAATCGTTGCGAATCTTTGCTCCACAAAAGCTTTTTTGAAAATGGCTCGACTTGTTGGTCCAGGGTGAGCATCGGCTCCCGAGTTTTGGATTCGATCAACTTAACGTCACCCAGATAAGGCTGTTTATCTGCATGTTGTTGCCAAAGCGCATATTTCTTATCCGGGGAGCGATTAGAGATTTCTGGTTCTGAAGCAATAAGCGCACGCAGCCCGCAAGCTGTCAAAAGCGCAACGGCAACGGTCGTTTTAGTCATCGGACGATTCATTCGGTTTTTCGCTGTGAAAATGTTCCGTGACCTCGCGCAGAAGTTGGTTCTGTTTTTGCCACCGCGATTTCAATGTCCACGCAAGGATTTGTTGAAAATGATCGCCGTCGTCTACGGTGGTGTGTAGAAAAACGACGTTGGTGCCTTTTTCGGTTCCGCTTAGTTCGTCCTGCAGGGCAGGATGACCGTCGACTGTCACCGAGACTGGCTGGGTAGCGGACGCGTTCTCCATCTTCTGCAACATCCGGTCACGCGTCTGCTGATGATGTTTCTCGAGATTAAAATTGTCGAGATTAGTTTTCGTGTCAGTGATCACTATCAAATACACTTCTTTGTTTTTGTTACCGACTTGCAGCGACGCCTGTTTATTGAGCTCTGGCAATTTGGTCCATGTGCCGGGCACTGTAACTTTCACTTTGTCATCGTCAGATGCGACTAGCTTTCGTTCAGCGGAAAGACGTTGTAAGCGCTCGCGATCCGACTGAATCATGCTGACAAGCAGCGGGATGCCCATGATGCAGAGCACGAGGGCGAAGTAGCCTAAGATCAGTCCCGCTGTCGCGATTCCTTTTCCGCCGAGCGCGCCGCCAGACTTGCGAATTTTAGCGCGAGCAATATGGCCGCAGATTACGGCCGGGACTGCTGTAAACACCCAACCACAGGTAAACGAGAGAACAGCTAAGATGAGGCTCCAAATCGCAACAGCCGGAGTATGCGGAACTGTTTGCGGAACAGCTGGCGACGGCGACGTTGGTGTTTTGTCTGCGATCGCTTCGTTGTAATCATCCTAGACGGGAAAAGCAAGACGCACTACGGAAACATCGAGTCTGGAAGACGTCCTATTGACTCGCGCGCTACCACCGCTCGATTTTCTTAGGGCAGGGTCAGCGTTCCGCCGCGCAGTGTTCGAGTAAGACATCACCAGAAAAGCAAAATGCCCGATGGAATTAACCATCGGGCATTTTGTTCTGGCGATGTCCTACTCTCGCGCGGCCTATCGCCGTACTACCATCGGGGCTGCAGCGTTTCACTTCCGTGTTCGAAATGGGAACGGGTGGGACCACTGCGCTATTATCACCAGAGTGCGGAACCGCACTGGCAATTCGCTGCTGTCGCAGCGACGCAAGCGCGAAGCCGAATCTCTAGGGACTTTTGTCAATCCTCTCTACCAAAATTTCGAAAGAACAGAATTTTCGATCGGCAATCGCAAGTCGAAAATCTTTACCAGTTCCCTGGCATCTACATACAGGAAGAAGAATGTGATTCGAGATTCATCATAACGATTCACGAACTTAATGAGCTTCGTTTTGTTTGAGATCTTTCATCTCTTCTGTTTGCCGTTCCGCGAAAACGCGGAACGGGTTAACAGAAAAGTAAAAGATCAAGCCGAACGGGTTATTAGTACTCCTGAGCTGAACACATTACTGTGCTTGCACCCGGAGCCTATCAACGTGGTGGTCTACCACGACCCTTCAGGGAGATCTCATCTTGGGATAGGCTTGGCGCTTAGATGCTTTCAGCGCTTATCCTTTCCGAACATAGCTACCCAGCGCTGCCGTTGACACGACAACTGGAACACCAGCGGTTCGTCAGACCCGGTCCTCTCGTACTAAGGTCTGAACCCCTCAAATCTCCTGCGCCCACAGTGGATAAGGACCGAACTGTCTCGCGACGTTCTGAACCCAGCTCGCGTACCACTTTAACCGGCGAACAGCCGGACCCTTGGGACCTTCTCCAGCCCCAGGATGTGATGAGCCGACATCGAGGTGCCAAACCCTGCCGTCGATATGAGCTCTTGGGCAGGATCAGCCTGTTATCCCTAGCGTACCTTTTGTCCGTTGAGCGATGGCAATTCCACATTCAACCACCGGATCACTTGGACCTACTTTCGTATCTGCTCGAGGTGTGTCTCTCACAGTTAAGCTGGCTTATATCCATATACTCGACACCTGATTGCCAACCAGGTTGAGCCAACCTTCGTACTCCTCCGTTACTCTTTGGGAGGATACCGCCCCAGTAAAACTAGCCGGCTGCCAGTGTCCCTTTCCCGGTTATGCGGGTAAAGGTTAGTTATTCCAGTACCGAAGGGTGGTGTTTCATTGACGACTCTGCGACCCCCAAAAGGGCCGCTTCACAGTCTTCCACTTACGCTAAGCATCGAAACCGAAACAACAGTAACAGCGTGTAGTAAAGGTGCATAGGGTCTTTCCGTCCTACTGCGGGTAGGCGGCATCTTCACCGCCATTACAACTTCGCTGAGCTCCTCGTTGAGACAGCGGTCAACTCGTTACACGATTCGTGCAGGTCGGAACTTACCCGACAAGGAATTTCGCTACCTTAGGACCGTTATAGTTACGGCCGACATTCACGGGGACTTCGGTTCAACGCCTCGTCCCGCTTGCGCGGTACTAACGTCTTACCATAATCTTTCCGCATTGGTCACGTGTCACACCCTATACGTCGTCTTCACGACTTGGCAGAGTGCTGTGTTTTTGTTAAACAGTCGGTTGACCCATTTCACTGCGACCACCTTACGGTGGCACCCCTTCTTCCGAAGTTACGGGGCTAGATTGCCGAGTTCCTTAACGAGGTTTCACTCACGCGCCTTGGCATAATTATGCCCACCCACCTGTGTCGGATTACGGTACGGGCAACCATGGGAACACCCGGAAGTTTTTCTTGGTTCCCGCTTTAATGGATCCGCTTCAGCCGAAGCCTCCACGTCCTTGCCCTTGCGGGCAGACCGCCACTTTCAATCGGCGACCCATTTCCACAGAAACGTCACTTCCGAGCTTAACCACAGCCGGTGCAGGAATATTAAACCTGCTGTCCATCGTCTACGCCCTTCGGCCTCGACTTAGGTCCCGACTAACCCTGGGAGGACGAACCTTCCCCAGGAAACCTTGGGTTTACGGCGGACAGGAATTTAACCTGTCTTATCGCTACTCATGTCTGCATCCTCACTTCTTAAAGCTCCACGCTCAGTTACCCTTGCGCTTCGATGCTTTAAGAACGCTCCCCTACCAATCCATTCTGGCGAACCAAAATGTATTCCAGAGCTTCGGTATACCGTTTATCGCCAATCATTATCGGCGCGAGATCGCTCGATGAGTCAGCTATTACGCACTGTTTAAATGATGGCTGCCTCTAAGCCAACATCCTCACTGTCTAAGCAACCTCACATCCTTTCCACTGAACGGTATTTGGGCACCTTAGCTGCTGGTCTGGCATGTTTGCCTCTCGCGCGTGAAGCTTATCCCTCACGCACTGACTCCCGTGTTACACCCTGCGGTATTCGGAGTTTGATTGAGTTCGGTACCCTGGTATGGGCCCTAGTTCATCCAGTGCTCTACCTCCGCAGGTCAGCACACGAGGCTAGCCCTCAAGCTATTTCGGGGAGAACCAGCTATCACGGGGTTTGATTAGTCTTTCGCTCCTACCCACAAGTCATCCCAGAAGTTTTCAACCTTCACGGGTTCGGACCTTCAGTTGCGGTTAAGCAACTTTCATCCTGCTCATGGGTAGATCACCTCCGCTTCGGGTCTACTACCAGCGACTAAGTCGCCCATTTCGGACTCGCTTTCGCTTCGCCTCCATTCCAAAAGAATTTAGGCTCGCCACTGATAGTAACTCGCAGACTCATTAAGCAAAAGGCACGCCATCACCCTTGCGGGCTTTGACACCTTGTAAGCACATCATTTCAGGGTACTATTTCACTCCGCTCGCAGCGGTTCTTTTCACCTTTCCCTCGCGGTACTTGTTCACTATCGGTCGCCAATGAGTATTTAGGCTTACGCCGTGGTCGGCGCAGATTCATACGAAGTTTCACGTGCATCGTATTACTCAGGAAATCCCTAGGCGTGCTTTGGTTTTCGGTTACGGGCCTTTCACCCTCTATGGCGCAGCTTTCCAGAAGCTTCACCTAACCTTTGCACTACCACGTCGGGCTCCTACAACCCCTGTCGATAAATCGGCAGGTTTAGCCTGTTCCGCTTTCGCTCGCCACTACTGACGGAATCTCTTTCGATTTCTTTTCCTCCGGTTACTGAGATGTTTCACTTCACCGGGTGTCGCGATGTTCCTGCTATAAATTCACAGGAACTCGAGCAAGTATTACCCTGCTCAGGTTATCCCATTCGGAAATCTACGGGTCAAAGCGTGTTTGCCGCTCACCGTAGCTTAACGCAGCTTACCACGTCCTTCATCGCCTATTGGCACCAAGGCATCCATGATGCGCTCTTTGTAGCTTGATCAATCTGTTCGGTCTTTCGACCGAGATTCTTTGATAACTGAAACTCTCTCGCCGCCTTGCGGCAGCGACTTGATTTCAGACTCAGCTCTTAAAGTTGTATTCTTACTACCCTGTATGTAGATGTCAAAGAACAGACGTTGCGTACATTCCAAGCGACAAAAAAACTCAATTCTGCTTCCGATCTTCTCGCCGCCTTCGCGAAACGCGACGGGGCGATAAACCGGGACAAAATTGAGTTCCAATTTGCAGTCCCAAAATGTACGTAGAACGCACTCCAAAGTGAAGGAGTCCCGCTTCGCGCGGGACAATCACTTTAGCAGGCACTGGATGCACGTCAACTTCGATTTTAAAAATTCTGGTTCGGGGAATATTCGCGTTGTATAATGCTCGTCCAATAAGACTTATCGCGGAAATCGTGATTCAACCGAATGCGCAGGCGTTCTCTTGTTTCGTGTTCGCGCACACCGGCTATAATAGACACTGTTTTCGGCGCCGATGGACTACGTGATTCGCCAGCTTACGACCCAGGATGAACCCATTCTTTGGGAGATGGTGTTTTACGGCTTGTCACCGGCTGGAAAAAGCGAACCGCCGTCGCGCGATGTCGTACGGCGCCCAGAGATTTCAAGATACGTGGAAGGCTGGGGTCGCGTCGGCGACACGGGATTCGTCGCGCATGACAAAAAAAATCGGGCTTTGATTGGGGCAGCCTGGCTTCGCCAACCAGCCGACAAATCTGCCACATCGCCCGAGCTTGCACTCGCGGTGAAACCAGAGCACCGCAGGCATGGCATCGGCACGGCTCTATTAACGCAATTGGTGCGCGCAAATCCGGATCACTCGACAATCTCTATCAGCTTCGTGGCTGGCAAACCGGTGTTGCGTCTTTACGAGCGATTTGGGTTCAAGGTCGTTGAACAACGCGCCGGATGCTGTCGTGATGCACAGACCGGCATGAGGATCGGTGCGGCGTCGCTGCTGAAGCGACGTGTTTGCTAAGGAACAAAAATTAACAGCACGAAAACGGCGAAGAGCAGCAAATGTATACATCCCTGCAAAACGTTCGTTTTCCGGCTCGTGAACGTAACGACGCTGACGGCGAGCGTTAAGAGCAGCAGGGGCAGGTTGCCACCCTGTAATCCAAGAGCCACGGGCCGTTTCGTCAGCAATCCGATCAACAACACGGCAGGAATCGTCAGCCCGATCGTGGCCAGCACGAGCCGAACAAAATGTTTATCGAACGCTGCAATTGGTTTTGCAGAGTTGCGGTGATCCCGCCCAGTCCTTCCGGAGAGAGCACCAGCGCAGCGATGATCGCGCCGCCAAATGCCTGTGGCATATGAAATTTTTCGATGCTGTTGTCCATCGGAACGGCGAACTTCTCCGCAAGGAAAATAACCGTAGCCAGGTACAAAAGCAGCATTACCGCGTGAAAACCTGTTGACCGTACGCGAACTACATGATGCGGGGAATGCTTGGCCGTGATTTCTTTTACATCCAGAAAGTAGCCGCGATGTCGCAGCGTCTGGATGAGCAGAAAAGTCGCGTAAAGCAAGAGCGACACGGCCGCGAAAAAAGATTTCCTGTTCCGTGGAAAACGTTCGGGCCGGCAGTCGAAGTAGTGAAATTTGGCAATACCAGACCGAGCACAGCCAGGGCCATGATCACATTGAGATACGCATTGACGCCCTGGATGTTGTAATGCTGTTCGCGATATCGCAGCCCGCCAAGCAGCAGAGATAGACCCACGAGGCCGTTAAGCGCGATCATGATCACCGCAAAAATTGCATCGCGTCCGAGCGTCGGATTGTTTTCGCCATGTAACATCGCCGTGGAAATCATTACGACCTCGATGCTGATCGCGGAGAGGGTGAGGATTAAAGTTCCGTAGGGCTCGCCAAGTTTGACCGCAAGACAATCGGCATGTCGCACTACGCACACGGCCGCCCAAAGGATCACAGCAAAAAGCCAAACAAAAACACCGACCAGCGGGAGGACGTGAACAGTGACTTCCTCCAACTGGTTTCCCAGCACGAGGAAAGTCGCGACCGTTGCTAACGCGATGAGCAACGGATATTCAGCGCGCATGACACTGGTTGGTTGTTGCGCGTTTTTGGCCCGCTGAATTGCATCCGCTTTTGCAGACATGCGCCGGAGCATATCGGTTGGGCGCGAGCCGCGCAATCAAGCGAATACGATTGTGCCCCGCAAATTCAGAGCGGTTATCTAGCCGCCCGCAATTGCGCCGATGATCAGGAACGGTTCTGCTCCATTCACAATTGCATCGGGCAACGGCGCATCGGGGGATTCATGTGACAAATCTTCGCCGCAGGCAAAAAAACGGACCATTGGCCGCCGAACCTGCGTCACCTGATCGCGCATTGTCCCGCGCAACATCGGATATTTCGCTTCAACGGCGTCGAGCAGCGAGCGTTGAGTCAGCGTTCCGTTGAGCTCAAGTCCCAATTCACCCTCGACATGCGCCAACGTCCGTAGATTAGGCGGAAGAATAACCCGTATCATGGCAATGCTTGCGCCTCTACCGACAGAACTGCAGGCAGATCGCGCACGATCGGTTTCCATTTATCGCCTGCATCCACCGAGGCATAAACCTGGCCGCCAGTGGTGCCGAAATAAACACCGCAAGGATCAAGCGAATCGACGGACATCGCGTCGCGTAACACGTTCACGTAACAATTGCGTTGCGGCAGACCTTTCGTTAGGGCTTCCCAATCGTTGCCGCCTGTCCGGCTGCGATACACGCGCAATTTGCCACTCGGGCGGGTAATGCTCCGAATCGCTCTTGATGGGTACGACGTAGATCGTTTCCGGCTCATGCGCATGAACGTCGATCGGAAATCCGAAATCGCTCGGCAAATTGCCGCTGACCTCATGCCATGAACCGCCCGCGTCATCGCTGCGCATCACGTCCCAATGCTTTTGCATGAACAAAGTGTTTGGACGCGCCGGATGCATCGCGATCCGATGCACGCAGTGACCGACCTCCGCGTTTGGGTCTGGAATGTATTCTGAGTGCAGGCCGCGGTTGATCGGCTTCCACGTTTTTCCGCCGTCGTCGGTGCGAAACGCTCCCGCCGCGGAGATCGCGATGTAAATTCGCTCCGGATCTTTGGGATCGAGAAGGATCGTGTGCAAACACATGCCGCCCGCGCCCGGCTGCCATTTCGGTCCTGTATCGCTGCCGCGCAGCCCAGCCAGTTCATGCCACGATTTGGCGCCGTCTCTCGATTCGAAGATCGCGGCATCTTCTACCCCGGCGTAAACGTGATCCGGATCGTGAAGCGACGGTTCCAGGTGCCAGACGCGTTTGAATTCCCACGGATGCTGAGTGCCATCGTACCACTGATGCGTGGTGATTGGCTTACCCGTCTCAGGTGAAGAATCGTAAACGAATTTGTTGCTCTCGGCTTTTTGCATCCCGTCAGTGCCATGCAATTCCTCCGGGCTGCTGCCCGGTGTGTTCCAGGTTTTTCCGCCGTCGTCTGAACGCTGGATGATTTGGCCAAACCAGGCACTTGTCTGAGACGCATAGATCCGGCCGGGATCAATGGCTGACCCTTTCATGTGATAAATTTCCCAGCCTGCAAAATGCGGGCCGCTGACCTTCCATCGTTTGCGCGCACCATCCGATGTGAGGATGAACGCGCCTTTTCTTGTTCCGACTAGAACTCTGACTTTGCTCACGGTGTTTTCCTGTTTGTAGTTGCTCGATTGTTGTTCTCTGCGATTCGCGCTTTAACCAGTTTCTTCACCACCGCAACCGGCAGCGGTTTATCTGGAGAGAAACGAATGGTGCCCTTACTGATCTGGAAGTTTTTCAGATTAGTCCGAAATTTTTTCAACGTTGCAGCGCTTCCGGGATAGAACGAGCAATGATTCGTCCACGCACCGAAGAAAACCAACGAGCGTCCGTTCAAACGAAACGCCGGAATTCCATAGCTAATGCACTCTTCCGATTCGGGCGTGATAGCACGGATAGTCCGGCGCAGCTTCTGCAACGCGACGCGCTGTTGAGCATTCACCGTCGTGAGATACTCGTCGATCGTCGCGCGTGTTCGCCTGACGGAAGCCATAGACTCTCAGAGCGTCACTTACCGGCGTAAGCAGCCTTCAATTTCGCGATATCGATCTTCTGCATTTGAAGCATTGCTTTCATGACTCTTTCCGCCTTCGCGGAGTCTTTATCCTGCAGCATGTCGATCAGTACCAATTGGCGTTACCTGCCACGACACACCGAATTTGTCCTTGAGCCAACCGCATTGCGACTCTTCTCCGCCATCCGCAGTCAGTTTCTCCCAATAATAATCCACTTCTTCCTGCGTCTCGCAGTTTATCACAAAGGAGATGGACTCATTGAATTTGAAAAGTGGACCGCCGTTAAGAGCGACAAACTTCTGGCCTTCGATTTCGAATTCAATCGTTAGCACCGATCCTACAGATCTGCCGCTCTCCGAGACTTTGGTGACTTCTTCGCCGGAGCGCAGAATTCTCCCGACCTTGGAATTTTTGAAAATAGACGTGTAAAACCTCACCGCCTCTTCCGATTGATCATCGAACCACAAGAATGGAGTAATTTTTTGCATCAAATGTTATGTCGCTTTGATCCGGAATCTCAGCCAGCAGAAATTTGGCGTTTCACCGAAATCCCCTAAAATAATCGGATGCTGATCGACACTCACGCACATCTCGATTTTCCCGATTTCGCAAATGACCTCGAGGATGTGCTTCAGCGCGCTGTGGAAGCGGACGTCAGACGCGTCATAACCATCGGCACATCCATCGAAAGCAGCCGGCGTGCGATTGAACTCGCGGAAAAATATCCATCTGTTTACGCGGCAATTGGCGTTCATCCCAGCCACGTAGAGGAGGCGGAAGACGATGTAATCACGCCGTTGCGCGAGCTGGCGAAAAACTCGCGCGTTGTGGCGATTGGCGAGACCGGACTGGATTATCACCGTTTGCCGAGTGAAGAAGTCGCCCAGGAAAAGCAGGTGCAAGTTATGACAGCACTGCGAAGTGAGACCGACGAAGAAATCGAAGCGCAAATTCGCGATGGTGCGTGCAAATCGAAACAGGCGAGTTTGTTCCAGCAGCAGCTCGATCTGGCGGTGGAGCTCGGGCTGAACATCGTGATTCATCAACGCGACGCGTGGGAAGACACACTGGAAGTCCTCCGCGCTTACACCGGTAAGGTGCGCGGCGTTTTTCATTGCTTTGGCGGCTCTCTCGAGGAGGCAAATGAAGTTATCGGTCTCGACCATCTGGTGTCGTTCACGGGAATTGTCACTTTCAAAAACGGCGCAGCTGTGCAACAGGTCGCGGCAGAAATCCCCCTTTGGAAATTTATGGTCGAAACCGATTGCCCCTTCTTGGCGCCCGTCCCTTTTCGCGGAAAACGCTGCGAACCCGCGCATACGCGCATAGTGGCCGAAGCGATCTCTGCAGCCCGAGCAGTTTCACTGAAAGAAATTGCTGAAGCAACGACCGAAACCGCAGAGCAGTTCTTTAGGTTCAATCGCGCATGAAGATCAAAAACGGCAGGGCGCGATCGCCGGGAACTCGCGCAAAGACAAAGGGTTCGGCGATTCGTCCTTATCTCCTTCTTGCTCTATTTCTTGCATCCTGTGCAGCGCCGGATACTCAGCATCATATCGTCGTCAGCACCCGCGACCAAAAGTTAGCACTTCTCGATCGCGGAAACCTGATGGCTGTCTACCCGGTCTCAACGTCCAAGTTCGGTCTTGGCGATAGGCCGGGCAGCAGGTTTACGCCGTTAGGGAAACTGCAGATTGCGGAGAAGATTGGCGACAATGCGCCTCCCGGCACGGTATTCAAAGACCGGCGACGTACCGGAGAAGTTGTCCTGGCCAACTCGCCGGGACGGGATCCCATCGTGACGCGAATACTTTGGTTGCGCGGACTTGAAGGTCAAAATGCGAACGCGTTTGGGCGGGACATTTACATTCACGGCACTCCAGAGGAATGGAGAATCGGCTCGGCCGCGAGCTACGGATGCATCAGGATGCGCTCCACTGACATCATCCAATTGTACAACATAGTTGGAATTGGCGCGGCAGTGACGATCGTGGACACCTCACTCGTCAGCGCCGTACCCGGTATGGTCTCAGGTCATTCAATGGGATCTGAAAACACGGCGCCATTTGTGATGCGCTAGACTGCCCAGTCTGCCAAATTCGAGCCACGGCGTTAATCGGACCTGGTTCCTTACGGCAATTTGCCGAGGTGTTTCCTGGCTGTATTGCGCGAGAGAAAATCCATGTCCGCGTCGACCATGATGCGGACCAGTTCGTGAAAGCGCACCTTCGGTTCCCAACCGAGAATCTTTTTTGCTTTCGACGCATCACCCAGCAGTAGGTCGACCTCTGCCGGGCGCTCGTAACGCGGGTCATGTTTTACGAATTGCTTCCAATCCAGATTCGCGTGCGCGAAAGCCGCTTCGACGAACTCTTGCACGGTGTGCGTTTCGCCGGTAGCCAGTACGAAATCGTTGCCTTCGCCAAGCTGCACAATTCGCCACATCCCTTCGACGTACTCCGGCGCGTATCCCCAATCGCGTTTCGCATCCAGATTGCCGAGAAACAATTCTTTTTGCACGCCGTGCTTAATGGCGGCGACTGCACGCGAAATTTTGCGTGTGACGAAAGTTTCGCCGCGCCGCGGGCTTTCATGATTGAACATGATGCTGTTGCTGGCGCAAAGACCGTAACTCTCGCGGTAATTCACAGTCGCCCAATACGCAAAAACCTTGGCCACTCCGTAGGGGCTGCGTGGCCAGAATGGCGTCTTCTCGTTTTGCGGTACCTCCTGGGCTTTACCGAACATTTCGCTGCTCGATGCCTGAAGAAAGCGGGAACGCAACCCCGCTTCGCGGATCGCTTCCAGGATCCGGATGGTGCCGACACCGGTAACATCCGATGTGTATTCAGGAATGTCGAAGCTCACGCGCACGTGGCTTTGTGCACCGAGATGATAAATTTCGTCCGGTTTTAATTCGTAAAGAAGCTTCACGAGATTGACCGAATCGCTGAGGTCGCCGTAATGCAGAAACATTCGGACATCGTTAACGTGCGGATCGGCGTAGAGATGATCTATGCGCGAAGTGTTGAACGTGCTGGCGCGTCGGATGATCCCGTGGACTTCGTAGCCTTTCTCCAACAGCAGATCAGCCAGGTAACTTCCGTCCTGCCCGGTGATACCGGTGATCAGCGCCCGTTTCATCACGCCATTAAGAGCAAGTGTCAGAATAAAGAGCAAGGATCAGATTCTCGCCGGCAATCCGAAAGCGGCAGAACACTGCCGCACTCCAAAACGTGGCCGTCTTCGAAGTGCATAAGTATGCGCTTGCGTTTTTGGAGTGCGGCGATGCCCCGCCGCTTTTGCAGTTGAAGCGGCAAACGCTCACGTTTCCGGTGGCGTCACCATGATCCGCGCTAAAACAGCGCGTTGGGCGCCAATGAGCGCGCTGATGCCGTTGCGCCCGAGTGTCAGCATTTCGTCCAGTTGCGAGCCGGTAAATGTTGCTTCTTCTCCCGAACTTTGGACTTCTACAAATTCGCTGTCTTCGGTTGCGACAAGATTAAAGTCGACGGCGACGTTTTTGTCCTCGTCGTAATTGAGGTCGACGATCGCCTGTCCATCCAGAACACCTGCGCTAATTGCGGCGACCAATTTTAGCATCGGCGGGGCAACGAGTTTTTTTTCCCTGACGAACCTTCGGCAGGCGATTGCCAGCGCCAGACTTGCGCCAGTGATCGCAGTTGTGCGCGTTCCGCCGTCGGCTTGCAGGACGTCACAATCCACCCAGATCGTGCGGGGCCCGAGTTTTTCCAAGTCAACCACCGCGCGCAACGACCGGCCGATCAGGCGTTGGATCTCGACGCTGCGACCGTCGATACGGCCCTTGGTAATGTCCCGCGGTTTACGCGGCTGTGTCGAGTAGGGCAGCATTGAATATTCCGCGGTAAGCCAACCACCGGTTACGTTCTGCTCTTTCATCCAGCGCGGCACAGTCTCTTCGATCGTAACCGCGCAGATTACGCGCGTTTTGCCGATGGAGACTAAGACTGAACCGCTCGCGTGCGGTGCGACGTTTAACTCGAAATTGATCGGACGGATCTCATCTGGCGCGCGGCCGTCATTTCGCTGCATCAATATGGAACGTAGATGTGGACACGGACATAGCAATCGCCTTGACGCACCCAGCGGGTCGTCGTTCTATAAAGCCTTTGCGTGAAAAGTAATGCCGATATTCAGACGGCGATTTGCATTGCCGGCGCGCACCGTTCAGGAACGTCGATGTTGACCCGACTTCTGCACGGGTGCGGGCTCTATTTGGGGCCGAAGGATGCGTTGATGCCGCCACAAGCGGACAATCCGGATGGTTTCTGGGAACATCTGGGTTTTGTCGCGTTGAATGACGAGTTGCTCGATGCGCTTGGGGGTGCGTGGGATTTGCCACCAAGTGCCAGCGAGAATTTGTCCGACGAACGGCTCGATACGTTTCGCATGAAAGCGGGGCTTCTAATCGAGGGCTTTCATTCGGCACATGTATGGGGGTGGAAGGATCCACGCAATAGTTTGACGTTGCCCTTCTGGGAAGACCTTCTGCCGGGTTTGAAAACGGTGGTCATCGTGCGCAATCCGCTCGAGGTCGCTTACTCGATGCGAAAGCGCAACGGAACTTCGTATGCGTTTGGTTTGCGCCTGTGGGAGATCTATAACCGGCGGTTGATTGAAAAAGCGAGCAAACATGAGCGGCTTATAACTCATTACGATTTATTTTTTGAAAACGCTGGAGAAGAGTTAAAGCGGATCGCGAATTTTATTGGATTGCCTGATCAGAAATTACGTGCTGCCGCGGAACTGGTTGCAACGAAAAGACGTCACACTCACTTCACTGTTGACCAACTGATTGATGCGGGCGTTTCCGGAAAAGTAGTTGAGCTCTATAGAGAGTTGATTGCGCAAGCGTTACCCGGGAAAGGGAAGACGTCTGTGACAACGTCTGTCCCGGGTGGGAAATCAGACGAGAGCGATTTCCTTCCCGGCGCGGTGAGTCGGGTTGACTCGTTCGTTCCGGATCGATTCGCGCAGATCGAGCACCTATACGGCGAGCTCCTCGCTCAAACCGAAGCTCGGCACAAAGCCGAAATGGAGAAACTCAGCGCTCATCTTTTGCACAGCGAGGAGCGGCACAAGGCCCAAGTAAAGGAGCTCACGACCCATCTGGCCAAAACTGAAACCGCTCACAAAGCGCAGGTCAAGGAACTCACCAACCATCTGGCTAAAACAGAAAAGCAATACACAGCGCAGATCGAAGAAATCAGCGCTCATCTGACAAAAACCGAAACTGATTACAAGGCCGAAGTGGAGGAATTACGCCAGCGGATTCTGGAGATGAACGGTCTGCTTCACCAAAGAAGCGTAAATCTTGCAGAAGACGAAAGATACATCGGCGAATTAACGGACCGGTTACGCAAACAACTGCAAAATACGAGACGGCTCTCGCGACTTCTTGAGGATGCGGAAGACGCCGCGCGCAAGCTGCGGACGTCTCGTCGGTGGAAATTGGCGAATCCCGGTGCCGCGCTCAAGGCAAAGTTGTCTCACGGGAAAGTACCGGCTGGTTACGGGCATCTTGAAAAGATTGTTGCCGCTTATGGCAAATGGCGCACCGAACACCCGGAGGTGGCAAAGATCGACGATGAAATCAAAGCCACTCTGGTGCCAAAGATTCCCAGGATTTCGCAGGATGAGGCGAAAGCAACCACCACCGGCTCCGAACCTGCTGCAGCCACTTCGGCTATCCCTGTGCCTTCAGTACCGCTGGAGTCGCTTCATTTTGCTCGGCACGAGGAGGTGGATGTTTCGATCATCATTCCGGTCTTTAACCAGTTGGAATACACGCACGCATGCCTGGCTTCCTTGCAAACTGTAGAAGAACAGGCGCCTTTCGAAGTCATCATAGTGGATGACTGCTCAACCGACGCGACCGCCGATGTGCTTCCGCAAGTTGAGGGCATCATTTATCTCCGCAACGAGAAAAACTCCGGGTTTGTTGTTTCGTGCAACCACGGCGCGGAAAACGCGCGCGGCAAATATTTGGTTTTTCTGAACAACGACACCCTCCTAAAACCGGGCTGGCTGACTGCTTTGCTGGACACCTTCACAGAAGAGCCTCGGGCAGGCATAATAGGTTCAAAACTGCTTTATCCCGATGGCCGGTTACAGGAAGCGGGCGGGATTATCTGGCGAGACGCATCAGGATGGAACTACGGCAAGTTTGATGATCCCGAAAAGCCTGAATACAACTATCTGCGCGAAGTAGATTACTGTTCAGGCGCAGCGTTGATGGTTCCAAAGGCGCTGTTTGAAAGTTTAGGCGGGTTCGATTCGCGCTACGCGCCCGGATATTACGAGGATACCGATTTGGCATTCAAGGTTCGGCGGGCGGGTTACAAGGTCTTTTATCAGCCGTTAAGCGAGGTCATTCATTGTGAGGGAGCCACTGGTGGAACTGATCTTTCTGCTGGAGCTAAAAAGTACCAGGATGTTAACCGCTCGACGTTCGCAGAAGCATGGTCTGACGAGTTGATAACAAGGCCAGCTAATGGCGATGTTGCATCCCTGTTAAAACCGCCGCCGGGTCGCAGGAACATTCTGGTTATCGATCATCACCTTCCGATGCCGGATCGCGATTCGGGATCGCTGCGCATGTTCCAGATCCTTAAGCTCCTTCACGGGCTTGGTCATCACGTCACATTTCTGCCCGATAACCTGGCAGATATTCCTCCCTATACTGCGGACCTGCAAAAACGGGGAATCAAGGTAGTCCATCACCCTTACGCTAAAAAGATTCGTGACTACTTGATTGCACACGGCCCTGAATTTGACGTGGTTGTGCTAAGCCGATGTCAGTTTGCAAGGAAACACATCGCTGACGTTCGTTTGTACGCACCGCAAAGCCGCATTATTTTCGACACGGTCGACCTCCACTTCCTTCGAGAAGAAAGCGAAGCGCGTTTAACCGGCGATCCCGAGACCCGGCAGAAGGCGCAAGAAACAAAGCAGTGGGAGTATGAATTGATTGATCAATCGGACGAGACATGGGTGGTAAGCAGCGCAGAACAGGATTTGCTGCAAAAGGAATCGCCTGAGAAATCCTTCCAATTGGTGTCGAATATTGTCGATGTGCCCGGTTCCAATACGCCGTTTGCACTTCGGCGGGACATGCTATTCATCGGCGGTTTCCAACACCCACCTAACATTGATGCTGTTCTATTCTTCCTGAAGGAAATTTACCCGTTGCTAAGTGAATCTCTGGGCGATGCAAAATTCTACATCATCGGTGACAAGGTTCCTCCGGAGATCGTGGCCTTTGCAAACGAGCGGATCATTGTCGCGGGATTACAAAGGGATGTGCGTCCGTTTTTCGATAGCGTAAAACTGTCCGTCGCCCCTTTGCGATTCGGGGCTGGAGTCAAAGGCAAGATCAATCAAAGCATGGCATTTGGCGTCCCGGTAGTCGCTACCTCACTCGCTGTGGAAGGAACCGGCTTGCGTGACGGCGAAGAGATTCTGGTAGCAGATGAGCCCAAAGAGTTCGCGCGGGCAGTAATTGACCTTTACCAATCCGAGCAACTTTGGAACACAATCTCAGAAAATGGCGTGGAGAAAACACGTGCTCTGTATTCTACCGATGCAGGACGCAAGAAATTAGAATTCCTATTTAGCGACGCGCATCTAAAAAGCTCAAAGCTGTCACAACCGATTACAGAACCCGAGCTCGTCGTCGCAGCTGATGTTGATTACCGGCAGTGAATAAAACGGAGGCAACCGGGAAGATTACCGGGACAATTCACGCCGACCCGAATCCGCTTTTCTTTGGGCAACGCTGCGTGGTTTCCTGGGAGACAAACGATCCAGCCGGAGCGGAGATACGTGTTTCGACCGGGGCGGATGACGAGAAGCTGGTGACGAAAGGAGGATCGTCTGGCCAGGTCGAAATTCCGTGGATCAAGGACTCAAAGGTGTACGAATTTCGCCTGTACGCGCCTAGCAGTCCCGAGGTAGCAATCGATTCGGTCAAGGCGAGACGTGAGATTGAGTCCGCGCCGGCCGCGCTTCGGGAAATTGCAGACGAGGTAAAACGGGGAAACATCGAGATCTCAGAGCTTTCTCAATTCATCGCTGCGGTGATGCCGCGATGTCTTCAGAGAAAAGAATATCGGGAATTGTTCGCGTATTGGGAGAGGCATGGGTTTCACGTGACGCCAGTACATTTTTACGAGCCGATTCCCGACACACAATCGTTGCCTGAAACACTCTGGAGCCAAGCCAGCGAGCTCCCGGGGATTAACATGAACGACGCAGCGCAGCTCGATCTCCTGCGAAATCACTTTTCAAAACTTCGTGACGAATATGAAACCCTTGCGGCGGAGCCTCCACCTGGCCAGCTGTGGCCATTTCGCGGCACTGACGTCTTGGTTGCTTACTGTGTGGTCCGCCACTTTCAACCACGCCGGATTATCGAAGTGGGCAGCGGTTTTTCTTCGCTTGTGCTCGGCCAGGCTGCTGCCAAAAACAAGAGCTCAGCGCTGATCTGCATCGATCCTTTTCCGAATGAGCTTATTCGCAAGGATAACGGCATCCCGGCCTTGCAATCATTGATTGAGAGCAAGGTTCAAGACGTGGACGTGGAATTTTTTTCCCAACTTGAGTCCGGCGACATTTTGTTTATCGACAGTTCGCACACCGTGAAGACAGGCGGTGACGTCAACTACCTTTTCCTGGAGATATTGCCGCGTTTGGACGCGGGAGTCATCGTGCACGTGCACGATATTTTTCTTCCGTTCGAGTATCGGCGCGATTGGATGCTGGAGGAGTTTCGTTTTTGGACTGAACAGTACCTGTTACAAGCTTTTCTGATATTCAACTCCGAGTTCGACGTGCTAATGGCGAATAGCTATCTGAACCATTATTATCTAGCAGACCTGAAAGCAGCTTTCCCCAATTTGCGTCGATGGATTGGCGGCAGCTTCTGGATGCGACGAAAAGCCGTCACCGAATCAAAAGCATCACGAAACACGGATGACAGTGCGGCTTCCAAAAAACGCTGAAATGCAGGCCGACATCAACAAACCAATCTTCGTAGTGGGCTCGCCGCGCTCTGGAACCAGTATTCTTGCGTGGTGCCTTGGCCACCATCCGAACATCTTCCCGGTGCCGGAATCGAATTGGATGGGGGATTTTGCGGCGAATCTCGCGATCAGCTACCAGGTGGGTGCGGCGCGCGGTATCTTATCAATCTTAAGTGCGATGGGGATTTCGCGCGATGAATTCTTTTCCCACATCGGACGCAGCATTAATGGTCTGGTCCTCGGACACAGGTCCGACTTAGACCGAACACGTTTGATTACGGCAGTTCAACGCTTTCTTAAGGAGGAGGGGCTTTACCTTGGCGAAATGACTGGCCAACTGGATGCTGCCACTGGTGCAGCGCTTCGGCAGTACGGCGTTGCGGACGACGCCAATGCGCTACTCTATTCCGAACTCGTCGATTCGCTTCGAACAGCGGCTTCGGATTCTCAACACAAAACGCGCTGGGTAGATCAAACGCCGGAGTATTCCTTTCACATTTGTGGGCTGCGTAAACTATTTCCAACTGCCCTATTCGTCCATATCGTACGCGACGTGGATTCCGTAGTGCGCTCGATGCTCAATTTCCACCGCATTGCTGGGATACATGTGGCGGCAAACGAAGAAGAGGCGTACAAATATTGGCTGCGCACGGTGGGGGCATGTTTGAAGGCTGAGGAAGCTTACGGTCCGCAGGTAGTTTATCGCTTGCCGTATAGCGCCTTAGTCGAGAACCCCGAATCGGCTCTGCGCTTGTTACTTGAGTTCCTGGGGGAGTCGTATTCCTCTAAATGTCTCGAACCGCTTTCACAGCGTATCAATAGTTCCAACGTGCCGGCGGACTTTAAGTCGGACGATCCGGCGACCGATCCCGCAATTGTGAAAGAGGCGCGGCGACTTTCCACTGAGATCGATCAAACCAGACAGCCCACCACGCATTCATCTGTCGCAGCAGATGAGTTGGAAGCCGAGTTCGACGCACGAGTAAAATATTTTGCGGCCCTTCGGTAGCGCATGTCATCGACGAAATGGGCCTACACGTTGTATCCCCGGCCGGTACATCTTGCGGGGTGTTGCAAGAGTGGCATGATCTTGCATGAGTGAGTCCACGGAAAGAGCAGCTGAATGGTGGAGCGATCCTGGCCGCGATGTTCCGGGTACACAGTGGCCTCAGACACCTGGCGCTTCCGAGAACATGAACCGCCGCGCTACGGGAGACCCGGAAATGGATTGGATCACTCATTCGGCAGGACTGTTGGCTAAGTTTAAAAAGCCAATCAAAGCGCTGTCACTTGGGTGCGGCTTTGGTGTTATCGAGCGAGTTTTACGCCGTAACGACTATTGTCAGTTTATTCATGGCATGGACGTTGCGGAAGGCGCAATTGAAGGAGCAAAAAGAGCAGCCAAGAACGAGGGGCTGGACGGTTTGACCTACGAAGTCGCCGATCTGAATAGCGCGAAACTACCCAAAGAGACATATGACGCTGTTTACGTGCACGCCGCGTTACACCACGTTTTTCAGCTTGAACACCTTCTTGATCAGATCAAGCACACACTAAAGCCCGGAGGATTATTCGTCATGTACGAATACATCGGTCCATCACAAATGCAGTTCCCACGGCGCGAACTCGAACTGGCTGACGCATTTCTTGATGCTATTCCAGAGCGTTACCGTAACATGCCAAGAGTCAAGCAGATCAAAAAAGAAGCTCTTCGATGGTCAGTCGAGACGATGAACGATTCGGATCCTTCCGAAAGCATACGTGCCGCCGAAATCGTACCGCTAACCGCTAGTCGCTTCGAAGTGAGACATTTCAGGTACGTTGGCGGAACCCTGCTGCTTTTGATCTTTAGCGAAATTGCGGGTAACTTCCACGAGAGCGACGCAGAAATTATGCCCTTGGTGAAGGCACTCATTGTGCTCGACGACTTCCTTATCGATAACAAGGTGCTGCCATCTTACCACGTTTATATGGTTTGCGAGAAGCCGGGAAATCCATTGCCGATGCATGCGCAGAATATTCTGCCGCCAGCCGCTTCTGTATTCCCAACAGACAATTTGGAAACACGAACTGTTGATCCGCGACCAACGGGACTGATTACTGCCGAGCCCAATCCTTTTCGACCCGATTCAGAAGGGAGGGGGCAAGCTACTGTCACATGGTTGGCTCATGGTACAGCCAGGGTTGAAGTTCGCGTCAATGCGCCCGATGGCCCCCTTTTGGCCAGACAGGGTCCAGGTCGTTACTCAAAAACTACAGGTCAATGGGTCCGGGACGGCACCACGTTCTATCTACAAAATGTCTCAAAAGGCTTGCCTTTGGTGGCAGAGAACACGATTGGCAAAGTCACGTTAAGATCGACATGATATTCTGAGGCCTGGATTGTTGGTCACGCAAAGAATCAAGCCGATCCCAGAACTCACTTAACCGTCAAGGCAGCTGTTCCCACGTCTGTGAGGACGCTGGTCCGTAAATCGAACTCGGTAGCAGCGACGGCACCAGAGGTCACTGCAAACGGATCGTAAACGAGTGGATATTTTTTATCTGGTCAGGCAGGCACGGGCGGCGCGACGAGCATTCTCCGGGACGCCAGAATCTTCAGCAAGCGCTTTCAATTTGTTTTTCATTTCCGGCGAAATCGGCGTCTGGCCTCCAGCGCCGAACGACTTGGCAGACCCCATCCTATTACGGTTGAAATCGTTCCCAATTTGTTTGATGTCGCTTAGCCCAGCCCCTTGTTCCTTGTAACCGAAATCCTGATCGTAGGAAGAGTTTGCTATAAAGAGCGAATGAGAAGCAGATGTTCCTTTAGCCAGGTTTATGCGCGCATTGAACCCGGCGTACCCACGATGTCCGCGCCCATTGTTATAGGCCTTGTTCCCGATGACGATGCTGTTTTGTCCGCCAACGGCGAATCCGCCGCCGTCGTTGTCATGGGCGATATTGTTACAAATTACAGAATCCGGTGCCCATACTTCGAATCCATTCACCGACCACCATTTCCCGGACTGCGAATCATCATAACCGGAACTCCCTTCGCTGCAGATATTGCCTGCTATGGTCGCCGAGTGCGTGCTGGGTGAACCTTGTACAAAGATGCCGCTACCATAGCCCGATTTGCTTATCCGGTTGCCATTGATAACACCATCATCACCCGCGAACGTAATCCCGGCGCCCTCGCAAACGTTTTCGATGACACGCCCATGGCTAGACCAGACATCCTCCCTTTTGGTGACGAGAATCGCCCCGATGGGTGGCCTTGCTCCGGGTACCGTCCGCTTAATAAAGTTCCTTTCGATAGACCAGTTCTTACCTCCGAAAGCGATGATTGCCCACTTCCCGCTTTTGATGATCGCGCAATTTGCCACTCGCCAGTTGTTGCCCTTGCAACTGATAGCCGCAAAGCCGGGCGCAGTATAGTCTCCCATGTCAAACGTCAGGTTTTCGACACTCCAATTGTCTCCCTCGCATGGGAGAAGATGATCAGTGGGAAGCCCGGCAACTTTCAAGATGGAGGCTTGCCCTGCACCAACCAGATGAACATTAGACAATACCGATGCTTTGCGACGTGCAGTCGAAATGCCTGAAGCGGAAATAAGATACTTTCCTTCTGGGACGAAACAGGTTCCGCCAGCCACAGCACACGCAGCTAATGCTTTATTAAACGCTTCCGTGTCGTTCGTCACGCCATCGCCCACGGCACCGTATTCTTTAACGTTGAATTGACCGTTCTCCGGAGCCTGGCTGCCACTGCTGGCTGTCGACGATTCTGTTGCTGCAAAACCGAGCGTCTGCAGGGCAATCAAGATGGTTGTTCCACAACCGACCAAGAATGGCAGGCGGCGATGCGCCCGCCCCATACCACACAATACAAACGTAGCCGTCATTTGTTACCTCCCTTTGTTCTTGCAATTCGCTAATCGATCGGGCTGAATTTCACACGCAAGCGCCACGTCGGCAATTCCTTTCTAACGCTGGTATGCTGTTTTACCAAAATGTCACGGCTCTCAGTAACAACCGCTTATCGCGGAGGTACCGACCCAGTACCATCAGTTGTCTCGACACCCTTGTCAGGCTTGGTCCTACAGAAGAGCAAAATAGTCGGGAAAGGATAGGTCATGTCTTGAGGAAACTTCAACCAGTTTAAAGTTGTGCCAAAAAGCGTGGGCGGGCGGCTAAAAGCTTTCAGGAATCGGAAAACACCGCCGCTTTCGACCCTGCGAATCGTTGAGTTACGCAAATTTTCCGGAATGGGTCTTTCAAATCCCATCACGAGAAAATCTGCCGGCGTGACTACGGATTTCTCGACTTCAACCGTGACGTTGGAGCTTCTCAATGGGAAAACCGCGGGCATTGCTGTGTAGAAATAGCAGCCATTTTCACTCACGGCGATAGTCGTCGCCGAACGATCGCGAACCAGTTCTCGCATATCGCCACGAAGCTGTTGACGAACATCCTGCCTTTTCATTGCCTGATCATAAGCCACGTCAAAGACAATGCTCGGCAGTAGTGATAAAAAACATTACGATGATAACTAGACGAAAGGCTAACGGTCGCCTGACAATTCTCGGAAATATTTCTCCACATGCGAGTCCTACAAAAATGCACAGGACCGGCATTACCAGCATTGTCAGCCGTGAATAGGAAGCGAGGTAACCTTTCGCCATTGAATAGGTGTAAAGCGCAACAAACGCTAGAAGCGGAATAACAGTAGGCCAAAGAGAACGACGAAACACGACGTAGAAGGTGGAAACATAAATGAGAAGCCACAGCAACGGATAGGTGGCAAAAGGGATTAAGACGCATATGTATTTCCAGAGCGGGCTCAGATCGAAAGGATTTTCCCTGCCTGCCGGGGCATACTGAGAAGCCTCCAACAAAATAGCATCGGCAACGGTCCGGAACTTCAAAAATAACATTGGCTCTCCTGCGAAAAGGCCAAGAACAAATCCTGACACCAGGAGCCAAAGCGGTGGTTGTACAAGGAACTTACCGATGCGCTCTCGCCACGTCTCGTTAGAAGCATTGTCCTTCCAACAAAAGCAAAGTGCAGGGCACACTAAGAACCAGAGCTGACGGATAACGAGTAGCGGCTGCCAATCCGGCAACTGCTCCTGTGATCACGAAGAGCCACCAGTTGCGGTGCGTCAGCGCCTTTAGGGAAAGCCAGATTACAAGGACGCACAACAGATTACTCAAGGTATACGTCCGCATGAAATGTGAATAGATAACCTGCATCGGGATAACACCGTAAAGCAAGGCTCCAGTAAGGGCCGGCAGTCCCTGATTTGTCAGGTTACGAATGATAGCAAAGAGAAGAATGAGTGTGGCCAGATCAAATGCCACGGTCATTAACCGGCCGGAGAGCAGAATGAACTGGAATTGGCTGTTTATAAATTTCGGACGGGATGCTGGTCCTTTTCCGGCATTTACGTCGTGCAACATCCTGGGCACTGCCCAAAGATAGTAATTGAACGTGCCTTCGAAGTAGGCCTCGGGCGCTTCCAGCTTGCCGTCCCGAAAGCTAATCGGTGACATCCCCCGGATACTGATGAATTCATCGGGATGAAAATTCAAATAGTGCCCGTAACCACTGTTTGTTCCCCAGGTTATCCCCGAAAGCCGCAGATATGCGGAAAGAGCTACTACTAAAACCAGGCCGAAAAGCATGAGACGGCTGTTTCTTTTCGTCTCCATTACAGAAGCCCTTAACGAGCAAAAAGATTGTACTTTACGATCGCGTATATCGCAGCAATGCCATCCTTCCAGCCAATCTTTTTTCCCTGCGCGTATGTCCGGCCGTAGTAGGAAATTCCTACCTCGTAAATCCGCGCACCTGTTCGGGATATTTTCGCGACAAGTTCGGGTTCAACGCCAAAGCGATCTTCCTCAATTGTGATACGCTGCAAAAATTCGCGGCGAAAAACTTTGTAACATGTCTCCATATCGGTGAGGTTCAGGTTAGTGAACATGTTCGAAAGTAATGTAAGAAAGCGGTTACCTATCATATGCCAGAAGTAAACGACACGATGGGGACGGCCGCCCATAAATCGCGAACCGAATACCACGTCGGCGCGGTCCTCCAAAATTGGTGAAATAAGGAGAGGATACTCTTTCGGGTCATACTCCAGGTCTGCGTCCTGAACCACCACCAAATCGCCAGTAGCTGCTCGGAAGCCCGCCCGCAAGGCTGCTCCTTTGCCGGAATTCTGTTGCTGTAAAACGAGTTTGTCGACCCAGCCAGGAGGCTTTTGTTGAAGAAGTTCTTTTGTTCCGTCAGTCGAGCCGTCATCGACGATGATTATTTCAACGTCCTTCACGGGCGCTGAACGTACCGCGTCGACCACGCTTTCAATCGTTGGCCGCTCGTTGTAGCAGGGGATTACGACTGAGAGTTTCATTAGACTATCGTTCCTTTACGCGCAGGGATTGAGTTTGGCGAACTGGCAATTGTCTCTCTTGTCAATACCATGATTACGACCCTTGTACCTGAGCGATCGCTTCGTTTCCAAGTGTAACCCTGGACCTGTGGCAGACGGTCGACATTCTGATCAAGATGTTTTGAGGGCACAAAGAGCGCGTAAACCGGAATCGCGTGGGAGAGGGCGCCTGCGACGAGCTGACTCGCTTCAGCTTTGCCGTAATGCCATAGGCGGCTATAACAATAGTAATGTTTCTCATCGATCGGCGCAGCGACGAATGGCTTTGGTAGTAACACGTTCAAGTACGCAGAATCCGTGTCAGACAAAACAATCCCAGGAGCATTTTGGAAGGAGGCAGCAAATTGCTTTTGTGCTTCATATTGTCGCGACATTCCCTTTGCCTTTGCATACTGGAGGGCATCCCATGCCTGGAAGCGATGCTTCTCCGGCTTGAACCCTGATTGGGAAGGATAGCCAAGACAGCTGAGAAGCAGCACCGCCAGTACCGCAACCGTAGATAAGGAAAAACGCAACTTCAGGACGTTCGACATTGCCCATTCGGCGGCCAAAATTGCCACCGGAATTAAAAGCAGAAAGAGAGGGATGTAGAATCTTCCATCCACGAAAGCATATGTCAGTGTCAGGATAAAATAACTGACAGCACCTAGAAATGCGCTCACGGTGAATCGGTTTACCCGAATAAATGCCAGGCCGAGCAGAGCCAGGAGCAGGAAGGGGGGCGCAATGTACGTCCCTGTGCCGAAAAGATTCGCCACTCGAAATTCTTTCCAGTTTGCAGTCGCCTCAGACCAGAGCATCGCCAGTTGTGCAGGCACATTGCGCACGGAAAAAAGCCGATCGCTCTCCGCCCATGCCGGGACCCAGAAATCGTAGCCTGTCTTTAATGGGTGGCCAAATTCCAACATGTTAAACAGGAAGTATGGAAGTGAAGCGGCGACAAATACCAAAAGCGTAAGGCAGCAATGCAAAAGCCATTTGGGCCAGGAATCACCAATAGGAAACAGGGCTGCAGCTATCAGCAATGGCGCGAAGAACAATAATTGCGGCCGAATGCACAGAGCCAGGCCAAGAACAACGGCAGCAGCGTAAATGGGCCAGCGCCACATCTGTTTAAGTCCGATGTAAACGAGCAGGAAAGCAAGTAACGCGGCAGTCGCACCGCTTAGATCGCTGATCGGTGACCGGGTAAAGCTAATGAAGGCCGGTTGGGTTGCGAGCAACAAGGCTCCCAACCCTCCGGCAAGCGGTCTTCCGATCGCGAAATAAAATCCAAAACCGCCTAGCAACAGCAATAGCCCGATTGTTTGATTTGTTCTGAATGGAGCGAGAATGCCGTGGTGTGGAAGACAGCTCAGCCAGGGAATCATCAGAAGCGAATAACCCGGCGGATAGCGGGAGGGCAATTTGTCGTAACCAATCTGTATCTTAGGCGCGCCCTGTTTCAAAATGGAATTGGCCTGCGCGAAATATTCTACCGCGTCCGGATACGGACCGAGGTCCAGCAAGTCGGTCCGCTGCAATTCCACACGAAGAACAGTCCCATAATAAAAAAGAAGAGAGAGAGCAAAACAGAGTAGGCCTGTGGCCATCGCGGGTGAAAAACAGCGATGGATTGATGCAGATCGAGACAGAGTCACGTTCCGACGGGATTCTTCAAATTTCCCCTCGCTGTCACGATGGGGAAGCATGTCGCTAGATTGTTCGTACCCAGTCACATTGCGCCGGTGTGCCAGAGCCTCTGTTGACTGAAATCCGCCTCACGTCAACGCGGGAAATTTCCGATCGACCTGAGGTTCTCTGTTCGCGCATATCTTTCTTAGCCTCTTTGTTTAGTGGAAATCTACCGGCGAAAATCTTCTGCGACCTCTAATTGACGCGCCGGAAGTGCCGTTATGAACGTTTTCTTCTAGACAGTGAGGGCTTGTTTTGCGATGATCCGGCCATTTTACAGACCTATGAAGATTCGCTCAATCATCGCAGCTGGTATGTTTGCTGTCGCCGTCGCTTTTGCAGTCCTTCCGTATGTTGCTCGCGCGACGCAGGCAGATGACACCACGATAAGGATCACTGGCTACACACCGGGGGCCACGCCATTCATCAGTAATGTCCATCTCGTAGCCAGCGACACGAGCGTGCTGAAGAGCATCCAGTTCACGGTCAATCCAAAGGCAAACGCCATCGCCCGGCCTCTGTCAGCCACGTATGCCAATTACTATCTGGTAGACCGCGGCTTTGAAAATCAGCAAACCGGAGAAATCAATTTGCCGGTTTACGGACTCTACGACGGATATTCTAATATCATCAGGTTGACCTACCGATTTATGGACGGCTCTTCCAAGGGCGTTAACCTGACGGTCACGACCGCCACGTTCAATGAAACATGCGGTTACAAGAATGTAACGAGGCTGCAGCCCAGGGGTAACGTCCCCTTGAGCTATGACTATTTCATGATTAAGAGCACCTGCAGCAGTTTCTCACCGGCTGTTATCGACTCGGATGGGGCATTGCGCTGGGTAGGAACGGCTGGAGTCTCGAGCACTAACAGCTCCTTCTTCAATAACGCCTTCTATATTCTAGGTAACGGTCCTCGATTCTTCCGGATCGAGCTCGACGGCGCTTTCACTCAGGTGGGTGATTACAGCGGCGTCGGAGTTCGTTATTTTCACCACAATATGGATCCCGGCAAGGTGGGACTGATACTGGATGCTAATACCCAGGACTACTACGAATCGGTGAACATGGAAGTGGATCCCTATACCGGCGCGGTTTTGAAGACGTGGAACCTTGCCGAAATTATCAGTGCAGCCATGCGGGCGGGAGGAGACGATCCCAGCCAGTTTGTTTACACGTGGCCAACCGATTGGTTCCATAACAATTCTGTGGCCTACAATCGGGCGGACGACTCCATCATCGTTTCCAGCCGTGAAAATTTCCTTATCTGCCTGGATTATGACACAGGAGCGATCAAGTGGATTTTAGGAGACCCAACCAAAAAATGGTACCAATTCCCGTCGCTGCGGCGGTTTGCCTTAACCCTTGCTCCCGGCAGCCGTCCACCGATTGGGCAACACGCTATCTCGGTCACCTTCGATCAAAACATCCTGCTGTTCGATAACGGTCAAAGCAGCATCCTGCAGGTCCCACGGGGAGAGCAACGCAACTATTCGGCTCCACGTAAGTATAAGTTGGATTTAGTCGCAAAAACCGCGACCGAAGTTTGGAGTTCCGAGTTTGGCCAAAGTCTGTGGTGCCCCTATTGCGGCAGTGTCTATGAGGATGGGCCGTTCAACTATCTGATCGACTTTACCTTTACTACCGGAGTTTTGGACGACAGCCTGCTACAGATGATCGGCTTGAATGGCCCCAATAGCACTGCCTTTCGCTATCAGTATCACAGCGTGCCGGGGTGTCTCATCGGTTTTAACGCGTTCCCCATTCATTTGGAAAACACCATGTTTCCAGCAGTGGGACCGGAGGCACTGAATCTGTCGACCCGTGGAACTGTTTCCAGAGGCGACAATGTTTTAATCAACGGTTTTATCATTACCGGGAGCGGACCTAAAACCGTAATACTGCGCGCACTGGGACCATCGCTTGCTGACTTTGGGGTTTCCGGGGCGTTACCCGACCCAGCTCTCAGTTTATATGACTCGTCACACCATCTCATCGCAACGAATGATAATTGGCAAACGGATCACGGCTCTGCATTTATGGCGCAAAACGGGTTCGCACCAGACAACCCGGCGGAGTCAGCCACGCTGCAGACCTTGGTGCCGGGAGCCTATACCGTGGTAGTGAGGGGCAGAAACGGAACCGAAGGCGTCAGCCTAGCTGAAATTTACCGGCTCTACTCGCCGGGATTTACTTCTAAACTGTACAACATTAGCGGACGCGGTTTTGTCGGCACCGGGGACAACCTCCTCATTAGCGGGTTTATTGTTGGAGACGTCGGAAGCGCGACCGTTGTTGTGCGCGCTCTTGGGCCGTCGTTGGGTTCGTTCGGAGTAGACCAGCCGCTCAGCGATCCCGTTCTAACAATTTATGATTCGAACGGAGCTCAGATCGCTCTGAACGACAACTGGCGGGACGACAATAACTCCATCAATGTTCAGCAACGCGGGCTCGCGCCGCCAAACCCACTTGAATCGGCAATCGTGCTTCATTTGCCAGCGGGGGCGTACACGGCAGTTGTGCGTGGAGCCAATGGCGCCACAGGCAATGCATTGGTGGAGGTTTATCACATCAATTGACCCTTTGAGACGATCAAACTGCCGAATCCTTCTCGACAGCGCAGTAATGCGCCAAGCACTTCGTAAATTTAAACTGTGATCTCGTTGAGCAGTTGAAAATCCTCTGAAAATAAAGTTTTTGCTGGACACACAACCGCATTTTGAGATGATGCCCCGTTTTTGAAACCATTTGCATAAAATAATGTCATGAAAATTCGCTCTAAATCTGTCGTGATCGCCGTGGGCCTGTTCGCTGTCATAATGATTGTCGCAGGCGGTTTGGTCGTCTTTCCTCATCTCGCCCGCGCAAATCAGGCGGATGACACGACGATAACCATCCACGGCTACACTCCTGGTGTTACGCCGTTTATCAGCATTGTGAATCTGACGGCTAGCAATACGGCAGTGCTCAAGAGCATCCAGTTCACGATCCATCCCAAGCCAGGATCGGTCACCCGGCCGCTTTCAGGGACTTATGCCAATTACTACCTTGTTGATCGAGGCTTTGAAAACCCGCAAACTGGGGACATTACCCTGCCGGTTTACGGGCTGTACGATGGCACTACCAACCCTGTTACTTTAACTTATAGCTTCGCTGATGGTTCGTCGAAGAATGCTAACATCATGATCACCGCGCAGCCGTATGACGACCTCTGCAGCTACAAGAACGCAACGATTTTACAGCCCAGAACCAACAGCACAGATTTGAGTTATGACTATTTCTTCATCTCGAGTGGAGGATGTGGTCCTCATGCTCCGGTAATCATGGATAGTGACGCCGAGCTGCGCTGGGTTAACCCTACCAGTATCTCGAATGCCATTTCCGCTTCGTCGCAGTTCATCAATAACGCTGTGTATCAAACTCATGGATCAACCCTGCATCGGGTAGACATGGATGGAGCGGATACTCTCTTAGCTGATTTTGCCAGCCGCGGAGTAACCAATTTCCATCACAACATCGATCCCGGTAAAGTTGGGATGCTGCTAGAAGCAGATACCACGGCCTATTACGAATCTGTTATCATGGAAGTTGATTTTTCTGGCAGGCATCTGAAGACCTGGAACATAGCCAGCATCATCAGCGCAGCGATGGTTGCCGGGGGAGATGATCCCAGCCAGTTCGTTTTCCCGGCCCCCACCGACTGGTTCCATAACAATGCCGTTACCTACAATCGCGCAGATGACTCTTTAATCATTTCCAGTCGGGAAAATTTTGTGATTTGCATCGACTACACACACAACGCGATCAAATGGATTTTCGGAGACCAAACCAAAAAGTGGTTTCAATTTCCGTCTTTGAGACGTTTTGCGGTTAGGACGGTACCCGGCAGCCTGCCTCCGATTGGACAACACGCGGTTTCCGTAACCTACGATCAGCACCTCCTGTATTTTGACAACGGGTTTGCCAGCAGCTTTCAGCATCCGGTGGGAGAGACGCGCACTTATTCGAGTCCGCGAAAGCAAGCATTAGATTCAACTGCAACTCTGGCCACTGAAGTTTGGAACTACGAACAAAACCAAAGCGTTTATAGTCCGATCTGCAGCAGCGTTTACGAAGATGCGCCCCTGAATTATCTGGTCGGTTACGCCTTTGCTGACAACAATTTCCAGACCGGGCAGGGTCATGCCAAGATCCTCGGGTTAGATGCGGCAGGTAATCGGATTTTTTATTATCAGTTCGATACCATGTTTTGTAACACGGCTTATAACTCGCGACCGATTCATCTGGAAAACACTAAGTTTCCAGCAGTAGGACCGCGAGTCACGAACCTTTCGACGCGCGGTCCGGTTTTGACCGGCGACAATGTACTAATCAATGGTTTTATTATCAAGGGGACGGATCCCAAGACAGTAGTACTGCGCGCACTGGGACCATCGCTGACTGCTTTTGGAGTTCCGGGGGCGCTTCCTGATCCCGTGCTCAACGTGTTCAATTCTTCTGGCACTCTCATCGCAACAAATGATGACTGGCAGACGGATCCTGGCGCCCAATTTATAGAGCAAAACGGATTGGCGCCCTCCGATCCTGTAGAGTCAGCCACTCTACAGGCGAACCTGGCTCCCGGTGCCTACACCATGGTGGTCACCGGAAAGAATGGGACCCAAGGGAATGGCTTGGCGGAGGTTTATGAAATTTTCGGCCCGGGGCTTAACTCGAAATTGAGGAACGTCAGTGGCCGCGCTTTTGTTGGCACGGGCAACAACGTGCTGATTAGTGGATTTATTGTTGGAGACGTTGGGAGCGGGACTGTCGTCGTGCGTGCCCTTGGCCCGTCGCTGGGTTCGTTTGGAGTGAGCCAACCGCTCAGCGACACGGAGCTCACGATTGTCGACTCTAATGGAGCTGTGATCGCGACCAACAATAATTGGCAGGACGGCTACAGTGCCGTTGACATCCAACGCAGGGGACTAGCTCCGCCTAGTACCCTCGAGTCGGCTATAATGCTTCACCTGCCACCAGGGTCATATACCGCGATCGTAACCGGAGCCGGCGGCGTTACAGGCAATGCCTTGGTCGAGGTGTACGATCTCGATTAGTCCTTAAGCGACAATAGTGAAGTAGCTGGAAAGAAAACGGCTACACGACAAGCCGCTGGCCCGGTGTTGACTGGTGCCAGGGCGATCGACGCGCTGCGTTCACATTTCGAGAAGTTTTGTGCTTGACCGCTACGAGCCGGTTTGATAAAAACGGGTCAGTCACGTCCTGCGGCCGTTCCAACGCATGTTCGGTCAGATTGAACTACGCTGGGGTCGCCGCTTCGCGCGATCTAAAACCAATTGGACTGGGAGTCAGCCAAATGAATGAGAACGCTCCTCAGCGGATCCGCATTCCTGCGGATGATTCCCGTCTCCGTGCGAACTGGTGGGCAGTTCACACGTTCAACAGGGCAACATCCAAGGAAATAAATTAACAATGAAAACTCTGATAGGATCCAATAACCGCTCGCCATTGCGTTGCGGTTTTTTTACACTGGCAATTGCGCTCGCCTTTGCGCTTTCGCCTACGCTCAACGCACAATGTCCAAACAATTGCTCAGGGGCATTTGGGAACACAGCACTGGGCGTTAATGCGTTGGACAATGTCAATGGCGCCGGCGGGGGTATTAACAACACCGCGGTCGGTCAGAATGCGCTTACCAACGATACCACCGGCCAATACAACGTAGCGGTTGGTTCTGGAGCTCTTGCCACCAATACCACTGGCAACTTTAACATGGCCATTGGGACGGAGGCACTCAATCAAAACAACGCCAGTTTCAACCTGGCCATTGGTTTTCGAACGGCCTTCCAGAACACCACTGGCAGGCACCTCACCGGAATTGGCGCTGCATCCATGAGAAACAACACGATCGGCGAATTTAACACGGCCATTGGTGCCGATTCGTTGAGAGAAAACACAACCACCTCCTTCAACGCCGCTGTCGGTGATGGGGCCCTGACATCTTTCAATGGCACTACTGCTTTTGACGGTGCTAACACAGCTTTTGGTAGCATTTCCTTCAACGCACTTACAAGTGGTCAGGAAAACGTCGGGGTTGGTCGACGAGCGGGCGAGTTTCTCACCTCCGGCAGCAACAACACTATTATGGGATGGCGTGCCGGCGATGGCCTCACCACGGGTGATGGCAATACCTTTCTCGGCAGCCAAGCCGGCGCCAACGAAGGCCCAGATGTGAGCAATGTTGTTTGCCTGGGCACTCGTGGCGATACCCAAGCCGCCGGGCAGGTTACTGATAACAGAACCTATATCGGCAACATTGTTGGAGTGACAACGGGAGGACCGTCCCCCACGGTGCCCGTCGTTATAGACCAGGATGGCCAGCTCGGCACGATAGCATCATCACGTCAGTTTAAAGAAGACATTAAACCACTGGATCAAGCCAGCGAAGCCATTCTAAAACTCAAGCCGGTCACGTTTCATTACAAAAACCGAGACGTCAAAAACGATAAGACGCCGCAATTTGGTTTGATTGCGGAAGAGGTAGAGCAAGTAAATCGCGATCTAGTCGTATACGGCAAGGACGGTAAGCTTTGGACCGTGCGCTACGATGCGGTGGAGGTGATGTTGCTCAACGAATTCCTCAAAGAGCACAAGAAAGTCGAGGAACAGCAGGCCAGTATTGCTGACTTGAAATCAACTGTCGCCCTGCAGCAGAAAGAGATGCAGGTTTTCACGGCGCAGCTCAAAGAGCAGGCAGCTCAAATTCAGAAAGTGAGCGCCCAGCTTGAAGCGAGCAAGCCAGCGCCAAAAGTAGTTTCGAATCGATAACAGTTTCGCATCCTGGTGGCGCTCGCTTCTGCGAGCGCCACCAGTTATGCTTTTGCACGGAAGGATCCATGTCCGTTAGGCAAACGGACGTGTTGGCTTAGTGTCCATAGACGCAAGAATTTGCTGCACAGGATCGCGCTCGGCGGCAGCCGCAAAAACTATCTGGATTTGGCTCGACGCCGCCGCGGGAGGAAGAGAAACCTAGCCGCACACTTACAGCTGCAGCGTTGGTCGGTGGCGGCGTTCTGTATCCGCGCTACATTGCTCAGCAGCCGCAAAACCAATGCTCAACCCGCGCGGGTTTCGAATTGAATCAAACTGAAATGGAAAACGTACCGTATTTGGATCTCCGAGCGCAGTATCTACCTTTGCGAAGCGAAGTGTTAAATGCCTTAGAGGAGGTTTGTGAGTCGACCAGCTTTGCTCAGGGCCCTGCGACATCAGAGTTCGAAGGCGAATTCGCAGAATATTGCGGAGTTGATCATTGCGTCAGCCTGAACAGCGGCACAAGCGCGCTTCATCTGGCTTTACGCTGTCTCGACGTCGGGCCGGGAGATGAAGTCGTCACGGTCTCAATGACGTTCATCGCAACCGCATGGGCCATAAGTTACGTCGGCGCCACGCCGGTTTTCGTCGATATTGACCCTGTCCGCCGCACGTTAAATCCGGACAACCTCGAAGCGGCGATCACGTCGCGCACAAAAGCAATTATCCCGGTGCATCTCTATGGAATGCCGGCAGAGATGGATCGCATCATGGAGATTGCTGAGCGACACGGACTCCCGGTAATCGAAGATGCCGCGCAGGCGCACGGAGCGAAATACCAAAACAAGCGCGTAGGCAAATTCGGCCAAATTGCGTGTTTTAGTTTTTATCCGGGCAAAAATCTCGGGGCTTACGGCGAAGGTGGCGCTTTAACTACAAGCGATGCATCCATAGCGCACCGTGCGCGTTCTCTCCGCGATCACGCGCAAAGCCAAAAATATTTGCACGACGAAATCGGGTATAACTACCGCATGGATAGCTTCCAGGCGGCTGTGCTTGGTGTGAAACTCAAGCACCTGGATGAGTGGAACAAGGCTCGCAATGACTGCGCGAAACTTTACACGGAATTCTTGAAGGACTCGTCATATAGGCTGCCCGCCTGTAATTCCGATTCTGAATGCGTTTGGCATTGCTACGTGATTGAAGCTCCAGAGCGAGATCGCGTTCGGTCTGCCTTGCAAGATGTCGGAATCCAGAGTGCTGTTCATTATCCTGTGCCGATTCACCTCCAAAAAGCGTACGCGCATCTCGGGTATAGGGCAGGCGACTTACCAGTGACGGAAGCATTGTGCGAACACTGTCTGTCTCTTCCCATCTATCCCGAACTCTCCAGTGAGAAAATCTCTCGTGTCGCTTCCGTGCTTCTTGACCTCGAGAATCGCTGACGCGCAACGCAAAAATCCAGTCGGCCAGGAACAAAATCGCGTTTGTAATCCGGCGTCGATCAGTGACGATCAGGAATGTCTGCAGAAAGCGACTATGTCCTCGGAACGCATGAGGAGGAATTAGCCAGACTCGGACTGCAGCATCGTGTCTGGCGTCCGGTTGTTTTGGATTGCTGGCATCGGGCCGGCATCACGGTGGGCAAACGCGTGCTCGACGTCGGAGCCGGTCCCGGTTACGCGGCCATTGATCTTGCTGAAATCGTCGGTCCCGCCGGTGAAGTGGTAGCGTTGGAACGTTCGCAAAACTTCATTCGCGCGATGGAATCAAGCCGCCGCGCTCGCTCGCTCGCGAACGTGAAGGTTCACGAACTGGATTTGATGAAGGCTGAATTGCCAAAGGGCGACTACGATTTCGCGTGGTGCCGCTGGGTGGTATCTTTTGTCAGTGACCAGTCACTGCTCATCGAAAAACTTGCTGCCGTCATGCCAAAAGGCAGCGTAGCTATTTTTCACGAATACGGTCATTACGAGACGTGGCGATTCTTTCCGCGAGTGCCATTGCACGAACGTTTTCGCGAACATGTGATCGCAACTTGGCGCGAATCTGGTGGCGAACCCGATGGCGCGCTCCAGTTACCTGGCCTGCTTGGCGAGAAGGGTTTTGTGATTCGCTCCGCAAGGCCACACATCTTTTGCCTCCGACCAATCGATTACATGTGGCAATGGCCGTCCACCTTTATCGAAACTTATCTCGAACGCCTGATTGAAGTGGGGCGAATCGATCAAGAGTTTGCTGAACAAGTCCGCACCGCTCTCGCAAACGCAGAAAGAAATCCAAACAGCCGGATGCTGACCCCGCTGGTGCTGGAAATCGTCGCGGAGAAAATGTGAGTGGGTTTCGTTATGACGCTCCGGCGAGGCCGAGCCGCCCTGCATCACTTTTCAGCGCGTCGATGACTTGCGCGATGACCTCGTCGAGCGGCATTCCGAGTTCTTCGGCACCGTGGATGATGTCGTCGCGGTTCACCGCGCGGGCGAATGCTTTGTCTTTCATTTTCTTTTTCACTGCGCGGACGTCGACGTCATGAATGCTTTTCGTGGGGCGCACGAGCGCGACCGCCACAATGAAGCCGCTTAGCTCATCGATTGCGTAGAGCGTTTTCTCGAGCGGCGTTTCACGTGAAACACCTGAGTAATCGGCGTGTGAAAGAATCGCGCGACATACTTCCTCGCACCAACCGTTTTCGCGGAGCCATGCAACGCCGACAAACGGGTGGCCTTCGGTGGCGCTGCGTTCGAGATTCGGATGCCGCTCGTAATCCATGTCATGCAACAATCCGACGGCTTCCCAAAGATCGGCGTCTTCGCCGCGCAATTGCGCAAAATGTTTCATCGAATCAGCGACTGCATAGCAGTGTTTGCGAAGGCTCTCGGACTGAATCCAGTTGAGCAAAATGGTCTGTGCGCTAGCAGCGAGCGTTTCACTCATCTCAACTCAATGAATTGAAACGTTATCGCCCGCTTTGATTTTTGTAGCAAGCCGAACCACATCCCAGTTCGCGAGGCGAATGCAACCGTGACTCACAGCGCGTCCAATGGAATCGGGGTCATTGGTGCCGTGAATGCCGATGCCTTTTTTGTTAAGCGCAATCCACATTACTCCTACCGGATTTCGCGGGCCGGGTGCGAGCATGTAGAAATTGCCGCTGCGTTCGCCGTGCTTGAGCATCTCCTTGTCGTAACGAAACTTGGGCAACTTCGCGATGCCGCGAATCTTCCAGTCCCCAATTGGTGAGGCCGTCTGCGCAGAGCCTATCGTGACCGGATATCCGGCGATCAGCTTTTCGTTTTCGAACACGCCTAGCATGTTTGTTTTCGTGTCGACCTTAACGGAAACCTTTCTTGGTGCGCCACTTTCGCCAGGAGTTGACGCCTGAGCTTCAGGTTGATCTTCAACTTCGTTCGCCGCTTGCGAGGCAGTTTCACTGCCTGGTTTAATATCTTTTACCAAGGCGAGTTCGAATGGCTCGACATTCGGCACATTCACTTGATCGCCTGCTTTGATTCCTTTCAATTTGCCCGGATTAAGTTGTTCAAGGAAATGAACGTCGGTGTGAAATTTTTCTGCGATGGCGTCTGCAGCATCACGGTACGGCAAAAATTTCAATTTTGCCTGTTCAGGGTACTTGCTTCGGCAGCTGTCCAATGCTTTGCAGGTCGGCTTCGGTGACGGTGTATGGAATGTACACCGGTTCCACGCTGGCGAGGTCGAGCCCGTTGACGTCAGGCGCCAGATTCCGTTTTGCCTTGGGTTGTGACGGTGGCGCTTGCGGTTGTTCCCCGCGTGATTCGCGATAAAGCGCAAGTGCCTTCAAGGTAAAATCCCCATAGTGCCCATCGATCTTACCAGGGCCAAAGTTTGCGCGATCGAGGAAAATCTGGAGCCGCGTAGCTGCCTCGGTCTGGCTCTTGTTCGGCCGATTTGTCTTCGGCGTAGGCTTCTTCTTCGCAGCCGCTGGGAGGATGCCGCTTAAGATCAACAATCCGACGACTGCGAAACGAATCACTGCATTCACTCAAATGCATCGTGCGGCTCAACAGTGATGGCTGTGCTGGGCGGCCAATCTCATCCAGCGTTACGATTGCAATTCTGCATGTGTGCTTAGTGACGCTAATAGCTCGCGAAGCGCCATTGGAATTACAATTCGCTAACTTGTGATATATTTCGCCGATGCAAAAACCAGAAATTACCGCATATCTAAAGACCTATTGTGGATGGAGCGCCGGTGTCCGCGCTGTTCTCGCCAAATATAATTTGCCCTACACTGAGAAAGACATCATTCAGAACCCGGCTTTCCGCTGGGAAATGGAGACCAAAAGTGGGCAGCCGCTTTCGCCGTGTGTCGAGATCAACGGTCAGATGCTGGCCGACGTCAGCGGCGAAGAAGTCGAACATTATCTCGTCGAGAACAAACTCGTCGAATCGAGCGATGCCGCGACCGAAGTTCCAACTAATGCGCCGTGTCCGAACGAGTTCCACGAGGGCGTGGTAAAATTGAACCTGTAGACGTCGCAGCGCGTTTCTCTAAAACGCAACGGCGTCAGCATGCCTGCGATTCGCATTTCGACCGGCGAGCGACTTGCTTTTCTTTCGCGCAACGCGTTGCACGGCTAGATTGTCTCGTTTCCTAGCCAATGAAATATTTCGCTCGCCTTCGCCAGAAGAAAGCGCGCGGAAGTATTCTTTTTCGTTACGGCTGGAAGATAACGCTGCTTCTTTTGCTGGCGGGTGCCGTGTTCGCCGTTTTTCTCTTTTACGGCACATGGGCGCAAACTTTCGACATGAAAAACGTCGGGGAAATGCCGGAGCGAAGCACCGTTTATGATGTCGATGGGAAAATCTACAGCCGGCTTGCGGGCGCCAATCGCCTTAAGGTTTCGCTGAGCGAAGTCTCGCCACAATTCATCGCGGCCGTTCTGGCGCGCGAGGACACTCGATTCTATGACCACAAGGGAATTGATTGGCGCGGAGTTCTGCGTGCACTGGTCCGGGACGTTATCAGCAGGTCCGCCAAGGAAGGCGCGAGCAGTCTTACGATGCAATTGGCGCGTAACAGCCTTCCGCTGGGCGGCCGCACGTTTAGTCGGAAACTCCTGGAAGCTATGGTCGCTCTGCGAATAGAACGCGAGTTTACGAAGCAACAGATTCTCGAGCTATATGTTAACCGCATTTATTTCGGCACCGGCTGTTACGGGGTCGAGACCGCTTCACAAGCATACTTCGGCAAGAACGCTTCAAAGCTGAATCTGTCGGAGGCCGCGCTGCTGGCAGGGCTGATTCGGAGTCCGAATCGGTTCTCGCCATTGAAAAATCCTGAGGGTTCGGCGATCCAGCGTGATGCGGTGTTGGGCCGAATGGTGGAGTTAAAAAAGATTACTTCCGCACAGGCTGAGCAGGCCAAAAAGGTTAAAGTGGTTACGCATCCGAAGCGGATGCCACAGATTCAGGAGAACTATGCGATGGACGCTGTGCAGCGCGCCTTGAGCCTGATCCTGACCCAGGACCAGATGGATGACGGTGGCCTTTCCATTTACACCACACTCGACCCGTCGGTGCAAAATTCAGCGCAGGATGCACTCGAGACTCAATTGAGCAAGATTGAGCGCCAGTCCAATTTTCGGCATCCGATCAAGGCTGAATACACACCGCCAGAAAACGGCGAAGGGGACGCGGCCATGCCGTATCTCGAGGGCGCGGTCGTTGTGATCGATAACGCGAGCGGCGGAATCCGCGCGCTCGTAGGCGGTCGCGATTATGCGCAAAGCAAATTCAATCGGGCACTGGCTCCCGCGAATCGACAGGTGGGTTCATCGTTCAAGCCTTTCGTTTATGCGGTCGCTTTCAGCCACGGCTTATTGCCAGGCGCTGCGATCAGCGACGGTCCAATTCAACCGGGCGAAATCGACGGGGCAGGAAACTGGTCGCCGGCAAATTCCGACGGCACGTTTGGAGGAATCATGCCCTGCTCGTACGGCCTTGTTCATTCGCGCAACACCATGAGCGTGCGCGTAGGACAATTTGCCGGGCTTGATGCGGTACAAAAAGTCGCGAACGATCTCGGCATTGCTCAAAACATTCCACACGGGCCCGCCAGCTACATCGGTTCGTTCGAGAGCAACTTGAGAGATCTGACTTCCGCTTACACTGTTTTTCCCAACGCCGGGGTGCGCAAACAGGCATACATCATCGAGCGCATCGACGACCAGCAACACAAACCGATTTATCTCTCGGCGCATATCACGTCGCAGGCCATCGACCCCGGTGCGGCCTGGATGACTTCGGAAGTGATGGAAGACGTGTTGACCAAGGGCACTGCGGCGAGCGCGCGTTCGTTAGGCTTCAAATTACCGGCAGCGGGCAAGACAGGTACGACGAACGATTACAAGGACGCCTGGTTCGTTGGGTACACCAGCACTTTGACCTGCGGGGTGTGGGTCGGCTTCGATCAACCGACCACAATTGTCTCGCGCGGTTACGGTGCTGCTCTGTCATTGCCGGTGTGGACCCAGGTCATGAACAAAGCGTCGCGCCATTACCCGGCCGAACCGTTGCAACCGAAGATGCCAATTCAACGTGCGACCGTCTGCTCGATTTCAAATCAACTCGCCACCACCGGTTGCACAGCGGCCGGCTCCGCTTACGACATCGATTTGCCGGTCGAGAAGATACCAACGGTTGCTTGTCAGGTTCACGCCGGTTCGGCGTGGCCGTTTGCGCAACAGCCGCCGAATGGACCTCAGAAGGCGCGTACACTCCCGGGCCGTCTGTTCAATTCATTCAGGCGATTTTTCGGCGGGAGATAAGCTTCGTATCGCCCCACGCCGCTAAAGATAATTGGGCGGGCAACACCGCCATGTTTTTGAAAGCGGCGCGGCTGCGCCGTTTTCAATTAAGGATGCAAAGACGTTTACCCCGCGGGGCAAACGTTCGCCGCGAGGATGGCGTCAATCGCGCGCCGCCGCACCTGTAATTGAAACGCTGATCTAAAAAAATCACCTACTTCATCTGCAGCGGCCCCTGCGCTGGCAGTAAGTGCACAACGCACCACCGGACGCCGTTTTTTAAAAGGCGTTCGCGGGACTACACTGAAGATTCGACTCGCTAGTGGTCAGCGGGCCCCTGACGGAGGAGGCTCAGGTGGGGGCGGTGTCGGGTTTTCTTTTCTTTGTGCCATTCAAGATCCTTAAACGGATGAGTCAGCACAGTCGAGAGATAATTTGTCTGCAGGCACGGCGACGTTAACGAGCGGGTGAAGGGAATCGAACCCTCGTATGCAGCTTGGGAAGCTGCCGTTCTACCATTGAACTACACCCGCGAGGAGATTTGCGATTTTAGATTTGCGATTACCGATTGCAACCGAAACAAATCGCCAGTGCACGTACCGGTGTGGCAGGCCAAAAAGTCACTGCCACGAAATCACGTCGTCGGACGCGGTACCTGCGAATTCTTGTCGGTCGTGAGCCGTAGCTCGCTGCCCGATTGATCTGCGCCAACGACCAGCGCAATTACACCTATGGCCAGATGGATTGGCTCCAGCGTTCGCAGTCGTATACGGATTTGGCAACTTGATTGTTGTAAGTCTCCATCGATCCGCATGACGTAGGTGAACCCCAAGGATCGAAATATTGATCCGATGTTACTGCCTCCAGTGGTGCCGATTCCGCATCGCGGGTTTGCAGAGTTCTTCACGTCAGGTGGAGAAATGAAAACGATTTGCCGGGTGATTAATCGTAGCTAGCTGCCGGACATGAGCCCGTAGCGCGGTGCACCCGCGAAGCTCCGTGAAAAGCGTCGACATTGGTAGTTGGACTTCCTCCTGGATCCAATAAGTCGTGTAACAGTCGTGCGGACGATCGGATACCTTCCGTAATCGGTATAAAACGCGTTCACCGCGTTGACGATTTGGGTGAGATCGTTCTTTGCCTGTGTTTGTCTGGCTTGGTTTTGGACTGCTTTGAAAGCGGGGAAGAGCAGGCCGATCAAGATCGCAATGATTGCGATGACGACGAGCAGTTCGATGAGGGTGAACGCAGACTGGGATCGCTGTTTCTGAAGTGTGCGTGTTTGAAATTTTTGGTAAACCGGCGTCCGCCGCGGCGGATGCCCTACAGTTCTGGGGTGCATGGGCTGACATTATGCCGTGATAAATCAGTTTGCACAATCATTTCGTTGTCCAGCGATTGTAGCGGCGTTTGTGTCAAACGCCGGCTAGAATATATCAGGCGCTTGGTACAAGCGCCTCTACAACTCATCATGTCCACCTAGCCATCTGCTCCGGAAACGGACATTGCGCGCAATCGGAATTGTCCTGCATGCAGAAATCTTCGTAGATCTGGAGCAGCCCTTGTTGGTGCGCGACAGTGCGCAGAAATCCTCGGCGGCGAGGATCACTTCCAAAAAGGCGCGTTGCACCGGTTTCGAGGCGCCGGTTCGACAGTTGCGCCGGCAGCTTCGCGTATTCTGTCCAAAGCTGTGTGCTCGGCGAGGCGTGGGCCTTGAGCTCGTGCGCCGCCCAGAATGGAAACAGTACATTTGCCAGGATGTCCGTGACGCGCGATTCACCGATCAACGCCATTTCTTTCGGTGACACTTTAGAAGTGAGTGTGTAATGGAAATTCCAGAACGGATGTTCGAGTCCTTGAAAGAAATCATTCGCCGCAGTGACACTGCTCTTTCCGGCCGCTCGCTGAAGACGCGGCCATTCGCGCGCCAGGACCGCAAGCGCTGCAAGACGTCGTTGCGGATGATTTAACGGACGGGTACCGCTGACATGCCAGGTCTTGGGTGGTAGAATCAGTCGCTGCAGATGATCGCGATGTGGCCACCAACGGTCCCATAGTTGGCGCACATATTTGCGCGCCGATTTCTTGTAGACGTCGAGGTCGGGCATCTCGAGAAAACCTGCTGTGCCGAAAAGCAGCGCCTCGCAATCCTCAAGGTTTTCGCGCAGCAACTGTAGCGGCAAACGCTGTGTGAGAAGTGTGAACGGCAACTTGTTTTCCTTGTAACCAAGCGCGGTTGCAATCTCTTGGAAAAGCGTTTCATCGCGCCCATGCAGGTCGATCTTGTTGCGAATTCGATTCGCTTTTTGCCGCAAACGGAATTGCGCGGCGGCATCAAGTACACTGCAGATGCGTTCCTCGGGTAAATTGTTCAGCGGCGCCTGACACCGCCCGGGATGTGCGAGTGGGACTGTTGCGTTAAACGCTTCTGGTAAGGTGATTGGGTCAATGCAGACCTGCGGTACGTTCCGGTTGAATAGTGTGCGCGTGAAAAACGCACGGTCGCTCCTCTCCACGAACACGTGGAGCACGGTTGTTTCGAACACTGCATTCGTCGCGTGACCGTGTGATTCCCAGCTGCGATCGAGCAGATCGATTTCGATGCAACCATGAATTGGTTCACCGTCGTTGATCCGAATTGCAGCATCGCGAAAATCCGGACCGGTTTCGCGATTCCAAACGCCGAACTGAACGATGTGGATTCGATCCCCGTTCGTGCTGACGAATTCTTTTCCGAAATCTCCGGCGAACCAACGCGCCTGCAGTTCCAACTCTGATGGAATTCGCGGTACGGTAAACAGCGCGCGCTCATAAACACGAGTCGTCCTGCGCATTTGTGCGTAGCTGCCCGCTACGTCGCCAGGCGGAACAGTCAGCGGAGGCTCTGTCAGCGAGCTCACGCGCTGATTATGGAGAGGCCGATGGAAAATGTCACGCTGACTTGCGGAATACGGTGGTGGTCGCCATGACCACAACGGTTTCAGCAGGAACAGTTTTGCGCCGTGGCCATGCAACAAGATTGCCAATATCCGCTAAGGAGTAAAGAATCGCGCCATGAATCGAACAAAAATTTCCACGATCCTGACCATGGCTTTGCTTGCTGCCGCGCCAGTGCACGGTCAGGTAAACGTTGAACAGATCGTCGCACAAAAGGTGCAACCGATTCTGCCGGGGAATGGAAAAGGAGGCGGCGTCGCGGTCGCAGTCCGGATGAATGGTGAAACTCGTTTCTTCAATTACGGCTTTGCTAATGACGCGAGAAACGAACGAGTCACGGCAGATTCGATTTTCAATCTCGGTTCGGTAGGCAAATTGTTCGCGACGACGACACTCGCGGAAGCCGTGAAGCGCGGCGAGCTCAGCCTTGACGATCCGGTTGACAAATATGTAACCGAGTTACAGCGCGGCGCTGATGTTCGCCGAATAACTCTTGGAGAGCTTGCCAGTCACACTTCTGGATTGCCAGATCACCCGGGCCAATACGAGCGGTCGCATCGAGGCAAATACACGTGGCCAGATTTCGTTCGGTTTCTTAATTCCTGGAAGGCGGATCCGAAGCATGAGCCTGGAAAGCAGTATCTGTATTCGGATACCGCCATGGTTCTGTTGCGGATTGCCCTCCAACGCCGATTCAACACACCGTTTGCGCAACTGATGCACCAGCGAATAACCGGCCCGCTCGGAATGACTTCGACCGCACTACCCTTGCCGCGCGATTTGCTTGGTCGCGCCGTGCAGGGCTACAATCCCCAGGGTCAGCCGCTTGGCAAGCCGGGCATGGAAGGCGGAAACTTCGAGTGGCGAGGCTCCGGTCAAATCTATTCGTCGGCGCGCGACATGGCTACCTTCCTGGCCGCGAACCTGGGCGAGCTTGCCGACCATGGTCCAATAGAGAGTGCGATGGCCTTTACACAGCAACCCGTATTTACGGTAAGTCCGCGTCTCAGCATAGGCCTTGCATGGCAGATCGTAAGCAGCGGAAACCTGCAGATCCTCGACAAGAACGGTGGACTGAACAACACATCGACCTACATCGGGTTCGCTCCGCAAAGAAAGTTAGGCGTCATCATTCTCGTTAACCGAGGTAAACAACACGCCACGGGGTTTGGCCGACAAATCCTGCATGCGCTCGCGCAAGATCAATCACAGCCGTCGAACGAAGGCGAACCGGATCCGGAAGGGAATTGACGCACGGGGTCAACTGGCGTCTTCCACTGCGGACGGCCTCGACGACTTCGGCGGATTGCATCGATCAGCAGTTGCGGCTGCTCTTTGTGTATTTCGTGGCCGCTATCGTGTTGGTAGCGTGCTTTTCATCGACTCGTTAGGCAGGTTGCAATCTTTTCGACATTATGTCACCGGGCCGTTCGTGCCAAACACACGGGGCAAGTAGTGTCCAGCCTTGGCGTAAATACCACTCCTGCTTGTCGAGTGTGAAAAGATAAAGAGTCTGTATCCCTCGCGACCGGGCCGCTTCCTCGACGGTGGCACACAGCGTCGCACCAATACCGCGGCGCCGGAACTGCGATGCGACAAATACTCCACCGAGCCAGGGAGTCAGGTCTTCGCAACCTTCAAGATCATGCAAGCGCAGGGCGGCCGTTCCGAGAAGTTCTCCATTCGCATGCGCAACCCATGCAATCGGCAACTGATCTCGATTCATGTGCGCATTCAGTTTTTTGATCCGGGTCTCAGGCGTTTTCTCACCAAGGATGGAATCCCACTGATCGAAGAGCCACTGCGCCAATTGGGGGATGTAATCCGGATGGTCGATTAGGTAGCTAATTCGAACACCACGCATATTTCATGCAATGCTCGATCTAACGAGAAAAGACTGAGGTAACACTGGACACGATTTACTTAACATTAATAGCAATTGCGATTGTCGGATTAGCCATCGCATGGGCGTGATGCGGGTCCTGCTGGCCTTTTGCAAGGAAATACCACACGCCAGGGGTCATTCGGCCTCGTTCCGGTAACTGCTGCAACCGCGACGGGTCCAAGCCTGCCGCGATAAGACCGGAGGCGTCGAATTCGTAGACAACGTCTTCAGCCGTGTCTTCCGGTCGGGCGGCAAAGTGAACCATCGTGCCAAGGCCGCTGTTGAAACAGTATTCGCCACTCGCCGCCGTCTGATCGACCGCAATTTTGGGTTTGGCACGAAGAATTTTGGCGATGACCAGGATCTCGCTTTTCGCGGTTCCCTGAAGCGCGAGAACGTCAGCGTATTCGCGTTCTAGTCTGGTGACTTCGTTCTGTGCTGCCGGCCGATCATCAGCGACGAGGCCGCCGGTGAAAAACGCGATATGGGCAGCGACGATTATTAAGACAACACTTCGCATGATGTTACCTCCGTCTGGTCTCACAACTTACTTGGAATCCTCTTTTGGATGGCAACTCGGTATCCTTTTCGTTGCGCACCACCTGATGGTTCCCGCTACGAACTGCCTCCACGACCTGCTCGATTGCTTTGACCACCAGTTGGGGTTGCTCCATCTGGATGACATGACCACTGTTGGTGCCGCTGACGTGCTTCGCGTTAAGAACCTTGGAGAGTCGATCCTGGGCGATTCGCCACATCGGCCATGTCTCCGGGCCGCCGGCGCCAAAATCAAATCGCTTGTCCGAGGTGAGCACGACGATGGGCATGGGACGAACTTTTGGGGTGCCATGAAGCAATTCAAGAGTGCGCGAGTGGTCGGGTGCTTCCAAGCCGTTAGGTTCGATGAGCTTTTTCGTGGCTTCGATGTACGTCGCCCATTGCGCAGGCGTCAGCGAGCTCTTTAGAAACTCCGAGGCCGGATCGACCAGCACTAAACCGGACACCTCATCGGGATAGATGCTCGCGAAGAGTCTGGCAATCCAGCCACCCCATGAGTGCCCGACAAGTATGTACGGTCCCGGTTCTTTGGCTACGATTAGCAGAGCGTGCAAGTCTGCGACCCCCTGTTGCGCGGTCGTCGGCTGTTGCACAGGCGTGGAATCGGTTACGGTGTTATCGTTCCGACTAGTTCCGGGGCGGTCATAGGCACATGTCCGCGTGATCTTGCTAACCTGCGAGAACACAGCTGACTCACCAGGCTTCGTCCCGCCAGTCGGATTTTTGGGATCCATCAGATCGGTCCAGTCATCGTGGGCGCCTCGCGTTCCCGATATGAGCACCACCGTAGGAGAACCGACTCCGCTGCATTGGAGATATATCTTGCGGCCCCCTCCGATGTCGACCAGTCCCCCGGAGTTGCTGGCTTCCGTAGCAGCAACGACCACCGCCTGGAATGTGCTAACAAGAGTTACAACAAGGAAGAAAAAGCATGCGCGGAAGGAGATAGCGGTTCTAATCGTTAGGCACAAGCAGTTGCTGTTACTCAGTGCTATCGATTTTGAGCTGTTCCGGTCGAATGACCTATTCCCGTCGGAATTCATAGGCCTGACCGTCCACGGTGGAAAGGCGCAGCAAATTGAGCTTTCCATTCTTGTCCATTTGAAACTGGGCAAATCCCTTTGTCATGTAATCCAAGTCGACTATGGGCCCAAACTGGCCCGTCGCCATGAGGGTGGCGACGAAAATATCGCCATCCCAAGGCACAAGCTTAAACTTAGCGCCGGTTGCCTGGACTTCGATGACGAGCGCGTCGTCCTTCAAAGTCAACACCGCTTTGCCAAGGCTCGAATTGACGAAATTGCCGGTAAGCGGTGCGAGCTGCGGAAAGGGTCGTGGATTAGCAGGCTTGGCAAATCGTTTGGCTGTCGCCTCAAAGTTGGCTTTGGCGTTTTTAAGATTCTCCGTAACGAAATCGTGTTTCGCGTTGCCAAGGATCAGATCCAATACCCAAGCCCCTAACGAATTGGGGGCTTCGACATTCGTTTCGTTGGTAAGGATGATGATGCCGAGATTCTGATCTGGGACTAAGCCGACAAAAGAGCCGAAGCTAAGCGCATCTCCATCATGCCAGAGGATGTTGCCATTCGGCGTTAGATAATTATACCAGCCAAGGGCATAGAATACCTGGCCGGTGAGTGCCACCTTTGGCATGCGCGTATAGGCGAGATTCTCGGACGAGACGATGCAGCGTCCATCGAAGGTGCCATTCCCCAGCTGCATGCGGACCCACCGCGCCATGTCCTCAATGTTGGAGTTGATGTTGCCTGACCCTGCCAGGTGGTAAGGGAAAATCGGTGTGAAAGGCACCTCGGTCGTACCTTGCGGCGTCCAACGATGACCCTTTGCATGATTAGGTGCCTCTTCGATAGCTTCGGCCGTATAGGTCGAATCCTTCATGCCTAAGGGATCGAGGAGTTCCTTCTGAAGCACCGCATTCCAATCCGGAGCACCCGTTGCTTTTGCCACGATGCGAGCCGCTAACAGATGCGTGATGTTGGTGTAGGAAAAGGTCGTGCGGAAACTGGACACCGGTTCAACATGGCCAAGGGAGCGAATCATTTCCGGCTCTTTGAAATTCAGCATCATGAGAATGTCGTTGACCAGAGGCGGAAGCCCGGAGCGCTGCGCGGGGAGGTCGAAGACACGGAACTCGCGGGTAACCCAGGGATCCTTCAACCGGAACTGGGGACAGAGATCGACTACGCGGTCGTCCCACCGCAACTTGCCGCGATCGACCATGATCGCCATGGTCGCGGTGAGGAATGCCTTGGTGGTCGAGCCGATCTGGAAAACCGTCCGCGTATCAACCGGCAGTCCATTGCTCTTGCTGTGTACGCCGAAACCCTTGGCGTATATAAGCCTGTTATTGCCAACGATTCCAATGGCCAGGCCCGGTATGTCGAACCCCTTCATCCCGCTGGTAATGTAGGCTTCGATGTCCGGAATCAGTTCCTGCACCCGGCCTTCGATAGTCGGTTTTGTCTCGCGCGGTTCGGTCGCTTTCGCGGTACTCGAAAGGTTGGAAATCAGCGCGACGACGACTATCAGAGCCGATACCAAGACCACCAAAACTCGGGGGTAGACTTTAAGCCTCGATAGTTCCGCTGCACTTTGCAGCAGAACTGGTGATGCGACAGAGGGAGCGACCGTAAAAGGCTCCATTAAGGACGAAAATACAATCCTGCCTGAGAGGGACAATGCAAAACTGCTTGAAAGAACATGCTATCTTCCGGCAAAGGAAAACAAGCGTCAGAGATTTTATTCGCTCACTTCCCGTTCGCTCAACTCTGTCTTCGCGTCGATGTCGCGGCTTCTCCAGTCGCTCGGGTCTCGAAATCGGAAGGATAGGAAGGGATTAAAATGCTGGCTCGACTTTGAACCGCAGGATTTTAGTTTCAGTGGGCGATACGCATGTCCAACGAGGAATTTCCAAAGAAGGAAGTAGAGACACTCTGGGCGCCGTGGCGCGTTGAGTACTTCGAGAAGGAGCCGCGCGATCGTGATTTTCTCACAACCGCGGGGCGGGCGAGCGACGACGCCGAGCATCTTGTAATCGCGCGCCGGAAAAATGCGTTCCTGATGATGAACCGCTATCCATACACGGTTGGACACCTGATGGTAGTGCCGTATCGGAAAGTTGCAGAGCTTTCAGCCCTTGGTGAGAACGAGGTCGTTGAGTTATGGAATTTGGTTGTCCACGCGCAAGCGCTTCTGCGTGTTGCAGTGAAGGCGCAGGGATTCAACATCGGATTGAATCTTGGAGAGTGCGCGGGTGCTGGTGTGCCTGATCATCTACACATCCATGTCGTGCCACGTTGGACCGGTGACACAAACTTCATGCCGATCGTCGGCGGCGCGCGCGTACTCTCGGATGGTTTGCGCGCGTTGTACGACAAATTGATGGAAGCGCAGGCGAAGATGGCTTCGCCACATTAAGAGGATAAATCGTGAATCGTTGAATCGTGAATCCGATGTAACGATGTAAACCGTGTAACGAATCACTTTCGTTTGCGATGAACACCTGGGTTGAAGCGCCGCCGAGAAAAGGTTTGGGCTGTTTCGGACGGGGCTGCCTGATTCTGTTGATATTCGGGATCGTGTTGGTCGCTGCTTGTTTTGCCGGAATGTACTGGGGTCTTCACCGCCACTCGGCATTGTTCTATGGGAATTATTGGCTGGCCAAAACACGTTCGATTGCGGAAACGCCAGCGTCCGTTCCTGAATTCAGCGGGTCGGATCAACAAATTCAACGGGTGCGGGAACGCTGGCAGGAGTTCGAACAGAAAGCACGCGCAGGCCAGTCAGCCGAAATTGAATTGAACGCGGATGATATCAATGCGTTGATCGCCACAAGCGAGGACGTCCGCGGGAAAATCTTTACTTCGATCGACGGTAATCAACTCCGATTACAGACGAGTCTTCCAATCGGAGGATTTCTCAGGAGACCGGGCCATTATTTTAATGGCGACGTCATTATCGAACTAAACGGAGCGCAATTGCCGGATAGCCCGCGGTTCAGCCGTCTTACCGTCAACGGCGAGCAAATGCCCATGGATTTCTTGGATTGGAAGTATCGTTCCAGGCAACTGCGTGACTATGTGACCGAGCAACGGAACGCGTTCGACATCGGCACGATTGAAGTACGCGATGGCAGAGTGATTCTGCACTCGCGCACCAACTAAGCCTGAGGGAATCGCGCCGCAATAGCCGGACGACTCAGCGCGCCATCTCTAGTTCGGCTGCATGATTTCGCGCACGAAAACGTTCAACTGCCCGTCTTCTTGTTTGCGCACTTCGGTGATCTCGTAGGGTCGCGTCTCGTCGCGGTTTACGACGGAGCCCTGGGGCGGGGGAGTGTAGCCACGAGGAAATTCCACAATGATGCGCGTCGACGAGCCGCCGCCGAGGTGCAACACTTTGCTTGTTAGTGTTGATCGCGGACGAAGAACCGCCTTGTTGGCGTCAGAAAAATTCACCACAAATTGGCCCTTTAGGTAAACGCGCTCACCGGCGACGCCGTGATCCGCTACGTCGTTTAGATCGCCGGTTGCGATGAGCCTTCCGAGAGGCATCTTGCCGGGCGCAAAGGTTTTCCAACTGCCGCCGCCAGCATTCGACGCCAGAGCCACATTGGGAGCACTGGTTGGAGCAGGTTGAGCAGGCAGCACAGGCACCGGCGTAGCTGCGGCAACCGGCGAACTCTGTGCCATCGGTCCAGTTCCGACGTTTGGAGCTTTAGATGCTGCCGCTGGTGTGGCGACAGGAAAGTTTAGTGCACTTGGAGGAGCAAGAGCGGAGGCGACCGTAATGGGCGTACCTGCTGGTGCGGGTTTGTTCTGAGCGACTACTGCCGGGGCAGAGGTCGCTGCCGGCGCCGGAGATTCAAGTTTTTGCTTTTTACCTTTTTTGCCTTTCGGCACTGGCGTCGGTTTCGTATTGCTCGCGACGACCGGTGGGGTCTTGCCAAGTGCTGCAACTGGCCTGGCTTGCTCGATGCGCACCAGTTCATTGTTTGCAGGCGGCGGAGTGGCGCTTGCGCCTGAACCAGGGATCGAGATCGGGCCAGACTGAGCTTCTGCCATTTTTTGCCGGGATTCGGCAAGATGTTGTTCGATGGAAGCCCGTTCCTGTGACTTAAACAACGGCCAGCCTCCCAGAAGATTGAGACTTGGCGGCGGTTCCAAACGAAAAGTGCCGAGACCGCGTGTAACCGTGTAGCTTCCGTACAGCAATGGGATCGCGGTCACCAAAATTCGGCCATCAATTAATCGCTCGGCGTGAATCACCGAGGAAACGTCGTGTGTTCGCTCCAATTTCAATTGCAGCCCGACGGTGAGTGTTTGCTTCATCAAGGACAGGGCTTCAGGCTTCGCGGGATACACGTGTTCCATCAACAGTTCGCCGCTACCCACCGCAGTGGTTAGCGCTGCCATACCGGAGGGAAACACATCGCCGGGACCTAGTTCGCGCACTGCAACAATCGTGTATCGCCCGACTACGTAAGGAACCAGGCCGCGCACCTGCTGAAAATTTCGAATGTAATTGCGCAGCAGCTCAGCGTTTGTTTTGGCAAGCTCGGCGGCACCCATTCCGACGTAGCGTTCGTAAAGCTGACTTGCGTTAAGAAATTCGCCGGCGGGCGCTGCCGTTAACTCAAATCGTTTCGGTGGCTCAATCTTATGCAGCTTCTGCAGAATCCGATAACTGTCAGGCCGCTCAGGTTGATTGAAGATGTAGAAGCTCCCAAGCCACGCTGCCAGCGCAAATCCCATCAAAAGCAAAATCGCAACCGTCCACGCGAAATAATTGATCCGCTCCGGTGGACGCGCGTAGGGCTCGTCGTACGGGTCGTACGATTGAGTGCCATAGTCCATCAGTTCAGCGCGACAATATCCGGTTTCAAGCCGACTGCGATGCTTCGAAAGACGTACCGCATCCGCACGTACGCGACGCGTTTGGATTCACGATTCGAAAGCCAGTGCCCGTTAAGCCGTCGGTGAAATCCAGGGTCGCCCCTCGCAAGTAGGAGACGCTTTCATCGTCGATAAAAAATTGCACGCCGTCGCGCTCGACTATTGCATCGCCTTCTTCTTGGTGGCCAAGCGTCATCTCGTAATGCAGACCAGAGCAGCCGCCTTTGGCTACCTCTACTCGCAGGCCTTTTTGTGAGTTTTCCTGCAAAAGGAGACTTCGGAGCTGTCGAACCGCATTGTCCGTGACGTTAATCATTGGTGAAAAAATACGGCTGTGACGTATCCAAGTCAAAAGGTAGGACGATCCCCTGCGCTATCCGGAGGCCGCAGCGCGGCGTTTTAATTGATTTTCTTCGCAATCGGGAATCTGGAATTTACAATCGGAGACACAAAATGGGCCGGATTCGATTGCTTTCTGAGACCCTGGCCAGCCAGGTGGCGGCTGGTGAAGTAGTGGAACGCCCGGCCTCAGTCGTAAAGGAGTTAGTCGAAAACAGTCTCGACGCCGGCGCTCGGAACATCGATGTCGTTATTCGTCGCGGCGGTATCTCGCTGGTTCGTGTGATCGATAACGGCTGCGGCATGGATGGCGATGACGCGCTGCTTTCATTGGAGCGGCATGCCACCAGCAAGCTTCGCTCTGCGGCAGATCTTCACGCGGTAGCCACGCTGGGGTTTCGCGGCGAAGCGTTGCCAAGTATAGCCAGTGTATCGCGATTCCGTCTTACTACGCGCGAAGCGGGCGCAATAGCGGGGACAGAAATTATTGTCAACGGCGGCAAGATCGACGTCGTCCGGGACGGAGGTGAAGCACCGGGCACGCAAGTAGAAGTGCGCTCGCTTTTTTACAACATGCCGGCCCGAAGGAAATTTCTTCGTTCGGAAAATACCGAGAGCCGCAATATCGAACATCAGATTCATTTGCAGGCGATCGGTCATCCTGAGATCGGCTTCTCGTTCATGCGTGACGATCGGATGTTGTTCCAGTTGCCCGGCACTGCAACGCTCGCCGATCGAATCCGGGACTTATACGGTGTCGAATTGTTGCAGCGCCTGGTCGAAGTGAACGGCGCTACCTCCACCCAAATTGGAATCACTGGTTTTATTGGTCAGGCAGGCCTCAGCCGACAAACCCGCAGCCAGCAACACGTGTTCGTAAACGGCCGGGCAATTGAAAGCAGTCTGATTACTGGAGCCGTACGCGAAGGTTACCACACCGCTCTTATGAAAGGACAGTATCCGGTTACATTCCTTTTTCTTGAGCTCGATCCGGGAGCTGTCGATGTAAATGTCCACCCGGCAAAACGCGAAGTCCGCTTTCGCGATCCCAACGGTGTGCGCGAGGCGGTGGTTCGCTGCATTCAAGAAACACTGGAAGAAGCTCGGGCTGACTGGCAGGAAAAATTTAGTGCACCAGGCGGGCCTGAGCCGACCACTTCGGACTTCGCTAAGGCAGTTCCTGATCTAAGGCTGCGCGCCGAGGTAACGACGCCCGAGGCTACGCATCGCGAATTGCCAAACCTGGGTGCTGTACCGGCGGCCGGCTTGTCCGCCGTAGCCTTAGCGAAGGCGAATGACCCCGGTCGGGTACACGGACCAGACATTGCAGGGCAGAGCCGACTGTCGAAAGGCCGCTTCGATACAGCAGACGATGCGCCTGCTCGACAATCTCAGCAGCAATTCCAGATCATCGGCGTGCTCAGCAAGCTCTATGTCCTGATGGAAAATGCGAGCGGTCTTGTTCTGGTGGATCAACACGCTGCGCACGAGCGCGTCCTGTTCGAAGAATTGAGGCGCAGAATGGAACAGCAGGGAGTGCCCACGCAAAAATTGCTTTTGCCGCAAACATTCGACGTTCCGCCGCGCGACGCCGATTGGATCGAACAAAATCTGCCAGTCCTGCAAAGGATGGGAATCGGAATTGAGAGTTTCGGTCCCGACACGTTCAAGATCGACAGCCTTCCCAGCTTTCTCGATGTGTCGGACGCGACGCAATTCATGCGCAAGGTGATTGACGATTTGAAGAGCGCTAGCAACAACGCTTCAGCGATGCGCCTGGGCGAAGAAATGATTGCAAAAACCGTTTGTCGTCACGCGGTCAAAGCGAACGATCCATTGCGCTATCCTGAGGTGGAAAAGTTGATCCGCGATTTGCTCGACTGCGATTTGCCTTATTGCTGCCCACACGGCCGACCAACAATGGTCCAAATTTCACTGGCCGAGTTAGAAAAGAAATTCGGCCGCAAAGTCTGATCACCCCGTGTGAGTGGTCAGACGCGCCATTTCTGGGCCGAGAAGTTTGCAGCGCTAACGTAAATCCCTAAGCCTGGTACAAAGATCGGACGAGCTTGCGATTTGAGGGCTCGGTTCTAATATGGCGCGGTGAAAAAAATCGAGGCCGTTATCAAGCCATTCAAAGCCGAGCCGGTGCGGGAAGCTTTGATGGCGGCCGGCGTCGAAGGAATGACCCTTAGCGAGGTAAAAGGATTTGGCCGGCAAAAAGGCCACAGCGAGATCTACCGCGGCACCGAGTACACGGTGGATTTTCTTCCTAAGATTAAATTCGAGATCGTGATCGCCGATGATCGCGCGCAGCGCGCCGTCGAAGCGATTCTGGAAAGGGCCAAGACCGGCAAAATCGGAGACGGTAAAATCTTTGTGACCGAGGTGGAAGAAGCAGTCCGTATCCGAACCGGTGAACGAGGAACTGAAGCGCTGTGAGCGCAACCGTCTAGCGCATGTACGATTATTTAATATCTGTGTTTCTGGGGATCGTCGAAGGGCTGACCGAATTTCTTCCTGTGAGTTCTACCGCGCATTTGCGTATCTGCGAAGCTCTGCTGCATATCGATCTGCAAGATGGCTTTTGGAAAATGTACACGATCGTGATTCAACTCGGAGCGATTCTTGCTTTGCCGGTTTATTTTTGGGGTCGGATTATGCGGTTCGTTCGCACGTTTCCGAAGGGTGAACGCGGAAATTGCACCATCTTTACACATCCATTGAGTCTAACGCTCATCGCATTTGTCGTGACTGCGCTCCCCGCGTGGGCGCTGGCAAAAGTCATTGGCAAGAATCTGGAAAATCTCTGGGTGATGGCTTGGGCGCTGCTCATCGGCGGCATAGTCATGTGGGTCGTTGACGCCGTTTTCACTCGGCCACGCACGATGCACATGGAAGAAATGACGCTGCCACAGGCGGTCTGGATCGGCGCCGCACAAATTCTCTCCGCTGTTTTCCCCGGCACGTCGCGTTCGATGTCCACAATTGCTGCCGGGCAAGTCGCCGGAATGTCGCGTCCGGCCGCGCTTGAATTTTCGTTTTTTCTATCGATGCCGACAATGGCAGTCGCAGTGGCCTACGATTTTCTGAAGAGCGTGATACCGCACCATCACGAAGCGGAGATTGCTCCGCTTACAATCACTGCACATCAATGGATCGTGCTCGCGATTGGATTCGTTGTTTCGTTTTTTGTCGCCCTTGCAGTTGTCGCATGGTTCATGAACTGGGTGCGCGGAAGGGGTTTTGTGCCGTTTGCGGTTTACCGAATTCTGCTTGGTCTCGGATTGTTGATGCTGTTGATGCGTGGAATGATGTGAACAGCTGAAATGGAACAGAACGTCATTCTTCCCGACCTGCAAAGCGCCGTCATTTGCGAGGACGTCCGCTGTGAAGTCAACGGTATGCAGACACTCGTGGGCGTGCTGAGTGTGATTCCTGCGCCTTCATTGCCCATCAATTATTTTCGGCTCTGCATTTGGACCCGCTGGTGCAGCGGTTCCGGTAAGTTTCGCCAAAGATCCCGCCTGATAGGCGTGGACGAACAGCAGGTAGTCGCGCAAGCGGAAGTCGAGTTTGTGTTGAAAGAGATGGAAGGGCACGCCACCAACGTCCATTATTTTGGCGGCGTGCAGTTTCAACAATACGGCATGCATCACGTCGAGATTTATCTGGAAAACGAATTGCGGCTGCGTTTTCCGTTGCCGGTGATTCAGGTGCAGCAGCGCCCGCCTGGTTGAATCCGACGACGTCTCATGAACCAGGGCTTGTGAATGGGTTAAATCGTTGTCAGGCGGCATTATGCTGAGACGATTTTTCCCCGCGGTGCTCTGCAGCGTCGTTCTCATCGGGGAAATTCATGCGCAGGAAGTAATCGTTGCGCGCGAAAAGAAAGCCGAGCGTCCGGCGCAAACACCGCAGCCGCCTGAACAGCTTGCTTCGGAATCACCGACACCAACACCACACAAACCCAAGTCGCGCGAGAAGAAATCGGCCCCTGCAGCTCTTACCCTTGAAGAAATGCGAGCGGCAGGAGCACGCGCTGCGGGAGGAGCGAACGAGCGATCTGTTCCGCAATCAACCAAAACCCGCGAGCCGGACGTTGAGAGCGCTCCGGTGCAGAACTCCGCTGTTGCTGAAACACCCAGGCCCGTGAAAAGAGAAACACCAGTTGAGCAAAGGAGTTCGCCTCGCCCCTCCAGGTCGCGAGGTCCAAACCTCGAGGGGTTGGGCCCGATTCGACCCACGATAATGGAATCCGGACGAGAACCGCCGAGTCCTTCTCCCTAAAAAGAGCGGTAGCGACGTTGCGATGCTCTGAAAGCTTTCGGGGGACAACGCCGCGCGCTCTCCCTGCCATTCAACGGCAGGAACCGCCAACTACTCATCGGCCGCAAAATTTCTTGCGCGGCGATGCCGCTAACCTATTATCTGTGGGCAAGTCCCGACTGTGTCCCGAAGGATGCGTCGGGAAAATTTTTTGCCCATTTTCGATTTCATATGGCAAACACGATTTTGGTGGGAATGCAGTGGGGCGATGAGGGCAAAGGTAAGATTATCGACGTGCTTACCGCGCGCGCGGACATCGTTGTCCGCAGCCAGGGCGGCAACAATGCCGGGCACACAGTCATCCACCGCGGCCTGAAATATGTGCTGCATTTGATTCCGTCCGGAATCCTGCGACACCGCAAAATCTGCGTGATCGGAAACGGCGTAGTGATCGATCCAGTCGCACTCGTTACCGAAATCGATGGCTTGCGCCGATTGGGAGTCAACATAGACAAAAACTTGCTGATCAGTGATTGCGCGCATCTGGTTTTGCCATATCACCGGGTCCTCGACGAACAGCGCGAGCTGCGCCGCGGCCGGATCGGCACCACCAAACGGGGAATCGGCCCAGCCTACGGAGACAAGGCTGCACGCACGGGGTTGCGCGTGTCTGACCTCATGCAGCCGATTGTGTTCTCGAAAAAATTGCAGGCCAAGATCGTCGAGAACAACAGAATCCTTCAGGCGCTTGGCGCTAAGCCGATCAGTTTTCGAGATGTGAACGAAACATATCTCGCTGCTGGCAAGAAATTGCGTCCCTACGTGACGAACACAGTGGTTTACCTGCATCGCGCCATGGATCGGGGCAAACAAATCTTGTTCGAAGGCGCGCAGGGAACATTTCTCGATATCGACCACGGTACGTATCCGTATGTGACTTCCTCAAACACAACAGCGGGCGGCGCGTGCACCGGGACGGGTGTGCCACCGCACCGGATGGATCGTGTCGTCGGCGTGATGAAGGCGTATTCGACCCGAGTTGGTGATGGCGCTTTGCCTACGGAGGATGCCCAATTGGCGCAGATGTTTCACAATCTCGGCCGCGAATTCGGTGCGACAACGGGACGCAAACGTCGCTGCGGTTGGTTCGACGCTGTGGCGACTCGTTATGCCGGAATGATCAACGGCATCGACGAGGTCGCGATCACTAATCTCGATGGACTGGATCAGGTCGATCCAATTCGCATCTGTGTTGGGTACCAGCTACACGGAAAAAGATTGGATGTTCCGCCCTGCGACGCTACTCAACTGGCGAACTGCGAACCGGTGTACGAAGAAGTCGCCGGTTGGAATACTTCCATAAATCATGCACGGAAATTCTCGCAGCTTCCTTCGGCTGCGAGAAAATATGTGAGATACCTTTCCGAACTGGCCGGTGGCAAACTCTCCATGGTGAGCGTTGGTCCCGCGCGCGGAGAAACGATCGTGTTGTGAAGTCGTAGCGGCAGTCGAAGGGGCCAGAATGCTGTAGCGTGCGCTGTCCTCAGGACAGAATCGCACCAGCAGGCCAATTTCCGCTGAGGATAGCGGACACTACAACTGCTATCGCTCGTCTCCGTTATATTTGCCTTTCCGCGCCAAGTTCCAACAGTTAGGACTGCACCGATGTCTTCGAACCCCAAAACTGTTCCCCGTCATGTCGCCATCATCATGGATGGCAACGGTCGTTGGGCGAGGTCGCGCGGACTGCCGCGCATCAAAGGCCACGAAGCCGGCGCCCAGGCTGTTCGAGAATGTGTTGAAGGTTGCGGCGACTTAAAGGTGGAATATTTGACGCTTTACGCGTTCTCCGCTGAAAACTGGCAGCGCCCCAAAGCTGAGATCATCGCGCTAATGCGTTTGCTGGAAAAATTTTTGAAGGAGAAAACGCCGGAATTGCTCGAGAAGAATGTGCGCCTTCAGGCGATTGGCCGGTTAACTGATTTGCCTCATCGCGCCCAGGAACAACTTCACAGGAGTATAGAGCAAACTGCCGGCAATGATGGTCTCACGCTCGTCCTGGCACTCAGTTATGGCGGCAGGCTCGAGATTATCGATGGCATCAAGAGTTTGCTTCGCGCCATTGAACTGGGACACATCGATAAGGCAATGATCGATGTGGCGATGTTCAGTAAGCATCTTTACACGCGCTACTATCCCGATCCCGATCTCCTTATCCGCACGTCCGGCGAAATGCGGCTCTCGAATTTTCTGCTCTGGCAAGCTTCCTACACGGAAATGTACGTTACGCCAAAGCTGTGGCCTGACTTCAAAAAGCAGGATCTAATCGCCGCAGTCGAAGAATTTGGCCGGCGCCAGCGGCGTTACGGGGGACTGGAATAAGCGGTAATAAGATTGCAAGGGCCGCAGTCCTCTGCATGCCGTTGGGTGCCGCTCACAGGAATGAGCGCTGATCAAATTGATGTTTATTCGCCTGCATTAGTGGTTACAAGTGGACAGCAACATGAGATTTCAGGGTCAAGTTGCAGTTGTTACCGGAGCAGGACGAGGCATCGGACGCGCCATTGCTTTGCGTTTCGCTAGCGAAGGCGCGCGTGTGGCTTGCGTGAGTCGGACGGAGGAAAGCGCGAAAAAGATTGCTGATGAAATCAACGGTCTGCGTAATGAGTCAGCAAAAGCGTACGCAGTCGATGTCGCAGATCATGGAGCCGTCCAGAAATTTGCCGCACAGATTCTGGAGGATTTCGGCCGGGTCGACATTCTGGTGAACAATGCAGGCGTGACGCGCGATGCGCTTGCGATGCGAATGTCCATTGAAGATTGGGACGCTGTCATCGACACAAACCTGCGGGGCGCCTTTAGTTTTATCCACGCGTTAGTTCGCGCGATGACCAAGCAGCGCAATGGACGCATCATCAACATTAGTTCGGTGATCGGCTTGATGGGCAACGCCGGGCAGACAAATTATGCGGCGAGCAAGGCCGGTTTGATCGGGCTAACCAAATCGCTGGCTCGCGAGCTGGCTAGTCGCAATATCACAGTCAATGCCGTGGCGCCGGGTTTTGTCATCACCGACATGACCGTCGGTCTGTCCGATCAAGTTAAAGAAACGATTCACAGTAAGATCCCGCTCGGCAGGACCGGAACACCGGAGGAAATTGCGGCCGCGGTAGCATTCCTTGCGTCGCCGGAATCCGCTTACATTACCGGGCAGGTACTGTGTGTCGACGGCGGGATCGCGATGTGAATTTCCATTACGCGCGTTCCACTATCGTCACCCGGCCTTCCGCTACCACGACCGTTGCAGCCGTAAGGGTAAACTCGTAAACCGTGTTTGCGCCTGCGCCGTAAAGACGCGTAGCGAAGATCCGAAGCGGCAAATGGATGTAGTCCAGTCGTGTTACGTGTAAGCGTCCAGCCCGCAACGCAGCGAGATATCCCGGCGGTGCAACTGTACCGGCAGCGCGTGCCCGCAAGCCGCCGTGAATAGCGGCCGCTTGCGCACCGTATTCGAATGCGTGCACGACGGACACTTGCCCCGCACGACGCAACGGATTTGCCGGATCACGATGTGTATTACTGACGCACGCGATCGATTGATCGTCCCACTGCACCACTTCATCCAACAGGCACATCAGATCGGAGTGGGGGATCAGCGTGCGAATTTCCGCTTTGTTGATAGCCATGAGATTGAAGTGGGTTTTGAAACGTTACAGAACGATGTTTTCCGAACGAAGCCAAGAATGGAGCGGCTGGGGAAGCCACGACATAGACGGGAAGGCCGGAGGCTGAGCGAACGGGACCCAGCGAATCAAATCCCGGTGCATTATCTTGCGGCAGCGCCGCGGGATCCTTCGACTCCGTTTTGCTTCCCTTCACGCTGACGCACTAACGCTTCAACGCTTTGACTTTTCAAACAGGCACAGCCTTTAATCCCAGAACGAATAAAAATTGAACCAGTTGTAAGGTGCCAGACGCGCATAGTGCTCCAGCCGCGCGACGTAGCGCTGCATCCACGTCTGAATTTCCTGGGCGCGATGCTCCCGATTCAACGCGATCTCATCGGCGAAATGTTCGAAGTAGATGTCATACCGATTGCCGCCACGGTACAGGCCGAAGAACAAAATGACCGGGCAATGCATCATCGCGGCAAGCAAAGTCGGACCGGCGGGCAAAATGGTAGGCGCGCCAAGGAAGTCACAGCGCGTTGTTTTATCAGCTCCGAAAACGCGATCGCCTAACATTCCGAGGAAGCACCCCGCGTCCAGGCTCTCCCTGACCCTGATCAACGTGTCAGGCCGATCAGGTGCAATCACCGTGTCAGCAACGGCGGGATTTAGTCCATCGAAGAAGCGGCTGATATTCTGGTTATGCGCGGTATTCATTAGCACTTTCAGCGAAAAACCTCCTTGTGTTACTCCGAGCGCGCGTGACACCTCAAAACTGCCCAGGTGAGAGCCTAGCAAAATGCAGCCTTTGCCGTGTTCGCTTTGGAGCTGCACCACTTCTTTTCCGTGAATCGTGACGCGGAACCGGTCGAATTCACCACGCAACAAATAAACGCGGTCCAGAATCGTAGTGGCAAAATAATAAAAATGACGCAACACATTCCACCAATGGGCGGAGCCTCCGCGCGCTCGGCTCAGGAAATCGTATGAGGCCTGTCGCGCAGTCCGTGCCGTGATCAGGAAGTAAACTGTAATCGGAAATAACAGTAGCCGCGCCAGCGGCCGGCCGACCCGTTCCGCGATCCACGCGATTACTCCCAGCGACGCTGGGGTGCCGCGCTCTGGCACATTCACCCACCGATCTGCTTCAGAACGTTTGGGGCTGAGAGTTTCCGAAATCATTTGGCCGTTGCCCTGTTTTGTCCGCAAATGGCGCCGGTAAAAAAATGCGCGTAGATCTCGCGGATTCGTTCGACATCCGGTGCGACTTCGATGCGCGGAAAGTCCGCTCGCGAAAAAGCGTGACGCCATTGTTCGGCAGTCATGAAGCCGGGGTTTGGACGAATTTCCGGATCTGTTTCCACATTGGTAAAACTGTCTAGAACTTGAAACATTAGTTCGGGATACATCGGTTGGTTATCGTAAGGCCGGACACATTCTCCGATGACGAGCCAACCACCCGCGTCGAGCGCTGAGCGCGCTTCATTCAAGCTAAACAGAAGATTCTTCGAGATGTGCATGACGTTAACAGCGTACACCAGATCGAATTCACCCGAGACAATCCCTTGAGCGCTCCATGGCAAATCGACATCGACTGTCGTCCATTCCAACGGGAGACTCGGATATTGCGCTGCAAGTTTGCGTTGACTGCTGCGCCGGAAATACGCATTCGGCTCTGTAACAACATAGCGCTGAATCCGCGGCAGAAGTTCGCGTTCACCGAGAAGTCTTAGCAAAATTTCGGTGGCACTGCCGGTGCCCGCGCCGATCTCCAGAATTCTTAGCGTGGGCCGGGATGAAAGACGATCTGCAGCTGCAGCCGCGCCTACCCAGTTGTTTACCGCGTAGGTCAGATTCTCGTTGTTGAAATAGTTAAGCCACAGCGGTACGCCTTGGGGTCCGAACAAATTGTGATCGTCGCTTTGCCCACCGGTCGCCACAGCTGGATATGCGCTGGCTGCATAGTCCAATAAATCTAACGTAGCTGCGTTCGTAGAATCAATGTTCAGTCCGAGCGCGCGAAAGTATTTGAGATCGGGTTTCCATGGCGCGTTTTGCAACCGAAAGGAAATCGTCCCGCTGTTGCTTTGCGCCTCGACACAGCCGGTTTCTACCAGTCGCGCCAGGATCCACTGTAAAGGAAGTCTGAAGCGCGGCTGAAAACCGAGAATTCCGCAAAGCTCATCGGCTGATCGCCACGCGTCGAGCTGTTCTGCCAATTGCAATTGGCCTAACAAATCAACGGCCAGTTCAATGCTGTAGCGTTCCATCAATTCGATGCTCTGATGCAAGCTTTCGCTGAATATTGCTGGCGGAAAATCCTTGAGACACTCCGCGAGCCGTGGATCGCTCCGCTCTCTTTCAAATTTTGGTGCGTCAAGCAAGGGCGCGTTCATCGACTCATTTTTCTTCCCAGGCGACTTCAAGTCGACCTTCGACTATTACGCGGTCTTCCGCACGACAACAAAAGTTGACCTCCGCAGCGTGCCTGCCTTTCGCGGAGAGAGAAATTGTGAAAGCCTGTTGGGGCTGGAGTGGCGCAAGGAATTTTACCATCCGTATTCCGGTCACCTGCGAGTCCGCATGCCATTCGATGAGTGCCGCGAGCACTTCGTCGAGAATCACTACTCCCGGCACCAGAGGCGCGCCGGGAAAATGCCCCGGCAAAGTTGGATGATCAGCGCTGATTATACGGATAGCTTCAAAGGTCATCCATGAAATGCCTTCTGCATCCGGATCAGGCAACCGAGCGCGCTGTTTGATTCTGCAGCACACTGCGCGACAGGCCTAAGTCAAATCGCTGACAATATGTTTTGAACTTGCTGAGGACTTCCTCGGCCGAGAATCCAAATTGCGATAGGTCGTATCGGTGGTTGGCCGATTGCCTTTCCGCCTGGCTCGCCAGGAGCAGGCGCATGCGTTGCTCCGCTTCGCGAGACAATGTCCAGCCGAAATGTTCGTAGATCCGCCGAACTGCGCCGATGGGTTCGCGACGAATTTCGTCATATTGAATGTCGCAGATGCGGTTGTTTGGGAAGCGATCGCGTTCACGCAAAAATCTGTTCATTGTTTCCGCCCAGTAATCGATTGCTTCGCGAGATACGACGAACGGATCGACAGCGTCGCTGAACGCTCTGCGTAGAATTGTCACCAAACTCGATACAGACGCCATCGCATCGACTGGCGTCCGGTGGGTCTGCACGAACAACGCGTCCGGATAAATCGACAGCAACGTTGGTATGGCAAACATGTGGGTAGGCGCTTTCAGGATCCATCGGCGAGCGGTACGCCGGTACTGGAGATGTTGAAGAAAACGACGGTGGTAATCATATGCCGACCGCAGATCCTGTCGAAAAAACCAGGCGCGATATGACGGCACGTAGTACATCGCGTCGAACTGATCGCTCAGAAATGTCGGAGTCATGAGACTGACGCACTCCTGTGGAACTTCTGCACCGACCGTGTGCGCGTAGCGGAATGTTGGTGCAAGCCAGTTAAAGAAGTTACAACTTTGCGCCGCGCGCTGAATTCGGCGTTTTTCATCTTTGCGAGTCGGTGGAGATGGAGACCGCACTTCCCACATCAGTGGAGATCGATGTTCCGGGTCTGCTCCGAGTAATCGATGCAGCACGCTGGTGCCACTGCGGGGCAAGCCCACGATAAAGAGAGGTTCGCGGATTTTCTGGCGCGTAATATCCGGGTAGAGTTGCCGATCCCGTTCCATTTGCAGACGCGCGCCCAAAGTCTCCAGAACATCGGTCTTCAGCGCAATTTTCCCGACCAGGTTGAGCCGTGCCTCGTCCTGACATGAATCAAGCAGCCGTGACAACGCTTCAAGAAAATCGCCCTCGCCAAAGTCATTGAGCTCGGATCGTCGCTTTGCAGTTTCGATCAACTCCGGAGCAAACATTCGGGCCGATGGAATCCGGCTTTTTTCCAGCAGCGCGCCAAACCCATTGAAGAGCCGCACAGGCAATTGCGGACGGATTTGTTGGAGGGTAGTGGCGTGTTGCCATTACTTTAGGCGTGAGGGATTAGCAGCGATCGTACTCGTCCGCTATGGGACTTAAGTGCCATGGAAATGAGACCGGCACGCGGGCAAGTCAAGCCTCGAATACGTCAAGCATTTGGTTGCGCACACGGCGCAATGGTTTCATCGTGTTCGCATGCAAACCGAGAAAGCGATATTCGGTGCGGGTTGTTTCTGGGGAGTGGAAGAGGCATTCCGCAACGTAAAGGGTGTTTTGTCCACCAGCGTTGGATATGCGGGGGGGACACACGAGAATCCAACGTATCAGGATGTTTGCACCGACAAGACCGGACACGCCGAGGTTGTAGAAGTCGAGTTCGATCCCTCACAGGTCAGCTACGACGAGCTTCTGGATGTTTTCTGGTCCAACCATAACCCCACTACGCCCAACCGGCAGGGCCCAGATGTTGGCACGCAGTATCGCTCGGTAGTTTTTTATCATTCCCCTGAGCAACAAGCGGCAGCCACCGCTTCAAAAGAAAAATTGGAGAAGAGCGGCCGGTTTAATCGCCCAATCGTGACGCGGATCGAACCCGCTTCAACGTTCTGGCGCGCTGAAGAATATCATCAGCGTTACCTGCAAAAACGTGGCCAGGCGCATTGCGCGGTTTGAGTGGAACCAGCGTGAGCGCTGCCCCAACAGTCATCCGCACTAAAAATTTTGTCACCGACGCTGCCGGCTTAATTCTCGAACAGGCGCGCAACGCTGTCGCCGAACGCAACGAATTTCGGATCGCGCTCTCAGGCGGGAATACTCCAGCCCCGGTTTACGCCCGGATCGCAGCGGAAGCGCATGATTTTCCGTGGCAGTCGGTTCGGTTCACGTTCGGTGACGAACGTTGCGTGCCGCCGGATGATCCGCAGAGCAACTTTAGAATGGCGCGCGAAAATCTTTTTCTGCCTGCTGCCATTCCTGAAAAATCCGTCATGCGTATGCGTGGCGAGATCGATCCGCAAATCGCGGCGCAGGAATACGAAGACCAACTGAACGCCATCGCGATAGAAAGCGGTGAGCGAATTTATCAACACGACTTGATTCTTCTCGGCCTTGGGGACGATGGCCACACGGCGTCCCTCTTTCCCGGGACTGCGGCATTGGATGAGATGACGCGCCGCGTTGTCGCGAATTTTGTTCCGAAACTAAATGCGTGGCGTTTGACGTTCACTTTTCCGCTGATCAATCATGCGCGGCACATTTTGTTTCTGGTCGGCGCCTCGAAAAATCCCCAGCTAATTGAGAGTGTGCTCGCGGGCGACCGGCAGTTTCCAGCCGCGCGAGTGAGCCCGTCGGCAGGCGAAGTGACATGGATAATTGGCGAATCGTAGCTGTGCTACACTGATTCGGTGCGCGCGATCATCGTCACGGGCTCTGCGGGATTGATTGGATCGGAAACAGCAAGGCGCTTCGCTCGTGAAGGCTTGCGGGTCGTCGGAATTGACAACGACATGCGTGCAGAATTTTTCGGCGCCGAAGCTTCCACGAAAAAAACCCGCGACGACTTGATCGCGAACGTCCGCGATTATCAGCATCACAATATCGATATTCGCGATGCTGCCGCGATCATGGAATTATTCAAGCGGCACGGCGGCACAATTGCAGCCATTGTGCACACCGCATCGCAACCGTCACACGACTGGGCTGCGCGAGATCCGCAGACGGATTTTACGGTCAACGCCAACGGCACGCTGAATCTGCTCGAAGCCGCGCGACTGTTTTCTCCCGAGGCTCCGTTCATTTTCACCTCGACGAACAAGGTCTATGGCGACACACCGAATGCTTTGCCGCTGCGCGAACTCGAGAAACGCTGGGAAATAGAGCCCGCCCATGAATACGAGGCCGGTATTTCGGAGACGATGAGTATCGATTACACGAAACATTCGCTCTTTGGCGCGTCGAAAGTTGCCGCGGATGTTCTCGTGCAGGAATACGGGAGATATTTCGGAATGCCGACCGTTTCGTTTCGTGGCGGTTGTCTCACCGGCCCTGCGCACGCCGGAACTGAGCTCCATGGTTTTCTCTCTTACCTGATGATCTGTGCCGTAAGCGGCCGGCCGTACCGGGTTTTCGGCTACAAAGGAAAACAGGTCCGCGACAACATCCACAGTTTCGATTTGGTCGAAGCGTTTGCCGAATTCATTCGCACCCCGCGCGCAGGCGAGGTGTATAACATCGGCGGCAGCCGGCACAGCAACTGTTCGATGCTCGAAGCCATCGAGATGTGCGAACAGATTAGCGGCAAAAAATTAAGCTGGAGCTACGAGGAAACCAACCGCATCGGCGACCACATCTGGTGGATCAGCGATGTACGAAAGTTCCAGGCGCATTATCCAAACTGGGAATTTCGCTACGGACTGCGCGATATTCTCGAAGAAATTCACATCGCGCTCACAGAATAATTTTCTCCACAGTTGCGCAGATTTCCCGCTTGTTTGTTTATCCCGGGCAAAGTCGAGGGATCTTTCGAATCGCTCCCGCATCCTGATTAATCTGCGCAAATTGGGATAGAGGGCTGCAACGGATGCGAAGCAACGGGCAGGCTTTCAATCTGCGGATCAATTGAACCGACCTAATACTCCTCGCCTTCGTCTTCTTTCGGGGGCACCACGCGATCGTCGATTCCGTACGCATGAAGCATCGCCGCCGCGAGATAGAAGAAAAACAAGCCAAGTCCCCATCCGGCAGAAGCAAACGCCGCAAGGAAAACAAAAATGCCGACGGGGATCGCGCCAAGCATCCAGAGAAGACCCGCCAAGATGTGTCCCTTATAGATGTGTCCAAGACCAGGAACGATACTGAACATCACCGCAACAGCGTCGCTCGCTTTGCCTTCTGCAGTTTGTGTCGCGCCGCGGACCCAATCGCATCGATCGCAGCGTTCCGCGTCCTTCGGCAGAAGATGCCCGCAAAACGGGCACGGCATCTTATCGCCCGCAGTTGGCTCCGATTGGACAACCGGAGCATCCGTGTATTCCACCTTCATACTTACCAAAAATCACAAGCCGCGCGGAATTCGTCAAGCAAACACAATAAGGCGACCACGGATTGCGCGGATTCTACGGATGTTGGGCTTCTGTGTCAGACGCCTCTGCCAGACGTGATACAGCTGCTGAGCGTCCGCCGCGGCGGACGCCCAACAACTCTGAGAACCCGGATCTTGAAGATTGTTAGCGTTTATTCGCTACCATTCGTCCAGTCGGTTCCAACTGGGCGCTAACCTTCTCAATTTGCGAGGCCTGCTCTTTTACCGTTGCTACGAGACGCGCAACCGTGTTTTCCAACTCTGCGATCCTCTTTTGCTGTTTTTGAAATTCACTGGCTTTCACTTGTGGCTGGGCGCCCTTGGGACTGCGCATTCTTAGCTTCGCACTGCCATTGACAAGGGTCGTCCCCAAATGACCATCGGTGTCGACGTATACGGGGAGGGCGGTGCCAGTATTAACCTGCGCTCCGTAAATGCCACCGATAAATGTGGCCGTGAAATCGATTCCGCTGGCGGAAATCCCGCCGATGGAAATCACATTCTCATCAGCGGGAAAGCCGGGATCACTGATGTAAACGTTGTTGCTGACGATGTCGGGATCGGTACCCGCGTTAGCGCCTATCGCTGTAAGGAAATCGCCATTGCTATTTTGAAGCGCCCCGTGACCCACCGCAGTATTGCCGCCGCCGATAGTGTTGGTTTGCAGCGCGAACGCGCCCACGGCCGTATTGCTGTCACCGTTGTCATTATTGACCAAGGCGGCTGTTCCAAGGGCACTGTTTTCCAAACCTGCGGTGTTGAGCAAAAGCGCTGCGGTGCCGACCGCGGTATTGGAATCTGAGTTGTTGAGGGTTAGGGTTCCGGCGCCAACCCCAGTGTTGAAGCCGCCGGTAGAAGTCCCAAACAGCGAATACCAGCCAACGCCCGTATTTCCGGCTCCCGTGGTGAGGTTCTGAAGGGCGTTGCAGCCTTCCGCTGTCGTGAAATTCGGGTAGCACCCATCAGGCGGTGGAGTGACCGCTTGCATTTGTGGCAAAAACGCAAGGCAGCCAACCAGCAACAAGATTACTTTGAGTGTGTTCGTTTGTTTTCTAATTGTATTTTTCATGGGGTGCTGAGGCTACCTAAACGTCACCACGCTTGTCGAGTAAAAAGGAATACGGTTCCCAAGACACAGACACACGCGCCAGGGAGTTGGCATCTTGCTCTTCCACATCGGTGACATTCGCGTTATCCGTCGTGGGATGCGCTGTTTTCTCTTTCTGCTCGCATTCACCGCGCAAGCTCTCGCCGGTGGACTTGGCTCTTATCCGGACCTTGTTGTTGCAGATTCTCCCGGCGCAGCGCGCGACGGCCTGCGCGTAACTTATCTTGGCACGAACGGTTACCGATTCGAATTCGCGGGCCACGCCTTGCTTGTCGATCCTTACTTCTCGCGAGTGGACCTTTTGAACGTAGCACTTGGTTCGCACGTTCAGGCGAACCCCTCCCGGATCTAACGATGGACTGCGTCATCTCGGATCCGGCAACTGCCGGACGGACGCGATTCTAGTCACGCACGGACATTTCGACCATCTGTTGGATGTTCCGGCTGTGATGGCCAAGACACGGGCACATCTCATTGCGTCGGCCACCAGTGTCGACCTTGCCAAGCGCGCAGGCGCTGGATCTGGCGACGCAGTAAAACCTGGCGACGTGCGCCGGATAGGTCCGTGGAAAATCCATGTGTTATCCGCGACGCACGATCGGCTGTTCGGTAAAGTGCCGTTTGATCAACCGCATTCGCAACCGGGCCCGCCGCAACGTGCAGCCGATTGGGTCTGCGGGGAACCTCTTGCGTTTTTGATCGAGGTAAACGGCCAGCGAATTTATATCGACTCGGGAGGAACACCGAAGCAATTGCCGCCTAACGAGCGGGTGGACCTTGCTATCCTTGGCGTAGCGTTGCCGGATTCACGCGAACGCTTGGCCGCAGCGCTCGCGCGTCTGCAGCCGCGATATTTTTTGCCGAGCCACCAGGACGATTTCTTTCGTCCGTTGAGCGCCGGATTCCAATTTGCGCCGCTCACCGATTTTTTGCGTGTGCAACGCGAGTCTGCGCAACAGAAACGCAGTCGATTAATTCTCCTGGATTATTTTCGGCCATGGACGCTACCAAAAGCAGCAAGTTCCAAATCCCAAACCCAAATCCCAGGTAAACGATCAAACACCAGTCTTTAAAATGGAAGATGGTCCTAAACCACGTGATCTCGAAGATCGAACGTTTCGATTCGCGGAGTCAGTGCGCGCCTTCGTAAAGCAGTTGCCGAGATCTATCAGTAACACGGAAGACGTTCGGCAGTTAGTGCGCGCATCTGGATCAGTCGCGGCAAATTGGATTGAAGCCGATGAGGCTTTGAGCAAGAAAGACTTTTAATGCGAGCGAAAATTTGTCGCAAGGAAGCAAAAGAAAACCGCTTGTTTTTGCGATTGCTTGATACGGGTTTGACGAAAACCGTTCTCCAGAGTCGCGAAACATTAGCAAACGAAGCGCGCGAACTGACTTTGATTTTCTCGGCGATTATTTCAAAGAGCGGGTGATTGCCTTTTCGATTTTGGACCTTTGGGGTTTTGCCTGGGATTTGGAACTTGGGATTTGGAGTTTCACGCGCGTCGACGGTAGATGAAGATCAAAGGAGAACGATTTGTGGCCACAGGAGGTGAATCTCATTCGGCGCGTTGGCGCTACGGTCTCCTGCTCACTGCGCTGGCGCCGGTAATCCCGCAAATTCTCGGGAGCGCTTTCAACATCTGGTACAACGCGACCGTTATTGAGCCAATGCTCACACCGGCGTTGCGACAACGTTTCTTTTTCACAGTTGTGGCCTACAACGCCGTTGTTTATCCCATCGGCGTTTATCTATGGCTGAAACGAATCTTTTCTTTTCGGGATTTTTTTCACCGGCTGCAGACAGACTTCGTAGGCAGCACATCGTCGCTACAGGAACTTACCCGGGCGCGCCGGCGCTTGATTCATTTGCCCTGGTTCGCGGCGGCGATTTGCGGTCTTGCGTGGTTCTTGTGCATACCCGTCTTTATTGGCGCGTTGCTTCAAGTCCAAAATCCTTTGGATCCTCGCTTGCTCTGGCATTTGCCGATTTCTTTTTGTCTCTCAGGGTTCATCGCGGTCACGCATTCATTCTTTTTGGTGGAGCTCGCCAGCCAATGGGGACTGTTTCCGGTTTTCTTTCGGGACGAACGCGCCGATCGCACGCCCAATATTTTCACCCTGTCACTGCGCGGCCGCGGAATCGTCTGGGCGATCTCGGCGTCCATCTGCCCGATCGCGTCGCTCTTATTGTTGGTTTTGGCGCCGCGTTCCCCCGCGACGAACGCCGCATGGCTCGCCGTTTTCGTTGGCGTGGTCGGAATCGCATTCGGAATTTTTACCGCACTGATGATGAGCAGGCTCGTGGCAAACCCCATCGATCAACTGCGCGCTGCGGCCGACGCAGTTTCGCGCGGAAATCTGACCGTCGACCTTGGTCGCGCAGGAGCGCAACGGGCGGATGAATTTGGCAGGTTGCTCAGTGAATTCGACCAGATGGTGCGCGAGCTCAGGGACAAGGAGAAATTGCGTCAGACTTTCGGTTTACATGTGGGCAGACGCGCAGCCGAACGAATCCTCGCCCGCGACCCAGGATTGAGCGGCGTTGAAGAAGAAATCACCGTTATGTTTGTCGACATGCGTTCGTGGACGGCGCGCGCGAGCGCGTCGCCGCCTGCGGAAATCGTGGAAATCATGAATGATTTTTTCCGCGTTAGCGTGCGCGCGGTTGAGGAAGAACATCGTGGGATGGTTAACAAATACTTGGGAGACGGTTTCATGGCGATCTTCGGCGCAGGCGATTCCGGTTCGAATCACGCCCGCGATGCTGTCTCGGCAGGATGCGAAATTCTGCGCGCGGTCGACGGTTTGAATGACGAACTGGGAGCGAAAAATCGCGCGCCAATTCAAATTGGAATCGGAATTCATTGCGGCCCGGCGATTGTGGGCAGCGTCGGTTCGCCGCAACGGCTTGAGTTCACTGCGATTGGCAACACGGTGAACGTCGCGTCGCGAATACAAGGACTGACGAAGACCCTGGGCAGACCGTTGCTGGTCACCGCGGCGGTGCGCGATCGAGCAGGCGATGCATTCGCAGTCGAGGAGATGCCGCCGCAGGAAGTCCGCGGGATAGAAGGCCGAATGATGATTTTCGCAATCACACTGCCTGGGGCAGAAAACTCCAAATTCCAACAGTCAAATCCCAAATAACGAACCAAATTTTTCTCCTCCAATGGAACAGATTTGAGATTTTATTTGGGAATTGGGATTTGGCCCTTGAGATTTGATAACAAGTCATGGCTTCGCTTTCCGAGATCGTTAGTTATACCGACCGCTTCTTGCGCATTCGTAACGTGGGCGATTGGGACAATGCGCTTAATGGTCTGCAGATCGAAAATTCTGGCCGGGTAACACGCATCGGCGCGGCGGTTGATGTTTCGATGCGCGTTTTGACTGGAGCCAAAAAACGAGGGGTCGATCTTTTAATCGTGCATCACGGGCTGTTCTGGCCTGGGTTGCAGCCGATACGCGGCGCCTTGCGCCGCCAACTGCGGTTATCATTTGAAAACGACATCGCACTCTACAGCGCGCATCTCCCTCTCGATGTCCATCCGCGCCTCGGCAACAACGCGCAGCTTGTTGCCGCGCTCGGATTAAAATCCGCACGACCGTTCTTGGAAGAAAAGGGTCAGCCGGTCGGCCTAAAAATTCGTGCTTCACTCGAGCGCAGCGAACTCGTTCGTAAGTTACAAAAGGCCCTGGGTGGGCCGGTAAAAGTTTTTGGTTTCGGCCCGAAACGCACGCGCACGATAGGCCTTGTGACCGGAGCTGCGGGTTCCGAAATTCACCGCGTCGCAGCCGAAGGAATCGACACATTCATCACTGGCGAATCGCCGCACTGGGCTGCGGTTGCGGCGGAAGAAGCCGGGGTGAATTTCCTCCTCGGCGGACATTACGCGACGGAAGTGTTCGGCGTTAAAGCGATCGCCGCACATCTGTCGAAACGATTCAGGGTGCCATGGGAATTTATCGATTGTCCAACGGGGCTGTGAGTGGAGCAGAGGCTGTAGCGTGCGCTGTTCTTAGCGCAGAATCCAAATGGGCCGGGAATCCGCTGAGGACAGCGGACACTGCACCCATGGCTTTAACGCTCGGCTGCCAAAGCAAACGGACTGTGCTCTTGCTTCTTTTCGCGGTCGCACCGCTGTCGATCTTTGGCGCGGCCAAAAATCGCTCCGCTATGCAGTTGCCCGGCTATGCGGCCGTGCGGGTGCACTACGGACCGATGAACAGGATGATCATGCCTGCTCGCATTAATGGTCAGCCAGCCAAATTGCTGGTGGACACCGGATCGAACCAACTGATTCTGGATGCAGAAGCAGCGGAGTCATTCGGCGTCAGGCCGTCGCAACGTGGGCTGCGCTACATCCGGTTCACGCGGATTCAGGGCGAATCGCTGCCGGTTGGGTTTGTGCAAAACTTATCCGCTGGCACCGTGAGTTTTGGCAGCAGTTTGGTCACGCTGCGCAAGTCATCGCACGCCGACGCTGCCGCTTTCGATGGCGTTCTGGGTCTTGATATCCTTTTTCGTCGCAAAGCGCTGATTAATTGCCGCACGAGACTTGTCTTCTTCAAAGTCGATCAAGCTCAGCAGATCAACCTTGGTTCCGCCGCTGCTTCCCAAAAATTCACGCGCGTTCCGATACGACGGGAGGAAAGTGGCGCGCTAACCGTGCCGTGTTCATTGCGAGGGCAATCCATGCGTCTCCTGATCGATACCGGCGCGTTTGTTTCCATCCTGCACGAAAGTTTCGTTAAATCGCTCGGGCTCGCCGTGGAACCGACGCGGATCTCTGCACAGTTCGGCCGCGAAGCGTCGAAACGGATCAACGCAGCAAAAATTAACGACTTGAGCATTGGCATGTTTAAGATGTCTCCGGAAAAGTTAGGCGTCGCACCATTGCCTCGGTTCGCCTTGCAACAAGGCGCCACCAGGATCGCGGGCATCCTCGGCATGGACACGCTCTACATCTGCCACGCCATCATCGATCTCGACGGCATGAACCTGTTTCTGAAATAGTTGATTAACCACGAATTGACACGAATGGACACGAACATTGTAGGGCGTCTGTGTCAGACGCCTGTGGCGGTGCTTGGCACAAGCACCGCTACAACGTTGTAACGTGGGCTGTTTCCAGCGAGCGGATTACGTCTTCTTCTTGCTCACGTTAGCGATTGCTCCACCCAATCGTTGGGCGCGAGCAGCAGCGCGTTGCGCGTCAGCGCTGCGACCGGTCGCTTGATAAGCTTCGGCCAGATGTTTCCAAGCGTATCGAGATGTTGGCATCAGCCGGGTCGCTTTCTCCAGCGCGTCAACAGCCTCGCGATTGCGTCCTTTCTTTTGAAGAGCAACCCCGAGATGCTCCCAGACCGGCCCGTACTCGGAATTCAAACCTGAGCCTGCCCGTAAATATCCGATCGCTGCGTCGGTTTGGCCGACTGTTAGCAGGCAGTATCCAAGCTGGGACTGCACCAGGTAATTGTGCGGAAGGAGTTGCACCGCTCGTTTGAGCGGGGGAATCGCCTGGGGAATGCGATTCAAATTGATATAACTGAACCCAAGTACCGCAAGCATCATCCCGCTGTTTGGGGAAACCTGCGCTGCTTTTGCGATGGCATTCAACGTCGCGTCACTATGCCCGAGAGATTTTTCCGCCCTGGCCAGTTGTAGCCACATGTAACCATCCGAAGGAGCCAGAGCAGTTCCTTTTCTGGCATAGTCTGCGCTCTCTTCTTTGCGGCCCAGATGAAATGCGCAATCGCTCAGAACATAGGTACGCGGCAGCGGCATCGGGTTGTAATTTTAACACCTGTTGGAGATAAGGAATCGCCGCGCCATACTGCCCCTGGGTCGCTTCAACCGCAGCTAACCCGAAATAGGCAAATGTATATTTGGGATTAATGTTTGTTGCTGCGCGAAACCCCGCCGAAGCCTCTTTGTATTGCCGCGAGTCATAGGAAACAGCGCCGCGAAGCGCTTGCGCGCCGGCGCTGCGCGGATACTTCTCCGTCAGTTTACGCGACAGTCCCATCGCCAGCTGGAAATTCCGGAGCCGTACCGCAACAAGTATTTCCGTGACTAAACCATCCTTGAAAGCAGGGTCGGATTGCTCCACAGCCTTGCGAGCCGACGGCTGAATAATCTTCTCAGGCGGCGGCAGCTTGCTTAACAACTTGTCAATCGACGCGTCTTCGGCATGCAACGAGAGGCTGCCTAACGAAAAAATGCAACAGAGTTGCGTAACTCGGGGGACTGCTTTCACGGGGGCCGATTGTAGTGCTCGTGCCGTAAAAACCAAGTCGAAAGATGCTTGCCGGTTACCTTGCTAACTGATAAGACAACGACCCTCGGTTGAAATTTCGTCTATCCAGTTTTGCGCCGGTTAGTGTGTTCGCGTTTTGTCTGCTGACACGGAGTGTGGTCGCCTCGTCATGTGTGTGGAAAGTAACGGGGCCAGGTGGCGGCACGATCTACCTCGGCGGGTCAGTTCACGCCTTGCGCAGCGGTGATTATCCTTTGCCGGCCGCATATAACCGCGCGTTCGACGCCTCTTCGCGGGTGGTCTTTGAGAACGATCCAAAAGCGGGGTCCAGGGAAACAAAAGAATTGCTGCGGGCCGGGACCTATCCCAAGGGCGATACGTTGAAGAATCATGTTGATCCGCGCACTTACGCTTACATCCGGCGGTTCTTCGCACTGGTGAACGTGCCCGAGACCGAATTTTCAAAGTATCGCCCTTGGCTGCTGAACATATTGCTTTCGTCTCCTTCGTATGAGAACTGGCAATTGGGCGTTGAACGGTATCTCGAGCGTCGCGCCGCAGCGAAGTCTAAACCGGTGTCCGGCTTGGAATCAACGAAAGAGCATAACGCCTTTTTCGTGGACATGAACGACCGCGAATCGGAAGCATTGCTGTTGATCTTGTTTATCAACGCAGCTCGCGAAGGTCCAGGCGGCAACATGATTAACGCATGGCGTCATGGCGATGTTGACACGCTCAATCGAATTCTGCGCGAGTCGTTTCAGGATTTTCCGTCGTTGGCCAGACGCCTGATCGACGCGCGCAATCAGAACTGGATTCCAAAAATCGATGGATATCTCCGTAGCGGGCATACGTATTTCGTTGTGGTTGGCGCGGGCCACATGGGAGGGCCGAATGGCCTTCTTACGTTGTTGAAGGCCCGCGGCTGCCAGTTTGAGCAACTTTGAGCGGCGGTTTTGAACTTCCTTAAGAAATTCCCGGCTTGACATTTGCGCCACGGGATGGCAAAACCTGTCGCGCCCCCAGGACATGTCCGCCCCAGAAAAGCATCCGGTAAGAACCCGCATTCTCGTATTGGAAGAGCACCCGCTGCTTCGATACGGCGTCGCGCATTTTCTGAGTTCTCAGCCGGACATGATTGTGTGCGGCGAGACTGACAACATTCGTGATGCGCGCCATAAGATCCAGGAATGCAAGCCGCAGTTGCTGCTCACTGCGCTGCGACTTGGTACCGGCGACAGTCTGGAATTTCTTAAGGCGCTCAAATCGGAGCGTCCTGCCTTAATGATTCTCGTCTATTCAGCTTTCGAGGAGACCATCTTTGCAGAGCGGGCTTTCCGCGCCGGCGCGGAAGGCTATGTGATGAAAAAAGCTCCGAAGGAAGAGCTGCTCACAGCCATTCGCGAAATCATTAACGGCAACGTCTACGTCAGCCACGACGTGGCGATGCGCGCGTTCAAAAAATCGCTGGAGACGCGATCGGATCAGCACCCCCACTCGGCGCGTCCTACGATTGGGATTGAAAAATTGTCTGACCGCGAGACGCACATCTTCTTTTTATTAGGCTCAGGCCTCGGCAACACCCAGATCGCGCATTCGCTTAACCTGAGTGTCAAAACGATTGAGAGCCATCGCGAGAATATCAAACACAAGCTCGACCTGAGTTGCAGCCGCGATCTGGTGGCGTCCGCCAAGAAATACGTGGAAGTCACTTTCGTGCCGCCAGCGGACGTAATAGGCCGCAGCAAAAAGAAAGTCGTCCGTTTCCCTGCCGCGTAGCTAGGAATTTCGGAGAGTTTCAATAAGGAAAAGCAGGAAAGCAGGAACGCAGGAATCGAGGAAAGGGATTTCCGAGATAGAAGGCAAAGGCGCGATGGGTAGCGCCGAGCGAAGCGGGGGTCGAGCGAGTTTCAATCGAGGAAAGGTTTTAATCGGAGCACGACGCTGCTCTTAAGAGCGGTTTTTCCGACGAAGACTCCGATCTGTTCACGATTGTTCACATGACCCCCTAGGGGATTCGGGTTAAAAAAGTAGGGGATAAGCCCCTACCCGAACGGCTGCAGATTTTTTCTTTACAAAGCGTTCAAAGCCGATAAAAATCCGCGCCACTTACGACACAAGGTGCTCCACCCCGGGGAAGTAATTCATTCGAGGTTTTGGCCGAAGCGGAATCCTTTTGAGAATTTCTCTTCGCAGTTTTCGGAGAAATGTTTAAGCGGGGAATTTTAACAAAAGAAAAATTATCAAGCTGCCGCGGATCAAGAGATTCGATTCGCATTTGTGGCTCGATTTCCCCTTGGTAAATGGCCCCCTGATAGGTTTGCGATCTAACTAACAAATAAACCTCATAGCTTATCGCTAATATCCGATGAGTTGGATTACCGTTCTCTGGTCGATAAATGTGGGGGCATGTTTGACCCTTGCGGCGATGTATCTGGCCGTTTGGAGCAGGGGGCGCGAGAGTTTGCCGCGTTTGCTATTTTCCTGTGTCGCGGTGTCTGCTGCCCTCATTGCTGCATACGAGGTGCAGTTAATCCGTGCCGATACGCCTGAGGAATACAGTGCGATCCTACGCTGGCGACCACTGTCGACGTGGGTGCTTGTTCTTTCGCTCGTCGGCTTTACGCGCCTTTATCTGCGCGCCGGACGATCATGGCTGGCTTTGAGCGCTTGCGGGCTACAAACCCTTACGGTGGTCTTCAATTTTCTCTTTACGCCGAATCTCTACTTCCGGGAAATTACCGCTGTTAGGCAGGTCTCCTGGGGTGGCGAGACGATTTCGATTCCGATCGGTACTCCGAGTCCCTGGAGCTTACTCAATCAGGCAACGTTGCTGCTGCTCCTTGCCTTTTTCGTTGATGCCACGATTACGGTCTGGCGGCGGGGCGATCGGGAGCGCGCATTGATGGTCGGCGGCACCACCACCTTCTTTGGCGGGATTGTGGCGGTGCAGTTCGCGTTGGTGGTCTGGGGAGTTATCCAGGTGCCGCTTTTCGCTAGCTTTGCATATTTGGGCATCGTGGTCGCACTGGGTTATCAGTTGTGCAATGACGCGGTTCGAGCGGCGCATCTCGCGTCGGAGTTGCAGATCGGCGAAGAACGCTTCCGCCGCGTGGTCGAAGCAGCCCCGAACGCAATGATCATGATCGATCAGGAAAGCCGGATCACTTTGGCGAATCAACAGGCGGAGAAGACATTCGGCTACCCGCGGGAGGAACTCCTTGGCCGTCCGATTGAGATGCTTCTGCCCGAGCGGCTCCGGTCTCGCTACCGGGACTTTCGGCAAGAGTACCTCAGCGACCCCCAGGCTCGCCCGATGGGCGCAGGCCGCGAACTCTTGGGGCGACGCAAAGATGGCAGTGAGGTATCGATTGAAATCGGGCTTAGTCCCATTCACACATCTAAAGGGCTGCTCGTGTTGGCTTCCATTGTTGATATTACTGAGCGGAAGGTGGCTGAATTAGAGGCGGCGCGTCAGCGCCACGACCTGGCGCACCTGTCGCGGGTGACCGCGCTTGGGGAACTTTCCAGCTCGCTTGCGCACGAGTTGACGCACCCACTCACCGCTATTCTCAGTAACGCCCAGGCCGCCCAGCGATTCCTCGCCAATGACGATGTCGATCTTGATGAGGTACGCGAGATCCTAGATGACATTGTAACCCAGGACCAACGCGCCGGTGAAGTCATCCACGGCCTGCGCCTGCTGCTAAAAAAAGGTGAACTTCAAGAGCACTGCGATGATGTCGATCTAAACGAAGTGATACGGGAAGTCATAAATCTAATGCGCAGTGATCTCATCAATCGAAACGTAACCGTGGATACTGACCTCGCAGAGAATTTGCCCGCAATCACCGGCGACAAGGTCCAGCTTCAACAAGTATTGCTTAACCTCGCACTGAATGCCTGTGAAGCGATGGGAGGTTACAATTCTTCGGAGCGCCGACTGCTCATCGCTTCTCAATGGGAGAACGGCGCTGTGCGCGTATCCGTTGCCGACCGCGGTTGTGGCATTCCGGAGGAAAAAATGCAACAAGTCTTCGAGCGTTTCTTTACAACGAAAAAGGAGGGAATGGGACTTGGCCTTTCGGTCTGCCGCACCATCATTGACGCTCACCGGGGGAAAATCTGGGCCACGAATAATGCGGGGGGAGGCGCGACTTTTCATTTGAGCCTGCCCATCGTTCGGGCGGAAGAGGAGGCAGTGGTCATTACCAACCAATGCGGGTTAAATAAAACTTCAGCCGCTATGGCCGCGGCCGTATCGCCAGGCTCGCTACTGTGAAAGCAATGCCCTGCGTGGATCGGCCACAAACTGGTGGCTACAACATCAATGAAAGCGCCCTAATGCCTAATACTCCCGGCCACACTGTATTTCTAGTGGACGACGATGAAGCGGTACGAAAAGCCATTTCGCGTTTACTGCGTTCGGCTGGCATTGCCGCGGCCGTTTTTGCGTCACCCAGCGAATTTCTTGCGCAGTACAATCCAGACACGCCCGGATGCCTCGTGCTTGATATGGCTATGCCTGACTTGGACGGCCTCCAGCTTCAAACTGCGCTCAACGAAAAAGGCTGCATCCTGCCGATTATTTTTCTCACCGGCCACGGTGATGTCTCGAAGAGTGTGCAGGCGATGAAACAGGGCGCGTTTGATTTTCTTTCCAAGCCCGCGAAGGACAAAGATCTGCTCACGGCGGTTCGCGCAGCTTTTGAAAGAGACACTGTCGTTCGCCAGGAACAGGCCAAACTTTCCGAAATCCGCGCCCGTCTCGACACGCTCACACCGCGTGAACGGGAAGTGCTCGAGCTTGTCGTATCCGGGAAGTTGAACAAACAAATTGCCGGTGACCTGGGCATCACCGAAGCGACAGTTAAAATGCATCGCGCCCACGTGATGGAGAAAATGAAGGTGCAATCAGTCGCAGAGTTGACGCGTTTGACGGAACGTTTCGGGACCAACTGACGGATCGACACTCAGAAACGGAGAGACGGCGAAACTGGGACGCCGCCAATTCGCCCATCTCCCATGCCGATTCAGCGGAACTAAGAGGGCTGGCAACCGGGAAGGCCGAACGTCCAACTCACGGGCCCATCCTAGCCTTAAGTATAATATACCAAGGTATAATCATCTAAGGTCTAATTGCGCGGGCTGGCTCGACTGCGTACCCTCGCGCTCCTGTGACCAAAGCGTATCCGCTCATCGCTGTCATCGACGATGAAGAACCCGTCCGCACAGCGCTGAGGCGCTTAATGCGTTCCGCCGGCCTAATGGTGGAGACGTTCGGGTCCGGCGCGGAATTTTTGAAATCGCTCGAGATGATCCTGCCAGATTGCGTGGTTCTCGATCTGCACATGCCGCACATGGACGGGTTCAACGTGCAAACCCAGCTCGCCCGGAAATGCGCAGCGCTTCCTGTCATCATCGTCACCGGCCACGATTTCCCGGAAGCTCGCGAGCGCGCCATGGCTGGTGGCGCATCAGCTTTCCTTCGCAAACCAGTGCACGACCGCACTCTGCTTGATGCCATATCCGCCGCTACCACCTGCACTACCAGATGACACTAACTAAGCCGTCCGAGACCCTTTTAACCCCTCAGATCTCCCAGAACCTTAACCCCACATCCCCCCAGACACTTTAACCCCAGTAATTCCCCCCGTTCCCCCCAGGACACTCCCCCAACGAAGAAAGCACGCTAACATGCAAACAACTCCCAAAGCTAACCACCCCTTAAGGGGATTTGTTTCAAAAGTTAGTGGATAAGTCCCTACCCAAAACAGAAGGATTTATCTTTACACGGGTTTAAAGCCAACCACATTCCGCGCCACTTCGAACATTTGTGTTTAATTTAGTTCCCCCCTTTCTCTCGCTAGGCTGGCGCAAGCCGAGTCTTTTTCGGAAACTCCGGTCCGCCGTTTCCGAAGTAAGAGCTCGAAACGAAAACTCCATGCCAATGATGTTTGCGCCCGCCGACGTTGCTTCGCGACGGGAGTCATCCCGAAGAAGTGCAGAGCGGTTGGCAAGATTTGCCGAGTCAGGCGCATTCGAAGCATCTCAAATACGCGCAAGTATGAAACGCCCCTTGGTCCCGCAATTGCGGCCGACCTGGGCGATTAAGCCTAACCAATCCCTAGCGAGTCCCCTCCTTTAACCTCTTCCCCCGCTGTTTCCCCCAAACGCCCTCCTCATTCCCCCCCAAGTCCCCCCAACGAAGAAAGCACGCTCTCTATGCAAACTACGCCCAAAGCTAATAACATCCTCGGCCACTTTTTCGCGCTTCTCGGCGCGGTGGTGATGCTCGCGATCGCCACATGGGTGACCGCATCGACCTCTGAACAGGTCAAGCCTCTCGATAACCTCGCCACGCCGCGGACAGGTCACACCGCCACCGCGCTTTCCGATGGCAAGATCCTGATCACCGGCGGTCGCGACGCCGACGGCAACCTTGTCGCCGCTGCGGAAATTTTCGATCCGGAAACGCAAACCTCCAGCGTGAGCGCCACGCTGCACACTGCGCGCGTCGATCACAGCGCAACAGTTTTGGCTGACGGTCGCGTGCTGGTCGTCGGCGGAACAGGGGACAGCGGAGCGCTGTCGTCTGCGGAAATGTTCGATCCGGCGCATCCCGAGAACGGATTCACAACCGTTGGGTCAGCCATGAGCACTGCGCGGACCCGCCACACTGCTACGCTGCTTAACGACGGGCATGTGCTCATCGCCGGTGGCGATGCGCAGGGCACAGCAGAACTTTTCGATTCAACCACCGGGACATTTTCGCCGCAGCTTTGGAACCTGACCGTGGCCCGCAGCGGTCACACCGCAACTCTGTTTAACGATGACAGCGTGTTACTGGCCGGCGGTAACACCGCAACGATGGAGACGTACACCCTGGTTCCGGATTCACACTCGACCCGGCAACGATGTCGGTCGTGCGCACCGGTCACTGGGCGTTCGAGCTGAGCGATACTCGCCTGCTCCTATTTCAGGGCGACACAGGCAACACGATCGACGAATTCAACCCTGGCACCGGCGCGATTACGCCCAAGGGCAGTCTCGATTTTCATGCGTCAAGCTCTTCGCTGCTGGCCAACGGCAAAGTCCTCGTGCTTGGGACTGATGTATCCGGCCTTTATGACCCGAACGCCGTTCCCCCAGCTCCCGATTTCACTGCGTTTGATGAAACGTCTGTCCCCAACAGCGGCGTATCCCGCGCAGCGGCCAGGCTGCCGTTCAACTCCCCGGTGACAAAAAGATTCTAATCACCGGCGGTGTGAACGCCAACAACCAGTTGTTAGGCCAGGCGCTGTTTAACCCGGCTAAAATCTGGACCGACAAGGACGACTACCGCCCGGATGAGCCGGTCATACTCAGCGGTTCCGGGTGGCAGGCAAACGAACCTATTTATCTCTTCGCCGTTGATAACGAGACGGAGCAGTGGACGTACGAAACCACTGTCCCGGCGGATGCAAACGGTGAGTTTGTTCTTAGCCCTTACTTTATCGTCGAATTGCGGCACCTCGGCGTGCAGTTCCATGTGACCGCTGTCGGCCAGTCCACGATGCAAGCCGATGTTTACTTTACTGATGCGCGCAATTGGAACCTAACTTTCGCAGGCACCGGGACCGGCACGGTTACAATCGCGCCGAGCACAGGCACGATTAACGCCCCGGTTTCCTGCGGTGGCACGGGCACGAACGCTGCCTCCCAAACGGTGTTCAGCACGTGTTCACCGAATATTAGCACCTCAGATAATGGTGCCGTGATTACATTTACTGCAACCGCTACCGGTGGATCGACATTCGGCGGTTGGAGTGCCGTGGCTAATTTCAGTCCCACAACCTGTTCAGGGACGACGACCCCTTGCACTGGAGTTGCTGCAGGTAGTGCTGCAATGACGGTGACATTCAACGGAGCGGCCGCGACGACGACGACTGTAACTTCCACGCCTAACCCGTCCACCTATGGCACTTCGGTGAGTATTACCGCAACGGTAGCGAAACAGACCGGAACTGGCACGCCTACAGGCAGTGTTACGTTCTACGAGGGCGCGTCTTGCAGCGGAGCGGCCTTGGCCGGTCCAGTGACTTTGAATGGCAGCGGACAGGCGAGCTTCAGCACGTCTTCGCTCACTGTGTCAGGGAGCCCGCACACCATCAGAGCTTGCTACAGTCCTAACCCCGGTTTTCTTTCGAGCGACGGCACCGTCTCGCAAACGGTTAACAAGGCGAATCCAACAGCGACGCTGTCGGTGACTAATTCACCGGTGACTTACAACACGTCGCAGCAGGCGGCAACTGTGAGTATCTCGGCGAGTTCTGTGCCGGGCACAGTGGCCAATGTAAAGTATAACGGGTCAAGCACCGTGCCAACGAACGCCGGAACTTATGCGATTACGGCTGACTTCGTGCCCAATGATGCGGCGAATTACAACACACTGACTAATCAGTCGGCCGGGAGCTTCGTAATTCAAAAGGCGAATCCAACAGCGACGCTATTGGTGACCAACTCGCCGGTGATTTACAACGGTTCGCCGCAGTCAGCGGTGGTCAGCATCAGCGCCAGTTCGGTGCCCGGGTCAGTCGCCAACGTTAAATATAACGGATCAAGCACGGCGCCGACGAATGCGGCGACGTATGCGGTTACGGCTGACTTTGTGCCCACTGACAGCACGAATTACAACACACTAACTAATCAATCGGCTAGCAACTTCATAATCCAGAAGGCAACGCCAACAGCGACACTGCTGGTGACTAATTCACCGAAGATTTACAACGGCTTACCGCAGGCAGCCACGGTGACCGTCTCGACTAGCTCCGTGCCAGGAACTGTAGTGAGCGTGAAGTATAATGGGTCTAGCACCGTGCCGACGAATGCGGCGACGTATGCGATTACGGCTGACTTCGTGCCCACTGACAGTACGAATTACAACACGCTAACTAACCAATCGGCTGGCAGTTTTGTCATCCAGAAGGCGAACGCGACGGTGGTGGTGACGCCTTATACTTGTCCGACCACCACTTACAACGGTCTCACGCACACGGCGAGCTACACAATCAATGGTGTGAACGGGGAGAGCGGAGCTACGGTCGGCACTGTGGACGTCAGTGATACGATTCACACGCATGCCGGGATCTACAATGGTGACCAGTGGAGTTTTATGGGCACGGCTAACTACAATGATACCAACGGCACCGTCGACGATTGCATCGGCAAGGCGGATGCCACTGTAGTGGTGACACCCTACACCTGCCCCGGCACGACCTACACCGGTGTTGCACACACGGCGACCTACACGGTTACTGGCGTAAATGGAGAGACTGAAGCCACGGTAGGTGCCGTTAATGTGAGTGGCACCACACACACGAATGCTGGAACGTACAACAATGATCCGTGGAGCTTCACCGGCACTAGCGATTACAACGACCAGAGCGGTACGGTTAACGATTGCATCGCGAAGGCAGCAGCGACGGTAGTGGTTACGCCTTACACCTGTCCCAGCACGACCTACACCGGTCTTGCGCACACGGCGAGTTACACGGTTACCGGCGTAAACGGGGAGAGCGGAGCGACTGTAGGAACGGTTGACGTGAGCGGAACATCACACACCAACGCCGGGACATACAACAACGATCCGTGGAGCTTCACGGGAACAGCCAACTACAACGACCAGAGCGGTACGGTCGACGATTGCATCGCGAAGGCGACCGCTACGGTGGTGGTTGATCCGTACACCTGTCCGACCACGACCTACACCGGCCTTTCGCACACGGCTACGGTAGTTTCGATTACCGGCGTGAACGGCGAGACTGGAGCCACAGTCGGCTCGGTTGACGTGAGCAATACGACCCATACTAATGCTGGGACGTATGCTGCCGACTACTGGTTCTTCACTGGCACGGGCAACTACAACAATATCGGCAACACGACGATCACTGATTGCATCGCCAAGGCGACTGCTACAGTGGTGGTTGACCCGTACACCTGTCCGACCACGACCTACACCGGGCTTTCGCACACGGCTACGGTAGTTTCGATTACCGGCGTAAACGGTGAGACTGGCGCCACAGTCGGCGCGGTTGACGTGAGCAACACAACTCACACTGACGCCGGGACGTATGCCGCCGATTACTGGTTCTTCACTGGCACGGGCAACTACAACAACATCGGCAACACGACGATCACTGATTGCATCGCCAAGGCGACTGCTACGGTGGTGGTTGACCCGTACACCTGTCCGACCACGACCTACACCGGGCTTTCGCACACGGCTACGGTAGTTTCGATTACCGGCGTGAACGGCGAGACTGGAGCCACAGTCGGCTCGGTTGACGTGAGCAATACGACCCATACTAACGCCGGGACGTATGCTGCCGATTACTGGTTCTTCACTGGCACGGGCAACTACAACAACATCGGCAACACGACGATCACCGACTGCATCGCAAAGGCCACCGCTACGGTGGTGGTTGACCCCGTACACCTGTCCGACCACGACCTACACCGGCCTTTCGCACACGGCTACGGTAGTTTCGATTACCGGCGTGAACGGCGAGACTGGAGCCACAGTCGGCTCGGTTGACGTGAGCAATACGACCCATACTAATGCTGGGACGTATGCTGCCGACTACTGGTTCTTCACCGGCACGGGCAACTACAACAACATCGGCAACACGACGATCACTGATTGCATCGCCAAGGCGACTGCTACAGTGGTGGTTGACCCGTACACCTGTCCGACCACGACCTACACCGGGCTTTCGCACACGGCTACGGTAGTTTCGATTACCGGCGTGAACGGTGAGACTGGCGCCACAGTCGGCGCGGTTGACGTGAGCAACACAACTCACACTGACGCCGGGACGTATGCCGCCGATTACTGGTTCTTCACTGGCACGGGCAACTACAACAACATCGGCAACACGACGATCACTGATTGCATCGCCAAGGCGACTGCTACGGTGGTGGTTGACCCGTACACCTGTCCGACCACGACCTACACCGGGCTTTCGCACACGGCTACGGTAGTTTCGATTACCGGCGTGAACGGCGAGACTGGAGCCACAGTCGGCTCGGTTGACGTGAGCAATACGACCCATACTAACGCCGGGACGTATGCTGCCGATTACTGGTTCTTCACTGGCACGGGCAACTACAACAACATCGGCAACACGACGATCACCGACTGCATCGCAAAGGCCGACGCGACAGTGGTAGTCACGGCCTACAACGTGACGTTTGACTCCAATCCACACACGGCGACTTACACGATCAACGGTGTGAACGGGGAGAGCGGGGCCACAGTGGGCACCATTAACGTGAGCGGCACCAGCCACACGGATGCCGGTGACGTACAACAATGATCCGTGGAGCTTCACAGGCGGCGCTAACTACAACAATCAGAGCGGCACGGTCGATGACTTTATCGGCAAGGCCGACGCGACGGTAGTGGTGACCGCTTACAGCGTAACCTTTGACGCCAATCCGCACACAGCGACCTACACGATCACTGGTGTGGGGACGGACACGGAGCGGCGGCAGGCAGCAGCATCAACGTGACCGGCACAACACACACCAACGCGGGGACGTACAACGGTGATCCGTGGAGCTTCAACGGTGGTACCAACTACAATAACCAGAACGGCACCGTTGATGACGCCATTGCCAAGGCTAACGCGACGGTGGTGGTGACCGCTTACAGCGTAACGTTTGACGCCAATCCGCACACGGCGACCTACACGATCACTGGTGTGGGACGGACACAGCGGCGGCAGGTAGCAGCGTCGACGTAAGCGCCACGACACACACCAGGGCGGGGACTTACAACGGTGATCCGTGGAGCTTCAACGGCGGCGCCAACTACAACAACCAGAGCGGCACGGTTGACGACTTTATCGGCAAGGCGAACGCGACGGTGGTGGTGACCGCTTACAGCGTAACGTTTGACGCCAATCCGCACACAGCGACCTACACGGTCACTGGTGTGGGGACAGACACGGAGCGGCGGCAGGCAGCAGCATCAACGTGACCGGCACCACCCACACCGGGGCTGGGACCTACAACGGCGATGCCTGGAGCTTCAACGGCGGCGCCAACTACAACAACCAGAGCGGCACGGTCGATGACTTCATCGGCAAGGCCAATGCGACGGTAGTAGTGACCGCTTACAGCGTAACGTTTGACGCCAATCCGCACACGGCGACCTACACGATCACTGGTGTGGGGACGGACACAGCGGCGGCAGGCAGCAGCATCAACGTGACCGGTACGACCCACACCAACGCCGGGACTTACAACGGCGATCCGTGGAGCTTTAACGGTGGCGCCAACTACAACAATCAGAGCGGCACGGTCGATGACTTCATCGGCAAGGCCAGATGCGACGGTAGTAGTGACCGCTTACAGCGTAACGTTTGACGCCAATCCGCACACAGCGACCTACACGGTCACTGGTGCGGGGACGGACACAGCGGCCGCAGGCAGCAGCATCGACGTGAGCGGTACGACCCACACCGGGGCTGGGACTTACAACGGCGATCCGTGGAGCTTCAACGGCGGCGCCAACTACAACAATCAGAGCGGCACGGTTGATGACTTTATCGGCAAGGCCGACGCGACGGTAGTGGTGACCGCTTACAGCGTAACGTTTGACACCAATCCGCACACGGCGACCTACACGATTACTGGTGTGGGGACAGACACGGCGGCGGCAGGTAGCAGCATCGACGTGAGCGGCACGACCCACACTGGGGCTGGGACTTACAACGGCGATCCGTGGAGCTTCAACGGCGGCGCCAACTACAACAACCAGAATGGGCACGGTCGATGACCTTATCGGCAAGGCCGATGCGACGGTAGTAGTGACAGCTTACAGCGTGACGTTTGACGCGAATCCGCACACGGCGACCTACACGGTCACTGGTGTGGGAACGGACACAGCGGCGGCAGGTAGCAGCATCGACGTGAGCGCCACGACACACACCAACGGGGGGACGTATAACGGCGATGTCTGGAGCTTCAACGGTGGCGCCAACTACAACAACCAGAGCGGCACGGTCGATGACTTCATCGGCAAGGCCAACGCGACGGTAGCGGTGACCGCTTACAGCGTGACCTTCGACGCGAATCCGCACACGGCGACCTACACGGTCACTGGTGTGGGGACGGACACAGCGGCGGCAGGCAGCAGCATCAACGTGAGCGGCACGACCCACACGGGGGCGGGGACCTACAACGGCGATGCCTGGAGCTTTAACGGCGGCACCAACTACAACAACCAGAGCGGCACGGTCGATGACTTCATCGGCAAGGCTAACGCGACGGTAGTAGTGACCGCTTACAACGTGACCTTCGACGCCAATCCGCACACAGCGACCTACGCGATCACTGGTGTGGGGACGGACACAGCGGCCGCAGGCAGCAGCATCAATGTGACCGGCACCACCCACACTGGGGCTGGGACCTACAACGGTGATGCCTGGAGCTTCAACGGTGGCGCCAACTACAACAACCAGAGCGGCACGGTTGATGACTTTATCGGCAAGGCCAATGCGACGGTAGTAGTGACCGCTTACAGCGTGACGTTTGACGCCAATCCGCACACAGCGACCTACACGGTCACTGGTGTGGGGACGGATACAGCGGCGGCAGGCAGCAGCATCAACGTGACCGGTACAACACACACCAACGCGGGAACCTACACCGGCGATCCCTGGAGCTTCAACGGTGGCGCCAACTACAACAACCAGAACGGCACAGTCAATGACGCCATTGCTAAGGCAAACGCGGTAGTCGTGGTTACAGCCTACAACGTGACCTACAACGGGATGCCGCGCACGGCAACCTACACGATTACTGGTGTGGGGACGGACACGGGGGCAGCGGGGAGCAGCATCAACGTGACTGGGACAACGCATACCAACGCGGGGACTTACACCGGTGATCCCTGGAGCTTCAACGGCGGTACCAACTACAACAATCAGAACGGCACGGTCAATGACGTCATCGCCAAGGCGAACGCAACCTTCACGGTCATGCTGTACAATGTTAGCTTCGATAACAATCCGCATACGGCGACCGTTGGTACGATCACCGGTGTGAATGGAGAGACCGGCGCTACGGTCGGCACAATTAACCTAAGCGGCACGACTCACACGTTGCCGGGCGATTACCCGAGCGATCCGTGGACGTTCACCGGCACCGCTAACTATAACAATCGAAACGGCACAGTGCACGACGTCATCCACTACGGCACCACCTGCACTGGGTCGGATCCGGGCGGTCGTCATCTTGCCGCCAATCAACAGTGACGGCACCAGCGTCTACAAGCGCAAGGCTGGCAGCACCATTCCGGTGAAGTTCAAGGTGTGCGACGCCAACGGTAACTCCATCTCGAACCCTTACGCAGTGTTTCTCAATTACCCGCAAGGTGGCCAGTTGACCATGACGGGGAACATTCGAGGGACGGTTGAAAACATAAACGAAACCGGCGAGACCACTATTCCGGACGTTGCCTTCACCTTCACTGGTGGGCAATGGCACTTTAACATGGACACCGGCAACTTGGAGGCTGGCCACACCTACACATTCCGCATCAACCTGGCGTTTGGCCCCGGGATCACGTTTGTCGTCGGTACCGAAGTAACATCAGAGAGAGCTCTGCCCCCAGAGAAACAAGCGCCGGGAGGAGAAATCCTCCCGGCGTTTTTGATTGGCGATCTTGTTGTAGAGGCGGTTGTGTCAACCGCCTGAGTCGGTGCTCGCCGCGGCGAGCACCGCTACAACGCGCTTTGCGCGTTTCAGATGGGGAGCTTCTGGCGGCAGAGCTTGCCCTGAGACAAGTCGAATGGGCGTGTCGCCTGCGACGATTCAGGGCATTGCAGCCGGCACGGCTGCCTCTACAGAAAAATTGTTGAACCGCGGATAACCCGGACTTTGGACAGAATGAACAGGATTTTCAGAATTCGGATTTTGTTAAATTTTGTAAATCCTGTCTAGAACCACTCGCCTTCGCCAAACCTACGACATAAGCGAGCGGACCAATCGCTCTGCCTGTTTTAGAAGCACGGGCAGCCATTCGGAAGAATGGCTGAAATTTATGCGACAGTTACTGCGGATTATTCGTGCTGCTTCACGAAGTTTCCGTTCGGATCCACTTCAAACTTCGAATCTTTACCGTTCACTTTGGCGAGCACCTCGTAGTTCCACTTGCCATCGGGATCGTCTTCCCGCATTACCTTCACAACGTTTCCGCCTGCCGCCTTTTCCTTAATTGTCTTTTGGACAGCTTCGGGAAGCGACTTCACATCGACCTTTTCTCCCGGATGCTTTCCAGGTTCAGCGGCCTGACTCAAACGTAAGCCCCACCCCGATTGTTATCGCTAGGACTGCTTTCGTCGTTTTCATAATTGTTTTCACGGTACTGCCCTAACGAAAGGGCGTCCAAGGATTTAGTATTACATTGTTGTCATCGTAACGATGCAGTATTTGCCGTCGATGCGATCGCAAAAACGCGTGCGGAACAAATGTGAAATTCTGACAAAATTTTTTGCTTGCCAAACATTACAGGTTTGTAATGATTGCGGCATTCCTCCAAAGAGGGTTAGGGCCGCGGCTAGTGACTGCGGCTGCAATGAAGTGGATGAAGTGGATAGGCCGCAGCCTGGTGGAGCGGGCTGCGGCCACTGCTTTACTCGACCTGCATAGACGCCGGGCACGCGGGCAACAAAACGCCGCCCAGCTCTCCGCCACGGTCGAGCAGTCGAATTTATAACGAGCGAATAAAAAAAATCCAACATCTTCTTCGCGCGCTGTAAAGTCCGCTGTCCGTTAGCTGTAGCGTCGATCTCCGATCGATAGTTGTAGAGGCGTTTGATTCGTTCGCGCCCGCTCACTTACCTGTTCGGTCTAATCTCGCGCGTCCCCGCTGCGAGCTTTGTTGCAAACGCCTGAACCCCGGTGCTTGGCACAAGCACCGCTACACTGGGACGCATGTGCGGCGGGATCGACGATCCGACGGTCGGAGACCGCCGCTACAGGGCCAGAACATTCGTGTTCATTCGTGTCTATTCGTGGTTAACATTCGCCGATGGCTGCGGCTGATGACCGGCGAATGAGCACCCGCGCGACGGGTGTTGTTGGCATCGCTATTCTGTCGAGCCGCGTGCTCGGTCTCATTCGCGAAACGATCTTTGCGGGCCTTTTCGGTGCCGGACGAAATCTCGACGCGTTTTTGATGGCGTTCCGGTTGCCGAACCTGTTGCGCGATCTCTTTGCAGAGGGCGCGCTTTCAACTGCGTTTATCACCACGTTCTCGAAAAAGATCGCAGTCGAAGGCGATCAATCGGCGTGGCGTCTGGCGAACAAGGTCGCCACGCTCACCGCCGTGTTCATGAGCGTGATCACGTTGCTCGGCATCGTGTTCGCGCCGCAGCTGGTGGATCTGTTGACGTGGGGCAGCTGGTCTCCCGACAAAACCGAGCTCACGATCCAGCTCACCCGGATCATGTGGCCGTTCATGCTGATGGTCTCGCTCGCGGCGCTGGTGATGGGGATGCTGAATGCGAAACATGTGTTTGGTCCGCCGGCCATGGCGTCCAGTTATTTCAATCTCGGTTCGATCATCGGCGGAGTTGCGATCGGCTACTGGATCGATCCGCATTTTGGCCCGCGTTCGCTTGTGGGCCTCGCCATCGGCACGCTGATCGGCGGCGCGTGGCAATTGATCGGGCAATTTCCATCGCTGTGGAAAGTCGGTTACAGGTTTCGCCCCGATTTTCATTGGCGCGACGAAGGCGTGCGCACAGTGCTGACGTTAATGGGGCCGGCAGTCATCGCTGCGAGCGCGGTGCAGGTGAACGTGCTGATCAACAGCGGATTCGCGGCGAGTCTCGGGAACGGTCCGGTGAGCTGGCTGAACATTGCGTTTCGCCTGATGCAATTGCCGCTGGGAATTTTCGGTGTCGCCATCGGCACCGTGACATTGCCGCTCGTGTCGAAGAGCGCCGCGCTGGGGAACACCGCTGAGTTTCGTGCAACGCTCGCGCGCGGGATGCGCCTCGCCTTTTTGCTTACAGTGCCGTCGGCGATCGGTTTGGCGATGCTGGCGTCACCGATCATCAGCGTGATTTATCAACACGGACGGTTCAACGCCGACATGACGCGGGAAACTGCGGGGGCGTTGCAATATTATGCGATCGGGCTGGTTGCATATGCGGCGTTGAAAGTGTTGACGCCCGCATTTTATGCGGTTGGCAAACGCAACACTCCAATGGTGGTGAGCTTTCTGGCGATCGGCGCGAATTTGTTTCTCAACTGGTTGTTCACTTTCCGGCTGGGGTGGGGACACCGTGGTCTTGCCTTTTCGACCGGCCTCGTCGCCACGATCAACTTTCTTTTGCTCTATACGTTGATGCGCCGGTATACGCGACGGCTCGAGACGACGCAGATGCTGATCGCGGTTTTCAAGATTTGTGTCGCCGGCGGGCTATTGGCGTTGATCTGTTGGGGAGCGAATCATCTGTGGCTGGATGAGTGGTCCGACATGCGTTTTTTCCAAAAGCTGGCGATATTGCTAGCGACCATTGCGGTTGCAGGAGCCGGATTTTTCGGCGCGGCGTTTCTCCTGCGCATCAGCGAAGTGCAGGACATCATTGATGTTTTCCGGAGGAAAGTCGGCAAGTCGTAGAGGCGTTCGCGTCGCGCTTTCAGCGCTAATGTCCTTTGTCTTTTTTCGGTCCTGGGGCGTTTGCCCCAGGCTAGTGGTGAGACCGCGCCGTTGGGGCTGGAAACCGGAGGCCTGCGGCCTACGCGTTTCTACAACAAGCGCCTCTACGCTCCCAGTGCCTGATCGAGATCCTCGATCAGGTCGTCGGCGTTTTCGAGGCCGATGGACACGCGCAACAGGCCTGCGGGCGACGTTGTGCCCGGCCCTTCGATGGATGCCCGATGCTCGATCAAGCTTTCCACGCCGCCCAGACTGGTGGCGCGGATAAAAATTTTCGTTTTCGCCGCGACCGACATTGCCGCGTCGTAGCCGTCTTCGACCTCGAAGGACAACATCCCGCCAAACATCGACATCTGTCCGGCCGCGATCTTGTGTCCCGGGTGCGACGGCAATCCGGGATAATACACGCGGGCCACTTTTGGATGTTGCGCGAGAAATTCTGCCACCTTCGTCGCATTCTCTGAATGCGCGCGCATGCGCCACGGCAGTGTGCGCATGCCGCGCAGGATCAGCCAGCAATCGAAGGGCGAGGGGACCGCGCCGCCTTCGTATTGGATCCCGCGGATACGCTGAAAAAATTCATTGTCTTTTCTGGCGACGACAATTCCGCCGAGAACGTCACAATGCCCGCCGAAATATTTCGTGGTGGAATGCAGGACCAGATCGACGCCTAGATCGACCGGCCGTTGCAGGATAGGCGCCCACGTATTGTCGCAAACAAGCGGCGCGCCGGCGTCGTGCGCGATTTCAGCGAGCGCGGCGAGATCGACAACCTTCAGCAACGGATTGGAAGGCGTTTCAGACCAGGCCAGTTTTGTATTTGGGCGCAACGCTTTCTTAACAGCGGCAAGATCGCTCATGTCGACGAAATCGACTTCCAGTCCCCAGCGCACAAAGATTTCGCGGATCAATCGCGACGTGCCGTAGTAAGCGTCGACGTGCGCGAGAACATGATCGCCCGGAGATAACGCCTGCAGAATCGACATGGTCGCCCCCATTCCCGAGGCGAATGCCGCGGCCGCTTCGCCGCCTTCGAGCATCGACACGCCGCGCTCGAGGGTTTGCCGGTTTGGATTGTCGTTGCGCGTGTACATGAACCCGCGCGAGTACGTGCCTTCGACGTCGCGCTCGAACGTGGTGGAAAGATAAATCGGGGCGGCGACCGCACCGGTTGCGGGATCAACAGTGTGCCCCGCGTGCACCGCTATCGTTTCGATTTTCATTTAGGCTGCATTGAACCACGAATGGACACAAATGGACACAAATTCACAAGAGAAACCACTGGGTATCTCATTAGGCCTCGACCAGCTGCCGGTCTGTGAACTGATGTTTGAACAGACTTCTTCTTTATTCGTGCCGATTCGTGTAAATTCGTGGTTAGTGCTGTCGATTTTCCACACCAAAGTTTCTGAGTTGACGCCGCCACGTGACCGGCGCAAATAGCAGGTTCCCATGAACACCCAGACTTCCGCTGAAGCCTCGCCGCACACGATTTATGACGACGAAGTTTTCCAGATGGCTTGCGAGCAGTTCGCCGTCATCGCCGACTATCTGAACATCGACCAGAGCGACCGCGAATGGGCGACGTATCCCAAGCGGGCGATCGCCGTGACATTGCCTGTGCACATGGACGATGGGAGCACTCAAGCGTTTCAGGGTTACCGCGTTCAACATCACATCGCGCTCGGTCCGACCAAGGGCGGCACGCGTTTCGCGCCTTCGCTTTCGATGGGCGAGACGGCGGCGCTGGCGATGTGGATGAGTTGGAAATGCGCGCTGGCGCAGTTGCCTTACGGCGGCGCGAAGGGCGGCGTGGCGATTGATCCCAACAAATTATCTCGTAAGGAGCTCGAAGCGGTCTCGCGTCGTTACATGCAGGAGATGATTCCGTTCGTCGGTCCGCACACAGACATCATGGGCCCGGACATGGGCACTAACGAACAGATCATGGCGTGGTTCATGGACACCTACTCGGTTTACATGGGCTATGCAGTAAATGAAATCGTCACAGGCAAACCGGTCGCCATCGGCGGGACCGAAGGCCGGCGTGAAGCCACCGGTCGCGGTGTCGTGTATCTCGTCGAGCGCGCGATGAACATGCTGAAGATGGATCCCGAAAAATGCACCGCGATCATACAAGGATTCGGCAACGTCGGTTCCGTGGCAGCTCTTTCGCTCGCCTACAAGAGCGGCGTCAAAGTTATCGGGGTCAGCGATCACACTGCGGCGATTTACAATCCGAAAGGGATCGACGTTAAATCAGCCGAGCAACACATGATCAAAAAAGGCAATCTGCGTGCGTTCGCCCAGGACGATCATGTAAATCCTAACGAGTTCCTCACGCTGCCGTGCGATATTCTTGCTCCGTGCGCAATCGATCGCGTGATTACCGGAAAAAATGCTGGCGATCTCAAGTGCCGTATCCTTGCCGAAGGCGCCAACGGTCCGACCACGCCCGATGCGGATCTGGTTCTCGACCAGCGCTGGGACGAAGTGTTCGTCATCCCGGATATTCTTTGTAACGCCGGGGGCGTCATCGTTTCGTACTTTGAATGGGTGCAGGGTCTGCAGGCATTTCTCTGGTCGGAAAGCGAAGTGACCGACAAACTTTTCCGCATCCTTGAGCATTCGTTTGCGCAAGTAATCAGGCGGGCAAAGGATCACAGGGTCTCACATCGCACAGCTGCGATGGCGACCGGCGTTGAACGCGTGATCAAAGCGAAACAAGTGCGCGGTTTGTTCCCATGACCGCTTTTTGTAGCCACGTCCCTGTGGGGCGTTGATCGTTTGATGAGGGACTCAGACGGCGCACAGCGCCGTGGCTACAGCCCGAACGCGACGAAACGCTTCCGATGAAGTTCTCGCACACAGAAGAAAAACGAGACGGTCGGGATTTGGATGTTTTGACTGACGAAGAGAACGGGCTTCGCATCATTGTCTCGCGGCTGGGTGCGGAATTGATCAGCATGGCGCGAATCGATGAAGCCGGGAACTGGATCGGGTTTCTTTATCGAGACAACGATTTAACGCCGTCGCAGCGAGGCTGGGCAAATCACGCCACGGTGATGGGTTACTTCCTTCATCGGCTCAAGAACGGCAGTAGTCTTTATCGCGGGCACGAAATTAAGGGCGGCACCCATGGTTTTCTTCGTGCGAAGACATGGCATCTCGCCGGATCTTCCACCGAAGGGAGCGGCGCTTCGCTAAAATATCAGATTACTCCCGACGATTTTTCGCCAACCGAATATCCGTTGAAGGTGAGCGTGGATCTCACCTATCAGGTCGATATTAATGGCGTCGATGTGGTCTTCGAGTTTCGGAACCACGAACCTGAATTGACTGCGCACCTGTCGTTCGGATTGCATCCCGGTTTCGCCGCGACTTCGTTCGAAAGCTTTCATCTGCAGATGCCGCGGGGGTTGTACCGTCGATATTTTTCGCCCGGTAATTTTCTGTCGGGCGAAACCCGCGAGCTTGAGTTTCGCGGTGGCGAAATGCCGTTTTCCAAAGACGAATTGCCGGGTTCGATCATTCTCGAACTGGTCAACGTTCCGCGCCGGCAATTTTCCTTTGTGGATCCGGACAGCGGACGCTGGGTGATAATGAATCTGGCTGGCGTTCCTTACATTACTTTATGGTCCGATCGCGCCCCGTTCCTGTGCGTCGAGCCATGCTGGGGTTTGACCGATGATCAGGACCAGCGGCCCTTCGAAAAAAAACGAGGGATTCAAATCATTCCGCCCGGCGGCGAATTGCGCGCCTCGTTTAGCATGATGCCGCAGTTTGCGTCGTACGATTAGAATTGGACTAAAGCTTCTATCGGAAAGCTCACTGTAGCGTCCGTTGTCCTCAGCGGCGGTTCTGGTCGGATTAAATGCGCTGAGCACAGCGCACACTAGAGCGCCGCTGGACGCCTAATCAGAGCACAAAAGGAATGATGCGCCTGGTGCGTTGCCGGTAAGCCGTGTACTGCCCGGGGAATTGTTGCAGCATCAGTTTTTCTTCGTCGCGAAGTTTAATCCAGAAACTGGTAAACATCAGGAGTGTGGCCGCAAAACCGGCCAGATGTCCTAAGGCAAGCGCAGTGGCAAAAAACATGGTGAGTATTCCGGTGTAGATGGGATGCCGCACGAATCGGTACGGACCGCGCTCAATTAGTTCGTGTCCTTCTTTCAGTGTCACAACACCGCTCCAGTTGCGGCCGAGAGTAACTCTGGCCCAAACTGCGAAGGCCAAACCGATGAGGCACAAGACTGCAGCCGCTGATGCGGTCGGCGTGACATGGGGAACGATGCGCAGATTGAGCGGACACGGCAATCGCGGTCCATAGAGCAGCAGGAAGTAAGCGCTTACGAGCCATACCCAATAGCGCAGCCGTTGTGCCCGGGTTTCGCGATACACCGTGCGCTTGGTCGATACCGCAGCGATTACCCAGATCGCAACAAACACCAGCCAGCAACCGCGGATGATGTCGATGGCTAACGAATACGCCCGCATACGAGTGTTATTTTACCCGAAAAAGTTCGCGTCCACCTCTTCGTTGTAGCCTCCCGACACGCCCTGGTCCCGCGACTGTGAGACGAACGCTGGTTTGCGAAGGTGAATTCGTGGTTGAATATCGGGTCATGGCTGTTTTTGCTTCGCTTCCGGCGCTTCTCGCCCAGGTAATTGATTACGCGGGGATGTTCCCTCCTTGCGCATTGGCGCTGGAACCCGCGTTGCGGAACCAGGCGACTTATGTGCGTTCAGCTGAAGCGTGGATGCTGAACGGATTCGTTTTGCCGGTAGAGCAATTCGATTCGACAAAGCAATTTCTCTCAGAGTTCGATCGTCAACATCCGCTCCGTGTCGCTGCGCTCGGACCGAAAACCGCAAGTGCCGATGCCCTTCTCACCGCGCTCACGAACGCCTCCACTGCGATTCGTTCATTTTTGAGATCCGGGAAGGATCACATTTCGATCGGTCATCTCGAAATGCTTTTACCCAACGACGTGGACGCAGCTTCTCTCAAGAAAGCCAGTGCGATTGCCAGTAAATTGCCGGTTTTTTGGGAAGCGCCGCCCGAAAGAGCAGAGCAAACCATTGAATTAATTGCGAGGCATAGCCTCGACGAGAAAACGGCAACATTCGGATACAAATTGCGCACCGGCGGAGTGACTGCTGATGCATTTCCGACTTCGGCGCAGATCGCGGGCGCGCTTGTAACGGCAACCAAGCATCAGCTCCCGATAAAATTTACGGCGGGGCTGCATCATCCAATCCGCCAATTTCGCGACGAAGTGAAAACGAAGATGCACGGGTTTCTCAATGTGCTTGGAGCCGCAGTGCTTGCGGCGGAGCATCGATGGGATGCCGATCAAGCTGTGATGATGCTCGAGGACGAGGATCCGGAATCATTTTTGTTCACTGACGATTTTTTTGCGTGGCGCGATTGGAAAATCGATATCAAACATTTGCAAGACCGGCGCAAATTCGTGAGATCGTTTGGTAGTTGCAGCTTCGACGAGCCGCACGATGATTTGCGCGCATTGAATTTATTGTAGCGGCGGTCTCTGGCCGTCGCATAGTCTGTTCGGCGCTCCGCTATAGAAAAATGCCTCTCAAATCCTTCATTGAAATTTCACCGGATTCGCACTTTCCATTGGAGAATCTTCCCTTCGGTGTTTTCCAACCAAAGCGGGGCAAATCGCGCGTGGGCGTCGCGATTGGAGATATGATTGTTAACCTCCCCGAGTTGGAAGAGCTCGGTCATTTCCGATCGCCGGAATTTCGAAACCAAAGAGTATTTTCTGAAGATTCGCTGAATTCATTTCTAGCGCTCGGTCGCCCCGCATGGCGGAAGACGCGCGAGATTCTTCAGCACCTGCTCTCGGCGGACACAGCGATACTGCGCGATGACGCGCGATTGCGAAAAAAAATGTTTCACGTCCAAAAAGATGTGGCCATGAAACTGCCCGTGCGCATTGGCAATTACACCGATTTCTATTCGTCGTATCATCATGCGCATAACGTCGGCACGATGTTGCGCGGTCCTGAGAACGCGCTGATGCCTAACTGGAAATGGTTGCCGGTCGCGTACCACGGACGCGCCAGTTCCGTGATCGTCAGCGGGACAGATGTGCGCCGGCCGAGCGGGCAGACAAAAGCGCCGGACGCACCTGAGCCGGCATTTGGCCCGAGCAAAAGCTTTGATTACGAACTGGAAATGGCGTTTCTCGTCGGGCCAGGCAACTCGTTAGGCGAACCGGTGGCGATCGATGGCGCCACGGATCACATTTTCGGACTGGTCCTGATGAATGACTGGAGTGCGCGCGACATTCAGGCGTGGGAATATCAGCCGCTGGGGCCGTTCCTGGCGAAGAACTTCGCGACGAGCATCTCGCCATGGGTAGTGACGCTTGAAGCGCTTGAGTCGTTCAGGAAACCGCTGGCGCCGCAGGATCCTGGGCCGCTCCCATATTTGCGCGCAAAAAATGATTTCACATTCGACATCCAGCTCGAGGCGCAGCTCCAAACCTCATCGATGGATGCGCCGCATGTCATCACGCGAACGAATTTTCAAAATCTTTACTGGAGCATTTCGCAGCAGCTTGCTCATCACACGGTAAACGGCTGCAACCTGGAACCAGGCGATCTGCTCGCAAGCGGAACCATCAGCGGGGCGACTGAAGAATCGCGCGGCTGTATGCTGGAGCTCACCTGGCGCGGAGCGAATCCCTTGAAGCTGCCGAACGGCGAAACACGCAAATGGCTCGAGAACGGGGATCGCCTAACAATCACCGGCTGGTGCCAGGGCGATGGTTACCGGGTTGGCTTCGGCGAAGTGAGCGGGCGTATCTTGCCGGCGTTGTGAGTTCGAGTCTGTTTGTCTACTTGCTGCCGGGTTTAACAACCGGGATTTTGGCGAGATCGGGCGGGAGATTGTCCGCGGGAAAGTTTTCAACGTTCATTTCGACGAGGCTCACGAACGGACAGCCAAAGTCCGGTTTGCCTGCACCACTGCGATCAACAATCACGCCGACTGCTGAAACAATGCCCCCCTGGGCGTGGACGATGTCGATTGTCTCCTGCACGCGGCCTCCGCGGGTGACGACGTCTTCTACGACCACGAATTTTTCGTTAGGCGAAATCTGAAAGCCTCGGCGCAAAACGAGTTTTCCTTCGTCTTTCTCTACAAAAATGTGGCGTTTACCTAACGATCGTCCGACTTCCTGGCCGACAATAATTCCGCCGAGGGCAGGGGAGATAATTGTGTTGCAATCGAACTGCTGCACCTTATCAGCCAGCCAGCTACACACCTTTGCCGCGATCTCGGTGTGCTGAAGAAGGATGGCGCATTGGAAATACTCGCGGCTGTGCAGACCCGAACGCAAAACGAAGTGGCCGTCTAGCAACGCGCCGGTTTTGCGGAACAGAGCAAGAAGATCTTCGCTCATTTCGTCTTTTTGTAGCGGCACTCCCTGAGTCTCGCACGTTGGATCGGCGGTCGCAGACCACCGATCCAGTAATACTTAGCCAGATGTATCATAGGCGGTTTGGTCGGCTTCCGTTGCGGCGGCGATCACTTCGATTTCAACGTTAGCTCCTCTTGGCAGCGCGGAGACCTGGACGGTGGAACGGGCAGGAGGATCGTTTTTGAAATAGGAGCCGTAAACTTCGTTTACAGTCTGAAAATCGCCGAGGCTGGTGAGAAAAATGGTTGTCTTGACGATATGGTCGAAAGTCAGACCTTCGGTTCGCAAAAGGCCTGCGATATTATCCATCACTCGCCGGGTCTGCGTCGTAATATCGCCGGAAATCATTTCGCCAGACTTTGGGTCGAGCGGAATTTGACCGCTGCAAAACAGGAAGCGTCCGCTGCGAATCCCTTGCGAATAAGGGCCAATCGCCGCCGGTGCTTCGCTGGTGAAAATGGGCTTCTTCATTTGGCCGATTGTAACTGGAAATCAACGGGGCACAACGACATCGCAGGTCGACTTTTGCAGCCGTGTGGAATGCCCCCGGCGTGTGACGCGGAAAAATGATTGTAGCCATTCCGCAAGCCGTGCGGGGCAAATCATTCTTTAGGCGGCGAACCCACCATTCAGCGATCGCCGGGGTAAAAGCTGAGATGATCATCGTCGTTGCAGGGAAGCTCTGAAAGTCTTCGGAGTTGCCCTGCAATCACATTGTTGCATAGTGAAAACCCCGACGCGCCGCACCATCGGCGCCATCACGGCTGGGTAGCTCAGTCGGTAGAGCAGTGGACTGAAAATCCACGTGTCGGCGGTTCGATTCCGCCCCCAGCCACACCTCTGAAAACTCGCCGGGTGCAGAAAATTTTCAGCGAAACCTCGCGCCGACAGAGTGTATCAGCAGAGCCGGCTCCGGTCGCTGGCTTGCCAAAGAGCCATATTAACCCGTCACAGGCAGTAACGTTTTATGTCGGCGGGAGTTTAGTACGGTTTGACGGTCGCGAGCCAGCGATTCGTAACCAGCCATGCCCGAAACGATCACAGGTTTCGGAACTCTCGGAAAAGGTGAGCTGAAGGCATAATTCCTTAACCGGTGGCTATCGTTCGCCTTGCTGCCCTGGTTTAAGTTTCGATTGGCGATACGGCTTGTGCTGACGATAAAGCTCAAGGCGTCCCTGCATCGCCTTGCGGGTGGTTGCGTTGATGCCCTTCAGATTGAGAGCTTGCGTCTCATATTTTATTGCATTATCGAACTCGCCGATCTCCGCCCAAGCAGCAGCTACGTTGTCAACCGGGTGATAATCCTGCCAGTGGGTCAGTTCGCATGCCCGTTTTGATTTTTCAAGTGCCTGCTTTCCGTTTCGCAGTGAGTCTTCTGGGCATGTAGCTTGGAACCAACCGAAATTCGTTAAAACATCGGCATCCTTCGGAGAAAACCGAGTCGCCTTTTCATAGTCCGACGCCGCACCGCGATAATCTCCCTTGGCAAAGCGAAGGTTACCTCGCTGCATGTAACCCCTCGCATACGTAGGATTGATCCGGATCGCTTGGTCACAATCAGCGCTGGCCTTGTCCCAAGCGCCCATCTCTTGATAAGTTCCGGCGCGATTAAGATAAAAATCAGACTGCATAGTGCGGTCTTGGCGACGGATCGCCTCGCTGTAATCACGTATCGCTTGGTTGTAGTCTCCCTTGTCAGTATAGGCATTACCTCGATTATTGTAGGCTCGGGCAAAGTTTGGATTGAGATGGATCGCGGTATCGAAGCTGCTGATCGCCTGATCCGGATTGCCGGTTCGGCGATAGATTATTCCGCGTTCATTGTAGCCGTTGAAATATTTCGGATTCAGTCGAATTGCTTCCGTCACGTCGCTCATACCTTTGCCAAATTCTCCCTTCTTGCCGTATGCACCGGCACGCCAACTATAGATAGCAGCGGCCGTAATCGTTTCGGGCTTCATCTGCAGGGCCTCGCTATACATTCGAATGGCCAAATCATATTGTTTGAGCTCGAATGCCGCATCCGCCTTCTTCACGAGAGCCGCGACCTTGGGATCGATCGGAACTGTGTGAGTAATCGTGGCTGCGCTGAATACAGTGACTGTAACGCTGAATGTGGTTAAGAGGACCAGCGTGATGTGATTTCGCACGCACAGGGTTGTAGTGGGCAATCCTTAACAAACGCAAGCGGAAAGGTGTAACCTCAGCTGTTCCCCCATAGGCTTTTGGCGACACCTTCGGGCAATGCCAAAGGTGTGCCAAAAATCCCAAATAGAGTGGTGCTACTCGCCAGTTTTACCGATTGTTCTCCGCCACTTGCTGCGTAGCCTTGCTCGCTTCAAGCTGTGTGCTCACTTTCTGCACGGTCGCAGTAAGCGCATCAATTTGCTTCTGCTGGGCGTCTATCTGGCGACGTGCTTTGAGAAACTCGTTGAGCAACATCGCGTTCACCGCTTCGTAACGAACCGTATACGGTTTGCCTTGCTTATCAGACAGCACCAACGCCGGATTTACCTTTGCCACTTCCTCGGCAATTAATCCAAATTGCGGTGTGCCGTTTGTATCGCTCTTGTACTCAAATGTTACCGGTTTGAGCGCCAGGATGGCTTCGCTCGTTTGATCCATCGGCTTAATGTCTGTTTTAAATTGCCGTGACGAAGCCGGCGGCGTCGTGCCGAGTTGACCAGTAGTTGTGTTTATAAAGACGGCCGTTGGACTGCCCTCGTCCGCTCCGTTAATACCGGCGATAAAGGTCGCCGTGTGAACTTGTGGGTTGCCGATGCGAATGGTGTTGTCTTCTGTCACAACACCCAGGTTGCCGACATAGATGTTGTTATTGCCCGCCGTAAGAAGTGTGCCAGCTCCGGCGCCCACGCCAGTGTTATTGCTGCCGGTATTGTGTAAGAGCGCCCCAGTACCAAGGGCTGTGTTAGCGGCCCCGTTTGTGTTGTCTTGGAGCGCATTGAAGCCTACGGCTGTATTGCTGTCGCCATCTGTGTTGTTGGTGAGCGCATTATCACCAACGGCGGTGCCGCCGTTTCCTGTCGTGTTGTGAAGCAATGCTGACGAACCAACGGCTGCGTTGCTGAGACCGGTGGTGTTGAAAAAAAGTGCAGCTTCGCCGTTCGCCGTGTTGAAGCTGCCACTAGTGTTGCTCACGAGTGCCGCTGCGCCGGTCGCTGTGTTTTGATTTCCGGTATTGGCAAAAAGTGCTCCCGCGCCAACCGCGGTGTTGAAGCTGCCCGTCCTATTATTGTCGAGCGAAAAGTAGCCCACCGCCGTGTTGTACGTCCCGGTGGTCAGACTGAAAAGCGCGTTTAGCCCTCCTGCCGTATTGCCGCCGGGATAGCCTCCGTCCGGCGGGGGCATGACTGCTTTAGCGTTTGGCAGAAGCGAAACGCAGACTAGCGAAAGTGTGATGAGTATTGAGCCTTGTTGTTTTCATAGAAATCAAGTTTGGAGAAAACCTTTGTGCGTCAACCAATTCCCCGCGGATGAGAATCGCTGTTTCGAGTTCGATCTATGCCGTCCACTCTTTCATCCGCACGCACATGAAATGTTTTAGGTCGCGCTGGCCGACAACAACATTTTGATAAATGCAGTATTGGCTATGATGCGATCGATTCCATGAAGTACGACTGGAAAGAAGCGGGCGAGGAATGGTCGGGACCGTGGGGCAGCTCTGCGGCGCAATGGGGGGGCACAATTTTTCCGCGGATTCGCGAGTGTCTGCCCACAGGTACGATCCTGGAAATCGCGCCCGGATTTGGACGCTGGACGCATTATCTGAAGGATTACTGCAACGAACTGTGGGCTATCGACAAGTCAGCTGACTGTATCGAGGCGTGTCAGCAGCGTTTCGCGAGTCAGTCGCATGTCCGCTGCGTGCTGAATGACGGCCGTTCCTTGTCTATGATTCCCGATTCGTCAGTCGATTTCGTTTTCAGTTTCGATTCCTTTGTGCATCCGGACCGGGACATAATCGAAGAATACCTCCGCCAACTCGGAACGAAGTTAAAAATCGGCGGCAAAGGTTTCATTCATCATTCGAATTTTGGCGAATACGTTAATTCGCCTCGTGAACGGCTTCCGGAGGTGTTCGCAAAACCGTTGATCAAGGCGAAGATTCTCGACTGGGCGCATCATCGAAACCCAGGTATGACCGCCGAGTTATTTCGCAGTTTGTGCGAACGAAACGGTCTGCAATGCCTGAGTCAGGAATTGGTGAACTGGCGTGGGAGACGCCTGATCGATTGCCTCTCGCTGTTCGTCCGCAGCGATTCAGCTCCGGAAAATCCCACGAAAATAATCCGGAACCCGAACTTCATGCGTGAAGCGGCCCGAATTCGACGGCAGTGGCAAACGCAGACATGAACTTAGTTGCCTAATCGGTTTCGCTTGTTCAACATCCGCGGCATGCCCGAAGTTCAACCGCCGCCCCCTTTGCCAAAATCACAGCCGTGGTTTGGAAAACGTCATAGCACGATCCTCAAGTTGCTCGGGGTCGGAGCGCTGGTTCTGGTGTTGCTCATTCCGCTGATGATGATCACCGGCGTTTTAAACGAACGATTGCAACGGCGGAATGAGGCCGTTGCCGATATCACGTCGTCATGGGGCAAAGAACAAAATGTCATCGGGCCAGTGCTCGGGATTCCTTACCAATACAAATTTAAAACCGTGAAAGAAATTCCGGCGCCGGACGGAAAAGTCGAGCGGCGTGAGGTGGAAGAGACAGCTACAGCAAACGCTTATTTCTTGCCGGAAACATTGAATCTTTCCGGTACCGTGCAGACACAGAAGTTGCATCGCGGGATTTATGAAGCGGTGGTATATCGCGCGCAGACTGTTCTCTCAGGAAAATTTGCTCCGCCCGATTTTGGGCCGCTTAAGATCGAGCTAAAAGATGTGCAATGGAAGGATGCGTTTATCACCATCGCAGTCAACGATCTGCGCGGCACGCGTGAAGGAATCGTGCTCGATTGGGGCGGGACAAAACGTCCAATGTTACCTGGCTCGCAGGTGCCCGGATATACGACAGGCGCGACGGCATCGCTCGGCGGTGACCAACCGATTTCGACAGAAGTTCCATTCTCGATTCCGCTGGATTTCAATGGCAGCGAGGGAATTTTCTTCGCGCCATTCGGAGTCCAAAACGAAGCGACGCTGAAATCGAATTGGCCCGACCCTGGATTTCGCGGCGCGTTTCTTCCCGCAGAACGATCGGTTCGTCCGGACGGTTTCGACGCTAAATGGAAAGTCTCGTATTATGGCCGGGATTACCCGCAATCGTGGACAAGCCGCACCGGTAACGAGCGTTTCACTACGCAGGCGGTTTCAAACTCGCTTTTCGGCACGCAATTTCTGTCGATTCTGGACGCGTATCGTTACGTCGAGCGCTCGATTAAATATGGCGTGCTCTTCCTCGTGCTCGTGTTCACTGCTTTCTTTCTGTTCGAAGTTACGGCGCGGCAAAAAATCCATCCGTTTCAGTATCTGATGGTCGGTGCGGCGCTTTGTATATTTTACCTATTGCTGTTGTCGATTTCAGAATTCATCGGGTTCAGTTGGGCCTACCTGGTCGCTGCGGTGGCATCGACGCTCTTGATCACGTGGTATTGCCGGTTCTTCCTTGGGGGCGGCGTGCGCACGTTCATGATCGGTGCCGGGCTGGCTGGCGTTTACCTGTTTCTCTACATCACTTTGCGGCAGCAGGATTACGCGCTGCTCATGGGCGCCATCGCGCTCTTTGTTGTGCTCGCAATTGTCATGTACGTGACTCGCAAAGTGGATTGGTACGCTCGCGACGCTGGTTAGGTGTCGACCGGCCGAGATTGACAGGAGCGGCGTGGTTTTGTATGACGCGAATTGCGTCATGGCTGAATTCACCGTTAATACGAAGCGCTTCGATCCCTACAAGAATTTTAAGTTCCGTGTGAAATGGGATGGTCGCTACGTTGCAGGAGTCAGCAAGATGAGCGGATTGCGGCGCACGACAGAAGTGATTCACCACCGGGAAGGCGGCGATCCCAGCACGACTCGCAAATCACCGGGACTTACTGAGTTCTCGCCGATCACGCTCGAACGAGGCGTCACTCACGATCCTGAGTTCGAGAATTGGGCGAACAAGGTATGGAGCTTTGGTGCCGGTCTGGGCTCGGAAGTTTCTTTGAAGGACTTCCGGAAGGACATCGTTCTGGAGCTTTATAACGAGGCTGGACAGATCGTTCTGGCGTACAAGATCTATCGGTGCTGGATTTCAGAATACCAAGTCCTGCCTGATCTCGACGCCAACGCGAATGCGGTCGCGATCGAGTTCGTCACACTCGAGAACGAAGGCTGGGAACGTGATCACTCGATAAAGGAACCTGTCGAGCCATCTTTTAAGAAATCGTGATTAATTCTGTCGGTCGAAGCTCCTGATCGACTTACGTGTGTGACGATTACACTTCGCGGAGCAATTATAGTCGTCTTGGCGGTTGCAGTTTCTATCGGGCTATATTTGTTCTGGCTTTGGCGACCCGAGCATCAGGTCCGCCTCCACACAGAACATTTTTTTCACGCAATCGACGATCGAAATTGGGAAAAAGTGGCCGGGTTCATCGGCGAAGACTATCGAGACCAGTGGGACCAGGATCGGACGCGACTTATTGAACGTATGCGGGAAGGTTTTCGGTGGCTGCGCGGGTCCACGATTACTGCACCCGACGCAGCGGTGCGGGTTCAAGAATCGCGCGCGATGTGGGTTGGCAAAATCAACGTTTATAGCAGCGACGATGGCGTGATGCAGGCGTTGGATGAACGTGTGAACCGGTTGCCTGCCCCTTTTGAGCTGGAGTGGCAGCACGTTTCGGGAAATCCATGGGATTGGAGGCTCGTGCGCGTGAGCAATCCGGCGTTCCAAATCCCTGCCGACGTGTCTTACTGATTGCACAACCAAAGGTAGAGGCGCCGGGCCACGGCGTCCGGTCGGCGCAGCGCGCGACCCTACCTGTTATTTCCCCTGCGCCTGCCGCAATTGACTCTTTGCCGCATCAACTTCCTTTTGCGTTTGCTGGCAAAGAAGAACCCCGCGGAGCTTGTCGCCTTGATAGTATCGGGCGATGAACTTTTTCTTCGCGTAGGTTCCCTCGAGATTCACACGCGTAGGCTGCAGTGTGAAATCGCCCACGAAATCCATCCGCAAATCGAACATCTCCGTCCAAAAATAGGGAACCTGCTCGTAACGAATGCGCTTCTTCCCCGTCATATTAGCTCCTGCCACCAGACCTTGCTCCCGGGCGTTTTCCCAGTGGGTCTGACGCCGCATGCCGCCCATGATCCTGTCCGGGTAAAAGGCGAGATCGCCGATCGCATAAATTCCTTTTTCTTCGGTCTCGAGATATTCGGTAACAGGGGACCCGTGCGGTCCTGCCAATGGAGTGTTGCGCACAAGGTCTAGATTCGGCTCCGCGCCGCATGCCACGACGGCAAGCCCGACCGGAAAACGGTTACCACTCTTTGTTTGAATGTTTCGTAGAACGGTTTTTCCTTCGAATCCGTTAAGAGCTTCTCCCATCGAAAGCACCACGCCGTGCTTTGCAAAATATTCAGTCAACCATGCGCCAGTGTCGGGATCGATGTAGCGATTCAACAAGTGAGCGTCGCGATGCATCAAGCCGACCTTCATTTTCATCATGCGCAGGCTTGCTGCCGCCTCGCACGCCAGCAAACCACCTCCTACGACCATGATCGTTTTCTCCAAGTTGGCCATTTCCCGTAATGCGAGCGCGTCACGAATCGTTCGCAGATAAATCACGTTGCCAAGACCTGTCCCTGCCATTGACGGACGGACCGGCCGGCTGCCCATGGCCAGGCAAGCTTTTGTAAATTCGATGCTTTCGCCATTGGCCAGAACAGCAAGGCGACGCTCGATGTTGAATTGTGTGACTACAGTGCCGAAGCGTGCCTCGATCTTGTGCGATCCAAACCAGCGTTCATCGACTTCCTGGAGCTTTTTAGTGTTTGCGTCCTTTTCTCGCAAAAAGCTCTTCGAAATAATCCAACGCTTGTAAGGCGGAAATGCTTCCGCGCCAACAAGCGTGACAGAGCCGCGCTTGTCGTATTTGCGAATTCCTTCGCATGCGCTCGCTCCGCCGATACCGGCACCAACGACAATATAATCGCGTCGAATCATACAGGGAAACTCTGACCATAATTTCAGCGGAGGTGCGCCGACAAGCGAAATTGTTAAGGCACTGGAACTATGCCGTGCCGGCTGTTCTGTTCGGCGAGTAGTCTAGCATTGCTGTAACGACGCCATTCCTTCTTGCATTGTCGCTCTTTCTTTAGGCACACTGCCGTCGCCATGAACGAATCCACTACTCAACTCAAGGATACGACAGCGAATCCGGCGCCCCTTGGACTGCTCGGCTTCGGCATGACAACTGTGTTGCTAAATCTCCACAACGCTGGGTTTTATGAACTCAACAGCATGATTCTGGCGATGGGGATCTGTTACGGGGGCACGGCCCAAATTGTGGCTGGGATAATGGAATGGAAGAAAGGCAACACCTTCGCCACCACCGCTTTTCTTTCGTACGGCTTGTTCTGGTTTTCGCTCGTCGTGTTGATTATTCTGCCAAAGTTAGGATGGGCCACAGCCTCCAACGACACCGCCATGGCGGCCTATCTTTTCATGTGGGGTCTGTTCACCGGAGTGATGTTTATTGGCACGCTGCGCTTGCACGTCGCCGGACAGATCGTTTTCGGTTCGTTGACAATTCTTTTCTTTCTCCTCGCCATTGGCGATTTCATTAACGCGGGTCCCGGTTTCAAACATTTTACCGGTTACGAAGGAATTTTCTGCGGGCTTTCCGCGATATACGCCGGCCTGGCACAGGTGCTCAATGAAGTCTTCGGCAAAGTCATCCTGCCGCTGGGTCTCGTGATGAAGTAATTTTTCCACCACGAAGGACACGAAGTTCACGAGATCGAATTTGATGAGTTGTCCCGCAGCGTGATCGGATGCGCGATCGAGGTTCATCGGACGCTTGGTCCGGGGTTGCTCGAATCAACTTATCGGCAGTGTCTTGCATATGAGTTTTCGCAGGCTCAAATCCTTTTTCAAATGGAATTGGCATTGCCGGTTCGTTACAAGGACGTTCTGCTGGATTGCGGCTATCGAATTGATTTGGTTGTCAGCGGCGACCTGATCGTGGAGGTCAAATGCGTAGAAACGCTTCTGCCAATACACCAGGCGCAACTCCTCACTTATATGCGTCTTACCAAGATTCCAATCGGCTTGCTGATCAATTTCAACGAAACGAAACTACAGAACGGCATTAAGCGCTTCGTCCTTTAAATATGCTTCGTGATCTTCGTGTCCTTCGTGGTGAGATTAAGGCTTCTCTTTCAGCAAACTCGCTGCGAGCTTAAGTGCTGAGTCGCTTTTGCCGCCGAGCATTCTGGCGATTTCTTCCTGGCGCCCTTTACCCGCAACTTCGTGCAGATTGGAAAACGTACGGCCGCGCGCGACGTCCTTCGTCACAACAAAGTGCGACGAAGCGCTCGCGGCGACTTGCGGCAGATGCGTGATGCATATTACCTGGTGATCCTGCCCCAACGTTTGCATCTTGGCACCAACGGCGTGCGCGATTTCGCCGCCGACGTTCGTGTCGATTTCGTCGAACACGAGCAGCGGGATTGCGTCGTGCGCAGCTAACGCGGATTTGATCGCCAGCATCAGCCGTGAAATTTCGCCGCTAGAGGCGATCGAGCGGAGTGGTTTGAGAGGCTCGCCTGGGTTTGGTGAGAAAAGCAACTCGACTGAATCAAATCCACTGAGTCGAGATTCTTCCAACAGGGTGAGCTTTGCTTCGAACTCAGATTGCCGAAACCCGAGGTCACGCAGGTTGCGGCGAATGTTCTCGGAAAGCTTCGGCGCAACCTTTCGGCGCGATTTGCTCAAGACTTCACCGGCGTGGTTCATTTTGGTGCGGACATTTTCGATTTCTTTGGCGAGTCGCTCCAATTCCGCATCCCGTCCTTCAATCTTTCGCATCCGCTCAGCAGCGCGTTCACCAAACGCGATCACGTCGGCAATTGAACCGCCGTATTTGCGCTTTAACGTTTCAAACAGCGAAACGCGTTGCTCGAGAGCAGCAAGTTGTTCCGGATCGAGATCGAGTTTATCCGCGTAGGCTGACAAGGTCCGCGCGATTTCGGAAAGCTCGACAACGGCAGAAGCGTGCGTCGAGGAGAATTGTGCGATCGCGCTATCGATCTTTTCCAATTCTCGAAGCAGCCGTTGTGTTTCCGCAAGTTGCGAGAGAACGGAATCGTCTGCATCGGAAAGTTTGTTCGCGATGGTGCTGGCCAGTTCGACTAACCGCTTGCTATTGCTGACGAGTTTGTAGCGTTTCTCGATTTCTTCTTCTTCACCAGCGATGAGTTTCGCCGATTCAATCTCGGTGACCTGGTGCCGAAGCAAATCCAGTTCCTGTTCCCGCGCCGTCTCCGCTGTGTTGAGCGCAGCATGTTCTGCGAGGAGTGTCTGTAGTTGCCGATAGTGCTTTCGATATTCCTCAAGTTGTTGTTCGGCGCGCGCGAACGAATCAAGCAAACGCAATTGCGTGTCAGGTGAGAGCAACGATTGGTGATCGTGCGGTCCATGAAGATCGACCAGGTCGTCACCCAGATTTTTCAGGACGGACAACGTCGTTGGCGACCCATTGATAAACTGCCGATTCGTTCCGGCTGAAGAGAGAGTTCGCTTCAGGATCAGATCGTCCTGACAAGGCTCGATTCCGGCTTCGGCGAGCTGCGGATTCAATTTCTGCAAATCGTCTCCGCTAAATACCGCTTCCACTGTGCAGAGATCGGTTCCGGTGCGAATTAGCGATTTGTCTGCGCGCTCACCCAGCAAAAGTTGCAGCGCGCCAATAATGATTGATTTCCCCGCGCCCGTTTCCCCGGTGATCGCGACAAATCCCGGCCCGATCTGCCACTCGAGTGTTTCCACGAGCGCGAGATTTTTAATTCGCAATAGTGTGAGAACGGCGGACATCCGGGAGCCTGATGAAATTCATGCGCGCAGCCCGCAGTTACAAATCTTATCGAACAATCCCGCGCTGGCTTGTCTCGAGGAATTGGATGATCTCGGTGATCTCCTCGGTTTGAGGTAATTCCTTCTGCATTGCTTCGATTGCCTGGCGGCGATTGCATTTCGAGCGGTAAATCAGGCGAAAGGCTTCTTTGATCAGCTTAACTTTTTCCGCTGGATAATTTTTCCGCTCTAAACCAATCAGATTAACGCCGCGAATCTCGGCCGGATTGCCATCGGCGATCATGAACGGCGGAACGTCCTGGACAATTTTCGAGCACCCGCCAGTGATGGCGAACCGGCCGATCCGACAAAATTGATGTACAGCTGTGAGGCCGCCCATTACTGCGTGGTCTCCAACCTGGACGTGGCCCGCTAACGTGCCGTTATTAGAGAAAACGACGTGGTCGCCAACGGTGCAATCGTGCCCGATATGACTGTAGGCGAGAAAATTTCCGGAGTTGCCGACGAGCGTCTTGCCTTCGCTGGCTGTGCTGCGGTTCACGGTAACAAATTCGCGAAAGGTGTTTTCGTCGCCGATTTCCAAGTATGTCGGTTCGCCGCGATATTTTAAGTCTTGCGTCTGTTGGCCAATAGAGCAGTAGGCGTAGAATTTGTTCTTCGCGCCAGCCTTCATTGGTCCGCAGAGAGTCACGTGATGTTGCAACCAGCAATTTGGACCAAGCACGACGTCGGGTCCTATTACGCAGTACGGACCCACGCTTGTGCCGGGACCGATGTCTGCTCCCGGATCAATGATCGCGGTCGGGTGAATCTGCAGTTCACTCATTTATCGAGAAATGTGAACATCAGCTCGGCCTCAGAGACAATCGCGTCGTTTACTACGCAATAGCATTTCGTTTTCGCCATGCGATTGCCACGCGCTCTCGTCAGCTCGGCGTGAATGAAAATCGTGTCGCCTGGAAAAACCGGTTTGCGAAATTTCACCTCGTCTGCGCTCATGAAATAGCCGACCCGACTCGAAGTCTTCGTCAATTTGAACAAAAGAATACTGGCCGCCTGTGCCATCGCTTCTATCTGCATTACTCCAGGCATGACTGGATGACCGGGGAAATGCCCTTGGAAAAACGGCTCGTTAATCGTGATGGATTTTATGGCCGTAATCTTGTTTTCGCCTTCGAAGCCGATGACCCGGTCAACCATCAAAAAAGGGTAGCGGTGCGGAAGGATCTTCATCACTTCGCCAGTGTCCAGACCGGAATCGCCTATTGGGATCGCGCGCGGTGCGCTCATCGCGCTTCTCCGCGTCTGCTTCGCGAGCGAGCGCGCGCGCCATTTCCGCATTCGAAGCATGTCCGGGTTTCACCGCCACCACGTGACCGCGGATACGCCGACCGACCAGTGCGAGATCGCCGACAATATCGAGGATTTTGTGCCGCACGAATTCGTCTGAAAAACGCAAGGGTTCCTTGCTCAATACAGCCTCGCCGCGCACGACAATCGCGTTTTCGAGGCTGCCGCCCTTAATCAGATTTTTATCCATGAGTGCCTCAACATCCTCGTAGTAAACAAATGTGCGTGCCGGAGCGATCTCGCCCTCGAAAATCGATGGCGTAATTTCCAATGACAAAAACTGCGTGAATTGATTGTTTGGTCCGGCTTGTGTGCACGAAATGCGAAATTTGTCGTCCGGCAGTAAAACGAGCAGCGCACCTGTTTTTGCTTCGACGTGCATCGGTTCGCGCACGTCGAAAAATTTGCGCGGCTCCTCCTGAGCTGTTACGCCGGTCTTCTTGATGAGATCGACATACGGTTGCGCGCTTCCGTCCCCTATTGGTGGCTCGTTTGCGTCCATTTCCACAATGGCGTTATCCACGCCCATTGCCGAGAGCGCGGCCAGTACATGCTCGACTGTATGGACGCGCACCGAGCCTTCGCCAATTGTAGTGGCGCGCTCGACCGTCTTCAGATTCTCGATTTTCGCATCGATTGTCGGCTCATCCTGTAAATCTTTCCGTTTGAATTTAATTCCGTGATCCACCGGAGCGGGATGCAGTTTAAGCGTAACTTTTTCACCCGTGTGCAACGCGGTGCCGGTAAACCCGGCAATCTTGCCGATAGTCTGCTGAAATTCAGGCGTAGAGGCCATAAGCGCGTAATTAACAGAAATTTAGTAACGTGACCAGATGTTGTAGCGGTGGCCGCCACGACGAGCACCGTTCTTTTGTTTCGGCCGTCAGAGACCGCCGCTACAGTTCATTTAAGCTCAAACTCGCCGCAATCGAAGGCCATCATCTGATCGACATTTGAAATGCGAAATTGGTGTACGCTCGTGCCGTCATCCTGCCAGGTATTTACGGCATTCTCACTTTTAGAAGCGATCCCCGCGCGGGTCACATTCGGTGTCTCGCTGACTTTGAACAGCGGCAGACCATCGCTGGTTTTCAGGTAAGTCCCCTCGCTGTTGAATCCAGCGCCAAGTTCGACAAGCGACTTTTTATCTTTGTGCAAAGGATTGCGGACCAGTCGGATCTTCACAGTGTTCCCGTCGGTTTCCGTTGGGCTCGGCGAAGCCTCGCCCAGATCTTCGCGCTTTAGTGCTCCGACCAGATAGCCATGCGCGCGGTATCGTCCAGGGGGCGAGTCTTGGCGTCCATCATCCTTGCCATCCCATCGCGTCACGAGCGCATCAGCGCCTATCGCGAAGTCGTTCAGTTCCGCGTTCTGATGCAGGACGCGCACGATTTTGCCAGCCTGATCGTAAATCCCAAGGCTGATCGTGCCCTCCATTGGAGGAGGAATGAAGCTGATGCGTACGCTTCTGGCCGGCGATGATGACGGCGTTTGTTCCGGGGTGGGCGAGGGCGGCAACGATTGTTCTGGCGAAATCGAGGCAGAAGGAGATTCTCCCAGCGTCGGGGAAGGAGTTGGAGTGGGCGATTCTTGTGCGACGGCGATTGCCGCGAAAGCGACACAAGAGAGCCAGGTGAGAATGTTGAGACGGTGACCTTCGATGCGTGATTTAAGCATAGTAGCGCCAATTTACGTTCGGAAAAACATTGTCCCGCCATTCGCAGTCGCGCAGAAATTCTTCGTCGACATTATTTGAGACGAACTGATCGTGCAGACGGTTGAATCGAGCAAGATGATCGAATATACGTTGAGTCGCGTATTCGCGCGCAGTCCCAGTTCGCATTAGAAATGCCCAGTCACTTGATTGTGCCAGCAAAAGTTCGCGGGCGAGTTGTTTGAGTATGCGATCTGCGAATTGCAGGGCGGGCGCTTCGCCTGCCAGTCCTTGCACCGGCAATCCCGAAAGCGTTCGGGGTTGTCCTTCAATGGCGGAAGCCTTTCCTGCGACTTCGATCATCTTTTGTGCTGCCGCACCGAGTTGCGGATAAATCCAGGCGTTACTCGGATCGAGCCAGACGGCAAGATGACCGTTTTCACCCCAAGTGGAAGCGGTCGGCTCAACGATTTGCTGCGTTGGATGCGCGGCCAAAAATTCGCCTGGCGTTGTTAGCCGAAGATCCGGTTCGTTAGCTGCCTGGCGAATGAATTGTTCCAGGAAAATTGGTCCTTCGAACCACCAGTGGCCAAACAATTCTGCATCGAACGGAGCGACAATGATCGGTTCGAAACCGACTTCGCCGATTTCGCGACTTTGCCGAAGACATTGTTGGAGAAAGTGAATTGCGTGTTGTGCTGCGGCATTTTCGGCTGCCGGTCGGTCATACAGCTGTTTCTCGTCACCGCGTCCAGTGATCCGATGGTATTTTACGCCGGAGAATTTTCTGGTCCCGCGGGAAATCGAACCCAAATGCTCCGTGGGCAGATCGAAACCGATGTCGCGATAAAAGTCCCTGTAAGCTGGATCACCGGGATAGCCTTCGTGCGCGCTCCAAACTTGTCGGCTGGCAGCGGGGTCGCGTGCGAAGACGGCCGGCCCCGCTGACGTATAACAGGGAGCGTAAATGGAACGGCATGGACGCGGCGTTCCAAAGAGCAGTCCGTGGGCGTCGAGAACGAACCAGCGGAGATTCGCCTCCTGGAGAATTGGTTCCAGACCGGGAGCGTAACCACACTCGGGTAGCCAGAATCCGTCGGGCTCTGCGCCGAAAAGTTCGACATAAACATCGCGTCCGATCAAAATCTGGGCGCGCGCTGCGCGAGGCGCTTGCTGTAGAAGGATCGGCAGCAAACCGTGCGTAGCCGCGCTGGCGACGATTTCCAGCGCATCTGTTTGTTGCAAGTCGCGCACGATTGAGAGCAGATCGCATTTCCATTCCTCAACAAAGAGACGACGGACTTCTGAAAAGAGACCAATATAGAACTCAGCCAGCTCGCGGAGCTGCGGGTCTTTGCTATTTCGCTTTCGTTCCCGCGTAGCAAGATCGATCAAGAGATCGAGGTGCCGGACATAACGCTCGCATAACAGCTGATCCTGAAGCATCGCGCAAAGCGTAGGTGTGATCGACATGGTGATTTTGAACGGCACGCCGTCGTGCGTCAGGCGCTGCATCATTTGCAGCAGCGGGACGTACGTTTCGGTGATCGCTTCGAACAACCACTCTTCCTCGAGGAAATGCTCGTGCTCCGGATGACGGACAAACGGAAGATGCGCGTGAAGAATCAGGGCGAAATGGCCGGGCATCGGTGAACGATTTACACCGTCATTCCGAGCGCAAGTGGAGGCATCTCCGATGACAATACTTAGTGTTACGCCGCAGGCTCCGTCGACTCCGCTTCGCTTCGCTCGGGATGACGACTACAGCGTCCGGCAAAAGTCCTGGAAGCGGTCCAGGCCCTTTTTGATTACGTCGAGGCTGGTCGCGTAACTGAAGCGAACAGTTCGATCGTCGCCGAAGGCCGCGCCTGGTACAACTGCGACATTGGCCTTACTCAGCAAACGGTCGGCGAAATTCTGAGACGTGAGTCCAAGCTGGCTGATGTTCACTAGGATATAAAATGCACCCTGCGGTTTGATGGCGGTGACATTGGAAATCTTCGAAATACGATCGAACATGTAGTTGCGACGCATATCGAATTCCTCGCGCATATCTGCGAGCGGTTGTTGGTCGCCTTTGAGCGCGGCAAGCGCACCGTATTGCGAAAAGGATGACGGGTTCGAACTGGTATGGCTCTGGATTGAATCGACGGCTCTCGCGACTGCGTCAGGCGCGGCTAGATAACCGAGCCGCCAGCCTGTCATCGCGTAAGATTTGCTAAATCCGTTGACGGTAATTGTGAGATCGTACGCTTCCTGCGAAAGCGACCCAATGCTCACATGTTTGACGTCGTCATAAACGAGCTTCTCGTAAATCTCGTCGGACAAAACGTAGATGTCTTCTTCTGCCGCAACGTTCACGATCGCCTCCAATTCTTCGCGCGTATAGACAGAGCCCGTTGGGTTGCCCGGGGTGTTCATGATCAGCATCTTCGTGCGCGGGGTCATCGCGTTTTCGAAATCTTCCGCGCGCATTTTCCAGCCATTACGCTCGCTGGTAGGCACAATCACCGGCTCCGCGCCGACCAATCGCACCATGTCGGGGTAGCTGACCCAATAGGGCGCCGGAATGATCACTTCATCCCCGGGCTGACAAGTCGCGAGAATCGCATTGTAGCAAGCGTGTTTCGCCCCGTTACTCACGATCACCTGGCCGGCGCGATAATTCAGTCCGTTGTCGGCTGCCAGTTTGTCCGCGATGGCCTGGCGCAATTCCGGTATGCCAGCGTTTGGCGTGTATTTCGTGAAACCGGCTTCCAACGCCTCGATCGCGGCCCTTTTTATGTGCTCGGGTGTATCAGAATCCGGCTCGCCTGCACCAAAGCCGCAGACGTCGAGGCCTTCGGCTTTCATGGCTTTCGCCTTGCTATCGATTGAAAGAGTCAACGACGGAGTCAGTTGAGCGGCGCGTTCAGAGATTTCCATGGCAATGAGGTGGTCCACAAATGGAGCGCAAGCTATTGGCGGCGGTAGAAGTTTTCAATGAGAGGTTTAAAATTATTTTCTTCGACCCGGATGATCCCCATTTCGCGTTTCGCGTTGTCGACGGAATCCGATGCATGCGCGGCGTTAACCATAATCGTCTGTCCAAACTCCTTGCGAATTGAACCGGGCGGCGCTTTTGCCGGATCGGTGGGGCCGAGGACCTCTCGAATTTTGCGCACCGCATCCACCCCCTGGTAAACAAGGGCGATGGATTTTTCCGTTCCGGGCGCGTCGCGTTCGTTTGAAGGACATTCGCTGGGTTTCCTGCCGGCCATGAAACCGACGATGCTCTCCCAGTTTTCGCGGCCGCTTTTGGACCGAGTTTTTTCTCAAGGACCGGCAGAACAGGCCCGTAAAATTCCTCTGCTTGGGCCACGCTCATCTGGTGCACTTTGAACCCGATAATCGAAAGACCGGTGCGCGAAAACACCTCGATAACGCCGCCTGGACGCAAATTTGGGAACCGGAAATTGTCCGGCTTGATCAACACAAGTGTTTTTTCCACCTGGGTGCCGGGCGGGTAGGAGACCGCGTGGTCGAGGATTCCGCCGTCTGAATCAGAAAATTTCGCCCATAGTTTTAAATCGCGTTCGACCGCGTTCGGTTCGAATTCAGTGACTACGCCGGGCTCGAAGTAAACAACCTTCTCGGAATCATCGGTGATATAATCACCGTAGGTGTCACGAATGGTTTCGCCGCTGGTACGCTCGTGCAGGATGTGGCCCACGACCTCATGAATCCTTTCCAGCGCGTTCGGTCCCGCGAAATACCAGAAACAAAAGACGCGCATGTTGACCGCTTTTCTCCCCGGTGAAATTTTTTACCACGTACTCGCGAATTAATTCCTGCGTGGCTCGGTGGCTCGGATCAGTTTCCGTCACAATCGTCTCGGCGTAGCTCTCGGTCAGGTCCGAGCCTGGAGCAAACATTCGGCCCGCAACCAAATCGAGCCCGGTGCGGGAAATCAACCGGCCAACGATGCCGCCGGTGCGCGATTTCCGCATCGAATAAGGTGTTACAATGGCATAAGCAAGCTGTTCAGGTTGCATCGGTGTTTACTGTAGCGGCGGTCGATGACCGCCGCAAAAATTTGCGGCCTTATTGTCCGGCGTCTGCAAAGTGCCCGTTCGCCTGGCTAGAATGGCAATCCATTTCCCGCGACGCTTCGCACTGACCGGGTCGAAATGGCTCCGCTGCAGGACGCGAACCAAGTCGTCTTTCTGGCTGCACAAAATGCCCGATAGAATTAGCCACCGGCCGCCCTCTAGTTTCGGGAGAATTTCGATAAGTAAATCGCCGTACAAATTTGCCGTGATTACGTCGATCTCCTGTGCGGAGTTCAATTTGTGCACATCGCTTAATTGAAAGCTGGCGCCGCGAATTTTGTTCAATCGGGCGTTTGATTTGGCTACCGAAATCGCCACCGGATCGTTATCGATGGCGGTGACGCGGCTGGCACCAAAACGTTTTGCTGCCAGCGCAAAAATTCCGGTGCCGGTCCCAAGATCGAGGAGCGACCAGCCGGGTTTCCAACGGCGAGTCAATTCTGCCAAAAAGCGAAGCGACATTCCCGTCGTGGCATGCTCACCGGTTCCAAATGCCAACGAGGCTGGGATGACAATGTTGGAGCGACCGTCGTGCCGCGATAATCGGGACACTAATATGCCTTCCGCTCTCGAAACGACCAGTCGTTTCCCGATCCGAATTAGCTTGGAATCGGTGCGCGCAAATCGCTTGAGCCAATTCCGAGGCAATAGCTTGATCTGTCCTCCAAATTTGTTGATTAGCGTAATCGAATCCCTTCGCGATCGGCGTATGATTTCCAGTTCCAGACGTTTACGCCCGGGCCGGCGTACGATCACGAGTTGGCCGTTAGCGTGCGCTTGCAGGCGATCTTCGTGCTCTTTGATCCAATGCAGTTCGGCTGTTCTGCGCCATAGATACACAGAGAAAATGTAATGCATGACGCCTGTGGCCTGCCAGCCATAGCTTGGGAGTGTTCAGGCGGCCCGCCTTGTCCCAGACTACGGCGCCTTCCTCCAGCCTTCGATTTGCGCTACGCTCCGACCGAAGGCTGGAGCGGGTGACGAGGCTCGAACTCGCGACGTCCACCTTGGCAAGGTGGTGCTCTACCAACTGAGCTACACCCGCAGTTTAGAGAGGGACAATAATGTCCAGCCAATCAAGCCACGCAACCTTTTAATTGCCTCCGAACTCTCAAAATCGTTGAATCCAAATCGACCGTTTGCTGCATCCTATGATCAAAGACGCTATGAAAAAACTATTCCTCCTTTGCATGTGCTCTCTCGGGCTTTATGGCACCCTGTATCCCCAGGCTCCAACCGAAGCGCCAATTACCAGTCCGACAGCGCCGACCGCAGCAGCAGCCGCGACAGCGGCAACGTCAATAGGGGCGCCAGCATCAACACCAACGGCAGCACCCAGTGCGACATCTAGTTCAACCTCCTCCGATCTCGCGGACAGGATTCACCGGAAACTGGAGAAAAAGCTTGGTCACAAGCACGGGATTATCATCGATACCGATGATAAAGATAACGATCATGTAGGCGGCAGTGACATGCCCGCCGAGATTATCCCACTCGTTGGAATCGTCTTTCTATCGATATTCGGTGCGCCTGTTCTGATCGTGATCTTGATAGGAATGTTCTCTCTTCTAGTAAGCCGCAGCCGGCAGCGGACCATCCGGATGCTGGTGGAGAAAGGGCAGCCGGTTCCCGCAGAACTGCTTGCGCCAGCGACGCGTGCCGTGCGTAAGCGCTCGGATGTGCGACGAGGGGTCGTATGGACCATGGTCGGTTTCGGTTTAATGATATGGCTCGCAGCCGTGAATGATTGGGAAGGCGGCGCGTGGTCGTTCGGACTTATCCCGTTCCTGATCGGGCTTGGGTATTTGATCATATGGAAATTGGAAAACAAAAAGGACATTCCGCCTCCGCCCCCGGCACCGTAGTATCGCGGCTGTGGAGCTTACTGATGCGGACCTCGTTGCGCGAATTCTTGCCGATGACGACCAGCACGCCTTCGGCGAACTCGTGCGCCGGCATCAATCGAGCGTGCGCGGTCTGCTGCGGCAACTTACCCGTGCAGACGTTGCTCTGGCAGATGACCTCGCACAGGAAGCTTTTCTCAGGGCTTACAAAAATATCCGCAGCTTTCGAGGTGAAGCGCGATTTTCCACATGGCTCTATCGAATCGCGTACAATTGCTTTCGAGAGGACGCTCGGCGTCGCAAGGAGTTGGTTGGGGTGGATGAGGAGCAATGGCAGGCAGAACAGGATCCACAGACTGTCGATCCCGGTTTGAGACACGATCTTATGCTCGCGCTTAATTTGCTTCCGTTGCACGAACGCACAGCTGTGGTGCTTTGCTGTCAGAACGGTTTGTCGCACGATGAAGCTGCGCGCGTGTTGGAGATCCCGCTTGGGACTGTAAAAACGAACGTCCTGCGCGGACGCGAAAAACTAAAACGAACACTGGCGGCGTGGGCGCCGAATTGATAAAGTGAATCCAATGATCGACGACGAAACGCTAGACCGACAACTGTGCGAAGCCGCGCCTTACATTGACGACGACGGATTCACCGCGCGCGTCATAGCCAGCTTGCCGGCAGCGCGACGTGAACCGCAATGGTTGCGCGCAATGATTGTCGTTGGTTTGGCGTTAATCGGAACTGGAATGGCCTACTTCCTTTCCGGTGGCGGCAGCCTGGTTCGCCAGGGCATGGTGCAGATGGCTGACTTCCCCGTTTGGCTGTTGCTGGTGTTCGCGTTCGGTTGCGGCCTCGTGGTCGGCGCGTTTGCTGTTATCTTCGCTATCCGCAAGACTCCTGAATTACGCGACCTGACCCGGCTGGATTTTTAAGGGCGCGCCGGTCGATTAAACCCCGGCGAATTCGCGGGCCTGTTGCACATCGCGCTCGATTTGCCTAACCAGGGCGTCAACATTCTCAAATTTTTTCTCAGGCCTGAGATAACGGACGAAGCGCAATTCGAGATCTTTCCCATAAATATCCCGATCGAAGTCGAGTAGGTATACTTCAAGAATGCGATCCGACCGGCCGTTGCTCATCGTGGGCCGATAGCCGAGGTTCACAACGCCAGGGTAAACAACGCCGTCGAGGTTCGCTTCGGCAAAATAAACGCCGTTCGGCGGAAATTGCTCGCTGTGGGCGCTCAGGTTTGCGGTCGGAAATCCGATTTTCTTTCCCACATCATCGCCATGCACAACGGTTCCCAGGATGGTGTATTCGCGGCCAAGCATGGTCGCAGCTTTCTTGAGATCGCCTTCTTCGACGGTACGACGAATTGTTGTGCTGCTCACAATTTCTCCATTAACAGTCACCGGCGGAATTCCTACGACGTTGAAATCAAACTCCGCACCGAGTTTTTCAAGTAATTGGAGATTCCCGCGTCGATTTCTTCCAAATGACCATTCGTGCCCGACGCAAATCTCACTCAGCGGTTTCGAATGCTGGACCAATTCCTGCACGAAATTCTCGGGCTCGGTGGTTGCAAAATGTCTATCGAACGAAATGATCAGAAGATGTCGCACACCAAGGGCGCGAATCAGAGCAATCTTGTGCGGCGTGGCGGTAAGCAGATGCGGGGCTTTGTCAGGGCGTAATATTTTCTCTGGGTGCGGATCAAAAGTGACTACCACAGGCGTTCCATTTGCCGCCCGAGCGTGTTCAGCAGAAGTCGAAATGACCGCCTGATGACCCAGATGAACCCCGTCGAAAACTCCGATGGAGAGAAAGAGCGGGCCTGGTAATTGTGAGAGCTCCGGAATCGAACGGAGGATTTCCATCATGAGTCATTACGCTCCGCGCATCCTGGAAACTTCCGGCAAACTCAGCATCCGCTTGAGAATGTCCTCTCGCGCCGCGTTCTTAATCGCGTCGACAGTCATCGCGTTGATGACATCAAATCGGCCGGATTTCGTCCGGCGAAGCGATTTCAAATGCGCTCCGCAACCGAGCTCTTCGCCGATGTCGTGAGCATAGGTACGGACATAGAAGCCTTTGCTGCAGAGCACGGTGAAATCAATTTCGGGTAACGCGATTCGGTCGATGGTGTAGCGATAGACATGTACGAGGCGTGGCTCGCGTTCTACGACTTTTCCCTCACGCGCCAGCTTGTACAACGGCACGCCGCCATGTTTTTTTGCAGAAACCATTGGCGGCAATTGATAAAAATCGCCGCGGAACTTTTCGAATGCGGCGCGGATTTGATTTTCATCCAACTGAGGCACCGGACGTTGCTGAATCACTTCGCCTTCACGGTCCTGTGTGCCGGTCGTCACGCCGAGCACGAACGTGCCGACGTATTCTTTGTCCTCGCTCATGAGCAAATCCTGAACCTTGGTGCCGCGACCGATAGTGAGGAGAAGCAGGCCTGTGGCGATTGGGTCGAGCGTGCCGCAATGGCCAATTTTTTTTGTTCCAAGCTGCCGTCGAGCCAGCGCGACAACGTCGTGCGACGTCATCCCTTCGGCTTTATCCATGAGAAGGACGCCGTCAGGAGATAGAGGCACGTTCAACGGCTTCACGAGTTTCCTCCAGGACCTTTTTTTCGACTTCCGCCAATGTTCCGCGCACGCGCGCACCGGCAGCAAGTGTGTGACCGCCGCCGCCAAATTTCTGGCAAATCGCGCACACATCTACCCGCTCCTCTTTGGAACGCATGCTGACGCGCACCTTTTCGTCGGAAAGTTCTTCGAAAAACACAGCGACGATGACGCCGTGAACTGCGCGGAGATGATCGATTAATCCTTCGTTATCTTCGGGAATTACACCAAGTTCTGCTGCAGTCTTCAAGCTGAGGCCAAACGTTGCGATTCGGCCGCATTCACTAAAGCGCATCGTTCGCAACAGCTCGCGCAAGAGTTCGAGTCGGCGTCGGGGGTAGTTCTCGTATAGTTGCTGGCTGATTTTCCCGACGTCGAGATCACCATCGCGCACCAACTCGGCAGCAATTTCAAACGTGCGACCGCTGGTTTTTGGGTATTGAAACGAGCCTGTATCAGTTGAGATCGCGGCGAAAAGATTTTCCGCGATGTCGTGGTCGAGTGGCAGGCCCTGGCTCTTGATCAGTCTGAAAATGATTTCTCCCGTTGCAGGCGCACTTGGATCAATGATCACCAAATCCCCATATCCGGGGTTCGTGATGTGATGGTCGATGTTGATCCAGATTTTCGCCGAACCAATGGCGGCCAGGGTCGTGCCTAACCGATTTTGAATAGCGGTGTCGAGAGCTATAGCAACATCTACGTGCTCTGCAGTCGCAGGCGGCTTTGTCAGCAATTCCGCGCGCGGAAGGAATGAATATTTTTCCAGCATGCCTTCTTCGTTCCAGACGCGCACGTTCTTACCAAGCTTCAGGAGTGAAAGGCCCAGGGCGAGTTGGCTGCCGAGCGCATCGCCATCTGGGCGAACATGACCCAGCACAACGAACTGCTGATGTTCGCGAAGAATGCGGCCGATTTCTTCGAATGTCGCGTTACTCACTCGTCTTGGCCGTCGCCTTTGCCGATGTCGTCCAAAATTTCAAGCAGGCGCGCACCCCGTTTAATGGACTCGTCCTGGTGAAAAATGAGATGCGGCGTGTATTTCAATACGACATGCCGGGAGAGTACCGCCTGCAACGCGGGGCGATGCGCCTCCAGCTTGTCGATTACTTTTCCGCCACTGTTAGCGGGGAGGGTGCTTACGAAAACGTGAGCGCTCTTAAGATCAGGCGAGACATCGACAGCATTAATGCTGACCAGTGCTCCTTCGAAATTGATTTCGCGCGCAATGATACTGCTTAGCTCGCGTTTCACTAGTTCGTTTACGCGTAATTGCCGATGTTTCATGATAATGATTTGTCATCCGGAGCGCAGCGAAGCGACTTCGCTCGGAATGACATGCATCACAATTTCTGCGCGATCTGCTCCAACTGATAGCACTCAATCACATCGCCTACCTGATATTCGCTGAAGTCGCCCAGCTTGATTCCGCACTCCAAACCCGAGCGGACTTCTTTCACGTCATCCTGAAAACGCCGCAGCGTCGAAAGGCCACCATCGTAAACCGGTTGGCGCCTCCGAAGAATGCGAGCCCGCCCTGAGCGTGCAATCCGGCCATCGGTCACGAGGCAACCAGCGACGATGCCTCTGCTCAGTTGGAAAACCTGTTTCACCTCGGCGTGTCCAATAACGGTTTCGCGCAACTCCGGGTCCAGCAGACCGGCCATGGCGTCTTTCATTTGATCAAGCAGCTCGTAAATAATGCTGTAAAGCTTGACCTGCACGCCTTCGCGTTTTGCAGCTGGAACTGCCATGCTCTCAACTTTCACGTTAAAACCGACGACTACCGCGTCCGATGCACTGGCGAGCAGAATATCGGATTCCGAAATCGGTCCGACCGCAGAATGAATCATTTCCAGTTCGACTTTTTTGGTCTCGATTTGCTTCAACGCGTTCACAATCGCTTCTACGGAACCCTGCGTATCGGCTTTCAAAACCATCCGCAGCACCTTCTTGCCTCCCGCGGTTTCGAGCAGACTCTCGAGCGTGGCGCGTTGCGGAACGAAAAGCTTGTTCGACCGCTTTGTCTCAAGTCGTTCGTCGCTCAGTTGCTTGGTGGCGCGCTCCGATTCCATGCCAAGTAATTCGTCACCCGCGTTCGGTAGCCCGGTGAATCCCAAAACTTTTACGGGTGTCGAAGGTCCGGCGTTCTTGACGGGTTTACCCCGGTCGTCGAGCAGGGATTTTACCTTTCCGCTGTAATCGCCACAGATAAATGGGTCGCCGTTTTTCAATGTGCCCATCTGAATAATGACTGTGGCAGTGGGACCTCGACCGGCTTCAACTTGTGCTTCGATGACTGTGCCACGCGGTCTCGCAGTGGGCGAAGCCTTCAATTCCATTACCTCGGCCTGCAGCGACATCATCTCCAGCAGTTGATCGATTCCAGTGCCCTTGGTTGCCGAAACGGGACAAACGATTGTTTCTCCTCCCCAATCTTCCGGACTGAGCCCCTGTTCTTGCAGTTGTTTCTTCACGCGATCGAGGTTCGCGCCTGGAAGGTCCATCTTGTTCACAGCCACCATGATTTTCACATGCGGCGCTGCCTTGGCGTGATTAATCGCTTCGATTGTTTGTGGCATAAGGCCGTCGTCGGCCGCAACCACCAACACAACGATGTCGGTGACGTTCGCGCCGCGCGCCCGCATCGCGGTGAACGCAGCGTGTCCCGGCGTATCGATAAACGTAATCTGGTGACCGTTGTGCTCGACACTGTACGCGCCAATATGCTGCGTAATCCCGCCGGCTTCGCCAGCCGCGACTCGCGATTTTCGAATCGCGTCTAACAAACTGGTTTTGCCGTGGTCGACGTGCCCCATGAAAGTGATAATCGGTGCGCGAGGCTTGAGCTCCTCTTCTTTCTCAATCACTGGAGGAGGAGGCGCGACCACAGGCTGTTCCACCTTGTGAACGCCGCCGCCTTTCTCCCGCCGCTCTTTTTCCAGAAGGAACCCGTGTTTTTCCGCAATCTTGGCAGCGATATCGGGCTCGATTGTCTGGTTGATGTTAGCGAAAATGTTATGCGTCATCAGCTCCGCGATCAGCTGATGCGGTTTTAATCCCAGCTCAGTTGCGAGGTGTTTAACAACGATTGGAGGCTTGATCAGAAGAACCTTCTGCTGCGGGCCAGCTTCTACTTCGAGAGCCGAATCCGCTTCGGCAAGCGGTTGCTCCTCCGGTTCAGGTACGGCGGGCTCCGGTGGAGGGACGGGCGTGGGTGGCTGAGGCTTGGACGTAGTTTCCAGCGATGCGCGAATACGCGAAATGGGCGGTAGAACGGTCCGCTTTGGTTTAACCTCGCTCTCTTCAGATTTTTTGGCCGGCCGTTTTCGATCGATCAGCGAGACAGTTTCTTGATGCGGGGTGGCGCGTTTCGAAATTCCGGCTTTTTCGGGCTCGCTCTTGAGCTCCTTCCCGGATGCGGTCGGCTCTGACGCGGCCGCCGGGCCCTTTTTTGCCACCTTGGCTTTCGCCGCTACGTCTACTGGCTTCTGAGGAGCAGTGGTCTTGCGTCCGGCCCCGAAAGCTTTAGGGGCTGGCTTACGCGTTGCACTTTTGCTGCTCGTCTTCGTTGCCATTGTTGTTCCTTTAAAATTTCGCTCATGGCTCAAGCGTCCTCAAACGGAGCCATGTTAATGTACGACTTCCTGCCGGTGCACTGCCTCGTGGATTACGCGCGCCTTTGCTTCGTCGACCGCGAGAATATCCACTAAATCCTGCACATCTGCATCGCGCAATCCTTCCAGATTCGTAAAGCCGGATTTTACCAGAGCAAGCGCCTGTTCTTCGGTGACCGGGAGAGCACTGGCAAGAGTTTGGGCAGCCTGAGCTACTTTTTGTTCCACGACAGTCGTCGCCGAAGTGTCCTTGCCGATGTTGATTTCCCAACCGGTGAGCCGCGAAGTCAGCCGTGCGTTCTGTCCCTTTTTCCCGATGGCGAGCGAAAGCTGGTCTTCATCGACGGAGATTTGCACGGTCTTTTTCTCTGTATCGAAAACCAGGTTTTTTACTTTCGCTGGTTTAAGCGCTTCCAGAATATATTCCTTTGGATCTGAGCTCCAGCGAATGATGTCCACCTTTTCGTTGTTGAGCTCGCGCACAATGTTTTTGACGCGAGAGCCGCGCATACCCACGCATGCGCCGACTGGATCCACTTTTTCATTCGCGCTCCAGACCGCGATTTTGGTGCGATAACCGGCTTCGCGCGCAATACCTCGAATCTCGACTGTGCCATCTGCGATCTCGCTTACTTCCAATTCAAACAAACGGCGTACGAAATTCGGATGGCTCCGCGAGACAATTATCTCGGGGCCGCGCGCGCCGTTTTCTACCGCCACGACGTAGGCGCGGAGACGATCGCCAACATTGTAATCTTCCACCGCGACTCGCTCACGCTGTGGCATAACAGCTTCGAATTTTCCAAGATCGAGAATGACATCGGAACGATCGAACCGGCGCACAGTGCCGCTGACGATTTCGCCCGCACGATCCTTAAACTCGTCGTAAATCATCTCTTTTTCCGCCTGCCGAATCCGCTGCATCATCGCTTGCTTTGCGGTCTGCGCCGCGATGCGTCCGAAATTTTTCGGCGTGACTTCGACTTCTAGAATCTCGCTGACGTTCGCGTCCGGTTTAATTTTACGAGCCTTCGACAGCTCGATTTCGTCCTGCGGATTTGCTACCTGATCGACGACAACCAGATTTGCGAGCGCGCGAATTTCGCCGGTCTTTCGATTGATATCGATGCGTAGATCACGAGAGGCTCCTACGCTTTTTTTTGACGCAGAGAGCAGCGCATTCGACACCGCTTCGAGTAGGATGTCGCGTTTGATCCCGCGCTCCCGCTCCAGGTAATCGAGCATCGCGATAAATTCGGCATTCATTTAAAATATACAGCCCGCAGACTAAAAAGAGTGGGACACCAGTTCCCACTCCGATCAGTGCGCGGACTAGGGCAATAGTTTACGTTTGCGAACCGTTTGCGTCAAGCTGCGGTTCGGTTTGATTTGACGTTCGCTGCTCAGCTTCGGATAAATCGCGAACAGCATTGAGCATTGAACATCTAGTTAATTCGCGGCGTCGAGCCGTCGCTGCGGTGGTACTCGTGTGGGCCGTTATCTATCTGCCTGCGCTTGGTTCGATCGCCATCAAGGGAGAAGAGGGACGCCGGATTTTGCCGGCTGTCCGGATGCTTGAGACGGGGAACTACATCGTCCCTCAAGTGGGCGGTAACCCGTATTACCGCAAACCACCATTAGTGAACTGGCTTGTAGCGGGATCTTTTAAATTCTTTGGCGCGCGCAACGAATGGACTGCGCGGCTGCCGTCGGCCCTGTCCGTGCTTGCCGTGGCCATAGCTTTTGTCACGTGTCGCCGGTGCCAGCCTGGGTCGGAGAGGATCGATCATCGCGGCGATGATCTGGCTAACGAATATCGGCATTATCGAGAAAGGCCGATTAATCGAGATCGAGGCGTTGTATGTGTCCCTCTGCGGCCTGGCGATTATTTTTTGGCTGAGCTTCTTTCTTCAAAAAAGATCTCCGTGGCTGACGTGGCTTCCGGCATCCGTTTTTCTCGGGCTTGGCCTGCTGGCAAAGGGGCCGACGCACCTGATATTTTTCTACGGCGTTGTCATAGCTGTTGTCGCTTGTTATAAGGACTGGCGAATTCTTGTTCATCCCGCACATTTTATCGGGATTGTCGTGATGATCGGGATCGCGGCGGCATGGGCAATTCCATTCCTCCACGCCACTGCATCGCAGGTTGCGATCGACAAGTGGTCCGGTCAGGTACAAGGGGCGGTTACAAGGCATCGATTTCAAATTTTCTGATTGGATCCAAAACATACCCCGTGGCCTGATCTACTTTCTCCCGTGGCTTTTTCTGTTTCCGTTTGCTCGATTTTCAAAATTGCCGGAACAAAGCGACCAGCGATTAGCGCGTGCGTTGTTCTGGGGAACTGCAGTGCCGTTTTTGGCGGTTAATCTTGTCCCCGGCGGCCTCGCCAGGTACAGCATGCCGGCAATCGTTCCAGCATCGTGGCTCCTAGGCATGATCTGCGCCGGCAACGCGTTGCGATGGCCCGCGCTGGGTGCAAGACGAACGTGCTTGGGCCAGGGTTGTGGCCGCGTTCGTTGGGCTGGGACTGGTGATTGGCGCGATCGGTTATCCGGTCACAGCGATGGTGCTAAGAAACAGGCAGCAGGTAAAAATGGCCGCAGCGGAAATCAACGCGCTCGTTCCTCCAAACGATACGCTCTACGCAGTGAATCCGGATTATCAGCCGGTGTTCTTTTACGTGAAAGCGCCAGTGCAATATGTGAGTCAGGTGAAGAATCTGCCGCACGACGTGCGCTACTTTCTCGTTCGAACTAAGAACGAAAGGGAGGCATTAGCGACAACAGATTGGGCACCACGACGCGCGCGGCCAATTGCGCGCGTACAAGATTACAGCAAACGCGAGATGGTTCTCTTCAAAGTGGCGCCTGCGAACGACGATTGACAAACTCGCGGATTAGAATTGGTTAGCATACTAACTAATTTGATCTGGAGTGTTATGTCCAGCGGCGACTCCACCGAAATATTTGGGCAATTGGTCCACGGCACCGCGCGTGCATGGCGGCAAGAACTAGACGCACGGCTTAAGCCGATGGGGCTGAGCCAGGCCAAATGGCGGACGTTAATGCATCTATCGATGGCCGGAGATGCACTTACCCAGGCGGAAATTGCCGCGCGGCTAGGAGTAGAAGAACCGACCGTTGTGAATTTGATCCATCGGCTGGAAAAGGAATCCTGGATCACACGAAAGAATTCGCCGCATGACCGCCGTTGTAAAATGGTGTTGTTAGGCCGGCGGGCTCAGCGGGTGATCGCCGAGATCACTGCCACTGCAGCAAAACTGCGGCATGAACTCCTAGCTGGAATTCCGAGTGGGGATATTGCGACGTGCATGCAAGTGCTGGGGCGAATTCAAGAGCGGGCTGAGAGAAGTGACCGACATCAGCCCAGTTCCCGCCGCCGCTCTTCTCCCGATTCGGTCGAGAGCAACGGCCACACCAAACAGCGATATTCGATTACAAGAAAGGGCGCAATTCCGCGGCGTGTCGGAGTGTTGAAATGAAACTTCAGACAGAATTGAGCGACTTTAAAACATTGAATCACGGCTCTTCTCACCGGCCGACCGAGCCCAAAGTGAAGCGCGCGCATACTGCGAATCACCCAATTCCCAAATGGGCTTATTTGCTCTTCATCCTATTGGCCGGATTCGTCACGTACCGAATTTTTCAACACAGGGCCATCGAGGTTAAAGCTGCTCAGCCTGCCCCACGTCCGGCGAGTGTCGCCAAAGTCATCACAAAGGACGTGCCGCTTTACCTGGATGAGATCGGTACCTGTGCAGCTTACGAGACAGTGCAGGTGCCGGCGCAGGTGGCTGGTGTGATCATCGGGCGCCATTTCCAGGATGGCTCCGACGTGAAGAAAGGCGATTTGCTTTTCACAATCGACCCACGCCCGTTCCAGGCCGTTCTCGATCAGGCAAAAGCCCAAGCCGCGTTAGATGAGGTGACGCTCAAGCGACAAGAGGACCTGCGTGCGAGAAAGGTGGTCGCGCAGCAGGACTACGACATTGCTCTGGCGAACGCGAAAAAGTCGCAGGCAGCGACCGAATCTGCTCAAGTAAACCTTGATTATTGCTTCATCAAATCGCCCATCAACGGACGAATTGGTCTTCGCAATGTTGATGTCGGCAACCTCGTTGGACCTTCCAGTTCGACTCTTGTTACCATACAAGGTTTGGACCCAATTTACACGGACTTCACCGTCGCCGAGAACGATCTTCCGCTGGTGCGAAAATATCTCGGCGGTCCGAATGTAAAAGTAGAAACCTCCCTCGCGGATGGTTCGATTACCCCGCGGGTCGGCGATTTGTATTTCATGGACTACGCAGTGCAACCCGGCTCCGGAACGGTGAAAGCTCGTGGGGTCACGCCGAATCCCGATCGCGCCCTATGGCCATCCGAATTTGTCCTCGTCCGCTTCATTCTGGACACGCTAAAAGACGCCACACTTGTGCCGTCGCAAGCCGTGCAGATTAGCCAGGGCGGACCGTTCGTGTTCGTGGTGAAATCGGACAACACTGTCGAGCTTCGTTCTGTCACGCCTGGGCAACGCCAACAGGGCGATCTGACTGTAATCGAGAGTGGTGTGAAATCAGACGAGACCGTAGTTGTCACTGGACAGCTCGCGCTTTCGCCGGGAGCGAAAATCGCGCCGCAACCGTACGCGCCTCAAACCCCCGCGGCACCTGACCGCACTGCCGCTTCAAAAAGCGCAACGTCGTATGAATGATGCGGACGAGCATGACGGCGAAGGCGAAAAGGATCATGACCGCCGTGGGTCCAGATCGTTTGCCAGGGAGAAGCCGGATCCGAGCGCAAAGCTAGTTCCAGTCAAAGGCTCAGGACTCTCCGGGCCGTTCATTCGCCGACCCGTGATGACCGTGCTGCTGACCTTGTCGGTCATCGTGGCCGGTCTCGCGACTTACGGTAAACTTGCCGTCAACGATCTACCCGCAGTCGATTATCCGGTTATTCAAGTCAGCTGTTCGTATCCCGGCGCGGATCCCACCACCATGGCGAACAACATCGCCACGCCGCTGGAGAAACAATTTTTGCAGATCCCCGGGCTCGACATCATCACCAGCACCAGCACGCAGAGCAACACGTCGTTCGTTTTGCAGTTTGTTTTGAGCAAAAATATCACGGACGCCGCGACCGACGTGCAGGCCGCAATCCAGCGCGCCACCGGCAAGTTGCCGATTGATCTGCCGAGTCCGCCCACATTCACGAAAACAAATCCAAACGACCAGGCGATTTACTTGTTAGGCCTGATGTCGGATACGTTAACCGACGGAGATCTATATAAATATGCGTCCACCGTTGTCGCACAGCGTATTAACATTCTGCCTGGCGTTTCGCAGGTGAACATTTACGGCGTGCAAGGCGCGATTCGCGTCAAGGCGGACCCCTCTGCGTTGGCTGCCCGTGCCCTGACCATGGATGATCTGGCAAGCGCGATTAAAGCCGGAACTGTGTATTCCGGCGCGGGACAATTCGACGGCGTGCATCGCACGTTTGTCCTGCAGCCCAATGGACAGATCGACAAAGCCGAGGGTTACCGGAACCTGATCGTGGCGCGCAGCCCCAGCGGTGCGCCGGTTTATTTGCAGGATGTAGCTGATGTCCGCCAGAGCGTTCAGGACGAGCGAATCTCGCGTTTTTTCTGGATGCGCGGTTATAAGCCAGCGCGCGCAGTAGTCGTGCTTGCTGTTTCAAGGCAGGCAGGAGCAAACGCAGTCGAAGTGGCCAAGTCCGTCAGGGCGCTTTTCCCTGAGCTCCGCGCGAGCTTGCCGGGATCGATCCAATTCACACCGATATTCGACCGCTCACAAAGCATCGTGAACTCCGCCGACGAAGTAAAATGGACGCTGCTGATCGCGTTCGTGCTGGTAGTTATCGTGATCTACGTGTTCCTCGGCCGCGCTACCGACACGCTAATCCCTGCCGTTGCCTTACCGATGTCGTTACTGCTAACCGTGGCGGTGATGTACATGCTCAATTTCTCCATCAACAACCTAACGCTGATGGCGCTGACTCTCGCCATTGGTTTTCTTGTCGATGACGCGATTGTCTTTTTGGAAAACGTCGTACGCCGGGCGGAGCACGGGGAGTCGATCCTAAAAGCGACTTACAATAGCGCCGGCGAAATTTCCTTTACCATTCTCTCGATGACGCTTTCGCTTGCCGCGGTTTTCATTCCGCTGGTTTTCATCCCCGGGCTTCTTGGCCGTATCTTCCGCGAATTTTCCGTGACGATCATCGTAGCTATTCTGGCTTCAGGTTTGGTGTCGTTGACGCTCACGCCGCTGATGTGCGCTCGCATCCTGGGTGAGCGCAGAGCCGGTCATAAGCGCGCCTGGATGGAGCGGCACACCAGCAATTTCATCCAGGGCGTAATCGCTGGCTATGGCCGGGTGCTCGATAAATTTCTCGATCGCGCATGGCTGGCTGTGCCAATCCTGCTTGCTTGCATTCTTGGTCTGTGGTTTTTCTTCACGCACTTGCCGTTCACATTATTACCGCCGGGCGATAGCGGTTTCATCCGAGGCTTGTTCATCGCACAAGAAGGCAGCTCGCCGGCGCAGATGCGCGCGTTTCAGGCGCAGGTGAACGAAAAAATCCAGGAAGATCCAGCCGTCGGGCAATTTTTCACGCTCGCCGGCTTTGCTTCGCGCGGCCCGTTATCGCAGGGGTTGATGTTCCTTTTTCTAAAACCGCGCAGCGAGCGTGCGTCCATTGATAAAATCGTTTTGCGACTGCAAAAATCGATCGCTTCGATTCCGGGAATCACCGCAGTGTTGACCCCGACTCCAGTGCTGCAAATCAGCGTCGGCGCTACGAGCCAGGCCCAGGGCCAGTATGCCTATACAATCAGTGGCATCGTGCCCCAGGACGTTTACGCGGTGGCCGATGAATTATTGAAAAAGCTGCAACAGTTCAAGGGCTTCGCCAGTGTTCGCTCTGACTACTACCACAGCACGCCCAACCTTAAGATCGACATCAACCGCGATCGTGCCGCGACCTATGGCGTTTCTACTTCTGCGATTCAAAGTCTGATGCGCAACGCCTACTCCCAAAACTACATCTATCTAATAAAGCAACCAGACGACCAATACCAGGTCATTCTTGAAGTTAAAGATAAAGAGCGCGCGCATCCTGACGACTTGGACGATCTCTACGTCCGCAGTAGCACCAGCGGTAATTTCAGCGCGAGCGGCTCGGGTGGGGGAACCATCGCCACGACTACTGGCAACATGGCAAGCCTTGTTCCGCTTCGTGTTGTAACATCAACAAAGGAAGTCATCGGCCCGCAAGCGGTGAATCATTTGAATCAGTTCACCAGCGTTACCTTCAACTTCAACTTGTTACCAAACGTCGCGATCGGCGACGCTACCAAAGCCATCGAAGACGCATTTGCGCAAATCCATCCAAATTATCCTGCCGTTGAAGGCACCTTTCAGGGGGAAACGCTTGTGTTCAGGCAACTATTCCGCTCTCTGCCGCTGCTCCTGCTTGCTGCCATTTTCGTCATGTATGTGATTCTGGGAATTCTTTATGAAAGCTATGTGCATCCGTTCACAGTTTTGTTCCCCGCCATTGTGCCCGCAGTCGTCGGCGGGCTCGCCACATTGTATATTTTTCACTCAGTTCTTTCGCTCTACAGCGTCATCGGCCTATTTCTGTTGTTAGGCATCGTGAAAAAGAATGGAATCATGGTAGTTGATTTTGCGTTGCAACGCATCGACGAAGGTTGGGATCTCCGGTCGGCGATTCACGAAGCCAGCGTAGAACGTTTTCGGCCTATCATGATGACTACACTCGCCGCTCTGATGGGTGCCATCCCGATTGCTTTGGGATTCGGTCAGGATGCCGCATCGCGTCGTCCGCTAGGTCTGGTGATCGTTGGCGGACTGATTTTCTCGCAGTTGGTTACGCTATTCGTCACACCAGTTATTTATCTTTGGCTCGAATGGTTCCAGGAACATGTGCTCGACAAGGTGCCATTCCTCCGTAGCGCCCACTACCATGACCATGACGGTGACCATGCGGCAGGCCCGCGGAAGGGGGCGATGCGCCCCATGCCGGCTGGGGCTCGTTAACGTTACTTGTTCTTACTTCTGCTCGTCATCAGAGACGAGCACGAATTATGAACAAGCGCAGGGGTAAAATAATTAGAGTTATTGTTTTGGCCTATGCACGCCATGGTTCTCGCCAAAGCGAAACAACCTCTGGAACTGCGCGATGTGCCAAAACCGAAGCCGGGCAGGGGACAGCTGCTTGTGCGGATAAGCACTTGCGCGGTTTGCCGCACTGACCTTCACGTGGTCGATGGCGAGTTGCCCAATCCGAAGCTACCGCTAATTCTCGGTCATCAGATTGTCGGACGAATCGAAGAAATCGGTGGCGAACTCTCGAACTTCGCGATCGGAGATCGCGTGGGAATCCCGTGGCTTGGCTGGAGCGATGGCGACTGCGAATATTGCCGATCCGGCAGAGAGAATCTTTGCGATAACGCGCGCTTTACCGGTTACACTGTCGATGGCGGTTACACAGAGTTCACCGTCGCGGATGCGCGATACTGCTTTCATCTGCCGGAGCTTTACACCGACGTCGAGGTTGCACCGCTGCTTTGTGCGGGACTGATCGGTTACCGATCCTATCGCAAGACAGGCGATGCGCGGCGGCTTGGCATCTATGGCTTCGGCAACGCTGCATATTTGGTTGCGCAGATTGCTATTTATGAGGGGCGAGAACTTTTCGTGTTCACTCGGCCGGGGGACAAAGCAACACAGCAAGCCGCGAAAGAACTTGGCGCGGTTTGGGCTGGCGGTTCCGACGAAATGCCACCCAAAAAACTCGATGCCGCGATTATCTTTGCATCCGTCGGCCCGCTCGTTCCGGCAGCGCTCCGCGCACTCGCCAAAGGCGGCACCATAGTGTGCGGCGGAATTCACATGACCGATATTCCGTCATTTCCATACGTCGACTTATGGGAGGAACGTGTGATTACCTCAGTGGCAAACTTGACCCGACGCGACGGGGAGGAATTTTTCGAGCTTGCCCCGAGGGTTCCAGTTCAAACGCACACGGAAGCATTCCCGTTGGAGCAAGCTAAAACCGCGCTGGATCGTTTCCGCGCCGGAAAGCTTAAGGGTACGGCAGTGTTGACGATTGCCGAATAGCGCACCGGATAACCTCCATCGGGTGGCGGTACCACAGCTTGTGGCAAAAAAAGTTCGAATCGTAATATTGCTAGGAGAGAAACGGCTAAATACTTTGTTTCATTACGTTAAGCTTTGAAAAGTCTCGTTGTCTTGTCGAGCGTAAATCATTGCCGGCAGTGCAGCCGGAAGCGTCGCGCGAATTTTTGCATCTTTAGCGAGCGATCAATCGACTTGGAAAGAAGGCGATCGTAGTGCCAGACCCGCCGATTCGCGATGCGTGTTATCAGCGCTTAGCGAGCTCGCACCTGCGGGCGGACGCCCATGGGCTTGGGCAAATTGCCAGGGGGACGTCTTTCATCGTCGCGGACGCCGCCAGCGGCGTCGGCGAGTGCTGCTTCGTCGGCCGAGAGAAACGGCTTGAAGCGGCTCTTGTCGATCGCCTTCATGAATGCTTCATGCGAAGAAACAATTCCTTTTTGTAGCAATCCCCAAATGGCGTCGTCCATAAACTGCATTCCCTGTGCCCTACCGGAAACGATTATGTCTTGCAGTTTGTGCGTGGCGCCTTCGCGGATGATTGCAGCGACGGCTGGATTGGAAATGAGAATTTCGTTCACGGCAATGCGTCCGGGACGATCCGATCTTTTCAGAAGCAATTGCGCTACCACGCCACGAAGTGAGTTTGCGAGCATCGCGCGTGCCTGCGGTTGTCGGTCAGCAGGGAAAGCGTCCACCATGCGATCGACGGTTTTGCGCGCGTTATTTGTGTGCAGCGTGCCGAACACGAGTAAGCCGGTTTCGGCTGCGGTTAAAGCGAGTGCGATCGTCTCCAGATCACGCATCTCTCCGACGAGGACGATGTCGGTGTCCTGACGCAGCGAAGCTTTCAGGGCGGCAGCAAAGGAGGTTGAATCTGCAGGCACCTCCCGTTGCGTGATAATGCTGCGTTTGTTGTCGTGCACGAATTCGATTGGCTCCTCGATGGTCACGACGTGCTTCGCAAAATTTTCATTGATGAAGTCGACCAGCGCAGCCTGCGTAGTTGTTTTGCCGGATCCAGTTGGGCCGGTGACGAGCACGAGTCCGCCGCGCACATAAGCAAAGTCCTTTACGATTTCGGGAATGCCCAGCTCTTCGAGTGTTGAAATCTTTGTGGGAATCAATCGAAACGCCGCAGCATACCCCTCGGACTGCTTAAAATAATTGCTGCGAAATCGAGAGTCCGCATCCATCTGGTAGGCAAAATCGAGATCGCCATGTTGCTCAAAAATTTCCCAGTTACTCGGGCCACAAACCTCGCTCAACATTTGCGTGGCTTCATCGTGCGAAATCGGCTCGTCTCGAATCGGCATGATATCGCCATGCATCCTTATCTTTGGAGGTTCGCCTTCGGCGATGTGCAAATCTGATGCCCCTTGTCGGACTACGATGTGCAGGAATTGATCAATATAAGCCATGGCGAAACAGCAGACCGTGCGGATAAACCAAATTTAGCATCAGATCGATTGGTGAATGGGTTTAGTCATCTGCGAAAAGACGATGTCCGCATAGTCGCGGTCACATGTTCAGTTGTTGCCGCACGACACTTTTTTGGTCGGCGCGTGCGTAAGCCTCTTGTGCGGTGATTTGACCACTTTGGCAGAGTTCGATCAACGTATCATCCATCAACCGCATGCCTTGCTTCTTTCCGGTTTGAATAATACCCGGCAACATGAACGTTTTGTTTTCGCGAATCACGTTGGCGACAGCGGGTGTGTTGGTCAAAATCTCAAGGGCGAGCACGCGACCGGTTCCATCCTTGCGCGGCACCAATTGGTGACTGACAACGCCGCGCAGCGATTCAGCGACCATAACCCGAACGTGTTCCTGTTGTTCGGGCGGAAACACGTCAAGTAATCGATCAAGTGTGCGCGAGGCATTCGAGGTGTGCAGTGTTGCTAGAACAAGGTGTCCGGTCTCTGCGGCGGTGATGGCGAGTGAAATCGTTTCCAAGTCGCGCATTTCACCGACCATGATTACGTCGGGGTCTTCCCGCAGCGCGGCGCGGAGAGCTGTGGCGAACGACTCGGTGTGCGTGAAAACTTCGCGCTGGCTAACGTGGCAATTATTTGAGTGTATGACGTATTCGATTGGGTCCTCGAGCGTGATGATGTGATCTTGCCGCTCGGTGTTGATTTGCTGAACCATGGATGCAAGGGTCGTTGATTTGCCGGTTCCAACCGAACCGGTGGCGAGGATCAGACCATTTTGATAGCGAGTGAGTAGCTTAAGCTGTTCGGGTAGTCCGAGATCGTCCATTGTGCGGACGTAGGAATTGATGACGCGAAACACAATTTCGACGCCCAATCGCTGCCGGACCACACTCACCCGGTAACGTGCGTGCGCGTTCTCGTATGCGAAATCGGAGTCGCCACGTTCGTTGAGCTCCTCCTTGTACACTTCGGGCATGAACGTTTCTGCCAGCGCGACCGTTTGTTCACCGGTCAGAGCTGGCGCGTCAGGCCAGATCGGCTGCAATGTTCCGTCAACTCGCCAGATTGGCGGCGCAGCTACTCCGATGTGAACATCTGAAGCGCCGGTTTTTTGGCCGAGCTCGAGATAGTTATCGACGTGCGGCAGCGGATGCGACTCGAATGAGGGAATTAAAACCTGTGACATGATGCGGGGAAACAATCATCTGTCTCACGGGACACACAGAACCCAAATGACAGATGGCGCATTATTTCCTGCCGCGCGGCGGTTCGCCAGAATAAAAAAAGCGGTTTTTTACGAACTCCATGATGACCGGCCGGGCGAGGTTTCCAACCAGCTTAATTGCCGCCATCGCAAGCCCAGTCTCCATCAACTTCTTGTCTCCCTTACGCCGGCTCCGCGCGTCGACATAAACTTTCTTCTTACGCATCGGTGCGAGTGCGATCAGCGCTCCGACAGCTGTCGCGGCACCGATCCAGGACCCCGTCTGTTTCTGGAATGACCTGCGGAATTTTGCTGGAAAATCCAGTTCGTAACGCAGACCGCGTAGCTCGGTCGCCACGCGCTGACGCGAACCTGAAATGTCCGCAGTTAGCTCGTCTGTTGATTCAGAGTTTTCAGCCATTCGCGATCCTTCTTTAGCTCGTCACGGGAATCTTGAAACATCGGTTTGGTGATTCGGCTGCGCGCCACGAGCAATAGCACCGCCGCAACGATGAAGTGGACCACGGCTACAACCAGCGCCACCACAGGCCACGACGTCCCGAGCAAGTGCGCGATACCTACGACCGCGCTCACGATGAGAAAAACATAGCCCATCCCGCAAAGCCCCAGCGCTGCGATAACGCAACCCACCAGAATCAGCAATTGCAGCGCGGCGGATTTGGATTCCTCCGCAACCAGAACAAACCGGCTCTCAAAAAACTCTACGACGGCGCTTAACAGTCCCAGCGCGTTATCGAGCAAACCGGAATGGCCCGCAGGATTGCGAGATGGAGGACTCCCGCTGCTCATTTCCAGCGCTTTCGAAATCAACGCCGGAAGATCAGACCCAGCACGAATCCAATTCCGAGTGCCGTAAATACTGCTTTTGTTGGATTTTCACGCACGTACTGCTCGGCGTCCTCCTGGAACGTTCGAACGCGACTCGTGGCATCACCCCAGGCTTCCTCGGCTTTCCCGCGTGCGTCGCCCCAGGCCTGCTCGGCTTTTCCGCGGTACTCTTCGGCAAAAGCACCTGCGGCTGATTTCAAATCTTCCGCTGCTTTACGGGCATGTTCTTTACTGCTCTGCAATTTATTCTGTGCATCGGCGTTGGCCGGTGTTGTCTGTTGTCCTGGTCTATTTTCTTCTGCCATTGGTAATCTCCGGTTAAACTTGGTCGACTATCCGCGTGCTTTGCTAAATGGGCAAACACCGACTTATCTCAACTCAATAAACGCGGCCCGCGACTTGGGCGGACTTCTTTGGGTTCAACGTTTTTTCCGCCCTGACACCTAAGGTCTTGAACGAGTGAGAAAAGTGAAACCTACTGTTCGCGAAAAATGATTCGCGCCTTTGTGAGATCGTAAGGCGAGAGTTCTACCGAAACTTTGTCGCCAGGCACAATCCGGATGAAGTGCTTCCGCATTTTACCGGAGATATGGGCAAGGACATTGCGTTGACCCGGAAGATCGACACGGAACATCGTTCCAGGCAAAACCTGCGTCACGGTGCCTTCGGTGACGATTTGTTCCTCCTTCGCCATCGCGTCGCGAATATACGCGCCATCGCACGCTGCTCAAGGAAGTTGCCGTCTCTGGGCCCACCGTCAGGGATCTGGAGATCGCCTCTCTTAATGAAACGGAGCAATTGTCTGGGTCCGGATTTATCGAAACTGTTCCAACGAAAGCATTGGCAAATATTCGTGAAGCTCCTCACGTTTCCACCACGCGCCGGTCTCGCGACGTTCATTTACAGTTGTAAATCGATAGCGATAAAACAATGCGCGAATGTAACGCGGTGGTTTGTCCGGGAATGGATTGCTCGCGAACAAGCCGTTCACTTCATGCGATCCTTGCAGCAATCGGTAGATGAGTCCGACAAACCACGGATTTTCACGCGCCGTTCCCCAAGCGGCAAACCACATTTGCCAATCGAGTCTAGGCTGATGCGGCGCGCTCCAACCCGGCGCATGTTTCACGTCCCCTGGTTTCCATTTGAATTCGTACGGCGCCCAATCAATCCCGTCGGCGCTGCCTTCGAGCACGATTTCGCCGCGATCTTTCGTCATCACACGAAATAGGCCGTACCCGTTCACAATGCGAAATGCCTCGAGCCTTTCGTAGAGGGTTGCCAGCGCGCGCGGTGGTCGACTCCGAGGTTTGAATGCGCTGAAGATTAACCAGGCATTAATCGGCAGCGTCACGATGATAACGATCATGCCAATATAGGCGCACATTCGTTGTGGTATCGCTCGATCGCTGAACGCGCCGATGTTTTGATCACGTACGAACCGGTGGGCCTTTCCTATCGCCGAATCATCGATCAGCAACAAACACAGCGCGATGGTGAGTAGGTTGAAAAAGCAATAATTCCCGGTGATCGCGATCGCGACTTGAAGAAAAATCAGCAGACCGGCTGCAATCAATCTCAGACGTCGGGGCGCCCAGATAAAAAATGGCACGATGATTTCCACTACAAGGCAGAACGCCACCGAAAAATGTTTGAACCATTCCGGACTTTTGTCTGCCCACCAGCCGAACACCGTCGGAAGCGGTTGCGACCAGTAGTGGTAATCGAGCGCCGTTAGATTCCACCAACTGTCGTCGCCGCTGGTTAATTTCACTACGCCCGACATGAGCATCAGCTTGAACAAAAGAAGCTTGAGCAAAAACAAACCGACGCGCGATGTCGTGGCTGTAGCCGGGATGGTCGACCCCGGTCCCGCCGAAAGTTTCCGCGGCCACAGCCGCCATGGTGCGAAAAAGATAGAAAAAAAACCGGTCTCCAGCAAAAGGATGTCCCACTGGAAAGTGAAAAAGTCTTGTCCCGCGATTGTGAGCGACAAGTACAAAAACGAAAGCAGCAACGAGCGAAACCACCGGGACGATTCCGAAAATCAATAACAACGAACAGAAAACGCCGCTGCCGCAGAGAAGATGAAGAAATCCATCGCTTGAGTTGAACCAGCACAGTGTAGGCAGCAACCCGAAAGCGTCTGGTCCGACTTGGCTACGAACTGCTGGCAGGAATCGATTGACGGGCGACACGCCGTTGCTTCCGAAGAGTCCGTCCACTTGGACCCAAAGCGATACGAAGGCGATTAAATAAATGAGGCCGAGTGCGCGCAAAAACCAGCGCTGCGCCCAAACATAGGTAGGGCGCCGTACGTCTTTGCCCCAGAGCAATCGAGTAACCGCTGACGTAAATTTTCGGTGGCGCGCGATTAAGCCATAGCCGGCTTCAGACACCTGCGAGAACCCCGGTACATGATCATAGCTCCACGCCAGCCATTTTCGCGAACGCCGATACGCGAGTGAGCGATATACTGCTCCCGCTGCAAAAAATGTTGTGCCGTCCGGTTGGATCAAAACCAGCGCGCGGTTGAATTCGTTCCTTGGGATTTCAGGAAAACGGTCAGCTGTTTCCTGGTAAGTGACGTAATCGACCTTACCCACGGTCATCTCCCGCCAGCGTTCGATCCATAACCGACAAAAATCACAGTCGCCGTCCCAGATTAGCAGCGGCCTCGGTGGCGGATTCGAAACGCGAAAGTGCGATTTGTTAGGCATTGAAGTTTCTAGGTCGCAAACTCCGCCCAGACCGGAGCATGATCTGAAGGGTCTTTCCCGGCGCGCATTTCGCGGTCTATCCCAGAGGCGATGCACTTTTTCGCCAGGCTTTCGTTCGCCAGAATGGCGTCAATGCGAAGCCCGCGATTTTTTTCGAAGGCGCGCATTTGATAATCCCACCAGCTGAAAAGTTCTCCTTCCTTACGATGGATTCGTAACGTGTCGTGCAAGCCGAGACTGCAGAGATCGCGAAAAGCCGCGCGTTCGCCATCGGAAGCCATGATGGCTCCGCGCCAAAGGTCGGCGTCGTAAACATCAATGTCCTCCGGAGCGACATTGAAATCGCCGCACACAACGAGGTCGGAGGACTTTTGTTTCGTGATGCAATCTCTGAACCGCCGATACCAATGTAGTTTGTATTTGTACGCTGGTGAGCCAACTGCCTGTCCATTTGGCGCGTAAATTGAAAATATGCGCGACTGGCCGACGTTCGCTGCGATCACGCGCGCTTGCGCGTCGACTACTTCATCGCAAAGCGACGCCTGAATCGCGTGCAACTCGTTTTTCGCGAGGATCGCCACGCCGTTGTACGATTTCTCTCCGTGATACGCCGAACGATAGCCTGCCGCTTGTAAGGCGAGCGCCGGAAATTGGTCGTCCGGGCATTTGGTCTCCTGGAGGCAAACAATGTCCGGTTGCGTTGCTTCGAGCCATGCAAACAAACGATCTTGCCGTTTGCGCAACGAATTGATGTTCCAGGAGGCAATTTTCATGCGCATTGTAGCGGCGGTCTAGGGCCCCCGCTACAACTCCAGCTCCACACCCGGTGTAGGGACAATTACTTCTGAGCGGGAAAGTTCTGTCGATAGAGTGCACCGCATCCACTCGACCGCTGGAGGGTCGCCGTGTACGAGAAGAACTTTTTTCGGCGAGATCTTTTTGGCAAAATCCACTAGCGACTCGCGTGTGGCGTGAGCGCTGAACTGGAACTGTTCGATGTTGCAACGGATGCGTTGCGGCGGCTTATCCGGATCGAGCGCAAGTTCGCCGCCCTGGCCCGCCTCCTGCAAAAGGCCAGCTGGCGACTCTGGATTGGCGTAGCCGACGAAAAAGATCGAGTGCTGTGGGTTTTCGATCATTCGCCGCGCAAACACATTCGATAGCGTTCTGGGAATCATCATCCCGCTGGAGAGAACGTGGACGCGTCCGCCGCGAACCGCGGTGCTGCGCACGGTTTCGTCATTCAAGATGAATGGCGCTACTTCTCTCATGAGTTTGAGCCGCGGCAACTGCCGCCGAGTCGTGTGGGTACGGCGATCGTAGATGTCTGTGAATTTCGAGCTGAGACCGCCAATATAAATTGGAAATTCGGGTAAGAGTCGCTGACGGCGAAACTTGTGGAGCATCGCGAGAATCTCCTGCGTTTTGCCTAACGCGAACACCGGTATCAGCACGCACGCGTCACGCTCGAAATTAGCTGCGAGGGCCTCTGCAAGGCGTCGCTCTTCATTGGCGCGGGTCCAGCCCTCAGATTTCGCGTGATCCCCGCGGGTAGATTCCAAAATCAGCACGTCGATTTCCCCTTCGGGGAAAACTGCTGCCTGCATGATGGTTTGGTCGTCGAAATTGACGTCGCCGGTATAGAAAACAGTTTTGCCTTCAGCACGCAGCATTACTCCGGTCGAACCGAGCACGTGTCCTGCATCGAAGAATTCGAACGTTAACGTGTCCTTTTCGCGCTGCGCTGCCCTTTCGCCGGCAATAGAGATTCGTTGACGCATCGGACACCAGCGCCACCGTTCCGATGCACGATCGATTTCACGATGGGTGAAGAGTGGATACGACATTTCCCCGATCTCCTCACGTTGCCGCGTCATGACGTTCACCGAGTTGTGCAAGAGGACGCTGCCGACCTCGGCCGTCGCCTCGGTCATGAAAATCTGCGCGCCCGGGAAGCGTCGCATGGCCACGGGTAACGTGCCGATGTGGTCCTGATGCGCGTGCGAAATTAAGACGGCCTCGACTCCGCGATCGGCTATGGCTTTGAAATTAGGAAGCGCATCCTCCCCGGTGTTTTTCGGGTGCATCCCGCAATCGAGTAAGAGCCGGTTGCGGCCGATCTCAATGTAATACGAATTCGCTCCGATCTCCGTGTGGCGTGTGAGATTAGTGAATTTCAAATGCTGCTCCCGTGACCTCCTGAGGGTTTCCTATCAGAGCGGTTATTGTCTGAACAGTCGCTTTCGCAATCGGTCTATTAACTGGTCGCCATGGGAGAGGAAACCAACGGAGATCGCGATCCAAATACGCATTTGGAGCAGGATATCTCCATCCATATCTTCACTGTCTCATCCGCGATGGTGGGTGTTTGCCTGACTGTGATCGGACTGATTCGTGTCGTCATTACGCTTGGACGTGCAGACACGCTGGCGGATGATTTTTTGGCCGGAGACGCACTGCTGTTCCTGGTCTCATGTCTGCTTTCTTACTGGGCGCTGCGTTCGCGATCCGCAAACCGAATGCATCGTCTGGAAAAGATCGCGGATGGAATCTTCATCGTCGCAATGATCGGGATGGTTGGCGTGTGTGCTTTGATCACGTATACCGTATCTGTCCCGGCCCGGTAGCTCGGAATTTGGCCGGTAATCGCGTGCGAGATCCGACCCCGTAATTCACTAAGCCATCGTGACCCGCGCCAGCAAGGCTGAGAAGAAGAAAATCCCCGGCCCGAAACTCCCTCTACAGCGAGTCACATTGCGTGATTCTGTTCGCTGCTGGGGACAGTGAGCATCGCCAATTCCAGGATCGACCTATCTCCTGCCTTGATCGTGGCGCACCGTTACCTCCACCTCCTCGCTCGAGGAGTTGCCGCCGCTGTCCGTGCAGGTGATGGTAATTGTATAGATGCGTCCGTTGCCGCCACCCTCCCGCTCTGCTCGAAGCAGCACATGATGATCGTCTACGACAATCCAGTCTGGAGATGTATGACCGCTTCCGTGGCCAAGGACTGGTTCATTGCTGGTCACACTGAGCGTGCAGGAGCCAGGTGGCAAGGGACAGTTATCGGTGACGTCATAGCTGACAGTCACATTCACCATCCTGTGGTTTGGTGGCCAGAGACTCGATGGGTCTGCTGTCGCGTTGGTGATCGTAGGAGGGGGATTAGAAGCTGTCGCAGTCGCTGTGCTTGAGTCGTTATTTGGGTCAGGGTCAGGTGTAGAAGAGCTCACTGTCGCCGTATTGCTTATTACTGTGCCGTCGGCCACTGAACAGTTCACATTAGCTACAAAGGTTATGGTCTCGGATGCCCCCGATGGAAGGAGTGCGAATGTGACTGTGCGGTTGTTACCTGAGCCACCACAGACTCCACTTCCTGTTGAAGAACAGGAGACAAAAGTTGTCTCAGGAGGCAGGTTATCTGTCACGGTGACCGATGTCGCTGGATCCGGTCCATTGTTGGTTACAGTAACCGTGTAGGTTAAGTCATCCCCTGTCGTCACAGGATCTGGCGAAGCGGTCTTGGTGATTGACAGATCGGCGGTTGGCGCGACGCAAACGTTGAAGAAGATCGGGTCATGGTTGGCGAAAGGTCGACCGAATGGCACCCCGTTTCCAGTGAAGGACCCGAAGAAGCAGTTGCTCACCGCTTTCATCTGCATGTAGTCCCCAAGCACCCGTTGCCTGTTGTTGCCGTTATCCGTGGCAGAGGACAGAAAATTCAACAGCACCTGATCGCTGAAAGTAACGCCCTGATCGCCGCTCTGCGCCAAGTGTGCCGAGAAGGTTGGAATTCCACCCGACAAACCGTCGAACGTATAATAGAAAACGCCCACTGTTCCGTTGCTGAGTACAGCAACAGACGGGATGGCGGCCTCTACTTGACCTGTCACGAAGTTTTCCGGTCCTACAGTCACGCCGCCGCCGCCGTTGTCCTGAATTCGGCGGATGGCGAGGCGATCATTGCCGGTGCCGGAATCACGATTGCCGTAAACGTAGTAGACATCGCCGTTGTTTGGATCAACAGTCGCGTGGTCGACACCGCCAAGGAGAGCGTTGACGGTGCCGAACTTGGGAGTTGGTTGCGTACTATCGGCATTGGCCACGATGATCCCACCCGCCATGCCGTTCAGCGTCCATGTGGCGCCACCGTCAGTGGATCGGTTAAGCATGAAGTCGATGTTTTTCGGGTCGCCTCCGCAGTTGCCTACGCACCTCTGAAAGAGACTATAGACGAAGCCGTTGCGTGGATCGACAGCAAGCCGGTGACCAGGGTTGACGCCGCCTGTGGATGTTCCCGATTGGTTATCTACTGTGAAGTTGGGCGGGTTGACGCCGTAGGAAACCGCAACCCGCATATCGGGCCCACCATTAAAGTCGTCGTAAGCGGCGTGCACGTTGTCCTGCGTTGCAGTCGCTGGGTCCCGGTTTACCAGGAGCCAGGGTTGATCGCTATTTCCGAAGCTCGATGGGACGAGGTTATTGGTCATTTGCGTGACACCAGCAATGACGAGCCAGTTCCATGCTGCGGCACTTGCCGGGTTCGTGCTCGTTCCGCTAAAGACGTCAAAGCCGCCATTCCCACTGATCAGGAAGGTGCCAGACATTTGATCGTTCCGTCCATAATCGACGGCCTGATCACAGGGACAGCCACCTGCGGCTATCCCGGGCGGAGCAGGGACTGTAAATTGCTTGGTCCAAATATTCCCGCCGTCGGTGGAATGCCACAGGGGCGCATTTGCCCCCCAGCTTCCGGAAAAGGCCGTCATAACGATCTCGCCCGGGCTCTCGGGATTCACTGCTATCGACGTTTCGCCATCGTTAAAGGTATCCGTGTTCGTCAGATTGGGATCACTATTACTCACGACTGCGTCAACAATAAAACCACCCGGAATCGGCAAAAATGGCTTTATGGCGCGTGGGCCCCCTTCTTCAGGAACGGTTGACCGTACGTAGGGTGTGAGGTCCGGCGGTGCATCTCGGGTTGACTCTTTTTCCCGCTGCTGTGCCTTGTTCTGAGTTTGGGCTGTCGCCGTTGTCACAAAGGGAGAACTTCCTTTGAATGAAAGCAATATGCCTACAATTGCGACGGTTAGGCCTATCTTTGTTAGTCTTTTCATTGTTCGATCCTCGTTTATTTGGCTGCGAGATTAGCGCGTTGCCTGTTTCATCGTCTATCGGGGACTATCCCTGATATTTTCGGCGTCTTATCCCCGATTGAGCTGTCAGATCCGGGAGGTAGTAGCGGTGATTCAGTTCGAACCACTCTCGCGCGCCACGGTGAAGCGCCTCAGCGTCGCGATAGCCCAACTTGAGCTTGATGTGCTCGTGATAAGTTTCAACGGTTTTAGGACTAATCCCAAGTTCTTGCGCGATCCGGCTGGTTCCGAGGCCTGCTCCCTTTAACGTGAACACGTGCAGTTCGCGGTCGGTCAGGTTAGGTACCTTAGGATGTGTCGCCGGACCGTTCACGACCTCGTGAACAACGCGAGATGCAATCCGGGGACTAACATAAAGCTCACCTGCGAGAATTGTATCAAGGGCACGGATCAACTCTTCCCGTGTACTTGTTTTCATCCAGTACCCCGAGGCCCCCGCGCGCAGCGCGCGTTCTGCGTAAATTTCTTCACGTTGTCTCGATACAGCGAGAATCCGGACCCGGGGAAAACGCGCGGCGAGCTGCTTGAGAAGAAAAATTCCGTCGTGATGGCCGAGGAATGGTTCAATAACAATGAGATCTGGCTGATGTTTTTCGGCCAACTCACCCGTGGTCCTTTCATCAGTCGCGAGTCCACACACTGTATAGCCCAGATCACGCCGAAGAATCGCAAAGAGTCCTTCTCTGGCGACGGCACTGTCGTCAGCGATAATTACAGAAGGCTGCCCGGAGGAGAGCGCAGTGGAGATAGCCCTCACAAACGTTTGAGGGTCGTCAAAAAGGGTTTAGATGACAAGCAAATTCCTTAGGGAATTATCCTTACTCCAAATGAATACGTGCCCTTTACAGCCACTCTCTGAAAATCCGAATCCAGTTCCCCCGCATTATTTTTTCAATCTGCTCGTCGCTGAAACCGCGCTCGATCAATTTTTTAGTGAGGTTCCGCGCGTGAGAATGGTTCTTCAGATCGGAAATGAAGTGCGGCGTTGTAAGTTTTGCTGCCAGCTCCTTCTGCCTCGACTCCGGCCACTGCCGGTAGATGAATTCGAAGAAATCAAAGCCGATGCCGACGCTGTCGATTCCGATCAGATTCACGATATGCTCGATATGATCGATGTAGTGATCGAGCGTGCTTTCTTCTTCTTGTGGGCTAACGAGGATGGAGTTGGCGCCGATAACACCATGGCGTTCGCCGATCAGCTTAATCTGTTCATCACTAATATTGCGGTCGATATCGTAATAGCGGCGGACGTTCGTATGTGACACGATTGGCGGCTTTGTCGTGACCGACAGAATTTCTTGAAACCCTGCTGGATTGATGTGCGCAAGATCAATGATGATGCCGAGAGCCTCGCATTCCCTCACAACTTCCCGACCAAATGGAGTCAAACCCTCAGTCGACGAGCCGCTCGCGGCGAAAACTCCCCCGTGTCCCGCCGCATTGGTTCGCGCGTGGGTCAGCCCGATTGACCGCACACCGAGTTCATAAAAGACTCGCAACTGATTTAAGTCGGTGCCAAGCGGTTCGACTCCCTCCATCGTGATTAGAAACGCGATCTTACCCGCCTCTCGCGCCGCCTGAATTTCGCGAAAACTTTTGCAAATCGCGAAGCGTTCCGACGTTGCCGTTTCGGCATACAACCGTGCAATTTGATCGAGCGCAATGCGCAGACCGGCTTCCGGAAGATAGCGATCTTCTATGTAGATCGCTGCCCCGACAACAGAGACGTTTCCTGATTCAAATTCCGGCAAGAATTCCGTTTCAAGAACATCTCTTCGCTGGCGTTTTTCGTACAGATCCATCGGCAGATCGAAATGCATGTCGATGATCCCGCCCGCCTGCAGCCGCTCGATTTGATCTTCAACGGATTGATTCATCGGGTTGCCCTATTGCAACAAGTTCCACCAAAGCGAGCCTCCAATCGCCACGTGACTTTCCCACAGAATCTACGACCACGTGATCAGACGTAATTCGTGAGCTTGCATTAAACACGGATGCGTTGGCACGACCCGGACGCTGAAGCCGTACGTTCCGCTTTCGGTCGCTGGAACGCTCCCTTGGTAAATGTAATTTCCACTGCCGTCGGCCTGACTGTTTTGATTTAGCACCGTAGCCGCGGGATTGCGAAGGTCGCCATTGTCCACTTCGCCGTGGTATGCTTCGACGCGCACATTTTGCGGGTCAACGCCGCCGAGGTGCACGCGTGCACTGATCTGCAACGAGTCGCCGACCGAAATGCTTTGCCGATCCTTGTTGACTACTTGCACGTCAGACACCTGCACCTGAGCCCAATCTTTGCGGATTTGCGTTTTCCATTGGCTGAGATGCGTCGCGGCACCACAGCCTTCCCGGGAGAAGTTTTCGTGTGCCTGCGCGGCGGGAACATAGAGCTGTTCCGTGTACTCCTTCACCATGCGCTGGGTGTTAAACACAGGCGTGACGCTGCGAATGGATTCGCGCATCAACCGCAACCAGGCGAGGGGAAGTTTGCCGTCCGGTTTCGCATAATAAAGCGGAACGATTTGATTCTCGAGCAATTGATAAAGACTGCTGGCATCCACTTCGTTTTGAAAATCCGTGGTGCCATCATTGATCTCGGCCCCGATCGCCCAGCCATTGCTGCCATTAAAGGCTTCGAGCCACCAGCCATCGAGCACGCTGAGGTTAATCCCGCCGTTCGGCGCCGATTTCATTCCGCTTGTGCCGCTTGCCTCCAACGGACGTAGCGGATGATTCAGCCAAAGATCGACTCCCTGCCCGAGCCGGCGTGCAATATAACTGTCGTAGTCCTCCACGAAAATAATGCGAGTTTCCAGACCGGCTTCGCGACTGAATTTATAAACCTCCTGGATGAGCGCTTTGCCTGCTTCATCGCGCGGATGCGCTTTGCCTGCGAAAATAAATTGCACCGGGCGCGTCGCATCGTTCACCAGTCGTTTCAATCGTTCCTTGTCGCTGAACAAAAGTGCGCCGCGTTTGTAAGTGGCAAATCGTCGCGCAAATCCGACGGTCAAAATTTCTGGATCAAGAATGCGGTTGACTCTGCGAATTGACTCCGGCGATTCACCCAGTCGTTCGCGGCGCTGTCGTTCGCGATCGCGAACAAAATCGATAAGACGACGTTTGAGCTGTTGATGCGTGTCCCACAGTTGCGCATCGGGAATGTCGATGACGCCGCGCCAAAAATCAGGTTCAGTCAGGTGTTCTTCCCAGTCACCGAGATGCTTGCGATAAAGGGCGGCAAATTCCGGCGCCATCCAGGTCTTCGTATGCACACCGTTCGTGATACTGGTAATCGGCACCTCGTGCATCGGCACGCCTGACCACACATCTTTCCAGAGCGACCGGCTCACGTCACCGTGCAATTTGCTGACACCATTCGCGTGGCGGCTGAGACGCAATGCCAGGATAGTCATACTGAACGGCTCATCGGGCTTGAGACGGCTGTGGCCAAATGAAAATAGCTCCTCGAACGGAATGTTGAGTTCCTTTGCGAATTTCCCGAAATATTTTTGCATCATCTCCCGCGAGAAGGAGTCGTTGCCAGCGGGAACGGGAGTGTGCGTGGTAAAAACGTTTGCCGCCGCTACCACTTGCAGCGCTGAATAAAAATTCAGCTTCTTTTCCACAATGTTCAGACGGATCCGCTCGAGCGCGAGGAAGGCTGAGTGTCCTTCGTTCATGTGAAACACATCCGGCTGGATACCCAGCGCGGTGAGAGCTTTCACGCCGCCGATCCCGAGCACGATTTCCTGGCGCATGCGCATTTCGAGATCACCTCCATAGAGTTCGGCGGTTATGCGCCGGTCCTCCGGACTGTTCTCTGGAATGTCGGTGTCGAGAAGATAGACATTCACGCGCCCGACGCGTAATTCCCAAATCCTTGCAAAAACTTCTCGATCCAGAATCCGCACCGAAATGAGAAGCTTCATTTCGCCATGGCGCGCTTCGCGGATCGGTAGGTGATAAAAATTTTGGTTCAGGTTAATCGCCGCCTGAACGCCGTCCTTGTCGATCTGTTGCCGGAAATAGCCGTGGCGATAGAGGAGACCAATCGCAACAAAATTCAGATCAAGGTCGCTCGCCGATTTGCAGTGGTCTCCGGCGAGAATGCCGAGACCGCCGGAGTAATTCGGCACTGATTCGTGAAAACCGAACTCGGCGGAAAAGTAGGCGATTGGATTCTTGATCGCGGCACCGTGACCCCTCTTCCCGTAGGTGTCGTGGCGTCCGAGATATTTCTCAAAATTCTGGAATACTTGTTCGAGCTCACGCAAAAAATTCTTGTCCTGTGCGAGCTCTTCAAGGCGGGATTGCCGCGCAAGCTGTAGCATGCGTACCGGATTATGATTAGTCTCGTTCCAAAGCTCGGGGTCGAGTTCCCGGAATAATCGGCGCGCCGCCGGTTCCCATGTCCACCAGAGGTTGAAACTCAGTTCCCGCAACGGTTCGAGTGTCGAGGGCAGGATCGGCGTGACGTTATAAGTCTGAAAAGTTGGCATGTGTTCTAGCGGGTGCGGTAGCCGGGGCGATGACCGCGGCTGCGAGGGATGCAGATTCGCTGAATTACCATTCGACTACCCTGGCGAGCAGAGCCGCAGTTAATCAAGAAAACCGCATCCGGCAAGTGCGGGTCATTCCACAGCGCATTATTTTGGAATTAACACCGCTCGTAAGTTCTGCCGGGATCGGCGCCTCCGGTTACAGGCTTTGGCGCGAGAATTAGTCCGAGAAAAAATCCGGCGACCAATCCACCCATATGTGAGGGCATGCTGATCTGCGGCGTGGAAAGATCGAATGCGATCTGAATCACTACGATCAAACCAATGTTCGCGAGGCGCTCTTTCGCGAATGGCGCATGACGATGTCGCAGTAAAAATCCAGCCCACGCGCCGACCACGCCCATGATGCAGCCTGAAGCACCAATGACTTGGGCGTTCCGAATCAGCCCCATCTCGTTTAAAGCAACTACCCCTCCGCTGGAGGCAAGTCCTGAAATTAGATAGCAGGCCAGAAATCGGATCGTGCCGATTGAGCGCTCGAGGGGAGGACCAAGAACGTAAAGTGCAAAAAGATTGAACGCGAGATGCAAAAATCCGGCATGTAGAAAAAGGGCTGTGCCCAGGCGCCAGTATTCCGCTTGTGCAACAACCGCGTCGGGCTCGAGCGCCCCAACGCGATGCAAAACGTCTGGATCGTTTGAGCCCCCAGCCCAAATCTCGAACAAGAAATAAACCAGGTTGATTAGAATCAATCCGAGCACCGCCGGCGCACTTCGAAGCTGAGTGCACCAGCTGAAAGAATCATTGTGACCGGTGGGAACGGATCTGAAAACGCGTGGATGTGCGGCGTTAGATTTAAGGTGGCGAAATAGTCTGACTTGTTCGCGCAAATCGGCGGTGGGGTGCAAAACCCGGAGAGCTGCACCAAGCCTTTCGGCAGATTCATAATCGCCGTGCGCGGCGAGTTGCGTTATTTTTCGCAATCCGATCGCCGGTAGGAATAGAAGTAGGAACCAAGCCGCGCCGCCGACATATCCGCTGACGTGAGGCCAGAGAAACCATGCGACCGCGGTAACTGCGAGCACGACAAGGGCGGCTACGCGCCAGCCGTGATAGGGCGAGGTGGGCCGCCACCCGCGAACCAAGGCTAGCAGCGGCGAAACGATCGCAACGAAAAGAAGTATGTGGTTGAGATTCAAAGTGAGATTTAAAAGTTACAAAGTTACATTGTTACACCCGGTCCGCCGCTCCGACGCGGTATCATTTTACCTTTGTAACTTTTGTAACTTTTTTAACATTCAAGCATGACCATCACTGTCACTGATTATCTGGATGTCATCTCAAGCTGGTGTTTCTGGTCCGAGCCGACGTGGGCAGAATTGAAAAGGCGCTATGACGGTCGGATTCAGTTTCAATGGAAGATCGCGCTAATGGACCCCAATGGTTTGCCAACTTCACGCGAACAGGAGCAATGGTTCTATCGACGAAGCGGAATGATGATGCGTTCGCCGTTCATGCTCAGGACTGACTGGTACGACGCAAGTCTTCCAGAGTGGCTCGCGCCGAATTGCGTGGCCGAAGCGGCAAAGGATTTTGGCTATACTGACGACCGTGTCCGGCTTGCGCTTGCTCGCGTCGCGCTGCGTGACGGCAAAAACATCGCTGACTGGAATGTTGCGGCCGAAATCGGAGCGGAAGCCGCCGGTATTGAGGCTGGCAAATTGCTCGAGCGTGCGAAATCGCAAACGATTGACAAGCGTATCCGATCATCGACTGCCGAGTTTCACGCCTTACAGATCACGCAACGGCCCGCGTTTGTGATTGATACTGAGATTGGCGATCGCGCCATTTTTTCTGGAGTGGTCAAACTGGAGCCATTGGCAGCCACACTGGATTCAATGCTGGACGACGCCGCTGCGTATGTGGCGCACAAAGCGCACTTCGGCGACCCGCCAGCAAAGTGATTACAGGAGATCGACATCTAATCGTCACGACTTTGGCCTTGCCAGCGCCAGATTGTTGCCTACAACTTCTCTTCGGCTTGCGAACTTTAAGCGAGCACTTCGTTGCGGTGAATCGCAGCCGTGGCGAAGAAAGGGTGCAGGCGTTTGCGAATGCTGACGCCTGAAATTGCGATAAATGAAACACGACGGCGCGGCGCACTCCCGCTCTGTCGTTGAGGAGATTGATCTAATCTGCAACCACAAATTCGTGTAAACGGTCGGATTCGCGCTCGCGAAGTCCGGGTCATCATGAGCTCCACGAGCGAACAGCTCGGCGTCATGCGCCTAAGCGACGCCTTGCGAAAGGCTCAAACTCTCGGCTTAGATTTGGTCGAAGTCGCGCCCACAGCGAATCCGCCAGTCTGTAAAATCGTCGATTTTGGAAAGTTCCGATACGACATTTCCAAACACTCGAAAGATAAAAAGCCGGCCAGTTCGAAACTTAAGGAAATCAAGTTCCGCGTTAACATCGACGAGCACGATTATTTGACGAAAGTCCGGCACGCCGAAGAATTCCTGGATCGCGGAAACAAGGTCCGGGTTCAGCTGCAATTCCGCGGCCGTGAAATGGCCCACCAGGAACTTGGGAGACATCTCGTAGAAAAAGTTCGAGATGATCTTTCCAGCATGTCGCAAGTGGAAACCGAGCCGAAGATCGCGGGTCGCAACATCAGCATGACGTTGGCCCCGTTGCCGGCGAACCGCAGGAAACGAAAATTCTCAACGCCGAGACCGTTTGAAGAAAGCGAAGAAGCTGCCGCGCTGACGGAGTCTTAGCTATCCCCTTTTCCAAACGGCGCAGTAGCGTTTGGCGTCGCAGCGCTTTCTCAGGGCTTCTTTTTGCCTGCTGGTGAGTGGGCAGGGGAAGCCGTTGGGGATCGAGGTGGCGGAGTAAGCGGCGTCCTTTCGGCAATCTTTTGTTCCAGCCGTTGCTTACGCGCCTTCGCATCCTGATTGTTGGGATCCGCTTTCAAAATTGTTTCGTTGTCGGCCATCGAATTTTGTAGATCGTTTTTCAGCTCGTAGATATATGCGCGATAGCTGAGGTATTTGATCTCGTTTGGCTTCTGTTTGATAAGCTCGGCGTAGTCGGCGAGAGCTTTATCATAGTCCTGTATCTTCATTTCTACTGCCGCACGTTGCTCATGAATGCGCGGTGCCTGTTGCGGAGTGAGTTTTAGCGCCTCATCGTAGTCCTTGATAGCGTCCCCATATCTCTGGTCCTTGGCAGCCGCATATCCACGTTGTTGATAAACTGCCGAGAGCTCATCCGTGTATTTGTGGTCCATGGCGGTGGCTTTCTTAAGGAGATCAACCGCTTTATCGAAGTCCTGGGTTTTAGCGGCCTCAGCGCCCTCGCGGGCCAGTCTGTTCGCCTCGGGATTCTTTTTCTCGGCTGCACGGCATACCTGTGTCGCACAGAGGGCCAAAGCCGTGATTAAAATAAAAGCAAAGGATCTGTTCATATATTTTGGTTTGACGTTGATACTCCTTAGACAATTCGAACCTAGAGGCGTGAATAGTTGGCTGTAAGTTCAACAGTTTCAAGTCTGTTCCGACGATTGCGCATTTTCGAGAACCCCCTTTGGCTCCGGTTCTGGCGGGACGGACGCGCTGGGCCCGGGCTCATCGACCCGCGTAATACCCACTGCGCGACCGGTCGTCTCATCAATTTTAACGAGCGCGCCGCGCAAGCGTACCTCGCCGCTGGCTACCGGAAACGATGACGGCAGATTCGAGATGAACCGATTCAGGATCGGGTCCACGGCTCGTCCCAGGATCGAATTCACTGGACCGCACATTCCGGCGTCGCATAAGAAAGCCGTGCCGCCAGGGAAGATTTGCTCATCGGCCGTCTGAACGTGAGTATGGGTGCCGATGACAGCGGACACCTTGCCATCTAGAAATCGGCCAAGTGCAATTTTTTCACTCGTGGTTTCGGCGTGAGCGTCGACGATAATGTTTAGGGTTTCATTGCGCATTTTCGCGACTGCAGCTTCGACAACACGAAATGGGTTGTCCAAAATTGGCTGCATGAATGTGCGTCCCTGCACGTTGATGACGCCGATCTTTCCCTTTGCCGTTTCAAGAATGATCGATCCGCTACCAGGCGTGCCCTCCGGATAATTTATCGGACGCAACAAACGGGGTTCCGTGTCGATGAACGAAAGAATCTCTTTTTGGTCCCAGATATGATCGCCGCTTGTGACTACTGAGACGCCCGCGCGCAAAAGATCGATGGTTATTTTTCCCGTAATTCCGCGGCCGCCCGCAGCGTTCTCGCCGTTGACGACGACGAAATCCAACGCGTGCTTCGACTTTAGCTCCGACAATCGGGCTACGACGGCCCCGCGGCCTGACTGCCCAACAATATCGCCAAGGAAAAGAATCGTTAACATGAGAGGCGTTGCGTTGAATCGTTACATAGCTATATCGGATTTGCGATTCAACGATTTAAGCGTTCACCCGTCCAATGTGGCGACGCGGTTGATTTGGCAAGTCGAAGTATGGCGAAGGCGAGTCGGAGCTTCGACGTGCTTGTTTGTAGCGATCTTCACGACCGGTCTTCAGGCTGCGGAGAATATTAGCGTTCTTGGCAATAAGCCGCGATGGGATGTTCTCGAACACTACCAGCAGACAATCACCCGTGATGAGTTCGCGCACCTGATCAATGATGTCTACTGCACTCATGGATTCGCGCCCGATTTAATTGAAATAAAGGACGACTCGGCGCGGATCCTCATGAATCGCGACGCCCAGAAATTTTTTACCTTACGGTTTGCTGCCAGTGATTCCGCTCGGAAACCGGTGCCGCGGCTGTGGCGACCGGCGAAATCTTTCTCGCCAAGTAAAGAAGGCAAACCGCTGTCGGGATTAAAAATCGCGCTCGACCCCGGTCATCTCGGCGGGAAATGGGCTAAGATGGAGGAACGTTGGTTTCAGGTCGGCGATAGTCAGCCCGTTCAAGAGGGCGATCTGGCGCTGCGCGTAGCCCGATTGTTGGCGACGCGATTGCGCGCTCTCGGGGCAAAAGTTTCCTTTGTCCGAAGCACCGATGAGCCAACAACCGGCAAGCGACCGGATGATTTTCGTGAGCTCGCCAGGACGATTCTCATCAAGAATGGCGTGCCACAGCCCCGCGCCGACATTCTTGATCAGACTGATCCGGAGAAAGAGCACACCATCCGCTGGCAAAGCGAAATTTTGTTCTACCGCTACAGTGAAATTCGGCGCCGCGCGGCTCTCGTAAATTTCAAATTGCACCCTGATCTTGTGCTTTGTTTGCATTTCAACGCTGAAGGGTGGGGCGATCCGACTAGTCCGCTGTTAACTGACGCGAATCATCTTCACCTGCTCGTGAACGGATCGTACCTGCCGGAGGAATTGGAATTGGATGATGAACGCTTCGAAATGATCCGTCGGCTCCTGAGTCGCGCATACGACGAGGAGTTGCCGCTGGCGGATACGACTGCCGCGGCAATGTCACGCGAGACTGCCCTGCCGCCCTACGCGTATCCGACCACGAAGAGCACGACCAAAGTCGGTGCCAGCGGTTATGTGTATGCGCGCAACCTGCTGGCCACGCGTCTTTACCGTTGCCCGGTCGTGTACTGCGAACCGTACGTAATGAACAGCAAAGACGTGTTTGCGCGTATTCAGGCCGGCGATTACGAAGGAACGCGCAACATCAACGGGGTCGAACGCAAAAGCATCTTCCGGGAATACGCCGACAGCGTAGCGGATGGGCTTGTGAATTATTATTCGAAGGCGCGCACTGGATCGCGATCTCCGGCGGAGTGACTGCCGACGCGTTGAAGACAACGCGTTCCATCTACAGTTGCTGCACGGCTCTGCGAATGTCGTCGAGTGTCACGTTATCCGCGACGTAGGCCGCGCCGATGCGCGGCGTGACAATGAAGCGGACTTTTCCACTTTCGAATTTTTTGTCGAACCTTAACGCGTCTAAAATCTTCTTACGCGGGAATTTGATTGGCAACTGAGTTGGTAACCCGAATCGTCCAAGGAGGTCAACAATCGCGGCCTGGTGATGTGGCCGCAGCCCAGCTCTTTTCACTGAGATCGCGCACGCGGCGACGATTCCAAGGCTCACTGCTTCTCCATGCAGAAATTTCCGGTAATTGCCAGCACGCTCGATCGCGTGGCCAACTGTATGCCCGAAATTCAGCAGCGCACGCTGGCCGGTGCGATCATGCTCGTCTTTCGCAACGATTCTCGATTTGATCTGGATATTGCGCTCGATCAGCTGTTGCAAGGCAGGCACTGCGCCTGCCTTCCACGACTGCAGCATTCGGAACATTTTTGCATCGGCGATCACGGCGTGCTTGACGATCTCGGCGAACCCTTGATTGAACTGGCGACGCGGCAGTGTTTTTAGAACATCGAGATCATCAATCACCAGCGAGGGCTGATGAAAAGCGCCGATCAAATTTTTCCCGTCGCGCGTATCCACCCCCGTTTTGCCGCCGATCGAGCTGTCCACCATCGCGAGCAAAGTAGTGGGAATTTGGACATGCGGGATTCCGCGGTGATAAATCGCCGCCACGAATCCAGAAATGTCGCCAATCATCCCGCCACCGAGACCAACGACAAACGATTGACGGTCAAGTCCCGCTGCGATCATCCGGTCGCAAATCGCGCCGGCTTGCTTAAGCGTCTTCGATTTCTCGCCTGCCGGAATCGTGATCAGCAGTCGGGCGAAATCCAGCTGACGCCAGGCTTTTCTTGACTCGATCGGCGAAGAGTGGCGCGACGTTCCTATCGGAAATGATTGCGCACGCGTCCGCGAGCTAAGTGCTTGCGCACGTCTCGGCCCGACTAGCTCAAGCAAGCCGATTGCCGATAGCGACAGGATAGCGCTGCCATACCCGCACAGAGATGATATGTCGAAGCGCGTTCAATACGGCGTCGGGTCCCAATGTTTCGTACCGAGCGGATCTGATGTGGTAGTCTTGTGAACGCCGGGCCGTGTCCGCTGGACCAAAGTCATGGTTTCGACGTGCCAATCGCGAATAGCGCGTTGATTTTTGCCGCTTCGGTGTGTGTGCCAGCGTCTGCCGGCGCCTCCCCACCGGCAGATTCGTGCGCGCTGAAACTGTGGCACTGCCCGCCCATGAGTCGCTGATGACGCAGGAGTCCGTTATAATTGGCTGCCATGCTAGAAAGGTCAGAAGACGGTGAAATCAACGCTTAGCATATTGCGCATTATCCCAAGTCGGCACACATGTTTGCGTTGATGCCGTAGCTGACGCGGTTGTTCAGTGTCCAGTTCCGAAGTGGTGCGCTTATCAAAAGGCGATTGGAAAACGCGTCTGCTACGACGTAAACGGGATAAATTTTTGATTCTGTTCCAGCTGTCCCATCCAGGTCAGCGTCGCATGAGCCAGGAAAAACGCCGTCCTTGTCGTTGAGATATACCTGCATGGCAGCGTTCCGATCTGGCGCAGGTTGCTCAAGTCTTTTGTCGCTTTTGCGCTCTCAAGGCACTTCTAAAAGCGGGATACAAGATTGCGACGTAGGATGGCGATGGTCGCGATCACGACGAGCAACTCGATCAGGGTGAAACGCGCGCGACGGGTGAGGGGGACTTTTGGCCATGATTGTATTGTTTAGGAGCGCATCATATTGCGCCTGGGCGCGAAGCGAAAGCGAAAAAGAGCCGCAAAAGCAAGATTGCTTGACAAGGGATTTTGCATTCGGTGTATGTAGATCATGCCCGAGCAAGAGCCTATCCCAACTCCGCCTCCGCCTGGCCCGGGCCCCGAGCTCGGTCCAAAGTCAACGTCAACCGGTTTACCATCGAACGTGGCTGCGGCACTCGCCTGCGTCCCACTAATCGGCGGCATTATTTTCTATATTGTGGAAAAGCATGACAGCTTTGTGCGCTTCTACGCGATGCAGTCGATCATCTTCGGGGGCGCGTGGCTTTTGTTTAACATCGTCTCAAGAATCCTCTTCCTGATTCTTTGGTCGATTCCGGCGATTGGTGGAATTCTGGTATTTTTTTGGGGAATCATCCAGGCGCTCGTTCACATAGCGTTTCTGGTCGTGTGGATTGTCGCCACGGTGAAAGCATTCACAGGCGTGCGGTGGGATATTCCGTACGTGGGGCCAGTTGCTCGACGACAAGAAGGTACGGTGTAGATCCCGTAGCGCTCTGTGTCGGACGCAAACGACCTACAAAATTTTAGTGCCCCAATAACTTCACGACGATTTCTGTTAGAATCAGCTCGTGATCGAGCTGTGTGGTCACGAGTTTGACGTTTGCATCGAGACAGGCACGCATTCCTTTGATTAGTTGATTGGTATCGAACTGATTCGCGTGTAGCGCAGCGATGCCCAGACCATAGGCGTTAATTGACCCGTCTTTCTTGCGAGGCAAATGCTCCGTAGACGTTGCGGGTAGCCGGTTCATGGCGGCGATGAATTGAAATGGCGAATGCGGACGCCGGATTCCATGCTCTTCCATCAGGTCCTTTGCGAGCAACAAATTGCGAATCGTCGGGACGACTGCAGCCAGCAAAATACCGACGGCGCTTTCACCTTGCTCCAGCAAACGCCGCACGAGGGTCAGAGCCAGTTCCAGATCCCGGGCGCTCAACGCGTTGCCCAGTTCGAAGATCACCCCGGCACGTGATAGCGGAACCAATTCACGAACAAGCTCGATAGGGACGGCGCGATCCTTCCCGAGGAACGTGTCGATCTTCTCCAGCTCGTTGTCGATCTGTCGCGTATCGCCTCCGGTCAGCAAAACAAACAGTTCAAGCGCAGTCCCATCGAATTCCAATTTTCGTTTTTTTGCCCGGCCCACAACGATTTCAGTTGCCTCTTCTTCCCAGCCAGCCCGTGCCGAATCCAGCCGGTCGAAGACCTGCAGTTCCGAACGTTTCACCAGCATCTTGTAAAACGAGCGCCGCTTGTCGACTTCTGTAGCGCTAATCAAAAGCGCGACTCCCGGACCAACTCCGCTCTCAATCAGGTCGGACAATTCTTCGAGCGCAGATTGCACCGCGGCCGAGCGCGACTTTGCGTCGTCGCCAAGAAAGTTTGCGTTTTTCAGCCAGACCACTTTCGTGCTGCCGAAGAAAGGCAGGGTTTGCAACGCCTCGACCGCAGATCGAATTCGCCCGGCGGCTTGATCAGCGTTATCTGCAACGCCATCGACTACTTCCAGACCGAAATCGCCAGCGTCTTCGGACACGAGTTTCTGCGCCAGCTCCGCGGCCGCATGTTTTACTTCAGCCTCATCCGAGCCGACGACCGCGTACACATTTGCGGTTTCCGATTTGGCTTTCGTGTTCGGCATCGGCGATTTCATCGCATGCGCGGCGGGAATCGACAAGATGTGAGCGCGGCGATGTCGCTACACGCGCGAGCGCCGGCGGCCGGTCCCGCGGCCGCGGGATGAGTATCTTATGGGTCGGCGCTTCGGTTCAATTTTCGCCAACCCGGAGCCGCTTTTTACTTCCATAATTTGGTCGCGCAACAGCGCGGCCCGCTCGAATTCGAGATTTGCGGAAGCCTCCTGCATTTCCTGCTCCAGTTCACGCAGCAGTTCCGAGAGGTTGAAGTCGCCACCGGTTTCACGGATCACGGACGACTCCACTTCGCGTCCGCGCAGAATTGTGTGCAGACTTTCCTGGACGGCGCGCCGGACAGTTTGCGGCGTGATGCCGTGCGTTTCGTTGTACTCCACCTGCTTTGCGCGCCGGTATTCGGAAATCGAAATGAGTGCTTCCATGCTTTGCGTAATCGTGTCGGCGAAGAGCACCACTTCGCCGTTGATGTGACGCGCCGCGCGGCCGGCTGTCTGGATGAGCGAAGTCTGACTGCGCAAAAATCCTTCCTTGTCCGCGTCCAAAATGCACACCAGTGAAACCTCGGGTAGATCGAGACCTTCGCGAAGCAGATTGATGCCGACGAGGATGTCGAAATCTGCGGCACGCAGTCCGCGCAAAATCTCGACGCGCTCTATCGCGTCGATATCGCTATGCAGATAGCGCACCTTCAACCCCACATCGCGCAGATAGTCAGCCAGATCTTCCGCGGTTCGCTTGGTCAGCGTGGTCACCAAAATCCGCTCGCCTTTTTCCACGCGTTGACGGCAAAGCTCGATTGTCTCGTCGATCTGATTCTTAAGCGGCGTGATCGTAATTTTAGGATCGAGAAGTCCGGTAGGCCGAATGATCTGCTCGACTACGAGCGGCGCGCCCGGTGTGTGCGCATCAAATTTTTCGGGCGGGTCATCGGTGGCTGAGACATGCACTGTAGCTTGCAGCGGCGCTCTCTGAGCGCCGGCTCCCCGAGGCCGGCGGTCGGAGACCGCCGCCACAGCTTCGCCAGGCAGTACGAACGGAATTAATTCTGCCTCTCCGATCCTCTGTCGCTTGTGCGGGAAGTATCCTTTATTTCCGACAACGCTGTTTTGGATCTCAAATTCTGCCGGCGTCGCGCTCACATAAACCGTCTGGTCCGTCAACTTCATGAATTCATCAAAATTGAGCGGGCGATTGTCGAGCGCGCTGGGAAGGCGAAACCCGTAATTTACGAGCACAGTTTTGCGTGACCGGTCGCCTTCGTACATCCCGCCGATCTGTGGGATCGTGGCATGCGATTCGTCGATGACGGTGAGAAAATCGTCCGGGAAAGAAATCTATAATCGTGTAAGGCCTCGAGCCGGGAGGCCGCCCGGACAAGTGACGTGAATAATTTTCAATCCCGTTACAGAAACCCATTTCCTGCAACATTTCCAAATCATACTCGGTGCGCATTCGCAGCCGTTGCGCTTCAAGAAGTTTGTTTTGCGATTCAAGTTGAATGATCCGTTGCTCAAGCTCTTCGCGGATGGTACGCAGCGCACGATTCAGCTTGTCCGCCGGCGTCACGAACTGTTTGGCTGGAAAAAATGTGATGACGTTTAGCGATTCGTGCGTGTGACCAGTCAGCGGATCAAATCGCCGGATCGCATCGATCTCGTCACCGAAAAACTCGAGGCGGATTCCCTCTTCATCGGCGGTCGCAGGATAAACCTCAACCACGTCACCACGCACACGGAACCTGCCGCGCGAGAAATTCACGTCATTGCGCTCGTACAGCATATCGATCAAACGGCCAAGCACCGCTTCGCGACTGATGTGCTGTCCGTATTTCACAGTGAGCAACATCTGCGCATAATCTTCGGGCGACGTGACTCCGTAGATGCACGACACGCTTGCCACCACGATGACGTCGCGTCGTGAAAGCAGCGCGCTCGCGGTCGAAAGGCGCAACCGCTCAATCTCTTCGTTGATGGAGGAGTCCTTCTCGATGTAGGTGTCGGAGCGCGGAATGTAAGCTTCTGGCTGGTAGTAATCGAAATAGCTGACGAAATATTCGACCGCGTTACTCGGGAAGAATTGCTTGAACTCCGAGTAAAGTTGCGCGGCCAGTGTTTTGTTGTGCGAGATAACAAGCGTCGGCCTATCCAGCTTTTGGATGACGTTGGCGACGGTGAATGTCTTACCTGAGCCGGTCACGCCGAGAAGTGTCTGATGGCGGTTTCCCGCCTCGACAGACTTCAATAGCTTCGCGATAGCCTGCCCTTGATCGCCGCGAGGTTTGAAGTTGGATTCAAGCTGAAATGGCATCCGCTAATTTTAGCACAACATCGAGAGCAACGTCGGACCTGGCTTTGCTGGGGCGTTCGCGGAAATAGGATTTCAGAAATCGAAAACATCGCGGAAGATTGCTTGTTCAAGCTATGCCCTCTCAATCTGAAACGTCAGTTCGATTACAGATTGGCCACGTTCTTTTTATGGATCTGGTCGGTTATTCGAGGCTGCTTCTCGATGAGCAGCGCCAGTACATGGAGCAGTTGACTGAAATCGTCCGTAGTACCGAGCAGTTCCGCAGTGGCAAAGAAGCAGGGAAACTGATCCGACTACCAGTTGGCGATGGGATGGCGCTCGTCTTCTTCGATAGTCCAGAAGCGCCCGTGCGATGTGCAATCGAGATCAGCAACAAATTGAAAGAGTATCCGCAACTGAAGTTGCGAATGGGCATTCACAGCGGACCGATCAACGAAGTTCGCGACGTAAATGATTCGGCAAATGTCGCCGGAGCTGGGATTAATCTTGCGCAGCGGGTCATGGATTGCGGAGACGACAGACACATTCTGTTGTCCAAGAGGGTCGCGGAAGATTTGGGCCACTCGCGAGAGTGGGGTCCATATTTGCATGATCTGGGGGAATGCGCGGTAAAGCACGGCGTTTCTATGTTTCTTGTGAATTTCTACGGGGACGGCGTTGGCAATCCCGAATCGCCAAAAGTGGTGAAGCAATCGCAGTCGGAACAAGCTGCTAAAGCCGCGGCGGCCCGCGCTCCGAGGAAGTTTCGAGCAATGTATTTGGCAATTGTTGTTTTGCTCGCTGTTGCCGCTCTGAGCATCTGGTTTTATTCCCGGCAAAAGCCACCCGCTGCGCATCCTGAGGAGAAAAGCATTGCGGTGTTGCCATTCGAGAATTTCAGTTCGGAAAAAGACAACGCATTTTTTGCGGACGGCATCCAGGACGACATCCTGACGACTCTGGCAAAGATCAAAGATCTTAGAGTCATCAGTCGTTCTTCAGTGATGGGCTTTCGTGATGCCGACGCTCAAAATGTACCCGACATCGGGCGGAAACTTGGCGTGGCGAATATTCTTGAGGGCAGTGTGCGGAAGGAAAAAGACCGCGTGGTAGTCAATGTTCAGTTAATCGATACCCGAAATAACCGCCAGATCTGGGCAAGTCATTACGACCGCACCCTGGTTGATTCGCTGGGATTGCAGGGAGAATTGGCCAGTGAAATCGCGGATGCTCTCAGGGCAACACTTAGCGATGACGAAAAACCACAGCTTACGGCGAAACCCACCCAGAACGCAGATGCATACGTTTTTTATCTGCGCGCGAACCAGATTTCCCGCAATCCCGATACGCTGCTGGAGGATTACAAAACCGCCGAGCAGCTTTACATGCAGGCAATCGAGCTCGACCCGAATTTTGCGCTGGCTCACGCGCGACTCGCATCTGTTTGTGCTGAAGTCTTCCGCTATTATGAACCGACTGACAGTTGGAGAACAAAAGCCCGCTCCGAAGCGGAAGCGGCGCTTCGACTGCAGCCGAATCTTGCGGAAGGTCACTTCGCACTCGGCCAGTGCATTTACTGGATGGACCAAGACTACGGCAGGGCTCTGGAGCAATTCGAGATCGCGGCTCGTTTATCGCCAAGCAATGCGGATACACGCCGGCTGATCGCGGCGATTGAGCGCCGGCAGGGCAAATGGCAGGCTGCGCTCGAAGCCTACGAACGGGTCGCGAAGCTCGACCCCCAAAATCCGAGCGCCGCTCGTGAACTTTTCTATACGAACTCGTCAATGCGGCGATGGCCGCAAGCGGCGCATTGGGTCGAGCAAATGCGCGCGCTGGCTCCCACTTCGCTCGTGGCGAAAATCCAAAGCGGCTACGTCAATTTTCAATGGAAAGGAGACACCCGCCTACTCAAGTCGATGCTGGATGAGATTCCAGCCGGTGTTGATCCAGATGGCAGTGTCACCGCCGCGCGATGGGATTTGGCGATGATACAACGCGATTACAATGCGGCCAAACAGGTTTTAGAAACATCGTCGACCGGCGAAATTTCTTATAGCATCGCCGGACTGACCCCGAAAATCTTCTTGGAAGGTTGCACCTATCTTGCGCAGGGAGATAATGCGAGTGCTCAAAAAGCGTTCGAAGAAGCAAGACCAGCTTTTGAAACAGCCGTGAAAGAAGCGCCGGAAAGCGCCGAGCGGCACGCGAGCCTCGGCTGGCTTTACGCGTTGATGGGACGGAAGAACGATGCCATAGCAGAAGGACAACGTGCAGCTAAGCTCAAACCGGAGTCGAAAGATGCGGTCGACGGTTCACTCTTGAGCGGGTATCTCGCGCTGATCTACGCTCGTGTCGGACAAAATGATTTGGCTATTCCGTTGATCGAACGCCTTCTCAAAACATCCGGTGCCGTCGATAGCGCTAACTACGCCATCACGGTCAATGACTTGAAATATCGTTGGGAATGGGACCCGCTTCGGGACGACCCGCGCTTTAAACAACTGATCGCAGAAACCGGTCCCTGACACTGAGAAACTCGCGCGCTTGTCGCGATTGAAAATTTGGATTCAGATTAGCACGGCTGATCTACTCACCAGTGAATGCGAAAACGTTTTTTGCCGAGCTAAAGCGAAGAAAAGTGTACAGCGTCGCAATCGCGTACGTTGTAGGAGCCTGGGCGCTCGCTCAAGGCATCGCGCAAGTCTTTCCCGTATTCGATATTCCCAATGGGGTGGTTCGACTCGTGGTCGTCCTGATTGTGCTCGGGTTTCCGGTGGCGCTTACCCTTTCATGGTTTTTCGATTTTACCCGATATGGAATCGTGCGTACTCCAGATCGGGCACCGCAACCCCGAGTCGATCCCGTCGATCCGTCAATTTCGCCGGAAAAGTCGATTGCGGTTTTGCCATTTAAAGACCTGAGCGCGGGGCCGGAGCGGGATTATCTTGGCGAAGGCATTGCCGAGGAAATTCTCACTGCACTTTCCAAAGTCGACAATCTGCGGGTGGCAGCACGGCGTTCATCGTTTTGGTTTAAAGATCGGGACGCGCAACTGAGCGAGGTCGCCGACAAGCTCAATGTGGATCATGTCGTTGAAGGAAGTATTCGACGCGACGGCAACCGGATTCGTGTCACTGCCGAGCTGACCGACTGCGGCCGGGGATTCACCTTGTGGTCGGAAACGTTCGAGCGGGAATTCCAGGGAATATTTGCGCTTCAGGACGAAATCACATGCGCCATTGTCGCTGCGCTGAAATTGAAATTGGAGATTGCTCCGACAACAGCACGCGCGCACAGCATGGAAGCTTACGATCTTTATCTGCGAGGATTATTCTTGTCGGACAAAAGCAGCGAGGAATCTCTGCGAAAGAGTCTGGAGTTTTTCCAGGGCGCGCTGGACAAAGATCCGCGATTCGCGCGCGCCTGGATCGGCACTGCGAAATCCTGGCTATGGCTTGCCGATGCTTATGTCGAACCGCTCGAAGCGTATTCGAAGGTGCGGGAGGCTGCTCTCAACGCAATCAATATCGACGATAGTGAGGCCGAAGCGCATGTTTACCTGGCGGAAGGGAAGCGGATCCTGGATTGGGATCTCCGCGGCGCAGAAGGCGAATACGTTCGCGCCTTCGAAATGGATTCAAATTTGACGCCGTCGAATTATTTTATCGCTGCGTTTTACGCGGCGATTGGCGACCGCGAAAAAGCCCTTACGTATCTTGGCCGCACGGCAAAAATTGATCCCGCGTCGCTCTGGGTGAGCAATTTTGCGTGTGAGATTTATCGGTACTTCGGCTTGATCGACGAAGCGATGGCCGCGGGTGAGCGCGCGTTGCAACTGGATCCGACATTCGCTTACGGCGAGCCGCTGATCGCCGCCCTTTATCGGGAAATGGGCCGCTTCGACGATGCGATCGCGTTATATAAAAAGTCGCAAGACATCAGTGGTCGCGTGCCCTTCGGTCTTGCGATCACGTACGGCAAAATGAACCGCCGGGACGAAGCGAAGGAAATTCTCAAGGCCGCTTGTGAAAATCGCAGGGGTTACACGCCGGGGGATGCAATTGCGCATGTGCACGTGGTGTTGAACGAACACGAAGAGGCAATGCGCGAATTGCAGCGTGCCTATGAGGAACATTCCTCTTCGTTGCATTTCATCGGCATCGCTCCCGAATTCGCGCCGCTACGCTCGGACAAACGCTTCGTTTCGATCGTCGAGAGAATTGGACTGGACCCGCAAAAGGTCTTTGCGATAAACGCGGCTTGATTATTGGACGATGATATCGCGCCCGTGCCCATGGGAGCGAATCCCTTGCGCGTTTAAATCCTGCTGTGCCACGTGCATGCCGAAAATCAGAGCTGCAATGAGACCAAAATATAGCACTGACATTGTCCAACGTTGCGACGGCGTAACTTCAAAATAGCGCTGTTCTTCTTCGGTCCTTTTACGGAATAGCGAATAGACCCTCGGCACCGACAGAAGGACAATTAGCCAGATAATGAAGTTTGGATATTTCCATCCAAACCAGACGAGCAACGCAAAACCGGGCAACCACAACCAGCGCGACAACGCGGTCACGATACGTCCGCCATCGAGCATTCCGACGGGGGTGAGGTTGAATAGATTCAGAAAATATCCGAACCATGCCAGCGCGATGAAAATCGGTGCGTCGAGGAATTCGCCTAACGCGTTGCAGACTAATGCACCCATGCTTCCGAGCAGCGGCCCACCGATACCTACGCACGCTTCCATCCACGCGTTCCGCGGCGCTTCCTTGAGCGCGATGAACGCGCCCATAAACGGAATAAACACTGGCGCGCCGACCTTGAGTCCAAATTTTCTGGCGACAATCAAATGGCCCATTTCATGGACAAGCAAAAGGAGGACAAAACCCAGTGCGAACTGCCATCCCCACAGTTGCATGTAAACCCAGACCATCAGCAACATGGTGCCGCCGGACTTCAATAGAACGGGCAGGATGAATTTGACCTTCGCAAGAAATTTTACGATCACGACGCCCACGACTGCGACCGGGCCCAGCGCCTTTTTTATCCGGCTCCAAGCCGTCTCGTCGGTCGGCGCCTTGTACTCCTCGGTCCTTTCGGCCTGAACGTTTATGTCTTGCACTTTAGAAATGTGCATTGCGTTCATGTGAAACGCCAATTCTCAGCGGGCAGCGTTGTGCCTCCTGCCAAGTCCGCGGCTGACTGCGTTCAGCGAGATACGCTGGCTGTGTTCGGCTTCTCGTCAGCCGAAGGGTAATGCTGCAGCCACGCGCTCCATTTCATGTTTTCTTTCCACATCGTGATTCCGGAATGGCCGTAATGTTGTTCCATTTCGTACTCGTCGTCTTTTATCACCGGACACCAGAATAATCGACCGGCTCTACGCCAGCCGTCGATCAGGATCCCGTCCTCAAACCGCTGATTACGCGCAGTCACTACCAGGGCGTTGTTTTCGCTCGATGTGTTCGGATACGCTTCACCCCAGTGGAGAACGAGGGTCTTTGGTTCTAGTTTTATCAATTCCGCCCCAATGTCTTGGGCCCAGTGCCCACACCAGCCGCGCTTTCGCAAGCCGACATTGTATAAGAATACCGTAAACTCAGGGTTGAGAGCGACACGATATTCTTTTTTTAGTCGGCGAGCGGTCGTATGCGCAGTGTAAGACAATGCCTGGGCTTCGGCTGGATCGACATCTGACGAAAGTCCTGTCAGCGCTTTAGCCAGATCCTTGATTGATCTTTCATCACTGGCATCCGTCAGGTTAACCACCAGCAGGGATGCGAAAATAAAACAAAGAGTGCGCGTTGTCATTTATCTCCTCAGGGCTTTGCATTTCGCACTCGCGCCTCAACAGCGCAATAGGAAACACGGAGAAAATGTTTCAGGGTAACCGCTTTCCCCCCGTTGAATTGTAGAGACCCTCGCCGCGGCGTGCACCTAAATCCTTCAAGCGTCTGCCACAAACGTCTCTCCGTTAGTCCCTATGTCGAATTGTGCCTGCGCCGGTGATCTGTTTTGTGATCGTGGGATTGCCTGAATAGGTCACTTTGCCTGCACCGGTAATTGCGACTTTCAGCATATCGGTGACTGCAACATCCGCGTCGCCAGCGCCGGTGGTGGAGATTTCGGCCGTTTTGGCTTGCAGTCTATCTGCGGCTAGCTGGCTCGCGCCAGTCATGTCAACCAGGAGTCGGTCGATGCTGCCATCAAGTGAGATCTGTGACGCGCCTTGCGATTCCAGCGCAAAGGTTGGCCCACTCAACTGCTTCACCGTTAACTTGACTGCACCCCTGATCCTTCCACCTGTGCGCGTTGGACTTGAAATGACAACTTTGATTCCGCGGGTAGGCCAGATGTGCTCCCGCGTGCGCAGACGTAGCGTATCGTCCGAAACATTATTTTCGACGTAAGGCAGCAAATTTTCGTCCGTTGTGATCCGAAGAGCGGGAGCTCCGCTTTGCCATTCAATTTCAAAGGAGCCGCCAGCATCGAGATTGGCAAAGGCGGCGATTGATCGTTCCTCAGTTTTGATCCGGCCATTGCCCCGGATGCCGGGCAAATGGCATCCAACAATCAAAACGACGCACCCAGTAAGCAAAATGATCAGGATCTTTCTCATGTGAAATGTGCCTTCTCCGTAATGGATGCGGTTTCGTCGCGTTTTGGATTCAACAATATTCAACAAGGAGCGCTTCTCGAGAGCGGCCGGGGCACCGGGCAGCCGCTTTCACGGAGATAACAGAGCCCAAGAGACCGCTGCTGATTGGTCACTGCACAATCTTCAACTTCATTGCGTCGACGAGGACACCGTCGACATAAAATTCCACCCGGTAATCGCCCGGCATCCATCCATCTTCGGGCCTTTCGAGCGTAAATGCGCCGCGTGATGTCGGGGATGCAGCGACAGCAGAGGCTTCGTCGATTTTGTAGTCCTGAGGAAACTCTTCGCCAATGTTTTCCGCGATCCACACAGCCTTGACGTTTGCGCCCTGGCGTAAACGCTGACCCTGCCAGCGTGCGTAAATCTCAGGGGTGTTCGACGAGAACGTTGTCATCGGCTTTCCAAAGCGATTTATGCCACAACTCACCGTTAGCCTTTTCGGTGCGATATCCGGTTTGACTTCGGGGCGTTCAACGATTCTCGGCTCTTCCGCCAATTCAAGCGAAATGCGCTGGAGCAAATCTCCTTTGGCATCCTTCATTGTCGTAACGTCCTTGACGATCCCAACCCCCGGCACAAACCAGCGATCGATGGTCATGCGGTTCGGCGTCGTCTGCTCGCCGTGAATGCGGAACGTTTGAAATTTTCCAGCCGGCACGTCGATTTTTTCTTCACCCTGAACGTCATAATGCTGCTGCACTTTCAATTCGCCAGCCTGGCCATCGAAGTTCCAGGCAGCGCCCTTTTTAAGTGGAGCAGCGATCATCGTTTGCGGCGGACTAAACTTGACCAACTCGCCGTCGAGATTCACCCGGGCCCAGCAGGTGATACCGTGTTCATCCACTGTTAAAAGATCGGTGTTGGTGACTGTGCCCGCGCGGTGCATCTCAAACTTAAGAAGATCCTTCCCGTCAACGTCCTCTGTCCCCTCAAGGCGGTACAAAACTAGCAGACGAATCTTGCCGTCGGCATCGGCCTTTACGTTCGGAAGATTCAATCCCTTTCCGATTTCCTCCGTCATATTGTAGCGCCAGCTTGTGCCGGGTGCGGTGGGAATCAAGGGGGCCGCGGATGCGTAACCGAGGCCGAAACAACAGACGGCGACACAAAGATTTCTCACGACCTTAATTCGCATGCTTGCCAGGTGCGCTCAAGGAAGCAGCAGTCCATTGGCACTGCGGCAAATAACGTCGGCGCGCAAAAAAAGCGCGTTGAATTTTCGCTTCTCGAAAGGAAATCGCTTATTTTCGGCCGATAAGGAAGGCTTCGAGATTGGCAGGTGTCCCGCACCGCGAAGTCAGTCGATTCGTTACGAGCGTCCTCCCAGATGCATCACTGTCTTCCCTCATTGTATGACATGACATGCCGTGAGCCGGTGGCATCAAGACTTGAAATGGACTCGACGACTCTCGTTCTGACAGTCACGGCCCGTCGCTGGCAGAATCCGATCGGGAGAGAGCGTTTCGGAACTGCTCGAAGCGGTCTCGATTGCCACTACATTAGGGCTGAAGCGGAACGGCTCACGATCGAGCGGCTGCAATTTCGCGTCTTCAGCGAGATTCTTGTTCGTAACCGTGATCGACTGCAGGCGGCGCATGTTTCAGCCGAGCAACGCTTGCGATGATCACAGATTGAAGCGATGAAAATGAAAGTTGAAAAGAATTTCATGAAGGCTTTCAACATTGGCGCACTGCCGCGTGACGAAGTGAACATGTTCGTCACCGGACTTCATTCGGACCCGTTCCGGGTGTTGGGCCCCCACAAAGTGGGCGACGACGTGGAGATCCGGGTTTTTCGTCCTGACGCGCGAGTCATAGAGGTCGTGCTCGATCGAGAACCGGACAAACGGATCGCTGCGAAAAAAACCAACGAGGAAGGTTTCTTTCGCGCAACGGTACCGGGCGCGGAGCGCGACGTTCCATATCGTCTTCGTGTTGTAAAACTGAACGGCTCAGAAGAGATCACACGGGATGCGTATCAGTACGGTCCAATCATGGGCGACGTCGATCTGCATCTGTTCAGCGAAGGACAACACTGGAAAATCTACGAAAAACTTGGCGCGCATTTGCGGACGATCGGCGATGCGACCGGCGTTTATTTTGCAGTTTGGGCTCCGAACGCGCAACGCGTCAGTGTCGTTGGGGATTTCAACGATTGGAATGGCCGCGTCAATCCGATGCGGAAGTTATTAAGCGCGGGAGTATGGGAACTATTTCTGCCAGGCATCGAGCAAGGCGCGCACTACAAGTTTGAGATCCGCACGCAAACCGGCGCGGTGCTGCTGAAGAGCGATCCGTTCGCGTTCTTTAATCAGCATGGCAAATCCACGGCGTCGCTGGTGTATGATTTGGAGCGCTACACTTGGAGCGACGCTGAATGGATGGAAGCGCGTCAGAAAAAGAACTGGCCGCAAAGTCCGATCAGCATTTATGAGGTCCACCTCGGTTCATGGCGTCGGCAAGAAGGAAATCGCCAGCTCACTTATCTCGAACTTGCGGACACGTTGCTGCCGTACGTGTTGGAGATGGGTTACACGCACATCGAGCTGTTGCCAGTTGCCGAGCATCCGTTCGAAGGCTCGTGGGGTTATCAGGTCACACATTACTACGCGCCCACCAGCCGGTTCGGTCCACCCGACGATTTCCGCCATTTCATCGACAAATGTCATCAGGCCGGAATCGGCGTGATCATGGATTGGGTGCCGGCGCATTTTCCGAAAGACGCACATGCACTCGCCGAGTTCGACGGCACCCATCTCTACGAGCATATGGATCCTCGGCAGGGTGAGCATCAGGATTGGGGCACCCTCATTTTTAATTTTGGACGCAACGAGGTGCGGAATTTTCTCATCGGCAACGCGCTTTTCTGGCTGGATAAATACCACATCGACGGTCTGCGCGTTGACGCTGTGGCCTCGATGCTTTACCTCGATTACTCGCGGAAGCCGGGCCAATGGATCCCGAACATTTATGGCGGCCGCGAGAATCTCGACGCGATCTACTTCCTTAAACAATTCAACGAAGTTTGTTACGAGCGCTTTCCCGGGATTATGACGATCGCTGAGGAATCTACCGCTTGGCCTGGTGTGACGCGGCCGACTTACCTTGGCGGCCTGGGGTTCGGGTTCAAATGGAACATGGGATGGATGCACGATTTTTTGCATTACATGAGCATCGATCCGATTTACCGGCGCTATCACCACGGCAACATTACGTTTTCGCTGCTCTACGCCTTTCAGGAAAATTTCATTCTCGTACTCAGCCACGATGAAATCGTGTACGGAAAGCGCTCGCTTTTATCCAAGATGCCTGGCGACGAATGGCAGAAGTTCGCCAATCTCCGGATGTTTCTGGCTTGGATGTATGGGCACCCCGGGAAAAAGTTGATCTTCATGGGCGGCGAGTTTGGTCAATTCAATGAGTGGAATCACGACACGCAGCTCGACTGGCAACTGCTGAAGCTGCCACGAAACGACGGACTTTGGCGGTTGGTGCAACATTTGAATTACACCTACAAAAAGGAATCAGCGCTGTGGCAACTCGACGACACATACGACGGATTCGACTGGATCGATTTTCACGACGCCGATAACAGTGTCATTTCATTCCTGCGGAAATCTCAAGACGGCGAAATGGTCGTATTCGTTGTAAACGCGACTCCGATGGTCCGGTACGTGTACCGATTAGGTGTTCCCGAATCCGGATTTTACCGAGAGATCATCAATACCGATGGCGAAACCTACGGCGGCAGTAACGTGGGAAATTTCGGCGGGGTTCAAAGCGAAGCCCGCGAGTGGATGGGTCGCGAACACTCGATCCTGATTCATTTGCCGCCTTTGGCCACTGTGGCCCTCAAGCGGGAAAGTGATTCGTTAGGCTGAGTCGCCTTGCAACGCGAATCGCGCGCGGTGATGTTCAGTGAACAAGTTGTCTCTAAGCGGCCCGGAAACCGAAATGAAACGGACAAAACCAGCGCGTCGGGAGGAAGAGGACTTTCATCACAACGTGTATGTGGTCCTGCTCAAAAACGCTGTCACTGAGCATCCTTCTATTTTGCGGCTCAATCCGAAACGCGATCCGTTGAAGCCGTGTGTGTATGTCGGGATGACAGGAATTCCAGTCGATCACCGGTTCGAAAATCATAAAAACGGCTATAAGTCAGCCTGGGTTGTCAGGAAATATGGGCTGCGACTAATGCCAGAGCTTTACGAGCATTTGAATCCAATGCCCTTTGACGCCGCGATCCAGATGGAATCAGAATTAGCTGAAGATTTACGGGCCGCAGGTTACACCGTTACGGGCGGACACTGATCGGATGACAAAGTGATGACGCGAATTGCCATACCCGTTGTTTTACTAAAGATGATGGAAGCGTCTGCAGCGCGAAGTGATGGAAAAACCTGAACTTCCGCCATTTGATTCATGGGATTATTACTTGGCAAAAGCGGTTTGTACGGTCAGACGATCCGATTTTCCCGCCGATATGCGTGTACCAACAAGACGCGGACTTTCTGCTCGATGTATTGGATCGAACGCTTAGCATCGTCTGAAGTAATTCGGATGATACTTTATTGGTCAACTGCAACATCAACACACGCAGACGCGGACGTTAGATGCGATTCATGCCGCGGAGGAGCGTAGATTGGCAGAAGATAACATCATTGTTGCGCGGACAGTCAATTCGCTCGGCGCGCCTGCTAGTAGAGGATAATTTCGACATGCATTCACCCCGGACGATCGAACGAGCCGGGGCAGTTGATTCACGAATGCGAACCCGACCTTCGTCGCTAACTCCTGCCGCCGCGCTGAGTGGAATTTGGGGGCTCTTGCTTATCGCATTTGTCGTTGCTGCACTCTACTTCGGGCGTTCGGTGTTCGTGCCAATCGCGCTGGCCACGCTGATCACGTTTCTTGCTTTCCAGGTTGGTTACGCGCCTGGAGCGTTGGATCGGACGTATCGCGGCTGTGTTAGTGACAGTCATCGCGGTGTTCACACATTTTCGCCGCGGCGAGTTGGGTCATCGGCACGTCAAGTCATCGATCTGGCTGACAAACTGCCTGACTACCAGGCGAACATCGTCACCAAAATCCGGTCGCTTAGACTTCCTGCCGGCGGCCCGCTGGCGCGATTTTCATCCAGTGTTCACGTGCTGCAAAACGAACTGGTCGCGCCGAGCACCGCTCCGGAGACGGACCGAGCTCGCGGTGCATTCTTCAACCAGAACGGCCCCGCCTGTGGCGAGTCCTATCCCGGTGAAGGTGATCGAAGGGCGAAGCGCAATTCCGCAATTAATGCAGGAGACTCTCAGCGCGATTCTGAGTCCGCTCGGCACCGCTGCGTTGGTGCTGTTGCTGGTCATTTTCATGCTGCTGAAGAGAGAAGATCTTCGCGGCCGATTGATTCGTCTGGTGGGGCAGGGGCGTATCAGCACAACCACGCGCGCGATGGAAGACGCTGGACGTCGTGTGTCGCGTTACCTTTCCACGCAGTTCCTCGTCAACACGTGTTACGGCATCTGTGTTGCAATTGGGCTGCAGTTTATCGGAGTTCCAAATGCGGTGTTGTGGGGAGTGTTGGCCGGAGTGCTGAGATTCATTCCCTACGTCGGTCCATGGGTCGGCGCTCTCTTGCCTGTGTTACTCTCGTTTGCGATCTCGAGCAGCTGGTTCACACCGTTGATGACAATCGCTTTGTTCATCGTGCTCGAGGCGATCGTATCGAACTTTGTCGAACCTTGGCTTTACGGAGCTAACACAGGCGTTTCTCCGATTGCTTTAATCATTTCGGCCGTTTTCTGGACTTGGCTTTGGGGCCCAGTTGGTCTCGTGCTTTCTACTCCTCTGACCGTGTGTTTGGCAGTGATAGGGCGACATGTTCCGCGGCTCGAGTTTCTCGGAACTTTGCTAAGCGAGGATCAAGCACTGGCGCCTCATGAGGAGTTTTACCATCGGCTCTTGTCGTTTTCGATGGACAGCGCAGAAGAGTTTGCCACCAAATATGTGGAGACGGAATCACTGACTGCGCTCTACGACAAGGTTTTGATTCCGGCGATCGGAGCAGTCGAAATCGACGCGCACAGGGGCTCGATCACCGCGGAGCAAAGGACCTCCGCATTACAGCGAATTCACGAGATCATAGATGATTTCAGCGGCTGGGAGGCTTCACGTAACGACAAAGATGAGCAAAAAAGTGACGACCTCACCAGAGTCGCTCCTCCGATCGGCAGCCGTGTTCTGTGTCTTCCCGCGGGCGCATATCGCGACGAACTTGCCGGTGAAATGCTTGCACAGCTACTTCGAAACCAGGGGTTCGAAGCTGAAAACCTGCCCGCGCGGCTTAAAGACGAGGAGTTGATCGAACGCACAGTTGAAATTCAACCCGAATGCATCTGCGTGTCGGTGTTGCCGCCGACAAGTATAGCTCAGGCTCGACATCTGTCTGCGGCGATTCACGAGCGACTTGGAAGCGTAACAATTCTCGTTGGCGCGTGGAGTGCCAGATTTGATGCAGAGAAACTCAGAGAACGTTTGCGTGCAGCGCACGTCAGTGATGTAGCCGTTTCCCTGGCAGACGCCGTGCAACGGATTTACAAAATGAGCGCGGCAATTACGGACGCAATGCTGCCCGCGCCCATGCCGCCTAACGAGGAAGAGCGCCTGGCGGAACTCGACGGATTAAATCTTCTGGACACGCCCAGGGAAGCAGAGTTCGATCAGGTTACAGAGCGCCTAACGAAGCTTTTCAAAGTGCCGATAGCGCTTTTAACTCTGATCGACAAGGATCGCCAGTGGTTCAAATCGCAAACCGGATTGCCGGCCGATCTTGCCGAGGCTCGGTCCACTTCGCGCGACGTTTCCCTTTGCGGTCACGTTATTGCCAATGATGAAGTGTTGATCGTGCGCGACCTGGCGCGGGATCCCCGCTTCGCAAACAACCCGTTTGTGAAAGAGCGTGGCCTGCGGTTTTACGCTGGCGTTCCCTTACGCGGACCTAATGGTTTTCCGATTGGGACGCTCACTATTCTCGACACAAAACCACGGGAGATAACAAGGCAGGAGCAGGACCTCCTCAAGATGATCGCCGGAGACGTGATGGAACAGATAAAGCGCCGCCGCGTCACCGAAACACCAAACACTCACCCATCTGAAAAGACATAGCGGTGATCTCAGTCCGTTTGTTGTAAACAGCGGCGTGATTGGATTGCTGACAGGAATCTGCGCGTTGGCAATTCCCGGTTCTGTCGAGAGTCTTACTCTTCTTCACACTGTTGACGAAACTTGCAGCGCAATTCGGCGGATGAGGCCGCTGAAAATCAGGCTGTGAATAGGGTACAGAACATACCAGTAAAGCAGGCCGAGAAGCCCTTTCGGCTCGAAGAACGCCGTCTGCGAGAGCAGTGTTTGACCGCCCGGCTGGGGAAGGGCTTGAAACTCGAGCCATGCACGACCTGGAACCTTCATTTCTGCGCGTAACCGGATTAGTCGACCCGGCTCCACCACTTCCACCCGCCAAAAGTCCAAAGCATCGCCCACCCGCAAGTCATCCGGGTCACGGCGCCCACGCCGCATCCCAACTCCGCCGCACAGCCGATCAGTCATGCCGCGTAACTGCCATGCCCAATCCATGTAAAGCCATCCTCGTTTGCCCCCTAACCCGGCAAAGCTTCGATACACTGCGTCCGCCGGCGCCGTCACCGTGCGTTGTCGCCGCTCCATAATCATTCCCTCGCTCGTCAGCAGGGCGACTGGCGATTTGTTGCCTTGGCTGGAGATCAAAGCATCGCTCCATGCCGTTTCCACGCCTCGCATCTCCATCTGCTTTAAAGCCTGGTGAACGGCAGTTTCGTAATCGAGCAATGCAATCGAGGGAAACAGTTGGCGTGCCGTTTCGTCGCGCACAATCACCTCGTTGCCCAAACCTTTGATTAGCGGTTGCGCAATTCGGGCCGGAATCGGCGTGATCAGATGCACCCAGTAGGACGACAATCTCGGTGTGAGCACAGGGACCGCGATGAACCAGCGCTTTAATCCTCTGGCCCGTGCGTAGCCAGTCATCATCTCGGCGTAAGTGAGAACGTCCCGGCCGCCAACTTCGAGGATCCGTCCCGCGGTTTCCGGGGATTCAAGTGCGGCCATCAGGTAATCCAGCACATTCTGGATGGCAATCGGCTGAACGCGCGTGAATACCCAGCGCGGACAAATCATTACCGGCAACCGTTCTGTGAGATAGCGAATCATCTCAAACGACAAACTGCCCGAGCCGACGATGATCGCGGCGCGAAACTCCGTCACTGGCACGCCCGCCTCACGCAAAGCCGAGCCGGTTTCTTGGCGCGAGCGCAGGTGTTGCGACAAGTCCGCGCGCGGATCCCCTAAACCGCCGAGATAAATAATTCTCTTCACCCCTGCATGCCTGGCCGCCGCAGCGCAATTTCGTGCCGCCGTCGTATCCCGCTCCGTGAAGTCGCTCCCGCTTCCCAGGCTGTGAATAAGATAATAAACCGTGTCGATGCCGTGCATGACAACGGCCAACGACTGCGGGTCCAGCGCGTCGCCCTTCACTAATTCGACTCGTTTAACCCAGGTGCGGCCTTGCATGCGCGACGGATCGCGGATCAGACAACGCACCCGATAACCCGCCTCAAGCAAGCGCGGAACCAGTCGCCCTCCCACGTATCCCGTGGCTCCCGTGACTAAAATGAGTTTTCCTTCCGTCATTGCTTTGAACCTGGGACACCGGCCGGCGGCCGCGCCATCGATTTACCATTGTACTCGAGCTCTCAATACTACCTGTTCACCTTTCTTTGAACTCGCCAGCTTAGCGGAAGAGAAGGAGAACCGTTCGACTCGATGTTCTGAAAGAGCTTGGCGAGGAGACGAATTTCTGGATAAATGGCCCGCGAAAGTTTAACTCAACCGAAAGGAACACCATGCTCTGGACGATAATTGTTATCTTGGTCGTGCTCTGGCTTCTTGGCTTTCTTGGCCACGTTGGCGGCAGTTTGATCCATCTCCTGCTCGTAATTGCGGTCGTCGTCCTGATTATTAATCTGGTTCAAGGCAGACGAGGGCTCTAAGCCACTTTTCTAAGCGGTTTATTTTTTAATACGATCCGAAGGCGTGGGTTGGCCGGGCTCGTGATCGCGCAGCGCGTTACTCTCAGCATCCGCGTCGAGGAGCGCGCTATTGATCGCAAAGGCTGCCTGCATACCTTCGGCCGCAGCCGCGATGACGAGCTGCACGCCGCGGCTGGCATTTCCCGCGGCATAGACGCCAGGGATGTTCGTCGCGGTGTCTTCCCCACACTGAATACAGTTATTTCCTTCGCAAAATTCGCAACCGAGCTGTTCCGCGAGAGGTGAGCGTTGATACTGCCCCGGTGAGAAAAAGAGCGCGCTTCGCGGCAGGAAGCTACCGTCGGTGAATCGGATCCCTTCCAGCCTGTCACCCGCGCCCTCAAGCAGCGCGATAGGAGTTTCAATGATCCGAATGCCCAGTCGCTTTATAGTCTCCACCGCTTTGCGGTCAACCGTCAGAGCGCCGTTCGTGCAGAGGACCAGGTCCTTGCTCCAAAGCAAAAGCTCGATCGCGAGATCCAGCGACTCCTGATTGCCACCAGTCACTGCGATCGGCTGGCCGCGACACTCCCAGCCATCGCAGTATGGACAGTTATGCACGGTGCTGCCGTAAAACTGCCGGAAGTTTTCGATCTGCGGCAATTCATCGACGAGTCCGGTCGCGAGCAGAAGCATGCGCCCAGCAACGCGCTCGCCGGTCTCTAGGATCGCCGTAAATCGGCAATCCCCCCGCTCGACATCGACGACTTTCACTTTGCGAAATTCGATCGTCTCGTAGCGCCGCAACTGATCGCGGCAGATTTGCAGGAACTCCGCGGGAGTTGAGCCGTCGCGGGAGAGGAATCCGTTGAAGATGCGGGCCGGCTCATTACGCGGATGCCCTGCATCGCAGACAAGCACGCGGCGCAGACATCGACCGAGCACGAGCGCCGCGCTCAGGCCCGCCGGCCCGCCGCCGATGACGATGGCGTCAAGAACTTCCGCGTCGGAAAGGCGAGACGGCTGGGGTGCGACCATAACGGCAATTCTAAAAAGCTCCGCAACCGCGCAGAACGAGAATCAACACGAGCGAGCCCACCACGGAAACAATCAAGGAACCGATGCACCCGAGGCGGTTGGAGAAGAATGCGAACATTACCCTTAAATCGGCGCTGCTCCCGCAAGCGGTTTTCAGATGGTGGGAGACTAGCTCGACGTCACAGTAATTGTCCTCAAGTTCCTCGGGACTTTCTTAGATTCGGCGTTTTCGGTCGGTGCTTATAGCCTTATGAAATAGCCCTTGGTCTAAGCAGTACGCGCCCGATTAGACCGACGGCGAGCAGTGCAAACGCCGCGAGTCCGTTGAATAGGTCTCCGGCCAATGTTCCGACTAGGAAACTCACGCTACCCACGGTGACGATCCAAACCGACCAGGGATATCCCCAAGCGTGATACGGTCGTGCTAAATCAGGTTCCCGGCGTCTCAGTACGACCAAGGCGACGCAGCAAAGAGCATAATTAGCAGTCAAAAAGAAAGACGTCATCGCGATCAGGCGCTGGAATGTGCCGGTCGCGATCAGACCAATGGCGACCGCTGCCGTTAACAATGTCGCTGTATCGGGCGTGCCGCCAGCGTTCACGGTCGATGTGCGAGACCAGAACAGCTGGTCACGTCCCATACCAAAAATGACGCGAGTACCTATCATTGCCACTGCGTTCAACAAGGGGACAAGTGAGACCACTGACAACAGTATGATAAGATTTCGCCCGTTTGCGCCGGCGATGACGCGCGCAGCGTCAGCCGCCGGGAGCGTTGCGCCTGCGAGCTGAGACATCGGAAGTATTTTCAGTAGCGCGATATTAACAATCAGGTAAATCCCGATCACCGATAACACACCGCCAATCATCGCGCGCGGAAGATTGCGTGCAGGATCACGATCTTCCTCTATGAAATACAAGGGACTTTGCCAGCCGCCGTATGTGATGACAATGGCCTGCAAGGCGACTGTTAATCCGCTGAACGTCATCAACGGAGGGATACGCGCGGACTCATGTTCGCTTGCTGGCACCAGGAGGCACGCCGAAACAAGAACCAAAAACGCTACGCACTTCAGTGAGGTGGTTACCTCTTGAAATTGACTGCTGATGCGAATGCCCAGCCATTGTAGCGCCACAATGCTTACGAGGATTAACACCGCGAGGAATCGAGTAGCATTCCCAGGTACCAGCCCCAAAGCGGCTACGAACTCGGCAATGGCGATCGACAAATACCCGAGGACGGAACAGTACGTGAGCCAGTCGGTCCAGCCCACGGCAAATCCAGCTGTGTTGCCGAAGGCGCGGCGCACATAAACATAGAACCCACCGGCCTGCGGGAGCATGAGGCTTAATTCCGTCAAGCAACTTGCTCCAAACAGTGTGTAGATACCTCCCGCAACCCACAATGAAAGAATCGCCAATGGCGCATGGAGTTGTTCCGCGACCAGGCCTGGTGTGCGAAGAATGCCCACGCCGATTGTACCACCAATACTCACCGCCAGCCCGAAACCGACGCCTAAAACGCGTCGAAGACGACCGGACGTTTCGAACTTCATAGCAATGTTCAGCCTAACGGTCACTACCGGCCTTAAACAGTCGAAATGTGCTCGCTTTCGCTGGAACAGCTGGAAATCATAAAAGAGCTTTTGCCAAAGAAAACTAGCTGTTCGCCTATCTCCTCCGGAGTCGCTAGCTACAAACAGATTTTTAATCAGGGTAGCGAAACTAAGGTTTCTTAGCCTTTATCTGTTTTTAATCTTTTGGCGCGACCGAAGCGACAATTTGTTCGAAACACGGGTCGCCACGTAAGGGATCCCACCACGGCATCAGTTTCAATTGACCATAGCTGAGGGAACTGGTGTAACCAATGGCCCTGGCAAGCTGCTCACAGGCCACTGTGTTGTCGCCAACCCAGGCTGCGATCATGGCAAAATGCGCGACCATGATCCGTCCATTAACCGCATCCTTTTCTACTGGAAGAAGCTCGACGGCTCGCCGGCCTTCTCGCAACGCCTCTTCCTTCCGTCCTAGAGCGGCATCGATCAAGCCAAGCACGCACAGTGCCGGCCCGTAATTTGGTTGACGTTCAACGATTTTCTCCTGCTCCACGCGCGCAACCGTAAAATCCGATCGCGCTTTACTTTCATCTTTGACCATACGCGCGCTAAGACCTTCGACGAATGTTCTGCTGAGCTGGATCGGGCCGTCACTCAAGGCATTTTCGCTGAGTACCCGTTAAAGCATCAGAAACCGCCGCGGGATCGCGCTCTGCCAGGGCCCAAGTCAGCCAGAAATCAGGCACATTTTGTAACGCGGCAGAATCCTTCACCCACAGCTTGTTGATCAATTCATGCAGAGAGCGGGTATCTGCTTTCCAGTCCAGTTCCACGACCGCTGACATGGCTTTCGTGGTGACATCATCGGGATCGATGGTCAGGGCGCGATTCAACGCCAATTTTGCTTCCTCGTAACGGGCAAGATCACGGTACCGCAACGCAATCCTGTGAAGTGCGTCGAGGTTGCGCGGGTCAAGCTCAAGTGTGCGCTCCAAACTGCGTATCGATTCTTCCCAGCGTCCTTGGCGCCGCTGGATGTAAGCCGTCAGCTCAAATATTTGCGGATCGTTCGGCAGGCTCTCGCGCGCGAGTTTAAGTTCACCGAGAGCAGCGTCATAATCGCGGTATCCTACATAAAGATTCCACGCACGGGCCAGATGCGTTTCGCCAGCATCCGGACGAAGACGAGAGGCTGTTGCGAGAGCCGCTTCGGCCAATGCGAGCCGTGCTGACGTATGGTCGAAGCCGTAAGAATAGAGCAAACCGTGAGTCTGACTGAGCTGACAAAAAGCCTGAAAAAAGGATGGATCACGCGACACGGCCTGATTGAGCAGGTCAGCGGCCCGCACTAGATCTTCTCTCGCCTTGGCGCTAAAGCCGACCGTTAGATAAAGATTTTTCGCGCGGCTATAGAGATCAAACGCGTTAAGATCAGTAGTCGGCGGTCGCTCGATGGCCCGTTTTTCCGCCTGGGAGATTTCGAGCGTGAAGCTGGCCGGCAATCGCCCCCGCGATTTCACTTTGAATCGCGAAGAGATCGGCTACATCACGATCGTAAGTTTGCGCCCACACGTGTGTGTCGGTCGGCACTTTGATGAGTTGCGCATTAACTCGGAGCCGATTACCGATACGTTGTACGCTGCCTTCCAAAAGATGGGCAACGCCCAGTTGCTGCCCGATCTCTCCCGAGTTCCGCGGGTTTCCGCTTTTATAAAGGTTCGCGGACGTGCGACTGATGACCTTTAGGTCTGCGATTTTCGCCAGGTCTGAGATTATTTCATCCTGGACGCCAGCTGCGAAAAAGGCGTTTTGCTTATCGTCGCTAAGATTATCAAATGGCAACACTGCGATGCTCTTTTCCGGGATCGGCGCCGGGGGAGATAAAACTGCTCCGCTCGCGACAGACGAACTATGCGCCCGCCCACTCACGGGCAGCCTGCGATAGCGGAGAAGAAACAAAGTTGCGAGGCAAATGATAGCAATCGCTGAGATGGAAGCCGCCCATAACCAGGGAGTTTTCGCAAATAGCCCCAAAAGACTTCGATCTCGTTCGATCGTGAGACCTTCAGGAAGCGTTGCGATTCGGTTGTGACCGGGCTCTTTGAGGGTCGCACTAGGAACGATGTTTTCAGAGCCCGCATCGCTAGCTGCAATAAGCGGCTGCAGAGGCGCGGACGGGGGCGTTGCAGGCGTGGCGGACCGCTCGCTAACTTCGGCAACAAAGCGATACCCGCGACCTGGAACGGTCACGATGTAGTTATGCGAGCCTGGAGTTTCGCCGAAAACCTGGCGCAATTTCGAGATCGCTTGCGCGAGGTTGTTCTCCTCGACAATCGAATCGGGCCAAACGGCTTCCATGATTCGCTCCTTATCGAGTACGGCGTCGTGGTGCTCGACCATGAAGAGAAGCGTTTCGAACACTCGCGGTGTTAGAGGAACCGGGGTTCCATCCAAACGACGCAACAACCGCTTCGAGCGGTCAAGCTGGAAACCGCCAAATTCGTAGAGGTTGATTGAGGAACTCTGCATCGCCGTTTTCAAAAGAATTCAGAAAAATTCAGCCTCTCCCTAAAGACTTTCATAAGCGCGCCCGGCATCTTTCCATCACGCAAAGCTCGATTAAGCCGCAATTGCGCAGGACGAAGAAACCAACAGAAACAGTAAATCAAAAACCAGAAGCAAGGACAAGAAAATGAAAAGGCTCCCTGAAGAAAACGTAAAGAACACGCCGGTCAAAAGGCGGATCAGCTGTCCGCTTTTACGGACACGTTTCCTCCTTATCGCGATAGCACTCGCATCACTTGACCTTTTATCCCTCGTGCAGGCAGTCAGTCCACCGCCTGACGGGGGTTATGTCAACTTTACAACAGCAGAAGGACAAAACGCCCTTTTTAGCCTTACGACGGGAGCTGCTAACACAGCTGTTGGTGCGTTTTCGCTCGAGAACGTCGCTATCGGCAGCTTTAACACTTCTGTTGGAGCCGGCACGCTGTTATTCAACAACGCGAATTCAAACACCGCCATCGGCGCTGCCGCGCTCTTGCTGAACAGGGATGGCGATTCAAACACCGCTGTAGGCGTCAGCGCGCTGGAGAACAACACCGCCAGCGGCAACACCGCCATTGGTTCCAACGCCCTCTTTGGCAATACGACGGGTGGCACCCTGAGCATCACCAATAATTTCGCTGTCGGCCCCAACGTTGCAGTTGACGAGGAAGCGCTTGAAAACAACACTATCGCCAGCGGGAACACCGCCGTGGGTTACCAGGCACTTGGTAGCAATACCAGCGGCCTGAATAATACAGATCTGGGTATCAGCACAGCTGTCGGTTTTCAGGCCCTAGCTCATGCCAGTGGCCCGGACGCCGCGCTCAACGATGCATTTGGATATCAAGCACTCTTTAATCTCACCAGTGGGGCCAACAACGTGGCCATTGGAGCTAACGCACTGCGTAACCTTACCAGCGGGAACGTCAATCTCGCTGTGGGCTCCCCAGCCGGAATCAATCTCACCAGTGGCGAGTTCAATATTTTCATTGGGAGTGATGCTGGTTCCGGCGTTACGACTGCCAGCAATGTTATCTGTGTAGGAGCAGCAGGTAATAATGTCAGCGGTAGCTGTTTTATCGACCACATTTTCAACGGCACATCCTCCGGAGGAGTTGGCGTCTTTGTGAATTCAAACGGAAGGCTGGGGACAGCCACATCTTCTAAGCGGTTCAAAGAGGACATCAAACCAATGGGGAAAGCCAGCGAAGCGCTCCTAGCGCTCAAACCAGTCACCTTCCACTACAAAAAAGAGCTGGATCGCGACAGAATCCCGCAGTTCGGCCTAGTGGCTGAGGACGTGGAAAAGGTGAATCCCGATTTAATCGTGCGCGACGAAGACGGCAAGCCTTTCAGCGTGCGCTACGAACAGGTAAACGCGATGTTACTTAATGAGTTCCTTAAAGAACACAAAAAAGTGCAAGAATTGAAAATGGCTGTAACGCATCAGCAGCAGAGCTTCGCGAGACAACAAGCGCAACTCGATGTTCTCGCGTCTCGTCTTCAAACAATCAGCACGCAGATGGAAATCAGCAGAAACGCACCGCAAGTGGTGCTCAATAAACCCTAAACCAACACCGATCCATGAGTACAAAACCGAAAACCATAATTCCATTAATAATAACTCTAACTAACTGGCCATGTTTTCGCTGCTGTTTGATTGTCGTTGCTTTCGTGCTCGCAGGCTCTGCGCTTTTACCGGGGGCACGCGCAGTCAATCCGCCACCAGATGGTGGATATCCCGGGTTCAATACAGCAGAAGGGCAAAACGCCATGCTTAATCTGGATACCACCACAGGGTTTGCAAACACTGCGATTGGTTCGTTTTCACTCCAGAGCAGCATAAACTCCGGTTTTAATACGGCTGTCGGTGCGGGGACGCTTACGCTCAATACCGGAAACGAAAATACGGCGGTTGGCGCTGCCGCGCTTTTGCTCAATACAACGGGCGAAGATAATACCGCGGTTGGGGTGGACGCGCTTCTGAACAACACCATCGGCGAGGCGAATACCGCCATTGGGGATGCAGCACTACTCAGCAACACCACCGGCGGATCCAATACCGCGGCCGGCGCGCTGGCGCTTTTTGGCAATACTACCGGCACGGATAACACCGCCATCGGCGACAATGCGCTCGCCAGCAACACCACTGGCAGTCTAAACACGGCTATTGGCGTTGCAGCGCTAGTTGATAACTCTACGGGTGGTTCCAATACAGCCGTTGGAGTTAGTGCACTTGCCGGTAACACCACCGGAAACAACAACACTGCAACTGGCGTTGCCGCGTTAGTTAACAACACCATAGGGAGCTTCAACACGGCCACCGGGTTAAGCGCACTCCATGACAACACACTCGGCGAATCCAACACCGCTGTCGGAGATCATGCGCTCTTTGCAAACATCGATGGCAACGGCAACACCGCGATCGGCACTGAAGCGCTCACGGCAAATGGCAGCGGTAACGATAACACGGCCACTGGACTTGATGCACTGCACAACAACGCCGGCGGCAGCGGTAACACCGCGGTGGGAAGTTTCGCTCTTTCTAACATCGTGAATGGCAACTTTAATGTCGCTGTCGGCGAGAATGCCGGCGAGAATCTGACAGCAGCCGATAGCAACAATATCGATATTGGTTTCGACGTCGTTGGGGTTGCAGGCGAAAGCAACACCATCAGGATCGGTAATCCTGATGTCACGACTACCATCGTCCGTGGGATTAGCGGGCAAACGATTCCGAGTGGCACAAACGTTCTTGTAGCCGCAAATGGTCAGTTGGGCACTGCAACCTCCTCAAAGCGCTTTAAGGAAAAGATCAGACCCATGGACGAAGCCAGCAAAACGCTCTTTTCACTCAAACCAGTAACCTTCCGTTACAAAAAAGAGATTGATCCCGCGGGGGCTCAGCAGTTTGGACTCATTGCCGAAGAGGTCGAGAAGATAAATCCTGATCTGATCGTGCGTGACGAAAACGGTCACGTCAATACTGTGCGCTACGATCAGGTGAATGCGATGTTGTTGAACGAATTTCTCAAGGAGCATCGAAAGAACGAGGATCAGCAAGCGACTGTCTCTGAGCTGAAGTTGGTCGTTGGAGAGCAGGAGAAGCGACTTGCGCATCAAGAGAAGCAAATCGCGATGCTCACAGCAGCTTTTGAACGAGTGAGCACGCAGCGTGAGATTAATAGGCCTGCGCCACGGTTAGTTGGTAAAAATGACTAGATCTTAACGGTGTAGACTAATCAAGGAGCTGATCAATTATCCTTTCGAGCTTGACAAAGGGAATAGATTTTCTTCAGACTCTCCATCCGTAAAGCGGATTCTGAATCAGGCGGAGAACTTCTTCCCGAGGTCGACCGCGTAAAAGGATGAATAGCTAGTCGCCCTGGCATGGCTATCTACGCGGTCAATCGCCTCTACTTATTAAATTCCGATCCGTGTTTGAAAGCCCGGCCGTCGCTTCGCCGCGTATAGGCCATCCTTTAGGTGGCGGAAACCATGTCATTTACGCGGCTTTTGCATCCGTTGCAGCATCCCAGCTTGGCCGCCGTGTGCGGGTGTCCATCCGTGGCTAAGAAATGAAGAAACTGGAATCGGCGATTCGTGCGGCAGAACGCCCAGAGGATTGCGGGGCGCGTGAAATAGAGCTCGACAGACTGTCGCGGTGCTGGTAAAAGCCTCCTCGATTACGTCATCCGACAGTTTCACCCTATCTTCGGCACGGCTGAATAAGCCGCAGGGGCTGGACCTTCGCTGAGACACCGTTTAGCGCGATCTCCAGATCCAACTGGAGCCCCGAGTCAACCGAAGTGAGGCCGCTGTTCAAAAGCGCCTCGTGAGGATGATTCCTGGTTCCGCGCGGAACTGGATTGCAGTCAATGCAGTTCAAAAATCCACCTGGAAAAATCAAAAATAATATGACAACTCCACACTTAAAAAAATCAATAGACGGGTCGCCTTCGCGGCTTGGTCTCCTCCTTATCCCTCTCGTGTTCGCCTGCTTTGGGCTTTCGCCTACGGCGCAGGCAGTTAGTCCGCCACCGGACGGAGGCTATCCCAATGGTAACACCGCAGAAGGGGTGCACGCCCTTTTCAGCCTTACTATTGGCGGGTACAACACGGCAGTCGGTTTGTTTTCACTCGCGGGTAATACGGAAGGCAGCTTCAATACGGGAGTGGGTGCTAGCGCGCTACGCAACAATACTAGCGGCAGCACTAACACCGCCAACGGTTTTGAGGCGCTCTTTAGCAACACCACCGGCGTCGGCAACACGGCCGTTGGCGCGGGGGCGCTCACTTTCAACGACCCCAACCCCAACATCGAGAACTCCGGCTCCGGAAATACGGCCGTTGGCAGTTTAGCGCTCAGTTTTAACACCGTCGGCTTCGGCAACACGGCCGTTGGCGTGACGACGCTCCTTCAAAACACCAAAGGCTTCGGCAACACGGCCCTTGGCGCGGAGACGCTCGCCAAAAACACCGAGGCGTCCGGTAACACGGCCGTTGGCGCACGGGCGCTCCAGAACAATACCGGCCCCGGCAAAGATGGGGATTCGTCTCTCAACACGGCCGTTGGCGTTGATGCGCTCAGCAGTAACACCACCGGCGGCTTCAACACGGCCGTTGGCGCGGGGACGAACGATGGCCCTGCTAAAAGTGCACCGCTCGGGCGTAACACCACCGGCATCGGCAACACGGCCGTTGGTGCGGCGTACCAAGATGAAATACCTGCAGCGCTCGGTAGCAATACCACCGGCGACCGCAATACGGCCATTGGTAATGGTGCACTCAGTAACAACACCACCGGCATTGAGAATATCGCCGTGGGTTTCCTTGCTGGCAGCAACGTTAAGACGGCCACTAACGCTATCTGTATCGGTTCCGCCGGTACGAATGAAAGCAAGACCTGCTTTATCGGGAATATTTTCGGTAAGGGCACTCCCGCAGGAGCCTCAGTCCTCATCAGTGAAAATGGCAGGCTCGGGACGCTCATTTCCTCAAAGCGCTTTAAAGAAGACATCCAGCCAATGGACAAAGCCAGTGAAGCGCTCTTCTCACTCAAGCCAGTTAGCTTCCGCTACAAAAAAGAAATTGATCCGGCGGGCACCCCGCAGCTTGGGTTGGTCGCGGAGGATGTGGAAAAGGTGAATCCAGGTCTAATAGTGCGCGACAAAGAGGGAAAACCCTACAGCGTGCGCTACGAGCAGGTGAACGCGATGTTGCTCAACGAGTTTCTCAAAGAGCACAAGGCGTTCGTCGAAGAACATCATAACGTGGAGAAACTACAAGTCACCGTCGCGCAGCAGCAAAAGCAAATTGAGGCGCTTACTGCTGGCCTGCAGAAGGTGAGCGCCCGGCTTGAAGTGAGCAAAGCTGAACCGCAGACTGTTCTCAATAATGACTAAAGCCGCCGAGCCGTTGCAACTTGGGGCTGCGTCTCAACCGTGCATTCCAGCGGCCGAACGCCGGCTCCCAGATCCGCAACTAAAATGAATCAACTCCACTTGATCCTGTGAAAAAGAAATCCACTTCTGTATCTGCCTTTTTTAATTCGCGCGTCGCAATTGGAATGTTTCTCGTCCTCGCCGGCGTCTTTCTTGCGCTGCTCGGCTTCGGCGCGTTTTCGAACGCTTCTGCCCAGGCAAACCTGGACCCCAACGCACAAGGAGTAGGCCAAATGAAGGTTATACCGGCGGTGCACAGCGACCTGTCACCGCCTCTTCGCGACCAGCCAGTGGTATGGCCGCAAGCAGGAGAGAAGCGTGAACCACATGTCCACCCAAGGATCCCGATTAGACACCGCGATCGCCCGGATCCGGTGGTTCAAAGCAGCTTCTGGCAGCAGCGGATGACGACGCCAGCTATTCCCGCGCCGATCGGGCAATGGGCCGGCATAGCCCAGTGCGAACCCGATTTCTCTTCGTGTTTCGCAGTCCCGGATACCAACGGCGCGGTTGGGAAAACTCAATACGTCCAAATGGTCAACAGGGCTCTGCAGGTCTTTGATAAACTTACTGGCACATCCCTTCTTGGGCCCATTCCCATCGCTTCAATCTGGACCGGGTTTGGCGGCACGTGCCACACTGGCGGGGAGGGCGATCCGATAGTCGTCTATGATCGGCTCGCTGACCGGTGGGTCATCAGCCAGTTCGCCCATCCCTCCGGCGTGGACGGCGACCAAGACGAATGTATCGCTGTTTCCCAGACCGGCGATGCCACCAGTGCGTGGTACCGATACGACTTTCACCTCACGTTCCGGGAGCAAGATTATCCCAAGCTCGGCGTCTGGCCGGATGGCTATTACATGTCTGCGATGATGTTTGATGGAGAAACTCGGCTTGGGTCGAAGCCTTTTGTGTTTGATCGGGCGAAGATGCTAGTAGGCGATCCCACTGCCACTCTTCAAACAACTAAACGGATTATTGGCGAGGATTACTTGCTACCTTCCGACCTGGATGGAGTCCTTCCGCCCCCAGCCGGTGATCCAAACCATTTCGTAGCAGTTACTGAGGAGGAAGAGGGGTCAGGCGCCCCTATTTACAAGGTATGGGCCTTTCATGTTGACTGGAACCAGCCACGTAATTCTAGCTTTACGCCCCGAGCCAGTGTTCCTGCAGCAGACTTTACTCAGCTCTGTCCAGGTAATGACGAGTGCGTGCCCCAATTGGGCGTAACGAACCGTCTGAGCGGTCTCGCTGACCGGCTGATGTTCCGCAACGCCTATCGCCGATTTCCCGACGGTCGCGAGTCGCTGCTTAACAACTTTACGGTCAGTGCGAATTCGGTGGCAGGCATTCGTTGGTTCGAGCTGCGACGCAGGCTCCCAGAGAGCTGGACGCTTCGCCAGCAAAGAACCTACCAGCCCGACAGTACCTGGCGCTGGATGGGTAGCATCGCGTCGGATAACCAGGGGAACATTGCGCTCGGGTTTAGCGCTTCCAGTGCAACGATTCACCCGCAAATCCGTTATGCAGGCCGACTGGCTACTGATCCATTAAACATCTTGTCAGGTGAACGACTTCTTTTTGACGGCACCGGCAGCAGCCAGAGGAACTCTCGCTGGGGCGATTACAGCGCCATGACCGTTGATCCGGTGGACGACTGCACCTTCTATTATACTAACGAGTACTACGCAGAGACGGGCCTCGACGCAGGTTGGAAGACACGGATCAGCTACTTCAAATTCGCCCAGTGCACGCCACCGCCAAAAGGAACTGCACACTTCGTCGTCTGTGACCGAGGCGCACCTACAAAAGCCTCGGTCTCGATCGATGGCATTTCTTATGGCGCAACGCTTGCTGATGGCACCTACGATGCGGTGTTGCCACCGGGCTCGCACACCTATGCAGTGTCGAATCCAGCATTTGCCACGCAAACAGGGAACTTCACTGTCACTAACGGTCAAAACACACTTGTGGAAGCCTGCTTTGGAGGTAGGGCCGCCGTAAGCGACTTCAATGGTGACGGCCACCCGGATTATGTGCTCCGCAATACTAACACCCGGCAAACAGCAATATGGTATCTGAACAACAACATCTTCATAGGCAGTGCCCCCGGTCCAACTCTCCCGGGGCGCTCGGGGTTGAGAGGTACGGCAGATTTTAATCAAGACACCCACCCGGATTACGCCTTGTTCGAGCCCAGTAGCGAGCGAAGCGCAATTTGGTATCTATCGGGATCAACGTTGATCGGAGCCGCCTTCTGCCCAACACCACTTCCGACCGGCTGGCAATTAGTGGCTACAGCCGACTTCAACAGCGACGGCTACCCGGACTATCTCCTTTACAACATGAACACCCGTGGAACAATGATCTGGTATCTCAATAACAATGTGGTCGTCAACTCCGCCGTCGGCCCAACACTTCCGGCCCGCTGGGCAGTGATTGCTGTAGCTGACTTTAACAGCGACGGCCACCCGGACTATCTGCTTTACAACGTGAACACCCGTCAAACAAGGATCTGGTATCTCAATAACAATGTGCTCGTCAACGCTGCGTTCGGCCCAATGCTTCCGGCCGGTTGGGCAGTGGTGGCATCCGCCGACTTTAATGCCGATGGCTACCCGGACTATGTGCTCTACAATGCGAGGACACGCCAAACAGAGATCTGGTATCTCCAGAACAACGTTTTCGTCAGCGCTGCTTTTGGCCCGACTCTGTCAGACGCTTGGAGCTTGATAGCACCTTGAGTGACCTTAACTCCATCTTAAAAGGATCTTGACGCGCCTGTCGCGCTTCAACTAGGCGCTTCTAGTGATCTGGCGGGTTCGACGAGGAACATTCCTGACAGGTAGAAATCGTCGCGAATTAGCATGCGACGAATTGTTTTGACAAACGCCAAAGCATTTTCGCATACTCGGCGACGCTAAAGCGGATCTGAATCAGGGGGAGAACTCCTTCCCGCCAGGTTCTTTGCCTCTTCCGGACCCGCGATTTAGAAAAATAATTCAAACGCGGAAAGGCAAGGAAAAGAATGAATGTGCTGATTCTCATCAAAAACGCAGTTCCAGTTTTCATTACCGCATTGTCGTTGGCGACGGCGACTGCAACGACGACTGATGTGATCTTTAGCTTTGAAGAGGACGAAGGCGAATACGCCGACACTGATTTGGAGACGGACAACGCTGGGAACATTTACGGCACGACAGTGCTCGGAGGAGAGTTTGGCGGCGGGACAGTTTTTCAACTCAGCCCCACACCTGGTGGATGGGACCACAGCGTACTCTACAGTTTCACCGGTGGCGCGGATGGAGGCGAGCCGTACAAAGGCGTCACAATCGATCGACGCGGCAACCTGTACGGCACCGCAGTTACTGGCGGTTCAGGTAGCTGTGAAGGCGGTTGCGGAGTGGTGTATAAACTGACCAGGTCAGGCCGGGCTTTGAACCAAACAATCATTCATGCATTCACCGGCGGTGATGACGGCTCTGGTCCGGGCGCGCGGGTCACCATAGATCGGAGCGGCAATGTTTATGGTATGACTCCGACTGGCGGCACGTACGGCGTAGGCACGATCTACAAACTTCATCCACACGCCGGAAGTTGGGACTTTCAGGTGATTCACACTTTCACTGGCGGCAATGACGGCTCCTCGGGTTCAGCCGGAAGAATGCTTGTGAGTCACGGGCGGCTTTACGGCGCGGCCACCACTGGAGGTATGTATGGAAGCGGAGTTGTTTTCGAGCTCACACCGACAGCAGTTGGCGAATGGGATTTCAGGGTGCTTTATTCTTTCCATGGACAACCCGACGGCAGTTTTCCTTATGGCGCCTTACTTCGCGCTGGTTCCGGCAAGATCTACGGCACCACCTATTACGGTGGTGAAAACGGTATCGGCTCTGTTTACGAGCTGTCGCCCCGGTCGGTTGGGGAATGGGACGGTAGAGTAATTTACAGCTTCCAAGAGGGTAGCGACGGCAACAGTCCGATCAGCAATCTCGTCTACGACCCAGCCGGCAATCTCTATGGCACTACGAGCGAAGGCGGTTTGGGGAGCGGCGCAATCTTTAAACTAACTCCGAATGGGGGCGGACAATGGACGGAGAGTGTTGTTCATCCGTTCGCAGGCCCGCCAGATGGCGGGTTTTCCTACAACGGCATGGTCGTCGATAGATTCGGAAATTTCTACGGCGCGACTGTGCATGGCGGCACTGACGATGACGGTTGCGTTTACAAGTTTACACCTTAGCGGCAGCGCAACGGAGCGGAAATTAGTCGGCAGACTCTGGTAACTGTTTGCGTTGCCAAGATCGCTTCGTCGACTGGTTGAATCTTGAAATATTATTTGTGATTCTGTCTGAAGTGGTAATCTACACGGCGGAATGCGACACAAGTCTGCGCGGCTGCACGCAGTATTCAAAAGGGAACCGATGGGAAACTAATGGGGGAACGCTGTTCACTTGGGCTTTTTTGTTTCGCTCTTTTCGTCGCGCTTGATCCGGCATCTGCTCAAATCGAAGTGGTCAAGGAAAAGGCCCGGCCCCGCATCACAAAATCGGTCGCCGCTTCGCCGGCGCGGTCATTTCCGTGGAAAACAAATATCGTAACGACGGTCTTTTGGATCGGCGAACAGCCAGGCGGAAATAATCTCGTCCCGAATCACACGAGTGCGTGGGATAAAAACTGGGCAAAAAACTACGGTGGTTTTGACGATCCAAACCCCGACCGTCGTCGTAATTACGTTCCCGTAAAATTTACGCCAAGGCAGAACCCATTTTACTGCGCACTTCCGTACAACGACAAAGCACATACTGGACATCGGCCCGAAGCGCAGCGTGTTGTTCCATGGTTTCAACAAGCGTACCAGGGTCCTGCTGTTTCCACATGCAAAGATCGGTGGATTGCAATCCGCAAAGGCAATCGGCTCGCTTATGCGCAATGGGAAGACGCGGGACCATTCCGGACGGACCATTGGCAGTACGTATTTGGCAATGAACGTCCAAAACCCAATCTCAATAAGGGCGCCGGCCTCGATGTTTCTCCTGCCGTTCGAGATTATCTCGAGCTGAAGCAAACCGACGTGACCGACTGGCGATTTGTAGAGTTTAGCGAAGTGCCGCGTGGTCCGTGGTCAAGTTTAGGAGAAAACAACACGTTCGTTATCAACGCTCGCAAGAAAGATGTGCGGGTCACTGAGCGGTTGAGGCGAAACGAGGTAGGCGCGATTGCCCGATAGTCGCCGGGCACAAGATGTATGAATCGACTGTCACAATTTTCCGCTTTCTTTGCGACTCTCATTATTTTGTCTGGCTGCAGCACCGTGACAGACATGGTCACATCTAATCTACCGGAGTCTCAATCCGGCCGAGCGTCGATCGTCGTGAGTTTGCGAGAACAGCAAGCTTATCTTTACCGTAGTGGACAGAGAACCGCATCGTCTCGCATATCCAGTGGTCGCGAAGGTTACCGTACCCCAGTTGGTCGCTTCCAGGTCATCCGTAAGGACGAAGCTCATCGCTCGAGTGTTTATGGTGACTACGCTGATGGCTCGGGTCGTGTTGTGAAGGCGAACGTCGATATCAGGCGCGACGCCAAACCGCCGCACTCGCACTTTGTTGGCGCGCCAATGCCCTTCTTTCTCGAATTCTCGCCTGGTTACGGATTACACCAGGGTTACCTGCCCGGAGTGCCGGCATCACACGGATGCATCAGGATGCCTTATTGGAAAGCGCGCCAGTTTTATAACGCCGCGCACATCGGTACGTTAGTGGTGATAAAACGCTAGCAAGTTTCAGCGCGGCAGAGACAATCTTGCCAGTTACCCTTGGATCAAAGCCCGATTAACAAACAGAAGTTCTCCGAGCAAGCTGTCACCGGCATAGTATCAAAGAGGGCAAAAAACAAGACGGAATAATCGCGAAAAATCACAGCAGAGAAACAAGCTCAACGGAACGAATAAATCTCTTTTCTTAGTTGCCCAGGTTGGAGTCACCTAACAAACGTGCCTAAAGCGCGGAACTACAACACCTCTGAATCGAATTCACCGTCACTGACCCGAGTGCGGATTTTTATCTTTGGCCTAACTACTGAAGTTGTCCGGATGATTTGCCCGCGATCGTTCGTGGTGATGCTGTAGCCACGACGCAGTGTGGCATCGGGTCCGAGCACGCGCAGAATCCCTTCGATGCGGCTGAAACGGTGTCTTGCGTTTTCAATCAGGCGCGCAGGGCAGGCCACCAATCGCCGATGCAAATCGGCGAGATAGTTACGGCGCATCATCATCTCGCGCACAGGACTGCGCGCTTGCATCACACGAAGAGCATGGTCGAGGTCCCGCTTGTAACCCTCGATTTTGTGTGCAAGGCAGCGCTGCAGTGTCTCGCATGCGTGATCGAGTCGTTGCTGGGCGTCGCGCAGGCGATTGAGCAACTGGCGCTCCAGTGATCGCGCGCAACGATCCATCTGTCTCCGAAGATCGATTACGTCAGGGACAATCAATTCCGCCGCAGCACTGGGGGTAGGTGCACGCAGGTCCGCGACAAAATCGCAGATGGTGAAATCAATTTCGTGACCGACTGCCGAGACGACTGGTACCGCCGAATGGAATATTGCGCGCGCGACGATCTCTTCGTTGAACTCCCACAAATCTTCAATGCTGCCTCCACCGCGTGTAACCACGATCAAATCGACGGACGCAAATGCGTCGTTAGGCGTGGCAAACTCACCAATGGCCACCGCAATTTCCTGCGCTGCGCCGGCTCCTTGCACACGGACCGGGTTGATCAGTATCTGCAACCACGGCGCGCGACGACGGAGCACGTTAAGTATGTCGCGGATCGCTGCGCCGGTTGACGACGTCACAATCCCGATTCGTCGCGGAAACTTTGGCAACGGCCGTTTCTGTTCCTGGGCAAACAACCCTTCTGTCTCAAGTTTGCGCTTCAGCGCTTCAAACTTCGCCTGGAGTAGGCCGACTCCGCGTGGCTGAAGAATCTGAACATTGAGTTGGTATTGTCCGCGTGCTTCGAAAACTGTGACCGTCCCAAGGACCTGCACTTGTGCGCCGTCGGCCAGCGGTTGTCTCGACCGCAGCATCGTGTCTCTCCAGATTACGCATGAGATCTGTGCCCGTTGATCTTTGAGGGTGAAATACTGATGACCGCTCGGGTGCAATTTGTAGTTTGAGATTTCTCCTTGGACCCAGACTCCGGCAAATTTTGTTTCCAGCGTGCCGCGGATGCTTCGCGTCAGCTCGGAGACCGTAAAAACCTTGGCTGTCTGCTGGAAGAAATCCGCTGTCAGTTGCATTGGGGTTACAAAGTTAACCCAGAGATCGTTCAGGGCGCAGAATTTTTTCTCCAAACTTCTCGTTAGGGCAATTGTGTTCGATACCAGCGATTAAGATCAAGGTCTACCGCAAACTCTTAAATCGAAGATCGTCGCTAGACAAAAGTGATCGTTCTCGACTGTGTCACACCGGTTCGGGGATGATTGGGCGCCTATGAAAATTCGGTTCTTCCTTCGTGTCATTGTTTGTGGACTACTTTTGGTGGCAATCACCCCTGCAGGAGAAGTTCAAGCAGCTACTGGTTCCCCGCGAACGGTGAAAATCGGCGTGCTGGCCACGTTAACCGGATCGGGATTCTCGCTTGGCAGGAACACCGTGGCCGCATTGCGAATTGCCGCAGCAGATCTCCAAAACATCCATCCTCAGTATAACCCGGTCCGATACCGATTCCTTGTTCGCGATACGCAGCATGATCCATCGCGTGCGCTGAGTGCTATTCAGGATCTCCATGAACGTGGCGTCAAGATCATCATCGGACCGCAGACCAGTTCCGAAGTAGCTATGATCAAACCTTTCGCGGACGCGCATGATATTCTTGTGATCAGCCAAGGTAGTACAGCATCCTCGCTCGCCATCCCGGGCGACAATATCCTTCGGTTTTGCCCTAACGATAGGCGTGAGGCTGAAGCGCTTGTGGCATTGCTACAACACGATGGTATTCGCGCCATTGTTCCGCTTTGGCGTAACGACGCTGGCAACAACGGTCTGCACGACTCCGTGAAGATAAGGTTTCAGGCGCTTGGAGGCAGAGTAACTTCAGGGTTTCGCTACGATACGACCACTACCAACTTTTCCGCCGCGACCAACGCTGTTGCGTACCAGATCGGGACTTTAATTGGCAGCGGCATTAACCCCTCTGCAGTCGCGGTCTATTTGGCGGCGTTCGATGAAGCCGTCGACATATTTCATTCGGCACAAGACAATCCTACACTCGCCAACACAACGTGGTACGGCAGCGACGGCGTCGCTCTTTCCGCGGCATTGACCGGCGATTCGAGTGCGGCCGGTTTCGCGGCAAGTGTTGGTTATCCAAATCCCATTTTTGGATTGCCCGATGCGCTGCGCAATCGGTGGCAGCCGATTTCGGATGAAATCGAAGCGCGCACCGGCATTACAACGGATGCGTTTGCGTTGTCTGCCTATGATGCGCTCTTCGTGGTGAACCTGGCATTACAGTATCCAAAGCCGCTCAAGAATTTCGACAGATTCAAAGCGGAATTCATAGAGGAAGCAGATCATTATCACGGCGTGACCGGGTCGACAGCGCTCGACGTTGCCGGCGACCGGGAGACGGGCGATTTCGATTTTTGGGCTGTGCGACTGCGCAACGGCAACTACACGTGGGTGCGAGTCGGAACGTACAACAACGGAGTCCTCACAGTGTTTCTGAGCGCGACCGTGCGCTACAGAAGCTCAGGCTGCATACCTCCGGGCATTTTTAATCCAAGCTTTCGGTAGGCGTTTGCCGTGGCGACGCGGCCTTGCGCGGTGCGTTTGATGTAGCCTTCCATGATCAAATAGGGTTCGTTGACTTCCTCGATTGTGCCTGCTTCTTCGCCGACTGCGACAGCAAGCGAAGTCAGTCCAACAGGCCCACCGTTGAATTTATGGATCAAGGTTTCGATGATGCGTTTGTCCCATTGATCGAATCCGTCGCGATCTATCTCGAGCATTGTGAGAGCGCGATCGGCGAGTTCCGCAGTGATTTTTCCATCCGCTTTGACCTGCACGTAATCGCGCACCCAGCGCAATAGATTGTTCGCCGTGCGCGGGGTCCCCCTTGAGCGCGCCGCAACCTCGGTCGCGCCCGCCGAGTCGATTTCCACGCCTAACAAGTGTGCGCTGCGCACGATGATCTTTTGCATTTCGTCGGCGTGATAATAATCGAGCCGCGCCGTCATCCCGAAACGCGAACGGAGTGGCGCGCTTACCATTCCCGCGCGTGTCGTCGCCCCGACTAAGGTGAACTTTGGCAGATTAAGACGGAGACTGCGGGCCTGTGGTCCCTGGTCAATGATGATGTCCAGCCGGTAATCTTCCATTGCCGGATAGAGGTATTCTTCGATGGCTGGTTGCAAACGGTGAATCTCGTCAATGAAGAGCACATCACCTTTTTCAAGGCTGGTAAGAAGTCCGGCGAGTTCGCCGGCTTTTTCAATGACAGGGCCGCTGGTGTTTTTGAGATTCACGCCCATCGCGTTGGCGATGATGTAAGCAATGGTCGTCTTGCCGAGGCCTGACGGTCCGCTCAGGAGAATGTGCTCCAGCACGTCCCCGCGCTTCTTAGCCGCTTCGACCATTAGCTCGAGCCGTTCACGCACTTTGACCTGGCCGTTGAACTCGCTGAATGCGGGCGGTCGCAGCGAAATTTCAAATGCGGCGTCTGGCTCTGGCGGTTTCATGCGCGATGAAATGTTAGAGTAATGGAGTAATGGAATAACGGTCTCAAAACTTCAATACTCCAGTACTCCACGACTCCATTAATCCAGTTTTTTCGTCAACACCAACTCGGTGCCACGGCGCTTGTGGACATAATCCACCTGGTCGAAAGCGTAGCGAATCAAGTGAAGACCAAGTCCGCCCGGTTTGACCAGGTCGTGCGACCGGCCCTTCATTTCGTGCGGGAAAACTTTTTCACCATAATCCCGCAAGCGCATTCGCACGCATTTGCGTAATCCCTCCATCCGCAAGGAGATGAGTTGGTCGTTGCGCAAACCATATGCGTAACGGATGACGTTTGTGCACGCTTCATCCACGCCGAGCACCATCAGCATTCGCTCCTTGTCTGAGAACGGGTAGCCTTTCAGGAAATCCCGGACGCATTTCCTGAGTAATGCAAGGTTCGCAGTGTGACTGCTAAATTCGACTTTGCTTCTTTTCATCGCAGCCCACAAAGACGTGAGCAGATTTCACCGATTGATTCAAGGCTGAGCGTAATTTGAAATACATTGAGATAACGCTGCAACGGAAAAAGCCGATGGACAGCCAGTCAAAGCGCTGTTCAATTTTGTCTGATGTGGCGAGTGTGGGTTGGGCTTCTGCTTTGGGCAACGCCCGTCTGGGCTGAAGAAAACGTTACTGCATACGAAGCGTTGCGGGTGGTCGGCAGCGAATTCGGTCGCGAGGCGTTGCATCAAATTGTGTCCATTCGTGGCACCAAGGGCGATCCGCAGCCCGAGAAGTGGAAAATTGTTGTGCAAGATCCACAGGGTGGCGTGCGCGAATTCGTAGTTGCTGACGGCAAAATTGATTCCGAGGGTGAGGCAGACCGCGACGTCGCAGGTTCGGCGGAGGGATCGACGATCGATGTGTCGCAGTTGAACCTCGATTCCAGGGGCGCTTACGCAGTGGCGAGTCATACCGCCGAGGCCTCGCACACCAGTTTTGCAACAGCGGATTACACATTGCGTACAGACGATCGCGGCGAACCGATGTGGATTGTGACTCTCCGAAACAACTCGTCGCGTCCCGTCGGGACAATTTACATTGGGGGGACGCGAGGGACCGTGATGCGAACTGAAGGGATGTTTGCCGGGGCCACCATGGAAGACGTCGAAGGCGACTACGAGCAGGGAGAGGCAACCGGTGTAGTCAGGAGCGCGAAACGATCGATCAAGCATGGTTTCAACAGAGCACAGGAAGAAGCCCGAGGAATGTTTGAGAAAGTGAAGCGTTCATTTTCTGATTTCATTAACCGGGAGTGAGGAGACAAATGAAGGACCTATCTAATCCGTGGTCGGCTCTGTCTTTTGCAGAATGGCAGGATACCGCGACGACGTTGCACATGTGGACGCAGATCGTCGGCAAAATTCGTCTGACGCTGACTCCATGGACGAATCACTCATGGCACGTGACACTTTACGTAACCTCGCGTGGCCTAACGACTTCTCCCATCCCGTATGAATTCCACACCTTCGAGATTCGTTTTGATTTTATCGATCACGAATTGCGGATTCTGAAGAGCGATGGGGCAACGCGAACGCTGAAGTTGGAATCGCAATCAGTCGCCAAGTTCTATGAGACTGTCATGAAGTCACTGAATGATTTGGACCTTGGGGTGAAGATCAACTTGCTACCTAACGAGATCGAGAATCCGATCCCATTCGATAAAGATGAAGAGCACCGGTCTTATGATCCGGAATACGCTAATCGATTCTGGCGTGTTCTGGTGCAGAGCGATCGGGTGTTCAAGGAGTTCCGATCGCGTTTTTGTGGCAAATGCAGCCCTGTGCATTTCTTTTGGGGCAGCTTCGATCTGGCTGTGACGCGGTTTTCCGGGCGGACGGCTCCGCCGCATCCCGGCGGAATTCCGCATCTGCCCGATGCAATTACGCGAGAGGCGTATTCACAGGAGGTAAGCAGCCTGGGTTTTTGGCCAGGCAACGCGGTTGCGCCGACGCCGATTTTTTATTCGTACGCCTACCCCGAACCACCGGGATTTACAGAAGCAAAAGTCCAGCCTGGAGCAGCATTCTACGAACCAAAATTTCGGGAGTTCATGCTGCCCTATGACGAGGTGCGCACGGCCGAAAATCCGGATGAAGTCCTGCTCCAGTTTGCCCAGAGCACGTATGACGCGGCCTCAACGTTGGGAAAGTGGGATCGCGATGCGTTACAGGAAGTCAAACCTTCCTTGCATTCCACCCGTCCGCACTCGTAGTTTACGGAAGATGAATCCTGGTTGCGCAGCGGAGCAGGCTGCATGGCGCGAATTGAAAGACGGATGGCGTCCGTTGTACGGCGACGTCGATAAGATTGGTGTCGCGATCGAATGGCATGACTTCCGTGTTGAACGAGCCTTTAATTGGGGACGCACGTTTCATCCGAATAGCCTGGAGTTTTGCCTGAATCTCAACGGACACGGAGCCGTTGGCGCAGCCGGCGGCAAACGCAGCGATTATCTGCCGGGCAATTGCGGATATTATGCCGTTGCCAACGAGCCGTTGCCGGCATCACGGCGCGCACACGATCATCACCAATTCGTGACACTCGAATTTTCGCGCGAGCATTTGCGGACCGAGCTAGCGCAGAACGAAGCCGATCTTGAACCTGAGATTCGGCGCATCCTTTTTGGAAAGAAAGATGGGAATGTCGTCGCGCCCGCGCGTCCAATGACGATGCAGCAACGCAGCGTGGTGGCCAGCCTGACGGAACCACCGGTCGCCAAAGCAGCGCAAGTTCTCTGGTACCAGGGCAAGGCATTGGAGCTCATGGCGCAGTTCTTTTTTGCACCGAAGGATCCCGAATTCTTTTGCATGCGTCAGAAACGCCTGGCACGCGAACGAGTCGAGCGGGTGAAGGAGATTCTCACGCGCGATCTCGCCAACCCGCCGACATTGGAAATGTTGGGGCAGGAAGTGGGTTGCAGCCCGTTTTATCTGAGCAGGATTTTCTCGCGCGAAGTCGGCCACACAATCCCGCAATACTTGCGAAATGTTCGCATGGAACGGGCGGCCGAGTTGTTGCGCACTGGCCGTTACAACGTCACCGAAGCCGCGACAGAAGTGGGCTATTCGAGCCTGAGTCATTTCAGCAAAGCATTTTGCGAGACCATCGGCTGCTGCCCGGTGCTGTATCCTGTGGCTAAGAACGTCCTCCTCGACCGCTGATGCCATCCGTGAATCGTAAATCGTGAATCGATGTAACGATTTAACGAATCTCGATTCATTCTCTCATGAAAATTCGCCGCGCTCTCATTTCCGTTTCTGACAAGGCCGGCATCGCTGAGTTTGCCCGCGCGCTGGAAGGTCAGGGCGTAGACATCATTTCCACGGGCGGAACAGCGGTCCTTCTAAAAAAGGAAAAAGTTCCCGTGCGGGAGATTTCCAGTTTCACCGCATTTCCGGAAGTGCTCGATGGCCGTGTAAAAACTTTGCATCCTCGTGTGCACGGAGGGCTTCTGTACAAGCGTGGAAACACTAAACACGAAGCGGAAGCGCGTGAATGCGGGTTTGATCCGATCGATTTAGTGGCGGTGAATCTTTATCCTTTCGAGGCCACCGTCGCGAAGCGTGGCGTAGCTCTGGCGGAAGCAATTGAAAATATCGACATCGGCGGACCATCGATGATTCGAAGCGCCGCGAAGAATTATGAATCGGTCACGGTGATTGTTGATCCCGCAGACTATGACGTGGTGCTCGAAAATATGGGCAAACACGACGGGGAAACGACGCTGAAACTTCGGGAACGCCTCGCGATCAAGGCCTTCAACAGGACCGCGGAGTACGATCGTGTGATCGCGACTTTTTTGAACAAGCAGCAGAAGACCGATGCCTCTTTTTCCCTTTCGCTCCCATTAGCGATGCGCCTGCGTTACGGGGAAAATCCCCACCAGGATGCCGCGCTTTACGGCGATTTCGACAAATGCTTCGAAAAACTTCAGGGGAAGGAGCTTTCGTTTAACAACATTCTCGACATCAGCGCTGCGACGAATTTGATAGCGGAATTTGAAGAGCCCACTGTCGCGATTCTGAAGCATACGAACCCGTGTGGCGTCGGCTCGGATCCAGATCTGCGTAAGGCATGGGAGAAAGCATTTGCGACGGATAAGCAGGCTCCATTTGGCGGGATCATCGTGTGCAACCGGCCGTTGACCGAATCGCTGGCAAAAGTGATCAGCGAAATCTTCAGCGAAGTGATCATCGCCCCTGATTTTGAGATCGACGCGCGCGCCGTTCTGCAGAAGAAAAAAAATCTGCGTTTGATCCGGTTGTTGACGCCTCCGAAAGAAGCAAGGTCAACTACCGATCTGCGCTCGGTCTGCGGCGGTGTGCTTGTTCAAGACGCAGACGTCGATGGTGAATTGACGCCGAATATCGTGACGAAACGGCGGCCGACGAAGGCAGAACTAAACGCAATGTTATTCGGCTGGCGCGTCGTCAAACATGTGAAATCAAACGCCATCGTATACGCCAAATCGGACCGGACACTTGGAATTGGCGCCGGCCAGATGTCGCGAGTCGACGCTTCGCGGATTGCGGTTTGGAAAGCAAACGAGGCTGGGCTTTCGCTAAAAGGCAGCGCGGTTGCGAGCGATGCTTTTTTTCCGTTCCCGGACGGATTGATCGCTGCCGCCGAAGCTGGCGCAAGTTGTGCTATCCAGCCGGGCGGCTCGGTTCGCGATGAAGAAGTGATCGCTGCTGCTAACGAGCGCAAGATAGCAATGGTCTTCACGGGCGTCCGCCATTTTCGGCACTAACCGCACGTCTCTGATGAAATCGATGTCTCAATTCTTTCAATTGCGACATGGCTTGTTATTCTGAGCGGAGCGAAGAATCTCAGATCATTGCTTTCGAGGGGCTGACCAGAGTAATAGTCAGAGATGTTTCGCTCTGCTCAACATGACAGAAATCGTCGATCGGTTGAGAGCCCGCGCGTTTTGAACATCGAAGACCTGCGGCGCAGGGCGAAGCGGCGGCTTCCGCGTGTGGTGTTCGACTACATCGACGGCGGCGCTGAGGACGAATCGACGTTGCGAGCAAATTGTCGGGCGTTCGAGGCCGTGACACTCCGGCCACGCTGCGCTGTTGCAACGCCTGCGTGTGACATGAGCGCAACCGTGCTCGGCACTTCGGTGAGCATGCCATTGATCCTGGCGCCCGTTGGGAGTTGTCGGTTGATGTTTCCGCGCGGAGAAGAAGAGGCCGCGCGCGCCGCTGGCGAAGCGGGGATCATTTGTACGCTTTCGACACTTTCCGGGTGCCGGCTCGAAGACGTGGCAGCCGCATCAGGAGGTCCGGTCTGGTACCAGCTTTATCTTGTCGGCGGTCGTGATTGTGCTTTGGGCGGTATTGATCGGGCGCGCAAGGCCGGGTTTTCAGCCCTGGTGGTTACGATCGACACGCCGGTTGCAGGTTTGAGAGAACGCGACCTTCGTAACGGCGCCAAAGAACTTCTTAGTGGAAAACTCGGACCAATGCTGCCGTTTGTTAATCAAATTCTAGTTAGGCCACGCTGGCTTGCGGCCTTTCTAGCGGACGGCGGCTTGATGAAATTTGAGAATGTCGTCATCCCAGGGAAAGGACCGATGCTGTATGCCGATGTCACTGCCGCTCTCGAGCAATCCGTCGTGACTTGGGACGATCTCAAATGGATTCGCCAGGCGTGGAACGGGCCAATTGTGATTAAGGGCATTCATACCGCCGAAGACGCCCGCCGCGCGGTGGACATGGGGGCGGAGGCGTTGGTTGTGTCCAATCATGGCGGCCGTCAACTCGCCGGCGTCGCTCCAACTTTGCGCGTTTTGCCTGAAGTTGTGGCTGCGGTGGGCGACCGCATCGAGGTCCTGCTCGATGGTGGCATCCGACGCGGGAGCGATATTGTTAAAGCCCTCTGTTTGGGAGCCCGTGCCGTAATGGCTGGACGTGCGTACGCTTACGGACTGGGAGCGGCAGGCGGCGCGGGCGTTACGCGCGCAATCGAGATTTTGCGCGCGGATCTCGTGCGAACGCTCAAGCTGCTGGGCTGCCCGTCAGTCGCACAGCTGGATAAATCGTACGTGGACGTGCCGCGAGACTGGATGAAGTGACGAACCGCAGTGAACGGCTGACGTGGTTCGCTAGATCGCTTCACCGTTACATCGGATTTCCGATTCAACGTGGCGAAGCCGGCCATGTTTTATATCACAGTACGGCGAAACGATGCTGCCTGGACACACATGCCTAAGATCGCGAGACCGATGAATACAAGTGTCGAACCGGTCGGCGGCAACACAATCGCGCTTTCAATTAAATAGGCACCGATAAACGAGGAGACAATGATGAGGGCCCACCCAAATACAACGAGCAGCAGAATTGCCCCGATGACGCCGCCGACGACGAAGATGATGGTCGAGTATTGCGCGTAGTGCACAAAGAATGCCGCGGCAATCGCCGTGGCGAGCTTTCCGCCAGCTAAGAAACCGAGTACCGCGATCGCAATTTTTTGAAGGAAAAGAGCAAGCAGCGCCCCGAGCACGCCGAAGACGATCGCGATGACCAGTGCTAGCAACGACGACGGTTCGTTAACAAGCAAGGGCGCAACCTCCACACCGACCGCAAATCCGACGGCGGCCACACACAGCCAAAACAGTTTTCGGCCGAAGAACAAAATCACCACGCCAATGAACAGGCCTACAATCGTGACAGAGGAATGCATTAGGAAAGGCGGATTTCGACAATTACAGTGTAGAGGCGTTTGTGCCAAACGCCGCTTTTATTGGATCCGCTACGTTAGATAGAAATTGAAGCCGGGCAGCTGTAACCTCCGCTGTCCTTAGCGGACTCTCAATCGAGCCTCGTCGCAGACAGGCCATGCGCAGAGGACAGCGCACGATACAGGAAGACGGCAGGTATATTTGAAATCGGGCTGGTGGGATTTGAACCCACGGCCTCCTGGTCCCGAACCAGGCGCTCTACCAAGCTGAGCCACAGCCCGAAAGTGAATAGGCGTGCCGGAGCCTACGCGGCCTTTACTTCGCGTATTTTGCGCCGCATATCAAGCAAGTCCATCGTTGGCGTCGATCATAATTTGAAAATGCCGACTGACGTACACCGGCAGATGACCAAACGCCGGCTTTGGCAGTTCTGCTACTGGAGTGGCGTCATTATCCTCTTTGGGGCGGCTGCTTGGAACAGATTCACGCTTCCTCTCGATCCGATCGCTGATCCTGACACCTGGGGATATCTTTCCCCGGCGCTAAGAAAACTCACGGGCGCGCCGTTTGGTCATACCTCTGGCCGGAACTTCATTTATCCGGGCTTCGTATATCTGCTATTGGGAGTGTTCCGAGACTTTCGCGCGATTACTATTGCCCAGCATCTTCTTGGACTCGTCGCTGGCGGAATGCTCCTGCTTACGTGGCACCGCCTTCGCGTGTTCGTCGCGCATCCACGGGTTTCTCTCCGATTTTACGACGCGATCGGGTTGGTCGCGGCGGCGACGTTCCTTCTGGCAAGCGAACCGGTGCACTTTGAGATGCAACTTAGACCGGAAGGCGTGTGTGCATTTTTGTTCAGCATCAATCTTTACGTTCTTGCACAGTTCACCGCCTGCCGGGTCATCGAGCACAGGAGCGTGGCGACAGCAGTTTATGGTGCTGTGGGTGTGTTTATCTCCGGACTGCTGGGTTCCGTGAAACCAAGTCTCGTACTCGTTTCGTTTTTTGCCGTACTGCCCATGGTAGTTCTGCTTTTCCAGAAAAATCACCTGTGGCAAAAGGTCGCGATTGCTGCAGGCGCGTTAGCGAGCGTGCTCTTGCTGTGGTTGCCTGAGCATTTTCTGAGTCGCGACGATCAAATCAGTCAAACCTTCCTGCCTACCACTCTATTTGTGATTCACGCTAATCTGATTCGTGACCAGATGGCCGACGATCTCGAACGCAATGCAACGCTTCCTTATTCTCAGGAGAGGCTTCGGCGTATTCACACAGCGCTTGGCACGGAGCTTTCGAAATCTGGAAAACGCTACAAAACGCTCGGGTTCGACCCCGATTATTTAATGTACAATCGCACGTCCTTGGCGACGCAGTTACGCAAGGAGTTTGGCGATGATGTTTCAGCTGTTAACAGGTTTTACCGATTCTACTATCTGCGAATCTGGCAGCGCCGGCCAGGCGCTGTTCTAGAGAAGATCATCCGGCAGTTGGCTATTTTTTACATCCCGAAATGCGGCGCTTACAAATCGACGAAGCTTGTCCCGCTTGCCGAGGAGTACAGGCGAGGCGTAGCTTTGCTGAACTCGGAATGGTATCGCGAAACATGGACAGCGTATCCGCCTGCTTTGCAGTTTATGAACCGGACACAACCGCTGACAGCGAGTAGCGTAGTCCTTCGACAACCCGGTTACATAGGCAACCTGCTCGACATCCTTGCAGGAACATATCTGCCGTTGCTTCTGGGCACTTTTGGATTCGGCGTAGTTCTGCTGTTCCACCAACATCTTCGCAGCCTGTTAGGATGCCTAACGGCCTGGGTCCTGTTCGCGTATTCGTACGGTCTTGCCAGTTGCCTTGAAGTGGCGACGATTCATACTCTGCAGATCGCGCGTTATATGACAGTGCAAATGTACTTTGCTATTCTGGCGCAATTTCTTGCTTTCTGGCTCATCCTGGAGGTTTTCTTAGAACTGTTGCCTCACGCACAGATCACGTCTTCGGGTCCACACGTTGAATAGACTGAGATTTCAAACGCAGGTGGTGCTAACCATCTGGACGAGTGACGATTACCTTGAGGTTAGCCGGCACCGCTTCACGCCCAGGTTGATGCCCTTGTGCGCGAAGCCCATTCGTTCGCTTCGGCCCTAGCGGAATGAGGAATGTCGGACCGTCTGGCAACGGAAATGACTTCGGTTGCAGCGAGCGACAGGTCCGGGTTAGCCTTGGGCATCGAAATTACTTTGTGCTCGCCCGGACAAAAAGCGTTGACAACGAGCCGCTTCGTTTGGAAAGTCAACACTCGTTTTTACCATGCTCGCACCGCAACTTGTTCCGTCAGCGCTTACAAGCAGCGTGTCGACTATCCTTCAATTCCCGACCGAGGCGGTTCGCACCGTTCGTTCCTTGCGCCATATGACCACTCAACTTCTTCAGGAAGCAGCACAGGTGATCCCAAATCAGCAACTTCTGATTAATGTTGTCTCCAAGCGTGTGCGTCAGCTTGGCTTAGGACACCGGCCGTTGGTAGAGACGACACCGCGAATGTCGTTAACCGATATTGCGCTAAAGGAAATCATCGCCGGCAAACTGACCTTCGAATCGCTCGAAGGTTCCACGGACGGCGCCTAGCAGCGCAGGTTTTGAACGAGTGGCGCAGCGTTGCGCTACCTTCAGCCCATTCCGATTTTGGCGTCAGACACAGACGCCTTAAATTTTGCTGGAACGCCACCACCACAGTTGGATTTTCTGCCGATGACAATGGACGCGACAACGAGTAGCGATTAGTGAGACAAAATCCTTTGGCAAATGTCAGCTGAATCCGTCATCAATCGCAAAGCGCTGCGGGACTATCACATCGGTGACCGTTACGAAGCAGGCATCGAGTTGAAGGGTAGCGAGGTCAAATCGATCAGGGCGGGCAAGGCCAATATCGGTGACGCGTTCGCGCGAATCGAGAATGGTGAAGCGTTCCTTTACAATGCTGACATTCAGCCATACGAGCGTGCCAGCCACGAAATTCCGACCGCAAAACGCGTTCGTAAGTTATTGCTGCACCGCAAAGAGATCGACCGGCTCTACGGCGAAGCGCAAGTGAAAGGCCGCGCGCTGGTCGTGTTAAAGTTATATTGGAAAAACGGAAAGGTGAAAGCCGAAGTCGGCGTTGGCACAGGAAAAGTTGCGGGTGACAAGCGTGCCGATTTGAAGAAGCGCGCCGTTGATCGCGAGACTGCCCGTGAAGTTGCGCGCTTCAATCGCAAGCACGCGTGACTGTTCTCCATAGTGGCGAACCTTGGGTCGTTGTTCACGGCCGCTTGCTCCGAACGTTCCGTATCTGATTATAGGGTGGTGAAAATGTACACTCGGGTTTGGCTCGGAGCCGGCGCTCTTTTTCTCGGCGGTTGGATAACCGCTCGCGTTGTTCGTACGGCGCGATACAGCTTGCGCGATAAAGTTGCCCTGATCAGCGGCGGATCGCGTGGACTCGGACTCGTGCTGGCGCGACATATTTGCGACCAGGGCGGGAGTGTTGCTCTGCTCGCGCGCGATCCCGGCGAACTCGCCCGCGCGAAAGCGGACCTCACCGCGCGTGGCGGAAAGGTTCTCACCGTTGAGTGCGACCTGCTCGATCGCGATCAGATTCACGCCGCTGTTCGGAAAGTCATCGATCATTTCGACAGAATCGACATCCTCATCAATAACGCTGGAATCATCGAGGTCGGTCCACTCGACCACATGACCCGCGAAGATTACGACCGCGCGATGAGACTGCATTTTTGGGCGCCGTACGAATTAATTTCGCTCATTGTTCCGGAGATGCGTCTCTGGGGTGGGGGACGTATCGTAAATGTTACCTCCATCGGCGGCAAAATTGCCATCCCGCATTTTGCGCCTTACAGCGCCAGCAAGTTTGCGTTAACCGGCTTCTCTGATGCGATTCGGACTGAGCTGGCGCGCGACAATATTCAGGTTACAACCGTGGCGCCGGGACTCATGCGGACTGGCTCACATGTAAATGCAAAGTTCAAAGGTAATCATGACGCTGAATTTGCCTGGTTCTCCGCGTCTGCTGGTGCGCCGATCATCTCAATGGATGCCGATCGCGCAGCGCGGAAAATTCTTGCCGCGTGCAGGCGTGGTCAGCCATCGCTTATCCTCACGCTTGGTGCCCGCGCTGCGATCGCCGGAAACGCGCTATTTCCAAATCTCACGGGTTACACGATGAAAATCGTGAATCGCTTTCTCCCCGATGCAGCCGACGAAAGCGGCGCGCAGTCGCGCGCCGGTTCTGAGATTCCGCGACTAACGCCGGAATGGATGACACGCCTGGCCGACCGCGCGACGAACGAGAACAATGAAGGAAACAGTCCCGCGCTGTAGGCGTGATTGCTAGCCGCGGCGTCCGACGCAAACGCCATACACTTCTAGCTGATGAGCAAACGGCTCTTCGTCGCAATCGATCTGCCGGACTCAACGCGCCAACTGCTTACAGATCTTGATCCGGATATTCGTGGTGTGCGTTGGATGGAACGCGATCAGATGCACCTGACGCTCGGTTTTTTCGGAGACGCATCGGAAGATGTTGAGCTCAAGCTGCGGGAAAAACTCAGCGCGATCGGATTCGGCGCGTTTTTTCTATCTGTGAATGGCGTCGGTGCGTTCTCCTCAAAAGGCGCGCCGAAAATCATCTGGATCGGTGTCGGAAAAGCGCATCCGCACCTGTTCCAAATTCATAAGCGCGTGCAGGAGGCCGCGCTGGCGGTTGGTATCGAACCGGAGCTTCGTCCATGGCATCCGCACATCACGATCGCTCGTTGCCGTGATGTCTCCGCGCAAAAGCTCCGGAAATTTTTACAATCGAACGCCGAGTTCGATGCGGGAATGATCCGCGTCGACGCGTTCCATCTTTATTCGAGCAAACTGATGCCTGAAGGGCCAATTCACACGCGCGAACTTAGCGTTCCCTGTAGCGGCGGTCTCTGACCGCCGAACGGAACTCTGTAGCCGCTTCGCTGTGCGAAGCGCGACGCTGATGTGTTTGTGACACAAATCCCAAACGCGCCTCATAGAGACGCGGCTACAGATCACAGCCCCTTGCTCGACAATGGTGCCGCTATGTGCTCGAGCGGGCGTCGCTCGGCGGCCACGCCAATCCATGCTTCCATCGCTGCTGCAAAAATCATCAACGCTGCAGCTATCAAATATCCCATGAATAACGCCGTGCTCGACCCCGTGCCGATGATCCACGCGAACAACAACGGCGCGCCGACCCCGCCAACCAGAGTCCCGATTGCAAAGAAAATGGCAATCGCCATTCCGCGAATTTCTAAGGGAAAAATCTCGCTAACCGTCAGGTAAGCAGAACTGGCGGCCGCCGAAGCGACAAAAAAGATAATTGTCCACGCAATGGTCTGCGTTTGAGCGGTGAGTAATCCAGCATGAAAAAGCCAGCCAGTCGCAGCGAGCAACACTCCGGCGAGCGCATACGTTACGGTAATCATTTGTTTGCGCCCGATCGTATCGAACAGATGCCCAAGCAGCAGCGGCCCGAGCACATTTCCTAGCGCGAACGGCAGAAGATAACCACCGACGCTTTGCTCCGGAACGCCGTAGAAACGCATGAGCACAAGCGCATACGTGAAGAAGATTGCGTTATAAAAAAATGCCTGTGTTGACATGAGCACAAAACCGAGAAATGAACGTCGCCGATATTCGTGCACAATCGCGTTCCGGATTTCGCGCCAGGGCGTATGCGTGCGTGTGCGAATGCGCGTGGGAAACAACTCACCGTAGCGTCGGTCTGTGACCGCCGACGGCGATAAGATTTTCTGTTCCACGTTCGCAACGATCTCTTCTGCCTGCTGATTCCGGCCGTGAATCATCAACCAGCGCGGACTTTCTGGAATCCAGCGGCGAAAGAAAATAACGATTAATCCCAGCATTGCGCCGATTCCAAATGCGCATCGCCATCCAAGCCAGATGGGAATGTGGCGCGGATCGAGCAGCACGAGCGTGGCTGCGGCGCCGATCGCAGCGCCGACCCAATATGAGCCGTTGATGATCAAATCGACGCGGCCACGAACACGCGCTGGGATCAATTCATCAATGGCCGAATTGATCGCCGCGTACTCGCCGCCAATGCCCGCTCCTGTGATTCCGCGAAATAGTGCATAGCTCCAGAAATTCCAGGAGAAACCCGATAACGCCGTTCCGACCAGGTAAACCGCAACCGTAATGAAGAATAACTTCTTGCGGCCAAACCGATCAGTCCCGTAACCGAACAGCAGCGCACCAATCACTGCGCCGGCCAGATAGCACGTCGCGCTAGCCCCGACTTGGGTGTCGCTCAATCCGAGCGTCTCGTGACGCGTCAAGACGCCGCCCAAAGCTCCCGCCAATGTGACTTCGAGACCGTCGAGAATCCAAGTCGCTCCGAGCGAAACGACAATGAGCCAGTGCCAGGAACTCCACGGCAAAGCGTCTAAGCGCGCCGGGACATAGGATTCGATCGTTTGGCCGTGTCGCATCACAAATCTTTTCGCGCAAAGAAATCAGCGATGCAAAAGGCGAATTTGTAGCCCCTCGCTATGCGAGGCGCGCGCGTCGCTCGCAGAGCGACGGATACAGGAACGGTTCTCACTCCAACGCCCTTACAGGGTCGTCGCCACAAAAGTTGTTAGGTAGGTTCCAGCAGTTCGACCGAATCGCCTTTGTGCAGCATGCCTTCGATGATGACTGCACCATACACTCCAGCCGTGCCTTCATGCGCTTGAGCGACTTTTTTCAGTACGGCCGGTGTTCTCTCGGCCGTGTCGGGATCGAGTGTGATCATCGCGCAACGCGGATCCCGTTCCAAAACTCTGACGACCACCTTCGGCCCAATCTTTACCGACCGGCCAACAAGTTCGTTTTCACCGAAGCCCTGATCAGAGGCCAAGTCCAAATATACATTTGCCCTGAAACGCCGTTTGTCGACGTCGGTTTCCGTTTCCTTGGACAGTTGCCGTGCTGATTGCAAGCTGAAGATCGACACGGGACGGCAATCGGTCATGGCCCGATGAGATCGCATCAACGTGAGTTGATGCTTCCCATCGATGCCGCTGCGCAGCATCTCGATCAGAACCGGATCATCGATCGCAACCGTTTTTCCGTCCGGAGTTTCAATGTCGACCATTAGCTCTGAGATATCAGCGCCGAGAGAACCCGCGCCCAATTTGTCCGCGTCGGTCAAGTTCACTGGACCCGCGGCTTTGTCAGGATAACGAAAGCGAGGCCTATACTGCAAAAGTCTGCGTTGCTCACGCGCCGTGAAATAGGGGAACCCTGGCGGGCTCGCCGAACTTTTGAAGGCGAAAACACGATCGCCATAAACTCCGGGGTAACCTGCAAACGCTTCATCCAATTCTTCGCCGCGCATGCTCTTGACGGGATAACGCCAGAGGCTTGCCACTTTTCCGATTATGCTCATGTGTTCCGTGCGGTTTACTGCGTTGGACCACTCCTTGGAGTTCTCGAAACCCAAGGCTGTTTCATTGAGCGGAACTCCTATTTCCCTTCGAGAAAGGTGACGGCTCCAGTATCCAATGTGTAATAGCCACCGATTACCTGTACGTCACCGGAATCAACTTTAGCTTTTAAAATTGGCTTGGATGAGCGCAGATCGTCCGCAACATGTTTCACATTGGCCTTGATCATCGTATCCAGGTCGGCTTTGGGCGTTGAATCGATTACCGGTTTGATGGCTGTCACCAGTGACTGAATGTGTCCTGGTGCCTTGCCTTTCGCAGCGACAGTTTTCATTGCCGCGTCGACAGCACCGCAACTTTGATGGCCGAGTACGACAATTAGACGCGCGCCCAAGACATCGACACCGTACTCAATGCTTCCCAAGCCTTCATTGTTGAGCACGTTGCCTGCGACTCGAACGATAAACAAATCTCCGAGGCCTTCATCAAACACGAGTTCGGGTGGCACACGCGAATCGGAACAACTGAGGATGATCGCAAAAGGGTGCTGGCTTTTCGTCAGTTCCGCTCGTCGCTTGGCGGCCTGCTCGCTGGTCATGCCCAGAGAAACTGCATCAGGATTTTCATAGCTGTTTTTAGCTATGTACGCTCGCTCGTCACTTGTCTCGTGCGGGTGCTGCACGTTTCCGGCGACGAAACGACTATTGCCTTCCTTGAGTCGCGAAATTGCCTCGGTTGGAGAAATCATTGGCCTTAGCCGATCGGGGGGTTCTGGGTCAGCGCCACCGGCGCGCTGAAACGCAAAAAGTAAGCTGACTACGGAAAAGCAAAATGCAATTTGTACTGTTTTCATACGCAAAGATTTGTCGATTGGTTGGTTGCAAGAAAAAAACCTTATCGGCGCGCCTGCTGGTTGCTTCCCACCGCTACACGTCATAATACATCGCGAACTCGTACGGATGCGGCCTCAGACGCAGCGCGTCGTATTCCTTTTGCTTCATGTCGATCCAGTTGGCGATGAAGTTTTCATTGAAGACGTCGCCGCGCAGCAGGAAGGAGTGATCGGCCTGGAGCGCTTCGATTGCGCCGCGGAGCGAATCGGGCACGCTGGCGACCTGCGCGAGTTCTTCTGGAGGAAGTTCGTAAAGATTTTTGTCGAGCGGATCGCCGGGGTCCATGCGGTTTTGGATTCCGTCGAGCCCCGCCAGAAGCATTGCCGAGAAGGCGAGGTATGGATTCGCAGCGGCATCAGGCGTGCGGAACTCAATACGCTTTGCTTTCGGACTCGGTGAGTAGGTCGGAATCCGGATTGCCGCGGACCGATTCCGGGCCGAGTAGGCAAGATTGACCGGCGCCTCGAATCCGGGGACCAGCCGTTTGTAGCTGTTCGTGGTCGGATTCGTCAGGCACGTTAGCGCCGGGGCGTGTTTTAGGATTCCGCCAATGAAAAACAGGGCGATATCACTGAGCCCGGCATAGCCGTTTCCGGCGAAGAGCGGCTTGTCGTCTTTCCAAAGCGAAATATGCGTGTGCATGCCGCTGCCATTGTCACCGAAGATTGGTTTCGGCATGAAAGTCACCGTTCTGTTGTGTCGCCTGGCGACATTCCGCAGGATGTATTTGTAGTACTGCATGTTGTCGCCCATGCGTTTGAGCGGCGCGAAGCGAATGTCGATCTCTGCCTGGCCGGCAGTTGCCACTTCGTGATGTTGGCGCTCAATCGGCACGCCTGCTTTCTCGAGCTCCAAACACATTTCATTGCGAATGTCCTGCAACGTGTCCATCGGCGAGACAGGAAAGTACCCTTCTTTCGGTCGAATTTTGTAACCGAGGTTTGGAAATTCCTCGCGCGCACTGTTCCAATGTCCTTCGACACTATCAACGACGTATGATGCTGCGTTGCCGCTATTCGCAAATCGCACATCGTCGAAAATGAAAAATTCTGCTTCCGGCCCGATAAACGCGGTGTCTGCGATCCCTGTCGATTTGAGGTAAGCCTCCGCTTTTTCGGCAACACCGCGCGGATCTCGATCGTATGGTTCGCGGGTGATTGGGTCGACAATCGTGCAGATTAAACTGAGCGTCGGTTCGGCATTGAAGACATCGATCCACGCCGTCGTCGCGTCCGGAATGACAAGCATGTCCGAGGCATTGATCACGCGCCAGCCGCGGATGCTCGATCCATCGAACCCAAGTCCTTCCGTGAAGATTTCCTCATTGTATTCGGTTAGCGTGGTCGTGAAATGCTGCCAGGTGCCGAGCAAATCCGTGAACTTGAAGTCGATCAATTTCACGTTGCTGTCTTTGATCATTTTGCTGACGTCGGATGGAGTTTTGTCTTTGGCCATGTTGAGGAGTTCTTAGATTGTTAAGAGTTGATAGAAATCAAAATGACGAAATTCGAACGACGATTTTCGAAGGCATGACTGAACGACAAGTTCCGCGCGGAGTCGGATCCGTCATTCGAAATTCGTCATTGCTTCTTGATTCGTCATTCGAGCTTCGCCATTAAATCTAAACCGCTTTTTCGCCGATCTCTTCTGTGCGGATGCGCACTGCGTGTTCGACTGGAAGAACGAACACTTTCCCATCTCCAATCTTGCCAGTCTTCGCCGCGGCCACCACGACATTGACCGCCTTTTCAATCAAGTCGTCCGCCATCACGACTTCCACTTTCACTTTCGGCAGAAAATCCACCGTGTATTCGCTTCCCCGATAAATTTCCGTATGTCCTTTTTGCCGCCCAAAACCTTTCACCTCCGTGACGGTCATTCCTTCGATGCCGAGCTCTGCGAGCGCCTCTTTGACCTCTTCGAGCTTGAACGGTTTAATGATGGCCTCCAATTTTTTCATGTCGCAGTAACGTTGGCATCGCGCGGCGCTTTGCCACCTGCCCGCAATGCTTCGCAAAGCGGTACAGGGGGCTCAAAAGCCAACCGCAGCACGCGCTCTCATAGCAACAACACGAAACCGATGCAAGCATCGATTTTGTGACTGTTAAAATCGTTGAAGGGTTGCACAGCCGAAGCGGTCTGTCGGCATTCTGGCGCCTTCGCTTCACCGCTCCAACCGTTTAACGCTTCAACGAAGGCAGACACGTAGGTAAATTTGCTAAAATAGTCTGACGTTTAATACTCAAACTGATGTCTCGCGACTCTTTCGTTCATCTTCATCTGCACACCGAATATTCGCTGCTGGATGGGAGTATCCGAATGAAGGAGCTGATGAAAAAAGCGGCCGAATTTGGGATGCCTGCCGTCGCGATGACCGACCACGGCAATTTATTTGGAGCGATTGAATTCTACCAGGAGGCACAGCGCGCCGGGGTGAAACCGATCATCGGTTGCGAGGTTTACGTGGCGCCTGGATCGCACAAGGACCGGCCGCCGTCGCGACGGGAATCGGCCTATCACTTCACGTTGCTGGCCGAAAACGAAACCGGCTACCGCAATCTGGTGAAGCTAGTCACCGCAGGCCATCTGGATGGATTTCATTATGCGCCGCGGATCGACAAAGAGATGCTGGCTGCGCGTTCGGAGGGGTTAATTGGGTTGAGCGGCTGTCTTGCGGGTGAAATCAACAGCGCGATTCAGTCGAATAACATCGAGAAAGCGAAACAAGGCGCGGCCGAATATCGTGATATCCTCGGCGCAGAAAACTTCTTCGTGGAATTGCACGACCATGGAATGGAAGAGCAAAAGATGTGCAATACGGCGCTGGTGCCGATTGCGAGAGACCTTGGCGTTGGCTTGGTGGCGGCGAACGACGTGCATTTTCTTCGCCGAACCGATCATGAAGCGCACGACGTGATGCTTTGCATCGGCACCGGCAAAATGGTTCAGGATGAAAGCCGGATGCGTTATCTGCCGGAATTGTATTTCAAATCGCCGGCCGAGATGCGGCAAGTGTTCCGCGATTTTCCGGAAGCAATCACGAACACACTGCATGTCGGCGAACGTTGCCAGCTCGACATTGAATTTGGACATTCGAAATATCCGGAATATCCCGTGCCGGCTGGCAAGACACGCGAGGAATATCTGCGCGACCTTTGTTACCAAGGATTGCGCGCGCGCTACGGGGAACGGGCGATGGCCGATCCGGAATTAGCGCGCCGGCTCGAATACGAACTTGGGGTTTTGGAGAAAACCGGGTTCGTTAGTTATCTCCTTATCGTTTGGGATTTCATTCATTTTGCGAAGGAAAAAGGAATCCCGGTTGGCCCGGGACGCGGCTCGGCTGCAGGCTCGATTGTTGCGTTTGTCCTTGGTATCACGGACATCGATCCGCTTCAGTTTGGTCTGATTTTCGAGCGGTTTTTGAATCCTGATCGCGTTTCGCCTCCGGACATTGATGTCGATTTCTGCGAAGCGCGCCGGGGTGAGGTCCTCGAATATGTTCGGCAGAAATATGGGGAGCGCCGCGTTGCCCAGATTATTACCTTCGGAAAGCTGAAGGCAAAAAGCGTTGTGCGCGACGTTGGTCGTGTGCTGGCGTGGAGTTATCGGGATGCTGACCGCATCGCAAAGATGATTCCTAACGAGCTGAACATCACGCTCGACGGAGCCGTGGCAAAAAACGCGGAGTTAAAAAGAGCGATCGCCACCGAGCCGGCAACCAGGCAGCTGTTTGAGCACGCGAAGGTTCTCGAAGGCTTGTCGCGCAACGCCGGCGTCCACGCGGCAGGCGTGGTCATCGCGGATCGGGATTTGTCCGATTACATCCCTCTTTGTCACGACACCAAGGGCAACGACGTGATCAGTCAGTACGCCATGGGACCGCTCAATGATCTGGGACTTCTGAAGATGGATTTCCTCGGATTAAAAACGCTGACGGTCATTGAGGATACGCTGACGCTGATTCACAAACGCGAGCCAGAATTTTCGCTAGAGAATATTTCATTGGACGACGCTGCAGCCTTCGCGCTCTACAACCGCGGCGAAACCATTGGCCTGTTCCAGATGGAATCTGGCGGTATGACCAGCCTCTCCAAGCAGTTCGATGTCAAAAAGCTCGACGACATCATCGCATTGATCGCGCTGTACCGGCCCGGGCCGATGGAGCTCATCCCGGAATACGTAAAAGCGAAAAAGGGGATAACGCCGATTAAATATTTGCATCCGCTGCTCGAGGATATCTGCGCCGACACCTACGGTGTGATGATTTATCAGGAACAGGTAATGGCAGCTGCGAGCAAACTTGCCGGCTACTCGCTTGCGCAAGCCGATCTTCTCCGGCGCGCCATGGGCAAGAAAGATAAGGAGAAGATGGCGAAAGAGCGCAAGAACTTCATCGAAGGCTGCGCGCGCACAAACAAAATTCCCGAGAAGAAAGCGAACGCCATTTTCGATTTGCTGGAAAAATTTGCGGGCTACGGATTCAACAAGAGTCACAGCGCGGCATATGGCATGATCAGTTACCAAACGGCTTACCTCAAAGCGCACTATCCGGTGGAATTTATGGCCGGGTTGTTAAGCAACGAGATCAACAACACGGACAAAATTTCGGTTTTCGTAGGTGAATGCAAGCGGATGAGGATTTCCATTCTCCCGCCGGATATCAACAAGAGTGGTTTGAAATTCACACCAGAAAGTGTAGCGGCGGGCACCGACCGCGGCAGTGCGGAAGAGGCGAAGCCGGTCGCAGCTAACGGCAGCGGCTACAACGCCATTCGTTACGGCCTCGCTGCGATCAAAAACGTCGGCGAAGCAGCGATGGCCATGGCCATACGCGAGCGGAACGAAAGTGGCGAGTTTGTTTTGATGGAGGATTTCTGCAGCCGGCTCGATTCGCGCGTAGCCAACCGCAAAATGTTGGAAAGCCTGATCAAGGCAGGTGCGTTCGATTTTACGGGGCGGGATCGTGCCGAGCTCTTTGCCAGCATCGATGAATCTTTAAACGCGTCAGCAATAGCACAGCGCGATCGGGCAGCCGGACAGGTTTCGCTTTTCGATGAGAAAACCCATGCTGCCACCGCAGCGAGACGGCAACCAATCAAACCCTGGAACGAGCATGAAAAGCTCTCCTACGAGAGGGAGCTTCTTGGGTTCTACGTCAGCGGTCATCCCCTTGATGCTTATGCCGCCATTTTTGCGGCGAAAAAATATCGACCGATTGCCTCGTTAGGGGAACTGGATGATCGCGCGCAGTTTAAGATTGGTGGAGCGATCGTGGAGGTGGAGAAAAAGTTTACGAAAAAAGAGGGCAAGCCTTTTGCGGTTGTATGGCTCGAAGATCTCATGGATACGCTCGAGGTAGTCGTGTGGAACGAGGTTTATCTGAAGGTGTCGGAGATCCTCATGCCTGGGCGTGTTGTCGAATTGAAGGCAACACTGGACAGACGCGACGAAATGCTTCGCGCTACCGCTGTGGAAATCAAGCCACTGGCAGCGACAAGATCCAATGGTGCAACTGCAACACTAGAAGACTCAACACAGATAACGTCGATTCGCCTGCGATTTTCTACTGCGACGACGGGTGACGAGTTACGTCAGGTCCGTAACATTCTCATTAGCTCACCTGGCCGTCATCCGGTCCAGTTGCTGTTTGATCGTGGTAACGGCAATCCATTACAGCTCGATGCGGGCACCGAGTTTAGAGTGGATTTTACCCCGGAACTGGAGAAGAAGCTTGCTCGCTGGCTTTTGGCTGAGCATCAGCAGTAGCTGAGCTATCGTTGCTTCTCTCGTTTCGTTGGTTGAACCTCCGGCGCGGCCTGAGCACGCGGGACAGTGCCGAGTAACAATGTTTTTTCTTCGGGCCCGGTTTCAAAGCAAAGGGGAAAAATGCGCTCCGCGCTGTCCGGCGTCGAAAGAATGGGAAAATGGCTATCAATCTCTTCTTTCAAGCTGACGCTCCAGCCGGATTGCAGAAGGGGGCCGCGAAACTCCAACTCCGTCGCGGCAGGAGCAAGCGGCAGCGCGGCGGGGGCGATTTCAATTTTGTTCACGCATTCAACGGGACGCGACATTAGATCGAAAATGGGTGTCGCTCCGACGATTCTGACAACGACGCGTTTCGTGTTTTCAAAATCGATTTCTCCGCGAAGTGCGAGGTCTACATCTTTGGTTGCGAGATTCAGAAACTCCAGGGAAGCGTGGTTGCCATCAAAAATTGCCAGGGTACTGGCACCAATGACGTTCGAGACCGAGTCGCTGCTGGCCAGCTTTCCGTTTACAAGCTGCACTTCACCAACGATCCACGGATGCGCCAGCGTTTCGGAGAGTGAGATTTTTCCGCTCAAAATGCCGTCTTCCAAAATGTTTGAACGTAAAAGTTGGGGCGCGCCTGCGAGAAAGAGCGCCGGGAACTCCAGCGAAACCTTGAGAGGCGACAGTTGAAAAGCGCTCCACGTAATCCCGATCGGCAGCGAAAAATTCGCGCTGAAGCTGAGGGGGCTCGATTTAGGCAAGTGAATCACCCCACGCGCATCCCATTGACTCGCGTCAATTGTTGCTTGCAGTTCTACCGGCATCGGGCGCGCGTTTTGTCGTGGTGACCCGCGGAGGGACAAAAAGTAGTCGCGCAGGTCATTGGTCCAGGCGTCCAGCCTCCCTGAATATTTGTGCTCCGCCGAAAGATCGATTTTGCCCTCACCCGAAAGTGAATCTTTTTTCCGAGTCAAATCGAAGCGTTCGATCTCGAGCACGCTCGGTTTCAAACTTACTTTTGCATTGAAGCTGTCGATATCGTGGTTGAAAAACGTTAGCGCGGCGCCCTCAATGGTGAGGTTTCCGCCGAAGTTGCGGGCGTGGGTATCCATCGACCCTTGGATGCTGATTTTTCCTGCAAAATCAGCTGGATTTGCACCGAAAAGAGCAAGGAATTCCCCGAGCTGAAAAATGGACGCGGAAATATTCCCGCGGAAATCCGGTCTGAGCCATTCAGATGAGCTTGCGGGTAATGCTGCTTCTCCGCTCAAGGTGAACTGGTTGCTTTTTTGCCTGATGTAAAGTTGCTGGAGCTGAATCTTCCGGCCGTAAAGCGCTGCGCCGAGCATGAGCGCCTCTGCGGTGCGATCGCGCCAGGTGAGCCCGGTCAATTCACCCCATAACGATGCCGTGGCGCGGTCCGGCTCGGCGAGGTTGCCGCGAAATGTGAAGTTGCTGGCATGGAGCAGACCGCTGACGCGATCTGCGAAACCGAGCGCTTCTGAAATTTGCGCCAGCGAAAGGTCGGCCGCCCCTCCTGCAATCTTCCAATTATAATGCGGGGAGTGCCATTCATGCGAAATATTCGCCCGGAGCTTGCCGCCGAAGGCATCCAAATCGAACTGCAATCCCAGCCGCCGGTTCCCCAGCCGCGCTAGGTCCACCGTCGCCGCCTGCAGGTCGAGACCGTGTGTCAAAGTTAGACCGGCCAGCGTCAAGCGATTGGTTTCCCAGTGAGTTGCGCCGCGTAGCTGCGAAAAAGTCTGGCGAACCCATGGTGATGTGATCATGAGCTCTGCAGCGGTGAACCGGCCGGGTTCTGTCTCGCTTGCAGAGAGTGAAGCGTTTCGCAGGAAAAACAAACTCGGGCCGTCTTCGACCCGCGTTTCGAGCTTGGCAATACTTAATGTTTCGGGGAGCAACCGATGCAGTGTTGCCCAACCACGTTCGCTTAGTGTTTGGACCTTTTGATTCGTGCGGTGAAACTCTGAGTGGAATTCTCGAACGGAAATATTTCGGATGTCGCGACCGCTGAGGTGCAGAAGGATGTGTTTCAGGTTCAGCACAACCCGGGCGTCAATCATAGTGACATCAACGCGAACCGCGTCGTTGCGGGCGCTTTTCAGATGGATCTGACGAATGACAATGGGACGCAGAAAAGGCGCTTCGACCCCGTCGACAGTCGCAACAAAGCCTTCCTGCCGGGCGAACCACCAAACCCAAAGGCGGACTCCGTTCGAAACTGTAATTGGCGCAAGCAGGACGGCCGCAAGTGCCGCCATGACAATCACCAGAATAATGAGGAAGATTCGATTCTTAAGCGGCATCGCGGTAAGACGACAGGTGATCAGTTAGAAGAGCATCGACAATCGGTAATTACGCGTGCGTCTGCTACTTACCTACTGATCTCATTTCGCTGATCACTATTCACCTTTCTTCTCGTCTTTGAAGATCAAATGCAGCGGTTGCGCAGTGTGAATTCGTTGTTCCAGTTGTTCCTGCAAATTTTCTTCGGCTTCAGCGGATAACCCGCTTTCTGCCGCTTTCTTCGCAGCCAGCGCAGGCAGCGCGGATAATTCGCTTTGGACATCCTGGCCGGAAATGCGGTTCCATAATCCGTTTTCAAATGCGAGCACGTCTACTTGTTGCTGCTCAACGCCCAGAATTTGCGCGTGCGGCAACTGCACGATGATTTGATCCGGGCGAATATCGATCGAGAGGCCCTTGCGCAGATCGAACCCGGCTTTGGCAATAAATGTGCCGTGCAGTTTCACGCGCTTGGAGCTGCCTGCCCAGGTGTGAAGCAATTCGTGTTCGACTTCGATGCGGCGTGACAAAACGACCAGCTCGCTAACTGGCGTCGTCTGCTCCATATAAACGCGGTCATTGATTGTAATCCGTGGTTGCAAATGGGCTATGTCGACAAACGCAGCACGCAAATTTTTGCCCAGCCGCTCCAGTTCAGCCGTGCTTTGCCGCGCAGTGCGCGCCGGCCAACTCTCCAACCGCCAAACGATGACAAGAATCGTTGCTGCAATGATCAGCGCCACGAGGGCCAACGCGATTGGCCACGTGATGCGATACGGATTTCCTGATTTCGACATCGGACGTTCGGAGTTGAGCGTTTCTGTTCAGACGCAATCGAGCAAGAGCAGGATCAGGAGCAAGAGGAAAGCGGCGAACGTTTGGCCCCAAAAAATTACCGCCCCCCACACCCGATAGGCGTGAAGGGCGGCTGTTCCCCCCAGAACAATCGTAGAAAACTTTCAAGCCTGTAAGCGAGGTTTCGGCCGCTGGCAACAAAATTTTACACAAAATTTGCGAAAAATTTTACGCAGGTTTTCGATGCAAGCTGCACAGCAAACGAGAGTACCACAGATCGCACAGGAGTTGACTGGAAAGCGATCAAGAGGTTGCGCGAGCGCACATCGCGGTCTCTAATCCTGAATGCGTGATTTGGGCGATGAACGGGGGTCGCGCAATCTTGCCGGTTCGCTGCTGGTTGCCCATCCGAATATGGTTGATCCGAACTTTCGGCGTACCGTGCTCTTCGTTTCCGAGCATGAGCCTAACGAAGGCGCGCTGGGAGTGATCATCAATCGTCCGCTTGACCGGCCGGTGACTGAGTTGGTCTCGGATACGCCGCCGGCGGGGCTCGCCGATGTGCCGGTTTTCCTGGGCGGTCCCGTTGGAAAAAACCAACTGATGTTTGCCGCATTTGAATGGCAGAAGGGCGCAGGTCTGAAACTTAATCATAACGTCGCGTTCGACGAAGGGGGCGACGCGGAGGGCCATAAAAATGTGCTTACAGTTTGCGCTTTTGTCGGTTACGCAGGCTGGGGAGCCGGACAACTCGAAAGCGAAGTGAAGCAAAAAGCGTGGGTTGTGCAGAAAGCCAATCCGTCGCTGCTTAAGCTTAATCGCCTGCCAAATCTGTGGTTCGACATTATGCGAACGCTGGGACCGTGGTATAAAATGCTTGCAGCTGCTCCGGATGACCCTTCGCTCAATTAATGTGGAAGTGAAAAACCGAAGTGATTTAGCTTGATTCCTGTTCCCATTTCTCACTAATCACTCTCACTTCGCGCCATGATCATCGGTGTCCCAAAGGAGATTAAGGAACAGGAGCAGCGCGTTGCGCTGCTGCCGTCCAGTACGAATGAACTTACCAAACAGGGTCATTCTGTTTTGGTGGAAACGAATGCCGGATTCGGTTCCGGCTACTCGGATCAGGACTACGTCAAGGCCGGCGCGGAAATTGTGGAGCAGGCAAAAGATGTTTTCGCGCGTGCCGACATGATTGTGAAAGTTAAGGAGCCTCTCAAGGCAGAATTCCCGTTACTGCGCAGGGGCCAAATTCTTTTCACGTATCTGCATCTCGCTGCAAGTAAACCGCTCACTGAAGCTTTATTGAAATCAGGCGTAACCGGCGTGGCATACGAAACCATCCAGGTGGACCACCGTTTGCCGTTGCTGGAACCGATGAGCGAAATCGCGGGTCGCATGTCAGTGGTAATGGGCGCCAATTTTCTCGCCAAATACAATGGTGGCAGCGGAGTTTTGCTTGGTGGCGTCCCGGGGGTTTTACCTGGACGCGTAGTCATCGTCGGCGGCGGAACTTCGGGCGTGAACGCCTTGCGCATGGCCAAAGGCCTCGGCGCTGACGTCACAATTCTCGACGTCGATGTCGAACGGCTACGCTTTCTCGATATCGCAATAGAAAGCCTGCACACGCTATACTCGAACGAAGCAAATCTGGACGATTTGATGCCCGATTGCGATTTGCTCATCGGTGCCGTGCTTTTGCCCGGTGCCAAAGCGCCAAAGCTAATCAAGCGCGCGATGTTACAAAAAATGAAACGCGGCAGCGTATTCGTTGACATTTCGATCGATCAAGGCGGTTGTGCTGAAACCTCACACCCAACGACGCATCTTGATCCGGTTTATGTGGAGGAAGGCGTGACTCATTATTGCGTAGCAAACATGCCCGCGGCCTACGCGCGCACCGCGACGCAAGCGCTTACGAACGTCACTTACCGGTACGTGCAGCTGTTGGCTGACCGCGGCCTGGAAGGCGCGTGCAAAAAGCAGCCGACGCTCGTGGGGGGCATTAACACGCGTGACGGAAGGCTCACTTGCCAGGCCGTAGCCGACGCGCACGGTTTGAAGTGGGAGCCGCCCTTTTAGTCCTCGTGGCGAGCAATTTGCGTTTCAAGAGATCTGCGTCAAAAACTGCGCTTGCTGCGATTGATCTATTAAAGGAATGTGCGTTTCCAATTATGAAGAAATACATCTGCATTCTGGCCGGGGCCGCGCTTCTCGCGGCTTGTGAACAAAAAACCGAAACTGTCGCTCCTGTGACAACTCCGGCTCCCACTACTGCGCCTGTAACGACTGACACAAGTCCCGCTGCAACCGAAGCTCCAGCTGCCACCACTGAATCACCGGCTGCCACGGAGGAAACGCCTGCTGAGTCGCCCGCGCAATAAATTGCCGGGATTATTTCCGTTTTGAGAGGTCTTCCCCCGATTTTTGGTGGAAGACTTCTTTTGTACCGGGGTTGCGCGTCAAGAATCGCGACCACGTCTTGAGCGGCGGGCTCGTTCCGGGGGGCGGAAGTCTTGGCGAAGCGGACGCCGAAGATGAGTTCATTATCATTCCCAAAAACGCGTCGGCTGACGCATCGCTCAGAATACGAGCGTGTAAAACGGGAGGGAATCGTGCACCGTGGCAAACTTCTGATCTTAAATGTGATGCCGACGGAGAATTTGGCCCTGTGGCGGGCAGGGTTCGTTACTTCGGGCCATGTTGGCGGAGCGGTCGTTCGCAATCGGGTTCGGCGGCGTTTGCGAGAGATTGTTCGCCGGCGCCAGCACCAACTCCGAAAAGGCTTTTGGTTCGTGATTATTGCCAGGCAAGAGGCGGCGACGGCCAGCTATGGAGCGTTGGAAGATGAATGGTTGCGCCTCGCTAGGCGCGCTTCTATTCTGCTGTGATGCTCGGGCTGGTTCGTTTCATCATTCGCCTCTATCAGTGCACGCTTTCGCCGTTGCTTCGTTTGCTTTGCGGTCCTGACTGCGGCTGCCGTTTTACGCCGACCTGTTCGAGATATTTTCTGCAAGCGGTAGAGACGCATGGTGTTCGGCACGGCAGCTGGCTGGGATTGAAGCGCCTCGCTCGCTGCCAACCATGGGGTGGATGTGGGTACGACCCGGTGCCGCCGCGCTGGGCTGGCGGATCTCAAAATGAGATCCGTCGCTGCGTCTGATCGTGCAAAACCAAATTTATGGATCGAACTGCATGGATTGTCGTCGCTTTTTGTGTCGTGGGGCTCGTGGTATGGGAAGTGTACCTGGCAAAACAGATCGCCCCCAGACCTGCTCCGGTCACTGCGACGCATGGCCAAACTTCGCCAACGGCGACCGCGTCGATCCTCGCGCCTTCGCCTTCGTCGTCTCCGCTAGCCTCACCGGAAGCTGCATCACAGGGTGCTGAGTCAGCCCCGGCCTTTGCGGAAAAGGCCGAGATTTTGCGTAATTCGGATGTCGAATTGCACTTCACCAACCGCGGCGGCGGGATCGCCGAGGCGGTGATGTTCAATCACGTCGCAGAAGACGATAAGCACGTGACTCTGAATTCACCGAAGCACATGCCCATCGGCGCGATCGTTGAAGACCCGGCAAAACCCGCGCTTCCGGAGTTTACGTTGACGCGCGAGTCCCCCAGCAGCATTCGATGCGAACGCACCGCGCCTGACGGGATCACAATTCGAAAGAAATTTTCATTGCTGGAGTCGAAGCAGAAGAAAGACAATTTTCTTCTCGAACTAAATCTGGACGTTCAGAACACGGGTACACAGCCGCACGCAAACGCCGATTACTTCGTCGCGCTGGGTTCGGCGGCGCCGATTCATCCGAAGGATTATCCGTACTACACGCGATTGGTGTGGTGCATCAACGGTAAACCCAGAGACCGCAACGTGAGCGCGTTTCAAGGCAGCGGCGGTTTCCTCGGTATCGGTGCGCATGCCGCACAGCCCGTTTTCCAGGAAAATATCGGCGGAGCAGAATGGACCGCAGTAACCGACCAGTTTTTCGCGACGATCATTGCGCCGCTGAACGCCAAAGCTATCGGCATTTGGGGCCGCTCGTTTGACGTCTCGAGCGAGCAAAACATGGTCGGCGTCGAAGGTGCGATGCGCATGCCGGGATTTCAAGTGCAGCCCGGCCAAACCTATAACGCGCGTTTCCAGATCTGGGCGGGACCGAAAATTTATCACCGCCTGGCTCAGCTCGAGCACAACGAAGCCGAGATCATGAATTTCGGCGTGTTCAAAATCGTCAGCCAATTTCTGCTCAATTTTCTCAACACCATTCACGGTTTTGTGAAGGATTACGGCGTCGCCATTCTGGTGTTGACCCTTGTCGTACGGCTCGTGCTGTGGCCGCTCCAGAGCAAAGCGAACCAAACAATGCGCAAGACGGCGTTGCTCGGGCCGAAGATGCAGGAGTTGCGCGAAAAATATAAAGACGATCCCACACGGATGAACCAGGAAGTGATGAAGCTGTATAAGCAGTACGGCATTAATCCCGTGGGCGGTTGTCTGCCGATGGCCATTCAGATCCCGATCTTCTTCGGGCTTTACCAGATGCTCGCGCAAGCTGTTGAATTGCGAAACGCGAGGTTCCTCTGGGTACATGATCTGTCCCAGCCCGACACCGTGGCGCATCTGCCGGTGCTCGGTTGGCCGATCAATATCATACCGCTGCTGATGGCGGCTACTCAGGTGTGGCTCATGGCGATGACACCGAAGACGGGCGACCCCACACAACGCCGCATAATGATGTTTACACCGCTGATCTTCCTATTTTTCTGCTACAATTTTGCGGCGGCTCTGGCATTATATTACACCGCGCAAAATCTTTTCAGTATCCTGCAATTTTATCAGAACAAACGGCAACCCTTGCCGACGCTCGAAAAAGTTGCTCCTGCTGGAAAACGAAAACGATGATGACGCCGAAAGATCTGCTGGACACCATGCTCGGGTATCTCGGGTTCGTGGTGGACATCGAGGAGACCACCAATGAAGGTGGCAACCCGACGCTGCAGATTTACACCGAGGAAAGCCGGCGGCTGATCGGACGCGACGGCGAGACTCTCGAGGCCATTCAGTTCTTGCTCAATCGCTTGCTGCAAACCAGAGACAAGGACGCGGAGAAAGTCATCGTCGATTGCGAACATTATCGCTCCATGCGCGAAGATCGGATCGTGCAGCGCGTGCGCGAGTTGGCGGAACGCGTACGCATCACCGGGCGTTCGCTCCAGCTCGAGCCGATGAATTCCTACGAACGGCGGCTTGTCCACAACGCGTTCAAAGACGATCCGGAAGTTGCGACCTGGAGTCCGTCCGATTCCGCGCGGATCAAGCAGATCACTCTGCTAAAGCGCCCCAAAAAAACAGCCCCTCAAGGAACGGCGGCTTCCTAATCAGTCACTGTGGCGACGCTCCGTCAGCCCGGAGCTCGATTTAATTCCATGCGTGTCCGCGGTCATAGACCGCCGCTAGAGTTTGACTTTGACCGGGCCGCATCTGTTGCGGTTCCCGCGTGCACTTCCGGTCGCCATCGGAATTTATCCAGCAGCGGATTATCTTTTCCTTCCACTGCGTCGGCAATGATCTCACCCAGCACCGGGGCAAATTTGAATCCGTGACCGCTGTCACCTGCGGCCACGACCAATCCTTCGCGCTCCGGATCGCATGCGATCCAAAAATGTCCATCGTGCGTGTCGCAGTACATGCAAACACGGGTGTAAACAATCGGCGAATCGGCTAACGAGGGAAAGGTGTAGGCCAGAAATTCGCGCAAGTTCCGTTCGTCATCGGCAGTCACCACGCGCTCGGATGAATCGGGCGACATCTCTCGTCCCAAACCGTGATTAGCAATTTTCACCACGCCGTCGCGGTTGATCGGAAATCCGTAGTAGCCAGTTGTTGTAATGTCTGCGCCGAAAACCGGAAAGCGCTCCGGTGCAAACAACTCAGGATTTGAAGGCTGCAAGTGAAAGACTGGCTGCCCGGTCGCGCGGAAGAACTCCCTGGTAAACGGCAGCAAATACGGCGTCCACGCGCCAACGGTCATGACGACGAAATCCGCGGCGATTCGATCGCCATCATCCAGCACGATCCCAGTGACGCGATTGCGCCTTTCGTCCAGTTGCGAAAACTTGATGCGTTCGCGTAGTTCAACGCCAACAGATCGCGCGCGCCCGACTAGCATTCCAACCGCGCGACCGCTTTCCGCATAACCGGCCTCGATCTCAAGAACACCATCTCGATAACGGTCCGGGTTCCACGCGGGAAAACGTTTCCACAATTGCGGCCCGTCCATGCGTGCGACGTTGAGCCCGCGCTTCTCGAGAAGTTTCAAACTTTCGTATTCAAAATCGCCCGGCTCCATTTCCCGGCCCGTAACGAACATCACGCCGACTTCGTGGTACAACGTCGTGCCGAATTCCTCATTCCATTGGCGCCAGAGTTTAATCGAGCGTTCGGCAAGGGCGGTGTAATCCTCATCAGCGCCGTATGCGGCGCGCACGGCCTTGCTGATATCGGTGGACGCCGCCAGCGCATGGGGCAGCGGACCCGGATCGACCAGAACGATTTCGTGACCGCGCTTCTTTAATTCGATCGCGGCTGTAACACCATTCACCCCGGCACCAACGACAATGATTCTCGACATGCTGAGAAAAGCCACGTTGTAGCGGCGCTTGTGTCAAGCGCCTGTTCGTAGCGCACGTTCCCGTTCGAGCAGGGTGGGGTGCGAGTAATAAAAACCGCTGTAGAGCGGGTGTGGCGTGAGGTTGCTCAGGTTTTTCTCGGTCAATTTGCGGAGTGCTTGTACAAGCGGTTGCGCATCGCCCATGTTCTCGCGCGCAAATGCATCCGCTTCGTACTCGAAACGGCGCGACCAAAAGTGAACCAACGGCGAGAACCAAAAACTGATCGTCCCTGCCAACAACGCAAACAGCAGCATTGCCGGCACAACGTTCACCGCGGCAAAACCCGCATGATAATCGAAACCGAATGCCCGATAAAACCACTGCTGACGCGCCAGCCAGGCGATTGCCGCAAAACCTATAAACACACCGGCGATCGAAACGCTGAGCGACTTCACGACGTGGCGTTTTTTGTAATGCCCGATTTCATGCGCAAGCACTGATTCCAATTCAGGCTCGTCAAGCTGGGTTACGAGTGTGTCGAAAAGGACGATTTTGCGAAAACGTCCGAACCCTGTGAAGAAGGCGTTGGAGTGACGCGATCGTTTGCTGCCATCCATTACCTCGATGCTGCGCGTGGGAAAATTGGTGCGCTTCGCCAGAGCAAAGAGGCATTCACGCAACCTTGAGCCTTCCGGCAGCGGCGTGAACTTGTTGAAAAGCGGCATGATCACCACAGGCGCAACGAGCATCACGAGTAATTGAAACGCGATCACCAGCACCGCTGCCCAAATCCACCAGTTCGGGCCGGTCCATTCGATCAGCTTCAACACCAGCGTAAGTAACGGAAACCCGAGCAATACCGCGAGCAAAAGTCCCTTCAAACGATCAAGCACCCATGTCTTAAAGGTAGTGGTGTTGAAACCGAATCGATCTTCGAGTTTGAACTGCGCGTACCACGCGAATGGCAAACTGATGACGCTTAATGCAACCCCTGTAGCGAAAAGGAAAGCGGCCATTGCCCAAACAGACGTGCCGAAAGCCGCAGTGAATTTTCCATACGCCCACGGCAACACACCGCTAAATAGAATTGCGATAAGGAGTGCCGTATCAAACAACGTGACGACATCGCCAAATCGGTTCTTGGCCAGGGTGTATTCGACCGAGCGACGATACGTCGGTTCATCAACAATCTCGCGAAATGCGGGCGGCGGTTCATTTGCGTGTGCCCGTACGTGCTGTTGATTCAGGCGGCTCAGGCACAACTCAGCAATCGCGCGCGCGAAAATCAAAACCAACGCAATAATGGCAAACAGCAACAAAGCCATTAACTAGGGAAGAGTTTCCGATAATAGCGATACCAATCGCTCTGAAAGCGTTCAGCGGAATCGTACTTTTGTTTCAGGGCTAGAAATTCTTTGAATTGTGGATAGCACGCCAGAACCTGCTCAGGTTTCGCAAATTTATGGTAGGTCAGGTAGTAACTTCCGCTGCGAGCGATCGCCAAATCGATTAAACCGCGGAACGAACGCGCGGACCCTTCCATGCCGGCCGGTGTATGAAACGTGAGCAGATTGAAAATAATACAGGCATAGGGTTGCTTGGCCCATGCAAGAAAGCTCTCGTCATCTTTTTCGATCAATCGAACGGTGCCGTAAATGATGGTGGTGCGATTCGAGCGCAATAAACTTGCTGCCTGCGCCAGAAAACTGGGAAGGTCTGGGCGCGGCACATAGATTTCGCTGATGATGAGACTCGACTCGTCACCACCAATTTGTTCGTGGAGCTTCTGCGCATAGCTTGGGAGATATGCGCTAAGCTGGTTTGTGTCGGACCAATAAGTCTGCCCGTTTGTCGACAAATAGTAATCGCTGTAGCGCTTAAACGCCTTTTCCCGGTCGGTGTAAGCAAGCCGCAGCAGTTCCAGCCAGTCATCGTCGCGTAGTTCCTTTTTTGCGCTGATCGGTTCGTCTTCGCTGATCGGTTGGTAGCAGGAAAACACGCCGCGCTGCAAAAAATCCGGCGATTTTTCATCGACCGAAAATTGGAAATCGCCGTAAAGAAAATTTTGCGCGATGCGTTCTTCAAAGCGCTTTGGCAAATCGTTTGCGCGAATGATCTCGACCACGCGTCTTAATTTCTGCCGCGGGACGAGCTTCAGCGTCACGGTGTCGATCAATCCAAAAAGGCCGTAGCCACCGATCGCAAGTCGAAACAACTCGCTATTTTCTTCGCGCGAACAGCGAATCGATTTCCCATCGGCAGTGATCATGGTGAACGCCTCGATGTTGGAGATAAGCGGCTTCATTGTTAGTCCGCGGCCGTGCACGTTGGAGGACAGGCTTCCACCAAGTGTGAATGTGTCGGCACCGGTTTGTTTCTGTGCGATGCCCCATTGCTTTGTCTCGTTTACTTGAGCTTCGAGATACGCGCGAATCAACTTCGGCCATTGGATCCCTGCTTCTGCTTCGAGCAACCCTCGTTCGCGATCGAATGAAATGACGCGATCCAACTCACGCGTATCGATGCAAATGCTGTCCGTGGCGAATTGCTGGCCGCCCATCGAATGCCGGCATCCCGATACGGAAATCGGCAAGCCTTTTCGTGACGCGGAACCAACAATCCCGGCGAGTTCATCTCTGGTGTGCGGCCTTAGAAGTTCGCGAACGCGAGTGCGATTGAATTGCGAATGGACGTCGTTAACCCAAATCTCTTTCTCCCGTTCCGAAAACGCGTGCGGCGCAAGCGCAAAAAGCGCTGCCGTCCGTATGAATTCACGGCGGGTCAACATCGCCGAAGATTAACTACGCCGGTTAAATCGCAGCCAGACAAATTACCTCGCCTTTCGCGATAATTTCATCACTGAGATCCGTTGCAATGTCTCGGAGATCATTGTGGTCGAAGAATCGAATCACGCGCCACGGCCGTATGAACTCTAGCAAGTTGATCTCGTGTAGTGCCCCAGAGGAACGGCTCGCTGCGTCTGCGTAACCACGAGTCAACGACTTTGGTCTGCGAATCGAAACGAAGTTGGCCACTGCCTTGTTTTTCCATGAACGTAAATGTGAACTCGCTACCGGGAGCGCTTAGGGAACTCAAGGTTTTCATCAAAGACGAGACGACGTCTGCCGGGAAATACATCAATAAACCCTCGGCAATCCAGAATGTCCGTTTAGCCGGATCGAACTCGCTTTTGATCAGCGCTTGTCTATCGAGAGAGGTGGCACTCAAATCAACGGCGACGAAATGCACTCGTTCGATTCCGATTTCGGAACAGGCGCGCACTTTATGACGCTGCGTGGCCGGATGATCGATCTCCCAAAATTGCGCAGTTGAAAACTCCCGCTGCAATTCGGAACTGAGTGGATCGAAGCCTGCGCCGAGTATGACGACTTGGGCAACTCCGTTAGCAAGTCCTGGAAGGTACCAGCTCTCTGATACATTGTTTTCGTAAGGCATAATGCAGCAAAATTCCTGGAATCGTGATGCGCTCAACCAACTTCGCGATCGGCCGAAACCAAGTCTGCTGAACGATCTTCAAGAACAGACGTGTTTGTGATGAATGCTGCTCCAAGACTTGGCCGCATAAATCTGCTGAGGCCTTCGAAACGAGACGCGAGTATTTAGGGTCGTGATGCAGAAGAACCAGGCTGGCAGCGATAAGCAGTGCTGTGCGACTAGCCTGTTCGTGTTGCACCTGCTATGTGCGTCCAATGGACAAAAGGGATTTTTATTCGCGTGCGCTGGCCACACCCTTCGAGTCCGATGCCTTAGCTTGCGCTGAAAGGAATTCGCGAACGTGATTCAATTCATCCCGCGACCCACCGGCTTTAGAAGTTTGTGCCGCCAGCTTCGTGTAATAACGGTTTGCACCCTGATTGTCGCCGGCTAGCTCGGCGGCTTGCGCCGCTCCGGTACAAACCTCTGAACCGTCCCGGATAGATCTTGAGCGCGGCTTCAAACTCTCGCTGTGCTTCCGTTGGTTGCCCCGTTTCCAGCAGCAGAGCGCCGAGTTGTTCGCGGACGGGAACAAACGCTCCGGGCGAGACGGGGTGTTTGCCGAGTCTGTCTTCGGAATCCGCCGCCCGCCGCAGCATATCGATTGCTTCGTTCTTTTTGCCTTCAGCTGCAGCCACCCATGCCGAAGCTGCTTGCATCTGCAGGTCCAGATGACTTTTGAAATAATCGAACTTCGACTCTTTCGTCGCGTCGCGTAATTGCTGCATTCGTGCAATGGCTTTCCGCGCGCCGTCGAGATCACCAGTGTGCGCGCGGCCGAGCGCGTGACCGTATTCAATCAGAGCTTCCATGAAAGGGAATGAAGACCAGTGTGGCACGTTCGGAATGGACAAGTTTGCCGCTGCTGCCCAATCATTTCGTTCAAAAGCGTAGCGGGTTGGAATCGCGGCCAACGCGTAGGCCGCGCTAAATTCCAGCTCCGGGTTCGTCTTCTTCACTTTCGCGGCAAGATCGACAATCTTTTTCGCCTCCGCGTCCTGAGCTTCCTGCAAATATGAGTAGGCCATGTAATCGAGCGCGTGTAGTTCTTCGGCTTCCGTGGCATCTCGGTGGCGCATTGCAGCGTAAGCGCGTGAAGCTTCAGCCGAAGCGCGATTCGCGGCGATCGATTGATCCCACATCCCGAGACGCGTGAAGATGTGCGACGGCATGTGCAACGCGTGCGGAACCCACGGAGCGATCGAGTTATATGTCTGGGCCGCGATCAGGCCGCGCTCGGCGAACTGAGGATAATCGTAGGAATGGATAAGGTAATGAACCACTCCTGGGTGGTTAGCATTTTGTTTCCAGAGCTTTTCCAGGATGCCGGCAGCCTCAAGCTGCTTCGACAAGCTCGTGTCGTTAGGTGTGGCGTATCCGACACCGAGCACCGCGAAGGCGTAGAACGTCTGGTACTTCGAAATCGTCAGGATACTTGTCGCGCAGTTGACTCATTGCTTTCTCGTAAGCGAGAACTCGATCACGAGGTCCCACAGGGCCGTGACACGACTGCCCAACGGGAGCTGCGCCTCGAACTATCCGCTGTATTGTAATAGGTGTTCAGCGCGGTGATGAAGCCGCGCTCCCGATCCGAACCGGCATTCATCGACATTGCCTTTTCAATAGCAGCATTGCCTGCGCGCATTTCGTCTGGAGTAGGAGGCGTCCAGATGGGATGCCACCACGTCATGGCGATTCCCCATTGCGCCATTGCGCATTTGGGGTCGCGCTCGGCAATCGAAGTAAAAGCGCGTCGCGCCTCTTCGTAAAAAAACGAGTGAAGCAACGCCACGCCGCGCGCGAAATCAGATTGGAGGTCAGGCGCGCACGTTATCGGGAACGTCACTTTCCCGACCCCGCGCAAGTCGCCCGGTTCGGGAGCGGTCGCGGATTGGAGGTTTAAGACTGCGAGTTCCGTGAGGATCGCAACGAGAACAAATGTGCGAGGGCTACGAGAACACATTTCCCCTAATTTGCGCTTATGCCCCAGGTTCGCAAACATTTGTAGCCGCTTCGCTGTGCGAAGCGTGGCGGCATCACGTTGGACAAAGCACGATGAGCGTCGCCCACAGGGCGACGGCTACAAGTTTACTCAAATTCAAAAATAATCTTGCCGCTACGCTTACTTTGCGCGGCATGTGCGACTGCGGCTTTGACTTCGCTAAGCGGATAAGCTTTTTCGATTTTTGTCTTTAGCAAGCCACGCCTGACCATATCGAAAAGCGGTCGAAACGTCTCCATGCGCTCAGACGACGTAGCGTTGTCGTACCATTTGTTGATCCAGATGCCGCGAAATCGCAGGTCTTTAAAAATGAAAAGGCCAGTCGGAATTTTCAGCGGCTGCAAGCTCATCGCGCCAAAGCTCACGAGCGTGCCGCCAGGTGCGAGACAATTTGCGAGACGGAGCGCACTGTCTCCGCCGACGGAGTTTAGACCGAGCCGAATGGATGCTCCGCCGGTCGCGCTTTTCACTTCCTCGCGAAGATTGTCGCCATCGACCAGCACGATGTCACCGCCTTCGGCGCGCAATTCATCAAATAATTCCGGGCGTCGAACGACGTTCACGGTTTTATAACCGAGTTCGTGCGCGATTTGAATGATGTCGCGACCAGCCGCCGAGTTTGCTGCGTTTTGAATCAGCCAGTCGCCTTTTTTCAACTCGACGTAATCATGCAGCAGTCTCCATGCAGTGAGCGGATTGATTTTTAACATTGCGGCCTGAACAGGTTCGATTCCTTCAGGGATAACAACCAGATCTTCGGCCTTCACCGCTACCGCATCCCGCCATGTGCCGACGTTATGCGGCAGGATCACGAGCGCGCCGCTCGTTAGGCCTTTCACGTTTGCGCCTAACTCAACAACGATTCCGGCCCCTTCGAATCCGGGCGTCGCAGGAAGCGCCGGGCGTACTGGATATTTTCCTTCGATCTGATTTATGTCTGCAGGATTGATCGGCGCTGCGAGCATTTTCACCACCGCTTCGTCTGCGGCTGGCGTGGGCCACGGACGCGTGTCGACATGCAGAACGTCCGCCGGATTTCCGTGTTTTTCGTTCACCCGCTGCGTTTATGCTTTTGTTCATCGATGCCAGCGCAAGCTCATGCCTCTAAGAAGATTCTGCAAACCGCCGCGCGTGTTGCGTTGCTTGGCCTGCTCATCAATGTCGTGTTTGCCTCGGTCAAAATTGTGGCCGGTGTTATCGGTCACGCTTACGTGCTGATTGCCGATGGAATTGAGTCTGCACTGGATATAGGTGGCTCGGTCGTGATCTGGGGCGGATTAACCGTGGCGGCGAGACCTCCGGACGAAACCCATCCGTACGGTCACGGCAAGGCCGAACCAATCGCCGCGATCGCCGTCGCATTGGGCGTGCTCGCAGCCGCGACTGGTCTCGCCATCGAAAGCGTTCGCGAAATTCTGACGCCCCATCACGGACCTGCACCATTCACGCTTGCCATTCTCATTGTAGTTATCGTCGTTAAAGAAATCCTCTTTCGGTACGTCAATCGCCTCGGGCGACAGACCGAGAGCACCGCGGTCCAAACGGACGCATGGCATCACCGAAGTGATGCGCTGACTTCTACCGCCGCGTTCGTCGGAATCTCGGTTGCACTTCTCGGTGGCGAAGCCTGGTATAGTGCGGATGACTGGGCAGCATTGTTCGCCTGCGCGGTAATCGGCGCAAACGGGATCAGGCTTTTACTCCCGGCGTTCCATGAGATCATGGACACCGCGCCAGCGGCAAAATCCTCAAATCGATCTTCGCCGTCGCCAGCTCGGTTCCTGGCGTTGTTGAGGTGGAAAAATGTTACGCGCGCAAGATGGGCTTGGATTATTACGTCGATCTGCACGTCGGAGTGGACGGAACCATTTCCGTGCACAAAGGCCACGAGATTGCGCATCGGGTAAAGGCGGCCATCCAGCAAAGCGACTCCCGCATCGCAGATGTGCTGGTGCACATAGAGCCGGCTGAGTAAGAGCGCGGTCATCTCAAAAGTTCGCTTTTGATTAACACCGGCCTTTACGCCGGTGCCCTCGCCAAGATAGTCGCTGTATCTTCCGCCTATTAGCTGCACCGAGCCAAGGCCGCGGTGTTAATGACAGTCGCCGGTACAGTTACAATTCGATCCTGCGTGTAATTTCGACCAGCGCATTCGTTAAAATCGTTCGTGCGCGCGCAATTCTTTTCGCGAACCGAACCAGGTCTGGCACACGCCGCGGATTGGCGATGAAAAATTTGGCAAACGCGGCGTAATGCGTTCGCTGCTGTTGGATATCAAACAAGATGTTTGGCGGGGCAGGGAACGGTTGGGTTTGCGAATCTGTAATGATGCGGAGCGACAACAGCGGAATTCTGTGCGTCGCGCAGGCGTGCGCAATGAATTCTGTTTCCATGTCGATCGCAGAAGCACCCGATTCGCGTGCTACTCTCTCTCGCTCCTCGCTGGAATCGACCAACGCAGGCACTGTCAACATGTTGGCCGCATAAATCGACACGTTTGAAAGACATGACTGCGTCTGTTTTGCATCTAGCGTCAAAAAATTCTTTGCGAGCAAAAGATCGTTCACCTGCAGTTGGTGGTTCAGCGATCCTGCAAATCCGGTGCTGATCAAAAAATCGAACTGCTGATTTTCGAGAAACTTTCCGATGCGTTGTCTGCAAATGTTTTCACCGACGCCCGTGTGAAGGACTTCGACTGATCGATGATCAATTGTGCCATGAACGATGCTGAGGCCATTGCGATTAGCGCGAGATTTATTCCCGAGCCGGCGCAAGAATTCCGAGCTTTCGGCTGGCAAAGCAAATGTTACCGCAATTCTTGTCATGTTGAGCGAAGCGCTGCAACGAAATGTGAAGCATGAGGCCAGGCTTTCAAACATCTCTGATTACTTCAACCCGCAAGTCGAGATAATCTGAGATTGAAAGCCTGGCCCGCCCAGAAGGCATTCGCGGCTGCGTTGCAGCTTCGCTTCGCTCAGAATGACAGAGTGACGGGTGAAACCGTCAATCGATTTCAATGCTTTTCCGCAATTTGCACGACGAAGCTCTTCTTCTCAGCTGTACTCGGGGTCGGTTGGTCCGCCGCAGCCTCCGCGGAGGCGGATGATCCCGGACTGCTGCCTCCCTGCATGGAAGCTATCGCAGCGCGAAATTCAGATTCTCTATTTGCGGGGAGATCGACAAGAATGCTGAGCCGGCCCGCGTCGGGAACACCTTTCGTGGCGGATCCTCCAAGCTTGGAAACAATTGCAACCACTTCATTTGCGACGGCATCAAGTTCCCCGGTCCCGGCTGGGATTTTGATTTCGGTTACGCCCAAGGCGTTTGGCGCCGGTGTGAGCGTCGCCGCATGCTCGATCGATTTCGCGATCTGCTCCCGCATCTGCGCCTCAAGCAGGGGGCGGTTCGGATTTTTGCTCTCGTGCCAGAAGATGAAATAAAGACCGATGCCGACGTTCACCAACATCAGAACCATGAATGCGACGCCTATGCGGACCGCCATATTCCGGCCTTGCTCTGGGACGTCAGGTGGCGCTGGTAATACAATTTCTCGAGATTCGCCCCGCATTCCCGCATGAATCTGTCGGGCCACAGCGAATTCGCGTTGCAACTGCTTGTCCGACATCAATTGCTCTTCCAAGGCGACACGTTCTTTTGGTGATAATCGGCCTTCCAGATAATCAAAAAGCTTGTCCGGGTTCATCTTCGCAAATTGTAGGCGTTTGATTCGCTCGTGCCAGCGAGCTCACCCTTCGGGCTTCCCGTCTATGTCGCCCGGCGCCCGCGCCGGCTCCATTCAGTGACACGCGTTCTTTATACACAGACGCGCCTACAAATATCGGCAAAACCGTCACGCGAGAGCTTGTAATGCGCAACGCCAGAGTATGTAAGCCACACAGCGGCTAACTGCCCATTTGCCCTTTCCTCTGAGGGGGAGGAGCAATAGAATCGTTGTGTGGCCGATGACGATCAGTCTAAGGGCCGTCACCGGCACGTCTGGCGACGACGGGTGATGATTGGCCTGGCAGTATGCGTGGGGCTCCTGATTATCTGTCATCGGCCAATTTTGCTGGCGATCGGCCGAAAAATCGTGCTGAATTACGCGGCTAAGCACGATCTAAAGGCTGATTTTCGGGTTGAGGGAAATCCGTTCGGCAGCGTCACGATCCGGAATCTTCATGCGTTCGCTGTTGGTCCATCGGAATATGAATCGATTGATATCGATTATCTTTATCTTGATTACAGTTTGCTCGGGTTTGCGCGGCACGGTCTTCCGCGGTTGTTCACTAACGTTGAAGCGCGCTCGGCCAACATTGTCTTAAATCCTTCCAAGGCACCACTGAGGCCGCGGCCGCCGCACCCGCAGTTGAAGTTGCCCAGGTTTTTCCCCGAACGGCTGCGTGCTGCGGACCTGACATTTATCGTCAGAAATCAGCCGTACGATTTCGTTGTTGGAAAGGCTGACCTGGAACTGAACCCGCGCACTCCCGGAGAGCTGCGGATTGAGACCCTGCAACTTCCCTCTGGAGACACGTGGTCGAGAATTTCCGGCCAAACCTCTTACGCGAACAAGAACTTAATCCTGCGCGACCTGAATTTGAGCGATCAGGAGCAGCTTCATCTTCTGGATATCGATGCCTCGCATATTGACGCCAACGCTCTTTTACTAAATCTCAATGCGACAGTCGGCGGAGGCCAATTGTCGGCTTCTGCTGCCCTAACTGAAACGCAGTCTTCGCTGTCCACAAAGGTACGTGTGACTGCCGAAAAAGTTGCCGCGGAATCGCTCAACAAATTCCTTGTCATTCCGGAGAATTATCTTTCTGGCGAGATTGAGCGCCTTGCTCTCGATGGAGCAGGCGCAATCGACGCACCACGGACCTGGAGCGGAACGCTGTCGCTGCAAATGGGCGACGTGCATCGGCCGGAAATCAATTTCGACCGGGCAATAATAGAAATCACAGCGGAACAGGGCCGGGCAGTTTTGCGTTCTGCCGACATCACTAAAGAGACGAACCAATTTCAGTTTCGCGGCTCAATGGAATTGCCGGCCACGTTCGCAGATTTTGGCCGCACACCGACCAATTTGGAGATTTCGGGCACGGCGCCTGATCTGCAGCGACTAACGGCTGGCACGACTGTGGCGCTGACAGGCACAGCCCAATTCAGCGGCAAGATCGATATTGTAGATGCAAACGTGCAGGCGACTCTCGGCGTTACCGCAAGTACCCTCGGTTTCCGGGATGGGATCATTGACAAGCTGACCTGTACCCTTCGGGCCTCGAAGCGCGTCGCTCGCGGCGATACTAAACGATCGTGGTTTGCGGATCTTCGCACGGCAATGGAGTTCAACTTAACGGGCATACGTTATCGCGATTACGCTATCGACTCAGCCGAAGGATCGTCCAACTCCAGTGATGATGTTCTCGGACTTGACCGGTTCATTCTGCGACGACGAGAAAACGAACTGAACGTTCATGGCCGATATATTCTTCCGGCAGAGGTGAGCACGTTCGCTTCGCAGCCGGCCGATATCGACGTCACCTTAAACGCCGCTAACGTTGGCGACTTCTGGGTTGCTGATTCTCCGACGAAAGTGAGCGGTCCTTTGCAGTTGCAGGCGCAGATTCAATGGAAACAAGAAATCGCCAACGGCCAGATCTCGCTCTCAGGAACAAATCTCGTGATGCGCGACCTGGTGTTCCGCCAGGTTAGTACTCAGTGCTCAATCTCGAACAGCGTGATTTATCTAAACGATTCCCGCGCGACGTTGAATGACACCGATTTCGTTATCGCGACCGGGACACTGAACCTCCGGCGTCCTTATGATTACAGTGGCAAGGTTTCTGCCAACGTGGCGAATTTGGCGACATTTCAGCCGCTGCTCCGCGCTGCCGGCAATCAAAACGCACTTGCCGGTGCTGTTAAGCTGAACTGGGAAGGGCAGGGACAAGCAGTGACGGCTTCCCAACCCTCAAGCTCGAAATCGACCCCGAAAGCTTTCGGGGTCGCTCCTGGAAGAATTCCGGCAACCTGAAGCTAGTTCTTGAAAAAGCGCGGTACGGAAATTTGCAAGGGCTCCAGGCGAACATCGACGCCTCGTACTCGCCAGAAGGTCTTGATGTGCCGACCATTTTTTTCGCGACGACCAACATGGATTTCAATGCGATCGCTCGGACGAAGGGTGACATACTGGAGATAGACAAGATCCAATTGAATCAGATTGTGTCCCCGCAACCGCAGCGGGTCAGCCGCAGTAGCGCGTCCGGCCAGGGCGCCTCACCGCAACGCCGCGCGAATTACGCGTACGGCTATGTCTCAATTCCGTTTGTGTGGCGAAATCTCGGGACAAAATCCGCAGTGATTCCGTCTTCCGGCAAAGTGTCGGCGATAGTGCAGTCTGAGAATCTTGACCTAAAGAGGGTGGCGCACGATCTCGGAATACAATCGACAATCTCGGGCGTCGTGAACGCGAGACTCGACGGTGACGGCACAATCGGCGATTTGAAAACGCGGCTCGACCTGCAGGTGCGGGATTTGCGAAACGAACTGTGGCCGAAAATGGAACCGGCGACGTTCGAGCTGACAGCGCAGACCGCGCAGAATCGGCTGACGGTTTCGGGCAAGCTGCAACAGCCGCGGATTCAGCCGTTGGAAATAACCGCCAGCATGCCGTTCGACCTGCCGAAAGTTATCCAGGCTCGAGGATTTCCCGACGACACACCAGTTACGGCCAAGGCTCGGTTGCCGCGCAGCTCGGTGAATTTTGTTCGTCAATTCGTTCCGGACCTCCAGCAGTTGGATGGTGACCTCGGACTCGACGTCGATGTATCCGGAACGTTTGGTCGTCCAGTTTTGAGCGGAGCAGGGGACATGACGGTGAACGTCGCACGTTTCACGAACGCAACTCTTCCCACGCTAAGAGGTTTTAATGTGCGGTTCAGCTTCAGGGACAATGCGCTCACCCTCGACCGCTTCGGAGGCGATTTGGCTGGCGGTCCGTTTAATATGAGCGGCCGCGTTACATTCGTTAAGCTGACTGAGCCAATTCTCGATTTGCAAATGAGAGCTCAGAGCGTGCTGGTTGCGCGAAACGATACACTCACCGCGCGCGCTGATGGTGATGTCAGGATAACGGGACCCTTTGCGGCAGCGACGGTCAGTGGCAATATCGCACTGACAAACAGCCGGTTTCTGAAGAATATCGATCTTCTTCCGATTGGCCTGCCTGGCAGACCGGCCCCACAACCGCCTGCCGAACGTCCTGAATTTTTTTCGCTGCCGGGCCCGCCGTTTCGCGACTGGAAATTCGACGTCACCATCAAAACCAAAGATCCGGTGCTGATTCGTGGGAATCTGGCCACCGGCGAAGCCACGACTGATCTGAAATTAACGGGAACGGGCCTTAAGCCGGGTCTACAAGGGGTGGTACACATGGAAGGTGTCGAAGCGACATTGCCTTTCAGTCGGCTCGACGTTTCGCGCGGGTCGCTTACGTTCAATCCTAGCGATTCGACGAATCCGACAATCGATCTGCAAGGCACATCTGTGATCCGCGATTACACCGTTCGCGTTTATGTTTATGGAACCCTCCTTTCACCGCAGGCGATTTTCACCAGCGAACCACCTTTGCCGCAGGAGGAAATCATTTCGTTGATCGCTACCGGTGCATCGCGAAAGGAACTCTCGACTGGAAACGTTCTCGCGGGGCGGGCGGCCATGCTGTTAGTGCAACAGCTCTACCGCAAAATTGTCAAAAAAGGCGAACCAACTGATAGCAACACGGTTTTCAATCGGCTGGATCTGGATCTGGGAACGGTGGATCCGCGCACGGGTCAACAGCAAGCAACCGTACGGTTCAAAATTACCGACCAGATTGTGCTCACTGGTGACGTCGGAGTGCGCGGCGATTTTCGAGGGAAGCTGAAGTACCTCATTCGGTTTCGCTGACATGCGATACGGAATCCTCTTCTCCCTCGGCACAGTGGCCCTGGCTTTTGAAGTCGCAGCGCAGAGCGCCGTTGATGTTGTGCGGCCAGAAGAGCAACAGAGGGCGCGCCGGGCGGTCGTGAAGGAGCAGGAAAAACGAGCCAAACGCGCCAGCATCATCGAATTTCGCGGAGAACAAGCGTTCAAGGAAAAAGAACTGCGCGTCGCGCTCAAAGAGGAAATCACCACGATCGAAGATTTCGGGTTGAGCCCTGCGCGCGCCGATGATCTGGCGTTCTTCCTGGAAGTATTTTATCGAAAGCACGGCTACGCAAAGGTGGACGTGCAGTACGTGATTGAATCGGGTGAGCGCCTGCGTTTGGACATCAATGAAGGCCCGCGTTTTTTCCTGAGCCAGGTGATCTTTGATGGAAATGCGCATGAGCCTGCAGACAAACTCTTTGAATACATAGTGGGTCCGACGCGCGAGCGATATTCACGCTTGGAAAAAAGGCTGCCTTTTGTGGCCTCAGATTTGGAGGAGGGCACGCATCTGGTGCAACGGTTTTATGTTGCCGAAGGTTTCCTGGATGTCGTAGTCGACGCTCCACGTGACAAATTTCTGTCTGGGAGCAGTGAGGTTGCTGTGTCGGTGCCGATTCATGAAGGGCGGCAATATTTCTTTGGAAACATCACTTTTAGCGGTCAGACAGTTTACGGTTCCGAGGCGCTTCGCGGCCAGATATCCGATCTTCTCCAGCGTCCTTACACTGACCTGCGCGTCGAGGACATCCCGCGTCGTCTCGAAGCATATTTCAAGGCGCGCGGTTATTATGATGTCAAGGTAGTAGCCGATGGAACACAGGACGCAGCAGTAAATGGTCGGATTCCGGTGCACATCGTGGTCTCACCTGGGGTCGTTTATCATTTCGATGGTGTGACTGTTACCGGACTGCAGCGGCTGCGACCCAGTTTTGTGACGAAACGTTTCACCAGGTTGGAGGGCAAAACGTCACAGTCCCGATGCTTTAGACAAGCGATTTCAAACGCTCATGAAGACGGGCCAGTTCAACGTACCTTCAGATTAAGCCGGTTCCGATCGAGGGACATTTGCTGCGCCTCGACATCTCGGCGGAGGAGGCCAAAAGCCGGGAATTTGGTTTTTGGGGCGGATTCGACACTTACGAAGGGGCGCTTGCTGGTGTGCAAGTCGGCGACCGCAATCTATTCGGGTACGGTCGGCCACTCACCGCAACCATTGAGGTCTCGCAACGTAGTTATAGAGGCGAAATTCTGTACGAGGATCCGTTCTTCTTTGATACGGATTTTGCTTTTACCGCGAAAGTGTACACCCTCACTTTCAATTACGATGGATACACAAAATTTGAGTTGGGCGGACGATTGGAGTTGAGCCGCGAAATCACGAAATATGACAAAGCCTCACTGGTCCTTGCCATTCGACATGTAAAGATCACCGATTCGCAGATCAGGCCGGCGGTCCTCTTGGGGGACAGCAATTATCAGGTGAACTCCATCGGATTCACCAACACTCTCGATTTCCGTGAGAACCCGTACGTCAATCCTCGTGGGTTTCTTATCGGCAACACTATTGACGTGGCGCCGGCTGGGCTGGGCAGCGACATCGAATTAGTCCGTGGCACAATGCGCGTCGGTTATTATCTGCCGTTTGGACCAAAACCGCTCACGCCCGGCGTGGTTATCGATCAACCCGTCGAGAATGCTTTCCAGAAATGGATTCACCAATCTTCCATCGCCTTTGGCGCGCGCGCGGGGATCGTCCATTCGCTCACGACAAGCGGAGCTAGCGAAGCAACCGAAATTCCGATTGACGAACGTTTCTTCAACGGTGGAGCAACAACGGTACGCGGTTTCGGAGAACGCGATCTCGGCCCACACGACTTTCACGGTCATCCAGTCGGCGGAGAATTCTTTACCGTCTTTAATGTTGAATACACGTTCCCGATTTTTGGGGAACTTGAGGGCGCCGTGTTTACCGACGCTGGCAATCTGTTACCCACCTCCGAGGACATCGGGCTGAACGACATGCGCTATGCAATTGGCGGTGGCTTGCGTTACAAGCTGCCAGTCGGCCCGATCCGTCTCGATTATGGTGTGAATCCCGACCCGCACGAATTCGAAGACTTCGGCGCGTTTCACTTCAGTTTCGGTTTTGCGTTTTGATTGACGCGACACAGACGCCCTGCGCGCGTTATCCTCACTCTCTCATTAACACCCGGCTTTAGCCGGGTGTCTTTGGCTGCAGCAATGCCCGAACCGCTTCAGCGGTTTCGCGCGCGGTGGAAAACCGCTGAAGCGGTTCGAAAGGTTGACTGTACGCTTGCCACCCCGCTAAAGCGGGGTGTTAATGAGAACAGATATCATGCAAGAGCGGCAGCAAGGATCGCAAAGCACGCTAAGCCAAACCGGTGACACGCCCTCGGAAGAATTTCGCCAACAGTTGCATGAGCTGGCGGACTGGATTGCGGATTTCCGCGAACATATCGAAGGGCTGCGTGTTGCGCCTAACGATAAGCCCGGCGCTATTCGCGAGCAGCTCCCCAAGCGCGCGCCTGACGAAGGCGAACCATTCGAGAAAATCCTTGGCGACGTCGATCGCATCATCGTTCCGGGCATGGTGCACTGGAGTCATCCGATGTTTCTCGGTTACTTCGGCTGGACTAGCACCGCGCCGGGAATTCTGGGCGAAATTGTCAGTGTGCCGCTAAACGTGAACGCGATGACGTGGCGCACGTGTCCCGCCGCGACCGAGCTTGAAACGGTTGTGATCGACTGGCTGCGGCAATGGGTCGGATTGTCAGACGAATTCGAGGGCGTGATTTACGACACGGCATCGGTTGGGATCATGCATGCGCTTGCGGTCGCCCGCGAGGAAGCGGCGCCTGCGACGAGAAAACTTGGATTGACCAATCGGGATCTCCCGCGCTTGCGCATTTACACGTCCGACCAGGCCCACAGCTCGGCTGAGAAAGCGGCCATCGCCCTTGGTCTTGGTGAGGAAAACGTGATTCGCGTTCCAAGCGACGATCAGTTCCGGATGGACCTGAACTCGTTAGGTCAAAGGATCGCAGAAGATCGAAGGAATGGTCTTCAGCCGATGGCGGTGATTGCCACGGTGGGAACGACATCCACTGCGAGCGTCGACCCCGTCCGCGATATCGGCAATCTTTGCCGCGAAGCAAAAGTCTGGCTCCACATCGACGCCGCATACGGTGGGGGGTTCGCGATGGTGCCGGAGTACGAATGGATAAGCAACGGCTGGGAGCTGGCGGATTCGATCGTGATTAATCCGCACAAGACAGTCTTTGTGCCTCTCGATTTCAGCGTGCTTTATGTGCGCGACCTCGCGCGATTGCAGCGCGTATTCAGCCTTGTTCCGGAATACTTGCGTGGTGACACCGTCGATGCGGAGAGAAACTACATGGACTACGGCATTCAGCTTGGTCGCAGATTCCGTGCCCTGAAGGCATGGGTGATCTGGCGGTCGTTAGGCCGGGCCGGAGTTGTCGCCCGCTTGCGCGAACAAATTCGTCTCGCGAATCTGCTCGCCGACTGGATCAGGAAGGACGGTCGCTTCGAGTTATCGGCGCAGCCCAGCATGGGCGTAGTCTGTTTTCGGTTTATTGGAGACGCGGCAGGAGGAGACGCCGGACCCATTGATCGCGTCGATGCAACCAACAGCGAGATCGTAGAGCGAATCAACAAGTCAGGTCGCGCGTATCTAACCCAGACAAAATTGCGCGGACGCACCGTAATAAGAATCGGTCTCGGGAATGTGCTCACCACAGAAGAGCATTTGCGAACGGGATGGGAGATCGTTCGGGAAACGGCAAGCGATCTGTAGCCACTTCGCCATGCGAAGAGCCCGGCGATCGATTCAGTTCAACTCAACACGCCTCCGGTAGGGCGGTCGCTCCAGATTTGCGGCCGGCCGCCGTCTTCGCTAGTTTCCGTCCCTTATGATGAAGTTACTGCGCAGGCACCGGGACTGGCTCATGATCGTAATCGCGATCCTGGCGATTCCCTTCATTTTCTATTTCGTGCAGCGTCCGGATTACGGCGCAATCGGCAGAGATCACTTTGCTCATATCTACGATCGAAATGTTTCGATGCTGGAAGCGCAACAAATTACACGGCTTCTAAGTCTTGCGCAGGCCCTGGGCATGTCTGATTTCGTGGGAACAATGACCGCAGGGGCCGGCATGAACCAAAATCAGGCCGCGGTGCAATTTATCGTTAACCTGCTTGTCCTGCGACACGAAGCGGAGCAGCTGGGACTACGGCCGAGTGCCTCAGAAGTTGCAGACGTTGTGCGGAAGCTGCCGGCTTTCCACGGCGACTCAGGCTTCGACATCAATAAGTTCAACGAACTCGTAGCAAAACGGGCTGGCGCCGCTGGGTCTTACTGAAGACCACATCGAACAACTGGTGCGCGATCAGATCTGCCTGAACGAAATTCAAAAGCTTCTCGCCGCCGGCGTTTCAATTCCCAAGAGCGAATTGGATGAAAATTTTCAGCGTGGGTACGATAAACTATATGTCAGCGTGATTCGGTTTCACCCGGCCGATTTCGACAAGGATGTGAAGATTAGCGATGAAGACGTGCAGAAGTATTACGATGCGCACAAGGCGGAGCTGAAAACCGACGAGAAACGTAAGGTCGAATTTGTTGAACTGACGCTGACCGAAGAGGAGAAAAAGCTGGCGGGCAAGCAACGAATCGAGGCGTTACAGAAACTGGCTGATCGCGCGACTGACGTTACTCAGGCGTTGCTGGAAAAAGGAGCGGATTTCAAGCAGGCGGCAGGGAAGTTTCAACTTCCGTTACACGAGACCGGCGAATTCACTGCGGCCGATCCCGATCCTCAGTTGAAAGGCGATCGGCAGGTCGCTGCCGCGGCCTTCAAGCTGTCAACCGAGGAGCCGCATAGCGATGCCGTCCAGGTGGCGGATGGATTTTATATTTTGCATTTAACCGGCAAAACGGAGACGCATCCGCTCACTTTGGAAGAAGCCAAACCGAAAATAGTGGATGCGCTAAAGAAGACGCGGGCGCGTGAGTTAATGTCGACCAAAGCTGCCGAACTGGTGCAACAACTCCGCGAAGCCAAAAAATCTAATCAACCGGTCGAGGGCGTCACGGAAAAAGCCGGCTTGAAACCTGAAAAGCTGCAGGCGTTTTCATTGATTGAGGAAGAATCGGAAAAGTCGGGCGGCGACGAGCAAAAGAAGCAGTCGCCCGAACTTCTTTCGATTAAAGACGCGGTAGCCTTGCTGAATCCCGGCGACGTCACCGATTTTGTGCCGTCTGGTACGGACGGACTTATTGCGATTTTGGAAAAGCGAGAGCCGCTCGCAGAAGCAATTGCCGGCGAGAAGAAGTCAGCCTTCGAAAAGAGAATTCTGGATAACAAGGAGCGCATTGTTCTTGTGGAATGGCTGCGCGACCGGCAGCAGGCAGCAGGTTTGGAATTCAAGAAGGGCTAGGACGCACATAAAGGCCACACGAAGCACCAAGTCGTAGTGGATTTGAAAACTCTCGCCTTAATTCTTTGTGACCATCGTGGTCGTGTGCGAGAAGGATAGATGGCAACGGCGGACGAGATTTTTGATGACGCCAGCGGTGACATTGCCATCGGTGATTTAGATCGCGCGGTTGAGAAGTACCGGCGGTGCGTGCAGCTGGACCCGGATTTTTTCGATGGCTGGCACGCCCTGGGGATGGCTTTGATGAAACTCGGGCGATTCGAGGAAGCGATTGAAGCCGGCAAACGCGCAATAGAATTGCGGCCTAACGATCAGATCGGGTGGACAAGTCTTTCGCTGTTTTACAACCGCGCCGGCAATATCAAGGAAGCAGAAGCCGCAGGCACGAAAGCCAAAATCTTGGGCTGGGGCGGCAAGATCGCAAAAGAGTAGTTCAAAAGCCTTTTCCGGTGACTGATAGATACTCGGAGCTTCCTGGTCGGGTCTGATTTCGATAACACCGCCGGCTTTAACACGTGCCTTTGGGAAACCGCAAATGGTTTTTGGCGGGCTAGCGTCCGAACATCGCGCTGAAACACGGTGTAATAGGGGCCGAACTTTGGGCGGTAAACCTGTCCGGTTTTGATCCCGCCTAAGAGGCACAAGGCGTTTGAATGAAAGCCAGCAGAAGTTATTTGACACACTGTAGTTTCAGGATTTACTGAAACTACATGAACGACGGAAACAACAGCGGCACCGCCCTGATTGAAGCGAGGGATCAGTTTGTCAGTCAATGGGGCGTTATCGGCAGCGCCTGGGGAGTCAATCGCACCATGGCTCAGATCCACGCGCTCCTTATCACTGCGCCAACAGCCCTTAGCACTGACGACATCATGGAGGAACTCAAAATCAGCCGCGGGAATGCCCACAGCAATCTCCGCGACCTGGTCAGTTGGGGGTTGGTACGCACTGTTGTTCGCAAAGGTGAGCGCAAGGAATTCTTCGAGGCGGAAAAGGATGTTTGGAAAATGTTTTGCATCATTATTCGCGAACGCCGCCGGCGGGAGATGCGACCGGCGCAGACTGTCTTGAAGGAATGTCTGAGCCGAACAAAGAGTTTGCGCGGTGCTGAAGCAGCTGCTTTCACCAAACAGCTCAAACATCTCAGCGATTTTCTTGAGCTGACCGATGGCGTCATCACGAAAATCACCCAGTCAGAGCAAAGCAAAATGGTTCCCTGGGCCCTGAAGCTTTTGAAACCAAAAGAACGTTCCCATTGAAAACAAAAAATAATGAAAGGAAACTCCGATGACTCCAATAGTTTGGACATACATTGTTTACATCGCACTGAGCATTCCGCTCACCGTCTGGGTAGCGCAGACGCTGCATAAAAACGGACGCGTATTTTTGGTCGACTCCTTCCGCGGGAACGAACGATTGGCCGATTCGGTCAATCATCTTCTCGTCGTGGGTTTTTACCTTATCAATATCGGCTACGTAGCGCTTGCCTTGAAAGGAGAGCATCGCTCCCACGGATATTCGCCAAGTGCTCGAAACGATCAGTCGCAAGATCGGTGTGGTGATGCTCGTGCTTGGCGCCATGCATTTCTTTAACATTCTGGTGTTTTCGAAAATGCGCCGACGCGCGCTCCTGCTATCTGTGCCGCCTCCAGTTCAGCCACAAGCACATGTCAGCGTCGCGACTCCATGAAATGTCTTTACGTTTTATTCGACGCTGAGTGCGAACTTTGTCTGCGGTGTCGGAATTGGCTGGCACAACAACCGGTATTTATGCCGCTGGTCTTCATCGCTTTTCAATCAGATGAAGCGCAGCGCCGGTTTCCTGGAATCGATGCCCTGAAGCCAGGTGAACAACTGCTCGTGATTTCCGATGAGGGCGCCGTCTATCGCGGTGCGCATGCGTGGATCATGTGTCTCTGGGCGCTCGAGAATTATCGAGAACACGCGCAAAAGTTAGCGCACCCGGTTCTACTGCCGCTTGCAAGAGCCGTCTGCGAATTACTCTCACGCAATCGCTTCTTTTTATCGGACGCATTGTTTCGGCAGGAACCACACCGCGCGGCGCGGACGGTTGGCGCTCATTATGATTTACACAAGGCAACGTGGGCGAATGCCGTCTGTCGACGATGAAAAACGGTTTATTAATATGGGCCGATCAAGACCGGGCTGAAGCGCGCGTTAATGGGCGCCTGACATAGAAGCCCTGCAATGGACGGTTACCAGATGTTCACGCGCTTGTCGGCCGGGCGAATCATCGCCGAACCATCAGGAACGTCGAACGCCTTTTGAAATTCCGGCATGTTCGAGAGCGGGCCGTTCACGCGAAACTGCGCTGGCGAATGCGGATCGGTGGTGAGTCGCAGTTTTTGATCTTCGTCACGAATCTTTGACCGCCAGATCGCGGCGAACGACAGGAAGAAGCGTTGCTCAGGGGTGAGACCGTCGATCTTTTTGTTGCGTTCCTCCGGATGTTTTTCGAGCGCCTTTTGCAACGCGGCGTAAGCAAGCTTCACCCCGCCTATGTCGGCGATGTTTTCGCCCTGTGTCAGCTCGCCATTCACATGCTGCCCCGGCAGCGGGGTGTAGGCAGAATATTGATCGACGACTGCTTTACGCCGCTTGTTGTATTCGTCCGCTGACTTTTTGGACCACCAATCGCGTAGGTTACCAGCAGCATCGAATTGCCGGCCCTGATCATCGAAGCCGTGGGTCATTTCATGGCCGATGACCGCGCCGATTCCTCCATAGTTCACTGCATCGTCCGCATTCGCGTAGAAAAACGGCGGCTGCAAAATCCCTGCCGGGAACACGATCTCATTCATCGTCGGCTGGTAATACGCGTTCACTGTCGGCGGCGTCATTCCCCAATCGGTGCGATCCACCGGTTTACCGATCTTTTCCAAATCGCGACCGGCTTGAAATTTTTCCGCGCGCAGCGTGTTCATAACGAACGGGCCGCGGTCGATCTCCAGCAATGAATAATCGAGCCACTTATCGGGATAACCGATCTTGACGTTCATTGCGGCGAGTTTTTTGAGTGCTTCCTTTTTCGTCGGCTCGTCCATCCAATCGAGAGTTTTAATTCGGTCAGCCAGCGCTTCCTTCAAGTTGTTCACGAGTTCGAGTGCGCGCTCTTTCGCCTCGGGAGGGAAATTGAAACCGACGTATAGCTTGCCAAGTGCATCACCAAGGTCGCCATCCTCTGAAATAACGACACGTTTCCAGCGTGGCTTATTCTGCTGGGTGCCGCGGAGCACTCGCTGGTTAAAATCGAAATCTTCATCGACGAAATCTTTGGAAAGATAGGGCGCGGTCGCATTGATGAGATTCCAGCGGAGGTACGCCTTCCAATCATCCAAGGATGTCGATTTGAACAAATTGTTCGCCGCTTTGAAAAACTCTGGCTGATGCACGTTGACGTCGCCCGGCTCTAACAGAGTGATCGATTTGAAATAATCCTTCCAATTCCAGTCCGGCGTAAGGTCCTGCAGCTGTCGCACCGGCATCTTGTTGTAATTTTTAATCGGGTCGCGTAGTTCCACCCGCGTTCGCGATGCCTCGGCCAGTTTCGTTTCCAGCGCCATGATCTTCTTTGCATCCTCGGCCGCTTTCTCTGGAGGCTGGCCTAACAAGGTCAGCATCTTTGTGACGTGCGCGATGTACTTCTCGCGCTTCTCTTTCATGTCGGTGTCCTGCTTTGTGTAGTAATCTCGATCCGGCATCCCGAGTCCGCCTTGCACCGCCTGGGCAATGTCGTGATTGCTGTCCTTTGCGTCCTGGCCCGAACCAAAACCAAAAAGCGGGTTGATTCCAACGCTGTGAAGATGCGCGATTTCGTTGAGCACATCTTGTTGGTCCTTCATTGCGTCGATTTTCTGGAATTCTTCATTCAAGGGCTTTGTGCGCGCCGCTTCGACCGCGTTCTCGTCCATTCCGCTCGCATAGTAGTCCCCGACTTTCTGAGTCTCCGGTGCCAGCTTTGAGTCGACCTTGGTCTGTGACGCCTTCTCAGCAATTGTGTGCAGCGCGTCGTTATTGCTCTCGATGAGCTGATTGAACGCGCCCCATCGGGAATATTCCGGCGGGATCTCCGTCTTTTTGATCCAGCTGCCATTGGCGAACAGGAAAAAATCATCGCCCGGTTTTACCGATGAATCCCTATTGCTGGCATCGAGCGGCGGCTGGTTCTGCCCGGTCGTCCCCTGCGGCGCTGCAGCAAGAGCGGCAAACGAACTAACAACGGAAATGATAATGGTGATGAATGCTTTCATAATTTTTAGAAACAAAATGAGATGAGCCGTTCCAATTTGTTGATGCGGATTAGACCTTCTACAGCCACTTCCGTTGAACCGGCCGTGGCCGAAGAGGGGCGTTATTCCGGTACCAGACGTGCAACTGTGTGAAGTTACAGTTGCTCGATCACGTACCCGCGCTGTTGCAAGAGCGCGATCACGCTGTGAGGCCCTGAAAAATGAAGCGCGCCTGCCACAACGGCGGTGGGTTTACCGGTTTTCAGTTCCGCCTCGATTCGGGGAACCCATTTCACGTTGCGATCATCAACGAAACGAGCCGCAATCTTGGGAGCTTTTGATCGCAGAGACGCGTCGCCTGCCCATAACGCGTTAGTATCGCCCTTCCGCCAGGCCTTGTACATCCTGCCGGATTCCTTGTCGACGTTGTCGGGTTGATTAAGTGCGTCCTGCAGCATGAACTCGCCGTCGCGATCGGACAATCCACCCATCACCGCCACGTGTTCAACAACCGACTCCAGTCCGCTGATTTCCTTTCCCGATTGTATGGCGTGATCCACAAAATAATTATCCAAACCATGGGTGGCAGACGCTTTGCTGTACGACGCCGGTGCGGTGAGGTGCTGGGCGATCCACCATGGCTTGTAATGAAGCTGGCTGTCGAAGCTCACCAGTCGGTCCCCCCTTCCGTCGCGAGGATCTGGTATCATCGTAAACAGGTTTTTGCGAAGCCATGCGAGCAACTCCGGGCTGATCTTTGAACGAATGTCTTGTCCCGGCGGATATTTCGCCGCAGCCTCAAACTTTTTTTGGAATTCTTCGTGCCGGGTTGGATCGAATTCAAAGAGGAACCGGCTGCTGCTTGTCAGCGCGATGTCATAAGGCTTCGGCAGCGGATAATCTTTTTTGCTCAGGGCGTGAATTGAGCCGACGAGATAAAATGGCGCCTTCGCATTCGTCACTCGCCAGACGCAACATCTCGGAAACTTTTTGCTCTGCGGTGCTGCGTCCGTTGCAAGCGGTGTCAGAATTAGCGTGAGGAGCAATGCAATCGGACCGAGGGCGGCGCGGCGATTGGGAAAAAACATTTCCGGTGTTTAGCGCGAAAAATTTGCAAGTCAATCGGCACTTTTCATTAACGGTCAACGACGCCTTTGGCAGCCGTCGAAATTCCCAGGTGACTGGGAAGCCGTCACTCCTTGAGATGGACGTAGTTTTCGATACCATAGCGCAGGCATGCCCCTCACGGTGAAGCGTTGGTCTATTCTCGCGTCAGTCTTGGCTTCCTTGGTTCTCCCGTCCATAAATGCGTTCGCTGCCGGCGAATGGCAGGTGCTCAAAATTAACGGACACGACTATCTGAGCGTGGACAACATTTCCAAGTTTTACGACTTGCCCGCAGAAGTCGTCCCGTCGGGAGCGAAAATACAATCAGAGTCAGCCAATCACCCCCTGGAATTCGTCAGTGGCAGCCGTGAAGCCATGATCAATGGCGCCCGGAGCTGGTTGTGTTTTCCTGTAATCGAACAGGATGGGAAAACTCTGGTCTCGCGCACTGATGTAGCCAAAACCATCGAGCCGCTCGTGCGTCCGCATCGTGTTCCGAATGTGGGCAAAGTGCAGACAGTCGTTCTCGATCCCGGGCACGGCGGGCACGACAAAGGACAGGTAAGCCGTTACGGGGCAGAAAAAGATTTTGCCCTGGATGTCGCGCGAAAGCTCCGGCCGATTCTGCAGTCGAAAGGATTTCGCGTGATCATGACGCGCGAGGGCGATTACTTTGTCCCATTGGAAGTGCGAGCGCAGATCGCCAACCGCGCGCGCAATGCGATTTTTGTCAGCATTCACTTCAACGCGACGAACGACGACCCGCACGCTACCGGCTTCGAAATTTTTTCGTTCACACCGCGCGGCGCGCCCTCAACTTCGGATGGGAATGTGAATGCGAATTCGTTCAACACGCAGCCCGGCAGTTCGGTGGATGCACAAAGCATGGCGCTTTCCGCGTGCATTTATCATTCGCTTCTCGGCCAGCTCCGTGAGTACGACCGTGGTATCAAACGCGCGCGATTTGCGGTGCTGCGCCTGACGAAGGTGCCCGCCGTGCTAATCGAAGGCGGGTTCTTGACGGAAGGCGGCGAAAGCAAATTGATCTCGAACAAAGATTGGCGCGCGAAATTTGCGGGCGCCATTGGAAAGGGAATCGAAAGTTACCAGGAGCTGCCGGTCAAGAAACAGCCGCCAATGATCGTAGCTGATTACCGTCGTGAGGCGAAATCGGCGCCAGTTCCTCCCGTTCCTCAGGGCGGGACTGTGAAAGAAGCAGATGCAAGCTTACTGCAGCTAGTCGGTCGATCCGCCCTTCTCTCGCAGCCGCAGCCGCCAACCCCTGCGCCGACAGCGTCTCTCGAATCCGCTCCCATTGTTCCGTGAGTTTTCTATGGTGGCAGGCGTATCGCCTGCAAAGCCGCGAACGCTACGTCCCTCTGATTGACCTTGACTCTGCTCGGGCGGAGCAGGCTAATCTTGGCGTTCAACCCTAACGAAAGGATCAATCTCATGAAAAAACTAGTTACCTACACTGCGATCACGCTCCTCGCGACGATTGCCATGTCATTCGCCGCAACGCCAGACAAGGCCGCGATGGAAGGAAAGGAAAAAGCTGCTTGGCAGGCCTTCAAGGACAAGAACGAAGCGGAGTTCAAAAAGCTCGTGGATAAGGATGTCCGCGGCGTTTACGACACCGGCGTCGCGAATCTGGCCAAGGAATTGGACGCCATGAGAAAGTGGGAAATGAAGTCGTTTGCCATCAGCGATTACGATATCTTTTCCGACGAGAAGGATGTGATCGTGTCTACCTACACGGTGAAAGTCGAGGGCACATTTGATGGTAAAGACATGTCGGGCACCTATAATGCTGGAAGCGTCTGGAAAAAGGAAGGCAGCAACTGGCTCGCGATTTTTCATACGAACATCAAGCAAGCCGCGCCGCAGTAGGCCGGCCTGTTATTCGTTAATCAGAGGCGGCGTACTAGCCACGGCGCAATGCGCCGTTTTGACAGCGCGTTCTGTATGACGGTAGGCGTATCGCTTTCGCCTTGTCACTCGTCACTTATGACTTTAGCGTAAGCTCAGATTGCGGGGGAGCCGCCATGGCTGAGAGGTCCCAACTGGACGACCCCTTGAACCTGATGCGGGTAATGCCGTCGAAGGGAGCGAGGGTCCGATGCCGGACTGGCGATTTCAGTCATGCGATCTTTCCGCGCATGATTTTGTTGTGAAAAGAACAATTAGGAACACAGGAAAACAGGAAAAAGAATTTCTATTTTGTTCAGATTCCTTTCCCCCATTTTTTTCTAATTCAAATTTTTTATGAGCGAGCGTCACGACCATCTTCCAAATTCGAAGAAGACTTTTGTTTCGGGGAAACTGCACCCTGACATTCGTGTACCGTTTCGCGAAATAACACTCGCACCGACAAAGTCGATGAACGGTGAAATCGGAATCAACGAGCCCGTACGCGTTTACGACACGAGCGGCCCATGGGGCGATCCGGATTTTCACGGCGATGTGACACAAGGACTCCCGCCCTTACGCGCAAAATGGATTCGGCGAGCGCGGCGACGTGGAAGAAGTTCGTGGTCGCACAGCATCACCGCGCGATGACGGATACTTGTCCGAAGTTCATCGCGCCAGCGCGAACGGGCACGACGGAGGTAAGAAGGATGAGTTAAGAAGTAAGAAATTGCGATCGAAGCCGGAGCCACTTCGATCATCGGCTGGTCATCCCGTCACGCAACTTTGGTATGCGCGCCAGGGAATCATCACGCCCGAGATGGAATTCATCGCCATCCGAGAAAATGGAGCGCGGGCTTCCAGCCCGCAGTCTTACAGCGGACAGGATGTCCGCTCTCCGTTGGGACGAGCTGCCCGCGACTCTCTGCTTCAACAACACCGCGGCGAATCGTTCGGCGCAAACATCCCGCGCGAAATCACTCCAGAGTTTGTTCGGAGCGAGGTCGCGCGCGGACGTGCCATCATTCCCGCAAACATCAATCATCCCGAATCCGAGCCGATGATCATCGGCCGTAATTTCCTGGTAAAGATCAACGCAAATATCGGCAACAGCGCAGTCGCGTCCTCGATCGAGGAAGAAGTCGAAAAAATGCGGTGGGCGACGAAATGGGGTGCCGACACAGTGATGGATCTGAGCACCGGAAAGAACATTCACGGCACGCGCGAATGGATCATTCGCAACAGCCCCGTGCCTATCGGAACGGTGCCGATTTACCAGGCGCTGGAGAAAGTGGGCGGCAGGGCGGAGGAACTGACATGGGAAATCTACCGCGACACGTTAATTGAACAGGCTGAGCAAGGTGTGGACTATTTTACGGTGCATGCGGGTGTACTTTTGCGTTACATTCCGCTCACCGCACGGCGCGCAACCGGGATCGTTTCCCGCGGCGGCTCGATCATGGCCAAGTGGTGTCTCGCGCATCATCAGGAAAGTTTTCTTTACACTCGTTGGGATGAGATCTGCGAGATCATGGCCGCGTACGACATCAGCTTCTCGATCGGCGACGGTCTCCGGCCAGGCTCAATCGCAGACGCGAACGACGAAGCACAATTTGCCGAACTTTACACGCAAGGTGAGTTGACCAAGCGCGCTTGGGCGCAACACGTGCAAGTGATGAACGAAGGACCTGGCCATGTTCCGATGCACCTGATCAAGGAGAACATGGAGAAGCAACTCGAGTGGTGTGACGAAGCGCCATTCTATACGCTCGGCCCGCTCACCACCGACATCGCGCCGGGCTATGATCACATCACCAGCGCGATCGGCGCGGCAATGATCGGCTGGTACGGTTGCGCCATGCTTTGCTACGTCACGCCGAAGGAACATCTCGGTTTGCCTAACAAAAAGGATGTCAAAGATGGCGTGATCGCCTACAAGATTGCCGCGCATGCGGCCGATCTGGCGAAAGGCCATCCCGGCGCGCAGTACCGCGACAACGCCATCAGCAAAGCGCGGTTTGAATTTCGATGGGAAGATCAGTTCAATCTTTCGCTGGATCCTGAAACCGCGCGTGAGTTCCATGACGAAACTCTTCCCGCCGAAGGCGCGAAGACTGCGCACTTCTGCTCAATGTGCGGGCCGCACTTCTGTTCAATGAAAATTACAGAGGATGTGCGGAAGTACGCCGCCGAGCATGGCCTAACGAATGCAGAAGCGATCGAATCAGGATTGCAGGAAAAGGGGAAAGAATTCGTAGAGAAGGGTTCTCAGGTTTACGCGAAGACGTAATGTCCGGGAGCGCACGCTTCCAGCGTTCTGGTTGGAAAGCCCGGCCTCGCGCTCTCGCGCTGCGTTACGGCGGCATCCTGCTGAAACGAAACTTTTGTTCAATCTGCAATCAACGCCTGATGATCAATCGCGATCTCCGGAGCCGCGTGAGCCAGCGCAAATCAGAATGACATGATGACACAAACGCGGTGAAGGAGTTCCGCGGCTGTCACCACACGGGCAATGACACCTGACGACATGAACATTCGCAGGATGACACGCGACGAGCTGGACGTGCTCGTCGAATGGGCGGCCCGCGAGGGTTGGAACCCCGGCTTGGACGATGCCGAGGTGTTTTGGACTACTGATCCTGAGGGTTTCGTTGCAGCTGAAATAGACGGTGAGCTGATAGGAGGAGGCTCAATTGTCGCTTACGGAAAAAAGTACGGCTTCCTGGGTTTCTTCATCGTACGCCCGGAATATCGCGGACATGGATTTGGGGATCACCTGTGGCATGAGCTCAACCGGCGCTTGTTGGCGCGGCTTGACCCAGATGCGGCGATCGGCTTGGACGGCGTGTTTAACATGCAACACTACTACGCCAGCGGCGGATTCCGTTTTGTTTGCCGTGACCTTCGCTTCGAAGGAGTGGGCATGGATCTTCCACAACCAAAGCACGTCATGGAGGCGAGCGCTCTTTCATTCGACTGCATCGAGTCCTACGATCGGCGACACTTCCCCGCACCGCGCAGCAGATTCCTGCGAGACTGGTTACACCGGCCGGGAGGACATAGCCTCGCCGTAGTTGATGGCGGCGAGATACGCGGCTACGCGGTGATGCGGCCCTGCCGGTCCGGTTATAAGATCGGCCCGCTCTTCGCTGCAAATGCTGAAGTGGCGGAATCGCTTCTCGTAGCTGTCGCCTCCCGCGCGCCGGGCCAGCCAATTTTCCTCGACGTTCCGGAGATCAACGCCGATGCGCTGGCGCTTGTTGCGCGTTATGGGATGCGCGAGGTCTTCGGCTGCGCCCGGATGGTGTTCGGTCCGATTCCGGAACTTCCAGACGCCGAGATCTTCGGCGTTACAACATTCGAATTGGGATAAGGATCATTGCCGGCGCAGGGTTGCGTCGCAGCGAACGTGGACAACGTTGGCTCGATGAACTCTTACATTCTTGAGCCTGTTGGTTTCATCCGATCAACCGTCCAGGGCCGGCAGGACGCGCCGCGGCAGGGCCCGGAAGGCGCGCCGGACGCCTGGCTCGAGATTAAACCGGAATTCGCGGAAGCGTTGCTCGGAATGGAAGTCGGGCACGAACTGATCGTGATTACGTGGTTGCACCAGGCCAATCGCGACGTGTTGAAGGGACATCCGCGCAGCGACGAGAGCCGTCCGCTTACCGGTGTGTTTTATACGCGTTCACCTGCACGACCCAATCCGCTTGGGCTGCATCCTGTGACCGTGCGCGCGATTGAAGGCACGCGATTAAAGATCGGGCCGATCGAAGCCTTCGACGGAACGCCGGTGGTCGATATTAAATCCGCTTCGACTCGAGCCGACGGGTGAACGTCACTGGAATGAGAAAGTTTACGATGGGGATATGGGTTTGCCTTCTAGTTACTTCTGCAATTGGCGGAACGGCGCTGGCGCAAACGCCGTCGCCTAACGAGAAGAAGGCGATCTCGATTACCTGGCTTGGGCATGCGGCCTTCGAGATCGTTTCGCCAGGTGGGACTCATCTTTTAATCGATCCGTTCCTGACTAAGAATCCGGCGACGCCGGCGGAAAACAAAGATCTGGCGCGCTATCATCCGAGTCATATCCTGGTGACGCATTCGCACGGCGACCATCTCGGTGACGCTGTGGAGTTGGCAAAATTGAGCAAGGCAAAAGTGGTGAGTGTAATGATGCTCGACACCCTTGTGACCAAGGGCGGTCTGCCGCGCGAGCAGATCGAGACGGTCAATGTCGGCGACCAGGTGACAGCGGGCGATATAAAGATTCACGTTGTGCCGGCTATGCACAGCAGCGAGCCAAGCGGACGTCCGGTGGGTTACGTGCTTGAGTTCAGCGATGGACGAACGCTATACGATGAAGGCGACACCTGGATCTTTGGCGACATGTCGTTGATCCAGGAATTTTATCATCCCAACATTATCCTGATGGGATGCGGCGCAGTGGCCGACGGACAATATGCGCGGACGGCGTGGCTGGCGGTGAATCGTTACTTCAAGCCGCAAGTGGTTATTCCAATGCATTACGGCGCATTGCCCGGATCTTCGAGCGAGGCAGACATTCGTGCCGTGGTTGGAGATGATGCGCGGGTGAAGTTCATGAAGCCGGGCGAGACGAGAGAATTCTAGTTTGGAAACGGCATTTACTGAACGTTTGGAATTTTCACGATACATCCAGCCGCTTTCGGGTCGTTAGGATCTTTCACCACCGTGACATAAAGGTCCTTTTCTCCTTTCCGAAGGCAACGTTGGTGGTGCCGTTCCCCGCGGCAATATTGAAGACGTGTAGAAGCTTTCCAGCGGGAGATATTTTCAAAACCTTCCCACCGGACCACTGCGCGACATAAATGTTACCTTTGGTGTCGACTTTCATGCTGTCGGGTCCAATCCACCACAAATCGACTTTGTTTTTGGTGAGGAGATTGAGAAGCGCAAAGTTGGCGCGATGGCTGAGCGAGCCATCGGAATTAATATCAAATTTCAGGATACAATTGCCGACCGTTTCACTGACATAGAGAGTCTTTTGATCGGGAGAGACACCGATGCCGTTGGCGTAGTTAAGGTCGTCCGCGACCTCTATCCGATTTTTCGCGCCCGGAGCCGATAAAGATCGTTCCCATGACCGTGGTTGGCGGATCGACGAAGTGTCCAAAAGGGTGGCGGTACGCTCCGCCATTAGCGGTCACTACGATGTCGTTGATGCCGCCGTCGAACTTATGGCCCTTGTCATCAGCGTCCCATCGGCGCAATTCCTTGCCGCTGAGATGGAGTTCGACGAATGGCACCGTGTTCGTCGGTGCAGGCGAGAAGAAAAGTCTTTGTTTGGTGAGATCCAACTCGTTATGCCGCTGGCTCGTTCAGGATGGTTGTCTGCTTCCCATCCCACCGACATGCTGTTGGAGATCCAGCCGACAAAATAAAGATTCCCGTCGAATAGAGCGGACATTCCGCCCGAGACGTTCTTCACGTGACGTTTCCTCGGCGCTCGTCATTCCGCCGACATGAGTCGCGGCGATGATGAATAACAAAACTTTCATGCGGTTCGTCTGTTTCCTCCTTCGGTTTCGGTGTCGGACCGTTGAATCGGCAGGGCACATTGACGTTCAGCCAGACGAATCGCAAGCTACGCTATGACTAATTCGAATATGTCGGTGCAACCATATCTGTTTTTCAACGGTCGCTGCGAAGAGGCGCTGGACTTCTACCGTAGCGCTGTCGGCGCAGAGGTGGAGATGCTCAGCCGTTTCAAGGACGCGCCCGATCCAGGCATGACGCAGCCTGGAATGGAAAACAAAGTGATGCACGCCAGCTTCCGTATCGGCGAAACAATCCTGATGGCTTCGGACGGCAGGTGCGAAGGTCAACCGCGTTTCGAAGGTTTCTCGCTTTCAATTGTAGTTCCGGACGAGGAAAAGGCCGAGAGCGTCTTCAACGCACTTGCGAACGGCGGCAAGGTTACGATGCCTCTTGAGAAGACATTTTGGGCGCCCAAATTCGGAATGCTTGAAGACCGGTTTGGCGTCGGCTGGATGGTGTCGGTTCAGCACAAACCGTAGTCATCATCCAGTCTTCAGGATTGGAATTATCTCCGTCTGGATTGGTTGTCCGGTGACCTCGATATCTTTATCTGAAACGTAGACGTTGATTTCCGATCGAACGCCGAATTTTCCTTCGAGATAAATCCCCGGCTCAATCGAAAAACAAATTCCCGGGATGATGCGGCGCGAATCGCGCGTTTCGAAATCGTCGATGTTAACGCCATTGCCATGAGTTTCTTCGCCAATCGAATGCCCGGTTCGATGCGTGAATTGTTCGCCAAACCCTGCGCGTGTGATTACGCCACGCGAAACGTCATCTACCTCAGCGCCGCGAATCGGTTTCCCAGCGCGGACATTCGTGCGCACGAAATCGATCGCCGAATCCCGGGCTTCGCGCACAATGTTGAAAATGCGTGAGTATTCTTCCGGAACAGTTTCGCCCACATAACCAGTCCAGGTTTGGTCGGTCGCAACTGCATCGGGCCTGGTGAATTTCGTAGCGGCATCGATTAGCACAAAATCCCCGCGTTTGATTGGTGAGTTCTTTTCCTTGGTCGGCATGTAGTGCGGATTGGCAGCGTTCGCGTTCACCGCGACAATCATCGGCTCTTGCTCCATCCCTTCTTCCTTGTATCGACGCAGCATGTACTCGGCGATGTCCCACTCACTGGTTGGCTCGTCGGCGCGGATTCGGCGCGCAATCTCCGCAAACGCTTCCTGAATGATGCGATGCATTTTATCGGAAGAATCCACATGCATTTGATGCTGCTCGGGCGAGAACACGGCTTCGAATCGTTGAACGAGTTCGGCGCTGCTGATGGGTTCGACTCCAAACGAGCGAACGAGCTCGATCGTTCCGGCATCCACGCGCGAGATGTAGGGGATGTCGTTCATCGGCGAATACTGCATCGCAACGCGCCGCTTCGATTCCTTCGCCGGCGGAGCCAGCACTTCCCGCAGACGCGAATGCAATTCCTTCCAGCCGCGAAACACCAGTTTTCTCCCGGGAAGCGAGTCGAGTTTAAACTGTTCGATCGACTGAACAAATTTCACCGGCTCGCCCGAGGCCGGCACGTAATAGAACCAGCGACGTGACGCCAACATCTTTTCGTCGAGTTTCAAAATCCGGTAGGCGAGGGGATCGCTGTGCCGAAAATCGTAGAATAGCCAGCCATCCAGTTTGGCATCGCGCAACGCAGCCTGAATTTCAGTGACCCGTTCTGCCGGAGATTGTTCCGCTCGCATCGATGCTACAAAGGTGGAGCAAAGAATAAATGCTGCGAAGAGATTAATGCCAGTCGAGTGGAAGACTCGCCGCGGAGAGCTCGAACGTTTGTGCGGTGTCATGGAGTATCGAAGTTACTCAACGAGACGCCACATGTTCTAGTGTCAATTTTTGAAAGTGTTGATCGTTTCGGAGTGGATCGAACATCGGGTCGAGCCGGAGGAGCGCCGGAGTGAGCGGCACGCGCGACGCCAGTGCGCCTTCAGACGGTATCGACAACAACTTTTGTAATGCAGTAATGGCGCGATCCGATTCTCCCAGTTGTGCCGCTACCCGCGCGAAAACCTCGATCGGAGCAGGTCCGTCCACGGCGTCTTTCTCGAGCGGTAACACTTTCATTGCCTGTTCCGCCAGGGCGAACGCCGCCGCCTTGTCTCCAAGCCCCATGTTAATCAGGGCCAGATCCCCGATGAGGACATAGTTATCCGGCTGTTCTTTTAGAAACGGTTCCAGTTCGATGCGCGCTTGTCGCCAACTCTCCTGGGCAGCGGCATGGTCGCCTCCCACGTCTTGCGCCCAGCCTAACCAAAAGCGCAGTTCGCCATTGTTATATCCCAATGCCGGATCAGGATTCGCAAGTATGTCGCTTAACCGGGCGATCATTTCTGCAGGCCGGCGTTCCAGGATCGCCTGATAAACTTGTATTTCCAGGGCGCCCGTGTCGTCAGCGGGGGGATTCAATGGAGCGAGGAGAGCACCAGCTCGCATTAGGTCTCCTTGTGCTTGTGCAATACCGGCCTGCTGCGCAAGCGTGTCCACGTCGTCCGGTATAACATCGAGCACCTGATCAAACTTTCGGAGCGCTTCCGAGAAACGACGACATATCATGTAGGATTGAGCATGCTGCGTGAGAAGGGAAACATTGCGTGGATCGAGTCGCTCAGCCTCGTTGAAGTAGGATCTCACACTGCTCCCAGTGACCTCGCCGCCGCGCGACATAGGCGAGCGATTCAGGAATCTGACTGCTGTTCGGCAGGAGTCTGACGCGCTTGTTCAAAGTAACGCACCGCTGCGTCGTAATCTTTCAAACAGGCGTAGTAGTAATATCCTTTCGCCAGTATCGCTTCGCCGAGATTGGGCTGAAGAGCGAGCGCAGTTTCCGCTGCCTGGCCGGTCTCTTCGCGAAGGGCGTCAGTGGGTTGAAGAGTCAGCGTCAGATAACCGAGCGCATCAACGTAACGAAAGCAGCGCCCAGGCCATGGCGAATTTGGGATCCAACCGCACGGCTTCTTTAAGATATTTCTGTGCGCTAAGCGTATTGGCCGGTGAGTTTCCCGTTTTCAGTGTGTAAGCGAGGCCACGCAGATAAGCATCGTAAGCCTGGGGATTGTTCGTGGGCTTGGCTGCGATGAGTTCCTCTTCCTGACCGGTAAGCTTCGCTCGCAACTGATCGGCAATGGCTTTAGCGACTTCACTCTCGACGGAAAAGATGTCGGTTAGCCTGCGATCAAACGTCTCTGCCCAAAGGTGTGAGTCGGTTGCGGCTCTGATCAGTTGCACATTCACGCGCACCTGATCGTTTGTCTTTTGAACGCTTCCTTCCAGGAGATTGGCGACACCGAGTTGTTTGGCGATCTCAGAAGGTTTTTGATGTGTTTTCTTGTAACGCTGCGTGGACGTGCGCGAGATGACCTTGAGATCCGCAATCTTGGCGAGTCGGGTCAGAATCTCGTCCTGGATCCCGTCTGCGAAGTAGGCGTTCGATTTATCTTCGCTCAGGTTTTCAAACGGTAGAACAGCGATGGATTTTTCATCTGCTGATGACGACTGGGCACCAAAGAAAAAAAAGCCGGCGACTGCCGCGGCCACCAAAACTGCCGCCACAAGAGTGACCAACAAAGTCCGCTTGGGACGTTTAGTTTGGCGGACCTTATCGCCAGCCGATTTCGTCTGGGACAACGAGCTTTCCGATTCGAGCTTCGTCCTAAGATTGCGGAGCTCGGCGAGCATCTCCTTGCTCGTCTGGTAACGTTCATCCGTGTTTTTGCGCAAGGCCTTTTGCAGAATCGATTCGAGTTTGGCTGGAACATCTGGCAATACACTGGATAAAGGTGCTGGCTCCGCTGTCAGGATGGCGGCAATGCAGTCGCTGGGTGTCTCACCTCGAAACGGCGGGCTCCCCGCCACCATTTCGTAGAGCACCACGCCCAGACTCCAAATGTCCGATCGAGCATCCACCTTCTGACCGCGCGCCTGCTCCGGAGACATGTAATGGGCAGTGCCCAAAACCAAGCCAGGCCGCGTTTGCAGCAATGCTGTTGTTTGAATCTTGTCACCGTCTGACCTCCGGTTTTGCTCGGTAAGCTTGGCAATCCCGAAGTCGAGCACCTTCGCGATTCCGTCCGGCCGGAGCATGATGTTCTCAGGTTTGATATCGCGGTGCACGACACCAGCATCATGCGCGGCTGCCAGTGCCGAGGCCACTTGCACCACCATTTCCAGCGCCTTGGGCGCGTTCATTCTCCCGGACGCGAGCGCGGCGCGAAGAGTGATGCCTTCAATGAACTCCATTGCTATGAAGTGCACGTTTCCTTCCGTGCCGATCTCGTAAACCGTCAGGATGTTCGGATGATTTAGCGCCGAGGCCGTTCGCGCCTCATTCTTAAACCGGCTCAATTGCGTCTCATCTGTTGTTAGGCCGTCTGGGAGAAGCTTGAGAGCGGCTTTCCGCCCGAGTCGCTCGTCCCGCGCCAGATAAACTTTGCCCATTCCACCGACCCCGATGAGCGATTCTATCCTGTAATGTCCGATCAATTTTCCGATTAAGGCATCGGTATTGTCGTTAGGCACAAACTCGGGCGCGACTTTGAAGGCCGGCACTTCAATAAAATTCTCTGCGCGCTCGTGGGAGGTGAGCAAAGATTCTACTTCGTGGCGCATGTCTTCGTCATCATGACAAGACTCATCAAGAAAGGCGGCCCGTTCTTCGGGTGCGCGGTCGAGGGCTGACTGGAAAAGGTCGATGGCCTTTTCCCAGCGGTCAGCTTTCATCAGATTTTTTCCTCGCTCAGCTCCCTATAAAGCCACGCCTTGGCCGCCGTCCATTCCCGCTCCACGGTCCGCCGGGATAGTTTCAGAAATTCAGCGGTTTCTTCGACGCTCAGACCCCCGAAGTAGCGCAACTCTACAATCTGACTTTTACGCGCGTCCTGTACGGCCAGCCTTTCCAGCGCTTCATCGAGAGCGAGCAATTCCTGGGCTCGCGTTTCTGTTACCAGCGCACCTTCATCAAGGGTTACTCTCAATGCGCCGCCGCCACGTTTCAGTGACTGGTGTTTACGGGCGTGGTCAACCATGATGTGCCGCATGATCTGTGCGGCGGCTGCGATAAAATGCGCCCGGCCCTGCCAGATCGGCTGGGTGTTATCAACCAGCTGCAGGTAGGCTTCGTTGAGGACGGCGGTGGTTTGCAGTGTGTGGCCGGTCCGCTCGCGGCTCATGTAATGGTGGGCCAGCCGGTGCAGTTCAGGATGAATCAGCGGAAATAATTTTCCCAGCGCTCCCTCGTCTCCGTTGCTCCACTCGCCGAGCAGTTGGGTGACCGCTTGTCGCGTGGATTGGGGCGTCGTCATAGAGCCTTCTCGCGACGCAAATTGTATCACGATCGAAGGATTTTAACAGCGCAGCCAGAGGCAACCAAAAAAAATGCTTTTTCGTGGCGGGTTTGAGGAGGTCGCCCCGCTTTCGCACATGAACCGGAAAAATAAACCGGCCAAAAGAACCAAAGCAGAAACCAAACCTCAAACAAGAAAACCAATGCAAACTAAAAAATCAGTAATCAACACAACCAATCATCAGCCATCGACTGCTTGCAGAGAAAAGCACGCAGCGATGAAGCTGCCAATTCGTTCGACCGTCATAGCCGCCATTGGCTTGCTGTCGACATTAGTTCCATTCATCCAGAGTGCACATGCACAGGATCAAAGGCCGTTCAGTTTCGACTTGGTACCAGCTTCAGATGCCATAGCAAACTGCACCTCGATGCCGAACCCGGCGGCAACCGTTTCCGTCTTCCCGAGGGAGGACAGTCGGGGCGTGGATACTCTGGATCTGCATGCCGAAGGCCTGCGGCCTAATACCACATTTGCCGTCTTCCTGACCGAACTGCCGGCGCCACCCTTCGGTGCGGTTCAGTATATCGGGGACTTTACCACGAATGCGGCGGGCAGAGGGCATGTCCGCGTGGATGCCATCATCGATGAGGCTTTTGCCTTTAATAACATCACCGGCGTCCGCACGGAGCTAAACCACGTAGTCTTCTGGTTCGCTGATCCGAATGATGATGAGCAGTGTGTACCCGGTTCTGCTCCCGGACACTTCGATGGAGACAATAGTTCCGGAGTCGCGGCGATGTCTTCGAAGAATTTTCTTCCTGGCGCGCCACTCCCGTAACACTCAGGCACGATTCCTGTCGCTCGCGGAGAGCGGAAGTGCCTTGATCGGCGCTTCCCTCCCGCGAATGGCGCGGGGCAGTCCTACGAATCAAAGACAACCAACGAAAAAGAAAGAACCGACAGCCATGAAAACAGTAATCGCTTCCAACAGTTCCCTTCTCACCATTCTCCGTTCAGGATCCGCTTTCATTCTCATCGCACTTGCTCTTGGCACCCTTGCGCTTGTCCAGAGGGCGGAAGCGGTAAATCCGCCACCGGACGGAGGCTACCCCAACCTCAACACTGCCGAAGGAGATTTTGCGCTCTTTAGCCTGACAAGCGGCGCCAGCAATACCGCCATTGGTTTTAATGCGCTCGGTGACAACACCACCGGCAGCCGGAACACGGCCAGCGGTGTTCAGGCACTTGTCTCCAACACCACCGGCAACGACAACACGGCCAACGGGCTTAACGCGCTCTTTGGCAATACAACCGGGAGCTCCAACACTGCCAGTGGTCTTCAGGCGCTTGAAAGCAATACCACCGGAAGCAACAACACGGCCAACGGCACTCGGGCGCTTACTGGGAACACCACCGGCAGCAACAACACCGCCACCGGTTTTCAGGCGCTCGACCATAATACCACTGGCATCAGCAACACTGCTAGCGGGTTTAATGCGCTCTTTAGCAACACCATTGGCTTCGAAAACACGGCCGACGGCTTGCAGGCGCTCTTTAGCAACACAACAGGCAACGACAACACCGCCGCCGGTTTTGAGGCGCTCTTCAGCAATACCACCGGCAGCAACAACACCGCCAACGGTTTTGAGGCGCTCTTTAGTAACACAACAGGCAGTAACAATACAGCCAACGGTCTCGCCACGCTCTTGAGCAACACCACCGGCAACAACAACACGGCCAGCGGTTTTGACGCGCTCGTTAACAATACAACAGGCAACAACAACACGGCCAATGGTTTGAATGCGCTCTTGAACAACACCATCGGCAGCAACAACGCCAGTGTCGGCGTTAATGCGCTCTTCTCCAACACCACTGGCAATCTCAACGTCGCTCTTGGCGTCAATTCTCTGCTGCGCAACACCACGGGTGGTTCGAACATCGCCCTAGGCGTTAACGCTGGAGGCAATCTCACCACCGGCAATGGCAATATCGATATCGGCAACGCAGGCGTTGCCGCTGAAGGCAACACCACCCGCGTCGGCACGCAAGGAACCCAGAGAAGGGCCTTTATTGCCGGTATCAGTGGTACGGCGGTCACCGGCCCAACAGTTGTGGTCAACGCCAGTGGGCAACTTGGCGTTGCGGCTTCTTCGGAGCGATTCAAGGAGGAGATCAAACCCATGAACAATGTGAGCGAGGCGATTCTGGCCCTTCGGCCAGTGAGCTTCCGTTACAAAAAGATTATTGATCCAGATCGCGTTCCGCAGTTTGGCCTGGTGGCCGAAGAAGTGGCAAAGGTGAATCCGGATCTCGTCGCTCGCGATGCAAAGGGCGAGGTATACACCGTGCGGTACGAAGCGGTGAACGCGATGCTGCTAAATGAGTTTGTGAAGGAGCATTGCAAAGTGGACAAACAGCAAGCCATGATTGCCGAGTTGAAATCAACTTTCGCAAGCCAGAGGAAGAATTTCGAAGTCACTATCACAAATCAGCAGAAAGAAATCGAAGCTCTAACGGTGGGTCTGGAAAAAGTGAGCGCGCAAGTTGGACTGAATGGGTTGAAAGCAAAAGCCATCGCGAGCGGACAACCAACCAGGCAGGAAGAATAGTTGGAATACACCAGTCGATTGAGTTCGACGGAAACGCCCGAACTACGCGACCAGTGAGTTACTTCGATGCCAGTGTCGTTTAGCGAGATCTACGGTCTCCCACCTGGTTCTTGCGCCTTAACCCGATAGCTGTTCCGGCCTGCCCATCCGAGTTAGTAACCGCGTCTCGGCCTTCTGCTGTGATATGGCTTCGCCGAAGGTATATTCAACACAGCCGTTATGGTGATCTTAACGACGAAACCGCCGGAAGTGACAGTAGCGTTACCTTTGCAGGGCAACGCGGGATTCAAACGGTTGTCTACGCTTGACGTGAACGTGGAAACTACCAACTCGATGTGGCCGCCAAGGCTCACGGTAACAGTTTGGTTACTTTTCTTCGAAAGTAACACGAATGACAATGCTAATAACTGGGATGGGATGTGTGCAGCATTGTCAGGAGCAAAAACAAACTGCGCAGCCGTGGCGGGTTTCAGGTGGGCTCTGCGCATTCGCTCATGAACCGGCAAAAACAAAAATACGCCGGAGAAAACCAAAACAAACCAAACCTTAGAAAGAAAGAACCAATGCAAACTAAACAATCAGTAATGAAATCAACTTCGACTGTCATAGCCGCCTTTGGCTTGCTGTCGATGCTCCTTGCGGTGAGCGAGACTGCTCAGGCACAAGCCACGAACGATATTCCGCCGGCCGTATTCCAAGCGGCCGGAACAACCGCTGCCTCGATTCAGAGTACAGTGGATGCGTTCCGAGCTCGTCTTGGGGATCCCAACAATCTCAATAACCCAGGCCCCCTCGGGCTAAAGGGTCGGCGGGAGATCAACTGGGACGGTGGCAACCCCGCCATCCTCGATACGACAGCTCCGGTAAATCCGTTCCTCGTGTTCCTGAACACCCGAGGCAGTCAGTTCAAAACACCCGGGTTGGGGCTTTCGCAAGCTCCTCCGTCCGGCGGGGCGCAGGGCGGGTTAGCCGTGCTCTTCGGCAATCCCACCTACGGTCAAATCTTCAGGGCCTTCAGTCGATCGCGGTTGTTCACGCCTGTGGGGAGCAACATCACCGACGCGTCCTTCTCCATACCGGGTACCAATGGCCTCGTCCCGGCAACAGTTAGAGGTTTCGGCGCGGTGTTCACAGATGTTGATCAGCCAAATGGCGTTGGATCTAGCGTGACGCATGGAAGCACGCGCATCCAGTACTTCGACCGAAACGGCGAACTCATCTTCACCAGTTTCGTTCCGCCGTCGCCGGGCAATGGAAGCTTCTCCTTCCTCGGCATCGTGTTTGACGACGCCCGCATCGCGTCGGTCGTGATCAAGACCGGTGACGTTGCCCCGGGTCCGAACGACGATCGGCAGCATGACATTGTCATGATGGACGATTTCATCTACGGCGAGCCACAGCTCCTCGGCCCTTCAGTTAATTCAAGGTGAGATTCCACGTTGGATACTGTGAAAGCGTCGCCCAACCTGAAAGCAACGGCCTTAAACCATAGAATCTAACGAGAACTAAAATGAGCTGCCGGGTGACGACGGGTCCCCGGCAGCTCATCGCCGTTTTGCAGCTCATAACTTGTGGCTACTTCGCGGTGCGAGGTATTGAACGATAGCCCCCAGACCTTGCTCCCGTGGCGATTCGCAGTGGAATTAAAAATCCTTTCACCACCGAGATCGCAGAGTTCCGAAGTGCAAAGCAACAAATTCTTCGTGTGCTTCGTGTCCTTCGTGGTAAATGACATAATTGTTTCATGAACACGGGTGCATCGAACCAAAAAGAACTGAGCTCTAACGATTCTGAGGAGAATGAGCCCTTCAACGGTGTGGAAATGAGCGAATCGGTTCTGGCACGCGATTGGAACTCACCAGAAGAGGATGCCGCATGGTCAAACCTGTAGCCGGTGAAATTGTCGCCATTCCGTTTCCGCCATCTGATTCTGCCGGCGGAAAACGGCGCCCCGCTCTGGTCATTGCCGATCTTCCAGGCGCGGATTTGATTCTTTGCCAAATCACCAGCCGCGCACACTGGGACGCTTTCGCCGTTCCGCTGGATAACGGCGATTGTGAACAGGGCCAAATCGGTCAGCCCTGCTTCATTCGTCCGCAACGACTTTTCACAGTAGAACAACGCGTGTGCCTCCAATCAGTTGGAAAAGTCACCGCTGCAAAATTCGACGAAGTATTTAAGAGAGCCCGCACGCTTTTCGTCGACTGATCTTTTGTTGATTCGCTTTCCGCATTGTCTCGGGATGTCGCGGACAGGATCGGCTCAATTCCAAACGTAGAGTGAAAAGACGCTTGCGCGTGATGGCTCCGCGCACGACTGTTCACTTGAACATGGGCTTGGATTTGGGTGCGAAACTGGCCATTTTGGCGGATGCCGCCAAGTACGACGCCTCATGTGCAAGCAGTGGAACAACGCGACGCAATTCCCGCGGCGGCGGCATCGGTTCCACGATCGGAACAGGGATTTGTCACAGCTACACCCCGGATGGCCGCTGCGTGTCGTTGCTGAAAATACTGCTGACGAATTTTTGCATCTACGATTGCTTGTATTGCATTAACCGCCGGTCCAGCGGTGTGCAGCGCGCACGATTCACGCCGGAAGAGGTCGTTCATCTCACGCTCGATTTTTATCGGCGCAATTACATTGAGGGTTTATTCCTCAGCTCCGGAATCATTCGCAATCCAGACTACACAATGGAGCAAGTGGTGCGTGTCGCGCGCACATTGCGAATTGATCATCAGTTCCGTGGCTACATCCATCTGAAAACGATTCCGGAAGCGTCGCCGGAGCTGATCGCAGAAGCGGGAAAATGGGCGGACCGGATTAGCATCAATGTCGAACTGCCGACGCAAAGCGACTTGGAAAGGCTCGCGCCGGAGAAAAATCTTGCACGGATCGAGACTTCGATGACGACCATTAAGACGCGGATTGAAGAAGCAAAAGCGGAGCGCAATCCGAAAGGGCCGCTCTTCGCGCCGGCGGGACAAAGCACCCAGATGATCGTGGGTGCGACGTCGGCCAACGACGCAACGATCTTACAGCGCGCGTCGTCGCTCTATAAAAGGCAGAAGTTTACGGCGCGTCTATTACTCCGCCTTCAGCCCAATACCTGATGCTTCGAGTAAACTACCACTTAACGCGCCTCCGCTGGTGCGCGAGCATCGGCTTTATCAGGCCGACTGGCTGATGCGCTTTTATGGTTTTGATGTAACGGAAATAACCACGCGCGAGGAGCCGAATCTGCCGCTCAATCTTGATCCGAAACTCGCGTGGGCATTGCGAAATCGAGACAAATTTCCCCTCGATTTGAACAAGGCGCCGCGCGAAATGCTGTTGCGCGTTCCCGGCCTGGGAGTACGCAATGTCGATCGCATCATTCGCATTCGGCGATGGCATTTGATTCGTCTTGACGATCTCACTCGGCTGCGGGTCCCGCTGAGCAAGGCCATGCCGTTCATCGTGGTGGCCGACCACACTCCGCGCCTGCTTGAGCGAGAAACGTTGATTGGCCGATTTGTGAGAACGCAGGAACAAATCGAGTTATTTCAGGTCGCAGCATGAACGGGTCAGCGGCAATGAGACAGCAACCGGAGCAGATCACATTTGCGCCGAATTTTGTCGCCTGGCAAAAAGTTGCGCGGCGTGCGCTCGCAGACGATCTCGCTCCGGAGAACATCATTTGGGAAGAGCTCGGCAGCGAACAGCCGGTGCTCGCGATGTTTAACGAACACGAAAACGGCGCCGTGCCGGACACCCGCTTTCGCGTTCCAAAATCATTCGTCTCCTCAGCGATGCAGGTTGCCTGTCATCGCGATCCAAAACGTTGGGCGCTGCTTTACCGCCTGCTTTGGCGGCTTACCCACGGCGAGCCTCGTTTGTTCGAGATCGTGGTCGATCCGGACGTGAACGATTTCATGCGTATGGAAAAGGCCGTGCGCCACGACGTGCATAAGATGCGCGCGTTCGTTCGTTTTCGAATGATTGAGCACGATGGCGCAACCTGGCATGTCGCCTGGTTCGAACCGGAACACTACATCGTGGAACTGAACGCCTACTTCTTCCGCGATCGATTCGCGAATATTCGCTGGTCCATCTTAACGCCGGAACGCAGCGTTCATTGGGACGGCCAAAACTTCACCTTCACCAAGGGTGTGCCGAAATCCGAAGCGCCGAGCGAGGACGCGACGGAAGAACTTTGGCGCACCTACTATGGCAATATTTTCAATCCCGCGCGCGTGAAAACGAAGGCGATGCAGAAGGAGATGCCGAAGCGTTACTGGAAGAATTTGCCAGAGGCGGAAATTATTCCGGTGCTACTCCAGGAAGCTCCCGCTCGCGTGGAAAAAATGCTGCGGGAAAGCGGCGCGTCAGTCGTTCGCGAAGGCGACTATTCGATCGCGCAACCGCCGCCAGCTAACGAGTGGGAAAAGCTGCGCGCGGCCGCCTGCGCGTGTCAGGCATGTCCGCTGTGGAAAAACGCGACGCAGACTGTGTTCGGCGAAGGACCGCGTCATTCCGAAATCATGTTGCTCGGCGAACAACCAGGCGACGTCGAAGATCACGGCGGTCGTGCATTTATAGGACCAGCCGGACAACTGTTAGATCAGGCCTTGAGCGAAGCGGGAATCGATCGAACGAAAGTTTACGTCACCAACGCGGTAAAACACTTTAAGTGGGAACCACGCGGGAAACGTCGCATCCATCAGACACCGAACAGCCGCGACATCGCTGCCTGTCGTCCATGGTTGGAAGCGGAATTGCGTTTGATTAAACCGCGCGTGCTGATTTGTCTCGGCTCAACAGCGGCAACGACGATCTTCGGTGCGGGGACGCGCGTGTTGCGCGATCGCGGTCAGGTACGCGAATCAAAGTTCGCAGCAAGAACGATGATTACCTACCATCCGTCCGCGCTGTTGCGTGCGCCGGATGAAGCCACGCACGCGAAGCAATATGCGGAGTTTATTTCTGATTTACGCGTCGCGCTGGACTGCATCAAAACTCCCGCGGAAAAATCTCAGCTAAAACACCAGTCGGCCTTCCACTGAGTCATCGAGTGTTTTGCCAATAGCAGCTCCGACCAGCATTTTCGCGCCAGCTATCGCGGCCCCGTGTTTCGTGTCCCAGTAATAGCCGTCGGTCGGCGTCACTTTGATGACTGTAATGCGTGGATCGTCTTTACCTTCAGTGAACCATGTTTTGATGATGGGTTCCCATAGCTCCTCGATACGTGCTTTATCACGCGAGACGCTTGCCGTTCCATTGAGCGTAACGAAACTCGAATGCGCCGAGCCTTGAAAGTACAATCGGACTGAGTGGTCCCGGCTCAGCTCCTCATTTTTATGGCTATCGTCGGCGCTGAGGAACCACAGGTTACCTTGCTCATCCACTTCCTGCACACTCATGGGACGTGTGCCGGTCGAGCCACTTGATGTGGCGCCAGTGCAAAAGAAGCACGTCCCGGCTTTCTCGACGAGCTGCTTCATTTTTTCGACCGCTTTTACGCCGCTCAGGTCGACACGATTTTGTTCGGGCTGCTGTTGGTTGATTGAATCCATATGTCGCCAGTAATTCGGATGTGCTTTGAGATGCGGTCGCTACTTTGTTGCCCGCAGTGAGCGCTCTGCACGGATAACATCCCAGGCGTGGCTTGACATTACGCGGCGCGTCGAGCACAAACGAGCGCCGGATGAACTCTTCCAAGCGTCTTTTCTCAGCGGCTCCGGAAGGAACGGTCGCGCTCTTCTTCATTCAGATCTTCGCGACGCTCGGCTTCGCCGTGCTCTACTCGACGCTGGTCCTCTACGCGACAAAGCATTTGAATCTCGGAGTAAGGGAGGCCACAGCGTTGATGGGTGTGTTCGGCGCCTTCAACTACGGTCTGCACCTTTTCGGCGGTTATCTGGGCGGTCGCTTCCTTTCGAACCGCAAGCTGTTTGTGGGAAGCATGGCGCTGCAGGTGTTTGGTTGCGCATGCATCGCGACCGGCTCGCTGCCGCTATTTTACGTCGGCCTGGCGCTCTTCCTCACCGGCAGCGGCTTCAACGTCACGTGCATCAACATGATGCTCACGCAGCGTTTCACCCCGGAGGATCCGCGCCGCGAAAGCGCATTCTTCTGGAACTATGCCGGCATGAATGTCGGCTTCTTCGTCGGGTTCAGCGCCGCCGGTTATTTCCAAGCTACCGAGAGTTACTCGAGCCTCTTCATTTTTGCGACGCTTGGCAATTTCGTCTCCATCATCCTCGCGCTGTCCACGTGGAAGACGCTCGCCGACCGTGCCACCACGTTGCTCGACGCGACGCCAAAACAGTTCCGCGTGCGCCAGCTCGCCGGCATCGGCATTGTCATGAGCATCGTTCCTGTCGTGTGGTTCATGCTCCAGCGGCCCGGCTGGACCGAGACGATCCTAAAGCTGATCTCCGCTGCCGTGGCGCTGACGCTGATCTACCTCACCGTGCGCCACCAGGATCGGCGCGAGCGGCGTAACATGACGGCCTACCTGATTCTGACGATCGGCTCACTGATGTTCTGGTCGCTCTACCAGATGGCGCCGAACGGTCTGATGCTGTTCGCGGTCCACAACGTCGATCTGATGGTCGGCCCCGTGAAGATTCAGCCGCAGTGGATTCAGAATATCAACACCGTTTGCATCGTACTCGGCGGTCCGATATTCGCAGCGCTCTTTACCCGCATGCGCGGTCGCGGGTGGAGAGTCGATATCCCGTCACAATTCGCGGCGTCGCTCCTTCTGATGGCGTCCGCCTTTTTCATTCTCACGCTTGGGATCAAACTGGCCGGAGTCGATGGGAAGAGTGCGTTCGCGTGGCTGTTCCTGAACTACGTGCTGCAGAGCATTGGTGAGCTGCTTCTCATGCCGGTCGGATACGCAATGATCGGCAAACTCGCGCCGAAACAGTACCAAGGCATTATGATGGGCAGCTGGATGCTCGTGACCGGACTCGCATCACTTTTCGCCGGCGACTTTTCGGGAATGATCCCGAACCCGACCGGCAGCACTGCGGTCGCAACCAATCCCGGTTACGCGAAACTCTTCACCGAGCTTGGCCTCGGCAGCCTCGCAGTCGGTATTGCGCTCGATCGTGCTGATTCCGTTCCTGCGCAAGCTCATTACTGACAAGGCCGAGACGCCTCTCGTCGAAGCGGCGACCGTCGTTCCCGTCGCTTGAATCGAGGAAATGGAATAAGCGACCCGCCGATGGCGTTCTGTTGAAGGATGCAGTGGGTAGCGCGGTTTGAATTCAAAAAGGTTGCCAGTGAAAACATGCCGGAAGTGCCTAACGATCGGGATTGCGTCATTGTTCGTGAGGCGAATTTCGGCAAAGAGTAGCGGATGGTGATGACTGATGAAATCGGGCGCGATACGCCGAAGCGAGCCTCTTTCGGGCTGTTGCTGGCGCTGGCGGCGGCGACGGTGCTTGTCCACGCGCTGTTGGGCGGACGTTATGGGTTTCATCGCGATGAGCTGGCGACGCTGGATGATGCGCGGCATCTGGCCTGGGGTTATGTGGCTTATCCGCCGGTGACGCCGTTTTTCGGATGGTTGTCGCTCCATTTTTTTGGGACGTCGCTCTCCGGGTTTCGATTTTTTGCTTCGCTCGCGGGCGGGGTGGCGATCGTGCTCACTGGATTGATGGCGCGCGAGCTCGGAGGCGGACGCGGCGCTCAGCTTTTCGCGGCTTGCGCGGTGACTCCGATGGTGATCGCGACGGGCACGCTGATGCAATACGTCTCCTTCGATTACCTGGCCTGGGTGGCCGTGGCGTTTTTCATGGCGCGTCTTTGCCGCACGAACGATGCGCGCTGGTGGCTGGCGGTTGGCGCGGCCATCGGCTTCGGCATGCTGAGCAAATACAGCATGGTATTTCTGGTCGCGGGCATCGCGGTGGGTGTAATCGGCGGCGAGCTGCGCGCGCATCTGCGGAGCAAGTGGCTCTGGCTCGGCGCCACGCTCGCAATTCTGATTTTTCTTCCGAACCTGCTCTGGCAATGGCGGCACGATTTTATCTCGCTGCAATTTCTCCAGCACATCCACGCCCGCGATGTGCGCATCGGCCGCACGAAAGATTTTTTGCCGGACCAATTGACGCTGACTTTATTCGCGCTGCCGGTGGCGCTGTGCGGATTGCTTTTCTATTTCTCGAGTTACGGCGGACGGCGGTTCCGGGTGCTCGGGTGGATGTTTGTTGTGCCATTCGTGCTTTTCGTTTTGGGAAAAGGTCGCGGTTATTACATGGCGGCAGGGTATCCGATTTTGTACGCGGGCGGAGCGGTGTTGCTGGCCGCATGGCTGAGCCATCTGGCGCGGACATGGCGAATGCTGACGGGCGCCATCGGATGGACGGCGATGGCAGCGAACATCATACTTTTCGGCGCTCTCTTTCTGCCGATCGCGCCGGTGAATTCGCCATGGTGGCATCGAATGGCTGCAACAAATGACGACGTGAAGGAGGAGATCGGCTGGCAGGAATTAGCGGAAACTGTGGCGCGAATCCGCGATGCGCTTCCGCCGGAAGATCGCGCGCGAGTGCGCATCCTGGCCGGCAATTACGGAGAAGCAGGCGCGATTAATTTATATGGGCCGGCTTTGGGATTGCCACCGGTGATTTGCCCGGTGAATTCTTTCTGGGAGCGCGGATATGGCGAGCCCCCTCCCGAGTTACTCATCGTTCTCGGTTCTTCGCGTGAGGATTTGGAAGCCAGATTCGATTCGTGCGAACTGGTGGGCCACATCACGAATCGCGAGGGCGTGCCTAACGAGGAAACAACGCGCCATCCCGACATCTTTCTGTGCCGGCATCTGCGCGGCGATTGGAGCGCGACCTGGGCAAAAGTGCGACGGTTCGGGTAGGAATTTGTTCCATCTCCGGCGACTGGCGATTTCATCGGAATCTCGCCGGATGTTTCCTGCGAGAACACTGAAATCACGGAGACAAATCAAGGTTTTGAAATTCGTTCAGCTCCCACTTCACTCACTGCTCCCTCGCAGCTTTGCCTTCATGTCGCTCAACCCCATTCGCTCCATTCTCGCTGTTCTTCGTGTCCTCCGTGGTAAATTTCGTTTCGATTCCGCAACATGAAAATCGAAACGCTCCATATCGGTATGAAGGTGCGCCATCCGCAATACGGTGTTGGGATAGTGAAATCGCTGACCGAGAAAACCGCCGAGATCACGTTTGACGACGACGCAGCGGACAATTGCGCCGGAGTCCAGCGATCTGCAACCGGCAGAACCGACCGCTATTTTGAGCGAGTTAGAAATGCCGCTTGCGAATCTGATCCAGCGACACAGCTCACGCTGTCGTCGACGCCCTTGGACTCGAACCACAGGATTCGCTCGTAGAAGGTCTGGCGATGCGATGGCAGAAGGGGACGCTGTTCATGCAGTCTGCGGATAGTTCGCTTCAGCCGAAAGAAGTCCCGCTCGAGACATTCTTCCACAAGATCGTCATGATTCGGAATAACCTGCGAGTTCTCGAGCAGAAGGTGAACTCGAGCGACAAACTAAGCGAAGCGGACAAGTTCGACCTGCAACAGTATATCACGCGCTGCTACGGATCGCTGACCACGTTCAACATCCTTTTCAAGAACAAGGACGACCAGTTCCGAACCGGCGCAGCGGACAAGTGAAATTCGTAGAGAACACAAGATTTTTGTCCAGCTTCAAAAATCCGGCAGGCGAGGGGATCGTTGTGCCGTAAGTCCCGGAAAAGCCAGCCATCCAGTTTGGCCTCGCGGAACGCAGCCTGAAATAGCGACGGCGAGAAGATTTATACGACTCACGGGAACCGCGAAAACGTTCTGTAAAGCCCGTCGTATGCACAAACAGGAACCCCCTTGGTTGCCCGCAACATTTGGCAAAGGAACGGACAATGTCTCTGAGGCGCATATCAGCGCAGGCCGATCCATGCAAACGTTAAGGCTTCGCACGTTGATATTGCTACCAAAAGCGGATTTGGACAGAGTCGACCGCGAGCGATGATCGTCCGTCTGCGAGTAATACTTTGGGTATTCGTCATTACCGCCGTTGTGGTGCTCGGTTCCACCTTCGTTACATATCAATTCGGAAACCAGGTGCTACGCGCTCACGAGCGTGAGCAGATTCGTCGCCAGGTCATTACCGACCTCGATGAAATAACTTCTACAGTAAAAGACGCAGAGACCGGCCAGCGTGGCTTTATCATCACTGGTGACGACCAGTACCTCGGTCCTTTCAATGACGCACTGAGCCGGTTGCCAACAGAAATTGCAACATTCAAGTCAATGCCACGCTTCGACATCTCTGAAGCCGATGTCGAGAAAATTACCAAGTTAGTCGAACTGAAAATGGCGGAATTGCGCAGAACAGTGGAACTGCGCCGGACAGGTGGCTTTGAAGCTGCCGCAGAAGTGGTCCGATCCGGTCAAGGTCAGCAACTGATGGAAAAGCTGCGTGCTGAAATTGCCCGTGTGCAATCAATCAAGACCGCCGCGCTGGAAAGAGATCGTCAAGCCAGCGACCGCATTACACGGATTCGCACCGTCGTCTTTTTTGCGGCGGGCCTCCTTAATCTCATCGTCCTGGCGTGGGCTTATCGGCGGATCGCTGAGTCGATTAAATTGCGCGACCAGGCGTTGGCTGAAGCCGCCCGGCGAGATGTCGAATTAAAGCGACAAAAGGATCTACTCGCCGTGACACTTTCGAGCATTGGGGATTGCGTGATCGTCACAGACCAGGCTGGCCACATTACATTCATTAATCAGGTTGCTGAAGAATTGACCGGCTGGAAATTTCACGAGGCGAATGGCCGGCCCAGTACGGAGATTTTTCATATTGTGAACGAGCAGACCCGGCAACCAGTTGAAAGCCCGGTTGAGAAAGTCATGAAGGAAGGCGTGATCGTTGGCCTGGCAAATCACACCATCCTGATTCGCAAAGACGGCACGGAAGTCCCAATTGATGACAGTGGCGCGCCTATTCGCGATGCAAACGGGGTTATGCACGGGGTTGTTTTAGTTTTCCGCGATTTTTCAGCGCAAAAAAATGCTTCACGCGAATTGCGTCAGGCAAAAGAAGCTGCTGAGACAGCGAACAAAGCCAAGGACCAGTTTCTTGCGATGCTCTCGCACGAATTACGGACTCCGCTTACGCCTGTATTGGCGACGCTCAATCTTTGGGAAGTTAGCGGCGACCTTCCAGAACCGATCCGGTCCGACGTCCAGATGTTGCGCCGCAATATTGAGCTCGAAGCGCGAATTATCGACGATCTCCTTGACCTTACGCGTTTAGGCCGAGGCATGGTCTCGGTTTCACCGGAAGACACCAATGTGCATGAGCTGGTCGAGTTGTTGATTGGCCTTTCCCAAAGCGAACTTCACGAGAAGGATCTCGACGTGGATATTCGCCTGAATGCGTCGCGGCATTACGTCCACACTGATGCCGCACGTTTGCAGCAGATCCTTTGGAACATTTTGCTGAACGCCATCAAGTTCACTGAGAGCGGCGGCAGCATTACGATCGGCACCTCTAACAATTCCGACGGAAAAATTAATGTCTCAATCGCAGATACTGGTATTGGAATGACCCCGGAAACGATTTCGAAGCTGTTCGTTCCATTCGAGCAAGGCGATCCCACGCAACATCGGCGGTACCGCGGACTCGGGCTTGGAATGACCATCTCCAACGCGCTCATCGAGCTTCTCAAAGGAAAAATGACCGCAGAGAGCCGCGGGCTGGGGCAAGGCTCTACGTTCACAGTCAGCTTCCCGACGATTACCGGCACTCCTTCAGCCAGCAAACCGGATGGTGCGCTTCCAAATGTGGCAGACAAAGTGAACGTCCTTCTTGTGGAGGACCACCTGGACAGCGCGCGGGCGTTGGCTGGTCTTTTAGAAAAGCGCGGTTACAAGGTGGAGAGCGTACCCACCGTGGCGAAGGCTTTGGAGGCCGTAGCGAGCGAAAACTTCGATCTGCTCGTTTGCGATCTTGGATTGCCCGACGCCAGTGGCATTGATTTGATATCGGAAATTCGAAAGACCAAAACGACGCCGGCAATTGCGTTAACTGGTTTTGGAATGCAGCAAGATATCGACCGCGCCCAGCAGGCTGGCTTCGATTCGCATCTTACGAAACCGGTCAATCTTCAAAAACTCGAAAGCACCATTCGACGTCTTTTAAAAATGTGACACTGCTTTCGACCTGCAACAGTACATCACGCGCTGCCACGGATCGCTCACCACGTTCAACATCCTGTTCAAAACAAGGACCACCAGTTCCGAACCAGCAGGTCGCTGAAAATCCTAAACGTTGGTTAGCGAGTCACGTTGCCAGATTGGCCGCGGATTTGGTTAACCAGTCCCGTTAGGCCAAGTGCCACAGAGATCACGCCTAACACGCGGATGACTGTGCCGCCAAGAAAGCCGGGCTCATCAGGGCCGCAGGCGATACAAATGACCCCGCCGGGTGTGATCATGAGGCCGCCGATGATGATCAGCCACGCCCATGAGAGATAGTAAGTCCACCACCAGCGAGCGCGGCGACTGGAGATGATCTGTTGCAAGTTAGGCATGACGCCGATCCGGTCGTTGGATGGATTGGCACTCGCCGTGTTGAGAGTGCGGTTACTCAGCACGGAGCGCATCACGGATGGCGAATAGCGTTGGCCGCCGTGCCTGATGAGCCAGGACTGCACGATCAGCGCGGAGCCGGCAACGATGGGAGAAGCTCCCGAAGTGCCGCCAAAAGACGAGGTGTACGAGTTAGTGGCGTTGCCTGTCCAGCCGTCGCCGGTGGTTTCGATGCTGTCGCCCCAACCGTAACAATCGATGCGGCTGCCGTAATTGGAAAAGTCGGAGCGCGAATGCGGTGTGGAGGAACTGGCAGCGCCGACCATGATGGCGCCGGAATCCCGAAAATCGTCGCTGTTGCGATTAAGGATGAACTTGCCGTTGGAATCCTTGTAAGTGTCGAGGTCGTTCGAGCCATTGCCTCCGGCTTCGACAACGATGATGCCGTTGGACGTCGCATATTGGATGGCATCGAACGTGGCCTGCTCGATTTCTACGGGAAGATAACCGTTCATGGTGGACGAGGTGGTCTGCGCTTCGAGCAGGAGCACATCGCCACTTCGCATAACGGCGGCGGCGCTGAGGATGGCTTCGGCGGTGTTGTAGGTGCTGGCATCGCGCCATTGCGAAACAACACGGGCCGAGGCGAACGGCGCGATGCCAACTCCGCCGAGCGTGTTATCGACCATGACGACTTCACCGAGAACGGCGGTGCCATGTCCGGTGTAGTCAGTATTGATGCCGGAGATGACATTGATGGCTGCGGCGACAAGATCTTCATGGTTCAGCGTCCAACCTCGCTCCATGTCGACAAAACCGACGCCGCTGCCGTCGGCTTGTCCCCAGGCCCAGCGCGCGTCGATGCCCGTGGGCGCGGCGTCTTGGTAATGCTGGTTGGCGTTGTAGCGGATCGTCGATTGGATTGACAGGCGGTGGAGTCGGGCCGGCTTCGACGTAGGCAGTTTCAACGTTAGACCACGACGCGACAGTGCGTGCGACCGCTTCGGCATCCACTTCGGCAGGACATTCGATGGCGAAATATTGAGTAAAACTCGGCGGAACGGCTGCCGGTTGTGGCGCCCGCGCTTGCCCTAACGAACGCAAGGTATGCTCGGGCAAGGTGGAAAAGTAAGGTACGAGCGCGATTCCAGAATGAGCGGCGCTGAGCTGGGTCCACTGGCGCGAAGCGATGCTGGCGAATTGCGTTTGGGCTTCAGTGGTGTACGAAAGTCGAACGTCGGGATGAAATTTCACAACGACGCGGCGTTTGTAACGCGCGGGTACCTCCTCCGGGGTTGGGGTCTCGCCGCCAATCATCGCCATGGGAACCTCGCGCAAGACGTTAGATGTAGTGTGGTCGCGCGGTCAAGCTTTTCGACCGAAGCGGGTCTTCCGATGTAACGATGTAACGAATTACAGTCGGTACCATCGTGGAAAAAGGTTTGCCGCAATTTTTGTAAAAGGTTATTTCTGAGGTGACCTGCGATCGAAAAGAATCAGTTAATAAACTTATGCCCAGTCTAATCAGAAAACTGTTCCATAAAACAGAAGCGCCGAACGACGGCCTCACCCAGCCGCAGCGTGAGGCGATAGTCGACTTGCTCAACTACTGCATGTACGCCGACAACCTGGTCATGCTCGCGGAGGACAGGTTGATTACGGATACCGTCGCGAAGTTCAATTGGGATCCGAAAGTACCGTTCGATCAGTTCGATAGGAGATCGGTTAGTAACGCACGGAACGCGAGAGAAAGTCAGGTGTACAGAGATCAATTCCTGGGTTCGATACGGGACAGGCTTGATACCGCCGCTGGAAAGGGCAAAGCATTGGACCTGTGCCAGGAGCTCTTTCTCGCCGATGGCGCGCGCTCCGACGAAGAAGAAGCCGTGCTTCAAAATCTGAAGCAGCTACTCGAATAGGCTCTGATTGGCTCACCGAGCCTTCAAGTCCCGCAATGGGAAATTGGTAGTTCCGGAATCTCGGGGTAGGGACTCCGCCGCAGCAAACTCCAAATTTACGAATACCGAGCTTTAGTGATTACGATCGTATGAAATGCCCTTTTCAACCTGCTCGATGGCTCGGTTGATGTGCTCGACCGCGCTCGTGCGGTGGCCCCCTTTGGTAGGCGAGGCGGCTTGAATTTCGGCGCGGGCTTGGCGCAAAAGCTCAAGCGCTCGCTGCATCCGCGGTTGATCGGCCTTCATCGACGTTGAATTCATGGCAGCGAAGACTGCCACCACAACCAAAGCAGTTTTTAATGTTTTCATACGTTCGTCTAAGCAGTTCGCAGAAGGAACGTGGTTCGGATGCTACACCGGGACGTTCTTCGATGAGAATTGGCGCAGCGGAAAGGCTGAACGGTTGGGTTAGTTGGAGCGAACGAATCGGCTTGCGTCGCGGGCTGGATACTATACGTGATTCACGTATAGCATCACGGGCGCTGCAAAAGTTCTCTTGTTGCTGCGGCCTATCACCGTCGGTGCAGACTTTACCGCTGTTGCGACAATTGCTAGAACGTCATCGTGCGATTAGCTCCTTCGACCAAAGAGAAAATCGATTTCTTTCTACGCCATCCGCTGACGCTTTCGCTCACTGGAATGTTGTTAGGTTCGCTGCTGATTCCATGGATTGTCGGTCGTTCCAGCAAACAGGCGGCCGTGGCTGATACGAGACTAAAACAAGCCCTGCAAGTTATGGCTACTTCCAATGGAGTCGACGCGACGATTAACAAAATCGAGACGGCGTTCGAGGGTTTCGAGAAAGACTCCCTTTTAATCGAGCAACAGGATGAGTTTGTTCGACGGCGCGAAGATCTGCGTAAGCGAGTGTACGAGCTTTATGCTGAGTTTGATAGCACTGCCTGGTGGTGGGCACGGAATATTTATGACCAAGCCCGCATTCTCCATCTCATCTCGCCGGCGCGCTTGGACAAACTGAACGAACACATCGGGCAGTACAATAATAATTTGGTTGAGACAGCTCACGCGATAGATATTCCCTGGCACGCATACCTGGGGACGAATGCCGTCACGCATGGATCGGGCGCGAAGGAAATCATGCCGTCATTGAACAAACAACTGCGCAATCTGCAGCAGCAACGTAGTGAAATCGCCGGAAATATGGCTGCGTTATTTCAGTAGCGTTCTCGTGAGCGTGAAGAGCACGAAATTCGACGAGGTGTTTAAGAATGTTACTTCCGTAGCACCGCGTGGCGCAGCTTTACGCGGTCGCAACGTTCCAGCAGTCGCGGCGCTTCCATCCGCTCCGCCCACTTCGCGAATGCCGGCGTTGCACCGCGCCAGCGCAGCGTCTCGACTTTCTTAAAGAGCGGCGCATCGGTGCGCAGCGTCGCGAGTTTCTTGAAGAGCAATGCGATATCGCGCTGTTCGCCGAGAACGGTTGACGGGAATTTTTCGATCGGACCGTAGCGGTTCAAAAGCTGAGCAGCAGTCTTGGCGCCGATTCCAGGGATGCCTGGGTACCCGTCGGCCGCGTCGCCGACGAGCGCGAGCAGGTCGGGAATAAGCGGCGGGTCGACGCCGAACTTTTCGCGGATCCCAGCTGCATCGCGAATCGTTTTGCGGCGGCCATCGATCTGTACCACGCGCGTACCGCGCACGCATTGCGCCAGATCCTTATCGGGCGTCCAGATCGCCACGCGTTCGACCTTCTTGTCCTTCGACGCGATATGCGCCGCCGAAGCGAGCGCATCATCGGCTTCGAACTCGATCATCGGCCAGACGACAACGCCCATGGCCGCGAGCGCCTCCTCGAGCGGATAAAACTGTGCGAGCAACGCGCGCTCGATCCCAGCGCCAGTCTTGTAGTCCGGCCAAAGCCGATTGCGAAACGACTCGATCACGTGATCGGTGGCAACGCCGAGGTAAGCGGCGTCGGTCTCCAGCATTTGGAGAACGGTCTGCAGCACGCCAACGACCGCGCCGTAAGGGCGGTCTTTGCCTTTTGTAAATCGGCGCAATCCGTAAAAGTGACGAAACAATTCGTAAGTGCCGTCAATAAGATGAACTACCACACCGCGTCAGGATAAACCGACGAGACCGCGTGAGGCGAAGCTTTTACGCGGTAAAAGTGACGAAACAATTCGTACGTGCCGTCAATGATGAACTACCACACCGCGTCAGGATAAACCGACGAGACCGCGTGAGGCGAAGCCTTTTACGCGGCAGCACATACCGCGACCTTCACGGCAAAAAACAATAACGGAACAACAAGTTTTCTTTCTATTGACAGTCTATAGGACGCGAATAATTCTCCTGCAGAATGTCTATACGAAGATACAAATCGACGGAATTACTCCAAGGCACGCTGGATCTGTTAATCCTGAAGACGCTCGTTCATGGAGAGTTTCACGGTCTTGCCATTGCTCATCGCGTCGAACAGATGACTAACGGCGCGTTTGAGGTAAAACCCGGTTCGCTATTTCCGGCGTTGCACAGCATGGAGGAGGCTGGTTGGCTCGCCTCGTCATGGGGAGAATCGGAGAACCGCCGTAAAGCAAAGTTTTATCGGCTGACCAAAGCTGGCCGCCGTCAGCTCGAAACTGAAACGAACGATTGGCGCAAAGTTTCGGGCGCAATCACAGCCGCGCTCCGCGCGACCTGAAGTCCTCTATGAGCGTTCTCAATCGCATTGGCGCTTTTTGGCGAAACCTGTTTCGAAAGGGAGATGTAGAACAGGAGCTCTCTGACGAACTTGCTTATGCCTTGGACGCTCTTGTGGAAAAGAAAATCACGGAAGGATTGTCCGAAGTCGAGGCGCGCCGACAAGCCGCGATTCAGCTGGGCGGCGTCGAGCAATTGAAGGAAAAGGTCAGAGAAGCTAAGGCCGGTTATTATATAGAAGGCGTAGGGCGCGATCTGCGGTACACGGGGCGGATGTTTTTAAGAAATCCCGGCTTTGCCGCCGTCGCCATCATTGCGCTCGCTCTCGGCATCGGTGCGAACACCGCCATCTTCAGCCTGGTGAACGGCGTTCTTCTCCGTCCGCTTCCGTTTCCGGACGCCCAGCGCATCGTCTATTTCGAAGGAAAAAATCCGCAGGCGGGCATTACCGATAGCAACATTTCGTATCTGGATTTCACCGATTGGTCGCAACAAACCGATCTCTTCGCGAGCACCGCGGCCTATTGGACCGGGAGCGCCGATCTCAGTGGCGATGGAGCGGAGCCGGAGGCGGTGCCCCGCGCAGGCGTGACGACCGGGTTCTTCTCTGTGCTAGGTGTTCAGCCTGTTCTCGGCCGAGCGATCGTTCCCGAAGACGACAAACCAGCGACATTCAACGAAGGCCGGGGTACGGTCGCAATCATCAGCGATGGCTTGTGGAAGCGCCGCTTCGGATCCGATCCGGCCATCGTCGGAAAGCAGGTCGTGATGAAGTCGAGGCCTCTTACTGTTATTGGCGTGATGCCCCCTGGGTTTGAATACCCGGAGCAAACCCAGATTTGGGTAAACAGCGCGGTCAATCTTTCAGAAGAGCCGCGCGAAAACCGCGCGTGGTCGGCGATCGCCCGTCTCAATTCCAACGTCGATCTGAAGCAAGCGCAGACTCGCGTGAGCGCCATCAACGCGCAGCTAGACAAGCAGTTTCACCAATCGAACAAAGGCTGGGACGTTTCTCTTTGGACGCTCCACGAACGCCTCGTCCGGGAGGTGAAACCATCCCTTCTGGCACTCCTCGGCGCCGTCGGATTAGTGCTCCTCATCGCCTGCGCGAACGTAGCCAATCTCCTCCTCGCCCGCAGCGCCGCGCGACAAAAAGAAATTGCCATCCGGGCCGCGATGGGCGCGAGCCGCACTCGTGTCCTGCGTCAGATGCTGACGGAGAGCATTCTGCTCTCGGCGATCGGCGGCATCGCAGGGCTCGTTCTCAGCGTTTGGTTAACCGATGTGCTGATGTCGATGTTGCCCGAAGGCGCGCCGCGGCTCGAACACATCGGGATCGATTATCGCGTTTTGACATTCGCTCTGGTTGTCTCCGCGCTTACCGGCATTCTTTTCGGGATCGTTCCCGCGCTCCAAGCCTCGAAGCTCGATGTCACCACCGCATTGAAAGAAGGCGGACGCAGCGGCGAAGGACATCGCCGGACGAGCGCGCGCAGCCTGCTGTTGATCGGCGAAGTCGCGCTCTCGCTGATGCTGCTGGTCGGAGCTGGATTGCTAATCAAGAGCTTCCTCCGTCTCCAGGAAATACGGCCGGGCTTCAATGCCCACAATGTCCTGATCGCCAACGTGGCGTTGCCCTACCCGAAATATCGGTATGAGCAGTTTGAGGAATTTTTCCGTCGGTTGACAGAACGGCTCGAAGCGGCGCCCGGCGTGCAAGCGGCCGGAGGCAGCATCAATCTCCCGCTCAACGCGAGTGGTTACGCGATTGGACGCGGATTTATTCCGGAAGGCCGGCCCCTCAACGTGGACGAAAACAGGGACGCGATGTTCTCCGCAATCACGGGCGATTATTTTCGCGCCCTGCAAATTCCGTTGCTTGCCGGGCGCACCTTTGAACTCCGCGACAATGCTGACGGACCGAAGGTGGTAATCATCAACGAGACCATCGCGAAACGTCATTTCGGTTCGGCCACGGAAGCGATCGGCAAACGGCTTTCCATCTGGCACGACGAAAAATTCATGCGCGAAATCGTCGGGGTTGTCGGCGACACGAAGACTGGCTCTCTGACTGGAGAGGGCGGCGCGCAAATCTACGTGCCGAACGCCCAGGACAAGTTCAATCTCATGGGGCTGGTGATTCGAACGGCCGGCGACCCGGCCGCTTTTGCTACCACCTTGCGACATGAAGTGCAGGCGCTGGACAAGGACCAGCCTATCTACAACGTCCGCACGATGGACGACGTCGTGGTAAACTCGTTAGGCACGCGCCGCGTGTCGATGCAGCTCTTCACCGTCTTCGGCTGTGCCGCGCTCTTGCTCGCCGCGCTCGGCATCTACGGCGTGATGGCTTACTCCGTCGCCCAACGCACCCAGGAAATTGGAATTCGCATGGCGCTTGGTGCGCAGAGAAGTGATGTGCTCGGACTAGTCGTTAGGCAGGGAATGACACTGGCCGCGATCGGTGTTGTCGCTGGCTTGGTTGGCGCGTTCGGCCTCACGCGCGTCATGACGAGTTTGCTTTTCAATGTGCGGCCAGATGATCCGACGACGTATCTCGCGATTTCATTTCTGCTTAGCGTCGTCGCGTTTCTCGCCTGCTATTTGCCCGCGCGCCGTGCCGCGAAACTCGACCCGGCGATTGCTCTCTCGCGCACATAACCGCGTAAAGAGGCTTCGCCTCCACGCGGCTCATTAGTGCGAAGTCTAGGCATGGTCGGAGCCGCGGGCGCGCACGGAGAATCGATGTAAAACATTCGGCCGCTTTGTACCCAGAGAGCCGCATGAGGCGAAGCCTTTTACGCTGCTCAACCCAAGCCACGTGAGCGAACGCTTTTACGTGGTTCGTCCATTCGACTGATCACCTCAGCAGATAAAGTCCGGCGCCCTTTCCAACTTTCCGAAATCAGAAAGCCTGCATCTCAAATCCGGAACTATGCCTTTCCGCCAAAAGTCACGTGATCATCAAGATCGAGCAGGTCGAACCAAGTTTTCACGTCTTCGCGGGCAGGGTTAAACTTTTTCATCCGGTCGGCGAACATTTCCAGTGTTTCCAGGTCGCTATCCGGCCCGCGCTCGGAAAAGTAGGCGCTCCATTGCTGGATTTCCCATGGACTGCGCTTGTTAGGCGCGTTCTCCTGAATCCAGGCCAGCATTTCACCGTCGCCTTTACCGGTGGCAACCTCGGCCTTTAAGGCTTCCGGCGTGATTCCAGTAAAGCGGAACCAATGATAATCGCCCGGATTGTTGTACTTGAATTCACCAGCGGTTCCGGCGATCTCGGCACGACCTTTATCAAGTATGCGTGGAAGGACAACGTAACCGCCTAACCGCACGCGTGGACTGCGCGGCGGTCGCTGAGTCAGATCGGGAGCGTGATTCAGTTTTTTCATCATCCGGCAACGTAACAGTAGAAATGCAGGCGGTAAAAATCGGATGACAGGTTTGAGCGCAGCCGCCAACAAGCCTGACCTGAGCGAAGCCGAATGGGCTTTGTCAAGGCGGACTTCAGTCGAAATAAGCGTACCCGCCTTGGTTTGCTCACCACGTCCACAATCCTTTTCAAGAAGGAGAACAAGGAGTTCCGAACCGGCGCATGGAGCAGCGCGGTGGAAGGCCGAACGGCCGACTCAGCGGCAGTGAAACGAATCAATCGAAATGCACAGATGCGATGAGATGGACGGACAAACCCGAGAGTGCGAGACTGCGGCTGCATTCGAGTCAACCGAACCAATGGGAAGCGAGCGACACGGATGGCAAGGCACAGGGCTGACGCGGGAAAACCGCGAGCGCTGCGTCCGCTCGCACAAAGGGAGCAACCAATGAAAATATTGATGGTACTAACCTCGCACGATCAACTGGGCAACACTGGACGCAAGACTGGTTTCTGGCTGGAGGAGTTTGCTGCACCGTATTTTGTTTTTAAAGACGCTGGCGTCGAACTCACCCTCGCGTCGCCGAAAGGCGGACAGCCACCGCTGGATCCAAAGAGCGATCTACCAGAAAATCAAACGCCAGCCATGACGCGCTTTAAGAAAGATAAGATGGCTCAGCAAGCTCTCGCCAACACAGCCACACTTTCAAGCATGAACTCAGAAGATTTCGACACCGTGTTTTACCCGGGTGGACACGGTCCGATGTGGGATCTTGCCGAAGACCCCGTTTCCATTGCTTTGCTCGAATCGTTTTACAACTCCGGCAAGCCAATCGCCCTGGTCTGCCATTCACCCGGTGTGCTTCGCCATGTTAAGTATAAGGGCGAGCCGCTGGTAAAGGGAAGGCACGTAACCGGCTTCACTGACGGTGAGGAAGAAGAGGTGCAGCTCACGAAGGTTGTTCCATTCCTGGTCGAAGACGAATTGCTGCGGCTCGGCGCCATCTTCGAGAAGAAGGCGAACTGGCAGCCTTTTGCCATCTCTGACGGCCGTCTTGTTACTGGTCAGAATCCTGCGTCGTCGACTTCCGCTGCTCAGGCGCTTCTGAAACTCATGACTGGATCGGAATTGGAGTCGTCAATGAACGGCGTACAAATCGATGGGAAGAGCTACGAGATGCCGCCGCGGGAGGGAATCAGCATCGCGCATTTTCTTACCGTAACCGACATCGACAGGTCGCTTAACTACTACGAGAAGATCTTCGGTGCTCGCATTCTGAGCAGGGGCGACGGCAACGCGCCAGGGTACCTCCAGCTTGCGAATATCTGGATGATTCTGAACGTCGGCGGCGGTCCGACCCCGGACAAGCCGACGGTAGCGCTCAGCGTCCCCGACCCGAATCATATCAACAGCTTCTTGAATTTCCGCGTTGCGGATATTCAAGCGTGCTATGACTTATGGAGAAGTCGGGGGGCCGAGTTCATTACAGAGCCGAAAGACAAATACGGCGAGACGCGCTGCTATATTCGCGATCCTGACGGCTACATTATCGAGGTCGGAGAAAGCAAGCCGGAATTCAGGTATGGTTAACGCTTAGCTCGTTAAGATAGAACCACAAGACCGCGTGAGGCGAAGCATTTACGAGGTCCATTCGACTGATCACCTCGACAAATAACCTGCGAGTCCAGGCGAGCGAACGCCGCGGCGACCTGGGTTGAAAGGCTTGCTGTCGCTCAGTTTACCCGCCGCGGCGGACGTCCGTTGCAAGCAGCGCCTCGCCGAAACCAGCTTGAATCCAAGTTGGTCCGAGAAACACGCGAACGAAAATGCGGTGATCTTTCAATTCTTTGGAATTGGCGAGCGATGTTGTTCACCCACATGCCTTCGGTAAGGTTTGGGGATGATTCGCGCACGCTTACCTGAACGCATCACTCGCGCACGAGCCATGGCAGTTTCTCGCATGGAGCTTGTTTGGATTGATCAAGCGCCGCTGCGAGCCAATGCCGCGGCCGAATGCACCGACATGATGATGAATCTGGAGCGAGCGCGACTTAGCTGGAATCAGTTTGAACGACAGGACAAGCCCGCGTTCATCCGGTGGCGGGCCCGTGAGTTCGGCGGGTTGCTTAGCACTGCGCGGGATGTCGAGGATAAGATTCGGGACGCGCAAAACCTGATTCACGAAGTGGAGCTTGAAATGCGGAGAAAAATCCAGGATCCGCACAGCGCCTATCGGCGCGTGCTGTTTCGACGCGAAAATCCTAGCGTCGCCGATGAGCGAAAGACTTCCTCGAATGGATCGCAATCGACACCTCATTTGAGCGAATTCGAGCAGGAAACTCTGTTTCAAGAATGGGTGCGAACATTTCTTGGCACGAACCCGACCAAGATGGATGACGAGTTCTATTCGAGCAGCTTCGAAGTTTTCAAGTCGCACATGTTCGTTAGGCCCGAAAGCGTCCCGAGCCGATCTGATCCACCGCCGGCGGGTGTTCGGCGTCGGCGTTCTGCAGTTGATGAGGAGCCGGCTGGCGCAATCGAACCGGTGACGATTGATCCGCGTGTAAAGGAAATCTATCGGCGGCTGGTGCGTCGATTACATCCCGACTTGCGCGCCGATGGCGATGCGTCGGTTTCTTCGCTTTGGCATGAAGTCCAGGAGGCGTATCTCGCCGGTGACGTTGCCCGCATGGAACTTCTGCTGGCACTCAGTGATTTGTCGGATACGCCCGGCGCTGGCACAACCTTATCGCAGATGCGCTCGGTCCTTGGCGAATTGACACGGTCTGTGCGCGCGTTGGAGTTAAGCCTGGTCGAAGCCGGGCGGGAAGATTCATGGAACTTCGCCCAAATAGGTCCGTCGGAGAATCTCCGGTTGCGCGTGGAGCGCCAATTGAAACATGATCTCGCGCTGCGAGAACAGCGTTTGGAATTGCTCACGAGAACGATTGCCGGATGGGCTGAGCGACCGCAGTTCAGCAGAGAAATGTTGACCACGTAAAAGCTTCGCTCACGTGGTTGGAAGCGAGGCCAAAGCCGCGTGGAGCGAAGCGAATTACGCGGCGCGGGATCAATGAAGCAAGCGCTCTGGGAAATGCGCGTTCCGTTCACGTTGCAGAATTCGCCGCTGACGCTTTCGTAATGTCCTGCCCGGATTCGTCGGATCCCAGCCTTTGGGATTCGGCAAAACCGCGGCCAGCATTGCTGATTGCTCCCTCGTTAGGCCGCGCGCGCTGACACCGAAATAATGCTGCGAGGCGGCTTCGACCCCGTAGATCCCGCGTCCCATCTCGATCACGTTTGCATATAGCTCCAGGATGCGCCGCTTCGGCAACAGCGCCTCCATCCAGATCGTGTAGTACGATTCCAGTCCTTTCCTGATCCAGGAGCGGCCCTGCCAGAGGAAGATCGACCGGGCGCATTGGTTCGTGATCGTGGAAGCTCCACGAATCGGTTTCCCTTTCCGTTCCGCTTCTTTCACCGCCAGGTCCATCTCCTTCCAGTCAAAGCCCTCGTGTTGAAAAAACCGCTGATCTTCCGAAATCCAAACGTGCTCCAGAAACATCTCAGGAATTTGCGGCAGACCGATCCAGTGGTAGCGGAGCGGATGCTTAGGCGCTTTCGAGAACACGGCACTGCCCCGTTCGATCAACATCGGCAGCGTCCACGGAGGATTGATGAATCGCACGACGGCCACCTGCATCGCTGGGATGAGGAGCAAAACCACTATCGAAATCAAAACCCACTTCCAGCGGGGAAAAAAACCGCGTGAGGCGGAGCGTTTTACGCGAGCCTGACCGCGTGGGGGCGAGCCTTTTACGCGTGCTTTCGGCTTGGGCATCCTCGCCAAGAGACTGCGGTGGCGACCCGAGCGCAACCCATTTGGAAAATGTGAAGAGTGAGGACGGACCCCACATCCCGACCCCCAATCGTTGTATAGCTTTTATCCTACCGAATATCTTGCAAATGAGGCGAAGAAGGTAGCTGGAGAAGAATTTGTGGTACGACCGGGGCTAAAGCGCTTCGGCAACAATGACGAGTTTGTCGCTCACAAGAATTAGGAAGTTTTAACACGATCCGCCCGGGCAGCGTACAGCTTCGACTCGAGTGCTTGGTCATTTGGATGACCGGAACTGACGTTCAAGTTAGAAGTAAAAATTAAAAATTAAGAAGACAATCAGCAGAGGCCTGTGAAACTAGATCATGAGCTCGAGACTTCATTCGATGAGATGTGTGTTTTTCGGGTTGAGTGCGTTGCTGTTCGTGCAAGGCACGCGCTTGTGCGGGCAACAAATTCCCGCGAGCGAGCTTCCACCTTCCGGCACCGATACCGGGCTCGAGGGCAAATACGATCCGCAAAATGGAATCGCGCAACTGATCCGCGACAAGAGTAGTGAATCGGCTGCGTCGAAGATTTTCGAAGATGAACATGTGCTCGTCTTCATGCCGTTGCCGCAGGAAGAGGTGGTCGTCCCAGGCCACGCGCTGGTGGTCCCGAAACGGTTAGGCGCGCGAAATTTGTTGGACCTGAAGCCGGACGAGATGTGTGCCCTGCTCGCTGCGGTTCAAAAAGCTGGGATCGCACAGAAAAACGGACTGGGAGCAACCGGTTTCAGAGTGCAGTCAAATAACGGACTCAGCAGCAGCCAAACCGTTTACCATTCGCATTTTCACGTCATACCTTCTTTTGGTGGGAAAGCGCCTGGAACGCCCGCGCCGAGAAGGAAGCTGTCGGACGCGGAGTACAAAGACATCGCAGCGAAGCTGCGCGCGGCCTGGCCCAAATAACCTCGAAAGTGCTTCCCCGACGTGTCGGAGCGGTTTCCTAATATCACGGGGACATTTCCCAGTACTTCGGGAAGGCTTTGCAATATCACAAAGAGATTTCTCAGTACTCCGAGGAAGTTTCGCAATATCACAAAGAGCCTTCGGAGTACTGCGGAACGGTTTTGCAGTATCACAAAGGGTCTTCTCAGGACCTGCGGAGACGCTTCGCAATATCACAAAGAGTCTTCCCAATACTGGCCGAAGGTTTTGCAGTATTACCCAGGGTCTGCTCAGTATTGCGGCGAAGTTTGGCAGTACTGCAATGGCTCTTCCCAATACTGCGTAAAGGTTTTGCAATATCGCTAAGAGCCTTCGAAGGGGAATAAGAGCCGGGTTCAGATCTAAATATTTAACATTCGGCGGGCGTAGAAGACGTCGCCGGACCGAGGCGGCGCAACGCGTGTTCCATTTTGTTTTTGATCGGATGGAACGCGAGCGCCAAAACCGTTCCGAGGAGCGTGCTCGCGAAGCGATCGCTGATGCCGGTCTTGTCGACGAGGAAGTTAACAAGAAACGTTTCGACCGTTGCATAAGTAAAGAGGAGCAACGCCGTAGTCACGCCGTAGACGAAGGTTTTGCGAATGACGAGCGCGGGACTGATCGCACCGGAATAGAAGACCGCGGAGCAAATGCAGATCACGTATATGAGATAATTCGCGCAAATGAGCAGGACGAAAATGCTAAGGCGCAAAGTTGGCGAGCCGGTGTCGTGCAGAACAGCGCGCACACCCTGCAAAAGAAGACCGATGATAAGCGAGGCCAGGGCCATTTCGAAGAACCACAAGACCTTCCTTCGCGTTTCCAGATCGCCCGAGCGATACATGATGTAAATGAAGATAAGCCCCACCAGAACAATGGTGAGGCGTGTGGCGTCGGTGACCTGCAGAGGGCCAATGAACTCAGCAAGGAGCGTTGCGCTGATCACGAACAGCCACACGACCGGAGCGTGAAGAAAGTAAGTGAGGACAGCGCGCATCGGTACGATCCTGGCCCACATCGTCCGGCTCGATGCAATGTCGAGAGGAGTGAGCGTGCGGGGGAAACGCTGTGCGGCGCGAATGTAAAAGCCCGCGCCGAGAATAAAGGTGGATAGATTGACTGCCTTTCCGATCGCAACGTTGACCTGGAGTTCTTTGCACAACGTGTAGAAAGCGTCATTGCTGAAGGCAAATGCGAACGCCAGGGCCAGAGCAACATTGGGCGGGTGATCACCAGCTCGCCACGCGATCAGGAATGTCACCGCGAGCAGAAGCAGCGAGGCGCTCGTCCTCGTTGTTTCGCTGATGGGCTCTGGTAGCGGCATCGCAGTTCCCGCCGCGGTCTTCCAAATCAGAACGAGACTCGCCGCGGCCACAAGAATGCCTGCGATACTGACAACGATCACGAGCCAGCGCGCGAACTTCACGAGAAAAGTAAGAAGGAAGAATTAAGAATTAGGAAGTACGAAGAAGTGACGTGTGCGGTTTGCGGGAGCGAACTTTACGGCGGGAGGCCGTGAGCCTTTGCGAATCGGTCTAGGGAATCACGCCGCTCTGCGGCAAACCGAAAGTCAGGGAACAAAAAAGATGAACTGGCGGGAGCGTAAGCCGGCATTGACCGGACCGCTATGGACGTGAGCGCCCTGGCCGCCCGGTAATTCGTGATGTGCTCTTCCACGGACTGGCCCTTACCAAGCAGGCTTTCGACAATTCACTATCTGAAACCGGTATCGCTATTCGGTTTTCAGACAGTGTGTACCTCTTTCGTAGCCCGGGCACTTGTTATTCCGGCCCAAGCGAATCTGTGAAACAGAATGTCCACCGCTTTCGTTGAAAGCGGTCGACCGTTGCGGAGCCAGGAGTTGAGAAAACCAATGAATGCTCCCGCGAGCGCATGCGCGACGAGATTTGAGCTCGCAACGGCGGTTGATCCATCGTGCGGGCGCTGCGGTTGGGTCTTTTCGCGTTCAGCTATTTGTCTCAGCCGAAGTTCGATCCCACGTGCGAAGTGTTCCGCCGCCAAATCGAAAAAATCCTGCAACCGTTCTGAACGCGCCAGAGCTCCGCGGATCTCTTCCGCCTCACCAACATGAGCGAAAAACTCCTGCACCGGTGCAATTCGATTTGATTGTTCATTTCGGACAACCAACAGCATCGCCATTCTTTCCAGGAATTCGTCCATGTCGGAAAGAAGAAGGTCGACCTTGTCATCATAATGGGCGTAAAAGGCGGACCGGCTTACCCCCGCCAGCTCGATCACGTTCTGGACGGAGATTTTTTCGAGCGGCCGTTCTTCCATTAATTTGCGCAACGCCTGCCCGAGTCGGGCACGAGTTCGACCGACGCGGCGATCGACCCGGCGCTTTGCCGACCTGGCAGGCCTCTCAAGTTTTCGGACATTCGGCATCGATTTGTACGGAATCGTATGGGCAACCGCTATCTAACGGTTGCAGTTGAATCCTGTCATGCGTAAGCCTCGATCTGCAAACAAATGAGCCAGAGGTATTCAATATGAAAATCAAGATAGCAGTGATGATGTGCGCCGCGCTCGGAGTACCAGGCGCTATTTTCGGTCAACACCACGCGCCACCGGCGACGCTAACCGCGGAACAGTCGATCACAGGAGATTGGGTTATCCATTTCCAAGCGGGACATCAGAGCGTTTCGGGGAGCTTACATCTCCAGGCGGATGGTGAACGGCTCGCCGGCACGGTTGAGACTAGTCATACCGGACCGGGAACAGTTGAAAATGGAAAGTGGAGCGAGCAAAAACTCGAGGCGACTTTGGTTTTCAAGAAACATGAGTCGGTTGTCTTGGAAGGCGAGTTGAAAAGTAATGGGACGCTCGCGGGGAATTATACTACCGAAGGACGAACCGAAACGTGGCAGGCCGAGCGCAAGTCGGCCACGGCGAGGTCGGGAACTAAGGAAGAGGGATGAGGGAAGAAAGTGAGAAGGAAGAACTAGGAAGGAAAAAAAGCAGGCCTACGCACTCACAAGCGAGCTGAACGCCTGATAATCCTGTCCCCGTCTCCACATGAACAACATGTTGAGACGACACCTCTAGAAACGTTGGAAGGTAGTTAAGTCGATCCGGCACTTCATCGGTCGGTCGTCATCCGAGCTGAGCCAGTCGACGTCTACCGTCCGACCATCTGCCCCGTCAGGGAGCAAGAGGATTTCGATCTGCGGACCGGTTCGATCCGGTGGTACCCACAAACCGCTCTCGCTCTTCGAATAAGGCCGGACCATGGAACCATAGGGAGACATGAGGCTCGTCTGCCTTTCCAGTTGGTAGGTGTAGGTCAGGTCGTCGGCGAAATTCCATTCTTCTACCCTTGAGGAGAGCGCGTTGCCGCCGTATCCAAGGTCGGCAAGCGGGGTCCCGCCGGTCGCGCGCCACGTGCCTATCAGCCGCTCGGCGTTGGTCCGCACGATACTAGCGGAGTTGTCCGAGTTAGAACCGAGGACCGTCTCCGCGTACAACTGCGCGGCGCGGTCTTCGAATTCGTACGTCGTCTTCAGCGCGTCGACAAACGCCTTACGTCCGGTTTCACCAGGGCCAGCTTGATATGCCTGTTCGAGCAGCCCGCAGAGTGCAGCGACGTTCGTGAATGTATACATCGACGTGGATTTATGTTAGCCCGCGTTTTCGGAATGAAAAGGCGCAAAGAACAACAGCAAAGGAGTTCACCAACTCGTTAGCCAGCGGGGAGCGGGAACGGGGGCCGGGTCTAAACTCCGAAAGTATTGACTCATTCGCTCCCGCTTGTTCGACCTTTCGGCTTTCCCATCTATGTCGCTTGCGTCCCGGCGGCTCCATTCGCGAGCAGGCTATTTGATATTTGGTGGGCGAACTCGGGTTAGCGGGCGCCCGTGTTTTGGCGAAGCCCTCTGGCCTCGCCGTGCATTCCGGAAAGGTTTACCATCAAGATATGAATCAGCTTTCGAGATTCGTTAGTTTGCATCCCTACTTCAAGGTGCCTTCGGATAAGATGCCGTATTTGAAGGCGATCCTGCCGGAGTTTGCGGCCAAGACGCGGAATGAAACGGGTAATCTTTTCTACGAGTTCACGATCAACGGCGACGAAGTATTCTGTCGCGAAGGTTACGTCAACGCCGAAGCGCTGCTGGAGCACGTGGAAAACGTGGGTGCGATGCTAGAGCAGGCGCTGGCGATGGCCGCCTTGATTCGCATCGAAGTCCACGGACCAGCCGCCGAGCTCGCGAAACTAAAAGAGCCGCTGGCCCATCTGAAACCTGCCTGGTTCGAATTGCACAGCTGACTGCGATGGTGACGCCAATTCCAAAACAAACGCGCTGACGCCAAGCGCGGCGCAGCGATCCGTGCGGAGTGCGGCGATGTATTGGGCCACGCTGGAAGCTGTCAGACATCCGCTAAATTGTGCGGCGGACAAGCCTGCACGCAAGTTTACGACGTCGGCATCAGGCCGGGCGCTGCGGGAGCGGAGCGAACCCGCCGCAGCGCGTGTTCCATGCGGTTCTTGATCGGGTGAAATGTTAGCGCCAACACTGTGCCGAGGAGCGCACTGGCGAAGCGGTCGTTCACACCCAGTTTGTCGACCAGGACATTCACGACGAATGCTTCGAAGGTCGCATAGGTGAAGAGCAGCAGGGCCGCGGTGGCGCCGTAAACGAAAGTTTTGCGAATGACGAGCGTCGGGCTGACCGCGCCGGCATAAAACACCGCCATGCAAAGGCAGAACACCTGAACACTTGCAAATGCCGCATAATACACAGCTGATATAATGACGTGCAGGGTTTCCGAACTGTGGTGGGGCAAAACAGCCAGGATGCCGCGCCGGAGAAGATTCATCACGAGCAGGGCAAGAGTGAGCTCGAAAAACCACAACACCTTTCTTCGCGTCTCAACATTGCCCGTTCGATACATGATGTAGAAATAGATAAGCGCCATCAGGACGATGGTGAACCAGTGAGCAGCGAAATAAATCGGACTTTCGGTGAACTCACCAAGAATTGCCGGAACCGCAACGAGAGCCCACACCGCCGGAGCGTGGAGAAAGAAAATCAGCGCGGCGCGCACCGGCTTGATCCTGCTCCAAATGGTGCGGCTGGAGGAAATGTCTTCGGCCGTGAGCTTTCGAGGGAAACGTGCGGCAGCAAGAATAAAGAATCCCGCGCCGAGAATAAAAGTGGGCAGGTTAACTGTCTGGTCAATAACGTCCGTCGCGTGCAACTGCTTGCGCAATATCCACCAGATTGAGTTGGTGCCCCCAAATGCGAACGCCAGCGCCAGGACAACATTTCCGGGTTGATCACCACCTCGCCAGGCAATCAAGAACACGACCGCAGCCATTAGCAGCGACCCAGCTATTAATATAGTGTCGCTGATCCGCGTTGGCATCGGCAGGTTCGAATCTGTTGCGAATTTCCAAATCACAAACAGAGTTACGGCTGCCGCGAGCACGTTCGCGACCGAGACAATCATCACCAGCCAACGCCCGGCTCTCAGACGAAATGATGGCGTTGTTGAAACCGGTCGATCGGCCGATTCTGTCACAGCTCCTTGATGCAACGAATCGTTGCCGATCGTCAACGGAGAAGAAGAGAAGAAACCAGTGACCAGCCTTCGCCGAGGCTACGGTTTGGCAGGCGAGTGATAAGGACCAGCGAGGGAAAGGCCCGATTTCCTATTCTAAAGCATCGACGTGGTGTGGATGGTGGAGACTGTGCGCGGGCAGGGCGAGCACGCACGCAAATGTTCCGGCGCTCACTGCAATCATCAACAGCAGGCCCAACGGAAATCCGCCTACGGTCGCGGCCAAAACAAACGAGCTGACGCCGAGTGCAGCACCAATCTGCCGGATGAATTGCTGGCTGGTGGTCGCGCTGCCCATGCGGGCAACCGGGACGCTATTCTGCACTACGACAGTGAGCGCCGGCGAGAGCAATCCAATTCCGGCGCCTGTGATAAGCGCCGCAGCGATGACCGAGCCGAGGCCGTGTTTGAATGCGACCATGAAAAAGAGAAGTCCGAAAATATGGACAAGGATTCCAATCACACTCGGAAGGCGTTCTCCTATTCGGTGGACTAACCGCCCGGAAGCGAAGGCGAACGAGCTCCATCCAATGGTGAACGCGCCAACCACCAGGCCTACGTATGCGCGATTGTCATGAAAAGCGGTGTTAGTCGCGAGCGGTAGATAAGCGCTCAGACCGAAGCCGCTGAAGAAGGCGAGGAATGACGAAGAAATCGAGGACGCGTAGCCGGCATGGTGAAAGAAAGTCAACGGCAGAATGGGATGCGGCGTTCGTCCCTCATGCCAGACAAAGATGGCAAGCAGAATGATCCCGGCGCCAACGAGCGCGGCCTGCATCAGTCCGATTTGTCCTTCACCGAGATCGACAAACGCCCACATCAGGCAACTGCCGCCGCCGCCGGCGAGAAGCGCACCTGCAAAATCGAATCGGCCGACGCTTTGTCCGATGCTCTCGTGCATTCCGGCGATTACGAGGAAACCAGCCACAATGGCAATCGGCACGTTGATCAGGAAAGCCCAGCGCCATGAAACGTGCGTCACGATCAGCGTCCCAAGGAGTGGTCCGGCGACACTCGCGACCGCCCATGCGCTGCTGGCCGTGCCCAGCGCCCTCCCGCGTTTGTTAGGCGGATATACAACTCCAAGCAGAACAAATGGAAGAGTGGCAACGGCTCCCGCTCCGATGCCCTGGATAGCGCGAGCACCTATGAACTCCATCATCGTGCGCGCGATGGCACAGAGCCCGCTCCCGACCGTGAACACGACAATACCGATGAGGTACGTGCGCCGGCGTCCCCAGCGATCGGATCCCGGTCCCCAGATCGGCATCGATACCGCCGCGGCGAGCATGTAAGCCGCAAACGTCCACGCATACAGATGGGCGCTGCCAAGCTCAGGCAACGCCACCGGCATGACCGTGCTGACGATCGTGTTGTCGAGACCGGCAAGAATGATCGTGAACAACACACCGAGTAAGACCAGCACGCCTCTCTGTCTGGAGGAATCCATCTTTGAGGTCGCGACCTGAGATTGTTTTTCCGCGCGCTTCACTACGAAGAAGTTGATGGTTGAGAGTTAATTGTTGAGAGCAAAAAATACCGAACGTTAGACGTTGGCGTAGATTTGACCGCGAAACGGCTCCTCTACTTTTCGCTGAAGGCAGTCGCGCAGATTACTTCTTTAGTTTCACCTTCTTCACCGCGGACTTCTTGGCGCCTTTCTTTGCGCTGCTCTTGCTCTTTCGCAGGAGCGCCCTCGCCGCCTGGTAATTGGCCATGTGCTCGTCCACGGACACGCGCGCAACTACGAACTCCGAAATTCTTCGCGAGCAGGCGGTGCGGCGGACCACGTCGAGAGCCAGGTCCTCCAATGATTTGAAGCGGACGCAACCTTTACCCAAGTCGAGCTTCTTACCGCTCTTAAACATCAAGCGAACAGTTCGCGGTCGAGAATCTTACGCGGGTTTGTGTAGTCCTCATCCCACCACGGTTTCTGGCCGGTGCTGGGCGCCTTCTTCAATTGGAGGGGCTTATGCGGATGCGTCGGCCTTGGCCTGGAGGACGCGGAAATGGTAGTGGTCGAAGAGGGTTAGGGCTTGGATCATATAGGACACTGCGATACGGCGGTCCTTGATCAGAAGCAGGTTCTCGCCGTTTTCGTTGTCGGCTGGCTTCGAGAAGTTGTAGGAGCCCATGTAGACGCGGGCCGTGGGTTTATCGAAGTCGACCACGACAAACTTGTGGTGCATGCGCGTGCCCATGCCGTTGGCGCTCAGCGCGGTGGGTTCGCTCTTGAAGGGCTCAGGGAGATTCTTACTGAGGTTGGCCGCGAATACGGGCGCAACCTTGCCATTGGGAAGATGGACGTCCAAGCCACCAGTCCGCTTGTCGGAAATGCCATAGACGAAGATGCCCTCTTTCTTGGTGATTTCCTTGATGGCATCGGTCACGGCGCCGCCGGTCTGGTTCAGGAACGCCAGTGAATAGAAAACAGAGGACTTCGCGTCAAGGATGTCATCGGCGATCGATTGCAGGACGCCCTCGTCCTTGGCGTGCGGCGAGAAAGTGACTTTAACGTCAATGTCAGACAACTCGAGACTGTGCCAATCGGTGGAATCCGTCGGGCCGAAGCCTTTGACAAAATCATTCTCCAAATAGTTATCGAATGCATCGATGAACGGCTGGATGGCCTTCTTGCCGCGCACAATGATCGCGTTGTTGGACTGCACAAACTGGCCGCGCCAAGTAAAGTTCGTGGAGCCGCAGACGGCGGCCTTCACGTCCGTGCCATCGACCACGATGGTTTTGTTGTGCTGCAGGTTGCTCATGTGCTGGCGCTTCACCTGGTCGGCAGTGACGGCGAGAAGGTTGGCGGCTTTGGATTCAGCGGAGAGAGAGGGTTTGTGATCCTTGCTATCGTCGATAATGATCCGCAGGCGTTTTTTGAGTTTTTCGAGGCGCGAGACGATTGAAGGATCATTGAGGTCGTAGCAAACAACGCCGACGGTCGCGGTTTCGTCGGCGATGGCGTCGTCGAGCACTTCAAGAATCGCACTTCGCGCTTCGAAGCCCATCCATTTGAGGGCTTCATCCGCCTTAGGATGGGTGGGCACGAACTCGAGTCCTTCGTCAGCTTTGTCAGGAATGAGTGTCTCCATCCCGTCGGTGTCAGTAACGTAGCGATCGACGAAAGCCTGGGAGAGGACGAAACCGCGAGTAAAGGCGACGTTCAACTTTCCGGGATACGTTTCGCGTGCTAGGACAATGCCTGCTTCCTGGAATTCGCCGTAGCTGAGCTCGCCGGAAGCACTCATGAACACAGGGGTGACCCGGTAAATGAATTCACCTTCCTTTTCGGCGTTCACGGGAAAGTGCGCCCAGCGGAATTTCTGAATGGGCGAGAGACGGCTGGAGGTGCGCTCCTTGTTCACGCTGCCGTCGGGATTCGGAAAGTTGATGCGGTTCTTGATCCCCCAGAAGCGGTCGCCGTCAGGTTCTTTGTATTCAAGCGCGAAGCCGACGAAATCGCGTGGCGGCGTGGCATCCTTCCAGTTCATGGCGAGGAGAGTCATGCCGTCGCCACGGTGCAGCTTCAAGGTGAACGGAGCGTCGGCGTTCTTCGCGATAATTTGAAAATCGCTGAGCATACTTGAACCCTTCGAGAATGGTGGCTCGAATCGGGATCAGTCAACACATTGTTGACTGACTGAAGGTAAGACTTCAGCTTCGCGAGCAACGTCGGCGGCTTCATTCGATAACGGCGCACCTGCTGGGAGACGTTGGCGCTACGAATCGCTATCCGCTCGGCGATCCAACTTTGACGCGCGACTGTGCGCTCCATAAGCGAATTGGCCAGGGCCCTCTTCCGCATATCCGACGGAGGGTCGCTTCTTGTTGGTTCCGCGGAGATTGGACTTCAGCACGGCCCGCCGAGGCACGAGTTTCGATCCTGTTGTATGATGCGCTGGATTTTTCGACTGATCGTGATGACGGTGGCGGCGAAACTCGTGAATCGCTATCTCGGATCGCGTCAACCTCAGCCGCGGACGCGGGGCTAGATCCCGTCCGTTTCGCGCATCAGGTTCGGCGCTCGCGATTCAAATGGGCTTGGCTTTTAGCCCTTAGCCCTGCGGAATTTCCTCGAACTCGCCGCGCTCGCGGTTTTTCCGGACGCGGTCCCAGGGAAAGCATTGACCGTGTATGGCAATGTAAACTCCGGGAGGCAGTGCTTGCACGAACGAGAGCGCGCTGCCCAGATTGAAGAGGCCGTCGGAACTGCCAAAGGCGTAGGGGATCATCGCTCCGGTTAGCACGACTGTTTTCCCGGTGACCGCGTCAGCTATCGCGGCCGCGGTTTCCGTCATTGTGTCGGTGCCATGTGTAATCACGATGCGATCCTCGGCCGACTGCAGGCAGTTTCGCACGATGAGATTTCGATCGGCGTCGGTCATCTCCAGGCTATCGGTCATCATGACGGTGCGAATGGATACTTCCACCTGCGACCTTCCTAATCGGAGCATCTCGGCAATGTGAGTATCCTTAAAATAGAGCTGGCCGGTCCGCTCGTTGTATTCCTTGTCGAACGTACCGCCGGTGGCGAGGATTCGAATAGCCATGGAATGTTCGCGAGTCTCGGGCACGGCTTGCCGTCAGCCAATCAAAAATTAAAAAAGTTAAGAAATAAGAGGTCGCGTCTAAACTCCGAAAGCATTCGCGAGCAGGCTATTAACATTCGGTAATCGTCCGATTGGCGGAGGAAAGGGATGCTCGGTTCGTTGTTTGCGGAACGGAAAAAGCGGCGCGAGAATTTACGGTCTCGCATGAGCAAACCGAAACCGAAACGAATCCAGCGCAGCCGAGCGAAAGGCTGGAAAATGCCGGCGAACACCATCTACGTCGGTCGACCGACTGTTTGGGGAAACCCGTACGTGGTGGGCTCGGAGCTGATGAACGGCGAAACGCTCACGGCCGAAAAAGCCGTCGCGTTATACGAGCAGCACCTCGCCGATAATTTCAGCGAGCGCGACATCCGCCACTGTCTGCGCGACAAAGATCTCGCCTGCTGGTGCGCGCTTGACGAGCCGTGTCATGCCGACGTGCTGCTGCGGATCGCGAACTCACGGCCAGAGTAGCGCCCCCGGATTTTCGCAAACGCACAGAATGCGCGACGTTGCTCGTCCGTGAGCGATATTCCGATTACCGAGAAACTCCTCCTTAATGCAGGGGGATGGCAGGCGATGAAGCCTGCGCGCGAGTTACTAAAAAGCGGCCGCGTCTCCGAGGCTAAATACGAGCCACCGTTGTTGAGCGGTTACGTGCGCGAAGGCGCGAAGAATTATCGCTCGGGCCTGCGAATCAGAAGCGCGATCGACGTCGAGAATCTTTGCAGTTGTTGGGAGTCTCGCTCGGCGGGGAAAATTTGTGCGCATTCGGTCGCGGTAGGTCTGGGCTATCTGAATCCGCCGGCCGCTGTAGTCGCCGTGCCTAACGAGCCGACGATGCCGGAAGCTCCGGCAGGTCCGCAATTCGTCGCGGCTGATTCGGCTGACGCCGCCCTAACGACATTGCACGTGATCCTGCCGCCGAACTTCGCGGGGGCATGGCAGAAAGGACAGGTCATGATCGTGGTCGAGGCCGAAGTTTCTCGAAACCGCGCGCTCGTCTCTGCGCTCTCGAAGAAGAAGAAGTTTGCAGTCGACGACGCCGATCTCGTGTTGATCGAAAGCTTGCGCGCGGTCCCGGCGATCTTCGAGAGCGGCATGGCGATCTTGTCACGCGACGCATTCCTGCGGCTGCTCCCGGCGTTGCAGAATCATCCACGTGTTACTTTCGGCAAAGCGATTCGGGCGACGATCTCTTCGGCCGCGCTGCGTCCCGAACTTCTGGTCGAGTCGCGAGGCGAGGGGAGCATCGCGGTGAGAGCGAATTTCAGCCGGAAAATGGAGCACGAAGAGGGAGAGGAGAGGAAGAGAAAGGGAAGAGCGCGTTGCTGCTCTGGAATGCAACCGAGGCGTGGATGTTGCAGAACAACGAGTTCGTCCGTTGCGGCGAAGCGTTGCCGGCCGGTTCGACGCACCTGATCGAGCGGCCGTTGCTGCTCGATGGCGATCGCGCGTTGCACTTCCTCGCATTCGATCTGCCGCGGCTGCGCGATGCATTCGACGTGCGCGCCGGCGAAGGGGTTCGTCTTCCGGAAATCGCAATGGCGCAGCCAACCTTTGAGCTGCGTCTGGCGGGCACGCTCAATAGCGTCACGGGTGAATTGATGTGCACATACGGCGACCGCGTGCCCATCAAAGCATTGGCAAAAGCCCAGGATCAGTTCGTTTTTCGCGATCCACAAAATGCTGATCGAGTGCTGATGCGGAATCTCGACGCCGAGAATGCGGCGGTTGCGCGGCTGGAGCAGATTGGGTTTGCCCGAACGGACGCCGGCGGCTTCGTGATGCACGGCCAGCCAAATGTTGTTCGGTTCTTCGTCACCGATTACCAGAGACTGCAGCGCGACTGGAAGATTACTCTCACCGCGCAGGTCAAAAAGTGGACTAACGAGATCGAGCGCGTGACGCCGAAGCTGGAGATCGTCGGCTCGGGTCAGGATTGGTTCGAGGTGCGTTACTCGCTTACCACCCCAGGTGGCGAAGTGTTTTCGAACGCCGACATTCAGCGGCTGCTTCGTTCCGGCCAATCGCAGACCCGATTAAAGAATGGGCACCTCGCAGTGATCGACACCGCGGGCCTCGAGGATTTCGAGCAGGTCATTCGTGATTGCGATCCGGCGCAGACGAAACCCGGGCTTTACCGCATCAACCGCGCCCACGCCGGATATGTCGAACAAACCGCGCGCGAGCTTGGCTCCGCTGTGGCCGATCGTCGCGAAGCACTGAAGAAGTTCATCACCGGCCGCGACGCGCCTCCGGATGCGAAGACGAAACTCGGCACGCTCGCAGAGATATTGCGCGAGTATCAACTTGTCGGTTTTGAATGGCTCACGCGTCTCGCGGTGAACAATCTCGGCGGCATCCTGGCCGACGAGATGGGTCTTGGTAAAACGGTGCAGACGCTCGCGTTTCTCCGCGCGCACCAACTCGAAGGCCCTGCCCTCGTCGTATGCCCGACATCGCTGGTGACAAACTGGGAGAATGAAGCGCGGAAGTTTACTCCCGAACTCAAGACGCTCGTGCTCGAAGGCGCCGATCGTGCCGCGCGTTTCAAATCGATCGCGGACGTGGACATGGTTGTAACGAGCTACGCTCTGCTGCGACGCGACATCGACACATTGCGCGAAATCAATTTCTCAACCGCCGTGCTCGACGAAGCGCAGCACATCAAAAATCCGGAGACGCAAAACGCGCAGGCCGCGTTCGCCCTCCGCGCGAAGCATCGCTTCGTCCTGACCGGCACCCCCATGGAAAATTCGGTGCGCGATCTCTGGTCGATCATGAACTTCGCGCTGCCCGGTTATCTCGGGGATCGCAACGACTTCCGCGAGCGCTACGAATTACCGATCGCGCGTGGCTCCGCGCCCGACGTGCAGCGCCGGCTCTCGCGCCGGCTGCAGCCGTTCCTGCTTCGCCGAAAAAAACGCGACGTCGCGAAAGATCTGCCGGATAAAATCGAACAGGTTGTGCCTTGCAGCCTAACGAGTCATCAACGCGCCGCCTACGACGCGCTACTGCGCGAGATCCAGCGGGGTCTCGGCAGTTCCAGCAAGAATGTGAACGCCGGTGCACAACGAATGAAGATGCTCACTGGACTGCTCCGTTTGCGCCAGGTCTGCTGCGATCTACGGCTCGTCGGCATCGATAAGGAAGAGACCTCGGCAAAGCTGGACTTGCTCGACGAACTCCTCGAGGAAGCGATTGACGGCGAACACCGCGTCCTCGTCTTCAGCCAGTTCGTCTCGATGCTGCATCTCATTCGCGAACGCCTGGAGAAGCTCGAGATTCCATTCTGCTATCTCGACGGTTCGACCAAACAGCGTCAGGAAATCGTGGATCGTTTCCAGAGCGACTCCGCGATTCCAGTCTTCCTGATCAGCCTGAAAGCCGGCGGCGTCGGCCTCAATCTCTCCGCCGCCGACACCGTGATTCATTTCGATCCGTGGTGGAATCCGGCGGTCGAGGCGCAAGCCACCGACCGCGCCCATCGCATCGGGCAAACCCGGGTCGTCACCGCCTACAAGCTGATCACCCGCGACACGGTCGAAGAAAAAATCCTGCGGCTGCAGGAGAAAAAACGCGCGGCGATCGACGCCGCCATCGAAAGCGAGGAACCGCTCATGACCGGCCTAACGACCGAAGAACTCGAAGAGCTACTCGCGTAAGAATCCGGGTGGCGTCCAATATCTGACATTCCTTGCCGCCACGAGTTTGGAGTGTAGAGCAACTAGAACTCCGTTAAGCGAAAATATTCGAGTGCGGACGGGAGAAAGGAAGAAGTAAGATTAAAAAGTAAGAGTTATTAAGAATAGTCTCATACTTCAAAAGGAGATTCACAGATGAAGATTTTTGTTGCAGGCGGAACCGGGGCCATCGGTCGTCCGCTCATGGCGAAGTTGATTGCTAGCGGACACACGGTCGCTGCTCTGACCCGATCTCCAGAAAAAGCTCAGGCTTTGGTGCAACAAGGCATAGAACCCGCCATCGCCGATGTATTTGATACCGAGGCGGTCAAAGCGGTTGTCAGTCGCGCTCAGCCGGAAGTCGTGATTGAACAACTCACCGCCCTACCCAAAACTTATACCCCCGAGTCAATGAGTGCTTCTGCCGCCCTCAACAATCGGATCCGTTTAGAAGGGGGCGCGAATGTGCTGACAGCCGCGCTGGCGGCGGGTGTGCGGCGTTACCTGAGGCAGTCGATCGCATTCTGGGCGATCCCTGGTCCTGGCTTGGCAGATGAAAATACGCCGCTGGCATTTGATGCCTCGCCTGCGGTTGTAGCAGGTGTGCGCGAGGTAACTGAGGTTGAGCGTCGCTTGCTAAGAAATCCCAACGTGGAAGGGATCGTCCTACGTTATGGTTTCTTCTATGGACCCGGAACCTGGTTCAACCCCGATGGCGATGTTGCCCGACAGGTGCGACAGCGACAGCTTCCGATCATCGGAAATGGCGACGGCGTGTGGTCGTGGTTACACATTGAGGACGCGGCGATTGCCACCGCTGCAGCAGCCGAGCGGGGCAATCCTGGGATTTATCTGATTGCGAATGATCAACCTTTACCAGTGCGCGAATGGCTCCCTGCATTTGCTCAATGGTTGAATGCTCCATTACCGCCGCAGGTATCAGTGGAGGATGCTCTGAAAACGGATGGTGGTACGGATGCGGTTTATTACGGAACTCAAATGAGAGGCGTATCGAACGCCAAGGCAAAACGCGAACTGAATTTTCGGCCCCGATCATTGGAGTGGCTCGAATAGACAAACGGGTCAGATGTAAACGTTGACGTTTGCCAGACCAGCGTGAGAGATGGCACTGGGGCGCTGGCCCAAATCGTTATCGTGTTCGCGGTACATTTGCCGAAATAGCGTTTATTGCGCGACATTACGAAGTGCCCGCGAAAGCAATTCATCCCGACGTCCGGATGGGTCACGTGCATTTGAAGGTCGCGAACTTGGAGCGTGCCCTTGGATTTTATCGTGATGTGCTTGGATTTGAGCTGACGCAACGTTTCGGGTCGTCGGCGGCATTTCTCTCGGCTGGCGGGTATCATCATCACATCGGATTGAACACTTGGGAGAGTGACGGCGGCCAGCCTCCGGCCAGCGGAACGACGGGGCTTTATCACCTGGCCATCCTGTATCCGACGAGGGCAGAACTGGGTGACGCATTGCGCCGTTTGCAGAAGGCAGGCATTCCGCTCGAAGGAGCTTCGGACCATGGCGTGAGTGAAGCACTCTATTTGCGTGATCCGGATGGTAATGGCGTGGAATTATATTGGGACCGACCGCAAGAAGAATGGCCGCGGACGCCGGACGGCGGCCTCGCGATGTATACGCGACCACTGGATCTGGATTCATTATTGGCGACGACAGAATCGAAGTAACAGTTGCTACTACAGTCTGACAAAAGCCGGTTAAAGATGTGTGTCAGGTTCCTTCCCTGACCATCAACACCAGCATGGTGATGAGGAAGTTTCCCAACAAAAGCAAACCGGCGTAGCCCCACTTTTTCCAATGTAACAGTCGGAAATTGAGCCAATGCAATGGCGAGAGGGTGAGTGGCCAAAGAAAGCTGATCAGCATAGCGCTTCCCAGACCCGACCAACCCTGCACCGGCGGATGAAAGCCTAACAGGCGCAGCGGTGGCGCAGCCAGAAGTAACAACAGATCGGTGAAGGGATTAATCATCCACAGAACCACGCTGAGGGCTGCCAGGACGAGACTAAGAAGCCCGAAGATTAAGTAGCCTCGCCATGTCATTGTTACGCAGTTGCAATCAACCGTTTAATTCTGTGCGTTTCTTGAACAGCGTTTTCTATCAGTGGCTTTAGCAGGTGACGAGAGCGGAGTTCAGAAATTATCGCAAAACGGGAGCGATCGCGGGCGAGCCTCCTCTTATAAACTGCAGTGGTCGCAAAGAACGCGAAGCGTGCGTACACTGGAGCAGTGCGCAGGGCTTGGAAAAGGATTCGCTACCGTCTGGAGTGGCTGGGACTTCAAAGCGCCACGAAATTCGTTCCGCTTTTGTCGCGCAAAGCTTGTTATCGGCTGGCTCTTTTGTTCGGCGCGCTTGGCGCCGTGCTCGATCGTCGGGGCCGGCGGATTGCGTTAAGTAATCTGCGCGTGGCCTTCGGTGATGAGATTTCAAGCGAGCGCCGCGCACAGATTGTGCGCGAATCGTATCAGCATTTTGTCCGCACCATGCTCGATTTCTTTTGGAGCCCGCGCCTAACGAGTGAAAATTTCTCGCGTTACGTTGAGTTCGAGAATCGCGAGAGATGGGATGAAGAAGACACGCGCCCGGGCAAGCCGGTCGTTGTCGGTTGTTATCACTACAGCAACTTCGAATGGCTCAGCATTGTCTCGGCCTTCGCCGGTCTCGAAGGTGTGGTCATCGCGCAGCAATTCAAGAATTCACTGCTCGATCCGATCTTCCTCAAGTTGCGCCAGAGGAGCGGCCATCGCGTTGCCGCCCGCAAAGGTGCCGTCATGCATCTGTATCGGGCCCTGCGCCGCGGCGAACGGTTCGCCTTGCTCGGCGATCTCACAACTTCGGCGAAACTGCCGACCGTGGCGATTAAGTGCTTCGGGCATGAACGCTGCGTCACCTTCGCTCACGTATGGCTGCACCAACGCACCGGCGCGGCACTCATTAACGTCCATTGCGAGCCGCTACCCGGCGGGCGGTACCGAGTGGTTTTTCATCCCCGGATTGAATTTCCCGCCGGTGCTTCGCTCCAGGAAATGGCGCAAGCTTGCTGGGACCAGTTCGAGCCGGTTGTCCGGAAAAATCCCGCTCCGTGGCTCTGGATGTACAAGCATTGGCGGTATCGCCCCCTGGCGGCGAATCTCGCGGCGTACCCATTCTACGCGAATATTTCCCAGGATTTCGAGCGCCGTCTCGATGAGAGCGCGCGCAAACTTCCGCCGATGACTTCGAAAGTGAAGCTGCCGGTGGTTGCGCCCGTATAATGCAGGTCAACGTCAGGCGAAGATCCGCAAGTACCAACAAACTTCGCGGCAACCAAAACGGCCGAACGTTTTCACGTCCGGCCGTTGTCAGTTGAAAGTGTTGCCGCCGGCAGATGCGGTGGCGTCCACAAATTCAGCGCCTACGACTTATCGTAAACCAAGGTGCTTGTTACTTTCTCGCCCTTAGAGTTCGTCATCGTGTTTGTGACGGTACGGGTTTTTCCGTCCGGTGCGACGACGACCTTTCCGTCGCCGACGACTTTGCCGTCCTTCTTACTAATCATCTCAATCGTATTGTCGCCGGTTTGCTTGAACGAGCGACTATCCGCCAGGCGGTCCCCCGTGACCGGATAATATTCGCCGTCCAGCTTGCCCGTCCACACGGTGTGCGTTTTCTTACCGGAAGCATCAACTCCGTCGACGGTGCATTTCTCCTTATCGCCGGTTTTCTCCCACACGACGGTCGCGGGTTTGCCTGCGCCCTCGCCGAACTTCGATTTGCTTTCGTCCAATTTCCAGGTGCCCAAACTTGGGTTGTCCGCGAAACACGTTCCAGCTGCCGCGATGCAAAGCAGCAGGCCTAAACCGATTGTTTTTGTTTTCATATTTAGATTTTTCAAGGCCTTATTGTTTTGGCAGTGAATCCACCCCAAAGTTCGCGTGGACCAACGTCCATTTGTCGCCCTTTTTCACGAAAACGCGCGTCGATTTTGCGCGGATCGGTGTCGTCTTTCCGTCCTTGTCCTGAGTTAGACCGGCATAGTTGTAAGTCAGGATGGCAACATTCCCGTTGTATACCTGTACTTTTGGATTGGCCATTTCGGCCCCGATCGTCTTGCCTGAATTTTTTCCCGCAGCCTCCGCCAGCCGCGAATTCATTGCCTTCCCATCGAGACGCGTGGCGTAATCGCCATTGAACTCGGTGTAGTCATCCGACATGTCCTTCGACTGTTCAGAGATATTTGTCGGATCTTTGATTTCCGCTGCCCATTGCGCTTTCGTCATCGCAATAACTGCATCGGATGTTGCCTGGTCGGCTTGCTGAGCCGACGACGTTCATCGTGAGAGCCCAGCAACAGGCAGACGCGATTAATACCAACATTGATTTTTCCATTTCTATTTTCCTTCGGGGAAGCCCCGTATATTTGAGCTGACCACGCTCAATCTTTAGACCGCTGCGGACAACGGTCTTGCCGCCGAACCGGCTGAGAAGCCGGATGCTCGCTTGCTTGCGTTGGACCCTAATAGTTCGGTGACACTGGTAAGTCAATCCGTTTCGCTGCATCATCGCAGGCCGATCGCGCGGTTTTCGCGGTCATCGCGTTTCTCCATGAGAGGCGACGCGTAATCGCTCGTGATTCCATCGCGCTGATGCGGAGCACATCGAGGAAGCAGGTGCCTGACGAATGTGAGAAGAACAGGTGCGGAATGCGCCTAACCACATGGAACGTAGCGGCCACACGAAGATTTAAAGAAAGAAAAGGTGTGCGGTGGCACTTAACGGGCGACAGTTGTTCTCTCATGCCATTCCGCGCACTCCATCTTTCGCCCCAAATTGTACAGGCCGTGCGTGACGCGGGTTACACGGAGCCAACCCCGATTCAGGTCGCGGCGATCCCGCTCATTCTCGCGGGACACGATATCATCGGAATTGCGCAGACAGGCACGGGAAAGACGGCGGCTTTCGTTCTGCCGATTCTAATGAAGCTCGCAGAATCGAAACAGACAGTAACGAAGGCGTATAACACAGCTCGCAATCGCCAGTCCGACTCGGACCGCCGCCCGCGCGCGCTGGTTGTCGCGCCGACTCGTGAACTGGTGGCGCAGATCGAGGAGAACGTTCGCGCTTACGCGAAACACGTTCCATTGCGCATGGCCACGGTTTTCGGCGGCGTGAGTGAACGTCCGCAGATCGAGGCGTTGCGTTCCGGTGTCGATCTTATTGTAGCCACACCAGGGCGGTTGATCGATCTGATGGACCAACGAGTGGCCAACCTTTCAGGCATCGAGTTTCTCGTACTCGACGAGGCGGATCGAATGCTCGACATGGGTTTTCTTCCGCCGATTCGCCGGATCGTGAAAGCATTGCCGCAAAAACGGCAGACGCTCATGTTCTCTGCGTCGCTTTCGCGCGAAATCGAGGAGTTAACCCACCAGTTCCAACAGTCGCCCAAGATTGTACAGATTGGCCGGCGCGCGAACCCGGCCGAGACGGTCACGCAGTTTGCCTATGAGGTTCCTTCGCACTTGAAGTCCGCGCTGTTGCTGCACTTGTTAGGCGATCCGAAATTCGACACGGTTCTCGTTTTCACCCGGACCAAGCGCGGCGCCGACAAGATTGCTCGCCGTCTGGAAGGCGGCGGAATCAAAACAGAAACCATCCATTCCAATCGCTCGCAGAACCAGCGGCTCCGTGCGTTGAAGGATTTCAAGTCCGGCGCCGTTCGTGTCCTCGTCGCCACGGACATCGCCGCGCGGGGCATCGACGTGGATGGGATCTCGCATGTGGTGAACTACGATTTCCCGATGCACTCAGAGGATTATGTCCATCGCATCGGACGCACCGGCCGCGCACACGCCATCGGTGATGCGATCAGCTTTATTACGCCGGAAGATCATGGGCCGTTGCGTTCGCTCGAACGATTCATCGGCCGCGGCATTTTGCGAAAAAGGGCGGAAGGTTTCGATTACAATCAGGCTGCGCCGCCACGCGACGAACGAGGACGGGGCGCGCGAGTGCAGCAGCGAAAGATCGAACCGCGGCTACCGGGAAATTCTTCGCGCGGAAGCGGCGATGCGCCACACGGCCAGGTCGGTTGGCAGTTTCGGAAAGCTTCATCGAACAACCGTCCGCCGCGCAGATCTTATCGAAGGCACCGTTGATTCGTTAGTCAGAGATCGCGGTCGTCGTCAGAAATCGGTTTCTATCTAAACATTTAATATTGGCGCTGTCGCGGAGGGTGCCAGAAGTGACCCGCCCCCATCCTGCTGTCGCGGGACGGAGAAAGTAAGAAGCGAGAACGGGCAGTGCTATTGGCGCTTAGTAGCGGGCAGTTTAATAGTGGGATTGGCTATTTTTCGTTGCTGAACAACACCACTGGGAACCTCAACACAGCGATTGGTGCCGCGACACTTGCTTTGAACACCACCGCCGAGCAAAACACGGCTGTAGGCGCAGGAGCTCTTTTGAGCAACACGACCGGAGAATCCAACACGGCCACTGGAGCTCTTACGCTGCTGTCTAACACTACTGGCATCCAGAACGTTGCTGTCGATGCCAATGCGCTCAACGCAAACACTGAGGCAAGTTTCAACACTGCCATTGGGGCCAACGCGCTCGCTCATAGCGTCGGCCAGGAGAACACCGCCGTTGGGGCCAGTGCGCTTATCAGCAACACAAGCGGCCTTGATAATGTAGCCGTCGGTCTTGGAGCCCTCCATGATAATACCACGGGCGTCAACAACATTGCGGTAGGCCTTTCAGCCGGGTTCAATCAAACTACAGGCTCCAATAACATTTATATCGGTGGCGGGCCGAATGGTGTGGCTGGGGAAAGTAATGCTTGCTACATCGCAAGCATCTTTGGCCAAACATCCGCGGACGGGGTGACGGTTTTAATTAACTCAGACCACAAACTCGGCACGCTCACCTCCTCGAAGCGATTTAAAAAAGATATCAAACCCATGGACAGCGCCAGCAAAGAGCTCTTCGCGCTCAAGCCCGTGAGCTTCCGTTACAACCAGGATATCGATGCAACAGGCAGAACGCAGTTCGGCCTTGTCGCTGAAGATGTGGAAAAGGTGAATCCCGATCTCGTCGTGCGCGACAAGGAAGGAAAAGCCTACAGCGTACCGGTACGAACAGGTAAACGCGATGTTGCTTAACGAGTTTTTAAAGGAGCACCGCAAAGTCCAGGAACAGGAAGCGACCATTGCCCGACTAAATAGAACAATCGACACCGTATTAGCGCGCCTCGATGAACAGGATTCGAAAATTCAAGGTGTGAGTGATCAGGTTAAGATGACTCAGCCTCAACAAATCGTTCTGAACCAGCCATGAGGCGTGACCCCGTCGCCTCCGCACTTCACTGCGGTGAAAACGGCGGGGCCTGAAAAAATGTTTACAATTTTCCGATCGAATCTGGAAAGGACAAGTAAAGACACAACCCTATCGAAAAACCAAAGCACAACCCACACTTCCCAGCGCTTTAAAAAGGACATCACTGACATAAACAACGCCAGCGAGGTAATCCTGTCGCTGCGACCAGTGACATTCCACTACAAGACGGACAGCAAAGGCACAGCGCAATTCGGTTTGATTGCTGAAGAAGTCGCAAAGGTGAATCCCGAGTTGGTGCTCCTCGATAAGGGAGGCAAACCATACACCGTGCGCTACGATGCTGTGAACGCGATGGTGCTTAATGAGTTTCTCAAAGAACATCGGACGGTGGCGGAGCAGGGAGCGACAATTGCTCGATTAGAAAAGCAAATTGAAGCGCTAACTGAAGATCTACAAAAAGTGAGCACGCAGCTCGCACTCAGCAAAACTGCACCGCAAACGGTTTCGAATAATCAATCGGGGAGTAACTCGCCGATTTAAATTAAAGTCAGTGAGATTCTCGGAGCTGGCCGTCCCGCCTGTCGGAGTCGCGGTCTGCGTTTGAGTGGTGGTCACCGTTACGCTTCGCACAGCGAAGCGGCTACAGCGGCCTTTACAGCTTATAGGAACCGTCCTCAGTTCCTCCAATTGCGGGGTCAGCAGCTAAGCTGTAAACAGGCATTACAAAAAACGTAAAGGCGTCGTCGACTCTGCTATCATTGGTCCCAGGGCGCGGAAGATCCAACGCTTTCCTCCTGTACGTGGAATGGCGGGATAAAGCCTGTTTTGATGCACACGTCGCCACACCGCACGTGAAGCATGCCGAAGATCGTCTGAAGCGCGAAAACATGCTTTTCGAGCCGGCGAAAGAATGGCACTTCTATCGACTCGTCGACGGCCCATAGGTCCGTGGCTACAAAAAAATGCTGGAGTCAACTTCCCTGCATGGGAGGTCGAAGGTGATGCGATACTTATCGCAATTCGTATCATTTTGCCGTTGCAGTGTGGAGACGAAAAGCGGCAGAATCCCGCCGCGTGAAGTATTGTGGAATTCTAATTTTGGCAGCCCTGTTTGCGTCAATCGCGCTTTCGGAGGAATTCAAAACCACTAGAGGCAAGATATACAAAAATGCGACGGTGAGCCGCGTGGAAGGGGATGGGATCGTGCTTAAAACTGAAACGGGAATCGTAAAGGTGTATTTCACCGAACTCCCTCAAGACGTTCAGGAACAGTTTCATTGGGCGAAACCCGAGCCACCCCGCGAGCCTTTCTACAGGCGCTTGGCAACGGCGGCGGTGGCCGAAGATCCGGCTGCTCTGGCAAAAATCATCGCTGTCGGGTCTTCTGTCATCGCCACCGTCGCGCTTGTTATCAATTACATCCGTTCTCGACGAAAGCCGACAACGCGAATACAGCGACGAAGAGCGCTTGATCGTTCGCGTTGATGAAATGCTGACTGCGGTGGTACACGTTTGCGAGTTTCACATGCTGACGATAGACTTTGTTCAAGTGGTGCGCCCTCGGAATGGCTCTTAGACCTTCAGTCATTAGGGATCAGGATAGGATCGATGTCCGGCTGACAGGAGAAGCCGAGTACCGAATCCCATTCACGTTCATCGAGGCCCTGAACGAAGGAACGCTCTTTGATCGTCCAGCGCATGCCTTCCTTGAGGCAGCACGGGAGCGCCGGTTATTTCATGTCCTGAACCGGACGACCGACAACATTATTGGCACCGGCATCATTCAAGGGTCCGGTGATGAAAGATCGACGAAGCAAGCGGAGGTCGGTGGCCTGATGTTCCACCCAGCGGCGCGCGGCTTCGGACTCTGCTCGCTGTTAGTGAAAATTATGATGGTCTACGCCGTCAAGGAGAGTGGTCGGGATTCGCCGGACGAAGAGTATCTCGCCCATGTCATAGACGGCAATGGCGCGCCGCTACACTCACTGCTGGAGGCCGGCTTCAGGCCAATCGGACCTGTCGATGTGCACCGGGGTGATATCGATGCGGTCATTGATCATATGATTAAGGGGGGAGAGTCTGTGGTTCATATGCATGGCTTTGTCTTCGATCGCGAGGTGATCAGAAAGTTAGTCTTGTCTCTTTCGAAATTCGCCAACGAGGATCACGGCGTCATCACACGATCCGACCCAGCCGGCGAAATTCGAATGACAGTCGATTTCTCCCATGTTATTCCTCTCACCGACCTCAAGGTGTAGCTCGAGCGGCTGCAGCCGTGGTGGAATCAGTTCGAGGTTAAACTAGCGAGCTGATCCTAGTCCCAGTAATCGCGAACGATTCGGATTGTTGACGCGCGCCGCGATGAGAGGAAGTGTTCTCGTTGTGCGCGGTAAAAATTTCTCTTCTTTAAATCCCAGGGGTCCAGACGCAAGAAAACGAGACGATTTATTGAGTTGTCGGCGATGAACACCTTATTGTTGTTGGTGGTCCTGCTTTTGTTCTCCAGCGGACCCTATGTAAACGCCGGTCCGGTGGGAGACTTCTTTAAGAAAGTGGGTCAATCCATTTCCAAGCCTCTCCAGTCCCAGCCGCAGCCTCAGCCTCAGACGGCACGCCCTCAACCTGCAAAGACGCCACACGCCACGCGACGATCCACTGTGCGAGCAGCACCTGCGGCCGCGGCGACGCCACACGCGGACGCGCAATCATCACAACCCTCCAAGGAAGAAGAGTCTACCGCCAGTGTGCGGGCTCTTTCACCCGCGGAGTTGGAAAAAGTAAAAGCTGGCTTGCCCTATGCAGTTCCGGTCCCGGGCCGGAAAGGCATGGTCACGAGTCCTTATCTGCCGGAAGAGGACAAGTATATCGACGTCACCGGTTTCACGTCCGGGTCCGCCGTGAAAGATCCATACACAGGAAAGTTTTTTCTGGTTCCGTAAGGCCCTCACGCAAGCCTACTTCGAAGGTCCTTCGCGAGCAGGCGAGAGTGAGTCAGTGGCAAAACCCGGTCATGATGTTGGCGGTTCTTTCGCTCTCAACAACGACGACTCTGTTTGGAACTTGCATGGACCGTTCGACTTGACGCGAAAGGCCACACACAGATCGTGTTTCCAGAAGAAAATTGAAATCGAAACGTTAAACGAAGGAGATGCATCATGTTTGCCGTCATTCGCCATTATCATTTTAATCCAAAGGACGGTGCGGAAATTGACCGCCGAATACGCGAGGAATTCGTGCCAATCATTAAAAACGCGAAGGGGTTTGTGCGTTATTACTGGCTCGATACCGGCGACGGAGAGGGCGCGTCCCTCAGTGTGTTTAAGGACAAGGCTGGTGCTGACGAGTCGGTGCGCCTGGCTGCGGACTGGGTAAAAGAGAATTTGTCTAAACTTCTTATTGAGAAACCCGAGGTTATCGAAGGGCCAGTGAAGGCTCACGATTAGGCCTGGGCCTGCCGGAGTTCGACGGTCAGAGACGGCCGCTACAGGAAATGCCGAACGCGAACGCCCAACACACCTTCCGACAACAGGCGCCCATGACATTCCGTCAAATGATCGGTTGTGTTTCGCGCAATTGGCACGATAGTGGGTGCCTATTGGATTACTCTGTTAACTTCAAGGCGCGGTAGATCGTCAGGTGAGCGTCGCTCATTGGTGGTTTGAAACTCGATTCCCGGGAACGGCTCTGTAGATGCTTAGTTTTTCCAAATTCAAACACAATGAAACTGTACGTAGGTAATCTCTCTTTTGAGACCACCGAGAACGATCTTCAGGATCTGTTCGAACAACATGGCCAGGTCAGCGAAGTCCGTCTTATGATGGACCGTATGACCGGCAAATCGCGTGGGTTCGCGTTCGTCACCATGAATGACAACGCGCAGGCCAGTGCTGCAATGAGTGCGCTCAATGGCCAGGAATTTAGCGGCCGCGCGCTAACCGTAAATGAAGCGCGTCCTCGCGAGGAGCGTCCGCGTCCTTACGGCGGCGGAGGCGGTGGCGGCGGTGGCGGTGGCGGCCGGCGCTCGTTTGCGAATAATCGCCGGTAAATCCCGGGGAAATATCACCACAGAGGGCGCAGAGTTCGCAGAGCTTTAGAGAGAATCAACAACATGAACAAAATCCGTTTTACAGGTTTTGTGCAGTCTGTCCGAAGATCTTCTCTGTGTTCTCCGCGTTCTCGCTGGTGAGAATCTTATGATGAATTCGGAAAAGGCTATTCAGCTTGAAGGAACTATTATGAACGTGTTACCCGGAACGATGTTTCGGGTAGCGCTGGCGAACGAGCATCTTGTGCTCGCGCATATTTCTGGCAAAATGCGTAAACGTTTTATTCGCCTGACAGTCGGCGATCGCGTGAGAATGGAAATGTCCCCCTACGATACCGCTAAAGCCCGGATTGTTTACCGACTCTGAAATGGCAAGACGCTATTATTTCGAACCGCCGCGACGGAAACCGAAACCGAAGGCCGGCGCCGATTTGAAGAGCTTGCTCGTGCGTTGTCCCTCGACGTCGAAACTCACGGACACCGGTCGTACGATTGCACAAGAACGCTGGGAGGCTGCAAAAATGAAGCCTCAAAAATTTACCTGCACTCATTGTGGCGCTGTCCATAGCTGGACTAAGGCAGACGTTATTCTGGGAAGACTGGTCGCTTAACTAATTCCGGCGCCAGAACTGCGCCGATGGCATTCCTCCGCATGATTTTTCGGATCCCGCTTGATCGCATTAATTGGACGACCAGCGCGTTTTTGATCGGCACTTTCGTTTTGACGCTGACCGCGGTTCCACTCTATCTGTGGCATTTCGGGTTCGATTGGTTTCATTTCGCGGTCTTCGCAGTCTTGGCGGCTGCGACTGGATTCAGCATCACGCTCGGTTATCACCGGCTATTCACACACTCGGCATTTCGCGCACGGCTGCCCTTGCGCTTGTTCACGCTGATCTTCGGTGCGGCAGCGTTCGAAAACTCAGTCCTTCTGTGGGCGAGTGATCATCGCCGGCACCATAAACATGTCGACCATGACGAGGATCCCTACGATATCAGTAAAGGATTCTTTTATGCTCATATCGGCTGGCTCCTATTCAAGCTGTGGCCGCAACCGCCGCTAGATAACGTGGCCGATCTAAAAAAAGATCCGTTGGTGATGTGGCAACACAGGCATATTCATTTGCTCGCCGTGCTGGTGAGTTTTGGTCTGCCGACATTGCTTGGCTGGCTGTGGAACGGCCCGGTCGGCGCGCTTGGCGGTTTTCTCATCGGCGGCGTCGCCAAGGTGGTCGTGCTTCAACATGGCACATTCCTGATTAACTCAGCCTGCCATACCTTCGGGCGTCAGCCCTATTCCACGAGATGTAGCGCGCGGGACTCGTTTTTCATGGCGCTGTTTACCTTTGGCGAAGGCTACCATAATTATCACCATGAGTTTCAGCACGATTATCGCAATGGAGTGAAGCCGTGGGCTTGGGATCCGACGAAATGGTTGATTTGGAGTTTCTCCAAGATCGGACTAACGAGCGGTCTGCGGCGCGCCCGCGTCGAACTGGTTTCCTCCAGCGAGACGAATCTGCGAAAGACAGGGACAAGCGACAGGTGGCGAGCGACAAGCTCGCAGACGACACTTCCGTCAGAGGACGGATTCGCCGTGGAGAGCGTGGCGCTGCAGCGAACGCCGAACGTCGAACCCAGCTAACTGCAACGCGATCTCAACACTAGCGGCGCACCCAAAGCGCTATAGTTTGTCTTTCAAATTAAAGAAGGAATCAAATGCCTGAACAAAAATCTACCCAAATCACCCGCGACCAACTCGCGGAGTTATTGAACGAAGACTTGTCCCGCGAATATCAAGCCATCATCGCATACGTGGTCTATTCCCAGGTGCTTAAGGGCGCCCAATACATGGACATCGCCTCTCAGCTCGAAATTCACGCCAAGCAGGAGCTCGATCATGCTCTGACTCTCTCACGACAGATCGATTACCTCGGCAAGATGCCGGTGGTTAATCCGAAGCCGGTCCGCACATCGAAAAACGCAAAAGACATGCTCCGCTTCGATCTCGACAATGAAAACGAGACCATTCGTAATTATCGCGATCGAATCCCGCAGTGTGAAGCACTGGGAGAATACGCGATGGCTGAACAGATTCGCGAGATCCTCGTGCAAGAGCAGGACCATCAAATTGATTTAGCCACTGCTCTCGGCGAAGAAGTTCCAAACGTGAACTCTGGCCCGCAGGGACGTGCTTCGCGCAAGCGCCGCTAGCATCGAACGAGCTGAGCTACCGCTCGTTTACTCCAGCGGCCTTAACTCTTCGAGCATCGTCGGGATCAATTCAGTGACAGTCGGATGAATGTGCATGGCGCGCTGAATCACCGTGTATGGCGCGTTGGCGTACATCACGTCGAGGATCGAATGAATTACCTCGTCGCATTCGATCCCCAAGAGCGATGCGCCGAGAATCTTTTTCGTTTCGGCGTCCACCAAAATTTTCATGAAACCGGCAGTCTCGCTTCTTTCCCGCGCACGACCGACTTGCGTCATCGGGCGTTTTCCAATCAAGGCTTTCCGTCCTGATTTTCGCACTTCCGCTTCAGTCATTCCTGCTCTGCCCAACGGCGGATCGATGTAAAGGGCGTAGGCGGTGATACGGTCACTCACGCGGCGCTGATCGCCGTTTAAAAGATTCGCGGCGACAATTTCATAGTCGTTGTACGCGGTATGAGTGAAAGCGCCGCGCCCGTTGCAATCGCCCAGCGCGTAAATGCCCGGCACATTGGTGCGAAGTTGATCGTCGACCTCGATGCAACCGCGCTTGTCGACTTTAATCCCGGCCTGTTCCAGACCGAGATCGCTCGTGTTTGGCACACGGCCGACTGCAAGAAGCAGATGCGATCCGATGACAGTCTTATCGCCGCTGCTGCAATCAACTTGCACGGCTAATTTGTCGCCGCGTTTTTCAAAGCCGATGCATTCAGCGTTCAGACGAATATTGATACCTTCGCCTTCGAGAATTGTTTTGATGTTTTCAGAAATGTCTTCGTCTTCGCGCTTAACCAGGCGTGGCCCCATCTCCACGACGGTGACTTCGCTGCCGAAGCGTCGATACATCTGCGCAAACTCCAACCCCACATAGCTGCCGCCGATGACGATCAGGTGCTCCGGCAAAAAGTCGACGTCCATCATTGTTGAATTGTCCAAATAACTCACTTGTTCGATGCCTCGGAGCGGGGGAATCGACGCGCGTCCGCCAACGTTGATAAAAATTTTGTCTGCCTCGAGAAGCTTGTCGCCAACACGGACCTGATGCGTGTCGGCAAAACACGCGTGGCCTTCAATGACGGTCAGGTTCTTGGTGTCCCTCAGCCACTTCTCTACGCCTTCGCTGCTTAGCCGAACCACTGCGTCTTTGCGCGCTTTAACTTTTTCCATGTCAACGGCGATCGAACCGGGAATGGTCACGCCGTAATCGCCGGCGCGCCGTGCCACATGAGCTGTGCGTGCACTCGCTATCAGCGTTTTTGTTGGGATGCAGCCGTTGTTGACGCAAGTGCCCCCGAACCGTTTGCGCTCGATAATCGCCACTATCATTCCTGCCTGTGCCAGTCGAACCGCAAGAGGCGGTCCTGCCTGGCCAGTGCCGATAATGATCGCGTCATATTTCGTTGCCATGCGAGAAAGTAAGAAGAATGAAGCGCGTGGGACGCGCGACATAGAATGTAAAGCGACGAGGTAGTCGCGAGCAAGCCGCGAGGCGAGCGAGTTTCAAAGAGGGAAAAAGGAAGAAGTGAAAATCGGAAATCAGAAGCCAGAAGTCAGAAGTCAGGCATCGGATACCAGACATCACAACGGCAGTTGTAGCGGCGCTCGGCGTGACTTCGGAGGTCATAGACCCGCCGCTACAGAGGAAGGGAGTGCTAAGAAGATAAAGTGGCGAGGGCAGGCGAGGCGATGTTCGCCTGTGACGCTATCATGATTCGCAAAATCTCGCCGTTGCCCGCCGTCTCATTTTTTGTACGGCATTGTCAGTTCTTTCTCGTTCGTATCGACCACGAACACGGCCAGCAACTTCGCGGGTTCCGTCTTGCTCGCGTTCTCACTAACGCTGTGCAGGTCACCAGGCATCTCGGAGAAGCTCTGTCCGGTGCGGTATGTAGCAGCCGGCTCATTATTAACCGAACTTCGAATTGCTCCCTCGAGAACGGTCGCATAGATGAAAGCTGACTTTGCATGCGTGTGGGCTGGCGAGGAACCTCCGGGACCGTATTCGACCAACACGGCCTTAATACTTTTACCAGGCACATTCGGTAGCGCATGCTCGTAAACGAGCGTGACCTTTGCATCGTTGTCAGCGGCTATTCCCTGGCTTATCCCGGTAGCGCTGATAATGAGCGTACAAAAAATAACTGTGTAGGTGAAGCGCGGCAGTGCGACTGGTCGAATTCGTTTCATTGTGAGGTTTTTCTCGCATACGACTCCGTTGTCCGCGAGATGTTTCGAGCCCAACCGACGTGCCTTCCAGATACGGCAGACCGCAAACTCATCGTGCGATCTGCCGCGATGTCCGAAGTCACGCTGCCTTTTGCGTGGTGGAGCGATTGAGCCACTCCTCGAAATGCGTCGGTGCGAGGCGCGCTTTCTTGCCAGGGATGAGGCTTTTATCGTTTAGCTCTGTGCCAAAGTAGAGGGCGTGGACGTCGGTGGTCACCTTTCTTGGGTCTCGCATTGCACTCAAGAAACGCCCAGCGAAATCGTCCATTCGGATTGGTTCTGGGCCGGCAATCTCGATGGTACCATTTAATGGTTTGGAGAGTGCGAAGCCAGTCAGGGCGACGGCGACGTCATCGGCCGCGATAGGTTGTATGAAAGCTGATGACAGACGAACGGTTTGCCCGTTGGTGACCGATTCGATGATGCCTTTCGCGAACTCGAAGAACTGCGTCGAGCGAACGATCGTGAATGGAACTTGTGATTCCTCGATCAGGTTTTCCTGAGCCATCTTTGCGCGCAAATACCCGTTCGCCGGAAGACGGTCCGCGCCGACGATGGACAGCGCTATGTGGTGCCCTACGCCGGTGGCTTCTTCCGCAGCAAGCAAGTTACGTGTTGCCGTCTGGAAGAATTCCATTACAGCCTCGTCCTCCCACGATGGCGCATTCGAGACGTCAACGACGACCTGGGCTCCCGTTAGAGCTTCGCGCAGTCCCTCACCAGTCAAGCTGTTGACGCCCGAGGAAGGTGACGCGGCAATTACCTCATGGCCACGGTGGCGAAGATTGTTTATTAGCTTTCTTCCGATGAGGCCAGTGCCTCCAATGACCACGATTTTAGTTTTCTTATTCATATGGTTTTCTCTTTCTGCTCCTTACTTGGTGTCCTTCACAATAGGAAACGTCCGCTCGAGGTCAGGGTAACTTAAGTTGCCTTTTTGCGCCACGAGTTGGTGAACGCAAACAGGTCAGCTCTTTGTCTTTCCCAGCGCGGCGTCGAGGCGTTTGAGGCTGGTGCTGGGCCAGAGCGTTCTGGTTTTGTAGTAATCCCGGAACGACGGCGTTCCTTTCGGCAGCCTGAGCCACTTTGCTTTCCAGCGGGTATAGATGTGGACGTCCGGCTTAAGCGCGCTGGGTTTGTCGAGCGTTCCAACGCGCACGAACCGGAGATTGGGCCGCTGGCCGTAGTCGCTCCAAACCGCCGTCCGGCACCTGGGGCAGCGGTAAATGTCGTGCGCACCGTTTTCGCGCGGCACCGGCACGGCTTCCGGTGTGCCGCTGAGCAACTTGATCGCCCGAGTCTCGATGATCGCGTTGAGTACGAACGCGCTGCCGGTCAGTCGCTGACAGTCGTCGCAATGACAGCAGTGGACGAACATTGGCTTGTCGAGGAGCTGGTAGCGAATGGATCCACATGCGCAGCCACCGGTGAGGTCCTTTGCCATGGTGAAATGGTTACTGAGTTAATCCCGAATTACGAATCACGCTTCCCGCATCATGCATCACGCATGACGAGCACAGCGCACTAGTAGTGTGCGCCGACGTATTCCCACATCTGGTGATGCCAGTAGGGCCATTCGTGCCCGCCCTGCGGGCCCCAGTCGTCAAGATGATGAGGGATGCCGCGATTCCTGAGGACGTCGGACATTCGGTAGGTCGGCCCGCTGTTCTCCCATGGACCGCAGCCGGTCGCGAGATGGATGTCGCAACTCGGGTATTGATGGAGATACCAGGGGTCATTCTGGTTGGACATATAGTCGACCGGGTTATTGAAGTAAAAGTTGTCGTCGTACATCCCGTCCATGGAATCCCGCATGTCGTAGACGCCTGACAGCGCGTAGCAGCGCTTCACGTGGTCGGGATGCTTGAAGAGAGTGTTGGCTGCGTGAAATGCGCCGAGCGATGCGCCCAATGTGGAAATCCCGATGCCCTGCGTTTGGCAGTGTAAGTCAATGAACGGAAAAACCTCGTTCGCCACATAGGCATCGTACTGCGCCTGCATCCAGCTCCGATGATAAGGATGCGCTCCCTTGTTTTGGAATGAGTCGGTGTTGACGCTGTTGATGCAGAAGATTCGAATTCGTCCCTGCTCGAGGTAAGGACCGAGCGTGCGAATCATTCCCTGGCCCTCCATCTCCCATTCATCTCCACAGCTCGTCGGAAAGGCTAGGATTGGCGCGCCGTAATTTCCGTAAATGGCAATGCCCATATACCGATTGAGACGGTCCGAGTACCAACATTGATGATCGCGATGCATGGCCTGTGAGGATAGCGGGTTGAGAGTCGGGCTCAAGCTTGCTCTGAGGGAGCGCGCTGCGGAGATTGGAGTCGGACAGGCGCGTGGCACAAGCGCCTCTACACCGAACGTCGAAGTCCGCATGCATTCTTGCGGTGCTCGCAGCGGCGTCTACTCGTTGAGTGACGCGATGACTTGCGGGGCTGTCCCAACGCATTAATCAGGTCTAGTCGAAACACCTCCGCTGAGACAGCGGACACTACAGCAGCAGGTGAACACGCTACCAGTTCGAAGTCGCCTGGTTGTTGTTGGCGTTGTTCATCGTTTCTTGAGCGGCTGCCATTCCGGCATTGAATTGCTGCTGGGCCGCTGCATTGGCTGCGTCCATAGCCATTTGCTGGTTTATCCGATCGATCGAGTCCTGAGTACTCGTGTCAGCCGGGGGATCAAAGGCTGCGCTCGATCCTGAGTTGGTCGATTGAAACTCGCCCGTGCATCCCACCAGTAGCGCAATGCTGAGAAGGAGCGGAACAATGCCAAGTTTCATGTCCAGTTCGACCTGAGCACTGTTAGTCCCGTTCAAAGGGCGAACGATATGTGTCGAACGTCAATTGTGCGTCCCGCCTCGCTGCGAGGAAATTGTAACCAGTTCACCAGTTAGGCTGTCTTTGCGGTAATATTGGCTAGCCGAAACTATCCGACTGCGGATCCCAAAAGTCGCCTTCTAGGCCAAGGCGCGCAAAGATGGAAGACATCTCATCGGGCTTAGGACGCCGTGAGTTCTCTTGCAAGCGCGTCGAATACCAGGTCGTCGCGAGTGTCCATAACTGGTTCATCGTAACGAGGGGCCGCATTGGATAATTATGCGCGGCGCACCACTCACGGACCCATTCTTCCGACCGGAAGAAAAGCATGTTTCTTCACGTGAAAACAATGTCGTCCCACCATTTGGCAGCGGGAACAAGGCAATGAAAAAGCCAGTCGCAGGGCGGCGGACCTTCCAAACCAATCTCCAGATCTACCGGTTCACCGGATTGCTCGCAGCGCGAATGAACCCGCCCCGGGCGATGCAACGCCGCCGGTATGCCGAATGAGTCCCAGGCGCAATTAGCGAAATACTTTGTCTCCCCGACAATTACGACATGTTGTGTCGGCACGCCGGAGAATGGGGGAGCCATCCGAATGGACGTTCCATCGTGTTCCAACACCAACACTCGTTGAGCGCGCAACCGGAGATAAGCTTCGCGAACCCTGCTGACGTCGGCGCCAACGCGGTCAGCTATAACTTGCAGCGACGGCCTCTGCCCGGTTTCGGCGAAGTGCCGGTAGATCGCCAGTTTCGTCTGGGTGTCGAGACTCATGCGTCAACGTAAGTCTTAAGAAGACTCGCCCATTTTAGAAGTAATTTCAGCCTCGCGCGTCGGTAGCTATTGCCCTTCGTTGTATGAAAGGGAATTCGCTGCTCGCGAATTTCCTGAATCCAAACGGTGCCTGCACTGCATCTCACATTACAGAACCTCGCGCGGCTTATGGAAACACTTCTGCACGATATCCGCTTCGGATTGCGCCAACTCATGAAACAACCCGGCTTTGCCGTACTGGCCATCATTTCGATGGCGCTCGGGATCGGAGCCAACACTTCGATCTTCAGTCTGGTCGATACGGCTTTACTGCGTCCGCTCGCGGTGAAAGAGCCTTCGCAGTTGGTCGAGCTTTACGGCACTCTGCACAACGGCGCGGAATGGTCGCTGCAATCCTATCCGAACTACAAAGAGTACCGCGACCGTAACAGTGTCTTTTCCGGTTTGTTCGTTTATCGGGTGACTGTCAGCAGTCTCACTGTCAATAATTCCAGTCAGCGCGTGTGGGGATATCTTGTTTCGGGAAATTACTTCGATGTCCTCGGTGTGAAGCCGATACTTGGGCGCGCGTTTTCGCCCGAAGAAGATCAGACGCCTGATTCACATCCCGTTGCGGTAATTAGTCACAACTGCTGGCAACACCGTTTCGCGGGCGATCCGCAGATCGTGGGGAAGACCGTTCAGTTCAACAGCCACCCGTTCACTATAATCGGTGTCGCGCCGAAAGGATTTATTGGCACCGAGGTCGCCTACGATCCGGAGATGTTCATTCCGGTAATGATGGCGAAAACGATCGAGCCCGGCAGCACGTGGCTTGATAAGCGCGATTCGAACAATCTCTTTACCGTTGGTCGCCTGAAGCCCGGCGTGTCGTTTGCGCAAGCGAAGGCTGCGCTAGAGACCCTGACCGCGAAACTTGCACAGGATTATCCGGAAAACGTCGGCTTTGGCATTCGACTCGGGAAACCCGGATTGTTCATTCCCGACATCGCGAACTCTGTTTTCGCTTTCACCGCATTGCTCGCGGCAGTCGGTGGGCTGGTTCTTTTGCTCGCTTGCGTGAATCTTGCCAATCTACTGCTTGCGCGAGCGACGGAAAGGCGACGCGAAATCGCGGTGCGACTCGCGATTGGCGCAAGCCGGCGACGACTTGTCAGGCAATTGCTTACGGAAAGTCTTCTGATTTCACTCAGTGGTGGCGCGGCCGGTGTATTTCTTTCTGCCGCAATTAACAGCGCTGTGCGAGGCATTCACCTGCCGAGCGATGTTACTTTGCTGTTCGATCTGCGTACCGATTGGCGGGTGCTCACGTTCGCGCTGGTGCTCTCGATCGCGACTGGAATTCTTTTCAGCCTCATTCCGGCGCTGCAATCCTCCAAACCGCAGCTCGTGCCCGCGTTAAAAGATGAATCGTCGATGGCCGGTTTCCGTCGCTCGCGTTTGCGAAACTTCCTGGTTATTGCGCAGGTCAGCCTCTCGTTAGTCCTGCTGATCAGCGCCGGTCTCATTGTACGCAGTTTGCAAGCCGCCCAGAAGATGCGGCCCGGATTCAACCCGGAAAATGCGGTGGCGATTTCGTTCGATGTCAGCTTGCAAGGATATAACGAGCAGCGCGGACGCGCGTTTCAGCGGCAGGTGCTCGAGCGTGCGCAGTCTTTGCCGCAAGTCGAAAGCGCTGCGCTGACTGATTACCTCCCGCTCGGTCTCAATTACAACAGCAGCACTATTTACGTCGAAGGCACGCAGTTTACCGGACCGAGCAATTTGCCGATCGCGGTCCCGATCGACAGCGGCCCCGGGTATTTCGACGTGATGGGCATTCCCCTACGCGGCCGCGACTTTCGCGATGACGAAAACAAGAAGGAAAGCCGTTTCGCAATCGTAAACGAGACCTTCGTCAAAAGGCTCTTGAATGGGCAGGACCCGATCGGCCGACGCTTCAACTGGCATGGGCCCACCGATCCATTCTTCGAGATAGTTGGAGTTGTGCCGGACGGAAAATACAATTCGTTAGGTGAAGATCCCAAGCCTGCCGTTTACACTCCCTTGTATCGCGATTACAGCGGTCAGGTTACTCTCGTTGCGCGCACACACAGTGATCCGCGGCAGGTCTTGAGTGCCTTGCGCGGCGAGGTGCAAAAACTCGACCCATCGGTTTCTGTGTATGCTGCGAAGACGTTGAAGGAACACCTGGGCACATCACTTTTTCCTGCGCGCATGGCCGCAATCGCGCTTGGCAGTTTCGGTGTTCTCGCGCTGATTCTAGCCGCGGTCGGGATCTACGGGGTCATGTCGCATGTCGTTGCAGGGCGCACGCGCGAGATCGGATTGCGGATGGCGCTTGGCGCGCAGCTCTCCGATGTCCAAAAGCTCATTCTAAAACAAGGAATGTTTCTTGCCGCGATCGGTTCGGCATTCGGGTTGGTCATCGCTTTGGGCGGTGCGCGCATGATGAAAAGCCTGCTCTACGGCGTGAGCACGTCCGATCCGATCACATTTACGGGTGTCGCGTTACTCTTGGTCGGCATCGCGTTTCTGGCCTGCTGGATTCCGGCACGCAGAGCGAGTCGTGTCGAGCCGATGATTGCGTTGCGCGCAGAGTAAATCGCTAATCTGGAAGGCGGAGGTCCTGCGACGCCGATTCCTGCTCTCTTTTCCGAGGGACATTCGACGCAGGCGCTGCGATGTTTTCCTTGATGAGCAGGGCTTTCGTTAAAGAAGATGTCGATCCACCGGAGCGCAGCGGACGCAAGCGATCGGCGTCCGGACTCCCGCCGGGAGCAACGAATTACATCACCGCGCACGGCGCGAAGCGTTTGCGCGAGGAACTGAACAAGCTTCGCGCAGGAAACGCGAGCAGCGAGCGCATCATCGAATTAGAGCAGATTCTGGCATCGGCCCACGTTGTCGATCCTCCGAGCGCGCCGTCGAACAGCGTTACGTTCGGCGCAACGGTGACGGTCACGGATAAAGAGGGCGCGACCGAAACGTTTACCATCGTCGGTGTCGACGAACTCAATTTTGAACGGGACGCCATTAGTTGGATTTCTCCGGTTGGCAAGGCACTCCTGGCCGCGGACATGGGTGACTGGATCAAACTCGACGACGGACGAAACGCGAAAATCGTGAAAATCGAATTTCGCACCTAACGAAACGAGCAAAATAGACTCATTGCGGAGCGATCGCCGGCTGTTGCTTTCTCAAAATGTATTTCTGAATTTTGCCGGTCGCCGTTTTGGGTAGCTCGTTGACGAAGGTCACGCTGTGCGGCGCCTTGAAATGCGCGAGCTTCGCGCGCGCAAACTCGCACAGTTCGCGTTCGTCGGCGTGCGCGCCTTCGTGGAGAACAACAAAGGCATGCGGTGCTTCGCCCCATTTTTCGTGTGAGAATCCTACGATCGCCACTTCCTGCACGGCGGGGTGCCGCAAAAGGACGCCTTCAACTTCGACTGAAGAAATGTTTTCGCCGCCGCTGATGATGACGTCTTTCAGACGATCGCGAATTTCGACATAGCCATCGGGATGCACGACCGCGGCATCGCCGGTGTGAAACCATCCGCCGCGTAACGCTTTTTCAGTCGCCTGCGGATCGTTGTAGTAGCCGGCCATAACGACATTGCCGCGTGCGATGATTTCACCTTGAGTAGCGCCATCATGCGGCACGTCGTTGCCGTGCGTGTCCACTACGCGCAACTCGCCTGAAGTAATCAACTCAACGCCCTGCCGCGCTTTGATCGCGGCACGTTCGGCAATCGGCAGTGACGCGTGTTCCGTGCGCGATTCGCAAACAGTGATGAACGGCGCTGTCTCGGTCAGTCCGTAAACGTGCGTAATGGTCCACCCCAAATCTTCTTCAAGTCGCTGGATGGTATTGGCTGCGGGGGGCGCGCCGGCGGTAATAACGTGAATTCCTTTCGGCGCGAGGCGACGGAGATTTGCCGGCGCATTTGCTAACGCAATTAAAACCGTTGGCGCCGCGCACAGCGTCGTGACCTGCTCGGTCTTCATCAATTCGAAGACAGCGCGCGGCTCGACTTTGCGCAGACAGATGTGAGTTGCTCCCGCTGCCGTTACGGTCCAAACGAAAGTCCAACCGTTGGCGTGAAACATCGGCAGCGTCCACAGATAACGATCGGCACAGGTCATGGGCGCGTAGAGAAGCGTGCCGATGGAATTCATCCATGCGTTACGATGGGTGATCATCACACCTTTCGGACGCGAGGTGGTGCCGCTGGTGTAATTGATTGTCAGCAGATCGGTTTCATGAATTTCCGGCCGCACGAATTCAGCCGGACTCGCATCGACCATTGCTTCATAGTTGAGCCAACCCCTGGCTTCCCCTGTGAGGGCGACGAAGTGTTCAACCTTCGGAATCTGTTCGCGAATGCTATCGATCGTTCCAAGATAATCGCGGTCGGCGCAGACCATGCACGCACCACTATGATTGATCAGGTAAACGAAGTCGTCAGCGATGAGTCGATAATTTAACGGCACCAGCACGGCGCCGATTTGCGGCACTGCATAAAAGGATTGGAGCTGCGCATGAGTGTTCGGTGAGAGATATGCGACACGATCGCCGGGATTGATTCCAAGTTTCTGCAAAGCTGCTGACCAACGATCGCATCGATCGAGAAACTGCGCGTAGGTCCAGCGCGAATCGCCATCGATCACGGCGACACGGTCGGGGTAAAGTTTACGCGCACGACGAGCAAATTCGAGAGGCGTTAGCGGCGTTTCCATCGGTCTCGTTCGAAACGATTGCCGACAATTCTTATCACTATTGCGCTTTCAGGAAATAACATTTGGGAACCAAAGCCTCGATTTCGGACGAAGTAGTTAAAAGGGAGGAATCGATATGTTGGAAAACAGCAAAGCGTTCAGCGGATTCTCGGCGCCTAACATCGCGGAGGAGAAAAAGTTCTATGGCCAGACGCTGGGTTTAAAGACGTCGGAGGACCATGGCCTGCTTAGATTGCACCTGGCCGGTGGCAATAACGTCCTCATCTATCCGAAGCCGAATCACGTTCCGGCGACGTTCACTGTTCTGAATTTTCCGGTGGACGATGTCGATCGTGCGGTCGACGAACTGACAAAGCGCGGCGTGCAATTCGAGCATTACAACCAAGGTGACCTGAAGACCGATGAGAAGGGGATTATGCGGGGGAACGGTCCGACGATTGCCTGGTTCAAAGATCCGGCGGGCAATATTCTTTCAGTCCTGAAGCCTGATTGATTCTTTGTTCTGTGTCTCCCGAAGGCGTTCGCGAGCCAGTTATATCGGCAATTCTGGATGCGCGCCTTCCGTATCTGTGGCCGCAGCGTTGATGGTGGTGCCCGTGGAGCGGATAGCGTGCTCGATTTTCTTTTCGGTCGTTGTCAACGGATCGTACGAGACGTGCAGTGCGCCTTTCGCTATCTTCGTTTCGATTACGCCGTCTAAGGCTTGAACCGCATCGGTTATTTTCTTTTGGTGAGCGGGATCTCCCAGTTCCTTGATTTCGATTCGAGCGGCCATGGTTTCGCTGAGACTCGAATCGGCTTGGTCAGTTTTGTTCTTCATGTCTTTTAAGATGTTCGTGTGAGGCGTGATGATTTGGTGTATGCCGCGACACACCTGCGTTAGCGCTGCTCTCGCGTTTCGAGAGCAGAAATGCGATTGGTCTGCGTGTTAGCGGCAATTACTACTCATGATGTTCCGCTGATCGCTACAATCGCTGTCAGCCTGGCGTTTGCATTTGTCGGTGGATTGGTCGCGGTGCGGCTCCATTTGCCGCCGCTGGTCGGATATTTGCTGGCCGGCATTGTAGTTGGTCCGTTCACCCCGGGTTTCGTTGCCGACGCACACCTCGCTCCGCAACTCGCGGAGATTGGCGTGATCCTGCTCATGTTCGGAGTCGGCACGCATTTTTCCATACGCGATCTTTTCGCTGTGCGCAGGGTGGCGTTGCCCGGTGCGTTTACGCAAATTTTGGTGGCGACTGCCCTCGGTGCCGGCGTGGCAACCCTGTGGGGATGGTCGTTAGGCGCAGGAATTATATTCGGATTGTCGTTATCAGTCGCAAGTACGGTCGTTTTGCTGCGTGCACTCGAGGATCGAGACATGATCAAATCGAATGATGGACGCATCGCGATCGGATGGTTGGTAGTGGAAGATCTTTTGATGGTGCTCGCGCTCGTGCTGCTGCCCGCGTTGGCGGGAGTATTGGGTGAACACGTGACTGATAACACCGGCAGCGGTAGCCTTTGGCCGGCACTCGGTATCACGATCGGAAAGGTCATTTTATTTATTGGGCTGATGCTTATCGCCGGTGTGCGTTTTTTTCCCTGGCTTCTATCGCGCGTGGAGAAAACCGGCTCACGCGAATTGTTCACTCTCGCTGTGATCGCGCTCGCCCTCGGCGTAGCTTTTGGTTCGGCCAAACTCTTTGGCGTTTCCTTTGCCCTGGGCGCATTCTTTGCCGGCGTGGTCGTGAACGAATCCGATTTAAGTCACCGCGCAGCCAAAGATCTTCAGCCGCTCCAGGACGCTTTCACGGTCTTGTTTTTCGTAGCGGTAGGGATGTTATTCGATCCTTCGATCCTCATCCGGCAACCTCTTCAGATTCTGGCCGTGCTTGCGATTGTTGTCTTAGGAAAATCGTTAGCAGCTTTTGGCATTGTTCGAGTACTGGGGGGCTCGAATCGGACAGCACTCTTTGTCTCGGCTGCGCTCGCTCAAATCGGTGAATTTTCGTTTATCCTTGCCGGGCTTGGGGTCAACCTCCGTTTGCTCCCCGCGGAAGGATTGAATCTAATTGTCGCCGGCGCGCTGCTTTCGATCACATTCAATCCAGCGGTGTTTAGTGCGGCAATTGGTTTTGTTGGGCGTGAACGCAGGTCTTAGCCGAAACTGGCCAAGGTTGGCCAGTGCCGGAAAAAAATTGTAGCGGCGTTTGTGTCAAACGCCGAACGTTAATCACAGGCGCTCGCCGCGGCGAGCCCCTCTACAACAAACCATGAAGGCGATTCAGGGTTATCACCTTATCAAACCAGAAGATCTGCACTGGCGGCCTGCGAACTTAATGAAAATTCCAAACGCGGATTATCTGGAGCGCACCGGCAGCGAAAATATCGGCGCCCGGCTGTGGCGATTGCCAGCCAAAAGCGCGAACACACTGCATAAGCACATCCGTTCGGAGGAATTTTATTTCGTTCTTGAAGGAACGGGCCGCATGCGCGTCGGCGACGAAACGTTGACGGTGCCAAAATATGGCGGCGTGCTGGTCGGGCCGAACCAATTGCGTCAGGTGTTCAACGATACTGACGACGAGGTGCTATGGCTCATCGTCGGCGCACCCGAGGAACTGGAATTTCTGCAGGGTGCGAAATCCCAGATGGATCTGTCGCTGATTTATCCAGTTGATCCTAAACAGTTGCCTGCCGAGCTCGACGGTGTTGAGTGGCCGCCGAAGAGTTGATTGCGGCCCACGAAACACACACAGGAGATTCGCAGATGGAAATTAAGAGAATTGAATCGCAGCCAACGAGCAAAGGCCCGGCGGAGTGGTTCACAGGTTCAGTTAGAATCCAGCCCTTGTTTGAAGCTCCGAAGCCTGCGCGTGTGCGTGGCGCGAGCGTGACCTTCGCCCCGGGGGCACGCACAGCGTGGCATACCCATCCACTCGGTCAGACATTGATCGTCACTTCCGGCCTCGGCTGGGTGCAGCATGAAGGCGGGCCGATTGAAGAAATCCGGCCAGGCGATGTCGTTTGGTTTGCACCTAACGAAAAGCATTGGCACGGCGCTACGCCCACCAAGAAGATGACACACATTGCGGTTCAAGAAGCGCTCGACGGTAAAGTGGTCGAGTGGATGGAGCACGTTACTGACGAAGAATATTGTTTAGGGACGCAGGAACGCCAAAATTAGCCGTACGCTCATTCCCGGGTTCCTGTTTTCCCAAGTTATCCAAAGGAGCAACATATGATGAACATGAAATTAGAAGTCTTAGTGATACCTGTTTCCGACGTTGATCGCGCCAAAGCGTTCTACGAAAAGCTTGGGTTCAGGTTAGATATCGACTACGCCCCTGACGATAAGTTCCGCGCATTGCAGTTCACTCCGCCCGGTTCGGAGGCGTCGATCATTTTCGGCAGGGGAATCACATCAAAGAAACCTGGCTCGGCGGACGGTCTGACTCTAGTCGTTGAGGACGTCGATGCGGCTCGCAAAGACCTGGTGGCCCGTGGTATTGCGGTGAGTGAGGTCTTCCACTACGCCGGCGGTCCATTCAACAGCTCAACGCAGAACCCGCGTGTCGATGGTCGCGACCCGGAAGGGCGTTCCTACTTTTCTTTTGCCTCTTTCGAAGACCCGGATGGTAACAGCTGGTTGTTACAGGAAATCACAACCCGCCTTCCTGGCCGCGAATGGACGTCGACGTCAGCACGAGCCACAGACGTAGCAAACCTCGCAGAACTCCTTCACGAAACGGAACAGCACCACGGCAATTACGAGAAGACGCATGGAAAACACAACTGGTGGGATTGGTACGCGCCCTATCTAAACGCGCGTCAGGGCGGCGTCACTCCGGAACAAGCTGCCGCGGCAGCCGACCGCTACATGGAGATTCATCATACGTCTGGCGGATGACGTCACTTCCGGCAGGACCTGGGCTTGATTCGTTAGGCGCTCGTCGCCAAAGCAATAACCGGCTCTGGCCTCCGTCGTAATCGGCCAGTATACGGGCATCTATCATAGTGACGAGCCGTAGGGGGCGGTTTACGATCGGTGACAATATGAGAGTGCTACTTACTTCGGTTGCCGTTGCCGTCCTGCTTACTACGTCGAGTCGCGCGCAGGAGGAGAATGCGTCACCGGCAGAGAAAGCGAACACGTACCCTGAGGTTCCGAAACGGTATGAGGTTGGCGAGGACACTATTTCGCCCGACGGAAGATTCGCAATTCTGTATCCGGTTCGTGACGAAGACTCGACCGAAGGACCTTCCTTTCCGAACGTTCTCGTCCGACTGCGAGCCTTACAAAGTCATCGAGAAGCTCGATGTCGACCCGGCGTGGAAAGGAATGCGAGGCGCACCCGGGGCAAAATGGGATGGAAATCAGTTTGTTGCGATCTGGCGTGAGATGAAATGGGGCAATGAGGATCTCGTCGTGTACGAACTCGCGAACGACAAAATCAAGCGCACAGAGGAGATCTGGCCGGAAGTCGTCAAATATTTCGATCGCGATTTTCATCAACGCTTTCTCAAAAAATATCCGAAGGAATCCGACAACTACACATTTGTGGCGGACGATTCGGACGTGAAGAGTTTTGAATTCAAAGACCACAAGTTGGAGCTGAATATTTCCGCCGAAAACAAACCCAACCTCGCTCCCGGCCCGGTTTGGAGCGCCGAGTTGCACGCCGTCTGGGATCTCGACAAAGCCAGGTTCGACAAAGTCGATTTCAAGCCTGGTGAAATCAGTGTTCGGAAACCGGAAGAATGATCTACAAACATGAAAATATTTTTATCCTTTCTTTGTGGCGTCGCGGTGGCTCTCGCCTTCGCCGCCCTTCACGGCGCCAGTCCTTCACACCACGTTTACGAGTTACGCATGTATCACCTCCGCCAAGGCAAAACCGAGGCGTTACAAGCGCGATTTCGTGATTACACAGATGCGATCTTCAAGCGACATAATATGAAGAGCATTGGTTATTGGGTGCCGGAAGATGCGCCGAGTTCGCAAAACTTATTTGTTTATATTTTGGAGCATCCCAGCCGACAGGAGGCAGAAAAGAATTGGGTAGCGTTCCAAGCCGATCCGGAATGGAAGAAGGTGAAGGCCGAGTCCGAGGCCCAAGGGCCGCTGGTAGATCATATCGACCGTTACTTCATGGATCCCACCAGCTTCTCAGCTCTCAATTGATCGTCTAGGAACGAGCGGGAACTGAGATTATTTCGGTTACCTGAACTTTTAGACATTTTCAATGAAACCGGTGCGGGTGGAGGTGAACGACAAAATGCAGAAGGACTACGTTTACTTCCGCACAAAACCGATGGGGCGCGCATTCCGCCCGGGGTTCACGCCTGAGTTGACGCCGAAACAGATGCTCGAGCTCGGCGTGTTCGGCGGGAAATACATGACCGATTGCCGAAAAGAATTTCCAGCGAGCTGGTTCAAGCGGGCGAAGCTTTCGCCGGATCGGACGCGCGCGTCGCTGAATTATTTTGGCGTGAACGCATCACAACCACTAACGGAATGGCGGCGCAAAGGTTGGATTCATCCAGAGGATCCGCGCGGTTGGTTTCAATGGTACTGCCGATATTATTGCGGACGCCGCAGCCAGGATGATTTACGGCAGATTGGTCGTTGGCGTGCGGTTCGCCGCCACGTCGCGCAATTGAAAAAACATTGTAAACCTCGCGATCTCAATTGTCGGCGGCGTCAGCGTCAGGCTTTGCTGCACTGGGCGTACGATTCGCGAAAGATTTGATCAAAGAGGTCTCTCAGGAACGCAGGAAATCCAATAAAACGCTTCCTGTTTTCCTGATTTTCTCAGAGATTCTCAATTCGATCTCAGTTTGATCGTTGGAGGACATAGAAGACGTATCCGTAGCTGTCTTCTGCAATTTTGAAGGTTTCGATTTCTTTAAGGGTCTCGACAGCGAAGTCTCTGACGGCAACATCGGAGTGATTCAGGAGCGATTTCGCGCGTGGCTCGAGAATATCATAATAATCTTTCACCCATGTCTCTTTTGGCAGCGTGTAGGTGTTGAATAGTTTGTAACCCGCCTCTTCTGCAGTCTCGATGTTTTGCTCAACAGATTGCATTTCCGGATATCCCGATCGGAAGAATTCTGTTACTGCATCCGGAATGTTGTGCCCTCGGAGCCAGCACAGTTCGCTTACCACCGCGAAACCATTCGGTCTGATTGCCTTTGCCCAGGTAGCCAATGCGTTTGCGAAACCGACGTTATAAGCTGCGCCTTCTGCCCAAAGCAGATCAATTGTTGGAAAGACACTCGGGATGTCTTTCATGTCCATGCAATGCGTGCGCACCAGTTGAGCAACCCCTTTTTCTTTGGCGCGCTGTCTGAGGCGATCCAGGAATGGCTGATAGGAATCTACTGCGTGAATTGGCGTCTTGAGCTCATCCGCGAGCACGAATGTTTGGCGTCCGGCGCCGCAACCGGCGTCAACAACGACCTCAAAACGATGCTCCGGTAGAGATCGCAAAACGTACCGACTCAGGCTGTCGTCACCGGGACTCAGCTTGTCCATGTCGGCGAAAAGGAGATCAATCGGATTTGGCGTGTTCATCCGGTTTGAGCGATGACTTATTGCAGCTTGGCTTTGGCGGCGACGATCTGCGGCAGCAAGATGTCGCGCACGTAATGCCAGTATGGAACAATTTCGAGCGCGTCACGCGCATAACGTTCGGCGGCATTTACGTCAGCGGAGTTCGCGTTCAGATAGCAATAAGCCAGGCTCATCATCAGTTCCGGTTTGCCCCATGACGGTTCAAGCAGATCGTCGCTCGTTTTGATTTTCGAACAGGCTTCCAATCCACGCTGATAATTTGCAATTGCCTTGTCCTGACCGCCGCCGCGATCGGGAGGAGAATTCCAAAGAATCGGGCCGTGTACCCAGATGAGCCGTGGATTGTCCGACGCCAATTCATCAGCTTCCTTCACCAGCGGCAAAATCTGGCCAACCAATTCTTTCGCGCCTCGCCTGGTCTTTCCGATTCATGAAAGCCAGAAAACCCAGACACGAGATTGTGCCGACTTTGGCATCGACGAACGTGGGATCGTTTTCAATCGCGATCTTAAATTCGTCCAGCGCGGTAATGAGATTTTGCTCCAACTCCTTTGGATCAACTGCGTCATTGAAGCCGTTGATCGCCAGCCTCCATTGCGCAAAACCGCGCCAGTATCGAATGCGCGAGGCGAGTTTTTGGTCTTCCATGAACGGCTTTAACTCATCGTAGCCGCGCTGCATCGCAGGACGGTCGCCTTCATAATCGGCTCGTTGAATCTGCGCGACGATGTGGGCGGCTTGTTCGCGAGCGTCGTTAGCGCGAGTCTCTGCAGCGAAAGAAAGCGCAAAGAAAATAAGCGTTGTCGCGAACTGTGTGTTCATCGTCCTGGAACAGGTTGACCGGCAAGTGGTCGCAGAAATTCCAAAACATCTTTGGCTGCCGGCCCGCCTTTTTCGGCGTGCACGATCAAGGGGATTCCGTGAGGTCCGGGCACTTGCACAATGTTCGGAACGGCGGCGACTGCCGCTTTCACGATGTCGAGTTTGCCGAGCATCGTCGCCGCAAAGATGTCCAGGCGCGCATTGTGCTCGAGCAGGAATTCGGCGATGTCGCGGCGACCCATGTGAGATGCCCCACCCAAAGCCGTTTCGAAATCACCGTTACCCCAGTCAATGGTCCCGTTGATCAGATTCGGTTCTTCCGCCAGCATTGCTTTCACCGCGGCGAGATTTCCGTGTCCGGCAATCACGAAGCGCTTCACACGAGCCCGATCGAACTGCGGATGGTGCTCCGGGAAATCCGGTACGTAGTCAGCTGATTCCGGAGTTGTTGATGGTGCCAAAACAGACGGACTAGTTCCAGGTTGAGCCTGCAACAGACCGCGACCGCAAAATAGACCGACGGCGGCTGCACCACTGCCGATAAGAAATTGCTTACGTGTGCAAATTACATCGATGTTTTTCATAGGTAATTTTCTGTCTTTGTGGACGAAAATACGGCCACAGCGCGACGTGCCGACGAGAATGTCGTGAGTGCCGCGGGAAAAGTCGCGAACGGGCTAAATCAAGCCGTAGTCGCGGAACCGGCTAAAGCGGTTTTCCCAGAAGCTCGAACAATTTGTCTTTGTAGTTTCGGCTCAGAGTCAGCTTTGTTCCATCCTGCAGAAGGATTGGAGTACTCGCCGCTGAACAACGGTTGCAGCTCTGCGATCCGCTCAACATTGACGATAGCCGATCGATGGACACGCCGGAATTTTCCAGGATCCAATTGCTCCTCCATCGCACTTAAGGTTTGTCGCACCATCGGCCGCGTTTTGCTGGTGTGTAGATGCACGTATTTGTCGTCGGCCTCGATCCAAGTGATCTCGTTCGTGCTCAGGAAAGTGATGCGACCGCCTGCCTTGATCACCAAACGCTCAAGGTATTGCGGCTTGTTTTTGATGTTCTCAAGCAAAGCGCTTATCTGCGTTCGCCCGTCGCTCTGACGCTCGGAGCGGAACCGTTCCTTTGCGTATTTGATTGCGTCTTTGAATCGCGCGTGATCGAAAGGCTTTAATAGATAATCGAGCGCGTGAAGTTCGAACGCTCGGATCGCATATTGTTCGTAAGCTGTGGTGAAAATAATTTCCGGCAGCCGTTCAACACCGATCGATTCAAGGACCGCCAATCCGTCCATTTCCGGCATTTGCACATCGAGAAAAACAACATCGGGTCTCTCGTTTTTGATCATCGCAACGGCTTCTTTGCCGTTACTGCATTCGCCGATGATTTCGAAATCGCGGTCGTCCTTTAACATTCGACGGATAAACTTCCGGGCGAGCGCTTCGTCGTCGACAATCAAGGCTCTAATCGGTCGAAGTTTCATGTCGATTGTTGTTCGAGTTCCGGATTCGCCTCGCGGTGGAAAGGAATTTCCATGACGACGGTTAGCCCTCCGTTTGTTCCGTTCGTGAGTTCAAAACGGAAATCAGGCCCATAGATCTGCTGAAGACGGTTGCGCACATTAGTCAGGCCGACACACTTCTTCGTGGGCGAAATTGCGTTGGACGTTATTCCGGGCCCGTTGTCGCTGACCACTACCCGAAGCAGGCTATTCAGCCGCTTTGCTTCAATGTTGATATGGCCTCGCGTGGCGCGCGGCGCGATCGCGTGTTGGATGGCGTTTTCCACGACTGGCTGCAGAATGAGATGTGGCACCTGGGCAGAGAGCGTTTGCGGTTCCAATTCAAAGGAAATGGTTAGCCGATCTCCGAAGCGCACCTGTTCGATGTCCAGGTAACAGCGAAGGAATTCAGTTTCTTCTTTGAGTGTGACCAGCTGCTGCTCCGAATTTTCGAGGGTTAATCGAAGGAAGTCCCCCAGTCGGGCGATCATGCTGTTTGCTTTTGGAGGGTCCTCCAAAACGAGGGACGAGATTGAGTGGAGCGTGTTGAAAAGAAAATGCGGATGAAGCTGCATTTTCAGAGACTTGAGCTGCGCCTGGGCGAGCTGGGTTTTGAGAGATGATTGCGCCAACTCGCTCGCGCGAAAATTTTGATAATAAAGCAGCGCGTGCATTGCGATCACGATCAGCAAAGCAATGATTAAATCGATATAGAATCCGAACGCGAAATAAGCACGGTAGCAGTCCATCAAGGCTGGATATCTTTGCCGCCACCGCGGACTGATCGACCAGAGGACAGCCAGGTGTAACACCTGATGGATGCCGGCAAATGAAATCAGCGCCGGAAAATACAGCAACAGATTACGAACATTGAGAGGTCGGAACTCAATTGGGAACCGTCGGCTGAAACGAAAAACAAACGGTGCGAGAATCGCCCAGAGATAAAATTGAACCAGATTCAGTCTGAGTGCAGAGACGAAGCCGAATTCCTTATTATTTTCACCAATTGCAGCAGCATAAGAAATCCCCGCGAAGATAACGCTAACCAGCGTCCACCCGACAAAAAGGAGTGCGGCTCGGCGGTAGTTAATCTTGGGATTCCGCATGACTGACCCGGATTATATCAAACCCCGCGTTCAATGAGGCATTCTTCCAAAAGAATGTCGTGAGTAGCAGCGAAAACGGCGCGAAGTGCATCACACGCGGCGTGACAATGACTTGCGATATTTAATCGCGAGCAAGAAGTTTCAGCATGCAGCCAACTACGTACAAAGCGAAAGCCTATTCCGCCGCCAGTGAGAAATCGCCGCTGGCCTCGACGACAATCGCGCGGCGCGATCCTACGGAGCGCGACGTGCAGATTGAAATCCTTTTCTGTGGCATTTGCCACTCCGACCTTCATTCAGTTCGCAACGAATGGAGCGAGTTCATGGCGACGAACTACCCGATCGTTCCTGGCCATGAGATCGTCGGCCGTGTAACCAAGGTCGGTTCGGCCGTTACCAAGTACAAGCCAGGCGATCTCGTCGCGGTGGGTTGCATGGTCGACTCCGACCGCACCTGCCCAAATTGCAAACGGGATCTCGAGCAATTCTGCCCAAACATGACGCTCACTTTCAATTCTCCGGACAAACACATCGGCGGCGTTACCTATGGCGGCTATTCCGACAGCATCGTTGTCGATGAACATTTCGTTCTGCGTTTGCCTTCGAACCTGAACATCGCTGGAGCTGCGCCGCTGCTCTGCGCGGGGATCACAACATACTCGCCGATGCGCCACTGGGGTGTCTGCAAAGGCAAGAAGGTCGGCGTGGTCGGTCTCGGTGGACTCGGTCATATGGCCGTGAAGTTTGGTCGTGCGTTCGGAGCTCACGTCGCTGTTTTCACCACGTCGCCTAACAAGAAGGAAGACGCGCTCCGGCTCGGTGCCGATGAAGTCATCATTTCGCGCAATAGTGACGAAATGAAAAAGCACGCAGGTAGTTTCGACTTCATCATCGATACCGTTTCCGCCAATCACGACATCAGCGCGTATATCAATCTACTCGGCGTTGATGGGAATCTTACGTTGGTCGGCGCGCCTGCAGAGCCTCTCGACGTCCCGGCGTTCAGTCTGATCATGGGGCGACGAAGACTGGCGGGATCAGCCATCGGCGGCATCGCCGAGACGCAGGAGATGCTCGATTTTTGCGGCAAACACAACGTCACTGCCGATGTCGAAGTGATTCCGATTCAGAAAGTAAACGAAGCCTATGAGAGACTGCTGAAATCTGATGTGAAGTACCGATTCTCTATCGACATGGCTTCGCTGAAATCGGAGTGATAGTACGGTTTTTGAGCCAACTGTTATGCGCGCAACTGTGATGTATAGCGCTGGCGACGTTCGGATCGAGAACGTGCCCGATCCGAAAATTGTCGAGCCGACTGATGCTGTCATTCGTGTCACCCGAGCGTGCGTTTGCGGGAGCGATTTGTGGCCATATCAAAAAATGGAACACAGCGACACCGGTCGGGTGATGGGGCACGAAGCGATTGGAGTGGTCGAAGACGTCGGCGCAGACGTTCGAAAGATTAAACGCGGTGATTTCGTTATCATGCCGTTCGCGTTCTCGGACGGAACATGCGCGTTTTGCCATGACGGGCTTCAAACGTCGTGCATCCACGGCGGATTTTTCGGCACCACAGAGGTCGCCGGAGCACAGGCCGAAGCCGTGCGGATTCCGTTGGCAGATGGAACGCTCTTTCCGGTTGGCGCGCACGCAGACGACGCGCTTATGGCATCGTTACTTACGCTTTCGGACGTGATGGGCACCGGACACCACGCCGCGATCATCGCGAGGGTGACACCAGGAAAGAGTGTGGCCGTTGTCGGCGATGGAGCTGTGGGATTGTGCGGTGTCATCGCCGCGAAGCGACTTGGTGCTGAGCAGATCATCATTCTGGGACGCCATGCCGATCGCATTGCACTCGCCAAGGATTTCGGCGCGACAGACGTTGTGAGTGAGCGAGGCGACGCGGCGGTGGAGCGAGTTCGCGAACTGACCGGTGGCTATCGGTGTTCACTCAGTGCTGGAATGCGTCGGCCTTGAACAAGCGATGAATACCGCGATCAGCATAGCTCGTCCAGGTGGCGCGGTGGGGCGCGTCGGCGTTCCACAGGAGCAGACGATTCCCGGATCCGAGCCGGCGTTTTACAACAATGTCACCGTCGGCGGCGGGCCTGCTCCGGTGCGTGCTTATATCGAGGACCTTTTGCCGGACGTTCTTGAGGGTAAGATTCGAACCCGGCCGCGTGTTCGATCGTACCGTTGCTCTTGACGGCGTTCCGGACGGTTACCGTGCGATGAATGATCGAGAAGCCATTAAGGTGATGGTTACGCCCTAACAAATATTTAGCACGTCACAGAATGAAAAAGCGCAAACTTGGAAAGAGCGGTTTGGAAGTGTCGGCGATCGGACTGGGCTGCATGGGAATGAGCTTTGGGTACGGCCCGCCAAAGGATAAGCAGGAGATGATTTCGCTTCTTCGCGCCGCGGTGGAACGCGGCGTCACATTTCTTCGACACCGCCGAAGTTTATGGCCCGTTCACGAACGAAGAACTGGTGGGCGAAGGCCTCGCTCCGTTTCGCGACCAAGTGGTGATCGCCACGAAGTTTGGATTCAAACTCGATCCGAAGACTGGTCGGTCGATCGGTGTGGACAGCCGGCCAGAGCACATCAAGGAAGTTGCCGAAGCTTCACTCAAACGACTCAAGACGGATGTTATCGATCTGTTCTATCAACATCGTGTTGATCCCGAAGTGCCGATTGAAGATGTAGCTGGTGCGGTGAAGGAATTGATTCGCGAAGGCAAAGTGAAGCATTTCGGACTTTCTGAACCAGGAGTGCAGACGATCCGTCGCGCGCACGCAGTTCAACCGGTCACAGCAATCCAGAATGAGTACTCACTTTGGTGGCGAAAAGCCGAACACGAAGTGTTACCGCTGCTGGAAGAACTTGGAATCGGATTTGTTCCATACAGTCCTTTGGGCCGTGGATTTCTCACGGGAAAAATGAACGAAAACACTACGTTCGATAGCACGGCGATTTCCGTAACACACTTCCTCGTTTCACGCCCGAGGCTCGCAAAGCCAATCAGGCGTTGGTTGATTTGTTAGGCGAAATCGCAAAACGAAAGAAGGCGACGCCTGCTCAGATTGCGCTGGCATGGTTGCTGGCGCAAAAACCGTGGATTGTTCCAATCCCGGGCACAACAAAACTGAAGCGGCTGGAAGAGAATATTGGAGCGGCCGAGATCGAACTGACGCGAGATGATCTGCGCGAGATCGAAAGCGCTGCGTCACAAATCGAAGTGCAAGGAGCTCGATATCCCGAGCACTTGGAGCAAATGACAGGACGGTAAGAGGACGACTTAGCGCACAAGGCTCGAGATGATCTCATCCGCAGCTCGCTCGCCAGTTTCCACGGCGCCTTCGAAATAACCCTGAGCGTCGATTGAAGTGTGTTCGCCGCAGAAATGGACACCTTCCTGCGGCTCTCGTTCGACTCCGGCAAAGCGGGTGTATTGACCGACCTGCCAATAGCTGTAGCTGCCGAGACTGTAAGGATTACCTGCCCACCAATCGACTGTGGCAAGACCATTCCATTGAGCGCTCAAGCCAGGCAGCACCGGCTCGATCTGGGCGAGGAATTCTGCAGCGTGTTCCTCTGGAGTGCCGGTCGCAAAGGTATCGGCAGCCTGGCCGCCGGTGTAATTAACGAGGATGCCCGCGGTCCCGGGCTGCGCGCGCGTGACCTCCCAGCTCGCTTGATAACCGCGATCGGAGTAAGTCTCCCCATTGCAGCGGAGCGGAGCCCAGGAACGGGTGTTGAATTGCAGGTGTAGCTTTGAGTTGGAACCCATCGCGAGTTCCTGGATCGCGATCATTTTGAGCTCGCTGAATCCGGCTTCTGTGAGATCGACCGAGTTCTTCAAGATCGAGAATGGCAATGCCAGCACAACATGGTCGGCTGTTACATCAGTAAATTGATCACTGACCTGAAACGTGAGCGTGTAAGTGCCATCGGGATTTCGGCGCAGCGCCACGAGGGCTCGGTCCGTGATGATCTGCGAGCCTAACAAGTCGGCGAGCCGCGTGACAATCTGATCGTTTCCGCCTCGGACATGATACTTCTCGTTGGAATGACCGAACAAAGTGAACTGGCCGGGGCTGTTGTATCCAAGCAGATAAATGAGATTGAGCGCGCTTTGGACATCGCATTCCGCGCCGTACTCGATCGTGTAAGCCACCTCGAGTAACTGGCCAAGAGGCGAGCCCAGGCCGCCGGGAACAGTCTGATTGATCCAGTCGCTGACCGACATCTGATCGAGCTGTGCGCCGCGCGCGGTGTAGCTGTTGTAGAGCGTAGGATAGCCCGCTTCGATGAGATCGCGATGAAGTGGTTGCCATATTCGCTTCAAATCACGAACGACATCGCGGTAGGAGTAGGCCACACCATCGAAGTGGGGGAAGATCGTCGAACCGTTTGGTTCCGCTGCGAGCAAATTATCCAGCGGCAGACCAAGCTCCTGTGCGAGCTGGCGAATCGTTGTATGCCCTTGATCGATGAGTTCGCCGCCATGTTCTGCATTGTGTCCGTGCGCGAAATCATCGCGTCGGGTCCAACAACGACCGCCCAGGCGCGTGTTTGCTTCATAAACTGTGGCGATGATACCACTTCTCTTCAGACGATAAGCACAGGTCAATCCAGCCAGACCCGCTCCGACCACGGCGACCCGCGCGCTGGTTGCGACTTGTCTTGCACCGAACAGTGATGACGGCAACGCCAGTCCGGCGGTCGCCGCCGAAATCGTGCGAACAAACTCACGACGCGACATGGCGGAATCGTCGACGGTTGCGTCGCGCCTGTCGGATTGAGCTGCTGTCGACGCGGCATGGCGAAGGAGTTTAGCAAGAGGTGTGTGCGCCATAATGGGATTGGTGTCTCGGCGCGATTGTATTGTTTTGCGCGAAGAACTTCAATCCGGCGTTTCACGCACGCCAGAAATAGTTACTCTCCAATTATCTTAACCAGCACTCGTTTGCGCCGTCTTCCATCGAATTCGCCGTAGAAGATTTGTTCCCATGGTCCGAAATCAAGTTTGCCATTGGTAATCGCGACAACCACTTCCCGGCCCATGATCTGGCGCTTGAGATGTGCGTCAGCGTTGTCTTCGCCTGTCCGGTTGTGTCGATAGGCATTCGTCGGAGCGTGCGGCGCAAGTTTCTCCAGCCATATCTCGTAATCGTGATGCAGTCCGACTTCGTCATCATTGATGAATACCGAAGCGGTGATATGCATGGCGTTCACCAGACAAAGACCTTCAGTCACACCGCTTCGCTGAACCAGTTCCTCAATTTTCGGTGTGATGTTGATGAACCCGCGTCGATTCGGCACTTCGAACCAAAGATGTTCTGTGAGCGATTTCAATCGAGAGGTTGATGGTTAAGGGTCGAGTGTTAAGTGTGTGAGAGTCGAGAACATCGGAATAGCTGCCGATATCTGTCGCGATAAGTAGAAATGGCGTGCAACTGGCAGTGGTCACAAATCAGCATGAATCAACTTCGACGGGCACACCTGCGGACGCGGAGATTTGCGGCAGGATTTGTTACAACGCATTCAAGACGATCTCAGAGGCGCATGGTTTCGCGCCTGACTTTCCGGCGCCGGAAGTCGCGATTGATGTATTAACGCGAATGCTGGCAAATCCGAAGTTTTATTCTGTCGTGGCGGAAATCGATGGGCGAATTGTCGGCAGCAATTTTCTGGACGAACGCAACAGCGATCGCAGGTGTTGGACCGATTACTGTCGATCCGACGGTGCAGAATCGCGCGATTGGCCGGCGTTTAATGGATGCGGTGCATGAGCGGGCGGCCGAAAAAAATTTCGTCGGTGTCCGGCTGATTCAGGCCGGCTTTCACACTCGCTCGCTCTCTTTGTATGCCAAGCTTGGCTACGATGTGCGTGAACATCTGGCGTGCATGCAAGGCAACGCACTCGGAATTTCTGTCGAAGGTCATGTTGTCAGGCCGGCGACCGAAGCAGACATCGACAACTGCAACCGGCTGTGCCAGCAAGTGCACGGCCACGATCGCGGCGGAGAATTGAAAGATGCCATCGCGCAGGGTTCCGCGACCGTTGTAGAGCACGACGGACGAATCACCGGCTACGCCACTGTCGATTGGTTTTTTCGGTCACGCCGTGGGTGAGACAAACAAAGATTTGAAGGCGCTGATCGGCGCAGCCAAGGAATTCGCCGGTCCGGGGTTTCTTCTTCCGACTCGCAACGGAGAACTATTTCGCTGGTGTCTGAACAATGGTTTACGAGTTACGCAGCCAATGACTTTGATGAGCAAAGGACTGTACAACGAACCAGCCGGCGCATTTCTGCCGTCGATCTTGTATTAGCTCAGTGCTTGCCCCGATTCTGCGCTCGCCAACCGCTGCGGGACGTGGAACCGAATGTGTCACAAATTTGTTTGAACGAATTTTGGCGACGCATGGATACCGATTTGCCGGAGGACACCGTTACCGGAATTAACAAAGCGATGCGGCGTGTTCGCGGGAATGACGACGATGCTGCCGGCGTTAACCTCGCGCGTGTCATCGCCGACGGTCATTGTGGCGGTACCTTCCAGCGTGAATTCTACCTCGACGTACGGATGTGTGTGTAACGGTGGGCCCTGACCTGGTTTAGCAGTTGACAAAGTAGGCGGAGAACGGTGCGCCCTGTTTTTCGCCGTGGAACTGATACGACATGCCAACAAACGGCAGCTGTTCCAAATTCAAAAAGTTCATGAGAAAGAATATGTCTCAGGAAAACTCAAAGCAGGAAGAATTCGTTCAGTTTTTATCGCTTCCTGATTTCCTTAGCCATTCGTTTCAAGGATTTTCGCAATCTTCTGAATTGTATTCCAATTACGGTTCGTGGCTGGCACGCCAAGGAGCTTCTCGACCTTTCCAAGGTAACTGATGGCTTTCATCTCTCGTCGATAAAGTCCAAAGACGAATCGGTTCTCAATCGCGATAATCTTGAGCAACCAGTCGTCATCTGCGGGCAAACAAAGCGGAAGCGAAGGCGGCGAGGGAAGTCGTTTCGCCAGAACGTTTACGAACCGGGTGATGTTGGCCCGACGGCTGTCCTGCGAAGGGATCCTTTGACGCGAGTTTCATGATGTCGCGCGCGGGACAAATCATGATCTCGCATTTGAAAGGCAACTTCTTCGCGATCGCGGTGCGCAAAGTCGATTCGCTCACATTTTCGCGAACAACAAACGTGCCGACTGCGCCAATGTTGACGACACCAAATCTGCTGAGCTGCTTTGCGAGCAGTGCCGGGCGGCAGAGATTTGCTTCGCCAACATTCACTGCCCGCAGAAAAACGACCCAGCGCATTTGGAAGTCACCAATGAGAGGTCATCAGGGACCGGTTAGCAACTCTCTTCCCAACGAATTTTTTTCCACTAGACTGCGCAAGTGGAGCTGAACGGTCAGGCGCTCACTCTGGAACAAATCGCTGCAGTCGCACTTGGTGACGAGCATGTTGCAATCTCGTCATCAGCGCGTCCGCGCATCGCTGCTTCCCGCAAAGTTATCGAACAAATCGTAGCGCGAGACGCCGTGGTTTACGGAGTTAACACAGGTTTCGGTAAACTCTCCGATGTTCGGGTGCCAAAGGACGAACTGCGACAACTTCAACTGAACCTTGTCCGTAGTCATGCCTGCGGAATTGGCGAACCACTTTCCGAACCGGAGGTGCGCGCAATGATGCTGCTCCGGGCGAACGTGCTGACCCTCGGATTCAGCGGAATCCGTTGGGAAGTCGTCGAGTTGCTTTGCGAGATGCTTAACCGCCGTGTGCACGCGGTCGTTCCGGAGAAAGGCTCAGTCGGCGCGAGTGGCGATCTCGCACCGCTTGCGCATCTGGCATTGAGCGTGATCGGAGAAGGCGAAGTATTTTTCGAGGGACAACGGATGGCGACTGCGGAAGCGCTACGGCGCGCAGAATTAAAAGCTTTGAACTGGAAGCGAAGGAAGGTCTGGCCTTGCTCAACGGCACTCAAGCCATGCACGCGGTAGGCGGGCTGGCGCTTTTGCGTGCGCAGCGCCTAGCACGCGTGGCCGATGTATCCGGCGCGATGAGTCTCGAAGCACTCAAAGGCACGCCGGTCGCGTTCGATCCTCGTTTACAGGATGCGCGTCCGCATCCCGGCCAGAAAGCGGCGGCCGAACATCTTTTGTCTCTGCTGGAAGACAGCGAGATCCGTCAGTCGCATCTTACCGATGACCCGCGGGTGCAGGACGCATACAGCCTGCGTTGCATGCCTCAGGTGCACGGGGCGGTCGCGCGGCGCGCTGGCACATTGTGAAGACGTTTTACTGATTGAGTCGGCATCCGCGACGGATAATCCGCTGGTATTCGCGGACAGCGGTGAAGTGATTTCGGGCGGGAATTTTCACGGGGCGCCGCTTGCGTTTGCGTTCGATTACGCGGCGATCGCGATTACCGATTTGATGAGCATTAGCGAACGCCGCACTGATCGCCTCGTTAATCCTGACAAGAGCGAGGGGCTTCCGGCATTTCTTGCGCAGCGGCCCGGAGTGGAATCGGGGTTCATGATTGCGCATGTCGCAGCTGCGTCGCTGGTAAATGAAGCGCGTGTGCTCGCTCATCCGGCCAGCGTTGACAACATTACGACTTCAGGCGGAAAAGAGGATCACGTATCCATGGGAATGACGAGCGCGTTGAAGCTGCGGTCGATCGTCGATCTTGCGGAAAATTTGCTCGCCATCGAGCTGCTCGCGGCCGCTGAAGGTCTGGAACATCGCCGTCCGTTGAAAGCCGGTCGCGGCGTGGAGCGAGCGTTCGCTGCTGTGCGCAAGGTCTCGCAGTCGCTCACGCACGATCGCGCACTTTCGGGTGATATTGCTCGTGTTGCTCGAAGCGATTCGGCGAGGCGATTTTGATTAGGAGCGAATAAGTCATGAGTGGAAAGCGAATTATTCACGCGCCGCGTGGCAGTGAGCGCACCTGCAAGGGCTGGCAGCAGGAAGCGGCGATGCGGATGTTGATGAACAACCTCGATCCCGAGGTCGCAGAAAATCCCGATCAACTGGTGGTCTACGGTGGGACAGGTCGCGCCGCGAGAAGCTGGGAAGCTTTCGATGCGATTGTTCGCTCGTTAGGCGAACTTGAGAACGACGAGACGCTTCTGGTGCAATCAGGAAAGCCCGTTGGGAAATTCCGAACGCATGATGAAGCACCACGCGTTCTGATCGCCAACTCCAACCTTGTTGGTCAATGGAATAACTATCCCGAGTTCAATCGCCTCGAGCGACTGGGCCTGACGATGTATGGACAAATGACGGCCGGTTCGTGGATTTACATCGGTAGCCAGGGGATCGTGCAGGGTACGTTTGAAACTTTTGCCGCTGCGGGGCGGAAACATTTCGGCGGATCGCTCGAGGGCAAGTTTGTTTTAACCGGTGGTCTTGGCGGCATGGGTGGCGCGCAGCCGCTTGCCGCCACGATGAACGGCGCCGTTTTTCTCGGCGTCGACGTGGATCCGACGCGGATCGAGAAGCGATTGAAAAGCGGTTACTGCGACAAGATCGCGTGGTCGCTCGATGAAGCGCTCAAGTTGATTGACCAAGCGCGAAAAGATCGAAAATCGATTTCAGTCGGTTTAGTTGGCAATTGCGCCGACGTACTGCCAGAGATCGTCAAACGCGGGATCGTGCCCGATGTGCTCACAGATCAAACCAGCGCGCACGACGCATTAAATGGCTACGTCCCGCACGGAATGTCGCTCGAAGACGCCCTCACGCTGCGGCGAAAGGATCCGGACGCTTACATCGAACGCGCGATGCAATCCATGGCGGTGCACGTCGAAGCCATGCTCGCGTTGCAGAAGAAAGGCGCGATCACCTTTGATTACGGCAACAACATTCGAGCTCAGGCGCAAAAGGCCGGAATAAAAAACGCGTTCGATATTCCCGGGTTTGTTCCTGAATACATTCGGCCGCTGTTTTGCGAAGGTCGCGGTCCGTTTCCGCTGGGTCGCCCTGAGCGGTGATCCAGCAGATATTGCGCGCACTGATAAACTCGCACTCGAATTATTTCCCAAGAACCAGACTCTCGCGCGCTGGATGAAGCTGGCGCAGGAGCGAATTCATTATCAGGGATTGCCTGCCCGAATTTGCTGGCTGGGCTACGGCGAACGCGCTGAATTTGGTATGGCGATGAACGAACTGGTGAAGAGCGGCGAAATTAAAGCTCCGATCGTGATCGGCCGTGATCATCTCGATACTGGTTCGGTAGCATCTCCGAATCGTGAGACTGAAGACATGCTCGACGGCAGCGACGCCATCGCGGACTGGCCGCTGCTGAACGCTCTCGTGAACACAGCAGCGGGCGCATCATGGGTATCAATTCACAACGGCGGTGGCGTCGGGATCGGTTTTTCGCAACACGCCGGAATGGTGGTCGTTGCCGATGGGGGCGGAAATTCCAAGGGCCGCTTAGAACGCGTTCTCACCAGCGATCCCGGCATGGGCATTCTCCGCCACGTCGATGCAGGTTATTCTCGGGCTATAGAGTTCGCCGCAGCGCATCACATTGATATCCCCATGAAGCCGCAGCCGCGCGATTGACGGTTAATCAGCAACTCTATTTATGAAAAAACTGATCGAGTGTGTGCCAAATTTTTCGGAAGGGCGCGACCAGAATGTCATTCGGCAGATTACGGATGCGATCGAATCAGTAGACGGTGTGTCGTTGCTCGATGTCGATCCCGGTGCGAGCACCAACCGGACGGTGGTTACCATTGTCGGTGATCCGGATGCCGCAGTCGAAGCCGCATTTCGCGGGATAAAAAAAGCGGCGGAATTGATCGACATGCGCAAACAGAAAGGCGCGCATCCGCGAATGGGCGCGACTGATGTTTGCCCGTTCATTCCGGTAAGCAACGTCAGCTGGGAGGAAGCGGTTGAATGTGCAAATCGGTTGGGCAAGCGCGTCGGCGAGGAATTGAAAATCCCGGTCTATCTCTATGAGAGAGCGGCCAGGAATAAATCGCGTGCGAATCTTGCTGTGATTCGCGCAGGTGAATACGAAGGATTTTTTGAAAAGATCAAACAACGGGAGTGGAAACCGGATTTCGGACCTGCGGTATTCAGCGAGAAATCCGGCGGAACTGTGATTGGCGTTCGCGATTTTCTGATCGCTTACAATGTAAATCTGAACACGAAATCGGCGCGGCGTGCGAACGCGGTAGCGTTTGATGTGCGCGAGCAGGGGAGAGTGCAGACGGAAGACGGGACACCGTCGGGAAAGGCAGTGTTGGACGCGAACGGCGAACCGGTCCGCATTCCCGGGATGTTGAAACACGTGAAAGGAATCGGCTGGTTTGTGAAGGAATACGGCATCGCGCAGGTCTCGATGAATCTCACAAACATTGAGGAAACGCCTCTGCACGCAGCATTCGATGCGTGCGCTGAGTCGGCTGCGAAACGCGGTTTACGCGCAACCGGCTCGGAGATCGTCGGAATGGTGCCGAAGAAATCTCTGCTCGATGCTGGGCGTTATTTCCTCAGAAAACAAAAATGGTCTGAGGGCGCTTCGGACGAAGAACTGATCGATGTCGCCGTTCGTTCGATGGGCCTGGGTGAATTGAAGCCTTTTGAGCCGAAAGAAAAGATAATCGAATTAAAAATTGAAGCCGCTGAGTCGCAGTCGTCCCTGGTGAAAATGAATGTGCGCGAGTTTTGCAACGAGACCTTGAGCGATTCGCCTGCGCCAGGAGGAGGTTCCGTTGCGGCGTTAATGGGAGCCTTGGGCGTGTCGTTAGGCGGAATGGTAGCGAATCTTTCAGCCGGTAAACGCGGTTGGGACGACAGGCTCGAATATTTCAGCAATTGGGCGGTAAAAGCGCAGAACCTGAAGGACTCGCTCCTTGCTCTGGTGGATGAAGACACGAACGCGTTCAACAAGGTAATGGACGCGTTTGCGCTGCCGAAGAATTCACCAGAAGAGAAATCAGCACGCGCGGAGGCGATTGAAGAAGCCACAAAACATGCCGCCGATGTGCCGCTAAAAGTAATGGAGACTGCGGCCAAATCTTATGAACTGCTGTCGGAGATGGCGAACAATGGAAATCCTGCATCGGTTTCAGATGTCGGCGTCGGAGCGCTGGCCACGCGAGCGTGCATCAGAGGGGCAGCCATGAACGTGCGGATCAATCTTGGTCAACTGAAGGACAAAAAATTCAGGAGCCGCCGCCAGAAACGAGTCCAGAAGATCAGCGCGGATTCAGAGGCGGTATTCAAAAAAATCAATAGAATAGTAGAGCGCAAGCTGAGTTGAACGGTTGAAACGTTGAAGACCGAGTCATTCCGAGCGAAGTCGAGGAATCCCGTGGAAGGACTGTTAGGTTGGGCCTCGGGGTCCTTCGACTCCGCTTCGCTGCGCTCAGGATGACCACTGCACAAAAATGAGTTCACTTGCCGTTTTGCACGCTTCGGAACTCATCACCCTGAGCGGACCAAAGCGCCCGCGCGCCGGAACAGAATTGTCGTCGCTCGGAATCATTCGGAATGGCGGAATGCTCGTCCGCGACGGGAAGATCGAGAAAGTCGGCCCGAGCGATGAGATCGAAAAGAATCTTGGCGATGCGGAAATTGTGGATGCGCGCGGACGCGTGGTGATGCCGGGGTTCGTCGATGCGCATACCCATTTGGTTTTCGCGGGAAACCGGCTCGACGATTTCGAACGCAGAGCACGAGGCGAAACGTACGAACAGATTGCGAAAGCAGGCGGCGGAATTTGGTCAACGGTCGAAAAAACCCGCGCTGCGAGCGAACCCGATCTTCTCTCACAGGCAAGAACGCACGCGAACTGGTTCGTGCGTTGCGGAACCACAACAGCCGAAGCGAAATCGGGTTACGGGCTGACCATTGAAGATGAATTAAAGATTTTGCGTGTTCTACGCCAACTGAATGAGGAGGTGGCGTTGGAAATCGTGCCGACATTTCTCGGCGCGCATGCGGTTCCCAAGAAACTTTCGCCGGATGAATATCTTGATCTTGTGATCACCGAGATGTTGCCGCGGGTCGCTGCCGAAAAACTTGCGGAATTTAGCGACGTTTTTTGCGAGCGTGGCTATTTCGACATCGATCAGTCGCGTAAAATTTTATCTGAAGCCAAAATGCTCGGACTCAGTTTACGTGGACACGTTGATCAATTGACAAATTCCGGCGGCGCGAAGTTGATGGCGGAGATGGGTGCAACCACGGCGGACCACCTGGAACAAACGGACGAGGAGGGGATTGCCGCTCTGAAAAACTCAAATGTGCAACCAGTTTTACTGCCGGGTTCGGTTTACGCGCTCGGGTCGACTCGTTATCCGCGTGCGCGCGAAATGATCGAGACCGGACTGGCTGTCGTACTCGCAACCGATTTCAATCCCGGATCTTCGCCAACACCGAGCATGCCGATGGTTTTGTCCCTGGCCTGCACGCAAATGAAAATGTCGCCTGCGGAAGGGATCACCGCGTCAACCGTGAACGCTGCATACAGTCTCAATCGAGGCGATAGGATTGGTTCCCTTGAACCTGGGAAACTTGCCAATTTCGTGATCTTCGATTGCCGAGATTATCGCGAGTTGGCGTACTGGTTTGGGGTGCCAATGACGCATTCGGTTTACGTAGGCGGTGGCTGTGTTTGGAATGCCAGCGGTAGCCGATGAAGACAAGTGAAGCAGAAGAAGAACTTTTAAAAATCGAAAAGGCGTTCGCGGACGCAATCGTTAAGAACGATCTCGAAGGCATCGGACGACTTGTCGCGGATGACTGGATCATCATTGACCCGAACGGAGAAACGGTTGACCGGGCACGCTTTTTAGAGGTCATCAAATCGGGCGCTTTAACGCACGACGTGATGGAATCCGAAGATTTCCGGGTTCGCGTTTATGCAGACAGCGCAGTGGTCACGGCGATAACCAGCACGAAGGGCAAGTTTATGGGGCAGGAGTTCAGCACGCGGGAACGGGCGACAGATGTTTTTGTGAAGCGCGACGGACGATGGCAATGCGTGCTGACGCATCTTACCCGATTTGTTAAGAAGTGAGCGGGCGCGACCGGCGGTCGTGCCCTGCTTGCCAAGCTAATTTTGCGGTGCCTGCTGAGGACCGCTACAGTGATTCACGATGAAAGTTGAAGTGGAAAAGCAGCCGGGTTCTATCTCAAAGCTGCAGATTGAGTTGCCTGCCGACGAAGTGGCGAAGGAGTGGGACACAATTGCAAACAGCTTCGCGCGCTTTGCGAAAATTCCAGGATATCGGCCGGGCAAGGCCCCCCGCGCGGTGGTCGACAAGAGGTTTCGCAAAGAGATCCAGGACGAACTCACAAAGAAGCTTGTCTCAAAAAGTTATCACGAAGCAGTCGAACAGGAGCAACTGCGCGTGGCTTCGTTGACGAACATTGAAGACATTGAGTTTGGCGACGACAAATCGATGCGGTTTCGCGCCACTGTGGTCACGGCGCCGGAGTTTGAGCTTCCGGATTACAAGGAGATTCCGGTGCAATTGCCGGACGCAAAGATTTCGGAGAAAGAAGTCGAAGAGGCGATCGAACGTTTGCGTGATCAATCCGCCGATTTTGTGGATGTGCCGGAGCGCACCTTGCAAATGGGCGATTTCGCGGTGCTCGATTTCGAGGGTTCGATCGAAAACAAGTTGATTGGCGAAATCGCGCCGCAAGCCAGCAAGAACTTGCAAGGCGGCAAGAAATTCTGGCTGCATCTGGCTCCGGAAAATTTCCTGCCGAACTTTTGCGAACAGCTAATCGGACTAAAACCGGGCGAGCCACGGCTGGTGATCGTTGATTTTCCAGGTGATTTTCCGGTCAAAGAACTGGCCGGCAAAAAAGCTGATTACTCTGTTACCTTGCGTGAGATCAAGGAGAAGGTGTTGCCGCCGGTCGACGACGCACTTGCGGCTAAACTGGCTCCCGGCAAGACGCTGGCTGATCTTCGCGAAATGATCGAGCACGACTTGGAACACGCGAAAGAACACGACATCGAACGGGGGAAGGAAGCGCAGATCGTCAAATATCTGCACGAGCGTATTCAGGTAGAGCTTCCACCGGCGCTTCTGCAAAACGAAACGCGCCGCGCGCTTGCCGAATTAGTTCAACGGAATCGGGAGCGCGGTGTCACAGACGATATGCTGAAGGATAAAGAGAAAGAATTGATCGAAGTGGCAGCTGGAATGGCCGCGCACCGGCTAAAAACAAACTTCATTCTCCATCGCATCGCCGAGCACGAAAACATTCAGGTCACAAAGGAAGATCTTGATTCGCGCGTGAGACAGGAAGCGGCGCGCTACGACATTACGCCTGACAAAATGCGCAAGGAATTACAGCAACGCAACGCTCTGGACGACGTCGCTGAGCAGCTTCTGCTGGGCAAGACTCTTGATTTCCTGAAGGCGAATGTTAGCGTCGAATTAACGAAAGAGACCTCCGTCAAAGAAGAGAAATCATGACCGTATCAAACGAAAATGTTTCGCAGGTGCTGGTTCCGATGGTCGTGGAGCAGACTGGTCGAGGCGAACGCAGCTACGACATTTACTCGCGGTTGCTGAAGGATCGTATCGTTTTTGTGGGGCAGATCGACGATCACATTGCGAACCTGGTGATCGCGCAGTTGCTTTTCCTGCAAATGGAGGACGGAAAAAAGGACATTAATCTTTATATCAATTCACCGGGCGGCGTGGTCACGGCCGGGCTGGCAATTTACGATACGATGCAGTTTTTGACGTGCGACGTGGTGACGTATTGCATCGGTATGGCAGCGAGCATGGGGGCAGTGTTGCTCTGTGCCGGCACGAAAGGCAAACGGTTTGCCTTGCCGAACTCCGACATCATGATTCACCAGGTGCATGGTGGTGCGCAGGGACAGGCGAGCGACGTGGAACGTCAGGTCGATTACATGTTCAAGCTGAAAAAGCGCATCATTCGCATCATCTCACTGCACACCGGCAGATCCGAAGAGCAAGTCCGAATCGACTCCGATCGCGATTATTATATGTCTGCGGAGGAAGCAAAGACTTACGGGTTGGTGGACGAAGTGATCAAGTCGCGGAAGGAAATAAAACTATTAGACGGTAGTACTCCTCCGGATGGCCGGCTGGTGGAGGTCCCCGACGTAGTGCTTTCGAGAAAAGGGTAACGTGGAGATTTAGAGCATATGGCGCGCGCATCAAACCTCACCATGTGCTCCTTCTGTGGCAAAAGCCATGCAGAGGTCCGCAAGCTCATCGCGGGCCCTGGAGTTTATATTTGCGATAGTTGCATCAACGTCTGCAAAAGCATTCTCGATAAGGAGCTCAACGAAGACGCCCGACGTCAATCTTCGAACATTCGGGTACCGAAGCCAGCACACATTCGGGAGGCTCTCGATCAATATGTGATCGGTCAGGAAAGCGCCAAGAAGACGCTGTCGGTGGCGGTGCACAATCATTACAAACGTGTTCTGCAGACTTCTGCGCCTACGGATACATCAGCTGCCTTTCAGGCTGATCCTCTGGCGGACGTGGAAATCGAGAAGAGCAATATTTTGCTTATCGGCCCCACGGGCTCCGGGAAGACCTTGCTCGCCAAGACGCTGGCCAGAATCCTCGATGTGCCATTCTGCATTGCTGACGCGACAACGCTTACCGAAGCGGGTTACGTCGGTGAAGACGTCGAAAACATCATTCTGCGGTTGCTTCAAAATGCAGATTACGATGTGAAGCGCGCCGAGATCGGAATTGTTTACATCGATGAGATCGACAAGATCGGACGCAAGACCGATAACGTTTCCATCACACGGGATGTCTCCGGCGAAGGTGTGCAGCAGGCGTTGCTGAAAATTTTAGAAGGCAGTACTTGTAATGTCCCACCACAGGGCGGACGCAAGCATCCGCACCAGGAATACATTCAGGTCAACACCGAAAAGATTCTTTTCATTTGTGGCGGCGCATTTATTGGGCTCGACAAGATCATTCAAAAACGGATTGGCCAAAAAGTAATGGGCTTTGGCAGCCCGACGCTCGAGGTGGAGGACGCGTTGCGTAAACAGTCGGTTCGCTACGTGGAACCGGAAGATCTGCTCTCGTTTGGGATGATACCGGAATTCATCGGGCGTCTCCCGGTTGTCAGTTCGCTCGACGCGCTCACCGAGGATGAAATGGTGGCGATTTTGACTGAAACAAAGAACGCGATGGTCAAGCAGTACACGAAGCTGTTCTCGATGGAGGGAGTACGTCTGTCTGTTGACGAAAGATGCGTTGCGCGCTCTTGCCGCGCAGGCTGTCACCAAAGGGACAGGCGCACGTGCGTTGCGGTCAATGCTTGAGCGCATCATGCTCGACATCATGTATGACGTGCCGAGCCGCGAAGATATCGCCGAAGTAACGATCAATCGCGCGGTTGTGGAAGGCAAAAAGCTGCCGCTGATTCGCAAGAAACAGGACAAGACTGCAGCCTAGGCGTCCGCCTCGCCGTTGGTGGAAAGTTAAAGCGTTCCACGGTTACAAGGAGTTACCCAGACTTTTTCTTTGTAACGTTGTAACTTTTGTAACTATTCACTCTTTCCATGCGCGCGATACTCATCAATACCGGCACAGAACTGTTGTTGGGGGACGTTCAGGACGCGCATCTTGCCTTTATAGCGCGAGAAATTCTTCCGTTGGGTCTGCGAATCGAGGAACATCGAACCGTTCCCGATAGCGACGTAATTCGCCGCACGCTCGCTGAATTATTTCCGCACTGCGAGATTCTATTCGTTACCGGCGGTCTCGGTCCAACCACGGACGATATCACCCGTGAGATGGTTGCTGAATCGCTAGGAGTGACGCTGCATCAGGACCCTCAACTGCTGGCCTGGCTTCGGCAGAGGTTGCAAATCCGCGGAATTAGATGGACTTCAGGGATTGCACGCCAGGCGGATGTCCTCGCAGGCGCACAGGTTCTCCCGAACGAGAACGGAAGCGCGCCCGGCTTTTACCTAAAGGGGAACATCAATCCGAGTATTCCGTCGCCGCACGTGTTTGTTTTGCCTGGCCCACCTCGCGAGCTTCAGCCCATGTTCAGGAAATTCGCGATGCCGATTTTGAGATCAATTATCGAGGCGCCGCTCCCAGTCGAGCGTCGCTCGTACAGCATTGCCGGGATGGGGGAGTCGTTGGTTGAGAAAGCGATTGGCGAAAAGGTTTTGGCGATCCCTGGCATCGAGCTCGGCTATTGCGCACGGCCGGGCGAGGTTGAAGTGCGCGTCATTGGCGACCCGAAAGCGATTCAAGCGGCCGATGCCATCATTCGTGGCGAATTAGGGCTCTCGATTTTCTCCGATACCGATGAAGCGCTTGAAACAGTCGTCGTGGAACTGTTGAAACAGCGAAAACAAACGTTGGCGACCGCCGAATCGTGCACTGGCGGTTTGATTGCAAACCAGATCACCAACGTGTCAGGAGCATCGGCAGTCTTTCTGGCCGGCTATGTCACCTATGCAAATTCAGCGAAGAGCGACATCTTGAATATCGATTCGAAATTGATCGAGAAACATGGCGCGGTGAGTGAAGCGATCGCGCGAGCGATGGCTGAAGGAGCGTGCACACGAACAGCCTCCACATTCGGACTCGCTACGACCGGAGTTGCCGGACCAACGGGCGGCTCGGACGAAAAGCCGGTTGGAACCGTTTATATCGCGTTGGCTTCAGCAGGTTCAGAGACGGTGGTCAGGAAATTGTTTTTCCCAACGGATCGCGAGACATTCAAGCAATTAGCGGCCCAAACGGCACTCGATCTTTTGCGAAGGAAATTGCTCCAGGAATAACGTTCGCAGCCGTCAATTAATTAATCGCCTACGGTCACTGGGGTGCCGATTTTTACATGGTCGTAAAATAACTTCGCCCCATCCGGAGACATTCGAACGCAGCCGTGGGACGCAGGATATCCTGGCAAGATCCCGACGTGCATCCCCACGCCTTCGCCAGTCAACCGCATGAACCATCTCATCGACGCGCCGACATAATGTGTTCCGCTAGGGGCGGAATCGATCTTCGCGCTGATTCCTGAGCGGACAGTTCGACCTGAGCCGTCGACGAAGTCTCCATATATGCTGGAACGATGGTCCGGATCTTTTTCCATAACAGAAAAATGACCGCTGGGCGTGCTGTGCCCGGCTCTGCCGGAAGAAATTGGACTATCGGCCGCGACTTCTTCGCCGACCATCAGATAGGCGCGCTGCCTAGGCAGAGAGACGCGAACGTGGACGTTGTCCGGCGTCGCTTGATTAAGCACAGATTGATTTACCTTCAACGGTGGCTGGCTGCTAATATACGATGACGCTTTGCGCATCTGTTTCGGTTGCGGCGTCGGCCTTGGTGATCTCGGTCCGAAAAGGCGAAACTGAGCGCTGATTGACGAGGCGAGGGCCGTCAACAAGAGCGCGCAAAGAAGGGTGCGAAGTTTTCCCGGCATAATATCAGCCGCCACTGTAGCTATTTACTCGCCGAAGCCAACCCGTTAACCATCGGGATTCGTGGCGGTCGGGAGGAGCATTCTGGACACGGCGGGTTAAAACAATTTTGGCCGCGCGCGAAAACTCATCAGCTGCGGCCGAATCTGAATTACCGTGCATCGCTTCAAGCACTTGCAGGAGACCCCATCCCTGGCCCTGATAGCGCTCCGTCTGCAGAACGCCTTCTCCTTTGAAGTTGACGTAATCGATGAGGGCGTAGCATCCCTGTGACGTTTTCGTTAGCCGGTCAAATTGTTGCTGCACGTTAGTTCGGTCGGCAGGCGCCGCTTCGGCCAGCATCTTAGGCAGAGCAGCCCCCAATCTGCCAACAAGAAATTCTGCCTGCAGATCGATTGTATCGACCAGAAACCGCCGCAACTGGTTCATCTCAGTTGTATTTTGCGCTTTTAGAAACTCGGCACGCGAGTTCCAGGGACACGCCTGTCCCCCAGCGCCCAAAAGTAATGTTGGCAACTTGGCGCCGCGAGTCGATATGAATTTTACCAACTCCGGGAAACTTTCTTCAAACGGGCCGCGTCGTCCCTTCGGATACCAGATGAAATGGCCAATGCCGAGCGAGGCGAAATCTTCGCCCTGGTTCCACGAAGTGAGTCCGGCAATTGTTCCACCACACTCATTTTGCCACACTTTTTTCCCGACCTTCAAAGCCTCATTGTGCGAGATCGTGATGGCCTGCGCTTTGGTCGGCCAAAGTGCGATCAGTCCGGCGGCTGCCATTGCAAATACCCAGTCACTGCCACCAAACCGATGGCAAACCTGTTTTCTTGACGGGCGGCATTTATCCATTAGCGTGCGACTTTCTGCGGCGACCAACCTTAAACTAAAACGACGCGGAAACACGACCTTATGAAACGTTTTATTGTTATTGTCAGCGCATCCTTACTTGCATTCCCGTTGTTCGGGCAAGAGAAATCACCACAGCTTAAAGACCAAAAAGATAAGGTCAGCTACAGCATCGGCATGCAGATCGGATTCAATCTGGGCCGGCAAAAGGTGGACATCAATCCGGATATCTTGGCCGCGGGCATCAAAGACGCGATCGCCGGCAAACCGCAACTGACGGCCGACCAGGTTAAGGAAATCATGGCCCAATTCGAAAAAGACATGGAAACGAAACAGAAACAAGCGGGCGAAAAAAACAAAACTGATGGGACGAAGTTTCTTGAAGACAATAAAAAGAAGCCCGGTGTGAAAACTACTGCGAGCGGTTTGCAATACAAAGTCGAGAAGGAAGGAACCGGAGCGACGCCCAAAGCCACCGACATGGTGACAGTAAATTATCGAGGCACTCTGATCGATGGGACGGAGTTTGATAGTTCCTACAAGCGCGGGCAACCTGCGACTTTTCCGGTCAATGGGGTGATTAAAGGCTGGACGGAAGCGCTTCAACTGATGAAGCAGGGATCAAAATATCAATTGTATATTCCTTCGGCCCTCGCCTACGGCGAGCGTGCCATGGGCCCGGACATCGGTCCCAACTCAACGCTGATTTTCGAGGTCGAATTGCAGGATGTGAAACCGCCTCCAACGCCTGCGCCACAGGGTGCCACGAAAATTCCGCCTCCGGCGTCACCAGCGCCAACCAAGAAGTAAGCGCTGAACGAGTAATTCACGACTGTGCCGCGCCATTCTTATGCGCGTGGTATGGTGAATGCCGCTTGGCGTGTTCTGGAACGTAGAAGTTCGCCTACCGGAGTGGAACGTTTAGGACGCTGGACCGCGCCAGTGCGCTGCAACGTTTTTGGCTAGGGACTCGAGACCGATTCCCAACGCAGCTCCCTCGCATCGCCCCACAAACCTTCCAGGCTATAAAAGGCGCGTTTATCGCGATGAAAAATGTGGACGACAACTTGCAAATAATCGAGGACCATCCACTGGCTTGCGGGAAATCCGTCCACCGCCACTGGTCGCAGCGAATATTCCTCGCGTAAGCGTGACTCAATTTCTCCAGCAATCGCCTTGAGTTGGGGCTCAGACGTGCCCGAGCAGATCACAAAGAAATCCGTAAAACTCGAAATGCCGCGCAAATCCAGCAGGACAATGTCTTCCGCCTTTTTATTGGAGGCGAGTTCTGCGCAGGTCTTTGCTAGATTTTCCGGCGTTATTGCAATTGCTCCCGATAAAGTTTTTCGCGCTGAATAATCTCGTCCACTGAGTCGGGTACGAGATAACGAATCGATTCGTTTTGCGCAACTCTCCGTCGTATCTCAGTAGCCGAGATATCGATGCGGCGGTGAATCAACGGATAAGAATGTGAGGGTTGTTTGCCGGACCGGTCGAGAACCACGAAGCGAACCATGTTCTCAAGTTCCCCAAAACGGTGCCACTGGGGCAATTGTCCAACATTGTCTTCGCCAATCAGGCAGTAGATGGATGCGTCGCATTCGCATCGGCAAATTTCTTCAACCGTTTCGATTGTGTACGAAGGCGGCGGTCGCAGCAGCTCGCATTCATTCACTTCAAACTTCGGATCGCCTTTGATCGCCGCTCGCAACATCGCTAATCGTAATTCGCCGCTCGCGACGGGGGCGGCCTTCTTGAGAGGCGAAATCGCCGCTGGTACCAGGATGACTTTTTCGAGGTCGAGCATTTCAATCGCTTCCCGGGCAAGAATTAGATGCGCGTGATGGACCGGGTCGAAGGTGCCCCCATAAATCGCGATTTTCTTCAATCCCCCAACGCTTAACCGCTCAACGCTCAAGGTTCAACTAAAAGCGTTCTGGTTGAACGCGCGAATGAGCGACAATCTCTCATGCTGTCGAAGGAAGGCGCAGGAGTGGCTGCGAATCCAATTGGCGCAAAAAATCTGCGACCGTCGGGTGGATTGTTCAGGGTCGACTAAGGTCGTGCCATGTCGACTGGCAATCGTGAACTGAGTGCCCGGCGCATCGCGTTTTCCGTGTTGTGCTTGTGCAGTGCAATGTCGATCGCCGCTTTCAATTCCCTCACGGTGTAAGGCTTCAGCAAATATCCGAACGCGCCTGATTCGACCGCGCGCGCTATCGTTTCAGCAGATGCGTGTGCGGTTAGAAACACAACCGGAATATCGAGGTGCCCGCGGATTGCTGCGGCAGCTGCAACACCACTGATTCCGCCCTCCAGTTGAATGTCCATGAGGACAAGATCTGCGCGAGTGTCTTCGGCCATGCGGAGCGCGTCGGCAGCAGTGCGTGCGTCGCCGGCAATTTCGTAGCCTAGCTCCGCGAGCTCGTGTTTGAGCGCCAACACAGTCAGCGCTTCGTCTTCAACGATTAGAATGCGTTTTTTTGACATAATGTAGTTCATTAGGGTTATGGAGAATGCGTGGTTGCTGGTGTGACATCTTGCTAGGAAAAGACACGGTTGCGCACGTTCCGCCCGCAGGCATGCGGTTGACTACGAATTCGCCGCCAAGTTGGTGTGACATTGCCTGGACGAGGTCTATTCCGGTTCCGCGTCCCTCTTCAATTTTGATTCGCGGCGGGACAAATCCGTTGCCATCGTCACGGACCGTTATTGTTACTTTATCGCGAACCGTACGCAGTTCAGCATCGACTCTTCCTGTAGCGCGGCCGTGGAAGGCATGCTTCAGAGAATTGAGCAGCAATTCGTTGGCGATCAGGCTGAGCAAAATGCTTTGATCGAGATCTAGCGGAAGGCGATAGGCAGAAACGTTCAGTGTAAGTTTGCAGCCGGCAGGCTTGTGCGAGCGCAGCAGCATTTCAGCCAGTTCGCGGAGGTGGGGCGCGAAGTCGAGGTGTGACTGCCCCCGCTCGTCGTAGAGTTCTTCGTGAAGACGAGCCATGGCGTTGATGCGATCCCGGCATTCCGTGAAAACGTCTCGAACAGCGGGGTCAGCGAATTTGTTGGATTGCAGCCGGAGCAAGCTGGATACGATTTGCAGGTTGTTCTTTACCCGGTGGTGAATTTCCGTGAGCGAAACTGTCTTTAGCGCGAGTAGTGCTTTAAGGCGTTCGTGTGCGCGACGAGACGAAATCACCAGTTCAGCCAGAGCCGCCGACGCCATTATTAATATCCCGGCATTAAGGTAGGCGAGAGCGACCACATGCCCGGGCCGGGGCACCATTAAGTCGGCTATGAGCACCGTCACTCCGCAAAGTGCCGCGATAAACCAGCCCGCTTTCCGACCTGCTCTCCAGGTCGCTAGCACCACGGGTCCGAAATAAAAAACGGTAACAGCGAAATCTGTAGTTTTGTAATCAATCCAGCCGATCAGCAGCATCAGCAAAGCGGACTCGATTACTGCTGCGGTGGGCGAGCGAAGGAAATTGAAACTGACGCGAAGCGGTGCGCTACACTGTTTGCGCGCGTCGTAGATTGACGAATTGAAAGGCTGCGCCACCCGAACAGCAGACAGCAGTGCTCCCCTGCTCCCCGTTCCGTTCCGTCAGCACAAAGTCTAAGACCGTGAACAATCGAGACCCGTTTAAAAATATGTCTGATTTGCGTTCTCCTCTTTTGGGACAGCCGTCGAATTTCCCGCTTGTTTACTGAGAGGCTTCGATAAATGAGAGGTGCAACACCTTATGCATCGGTCATTCCATGCAGTGATATTCGATCTGGACGGCGTACTCGCCGACTCGGAGCAATGGTGGAACCAGATTGATGCGAAATTGCTCGCGGAACATGGAGTCAAATATCGCGGCGAATATCACCGGGATGTTCTCGGCGTGAGTTACCAGGTCGCGGTCGAGTTTTATCAGAACGCCTTCCACATTTCCGCACCGGTTGAGGAATTGATGCGGCGGCGGGGCGAAATCGCGACCGATTTTTTTGCAAACCGTGTGGGTCTTTTTTCTTCCGCCAAGACGACCCTGGAACGCTTGCGCAAGATGAAGTTACCACTGGCTTTGACCACGAGTTCGGTGAGCGCGTCTGCATATCCATTTCTCCAACGGACCGGGATTAAGGATTTCTTCCGCGTCATCGTCACAGGAGACCAAGTTCCTAGGGGTAAGCCATATCCCGATATTTACCTGCAAACTTCGCAAAAACTTCGCGTCCCTCCTGATGCGTGTCTCGCGATAGAGGACGCGCTCGCCGGTGTCGCGGCGGCGAAAGCCGCGAACATACGTGTCGCGGCGATTCCAGACACGCGCTTCGTGGATCCGAAGGAGTACGAAAAGGAAGCTGATTATGTACTCAAAAACCTGTCAGAAATTCCCGCCCTCATCCATCGCGTTAATGCTGCCGGCCAGTGAAGAGCACGCGCTTCCACAAAAAATTTTCCTGCAATTGAAACGCGTTCGCTTTCCCGCTCGCCGCATTTTGAGTTCCTGATTACATTCATCCGCAGCTATGGCAGAACAAGAACATTTCCGAGTTTTTGCGACGTCGCGCATCGGCGATGCCGCGGAGAATCTTTTGCGCGAGCGCGGTTATGACCTTGAGGTGTTCCAGGGACCGGAAGCTCCTCAGAAGAAGTTGATCATCCAGAAGCTGAAAAGCGGCATCGACGGATTGATCACCACGTTGCGGGACCCGATTGATGCGGAAGTATTCGACGCGGGGAAGGGGACCCTGAAGGTTGTGGCGCAAATAGCCGTGGGATTCGATAACATCAATCGCGCCGATGCGAACAAATGCAAAATTCCGTTTACGAATACGGCGGATGTGCTCACCGAGGCCACCGCTGAGTTTGCGTTTTTCATGATGGGCATGCTGGCGAGGAAAATGTGGGGAAGCGAGCAGCTCGTGCGCGAACAGAAGTGGCCGTCCTGGCATCCATTCCTGCCGTTCCTTGGCGATGAGGTCACAGGCAAGACTGTCGCCATTATCGGCACGGGCCGCATTGGCCTGGCAATGATTAAAAAGTGTTCCGGATTCGACATGAATATCCTTTGCTACGATCCGGCGTATGAGAATTACGAATTCATCAATGCGATTCAGGAGTTAATGGACCTGCGCCATGCACGCGGTATTCAGAAGGAGAAAACGTGGATCAAATATGTCGAGTTCGATGACGCTTTGCGCGGCGCCGATTACATAAGTCTGCACGTGCCGCTGTTGAGGGAGGGCGAAGCGGATAAACCGACGTACCATCTTATCAACGCAAATACGCTGAAGTTGATGAAACCGACCGCATATTTGGTAAACAGCTCGCGCGGCCCCGTGGTAGATGAAAAAGCGCTCGCGAAAGCGTTAAAAGAAAAAATAATTGCGGGCGCAGCGCTCGATGTGTTCGAAAAAGAACCGCTTCCGCCCGATTCACCACTGCTCGATCCGGAAATCGCCGATCGTTGTCGCTTGTTCCATCATTTCGCCAGCGGTGCGCAAATCACTCGTCTTGATGTCGATCCAGATAAAGGCATGGCGGGGCGGTGTGCGCAGGGACTGATCGACGTTCTGGAGGGCAACTACGGCGGCGATCCGACGAAGATGCCGTACGTGGTGAATAAGGAAGCATTCACACATTCGACGTCATAATCCTGTTGTAGCGGCGCTGGTGTCAGGCGCCGGCATGGCAAGGGTCGGGCGTTTCTCGAAATCGTAACAAAAAAACTTTTGCACGTCGCAACAATGCTGCTAAATAGTTAACCAGATGGTTAAATATCCTTCGAGAACTCTAAATCGAACTTTCGCCGCGCTGGCCGACCCAACGCGCCGGAAGATTCTGGCGCATCTGGCGCGCGGCGACAGGCGCGTTACGGATCTTGCCCGGCCCCATCACATGTCCCTCCCGGCGGTTTCAAAACATTTGCGGGTTCTCGAAAATGCCGGGCTGCTCCGGCGCCGGCGCTACGGGCGCGTCCATGAAATGCAGCTGAACGCCGAACCTTTGAAAAAAGCCGCGCAATGGGTCGATGAGTATCGAAAGTTCTGGGAGGGATCACTCGATCGGTTGGCGGCCTACTTAGAGAAGACGAACAAGGTCGCCGGCAAAAAAGGAAAGGTTTGAGTCATGTGTCCGATATGCGTCGCAAATATTGCTCTCCTGGCAACGACATCGAGCGGGGGAGTGGCAGCCCTTGCTCTCAATATATTTCGCAACAGAAAACAACCCAAAGAGGCAAGACAACAGAATGAAAACAACAGAGCTGAAAATAGATCGAAAAGTGGTGTCAGCGAAGGAGTGGGAGGCTACGCGCCAGCAGCTTCTCGTGAAAGAGAAGGAGTTCACCCGGGCCCGTGACGCGTTGGCCGCCGAGCGGCGGCGAATGCCGTGGGTTGCCGTGGAAAAAGAGTACAAGTTCGAAGGGCCGCAGGGAATGCCGAGCCTGCTCGATTTGTTCGATGGTCGCCGTCAACTGATCGTCTATCGCGCATTTTTCGAGCCGGGTGTCGTCGGTTGGCCCGAACACGCATGCGTCGGCTGCTCCATGGTCGCCGATCAGGTTGCTCACCCCGCTCATCTGAACGCCCGCGATACTACACTCGTGTTCGCCTCTCGCGCGCCGCAGTCAGATATCGAACGCTTAAAGACGCGTATGGGCTGGGAGTTCATCCCCTGGTACACGATCACGGATGACTTCGACAAGGACTACGGCGTGGACGAATGGCACGGCACGAATGCGTTCATTCGCGACGGCGACCGCGTGTTTCGCACCTACTTCATCAACAATCGCGGTGACGAACAGATGGGCGGCACGTGGAACTATCTCGATATTACTGCGCTCGGGCGCCAGGAGGAATGGGAAGACTCGCCGAAAACTTATCCGCGGACACCACCGTATGAGTGGTGGAATTGGCACGATGAGTACGGCAACGACGAAGCCTCTGCCAGGGTTCTCGAACAGGTCCGTCGGGGTCGCGAAGGCGGGCAAGCGGCCGGCGATAACACGTGATCGCTCCCCTCGCAGACGAGCCAATGGAAGCAACAAAGGCGATTATGCCGGATACCCATACGAACTGAGTAAACATTATGAGTGAAACAAACGATTTAGCTGAAGCGATCATTTTGGAGCGCACTTTCAACGCGCCGGTCGCGCAGGTTTGGAAAGCGCTGACCGACGTGGATCAAATGCGAGAATGGTATTTCGATTTAAAGGAGTTTAGACCGCAGATCGGGTTTGAATTCGAGTTTATCGTCGAGCACGAAGGCAACAGCTATCATCATCTTTGCAAAGTCACCGAAGTGATTCCGGAAAAAAAGATCGGTTACACCTGGCGATACAAAGGCGAGCCGGGAGATTCTCTCGTCACGTTCGAATTATTCCCGGAGCGTAATAAGACGCGACTGAAGCTAACGCACACGGGGATCGAAACGTTTCCAAAAACGCCTGCGTATGCGCGAAAGAATTTTGAGGCTGGCTGGACTGCGATTATTGGATCGGAGCTGAAGCAATTCGTTGAAGCATCCAAGAAAAAATCATGAACGGGAAAACGGCTGAGAAGACATCTCTGGAGATTGTACGATTCATCAACGTACCCACCGATCGCGTTTACAATGCGTGGACCGATCCGGCGCAATTAAAAGAATGGTTTGGGCCAGAAAACGTGCGTACCCGAAATATTTCAGCGGATCTGCGCGTCGGCGGCAAATACCGCTGGGATCTGACCAGTCCAGAAGGGGAGGAGATGAGCGCGTTCGGCGAATACAAGGAACTCGTTCCCGGTAAGAAAATTGTTTTCACGTGGCAGTGGGATGAGGATGAAACTTGGGAAAACCGGACGCAGTGTCGTGACGGTCGAACTTTTCGAACGTCGCGGCGGAACGGAATTGCGATTGAAGCACGAGCAATTGCCGAGTGAAGAATCGCGCGATCGCCACAATGAGGGTTGGAATAGTCTTACTCGCTCGACTTGAACAATTTCTCAGCGAGTAAATTGTCCGTATGAACAAGGAGGAAAGATGAATACCGAAGAAGTTGCAAAAAAGGTCGTGGAATTAGTTCGAAAACAGGCATGGTACGAAGCGCTCGATCAGCTTTATGACGACAACGTCGTCAGCGTGGAAGCGTACAGCATGGGCGGTGGATCGCCGGAGACTCGCGGTAAGGAAGGTGTGCGGGGCAAAGTCGATTGGTGGGTGAACACGATGGAAGTGCACAGATTCGATGTGCGCGGGACCGTTCGTCGCGCATGATCGATTCGTCGTGCAATACGACGCTGACGTTTCGGATAAAAAGACGAAAGAGCGCCGGCAAATGTCCGAAGTCGGCGTTTATACAGTGAAGGACGGGAAGATCGTTCGCGAAGAGTTCTTGCCGAGCGTGGGCTGATTAGGAAACGAACATCGGATCGATTTCGGCGCGACGTATTCCGCCAGTGGACGCGCACTTGTCGCTGTCTGCTGGAGGCCATCGCTGCATGATCGGCGGAAACCCCGATCGGCCTCCTATTCGGAATTTGGAAACGAGTACCGGTGTACCGCTCTCATACATCGCGTCTAGGTCCGCGGATCTACCAGCAGATTCGAACAGACAAGCGCGCGTGACTTGAACGCCTTGGACTGTGCCAGCGCCATGGAAAGTGGGCTGTTGCAAATGCGCGAAGTGGCTCTTGTTGAAGGCTCATCAACTCCAGAGACTTCCTCGCAGCAAAATAGTTAACAAAAGGAGGCGAAAATGAAAAAGATAATTGTCACGCTCGGCTGTTTGGTGATTGCGCCGCTGGCATTCGCGCAGCCGAATTCAACAGACAAAAAACAAGCAACCACGGCCGAACCGGTAGAGGTAACCGGAGCGATCATCAGGACGATGATCGCTGAAGGCGCGGCTGCCAGTTACCAGCCAAGCAAGACACTGGTTGTTCGCGAGGATAATGCGAGCGACCCGGGCCGTTATGTTCTCAATGGCCGTGGCCACGTCGTGAACAAGGCAGGGGAAATCGTCCAAACAGCGATCAAACCCGGCACGCGCGTGCGCGTTTACTATGCAGACATGGGCGATCTGCGAATGATTGATCGTGTGGTTGTTATAGACTGAGTCAACACGCGAATCGGGATATTACGACAAGAGCCGCAGGGTTCTCGCGAACTCTGCGGCTTTTTGCATCAGCCAACTCAAATTCCACGTGAACCAAATTTGCGTGGCATCAAACGACACGTTTGAGCAAATTGCAGCCGTGAATCTTTCAACTGTTGCAAACATTGCAACAGCCCTCACGGTTCTGACGGCCGTCGTTTTCGGATTGATTGAGATGCGACGCGCACGCAAGGAGAGGGAGGAACGTGCAGCCTTCGTAGCTGTCCAGGCGATTCTGACGCCGGCCTGGATGCAATCGATGAGCCTGGTGCAGTCAATGTCCGAGGACACGACGCCCTCACAGATCGAAACTGATCTGCGTCTTTTTCAAGCAGTCCAATCCATCGCTTGTATTTTGGAATCGCTCGGGTATGCCGTATTCGCGCGGATGGTTCCCTTGAACGTCGTGGACGAGCTGTTAGGCGGCACAGTGCGTGTCGCCTGGCGCAAATTGCGCGGTTACGTGGAATACGAACGCAAGCGCGCAGGTTCGCAAAAAAATTGGGAATGGTTTCAATGGCTTGCCGAACAAATAGACCGGCACAGCAAAGCCCGCACCAGTCTGACGCTGGGCGCGCATGAAGCGCACCGCGATTGGCGCCCCTGATTTAGAGGCTGCGTGAGAGCTGACGCGAGTTTAACCAGGCTTTCCCGGATCTGGGTCGGTGTCCAGGCAGCAAATCCGAACACGAACGCTGGCTTTAGCTTTGCCCGGTTGCAAAAAAATGAGAGCGGCGATGGCCTTACCCCGATCTCGAGTGTGATACGCCTGATTGCCGCGAAGTCTTCCTCCCGTTTGACCCAGGCGAGGAGGATTAATCCGGCTTCCGGAATCTGCAAAGTAAAGCGATCACCCAGCAATTCATTGAATTGCCTGATGAAGAAATCACGCCGATCGGCATAGATCTTTCGCATTCGCTTGATATGACTCAGGAAAAAAGCCCTCGGTGATAAAACGTGCGAGCGTCGCCTGGTCGATGGGAGATGAGTGCTGATCCATCGCACTGCGGATCTTAACAAACGAATCGACCAGCTGCTCTGGTGCGATCACGTAGCCCAGGCGCAAAGAAGGGCAGAGAATCTTGCTGACTGTGCCCGCGTAAATTACTCGACTGGCGTTGTCGATTCCTTGCAATGCTGGGAGTGGTGGCCCGACGAAGCGAAATTCCGCGTCGTAGTCGTCCTCGAAAATGAATGCGTTGTGAGCACGCGCAAAAGCGAGCAAATCGGCCCTACGCTGCAAGCTCATGGTAACGCCAAGAGGAAAATGATGAGAGGGTGTTACATAAATCATCCTCGGCAATTGTTCTTTTGGCGATCGTGCGATCACGATTCCGTGGCCGTCAACCGGCTTGGGAACTGTCTTAACGCCGGCCAAACTGAGAACTCTTTGCGTTTGCTGATAACAAGGGTCTTCGATCCAGGCGGCATCACCCGGATTTAATACGGCCATTGCACTGATCAGCATCGCCTGCTGCATACCTGCTACAATGACGATCTGATCCGGATGACAGCGGGCTGCTCTGAAATCGCACAAGTACGCTGCAAGTGCTTTTCGGAGATCGACGTCGCCCCGATTCGACGAATAGCGCAACAAGATTAACGCCTTTTCTCACCAAAACCTGAGCTCTAAGACGTTCCCATACATCTATTGGAAACTCGTCGACTGCGGGAATGCTTGGCAGCAGCGAGATGCCTGGTCCTGCGCCCGTCGCCCCCAGATCGAACTGATTTCCGGCGCGTCGATCGGGAATTGCCTTTACGCGGTTAGAGATGCGAGCCGGGCTCTCGATCGATTGGAATTCTACCGGGTGATCCGCTGTCAAAAATGTTTCCGGAAGAAGGTTCGCGACGAACGTGCCGGACCCGGGCTTCGATTGGAGATACCCTTCGGCGTGAAGTTTTGAAAGTGCGAGCCTAACCGTCGATCTTGAGATTCCCCGGTCTATCGCCAAAGTCCGCGAGGAAGGAAGTCGAGACGAGCCATCGCTGAATCTGCCCGATTTCAGCTCGTCGCGGATTTGGCGGTACAGCTGCTCGTGGAGCGGTTCGGCCGACGTCCGGTCGAGTCGAATCATCTCAAAAGCTATGATCGACTGGCGGCGGCGCTTCTGCGCGCGCGATTTTCTCTTAGACATGCTAATTGCGCTAATCTTCTCCGAATATACTCCTCATCAGATAGGACAAAACTGCGGAAGGAAATACTGATGGCAATAGGCTGAAAGTTTTCGCAATGAAATTGTGGCCAAAGGAGGTAGGTATTGCCGTCATGAAATGGTCACGTGCGCCGTTGGTCGGCCGATTGCTGCCTGCCAGCGTGGTAGCGATCGCAATCTTCTGTTCGGTTAGCGCGGCTGATGATCCAAAAGCCACAACCCGCGCACAACTGGAACGAATTCAAAACCTCCACAAAGAGCGCCCCGGCGATGGCGTGCTCGTGTTCTATGAAGCGATCATGCGGATCGAACTGGGCGACCGTGACGCAGCATTCGCATTGCTACGTAGTCTCCAAGAGCGAAAGTTAGGACTTGTTCCAGTCCGTGACTCCGTATTCGAAGCAGTCTGGGACAACGCGGAGTTCCAGAAGATTCGCGAAAAGCTGGCGAACGAAGAGCCGCGAACGCCGGATGCACCGGTCGCGTTTCGCCTCGGCGATCCAAAGCTGATTCCGGAAGGTATTGCATACGATCCAAAACAAGACCGGTTCTTTATTGGCAGTGTCGCACAAAAGAAAATCGTAAGCGCGAATCGAAAAGGGGAAGTGAAGAATTTCTCCGGACCGGGGGATAATCTGGATTGTGTACTTGGGCTCTTTGTCGACGCTGCACACGAGCAGCTGTACGCAGTAAGCACCAACGGTTTTCTCGATGAAGCGCAAAAGCAGCGGCGAAATGCTGTCGTTCGTTACGATTTAAAGAACGGCCGTCTTGTAAACCGGTACGACGCACCGGACGCCATCCAGCTCAACGATCTCACCGTTGCGGCAGACGGAACAATTTATGCCACCGACTCGGCGACCGGAACGCTCTTTCGAAAAAGGCCTGCTGAGAAAATACTCACGCCGTTTGGAGCCAAGAGTGCGCTCCCAGGTGCAAACGGCATTGCTTTAGGTGCGGACGGAAGTCTTTACGTTGCAATTTCCACCGGCATCGCAAAAATCGACCTCTCGACCGGAATGCGCACACGTTTGCCGCAACCGGACACAGTTGTGACAGGTGGTTGCGATGGGCTTTATTGGTACAATGGCGACCTGGTTGGAATCCAGAACGTGACAAACCCGGGACGCGTTATCCGCATAGCGCTCGCCGATCAAACAACACGGATTTCAGGAGTTACGACGTTGCAATCGCATCACCATCCTGAATTCAGCGAGCCCACGACTGGCGCGATCGCCGGCGATGTCTTGTACGTCCTCGCAAACTCGTACGTCGGTCACTTTCAACCCGACGGAAGTCTCAAAAATCCCGAAGCGTTAAAGCCGACGGCAATTGTCGCTGTTCGGCTGGGATCAACGAAATAGTAGCGATGCCCGCAGAGCCGCTCGTAACGACGTACCTTGAAATGCGATCGGCCGATCAGCTCCGGCCGAAGAGCGCGAGTCCGCGATTTCAAATTCGTGAAAAGACGGAGCGGCATTGGGAGTTTAATCGCGACCTTTATCTTCGTGTCGGCGAGCAATGGGACTGGATCGACAGAAGACGATGGACCGACGACCAGTGGCAGGAATACGCAACGGCGTCTGAGTTGCGGACGTTCGCTGGATACTATGACGACGCTCTGGCTGGATATTACGAACTTCGCCGCGACGCGGAAGGCGGAATCGAAATTGCTTACTTCGGATTGTTGCCGGACTGGATTGGCCGAGGATTGGGCGGCGCGTTGCTAACCAGCGCAATCGAAAGGGCATGGCGCACCGAGCCGAACCCGTCACGCGTCTGGGTGCATACGTGCAACCGCGATCATCAGCAGGCGATTGCGAACTACCGGGCCCGCGGCATGGTCGTTTACAAGGTTGAGCGAGAGCCATAGCACGGGTTACCGGGCGCGACGTTCCGAACCCTGCCAAACTCCAGCGCAGTCGGCGACCCCTCCGTGCCGGAGGTGATCGGGACCAGGGCGTCTGGATGCCAATATCGGGGCGCATTCAAGTCTTTGGCCAATGCGTCCTGTACACGATTTCGAGCCCGAAATGAAAAATTTTCACATTTTTTGAAATGTGCGCCTTCAAAATCTTTAGAAAGGAATGAAGCGAACCAAATCAACGCTCGATATGATGAACCTGGTATTAGACAAAAGCATCACTGAAACACCTGAGTTTACTGGTCAATTCATGGTGGTTCCGAACACTTTCGGGAACGGAGAAGCAACGCAAAAAACCCTCTCACGGATGTCGCGCGAACAGCTCGCCGCGTTTTTAAATGCCAAATATAGCAATGCTCAGAGCGGCCATTTTGTCGCCCCCTCAGCTGAACCGGCACCGCCCACCCCTGAAAAAGGTTTGGCGGTGGGTGTGCTGAAACAGGCAGCATACGATCTGCGCCGTTACCGAACGGCTACCAAAGCCGCCGATCAGGAAGTTTATCTCGATGCTCACAGTTGGATCACGGCATACGATTCTTCCTGGCCATATTCGTTCGTGAATGTTTGTAAATTGCTTGATCTCTGCCCCGAAGTGGTACGCACAGAACTTCTGGCCGACGCGGCATTAGGACCATTTCATTACTGGATTCGACGCGCCGGACGTCTTTCCCGAAAACTCGGCTCTTCTGTCGCTCGCGTTTTCGAAAGCTACCGAAACCCGGAAGGCGTCGAGAGCAATCAATTGCCTGCATCGATCTAATATGAAAAACGTATTGAGTTCTCTATGGCGGTCTCTAATTCGCGCAACTTATCGGAGACATGATCCGTTCCTGGTTTTCAGTATAACTTCGTTCAACTCGGGCGGCGGATGGAAAGAGTTTCTCCTCAAGGCGTCGCTGCAAAACACATAATCGCAAATGACATTCTCTACCGAAACGATCGTGGCACTGACTGTGGCGGTAGTATTTGCTCTGCTGAGCTTCGGTGCAATCGCACGAGAGCAGGGGCAGAGGCCTGCGGCTAGCGGCCACAATGCGTATATCGCGGCGAGCAATGTTAACCTGAGCCAGGTCGCCGCAAGCAACCCAGACATTGTAGGCTTTTACTAAACGGGAGCGCATCCCGGCGAGACTCGCACTGTAGCTCCAGGGTTGGCGGGCTGTATTCCTGCCTGAAACAGGCGAGAACCGCCGTCGCGATTTTATTCTCGCAAAATCACGTCCGGTGCGCGACGCTCTGCTTCCACGAAAGCAATTCCTGGAACTCTGCAGGAGGGCGGTGCTGCGTTCCAAACGACGCATTGGACCGTGGTGTTTCGTGCCGGCGAGCCGGAGTCAGAGGCGTCCGCTCAACGGGCGCTTTCCGGATTTTGTGAAGCGTATTGGCCGCCGCTTTATAGTTTTCTTCGTCACCGCGGTCATTCATCCGCAGATGCGCAGGACCTGGTCCAGGGTTTTTTCGCCCAAGTCCTTGAGCAAAACACATTAAGCCGGGCGGATCGCCAGAAGGGTCGGCTCCGCACATTTCTCCTGGGATCCTTGGAGAATTTTTTTGTAGCAACGAGTACGATCGCGCTCGGGCCCTCAAGCGAGGTGGTGGTCGACAGGTCCTGTCAATCGAGGAACATCTACCCGAAGCCGAGGCAGCGATGCTCGCGACCGTTCATCTCAGCGATGCTGGATGCTACGATCTAGTGTGGGCGTCGAATATCGTTTCCCGCGCATGGAATAATTTGCAAACCGAATTTGAAGCGGAAGGCAAAGCCGAGTGGCTCGAAGAATTAAGGCCGTTTGTGGCTGGCGGTAGCGCCAAGCCGCCGAGCCAGGAAGAAGCCGCAGCTCGGCTAGGAGTTCCAATCGCCACTCTACGAACCTGGCTTTCGCGTCTTCGTCAACGATTCCGCGAATCATTGAGAGCAGAAGTGAGCAATACAGTCTCGGATCCGGCAGATATCGATGGAGAACTGCGCCACCTGTACCAAATACTAATGGCTTGAGGCGACTTCCCGACATGGACGACATCAGCGTTGGAATCGGAACCGCGAACGCGCAGAGTGAAACTGCGGAGAATTGCGCGACCTGCGGACGACCGCTAACTCAACGCGGTCCGAACGGCGAATGTCTGCGGTGTCTCGTTAGTCTTACGTTTCTGGGAGATGACGAGCCCCCGGAAAGGCCAACGCCGCGCAGTCGCCTAACGCCGGGACAGCTGCGATACGCCCATTTCGAAGTCGAGACGGGGGCAGATGGTTTTCCGGTTGAACTCGGAGCCGGGGCTATGGCCATAACCTATCGTGCACGGGATACAGTTTTGAATTCGCTTGTTGCGCTCAAAGTCATCGATCGCAAGGTCGCGCAGAATCCTGGCGCCCGGTCCCGCTTTCTGCGCGAAGCGCGTGCGGCGGCGAACATTCGTCACCCAAATGTGGCTCGGGTGACATTTTACGGTGAACAAGACGGCGAATGTTTCTACGCGATGGAACTGGTTGAAGGCGAAACGCTGGAAGCGCGTGTGCGCCGCGACGGACCGATGCAGCTTGCCGTCGCTTTGGACGTAATCGAGCAAGCGTCACGTGCTCTCGCTGCGGCTGAAGCAGGTGGCGTCGTGCATCGCGACATCAAGCCATCGAATGTCATGCTCGAATCCGATTCAAGCGGCGCGCTTCGGGTAAAGCTGATTGATTATGGCGTGGCGAAAGTCATGGGGCCTCAGACACAATCCGGTGCCGAGCAAACGCACGCGGGCTTCATCGGTACGCCAGCATTTGCCAGTCCGGAGCAGTTCGCAGGCGCCGGGCAAATGCCCGTTGATACCCGCTCCGACATTTACTCGTTAGGCGTCACTCTCTGGTATTTGCTTACCGGCCGGACGCCATTCGTTGGTCGCACAATGGAGGAAATTCGTGCGCGCCAAGCTCGCGACCTGCCATTGGAACAGCTCAAAGGCCTGCATCTCCCGGGTCGGGTCATCGCGCTGCTGAAATCGATGCTGGCTACGGACCCTAACCACAGACCGCAATCGGCGCGCGAGTTACTTCTTGCTGTCCATAGCTGCTACGACCGGTTCAACGCTGAGGCGCGCCGGCGACGCAGAAAAGCCATCATTGTAAATGTGGCTTTGACGTCGGCAATCGTGGCGATTGGGTGTGGGATTTGGCTGTATCAACGCATGCGGCCGTTCACTCCGGAGGAGCGATCAATCGCTGTGCTGCCGTTCGAAAATCTCAGCAGCGACAAAGAGAATGCTTATTTTGCCGAAGGAGTGCAGGATGAAATCCTGACGCGTTTATCGAAGATAGCCAATTTAAAGGTGATTTCGCGCACATCTACACAGCATTATCAAAGCGCGCCGAAAAACTTGCAAGAGATCGCAAAGCAACTTGGTGTCGCGCACATTTTGGAAGGAAGTGTGCAAAAGAGCTCGGACACCGTTCGGGTCAATGTGCAGCTGATCAAGGCGGTCAGCGATTCTCACATTTGGTCGGACACATTTGATCGCAAGCTGACCGACATTCTCTCAGTTGAAACTGAGGTAGCCAAAACCATCGCTGACCAGTTACGTGCCAAACTCACAGGTGACGAACAACAAGTCATCGCTGCCAAACCTACCAGCAATCCTGAGGCTTATGACTCCTACTTGCGCGGTTTGGCTTACACCCTGAAGACTGCGTTCACACCGGAGAACTCACTTGGGGCGCAGAAATACGTCAAAGAAGCAGTGCGATTGGATCCTAACTTCGCTCTGGGCTGGGCGCTGCTCTCTTATGTAGACGCGAGTGGCTATCTTACACAGAGTCTTCAACCAACCGCCGCTCTCCGCGAAGAGGCCCATGAGGCAGCCCAAACGGCCCTGAGGTTACAGCCGAATCTTGGCGAGGGTTTGTTAGCCATGGGTTTCTATTATTACGCCTGCCTGAAGGACTATGACACTGCTTCGAAATACCTTGAGCAGGCACAACGTGTTCTGCCTCAAAGCAGCCGGGTTCTTCAAGGGCTGGCCTACGTGGAAAGGAGGCGAGGCAACTGGGACAAGAGCGAGGCGTACTTCCAGCAAGCGGAGAAAGTGGATCCACGCAATGTGAATCTCCTTTCCCAACACGCGCGTTCTTACATTTGCCTTCGTCATTTTCCGCAAGCGCTCGCGAAACTTGAGCAGCTACTCAACATCACTCCGGACGACATAGATACGATTGTGTTAAAGGCGCGAATCGCACAAGCACAAGGTGACCTTCCTCGCGCCGCTGCGCTTCTTGCACCTCTGCGGCCTGGAGTCGGCTACGTGAACGCTTTGGAAACACAGGTTTATCAGGCTATCCTTGAGCACCGCCCTGGTCCGGTGATTGCTCAGCTAAAGGAGATACTAGCCAAGCCTGATCAAACACTCGGTTTTTATGTGGGCGAACTCCGCTTTTGGTTAGCCTGGGCACAGGAAGTCGCAGGCGACCATGCGGCCGCGCGTGAAAGCTGGAGTCAGGCCCGAACCGAGCTGGAAACTTTCCTGAAAGAGCAACCTGAAAACTTTGTTTTGATGGGAGATCTCGCACTTACGAATGTGGCTCTTGGTGACAACAACGCTGCGTTGACTCTGGCTGAGCGCGCAATAACGATGGTCCCAATCGAGAAAGATGCGCTTACAGGTCCCAGGTCGCTCGAAATTCTCGCCCGCGTGGCAGCCCGCACCGGCGATGTCGACCGGTCGATCTTCGCATTGGAAAAGCTGCTTTCAATCCCGTACGAAGCGCCTCTGGCAGCAAATCCACCGCTGACTCCTGCATTGCTTCAACTTGATCCGATGTTTGAACCTTTACGCAACGACCCACGGTTCCAGAAATTGGTGAACGCTCAGCGGTAAGATCGCCATTACGAGGTCCTCTCAGGGCGTCGTTTGGTGGGAGATCGGTGCGAGCGTAAATTAAAGAGTTATTTCCATTCAGGACAAAATCACACGCTCGATTGCATCTCGTGAAAGAAGGACGTGACATTGGCGGATTTTGCCATTAACTCAAAACGCAATCGTGAATCGCCACTCGGCGAGAGGAGGAGCACAATTATGAAGCCGAAGAAATTAAAGAAGAGGATCCAGCAACTCGAGAAGTGTCTGCGAGAAGGCTCGGAGAAACTGTCCAGATTAAAACGGAAACTGCAACAGGCGGAGACGGCAAAAGCGTTGAAGGCTGCAAGAAAATCTGCCGCCCGCGTTACTGCGTCAGTTGGAAAGAAGTCTCTGGAGTCCAGTGCGGGTCCGAAGAAATCAAAAAGAAAACTCAATCTGTCACCGGAACGTCGTGCTCAACTTGCAGCCGCGATGAAAGCCAGGTGGGCTGCAAAGAGGGCTGCCGAGGGGAATAGCGCAACGTCCACGAATCAAAATTCTCCAACGCCGCCGACACAATCGCCGGGCAATAGAGGCGGATGGTATCTAAACTTTGTTGGGGCGATTGGCATCGGTAGCGGGGCAGCATCCAAAACCCACCGCCACTTTTCTTCACAAAGCTTTTGGAAAACCGGATCCGCGCAAGGGGGTTCCACATTGGATGGAACCTTAAAACTGCAGGCGTGATCTGGGTTGGGCTGTAAAGCCAGCCACCGTACGGCGTTTGTAACAGTGCTTTTCGCCGCACCATCTGCTCAAAGAGGCCGCTCATGATATTGGTTTGCCCACTCTGATCATATTCTGTTGCCACGTCCGACTGGCAAATATCTGCCCGAAAGCAGTTTACTCTTTCGAAACATCAAGAATGGCAGTGGTTGTAATGAGCTGCAGGATCGCGAGATTCAGATCGCCTCGCGATCGCGTGGCGATAACCATGAACTTTCAATTATTCGACCTGGCAGGATTCATCGGCGTCGTGTTGATCATCGTTGCGTATCTGCTGCTGCAACTGGAGAAACTACCGAGCACGTCGCCGAGGTATTCACTATTGAACGCGGCCGGGGCACTCCTGATAATGGTGTCGCTCATCTTCGCCTTTAATTTGTCAGCGTTTATCGTCGAGGCGTTTTGGTTTTTAATCAGCCTGCTGGGGCTATGGAGATCGCTTAGTGGCAGAAAGGATTCGAAAGCTGGCTAACAATCATCACAAGAAATCCAGAAGAAAGGATGCGCCTCGGGAGAACTCAAGGTAGTCGCCGCTTTGATGTGGGATCGGGGGGATCGTATTCCCACAGACGGGATGGATCGCCGAAGACCGCGCCGATTGCGCGGTCTGGCCAGATCTCAAGATAAGTCAGTAGCAACGCGAGTAAGGGCACCAGAATGAAATAGAGCCCATGTGCGGCCATGATGAACATCGCGACTGCGCGAAGGATGAGTAGATAGAGATCCCAGCGCACCTTCTGCTTCAGCTCCTTGTCAGGCATGATGTCGTAGCCCATACGGAACGCCCTCCAGAAATGACTGGCTGCAAGCGAGCCGAAAATGAACCAGAGCACCGGAGACTCAGCGAGCTGGCGACGCAATTCATTACCGAGGAGAAGATCGTGGAGCGGAATCAGCACGATCCAGTACGGCAGACCGACGACGACGACGAGCAAGAGCCACACAAACACGCCGCGCACAATGTTGCCGGCCAACGTCGCGTGATCCGCTTTGGTTTGCGTTTCGCGCAGTGCGCGGGGAATCATCGCTGCGACGATCGCGGCGACCGCAGTTAATCCGTCGAACCAATAATTGAAAACGCTGACCGCAACCGACCAGCCAAAAGCGTAGATGCCAACAACAGGAATCATGTTGCGGGCGAGGACGACCCACGCTTCTGGCCGCGACGCGAACTCACGGAGATGCTGCGAAAGCGGCGGCGGCGGGATTTGTCGCGTTGCACTTGAACGGGTTGTTTCCGCAGGCTTTGGCATCGCGAGATTAAAGACAGGTCGACGGTCCCGAATCAATCCGCTTCGAAGCGGAGCAGCAAGATCATTGGCGTTACCGCGAAACAAGAAATAATGCCAGTCCGACCGCAACCAGATCTTCGCAGACGGCGACTACCAGATCGTTAATATGCAAATTCAGACGTCTCCTAATGTCGTAGCCGAGGAAAGCGCCAATAACTCCCCCTATTCCGCCCAAAAGCGCACCGGCAACTAACGATTGCCCTGTCGATACGCAGAGACATGCGCCACACAGCGCGCCTGTGACGATGCGCGCGATTAACGGTGCAGGAGCGGTACGCTTCGGAATCGCTGGGAGTTTATCTGCGACTAACTCGCCGATTGCGAGCACGGAAAATATTGCAACTGCCGCGGTTGATCCCATGAACGCAAGAGGTGAGTCATGCAGATTCAACCAGTTGAGGTGCGCAGCCCATGCCACGACTGCGGGCGCGGTCAATGAACGCAACCCCGCTACAATTCCGATTCCAAGAGCGAGAATGAAAATGTAGTTCAACGAATGCTTTCTATTCTCGCTTCCGTATAGAAAGCAAGCTCTGTGCGACGGCACCAGAATGGCCACGAAAAAAACAATTTAGCCGCCCTCCCGATTTTCGGTCGTTACAGGCGGCAATGCCAGGGCTGACAACGTCGGCTGCGAGGACGCGTTCAATTCTGGACAATCGTGTGGACTTGGCCACAATGGCGCCGTGATGAGTCGCCATGGCATTCACGAAATGCTGTCGTGGTTTGTTCCCGGCGCACTGCTGTTCCTTTCGCCGATGGTGCTGTCTTCTGCAGCGACTTTAGATGACCTAAGGCAATTGGATATCACTTGCTACGTGCCATCGTATCTGCCGCAGGGACTTCGGCTGAAAAATGTCGAGATCGTGCACGACGAGATCCAGGAGAATGAAGATCAGAACCATCCTATGCCACTTTATTCAATCCAATATGGAAATGGCTGGAACGCGACATTCAGCATCGAATCAGCGCGGGAAGGGATCGGCGACCGAAACCTCATGGCCGACGAGGAGAACGCGGAAGAAACTGAAATCAAATCGCCATTTGGTCCCATGTATTTGATTTACCGGCCAAAGGGCAAAGATGGCCGTAAGCAGGAAATCATTGCGAACTGGGTAAGCGACCCTGCTATGAACGAGGAAAAAGGCAAAGGTCCGGACTCGCACCCGGTCCTCGGCCGGTTTCATGGATTTTCTGCATCCGGAATAACGGTCGCTGAGTTCACAAAGATCATTCAATCACTTCACCCGCTCGGAGACGACAAGGCTCACACTTCCAGTTTGACCGCTAACGCAACTGAAGCAGAAAAGTCTGCACTCAAGATTCACCCGAAAGTTTTCAACATGATCGATTCCTGGATTTCGGATTCGGAAAGTCCGGTCGTTACGGAAATCAATCTGAATGCCGTAGAAAAGAATGGAAACCAGTTCAACGAAGATGGGCTGAAGCAAGATGGCGACTGGCTGGTTCATTCGTTGCCGGATACAGGCGGATTCATGCGTTATCGCGTGCTCGAAGCGAAAGGCAGCCATTACAAAGTCGAGTATCAGGAAAACGGCGGCGGCACGCTTACGACGGCATCCACGATAGAGTTCGAGATTGATAAACGACACATTCGCCGTAACGGCAGTCCGACGACGATTCGGGTGCTTCGGGTGTTGTCATACACTCAGAAATAGAACGGCGTTAGCCCCACAACTCGCGCGGCGGCATTCCGATTCTTCCGTTTTGATATGGAAGTCCGTTATCACGATCTCTAGCGAGAAGCAGCGGACCATCGAGATCGACCCACTCCGCGGTGCTAGCGAGAAGGCGGGCGGGCGCGATCGAGAGTGAAGTGCAGACCATGCAGCCGATCAATATTCTGAAATTATTGTTCGCGAGCGCGCCGATATAGTTGAAGGGCTTCTGTTAAGCCGCCGGTTTTGTCGAGCTTAATGTTAATTGCGTCGTAGCGATTCCTGAGACGAGGAAGATCGGTAGTTGTGTGGCAACTTTCGTCGGCGCAGACGGGAATGGGATGATCGAGCGTTTCGAGCACGTCGTCAGCGTCCGCCGGAAATGGTTGTTCAATCAGTTCGACCCCAAGTTCGTTCAAGGCGAAACCATGTTTCGATAATGAGGAGGCGACCACGATTCGTTGGCGTCGATGAGCAGACGGGCGTTTGGCGCTGCTGCGCGCACAGCTTCGACACGCGCAAGATCAGCATCGTCACCACAGAGCTTCAACTTGAGAATAGGCAGTTCGTTGGAGCAGTCGCGGCCGCCCGGCCATTTTTGCCGGCGTATCGAGACTGATTGTGAAGGATGTCTCGACTTGATCGGCGATTGGAATGTTCGCCAATTCCCATGCACGTTGCCTGAGCATTTCGCTTCCAAGTCCCACAGCGCACAATCCAACGCATTTCGAGCAGCGCCAGCCGGGAGCAATCCGCGAGAGTTTATCGCGATCCAAAGTACACCATGGACCTGGATTGATTCGATCTGCGCCAAAACGGAGTCAGCACTTTGATCGTAGCGCGCGATCGGCACGCATTCGCCGCGTCCGTGTACTCTCCATCATTCACCGTGACTGTTACGACACAGCGCTTCGGTGCGGCTGCCTCGCGAAATCCGGAACGGGTGATTCAGCGGAAAGATTTCTTCTTTGGCTTCGATTTTCAAGATGGTGAGTGATACGTGACCAGCAGGAACATGCCAACCGATTTCAAATTGAACGGTGACCCTGCCGAGGCTGTCTCAGCTTCCACTATGACCAAACTCATTGCGTTAGTGGCGGCGGGCGCATTCGCAGCGGGAACAATGTTCGCGGGTGAACACGGCGATTGCACCAAGAAGGCTGGGAACGAAGGGAAGATGGCCTGCACGGCCTCTCTTGCGAGTCTCGACCTGACGCCAGATCAAAAGACGAAGATGGAAACGGCGATGACCGAACACCACAAAGCGGGGTGTACGGAAGCAACCGAAGCGAAGTTCATGAAGGATGCCAAAGGCATCCTTACTCCTGAGCAGTTCGCAAAGTTCAAAGCAGAGTGCAAGAAGGAAAAGGCAGGAGCCTAAACACGTTGCTTCGTAAACGGCACTCGCTGCCGTTATTATCTACGAAATCATGATCGCGCTCGCTTCGGCGGGCGCGACTTGCGTACGGACGCTACTTAGTTTGCGCTCCCTTATATGCATGCCAGTTGTCTTCAGCGGCTTTGTATTGCTCGATTTTGCCGGAATGCCGATAGACGCGGTAACGATCAATAACAGGACTCACTTCGGGAACACCGCCGCATTTGGCGTTGTGGATCTCACGAAGGACGAATTCAAAATAAGCTTTCGTCTTCTCTTCAGTGATGTACGAGATGCAATCTAGCGAGATTCTCTTTTCATAGACTTGGTCGCGTTTAAGGGTGCGGTGGAGCAACGCGAGCGCGGCGTCTTCATCCAGCGGACGGGAAGGCGCAGCCTCGGCAACAACTGCCGAAGCCAAGACTACCGCGATAACGGCTGCAATCAGGTGGAACTCAATCTTCATGAAAAAAGCGGGTTTGATGGTGCGACATTCAACAATTGTCATCTGAGGAAGCAGTCTGCACGATCGGCATCATGAAAATCACCAAAAATATCGGGATGTTTTTGCTCGCGGTTTACTTAATTATCGATGGCCTATTAGGGTTCGGTTTGAATCTGGGACCAGCCATCTTTCTGCTATACATTGTGGCGCTCGCGTCCGGCGTTTTCATTCTCGTCGGCAAATAAACTGAGAAGCGCGGGCCCGGCAGCGGGTGGTCGTTGGCGATTGTTCCAAAAATTTTTCTGAGCGCGGTCAATAGGCTAGTTCCAAGCCGACGTTCAGCCCATGAGCCCAGAAATCTGTCTCCGCGAATTTCAAGGCAGGACGAGCGGGTCCTATAAGCGGCGCATTACCCGATAGTATGGGGAACTGCGTCACATTCACGACCGGATCGATCTGCTCGCCTGCACGAGCGACGGTATTTACCCAAAGAAACGAGTAGCCAACGCGGGCTTTCAAACGGCGTGTCAATTGCAAACCAATGGTCACTCCTAGCTCGGGGACAAACGCGAACTCATCTCGTTCGTGGCTGCCGATGTTGCTTCGCAACGCCAATAAGCCGCCCTTAAAAACGGTCGTTGATCCATTCGGTTTCAGCACATTGGTTGCGCCATTTATGTTAACGACCTGTTGCATGTCGCCTATCGCGATCTTGCCAAGAAAATCGATCGTAACGACCTTGCGGCGGAGGCTCGCCCGGAGGCCTAGCTGCCCGCCGTAAAAGCGGTTATTGGCGCAGAATTCATCGTGGAGCGTTACTCTGTTACCACCAAAGCCGGGTACACTATTGGCCACTTTGAACTGTTCATCGATCGTGAGCTCGTCGTCGAGGCTCAAGAAGCGAAAACCGCCGAGAGCAGTAAGACGAAACCGGTCGGAAGAAACCAAGCGGGCTGACACGTTCGTCTCGGCGCCTGACAGCCAGGTGGAGACTCCAACGGCAACTGAGCCTACGGCGGTCCCAGGAGACGCGATCAGCGTGGCAGCACGCATACCGGTTTTCACATCGACGTAAGGCCTTCCAAGAACCGCGCTGCTGTTAGATGAAAAAGAAGCTTCGGTTCCTCCATCAGGCAGAAAGAAATAGCTGGCCTCGACGCCGATTAGCGGCGCTGACTCAAAGTTGTAGCCAATGGTGAAGCGGCCGCCTTGCCGAAAATCGTCCGTGAAGTCGAGGTCATCCAGCAAAACCCGGGTTCCGCGCGACCCCAGTACGCCGTTACCACCGGCCGTCACCAGAGGCGGAACGCGGTCGTTCTTGATCCACCAAAGAAGATGCTCGGCCGAACCCCATAAACCAAAGGTCCTAACCTGTGCGTTGTCGTTGCCCAAAGCGATCGTCTCGTCGCGTACCCCTTGCGATGTCAGAACTTCATCCTTGGCACCCGGAGCTCCGGCAGCATTCGAATTATAAGGCTGCCCCGCCAGGATCGGTCCGAAGCGGTTAGCAGAAGCGCCAACGCCGGGAGTAATCGCATTCTAATGGCGCCTCCCCGTTTTCGTTACTTCAAATATTTATCGAACCAAGCCATGGTCTGCTCCAGCCGATCGATTTGATGCTTGGGTTCGATGAACATATGGCCTTCGCCGGGATAAACGATTAGCTTTGTCGGTACGCCCAGTGTCTTTAGTGCGTGCCAGAATTCTGTACGATTGCGATGCAGGACATTCCGCGTCGCGTTCGCCAACGATGACAAGCGTCGGGGTCTTCACATTTTTGATGAAGCGAATTGGCGAACTTTTTTCATAAACCTCCGGATCGTCGTATACGGATGCGCCGAAGAAGGGCAGCATCCATTGCCCGATCAGGTTTTGACCATAATAACTTTGCCAATTCGCGATGCCTGCGCCAGCGACAGCTGCACGGAAACGATCTGTTTGCGTGACCGTCCACATGGTCATAAATCCACCGTAGCTCCAGCCCGTGACCCCGAGCCGATGCGGATCAATGGGATATTTCTTTATCGCGGCATCGATTCCGGCGAGGTCGTCTCGCAAATCGCCGCCTCCAAAATCCTTCATATTCGCGCGTGTGAAATCCTCACCCTGACCGTAACTGCCGCGCGGATTCGGAAGCAACACGTAATAGCCGCGCGTGGAAAGGGCGGCGATGCTCGCGCGCGACATTCCAAACGATGCGGGCCACTCTGATGTCGTTACGCTGGATGGTCCGCCGTGAATCAGCACGACCATTGGATATTTTTTGCCGGAGTCGATTTTTGCCGGCGGTATTAACCAGCCCTGAATGTTAGATCCTTCGTCCGTCCACTCGATGCTTTCCGCTTTGCCCCAGTTCGCCTGCAAGCCGGTGTTGTTGTTCGTTAGTTGCCGCCATTCGCCGATTGACCCGGCAAAAACTTCGGGTGGCGAGTTATAGGTACTGCGGACCACCGCCGCGAAGTTGCCATCCTTTGACAAAGCGAAGTTTGGAAAATTTCCAAATGCGTGAATTCCTTCCGACCCTTTCCAGATCGTTTGCGTCGAATTGTCGGTCGGGTTTAACTCAGAAATCGCGCTGCCGCCACCGACGTACTCGACGAGCAGAAGTCGATCGGGTGCCCGCCAGAAAAATGAATTGATCGAAGCTTTTCGGCTCGACGTTCGATTTGTGACATCGTGACCGTCGGCACTCATGCTGAAAAGGTCGCCACCGTGAAAGCCTTCGTCACTCATTAAGCCTTGAATGAACGCGATGGACTTGCCATCTGGCGACCAGCGCGGAACGGCGATTTGAAACCAGGGTTTATAAATGGATGTCGCGTTGCTGGTCGCGATGTCGATCGTGTAAATCTGCGCGATCCACCAATTGTTGTCACCCGGTCCTGGTGCAGCGGTTACCACAAACGTCTTGTCGTCCGGCGACCAATCGTAATCGTAAATGTGAAGATCTGGCGGCGATGCCTCTCTCAACTTTCCGTTCGCAATATCGAGAACCGCAATTCGCTGATTGTGTATTGCAGTATCGATGACGCCAGTCGTCTGCGGTGCAGCCATCAACGGACCGCCACCGCCCGCGCCTTCGATGAACAGGAAAGCAATCTGTTTACCGTCGTGCGACCAGCGCGGTCGCGCGGCGTATCCATTTAAGTTGGTAACCTTCTTTGCAGCGGAAGCATCGGCGTTCACTGTCCAAAGTTGCCGCTGGTCCTTTTTGCCTGCGCTTGAGAAAAACGCCAGCGTCTTCGAATCCGGAGACCACGCCGGGTCGAAATCAATTCTTTCGCCGCTCTCCGGAAGCTTAACGAGTTTTGCCGCCGCGTTTCCGTCCGTTTCGCGGATATACGTCTGTTTTGATGTCGTTGCGGCGGTCGATTCGTACCCATGCCAAATGCGCTCCGTCGGGAGAAAGAGCGAGGTCGCCGTACAAAAAGGTCTTTCCCAGTTGTTCCGTTAACTCCTGCAAATTTTGAGCTGTTAATGTCATTGGCATGAGAAACGCCACCAGAAAATGCTTCATCTTGTGATCCTGACAAACCGATGATGCAGCGACAAGAAAACAGACGGCGCAGCGCGACCGTTGTAATGGGCGCTGTCCTCAGCGCATTCAGGTCGTTTGGTACTGAGTGAACTCCGCTGGGGACGGCGGACACTACAGCAAGGCTCGTATTGTCAGATCTTTTCGCTACACGTACGAGTAGCGAGCACGCGTGCATTCGGGTACGATCGGTGGATGACTCGCTACCGAATCCGCGCGGCAACATCAGCCGATCGAAATGCGCTGGCCGAAATGCGATATCGATTCCGCACCGAAGTGGGTTCGCCTAACGAAACGAAATCGCGTTTTATGCGGAGGTGCACATCATGGATGAAGAAACATTTTGCCACCGACTCGAGCCCATGGCGTTGCTGGGTCATCGACGATGGCAAACAGTTGCTCGGTCATATTTGTGTGCAGTTGTTTGAGAAAATGCCGAATCCGGTTAGCGAACCGGAGGCACACGCGTACCTGACCAATTTTTATGTTGTCCCCGAACTACGCGGCCTGGGATTGGGCAGGAAGCTCTTGAACAAAACGCTGTCGTGGTGTCGCGCGCGGAGCGTGGACGCGATCATTCTGTGGGCAACCCCTGAAAGCAAATCGCTTTATCGGAGCTGCGGCTTGCGTGAACCTGCCGATATCCTGGAACTACGAGGGGATTATCTTCGGCGGCGCAATTAGCTGCGCAACGCTTTGGTGAATCGAACCAGTTCGTCTGCCAGGGTCTCGATGCGCCGGGCGATTTTCTTATCAGTAATGTTCTCGCCGTCGAAAGCGTCGCTTGTGGCGAAAACGAATCGCGGAATGATCACGCAACGAAAATCCAGCATTAAACTGTTTGCGTACGCCATCACCGACATATAACTGCCCATCCCGCCGGCGGCACAAAGGAAGCCGACGATTTTTTCCTCCCAGGCGCTACCGGTGAGTTCGATCATGTTTTTGGTTGCTGCCGCGACATCGTAATTATAAACAGGCGCGGCGATGATTATGCCATCGGCTGCTTCGATGGTGGTACTGAGTTTCTTCGAGCCTGGCCTGCCGTAGCACTGATCCGCATCACAGAGCGGCAGCTCCATCTCCCGAATATCGATCCAATCACAATCGATTTTCTTCTTTTGCAGGTGTGTAAACGCTTTCTGACCCATTCGGCGGCTGTTGCTATCCGGATTGCCGCTGGTGCTGATTACAAGATGCTTCGGCATGGAGCTATCGTAAAAGCAAACTCCGAACGCTCAACATCCAACGCTCAACGTCTAATCTAGAAATATCGGAATAATCCGAAAAGCAACGAATCAAATTCTCCGTTTCTTCCTGCCTTCCTTAGCGATTCTTTGTTCTCTCGTACGGGACGATGTTGTCCCACTCGTCTGCAGACGAGCGAGCGACGAAGGCGACTACAGGCTCGGTTTCGCTCACGTTGAACACTTCATGCGGCACGCCCGGCTTGATGTAGATGAAATCGCCCGCCTCATTTTCGATCACCTGTTTAAGCCCTTCACCAAATTCGTGACGCACTTTTCCTTCGATGATGTACAGAATTACTTCAAAGCCGACATGAATGTGCGCATATGCGACGCCTCCTGGCGGAATCGTGGCGATGTTCGCCGACAGGCTTGTCGTTCCCACGTTCTTACCTGACATGCCTTGTTTGTAATGGATACCATTCCAATCGCGACGAGCGCCGCCGCCGCGAATGGTTAGAATTCCACCGTGATCTTCGACCGCGCCGATGTCGATGTAATTACCGCCCGTTTTCATACAAGCTGAAACTTAACATCTGCTTATTGCCCAAATGAATAGAGATTTTTCGTCAAGACGGGCAGTGGGTAAGGGACGGATCGGTTGGCCGGCCGTCTCCCTCTCCGAAAAACTCGAGGCGCTCGTGTTCCGCTTCGCGCAGCCGCAGTTGCGGGTTGTCAGTTCCTTACTTCAAAGCGGCGAACCGCCGACCAGGGCCCTGACGCGCCGCCATTATTTGCGCGGACGCGCCACCACATCCGGACCGTTGGCAGTGTGCTGGTGCTGAACTGAGAAGGGGTCGTGGTTTGATTCACAATTGGCGAAGGAAAGGTTTCTTGATCGTCGATCTGGATTGTGTAGTTGGTCGCCCCCGGGACATCGCTCCAATCAAAGGTGATGTTTGTTCCAGGCGCGAAACGCGCATCGGCCGCTGGACTGATGAGCGACGGTGCAGGAAGGCTGGGCGTGGGTGAGCCCGGAGGGGTAGGGGATGCTGGAGGTGTTGGCGAGGCGGGAGGTGTCGGCGATGGGGAGGAGGAGCGCCGGACGTAACGGTCAAATTGGCTGAAGTAGTTGTGTCGAAAAATGCAGTGATCGTTACCGATGTATTGTTCCCAACTGCGAACGTCGTCACCGTGAAGCTGGCTGAGGTTTGTCCACCCGGAACGTTGACGATGCCAGGAACGGTGGCCACTGCGCGATTGCTCGTAGCGAGGGTGACGGAAATTCCGCCGGCAGGCGCCGGTGAGCTGAGAAACACTCTACCGGTCGCATTTGTGCCGCCGCTCACACTGGTCGGGGTTATCGTCATCGATTGGAGGAGGGGCGGAGCATTCGGGTCCGCACTCACGTTAACGAAAATGGACCTTGTCACGCCACCTGCGCTCGCGAAGACATTTCCTCCCGTAGGCAAGCCTGTCACGTGATTGGTTCCGATAGCGAAGCTGGTTGCGCTATTTCCTTCCGGGATCGTCACGCTTGCTGGCACGTTAATAACTGACGGATTGTCGGTCGTTAGGGTAACCGTTCCGCCACCGGCCGGAGCTGGAATCACCAGCGCAACACTCGCCCGACCGGAATTGCCGCCGATTACATCCTGGCTGGCGGGACCAATCGCCAGCACCGTGGCCGGACCGGGAGAGGGGTCGATCTCGAGAATTCGCGCCTGTAATCCGCCGGATGTTCCGTAACTACCTTGAATGAAGACCCAGCGTGGAAACGGAGTCTCCGGCGCGGGCGTTGTCGTAAAAGTGGCACTGATGCTGCCTGCTGGAATCGTGACGCTTTGAGGAACGATCACCTGGCCTTCCATGCTACCTTGCAATCTAACGACTGCGCCGCCAGCGGGAGCTGGCGCGGTGAGCCGGAGCGTTCCAGTCACCGTGCTGCCCGCTAGAACCGTGGAACTACTGAGTGTTAACGAGGAAAGACTCGGTGGAGGATGAGGAGTCCCGGGAGGAGTTACCGTCAACCAGGTTTGCGGCGCGCGATAGCCATCGACGTCGGTGCCGGTTTCGATGATGACGCGGGTGGCAACCGCAACTGCGCTCGTCGGAATTGTAAAACCGACATCGGTTGCACCTGCAGGAATGAAAACGGTGGCCGGCGGCCTAACGATATTGGTATCACTGCTCACCAGCCGAACGGTGGTGCCGCCCGCAGGTGCAGCGCTCAGTAATGTCACGGTGGCATTGACCGATGTTCCGCCGACCACGCTTTCGTTACTCAAACTCATGCCGTAGAGAATCGGAAGAATACCGAACGAATTCTGTCCTCCGCCATTGGCGAACCCGGCAAATAAATCTCCAATGATTCCAACCGAGCCGCCGCCATTGTTCGGCACCGGGCCGGTGGCGATATTGGAAATCGTTGCATCAGTTCTTCCGGCAGGAACGGTGATTGTGGTCGTCGGCAGGTTTACCTGTGGAATGTCGGTCGAAAGCGACACAATTGCTCCGCCCACTGGTGCTGGGTTATCCAACATCACTCGCGCATGCGCAATATTGCCACCGTACGCGTTGACGGGTTCGGCGAGAATCGCGAACAAGTTTACGTTCGGCGGGGCGACGGGAGCTGTCACGGTGATTGCGCGCCCAGCCGACCAGAGACCGGCGACGTCGCCGTGCAGTGCACGTACACGCCAAAAATAATTTCCAGGCGCGAGCAGATCCCGCGTGATCATGTAATCGGAGCGGCTTGGGCTCACCAAGAGAGCCATTCCAGCAAGCGGGAAATTGGGACTTGTGTTGAATTCGAGATCGTAGCCCGGCACCTGCGGGTTCGGAGTATCCGTCCAGTCCACAAAGAATGGAAGCTGCACGGTTGCTCCGCCAGCTGGAGCGACTTGCGACACGCCCGCTGGAATTGGGGCGGCATTGGTGATCTGCACTGTACGGGTCGCCGACGGAAGACTGCGCACGCCGTCCACGGAAACGGCGCGTACTCTATAAAAGATGGTGAGCGGATTTCCCCATATCGCGCCGGATTGCGTGCCGAAGGATATCGGCTCAAGCTGGAGCGTGAGTGGATAGGAAAACGTCGGTTCGTCATCTGCTTCGAGGATGTAAGACTGCGCATTTACCACCGGCGACCATTGGATATTGAAGCTCTCAGTTACGTGAAACTGCGCGTTATTCGCCGGCGTGGTGAACGAGGGCGTCGCAGGCGCCGGCCCGAGGCCAGTGACAGTGAACGATTGCACCGTTGACCAGGGCGAATCGACTCCACCGTTCGGGCCAAGCTGTGTCGCTTTCACTCTCCAGAAATAAGTGCCATCGGGCAGACCGCTGGTCTTGTCTGCAGTGCGGGTGGGAATTGATGGATCGTTGTCCATATTCGTGAACCCGGAAGCGATCACAGTTGTGAATCCGGAGGTTGTTCCAACCTGCCATGTGTAACTGCCAATCGGTCCTCCAGCCGCGGATACTGGATTCCAATCCAGCGTGATCGGTTGAACCAGAGCCGCGCCGTTTGCGGGACTCACCAGAACCGGTGCTGGTGGCCCACCAGGCGGAGCCGTGGGAGACGGACGAGGTCGGCCCCCACTTGCAAACGTTGGGTCAATCGAAATTAAGAGCAGTGCAGTGGCGATTAATGAATAAGCTTTTGTTCCAAACATACGAGTGCGAACATCGAACCGTCAGTTGGAACTGAAGTCGAATTAGGAAAGGTGAAGAAACTGTTACTTTCGCCCCGCTCGGTTCACATCCGCAGTTGGACGTCCTGGTACTCGCGCATTAGCGAATGATCGGCGGTCAGAAACCGCCGCTACAGCGCCTGCAAAACAATTCAAGCGTGATGCCTTTTATTTGCGCGGACGTTGGCCACCGAGTTCCGCGTGCCGGGGACATGTTACGAGGTGATCGTTGACCATGCCTGTCGCTTGCATGAAGGCGTAGCAGATCGTTGAGCCGACAAATTTGAATCCGCGTCGCAACAGGTCGCGGCTCAGGGCGTCGGACTCGGCGGTGCGCGAGGGTACGTCCGCCATGGTGCGCCAACGATTCTGAATTGGATTGCTTCCAACAAAACCCCAAAGATAAGCGTCGAAAGTTCCGAATTCCTTCCGCACCTCAAGAAATCTTTTCGCGTTCTCGATCGTCGCGGCGATTTTCAACCGATTCCGCACGATCCCGTCATTGCGGAGCAACCGCTGAACATCGCGTTTGCTATAGAGGGCGATTTTTTCCGCGCGAAATCCATCGAGCGCCTTTCGGTAGTTCTCGCGCTTTTTCAAAATGGTGTTCCAGCTCAGCCCTGCCTGCGCTCCTTCCAAAATGAGAAACTCGAACAGCACTCGATCGTTGTGCACAGGAACGCCCCACTCCTTATCGTGGTAGGTAATGGCCGGTTCACTCGTGGCCCAAGCGCAACGCGGCATACTGTTGGGAGGTTACATCACAACGCGAGCTGTAGCCACGACCCTGTGGGCCGTCCAGCAGTTGCGAATTCGCCAACTCAATCCGATCCGAACTTTGGCTTCCTCGACGAAACTTTTTTGTAGGTGCCTTCGGCACTCACATTGTGGCCAAAGCCGCAAATGCCGGTTTGCGCGACAATCAGTTTGCCGCCGGTGAATTTTAATGTGATCTGGCATTCCTCTTCCGCGCCCTCGGGTTTGAAGATCGCAGTGTCGCCTTCGATAGTTGCGATGCCGCTACCTTCGCCCTCGTTGGCCATTGGGCCCTTCGGCGTTTTGTATTCGTAAACGCCCGAAAATTCCACCTGAAGGCGCTGGTTTCCGAGTGCCCAGATCTTGAATTCGCCGCCTTTCGTTTTCCAGGTGCCGTTGACTTGAGCCGCGGTGACACTCTTATCGCCATGGGCGCGGACGGTAAAAGTCGACGGACCCGCCAGACACAGCAGCATTAGCAAAGTAGTGATCATTCTTTGATTCATAGGCGCGGGGCAATCTTCCCTCGGCGCCAGCGAGTTTGGCAAACTAGAAATCTGCGATCCAGTTATTGCATAGCGCTGTTGCATGGCTCGGAAATCAAACGAATTTTAATTCCAAACGAGGAGTTTGAGAAATGATCGAAGCGCAAGTTATTGAGAAACGCCGTCTTGCTTCGCCAGCGACAACACCGCAGGCTCTGGCTTGGGACGGACGGGACAAGAAATTGTGGATGGGTTCGCGTGACCTGCGCCGAATCTATGCGATCGACCCGGAGAATGGGACCGTCTTGAAACAACAGGAAGCGCCCGGCATTCCGTGGGCTGCCGTTGCGGTAAACGGCGAACTCCGTTTCACCATCGGCGAAGGCGCGGATGACGATCGTTACATTTATCGCTACACACCTGAGGATGGATTTTCGAAGCTGTTCGCGTGTCCTGAATTGACCGGATCATACCTCAGCTTTGACGGGAAAAATCTGTACATGAGCCAGTGGTACAGGAAACGAGTTCTGATGTTCGATGAAAAGGGGAATGTGATTCGCGAGATCGACGTCGGCGCTGAGATCTGCGGCCACACCTTTGCCAACGGGTTGCTTTACGTTTTGCGCGGCCAGGAAAATCCAAAGGAGGATTGGCGAATCACACGACTGAATCCGCAGGAAGAAACCCCGGTCGCTGAAGATATCGCGGTTGTCCCGTTCGCCTCCCGCTCACTGACTTTTGACGGCGAACTTTTCTGGTCTAATTATCGAGCGAAAGACACGATCATTTCGTTCGCGCTTCCGACTTAGAAGGTTTCTCGACCGTTCGATCGGCGGCATACCGGCACTGCGTCGACTACTTCGTCGTCGGACACGCGGAGCCTCCGTCGAAGAGGATTTTCCACGAGCCGTCCGATTGTCTTATCCATGTGGACGTAAAGGTGCCGATCTGCGCTCCCGCTTCGTCGTAAACAGGACCGCTCGAGAATCCAAGGTCCCCGGCACTTACGACTCGTTCGGGTTCCCAGCGGAAAGGTGCGACTGATGGTTTAAAAAATTCTGACCAACTTGCGATTACCTCTTGCTTCCCGCGCATGGTATTGCGTTTTCCAAGAAACTGGGCGTCGTCGGCGATATACGCGAAAAACTTTTTGGCGTCGCGGTCTGCGAACGCTTTGGCGAACGCTACCTCGGTCGCGCGCACTTCTTCAGATCGATCCACAGCGCAAGCCGGTAAGGCCGAAACAAGAAGCAGCAGGCCGATGGCGAACAAAGAAAGACGGTTCATGGGCAAATGCTGAACCAAGCAAACTTGATCAGCAATCATCAACCAGCAGACGCAAAATCTGTTGGGGAAGCAGTTTCCTTCCCAACGAGCAGCCGGACAGCTAGGTCGCGCAGTTGCGCGACCATTGTAGCGGCGCTTGTGTCAAGCGCCGAGAGAAAGGCGTTTGGCACAAACGCTTCTACAACTAGGCCGAAAATGTTTGTTGGGCATTACAGCGTTGCTTTTGCATGCAGAACAGAACGAAACAGAATCCCGCTTTGGGTCCTGTTCATTGCTGTTCAGTTTCTCGACTACATCTGGGCGACTTTGGTTTTGCTTGGGATTGAAAAGCTGCGCGTCATCAAAGGCTTCACGGCGGGCAGCATGCTCGATTCGTATTTTCATCCGTATTCGCACAGTTTGATCACGGCGATTCTTTGGAGCGTCGTTGCTGCGTTGATTTATAAGGCGATCTGCGGCCGCCAGTACACTAAGTCAGCGCCTTTAATCATTGGTCTCGCCGTTTTCTCGCACTGGGTTCTCGACCTGATTGCGCATCCACGGGATCTGGCGATTTACGATAACACTTGGAAAGTCGGTTTCGGTTTATGGAATTATCGCGACCCCGAGTTTGCATTGGAAATCGCGCTGCTCGCCGCCGGGATCGCACTGTATCTTGCGCGAAATGCGATGCCTGCAATCCGCAAAGGAGCTGTAATCGTGTTCGGGATTGTTCTGGTCATTGTCCAGATCGGTGACACATATGTGCCGCGCACGCCTTTGACGGATAAGGCCACGGTGATGGGTGTTTGGATCTTCTACACGCTCTTTGTTTTTATTGCCTTCGTCGTAGAAAAAATCGGCAGTCGGAGAAAAACTAAAGGGCCGTGATCATAATCATTTGCGGAGTCTCCGGTGCGGGCAAAACAACGGTCGGTAAGCTACTGGCTGGCGAACTTGGCTGGCGCTTTATTGAAGCCGACGACTTTCATCCGGCCGCAAATATCCAGAAGTTGCGCATCGGTCATCCTTTGACTGACGAAGACCGTTGGCCGTGGCTGGACTGTTTGCGCAAACAAATCGAACAGTTGCTAGCCGCTGGAGAAAATGCCGTGCTGGCCTGTTCCGCCTTAAAACGTGCTTACCGCGATCGTCTGCGCGTTAGCGGTGAAGTAAAGTTTGTGTTTCTTCGCGGCGATTATGCGCTCGTCGAGAAGCAACTGCGCGGCCGGCGCGGGCATTTCATGAACCCAGAGTTGTTGCGGAGTCAGTTCGATGATGTGCAGGAGCCGCGGGCGGACGAGCGCGCATTGACTGTTGGCTTGGGACGAACGCTGCAGGAAATAGTTGAACAGATCGAAGTGAAGTTGCATTTGGCCAACGGCGTTTAGTTCAATCCGGGAGATTCTGGAGCGCGAGGAGAGGCGACTGGCGTGAATAACATAAGAATCCCCGTTGCAAGAGCGCTACACATCAACACCGAGAATCCGATGACGAAAGAACCGCTTTCAGCTCGGAGGTATCCGAACGCGTACGGGCCAGCGAAACCTGCGAGACTGGCGAGGGCATTGATTGTTCCCACGGTAACTGCCGCCTTGGAGTCGCTGAGGATTTCCGTTGGAATTGCCCAAAACACCGGCAGAAACGCCATGCCGATACAGATGACGCTCAAGAGCAAGACCGCCAGCATGTTTGATCTTGGCAAACTGATGAAACAAAGCAATCCGGCTGCGGCTATGAACATTGGAAACGCAGCGTGCCAGCGTCTTTCGCGACCTTTGTCGGAATGCCATCCGTTAAACAACATTGCGAAAAGCGCCACTACGTAGGGCACAGCGCCGAACAAACCTACCTTCGTATCTGAAAGTCCCGACTGATCTTTGAGAATAGTGGGCAACCAGAAAATCACGCTGTACCCAATGAAGTATTGAAGAAAGGCTGCGCTGGCGAGCACGAGCACAGTGCGCGAACGGAGTGTCTGACCGATACTTATCGAATGTCGGCTCTGCGGTTTTTCTTGTTCCAACGCTCCAGAGATCCATTCCCGCTGTTCGGTCGTTAGCCAGCGGGCCTGCGGTGGGCAATCTGTTAAAAAGAAAAATGCAACCAGGCCTAACAAGATCGCAGGAATGCCTTCCAGAAAGAAAAGCCAGCGCCACCCTTCGAGCATCAACCAGTTGTGACCTAGTATCCAGCCGGCTACCGGGGATCCGATGACCAGCGAAATGGGAATTGCAGACATGAAGCGGCTTGTCGCTTTCGCTCGGTCCTCTTGGATAAACCAGTGGCTTAAATAAACGATTACGCCCGGGAAAAAACCGGCCTCGGCCGCGCCTAACAAAAAGCGTGCGAGATAAAGTTGTGCGGGAGTGTGCACGACTGCAGTGAGCGCGGTGAGCAATCCTGACGCAACCATGGTTGCGCAAATCACCCCGCGCGCGCTCCATCGTTGGGCAAGCACCGCCCCCGGTATCTGAAGGGCTACATAACTGAGGAAGAAAACCCCGATTCCCAGGCCAAGGACGCGATCGTCGAACCCAAGGTCGCGCGTCATTCCAAGTGCTGCGTATGCCACACTGGTTCGATCGAGGTAGTTGATGATGTAAAGGAGAAAAACGAACGGAAGCAACCGAGCGGCAATTTGGCGCCGCGTCTGTTCTGCAGATGAACCCGCAATGGGTGCAGTCGCGCGTGAAGGAACTTCGATCATCTAAGATATCCTGGCGAAATAGCGAAACCGCCGGGACTATATCCGAGTTGCTGAATTGAGCAGGCGAAAGAAGGCGAAGTACGCGAGACACAGGGAGAACCTCGGGACTGGCGAGAGACAACGAGTCTAAACGCGTGCGTGTTTTTTCAACGACGCGAGTTTGTTCACCAACGTGTTCGTTCCTTTTTCCAGAAGCATGCCCCACGCGCTCAGGACAGCGAGGGTGGGGATGCAAATCAATAGAAAACCCCAGATCGGAACTTCGCGAATGCGAAGTCCAAGCCAGATCACGTACGGCTGGTGCGTCAGGTACAGACCATACGAATAAAGCCCAACGAGTCCGAACAATTGGGCCGGCGGATTAAACAGCGAAATGAACCCAGCGATTCCAACAATCTCCAGCATGCAACAGGCGCCGGTGGCGAAATCGACAAAGATGTAAGGATAAAGTCCGTGGTAGAGCTGCAGTGCTGCCGGGTAAAGCATCAAGCCGGTTATGAATCCCGGGCCGCGAAGAAGAAACCATTCCAAACCAGAACCGTTTCGGGGTTGCGCGTACCACATTGCAAGCGATATCCCGAGGGCAAGCTCGGGCAATCGACAAATTGCAAACCCGCCAAGAACCCACAGACCGTTTTGTGGCCAAAGGATGAGCAAGACATAGCGCGCGAAAAATCCCGCAGCGCATCCGATGAACAGAAACCACCATGGTCCAACACGGCGCGCCAACCAAAAGAGCAGGGGAAAGATCAGATAAAACTGGATCAGCATCGAGAAATACCACCACGCTGCGTTGAGGTACATGAAGTTCATCTCGATATCGACGAACCGAAGGCCGAGCAGGCTCAGGATGATGCGATCGTCTACCGGTTCGAGTCGTGCGACGAACGGTGAGACAAGATAAACGAGGTGCGCGACCCAGTACATCGGATATAGCCGCATGAACCGGTCCCAATACCATCCGCCCCAGGCGATTTGTCCCTTTTCAGCACGACGCGTGGTCGATTGCATGAGCGTCCAGCCGCTCAGGATGATGAAAACACCGACTGCATGGAAACCGAGTCCGGATATTTTGAGCCAGGCCATTCCGAGGATTGTCAGTGTGCCGGCCGCGACGTTGCTCCAATCAGGCGGCGGAAGAACGCCATGTTGGAAGTAAGTCGAGAAAAAGTGAAAATAGACGACGAACAAAATCGCCAGGCCCTTAGAAATGTCGATCCAGAGGAGCCGTTTCACCGCATGGGCTTAACAGCGCGAAGGAGTCCTGGTCAAGCCGTATGCTGATGGGTGTGGCGTCCGCCGCGGCGGATGCCTTGCAAATGCAAAACCAACGGATTGACTGTTGCCGGGCGACTCGCTAGAGCGGCAGCATGTCACTTGCGAATACGCCCGACCCTGCGCTTGAGCGTGGTCGCTTGTGTATTGTGATCGCGACGGTCGTCATCAACGTTGCGGCGGTTTCACTGCTGGCCTTTGCGCCGTGGTCGGACTGGCGTACGGGCGCCGCTCTTAATGTGATCGACAATTGTTTGCTCGTCGGCTTTATAGTCGTTAGGCGTGACGCATTGCTGGCGCGACTTCTTCTCTTCGGAGTCGTGGTTGGATTTATTGAACTGGCAGCTGATGCCTGGCTAGTCGATTACACGCGCACGCTCGATTATTCGATCGGCGGCGGGCCGATGATTTGGCGCTCGCCGCTGTGGATGCCGTTTGCATGGGAAGTCGTGGCGGTGCAGTTCGGTTACATCGGACTTCGTTTGTGGGATCGGTTTGGCAAGACCGGCCTGCTAATGATCGGATTGCTCGGCGCTATCAACATTCCATTCTACGAGGAAATGGCGCGCCGGATTCATTGGTGGCAATACGCTGGCTGCCGAATGATTTCTTTCACCCCGTGGTACATCATTCTCGGCGAGTTCGGGATTGCAGTGGTCTTCGCCTTACTGGCACGAACGCTGCAGCGCGGTTCGTGGGCTGCTGCCTTTGTCTCCGGAGTCGTTGGCGGAGCGTCGATTTTTGTTTGCTACGCTGCTGCGTTTCTGATTACAGATCGCTTGATTGGTTGAGCGGAATGAAAATTTCGAAAGTCTTTGCATTTCCTGCGGCAGTCTTGATCTCAGTAACGGCTTTAAATGCAAGTGTGCCGATCATCGTTGCTACACCTGGCCACATGCGTGCGTCGATGAACCTTGTTACTGAGGCACAAGACCTGATTAAGACAGGCGACGTAGCCGGCGCAAAGCGAAAGCTCGATACAGTACTTCAGCGCGATCCGAAATTTTGGCCAGCGCTCTATGTGCGCGCGCAAATTTACTCAAACCAAGGCAAATACGATTTGGCGTTGAAGGATTGCAACGAAGCTCTCCGGCAAGATCGGAGTGTGGTGGAAGCTGCGCTATTACGCGCCAATATTAATGCCCGGCTCGGCAAATACGCTGAAGCAATAAAGGAATACGATTTCCTGGTCTCGCTCCATCCCCGCAACGTGACGCTTGCCAGGATCCTGAGCGATCGTGCGTGGTTTCGGGCGACTTGCCCGAACGCGTCGTTTCGCAATGGGCAACAGGCAGTGAAAGACGCAAAGGCCGCGTGCAGCATAATGATATGGAAAGACGAGCAGATGATCGACACTCTCGCCGCAGCGTATGCTGAGACTGGCGATTTCAATTCCGCGGTTCAGTATTCCTCGCAAGCGCTAGCTGTGAAAGGAATCTCGCCCGACAGCACAAAGCTTTTTCAGCGGCACCTCGCGTTGTTTCAACAGCGCAAACCGATCAGGTTGTAACCTCCAGCACAGGGCAGGGCAATACATGGTCGCGATTACCGCGAACCATACAGAGTGTATGCTTGGAAATGCATCGCATCGTTTCCTTGTTGCCTGCGGCGACTGAGATCGCGGCTGCGCTTGGGTTAATGGGCCAAGTGGTTGGCGTTTCGCATGAGTGCGATTTTCCCGAACCAGCCAGCCGACGACCGCGCGTGACTCAATGTCCCATCCATCATGCCGGTCTAACGAGTGTCGAAGTAGACGAGTGGGTGCGACGGGCTTTGCGTGAAAACGGAACAATTTATAGTCTCGATGAGCCGCTGCTCCGAACACTGCGGCCCGACGTCATCCTCACCCAACAATTATGCGATGTTTGCGCGGTTGGCTACGGCACTGTCGCGAAGCTCGCGCAAACCTTGCCTGGTCCGCCTTTAGTAGTGAACCTGGAGCCAACGAGTCTGACCGATATTTTCGACGATATTCGGCGCGTCGCTGATGCGTGCGGTGTACGCCAGTGCGCGGATCAATTGATAGGAGATTTATCGGACCGCGTTGCGAACGTACGCGAGCGCGCGACTGGAATTCCGGATCGCCCACGTTGTTTTCTCATGGAATGGGTGGATCCACCGTTTTGTTCCGGTCATTGGGGGCCGGAACTGGTTGAGATCGCGGGTGGCCACGATCCGTTAGGCCGGAAGCATCAGCCGTCGGCTCAGGTCGATTGGCAGCAGGTGTTGGATGCGCGTCCAGAAATTATCGTGCTTGCGCTTTGCGGGTACGACATCGATCGAGCGCGCCGCGATTACGAATTGCTCGGGCGATTTCCCGGTTTTAACTCCATCCCCGCCGCGCAGGCCGGCCAAATTCATATCGTAAATGCCAGTGCATACTTTGCGCGTCCCGGGCCTCGCATTGTCGACAGCCTCGAAATTCTCGCAGGAATTTTGCATCCGACGGAATTTCCAGAATTCGCTTCGGGCGGACCTGACGATCCGCGCGTGATTCGCATCGGCTGACGAATCCACACGTGCACTGCGCCTGTTAAGGTAGCCGTGTCGGCTGCGAAACCCGAAAATCGCGTCCGGCTCCCATTTCCAAAGTTTCACGGAAACGATTTCGCGCAGGAACGCCCAGATTGGCAAGACGATGTTGCGGAGCGATTGCTATCTCGGGTTCATTCCCGTGATTTTCCAAAGCTTGTACGGCTCGGTCTGCGTGGATGTGCCATTATTAAAACGCGGCATGTTCTCGATCTGCGATGCGGTGACGTAAAGATCACCGTTTGGTCCCCAGGCTAACGTGTCTGGCCACGTGAGCCGTTTGTCCGCGATGACTTGCTCGACGCTTTTCGTCGCAGGATTCCAATGCGCAATTGCGTTGTGTTCCAGGTCCGTCAGATAAATGCTGCCGTCAGGCGCTTCGAGCATTCCGTCAGGCGCGGCTGTTTCCCCGGCTTTTTCGACTTTGGATTCGAGGTCTTTCTTGCTGAGCTTTTCATCGGTAAGAAAGCTTGTTTTAATGCGATAAAGCGTGTGAGCGGTCAGCGCGTGATAATAGAGGTAACCGTTCTTGGTATCGAGCGCGATGCCATCGGATGCGATTTGCGGTGACGCTTTCTTTTGCTGGTCAACTAATTCTCTTCCGTCCACAACCAGCTTGAAATCTTTCTCTGGTTGGGTCGAGAAATGGCCATCGAGTAATCGCCGCGCATTTCCGTTCTTGAGATTCACAACGATTATTGCGCCTTTGCCGGAATCGGTGATGAATGCGGTGTCCGACCGTGTGTCGATCCGAACGTCGTTAAGGTAACTTTTGGCCGTCGCAATGTCTTCGCCGAATGGGATTGACTGTACCAGTTGATTCGCTCGCAGATCAATTTTGGCCAGCTTCGGGCCGCCCTTGACGATCTCCTGCATTTTCGGAGCCGCAGGATCGAGTACCCATAAATTCTCCTGATCATCCACAACCACACTCTGCACGCACACAAAGTGCGAGGCGGGAGGGCCGGGCTTGTTCCACTCTTCGTTCGGATATGGTTTCGGCTGGCCGTTTACGATTTCTGCCACGGAAACGGAATGCTGATCGGACCAATAGGGAAAATTAACGAATACGCGGCCGGATTTCATCGAGACGCCAACACCGGTTACTTGTTGGTCGGGAAAACTGGCGACCTCCGTGAGTTCTGCGGCGGAGACGAGCGTTGTAACAGTGAGCCAAAACGCGAGGGCAAAAAAATTGCGCATAAAAAAGATTCGTCGCTCGTGCCAGAGCCGGATGATCAATTGCGCTGACCAGGACTTTAGCCAGAACTTTCTTCCACTGACACGTGAGTTTCGCCTCTCATCCGAATCAGTAAACAAAGAAGGGAACGTCTTACATGCGTATCAGTGAGAAGAACCAAAATTGTGGTGCAACCGGATACATTTTGCTTTGGCTGCTGGGAATTCCGATTCCAATTTTGCTGCTAATCTTTTTGCTGCGAGGGTGCACCTGAAAAGTCTTGGCGGGGAGATAGTCCTCTGGATAAATACGGACAAAACTTTAATTAAAACGGAAAGGATTGGTTATGCTGTGGACCATTATTGTTATTCTGCTGGTGCTTTGGCTGCTAGGTTTTATCGGCCACGTCGGCGGCGGTTTGATCCATCTACTCTTGGTGATTGCTGTCATCGTCCTGGTTATTAATCTGCTTCAAGGTAGACGAGGGCCTTGACCGGTCGACATTTGAGTAAGTTAGAGGCTGCTTCCTGGCAGGTGCCCACCATCATCTTCACGTGATGCCGCCCCGCAAGCGCACCGTACCTATCTCTCGATAAACGAGTGACTATGGCTTGCGAACTCAAAAGAGTTGTTCAAAGGCTCGGTCAAGTCCGCGTGGACTCCTGTAATCCCAAGCATCAACGTCGATAATGCGAATCAGCGAAATGAATTGGATGATGGTGGAGGAATATCTCCGGCGCGACGACCGCGCAGTGTTGCCACTCGGCTGCACGGAACAACATGCTTACTTGAGTTTGAGTACCGACAGCATTTTAGCCGAGCGCCTGGCTGTCGAGGCTGCCGAGCCGTTAGGTATTCCTGTATATCCCGTCCTCGCCTACGGCATCACACCGTATTTCCGCGCGTTTCCGGGGACGATCACTCTTCGAATGGAGACCTACATGTCGATAGTGAGTGATATTCTCGACGCATTGGCGGAGCAGGGGTTCAAACGCATACTGATTGTAAATGGCCATGGCGGCAACATCCCCGCGCAAGGATTCGTCGGCGAATGGATGGCAGATCACCCCGGAATGCGGATCAAGTTCCATAATTGGTGGAACGCCCCGAAAGCTTGGGCACAAGTGCAGGCAATCGATCCTGTCGCTTCGCACGCCTCGTGGATGGAGAACTTTCCGTGGACGCGTTTGGCGAACGTCAAGGTGCCGTCGCAGCAAAAAGCGATGAGCGACTCGGAGAAACTGCGACGCCTCGACCCAAAATCAGTGCGGCAATATCTCAACGACGGCAACTACGGCGGCCTTTATCAACGTAGCGACGATGAAATGATGAAGATTTGGCGGACAGCCGTGGAAGAAACGCGCGCGTTGCTCGGCGTGGACTGGGATTAAAGGAAGGGTAATAAATTAGGATCGTCCAAAAACGTCGCGCAATTCCTGCTTAGCGTTTTCCAGAATTCGTTCCTGTTTTTTTTGAGATTTTTTCCCGCTCGATTGACGTAGAAGTTCAGAATCGACATCGCGGATGGATATGGTGTGCCCTTACGCCGGCTAGTATGCACGACGGAGTATTTCAACGTACATGCGATCTTGCGCGGATCTTGTGATGTGGAGACGTCCTGAAAGGTCCAAGACGATTGCTGTGTCGTCCCGGTGCGATTCATATGTTAGTCACAAAAGGAAAATTCTATGGCTGAAGCATCCAACGAACTTAGCGGCCCTGATTTTGAAAAAGGCTACGGGGTCGAAAAACTGCGTGACGGAGAAATGCTTTTGGGACATGCACTTGGCGAAGCGGTGCTAGTGGCCCGGCGAGGGAATGACCTTTTTGCCATTGGCGCAACATGCACCCATTACGGTGGGCCACTGGCAGAAGGGTTGATGGTCGATTGCACGGTGCACTGCCCATTGCACCATGCGCGGTTTGATTTGCGCACCGGCGAAGCTATCGCAGCGCCCGCCTTAAATAATGTCGCTTGTTATACCATCGAGAAACGCGGCGACAGCTTCTTTGTGACCGGCAAGACCGAAAGAAAACTCGAGCGCAAACCGAAAACGTCGCCGACGAGTGTGGTGATTATTGGCGCGGGCGCAGCTGGTGGCGCCGCGGCTGAGATGTTGCGTCGCGAAGGCTATGACGGGCCGGTTACTTTGATCGGTGCGGATGACTCTCTGCCATACGATCGGCCGAATCTTTCCAAGGACTATCTCGCGGGCAACGCCCCGGAAGAATGGATCCCGTTGCGACCACCGGAATTCTATCGCGAGCAGAAGATTGATGCGTTTACAAACACCACCGTTACAAGCATCGATCCGAACACAAAACAGGTCACGTTGTCGGATGGACGTTCGTTAGGCTACGGGACGCTATTGCTGGCGACGGGTGCGGAACCTGTCCATCTCACGATTCCCGGCAGTGATTTGCCGCATGTTTTTTATCTGCGAACGCTGGTCGACAGTCGACGGATCATTGAAAAGGCGAAGACCGCAAAACGCGCCGTCGTCATTGGGTCCAGTTTCATCGGACTGGAAGTGGCATGGTCGTTACGCGAGCGTAAAATGGAGGTCGCAGTGGTCGGAAGAGATTCGATGCCGCTCGGGAAAGTTTTGGGTACCGAAATGGGAAACCTGGTTCGCGAAACGCACGAAGCGCATGGCGTGAAGTTTCACCTCGGTCGGACGCCTGCGGCAATTTACGACCGATATGTGCAACTCGATGACGGAACGAAGTTGGACTGCGATTTAGTGGTTGTCGGGATCGGCGTCCGCCCAAACACTCGCCTCGCTGAGCAAGCTGGCATCGCGACTGATAACGGCGTCTTGGTAAACGAATTTTTGGAAACGAATGTTCCCGGAATTTTTGCTGCGGGCGACATTGCGCGCTGGCCCGATCCGCGCGCTGGCCGGATTCGCGTGGAACACTGGGTTGTGGCTCAGCGCCAGGGTCAGACTGCGGCGCGCAATATTCTCGGAGCACGCGAACCTTTCACGATCCCGCCATTCTTCTGGAGCAATCACTTCGATCTGCACATTCACTACGTGGGTCATGGCAGCGCCAGCGATGACGCGAGTGCGTCCGGTGACTTGAAAGCCAAACATGGCTCGGTGCTCTTTCGCGCCAGGGATAACGTCACTGCTGTCGCGAGCATCGGGCGCGATCTCGAAAATCTCAAAGCCGAAGCAGCGCTCGAACGAGGCGAGGAATTCTCGCCATCATGACTTCGCAGCAAACGTCTCGCGCGAACGCGAAGTTAACACTCCGCCCGCGCAGGCAGATGTTTTTCAATCGCGTCGATCAACTCTGGAATGCTGATCGGCTTCGCCACCAATGGATGTCCCTGAATATGAAGTCCGCTCTTTGCCTCCACGTGTGTGACCAATGCCGTTAGGAAAATTATCGGCGTATTCTGCAATTCACGATCGGCTTCAATTTGTATAGCTAATTCGCCTCCGTCCATTTTCGGCATGACGATGTCGAGCAAGATCACGTCCGGCTTAAAATCGTGGGCGGTTTGATCTGCCTTAGTGGGATCGTTTTCCTCCAGTACGAGATACGGGCCGGATCTTTCCAAAAGGATTTTTACGAGGTGCGTGCTGTTCGGATCGTCATCGACGATCAAAATTCGTCGTCTTTCTTTCGCGACTGGGTCAGATACGGGCTCCGGCGGCGGCGAATCGGCGCCGGCTATTCGCGGGAAGAAATCTGCTTCGAATAATTTCCTCACGATTTGTCACAGCGTCTGGAGTGCCGCAACCTCGTCACGTGCTGAGCCAGGCCACAAACCATGCTCCTAGCAAACCCAGGAACGCACCAAGCAGCGGGCTGGACACGGCAAACCAGAATGGAATCACTTCTCTTAATTGAATTGCTTCTCCCTCTACATTTGCAGTTTGAACGATCGATTTCATATACTCCAGCCTATTGTTCGGATCGGCCCCTGAGTTCGCGCGTGTGTCGGATTCTTTATCATGTTGCGACCCGCGCCTCGCTGGCTCCGCGTTTCTTACATGAGACGTATCTCCCAGTTGCGGTTCTCCCAGCGTTGATCGCGATTCCAAAAAATTGTAAAAACAAATACTGAAGCGACCGGCCATTTGGCGGTTGGAAAGTCAGCGAACCAAAGATTCAGGTGGTCCTGGTGTAGCGTCTGCGACTTGTTAGTCCGCTGCCAATTATCCGTTGTCCATGTAATACTCGCCTCTTCGGCCAAAATGATCCGCAGAATTTTGTCACGCGGCATCCGCCGCATGGGGTAACGAAGCGTCCAAATCTCGAAACGGTTCGTCACTGGATTCACCACATATCGTTGGTAGGCCGGTTCGACTCGATTAAAGCAAACGCCATCATGTCGGCTCCGAACCAGCGAAACGTACTCGGCGTGCGACCAGCAAAGCGGCATCGCGGCACCAGTCGGACAACCGGGTTTCATTCTTGCACGCGGCAGGTCGGGGCCATCCCAAACCTGTTCGGTGAGCATGCCGCCCTGGTTCGAAAAATCTTCGATCGTGGTGATGAACGGTTTTGGATCGCGACCTGCTGCGAGCTCGTAATGACCGCGTTCTCCGGTCAAAATCGGCCAGCACCGGCCCACTCCGGTTCCGTCGTAAGCGCTGCCGTCAGCTTTTTGGCCGTAGCCGTCATGATTGTAACGACGCCACCCCGGGCCTTGCGGCAGGTCGTGCTTGAGAACGCGATCGATTACTTTGATCGAATCAAGCACGAGTGGATCGTCCGGCCGTCGAATGCCATAGCGCACAAAATGAAGAAAATCGCCGCCCACGATGTTTCGCGCCGGATGCAGGCCGCCCCCATTGGCGATCTGTATCATCTGCGTGTTGGGGTCGGCATGGGGATCGGGCGTATTAGGATCTGCGGGATTAATGCGGATGTAATGTCGAGGAATGCCTTCGACTAATTCCCCGTTTGTTGTGACCGTCCATTCTTCGAGATGCGCTGCCAGCCAGTCGGCATATGCGAAAACGAATTCCGCCGCATCAGTATGGCCGACTTCCATGCCCCAGTCCGCGGTACAAACGAGCGCGGCGATCACGACAGCTAGCGTCGAGGGCGAGTAACCGGAATTTTCTTCCCATCGTTCCTGCGCGGTCACCGGGGCTCGCAGGATTAGGCGGGCGGCAGCACGCACAATCATCACGCGTGGATCGAACAGGTCGAGCGCATGATATTTATGCAAACGCCAAGCCAGCAATATGGGAAAAGCAACTTGATCAAGCTGCAGACCGGACCAGTAGGCAGTACCATCGATCCAACTATTTTGCGGAAAACTTCCGTCAGGCCGCTGAATAGCTGCCAGCCAGATCAATGCGCGCAGCGGCGTGCCCATTTGTCCCGTGGCAAGAAGTGCGGTTGCACTCTGTACGAGGTCGCGTGTCCAGACGAGGTGATAGCCACCAAGGTCTAAATCGCCTTTTGTTTCACCCCAGGGGATGCTCATCGAGGCGACGATTGCGCCTTGGAAAACCTTGTCCTCATGCGCCAGTAACACGCACCGGCTCAACCGATACTCCCCGCCGTCATCGGAGGTGTCGCTGCTGAAATCGTACTCACGATTAATCAGTGCGCGCTGCCACTGGCGAACATAGGCTTCGCATTTTTCCGCAAACGGCTCGGCCAACGACTGGAACAATTTGGTGGCGCTGCTTTGGTAACTTCGACCAAGCGCAATCGCGATCGTGAATGCGCCGGTCTCTGGCAAATCGATTTCGCCTGTTAACGCGATATTTCCGTCCGGGGCTGACCGAAAGTTCCAGTCCATTTTGAAATTGTGCATGAGGTCCTGCCAACCATCGCTGAAGCCCACGTAGCCGACCGAGCGCCGGGAGAAACCGCTGCTCGAGGCCATCAGCAGGTGAACATCTTCACGTTGTGCATGCAGTAGTTTGTAACCGCCGACTTCAGTGCACGATCCGGAGTTGCCGGCGCCGTAACCGGCCAGATGTGGCGCCAGCAAAGCGTACAGCCGCAGCTTGCCCCGTAATGATTTGTCGAATACCTCGAGCCTCGCATGTACAAGCAGGACCGACCGGTGCGGATCGGTGAGTATATCTTTCACGATACGATAGCGTCCGTTCGGTTCCGAATTGGTTAGGCGATAAAACAGGCAATCGCGCTCCGGATATTCAACCAGGTGATTCAGGTCGCGCTTTTCTTCGTGGCAAAAGGTTTCGCCGTCGCTGATGAGAAATTGAAAGTCGCGCGTGTTGGGTTGATCGACGTGCGGATAATAAATTTCGTTCACGATCCCATGACTCAACGTAAACCAAACGCGGCAACTGGTGTGATATGCCGTGCCGACGCCTTCTTTCGCGCTGGAAGTCCAACGCGGTTCAATCCCCGGTGCGCCAAACGCAACTGAACTCTGAGGTGAACTCATGCTGTAAGCGTTTAGACGATTCGAGGCGGTACAGCAAGATCGTCGCGGCGGGACTGCTCCCCGGAGTCGAGCCCGCCGCCCGCCACAAAGACTCTGGGCAATTCTATAAACCGAACACGCGAGGTGCGCGTTGTAGCGGTGCTTGTGTCAAACGCCTGGTATTTGGGTTTTCGACGCTTGACGCAAGCACCGCTACAACCCAACGCGCGACTGCGGCTTGATTCGGTCAATCTCACGGATTAAGCGTGGCTCTGGCATATGGCTCGATCGAACAAGAGTGAGGTCTTGCGCGCGCATTGCGCGGCGATTGCGGAGGAGGAAGCTGTTCTGCGTGAAGGTGGCGGCAAGGCCGGCCACGAACGCCAGCGCAAATGGGGACGTCTGCCAGTGCGCGAACGGCTGCGGGATCTGCTCGACAAAAATTCGCAGTTCTTCGAGATCGGGCTCTGGGCTGCATACAAAATGTATGATCAATGGGGAAAAATACCCGCAGCCGGGGTGGTGGCGGGCATCGGCAATGTCGAAGGCGTCCCGTGCATGATCGTGGCTAATGACGCGACGGTGAAAGCCGGTGCGTTTTTTCCAGCGACAACCAAAAAGGTGATCCGCGCGCAGCGGATCGCTTTCGAGTGCGCGCTGCCACTCATCTATCTCGTCGATTCCGCGGGCGTATTCCTGCCGATGCAGGATGAAATTTTTCCAGATGAGGATGATTTCGGCCGAATCTTTCGAAATAACTCCGTGATATCAGCCGCGGGCATCCCGCAGTTTGCTGCGATCATGGGCAACTGCGTTGCCGGCGGCGCGTATCTCCCGGTACTGTGTGACAAGATTTTGATGACGCAGGGAAGCGGGCTTTATCTCGCCGGGCCGTCCCTCGTGAAGGCGGCCATTGGTCAGATTGTCGATGCAGAAGAACTCGGCGGTGCGAAAATGCATTCGGAGATCAGCGGGACGGTCGACTTTTTCGAAAAAGATGATGCGTCATGTCTCAAGCGACTTCGATCTTTAGTCGCGTTGCTACCGGAAGCCAAGGCGAACGGCGCAGCTCGGAGATCACGCCCGACGTAAAGAAGTGAAGGCAGCGAAGAAGCCTGATAGCGTTTACGATCTGATCAGCTTCGAAGGCCGGCAAAATTATGATGTGCGCGATCTCCTGTCGGCGATCGTCGACGAAAACTCTCTGGATGAATACAAGGCCGATTATGGCAAGACGCTCGTGACTGCCTACGCCCGTATCAATGGCCGGCCGGTGGGCATTGTTGCGAACCAGCGGGTGCAGGTCAGGACTAAAAAGGAGGGGATCCAGATGGGGGGCGTGATCTATTCCGAGAGCGCAGATAAAGCAGCCCGCTTTGTGATGGATTGTAATCAGACCAATTTGCCGATCATTTTCTTCCAGGATGTCAGCGGATTCATGGTCGGTCGCGATGCGGAAGAGAGCGGGATCATTCGCAGCGGCGCCAAGCTGGTGAACGCCGTGAGTAATTCTGTTGTGCCAAAAATCACGGTGATCCTGGGGGGATCTTTCGGCGCCGGCAACTACGCATTGTGCGGCAAGGCGTACGATCCGCGATTCATCCTTGCCTGGCCGAATGCGCGTTATGCAGTGATGGGCGCTGCACAGGCGTCCGACACCGTGTTCTCGATTCTTGCCAAAGCGCAGGAGCGTGGAGACAAGAAAGCTTCGCCGGAGGAACTGGAGGAATTGCGCGCGCAAGTAAAACAGAGTTACGAAGAGCAAACCGATATTCGCTACGGGGCCGCTCGCGGGTGGGTGGACGCTATTATTCAACCGCACGAAACGCGCGACGTGTTGATTCGCCTTTTAGATTACGTTTCGCGTCCAATGCCGAAAGCGCGTTTTCACACCGGAGTCATCCAAACGTAGGAGGCATTTACCGATTTAACGATCCCCATGCCCGTCCTTTTAATCGAAAAACAGTCGCCGCAGATCACTGTTGTTACTCTCAATCGTCCCGAGCGACGGAACGCTCTGACTCTGGACTTGCTTACGGAATTATGTGCGGCCATAAACGTCGCATCCGAACAATCGGAGCAGCGCGTTCTAGTTTTGCGAGGAGCAGGCGCAGCGTTTTGCACCGGCCTCGATTTGAAGGAAGCCGCTGATACCAGCAAGGCGCACGCGACTGCCGAGATGGTCGCGAATACTTTAGTCGCTGTCAGCCAGACGCGCCTCGTCACCATTGCGGCAGTGCACGGCGCCGCGGTCGCTGGCGGCGCGGGGATAATGTCGGCGTGCGATTTTGTTGTTGCCGCGGAGAGAACAAAAATCGGATATCCCGAGGTACGCCGCGGCCTGGTTGCTGGATTGGTTATGACGTTTCTGCGTCGGCAGGTAGGCGAACGAAACATGCGCGAGCTGTTGTTTAGCGGAGAATTGCTCGACGCCGCGCGCGCGAAGGAGATCGGCCTGGTGAATCGCGTCGTCGCTCCAGACGAAGTGATGAGTGAAGCCAAAAAGTTCGCTGCGTCGGTGTTGCAAGGTGCACCCGGTGCGCTGGCGCAAACGAAACGACTGGTAGAAGAGCTCTGGTGGCGCTCAGTGAAGGAAGACGTCGACGTTGCGCTGAAATATCACATGCAAGCGCGTCAATCGGACGAAGCGCGGGAAGGCATCGCCGCGTTTAACGAAAAACGTAACCCAGCCTGGGTAAAATGATTGCGATTAGCCGGGATTGTCGATCCCGGTGGGCCGGCATCACCGATGCCGGCTACAACAAGACTACAACAAGCGCGAGCTGGAACCGATTGTCCCCAATCGGTTGGCATCAGGCCCGGTCAACGTGTTGGGGACAACACATTCGACCTTACACGATTATGCAACCTGCGGCGTCGTTCTCGGTGCCGTGCTGCCCGCAGTAGGTCCTTGATATTGCGCACTGCCGAATCCGAGAATCGGGAAGAAAATGACTCCTAAAAGAGCCAGACCGATGCCGAACCCCGCACCCTTACCGAAGCTTTTGGCCAAATCGATGCAAAGAATAATGCCGATAATGAAATTCACGAACGGGATAAGCATCAAAATGATCCACCAGGCAGGTCGCCCGACGATCTTGCACCAAATGTAAAGGTTGTAGATCGGAATAATGCTGGCCCAACCGGGTTGGCCGGCTTTGACAAAAATTTTCCAGCAAGCAGCGATGATTACGATCGTGATCGCCAGCCAGAAAATCCAGAACACGGGCCCGGGCGCCTGACCCTGAGACGACGCGGAGTACTCAATCTGTCCAAGTAGGCGTGCGGGAATGAATAGAACGGTTTGTGTAACTTCGATCAATGAGTTCATATCGGTGAAGAGTTACGCGACGGTTTAAGAAATTGCTGCTGCCGCGGCAAGCAAAATCTTTCCTAGATCTCACATTTCTGGGCACTTACCTATGCTGATGACCCGCCAGAGCTGCCTAATCCCGCGTCACACGCATTCAAATTCTCGCTGCTACCGGAAACGGCGAGGACGCACTTCGGAAGACCGAAACGTTACTTGTGCACTTTCTTCTTCTTGTGTTTTTCTTTGGTCTTCTTGAAAGGCGTGCTTGTTGGCGTCGGCGACGGCGTACCCGAAAACTCTGGCGTTGGCGATGGCCGCACCCGTGGTTGAGCCAACATGCCTTGATGAACATCCTTCAGTCCTTGCAAGGCGAGCTTGAGTTCCGGCGTCGTGGCCAAAGCAGACATTCGCTGATAATAGATCTCGTAATAATTATTGAGCCGTTTGCGCTTTTCCAAATCTGTCCGTGCGGCTTGAGCGTACTTTTTTGCGGCTTGTACTTCAGGATCGTTGGTGGTGCGATTCTTCAATTGCCGCCACAATGCGTGCACCTGCAGTGTATCGGCATCTTTTCCTAACGACTTTGGCTTAAAACTGTCGTCCAGTTGTTTTAATTCCGGCAACTCAGGGCCGTTTGGCGGCGGTGTGGGGCTGGCTTCCTCTTCCTCTTGTTCCGGAAAGAGATCTACGGAAGGCGGCGCAGCTTCCTGTCCGTGCATCAACACCGCCCCGATCAGTAGTGCGCCCAAAAGGATTAGCCCGTATGTTTTCATCCTCGTTTCCGTCGAATGTACCCGAACTTCCGGATGCGCGAAGCTACGTCGGGGCGAGAGGATTTGAACCTCCGACCTCGTGGTCCCAAACCACGCGCTCTACCAAGCTAAGCTACGCCCCGAATATGCTAGTGTACAAGGTTAACTGCTATCTGCCATTCAGATTAGCAAGTCTGGTGTTATAAGTTTTCGACGGCAAAAATACTAATACCGGGGTGGCGCCATGCAAGCGGTTGCGGCGGTTTCGTCGTTGTAGCCTGCGAAGGGATTAGGATAAATTTGAACCGCGTGACGACATCCAGACGCCCAAGCGAGCTTTCAGTACGCCGCTTACCGGACTGGCTGGCATTCGCCGCCGTATGTACCTTCGTTTTTCTGGCCGCCTACCGAATTGAACTTCCGGGGCTCTATTACGACGAACTGGTTTTTGTCAACGCAGCTCTAGGCGCTCCTGACAACACCTTCATTCATATGCGGCTGGGACCGCTGCCGCTTCTTCTGGGCCCCTATGAGGGAGCCTTAAAGGCATGGGGCTATTATCCGATTTTCCGCCTTTTCGGCGTATCGCCTTTGACGATTCGCTTGCCGGCCATTCTGCTCGGGGCGGCGACACTGCTGATTTTCTACCAGCTCATGCGAGCAAAGCTTGGAGCTGTTTGGGCGGTTATCGCCCTATGGATCATGGCAGTGGATCCGGCTAATGTTTTTCCAAGTCGATTGGATTGGGGGCCGACAGTTTTGACGCACCTCTTCCAAGCCGCCATTCTTGCTCTCTGGTTTAGCTATCGCGACGAGCCGAAACTATGGAAACCACCGCTAATTTTCATTTGCTTCGTCCTCGGTTTTTTCGCCAGGTTCAATTTTATTTGGCTGGTGTTAGCTTCCGTTATCGGAATTTCTTTGTGCTATCCGGACAGCCTGAAGGGGCTATGGATTTCGTTGCCGAGATTCGCCCGCTGGATGGCGGTCATTCTTCTTTTGGTCGCGTCGGGGGTGACGCTGTACTTAGTTTTGCCTCTCCTTCTGTATTTCGACCACCCAACCGGGATTCCGACGAACTCACTCCAAGTGAAGTGGTATGAGCTCCTACGGACGTTATCAGGCCAGGGAGTAGCTTGGTTTATCTTTCGAGACGCCAGAGGGATAATTTCCTTTGTTCCTTTTTGGTTGATTGTTGTCGGCGGATTTATGGCATTAGCCATTTTGTTTGTGCCAATGTCAAACGCTGAAGCGCGCGAGAATCGAAAAAATGGTTTGTTTTGCTTCCTTATCGGTTTTCTGATTTTCCTGCAGATCATAATTACGCCTCAGGCGGTCGGTCCGCATCATTACTTAATGATTTTCCCCTGGCCTTTCCTGGCGTTTGCTTTCCTTGCACGATGTTTGTACGACCATTTCCGCACGAAAAAACTCTCCCAGGTTGCTACTCTCCCGCTGGTGGCAGCGGCAACCTGTATTTTTTTTGTCAACATTCACAATACGATGAGCTATCTGTCGCATTTTCGAAGCAACCCGCATTATGCCGCACAATGGTCTCCGGAAATCTATTCTCTCTCTCATTACGTCAACGAGCATGGCTTCCAGGCAAAAAGTATAATCTGCGTGGACTGGGGGCTGTACACCCAGTTCCAGGCACTTGCACCCAAGCAACTGCGGCGGCGGATGCACGATTACTGGCCAACTTTCCAGGCCCTTTCTCAGAAAGATAAGGAGAGCCAGACCGCCGCATTAAATGATATTTTTCCTGAAGGTAAAAGCCTTGCGGTGACATTCGCTGCTTCGAAGGAAACTTTCCCCGAGACTCGGCGAAATTTCCTTGCGTCGGTGAAAGCTCACCCCGAGCTGACATCTCAATTGGTAAAGGAATTTTGGTTTGGAGGAGAGAAGATCTACGAACTATACGAGGTTGTTCGTCTGCCGACTCAGCGATAATCTAGCTAAGCGCTCTCCTTGTTTCGTGTCCAACATTCTAGCTTAAATTGGGCGCGAGCCGTTTCTCAATGGCTGGCACTGGTTCGTTAAGACGTGTCGCGTAATCGAGAACTTGATCGCGTCCGATCTGTCCTACACCGAAATATTTCGAATCGGGATGCGAAAAATATAGCCCGCTCACGCTGGAGCCGGGATGCATCGCGAATGACTCCGTCAGTTTGATCCCTGCGTTCTTCTCAGCATCAAGCAAATCAAAGAGCGTTCGTTTCTCAGCGTGATCTGGACAGGCTGGATAACCGGCCGCGGGCCGGATGCCCCGATATTTTTCACGGATGAGATCGGCGTTCGACAATTGTTCGTCGCGGCCAAATCCCCACGCCATACGGGCTTCTTTGTGCAGATATTCGGCAAACGCTTCGGCTAATCGGTCTGCTAAAGCTTTGGTCATAATCGCGTTGTAGTCGTCGTGCTGACGCTTGAACTCCTCCGCAACCTCATCCGCACCATGAATGGAGACTGCAAATCCGCCGAAATAATCCTGCAGCGGCGGCCTTTGGTCGCGGTCCACCGGCGCGACGTAATCCGCGAGGCAATGATTGAATTGTCCAGCCGGTTTTTGCATCTGCTGACGCAGAAAATAGAACGCGGCGATCTTTTCCGTGCGCGCGTCATCGGCGTAAACATGGACATCGTCGCCGACGCCGTTTGCCGGCCAAAAAGCGTAAACGCCGCGCGGAACCAGGAGATTTTTTGCTGCAATGCGCTCGAGAAGCTCCTGCGCATCATCAAAAAGTTCGCGCGCTTGTTTGCCGACCTTTGGATCGTCGAAAATCGCCGGGTAACGCCCGCGCAACTCCCATGCATGGAAAAACGGCGACCAGTCAATGTGTTCGATCAGATCGCGCACCGTAATCGATGTTTTTTCCGGTCCATAAACGCGCACTCCCAGAAATTCGGGTTTCGGCGGCACATAGCCGCTCCAAACCATCGGCGTCCGATTGGCGCGCGCCTGCTTGAGTGACAGCAGCTTCTTTTCTTGTGTTTTTGCAGCGTGCTCCCGGCGCAGGCGCTCGTAGTCATCGCGCGTTTTTTTATCAAAGTCCGATCTTAGTTGTTCACTGAGCAATGCGTTCACCACACCCACCGCGCGCGACGCGTCGAGCACGTGCACAGTGCTCGCGCGATAGTGCGGCGCGATTTTGACCGCTGTATGGGCCCGGCTCGTCGTGGCTCCGCCAATCAAAAGCGGCAGCTTAAATCCTTCGCGTTCCATCTCCTGCGCGACGTGAACCATTTCGTCCAGGGATGGCGTGATCAGACCGCTTAATCCGATAGCGTCCGCCTTTTTCTCGCGCGCTGTATCAAGGATCTTAGCCACGGGGACCATCACGCCGAGATCGATCACGTCGTAGTTATTACATTGCAGAACCACGCCCACGATGTTTTTGCCAATGTCGTGCACGTCGCCCTTTACTGTCGCCATGACGATTCGGCCCTGTGGTTTCGCATTGGCGGATTTTTCCGCTTCCATGAACGGCATCAGGTACGCCACCGATTTTTTCATTACCCGCGCGCTTTTTACCACCTGCGGCAAAAACATTCTGCCCGACCCGAATAAGTCGCCAACCACACTCATTCCAGCCATGAGCGGACCTTCGATCACCTCGAGCGGTCGCTTGTACTGGTGTCGCGCTTCCTCTGTGTCGACGTCGATGTAATCGACGATGCCCTTGACTAAAGCGTGCTTCAGGCGCTCTTCGACAGGTTGCTTTCGCCACGTTTCGTCGGCGACAGGCGTTTTCCCTTTCGCTTTGACGCGTTCTGCGAACTCGACCAGTCGCTCGGTTGCGTCGTCGCGACGGTTCAAGAGCACGTCTTCGACGCGTTCGCGCAGCTCGGGCTCGATCTCTTCGTAAACTGCCAGTTGGCCGGCGTTGACAATCGCCATGTCCAGGCCGGCGCGAATTGCGTGATAAAGAAAAGCGGCGTGCATCGCTTCGCGCACGGTGTTGTTGCCTCGAAACGAAAACGAAATATTGCTGACTCCGCCGCTAACGCGCGCACCCGGAAGGTCTTTTTTGATCCAGCGTGTCGCTTCCATGAAATCGAGGGCGTAATTGCGGTGTTCGTCGAGACCAGTCGCAACGGTCAGAACGTTTGGATCGAAAATGATGTCGCTCGCTGGAAACTCTGCTTTTTGGGTCAACAGCTGATAGGCGCGCGCGCAGATCTCAATCTTCCGTTGGAAATTGTCAGCCTGACCTTTCTCATCGAACGCCATCACGATAGTCGCTGCCCCGTATCGCCTGATCAGTTGTGCATGGCGCAAGAATTCCTCTTCGCCGTTTTTCAGGCTGATGGAGTTCACGACCGCCTTGCCCTGGACACATTTGAGCCCGGCTTCGATGACGCTCCACTTCGAGCTGTCGATCATGATGGGGATACGCGCGATTTCCGGCTCGCTGCCTATCAAGTTCAGAAACCGAACCATGGCCGCTTCCGAATCGATCATCCCTTCGTCCATGTTCACGTCGAGCAGGTTGGCGCCTCCCTGCACCTGCTGGCGCGCAACAACCAGCGCGCCTTCGAAATCGCCGGCCAGTATCAACTTCGAAAACTTTGGCGAACCAGTGATGTTAGTGCGCTCGCCGATCACGGCGAATCCAAACTGCGGCGTGATCTTTAGCGCTTCGAGCCCGGAGAGTTCCAGGGCGTTGGAACTGCTGTCATCCTGAGTGGATCCAGACACGGGAGGAGTCGAAGAACCCTGCCGAAGGTACACTATTGGTCTTGTCCACGGGGTCCCTCGACTTTGCTCGGAATGACGGGCGCAACGCGCGGTTGGCAATCGCGCACCGCATCCGTGATTGCGCGGATATGTTCCGGCGTTGTGCCGCAGCAACCGCCCACCAGATTGAGCCAGCCGTTTGCCACCCAGTCCGCAAGTTTCGGTGCAAATGATTCTGCAGTTTCAGGGAATCCGGTGGCCGAAAGCGGATCGGGCAATCCTGCATTGGGATACGCTCCGACATACGTAGGCGCGATCCGTGAAAGCTCTTCAATAAACGGTTCCATCTCATCCGGACCGAGCGAACAATTCAGACCCAAAATGAGTGGTCGCGCATGCGCGATTGAAACAAGGAATGCTTCCACGGTTTGGCCACTCAAGTTTCTTCCGGATTTGTCGATCACGGTACCCGAGATCATCAACGGCACAGTGCGGCCAATTTCTTCAAACGCATCAGTGATGGCAAATAACGCAGCTTTACCGTTGAGCGTGTCAAAAACAGTTTCGACGATAAGAAGATCGACACCGCCTTCGAGCAACGCCTTCGCTTGATCGAAATACGTTTGGCGAAGCTGATCGAAGGAGACCGCCCGAAATGCCGGATCGTTTACATCGGGTGAAATGGAACCCGCGACGGGAAGGGGACCCATTGATCCGCCAACAAATCGCTGTTGGCCGTTTTCCTTTGCGGCCCGGTCCGCGGCGCGTCTGGCGATTTGCGCCGCTTGAAAATTCACTTCACGCACGAGGCCGGTGAGACCGACATCGTCTATCACGCGCTGAAAGAATTCCTGATCTTTGCGGCCGCTTGTGGATTCGCCCTGAAACAGGAAATCGTTCAAGCCGATGGTTGTTCCGCTGAAGGTGTTGGTCTCGATGATGTCCGCGCCGGCTTCGAGATACTTCGAATGAATTTCCTCGATCACCTGCGGTTGCGTGAGGTTCAACAGCTCGAGGCTGCCTTTGAGGTCTTTGCCTTGCCAATCGCGGAACCGCTCGCCGCGGTAATCCGCTTCCGACAATTTGTGCCCCTGGATCATTGTTCCCATCGCGCCGTCGAGAACGACGATTCGTTCGCGCAGCAACGCTTCCAGAGGATGGATCCCGTTTGTCGCCATAATGCCTGGCAACTAAACGGCATTTCACCGGCGGATCAAGAAACAAATTGACGCATCATGATGCGTAGATGTGTTGATAGCCAGCCGCCGTAACCCGATTGCAGACGAATGTTGTAGAGGCGGTTGTGTGCAACCGCCTGTCTCGGTGCTCGCTACGGCACCGCTACACGAGTTGCGTCCGGCGAACTGTAGGGTGTTTGTGTCAGCCCGAATGCTTTCGGGATTCACAGCATCGGCCCGCGGGGCTACGAGCCAGGTAGACGGGCAGGCCGTAGGCCGAGCGAGCGGGAGCGAGCGAGTCAAACGCCCTACAATTATTCGCGTTACGGCGCCAGGCGGTCGGTGAGTGTATCGGTGTGAAAAGCGGTGTGATCACGCAAACGATTCCAACCACCGTCCTTTTTGCTCGTTTGCGGGACGCTATTTTTTTCACCCGCTGCAAAATCGTCCCACGAATTGTACCGAGCGATAGTGAGGAACGTCCAATTGGCGCCCTCCAAATGCTGCATCAAAACGTTGCCGGCCGTCGTGTCGTTAGCCGCGTTCGGCAGTTCACCGAGCATCTTCTCCAATTGCTCCCGATGACCGGGAGCAGGGCGATAGTAAGAGACAGAATAAACCGATCCCGTTGTCTTCGATTTCGAGTCCGCGTCAATGCCCATGGCCTTCGTGAATTCTTCCCATGAAGGACCGTTCACAAATGTATCGGTATGCCATTCGCTCAAGTCGCGTTTGTCTGGCGGCACAGCCGTCCCCGCAGCTTCCACGGATGCTTTTGGTCCGAGATGTGTGATAACCACGTAATCCCATGCGTCGCCGTCTTGATGACGAAGGACAATGAAATGATCCGGCATCGGGTTGTGGGGATCCGGCGTTTTTAGCCAGTCGCCTAGCTCAACGGCTTTGCCGAGCGCGGCCTTGGTGAAATGGACGTGATAAACGTCGGTTCGTTTGCCGGCGCCGGCGGTCGCTGCCTGTTTTGCACCTGCGGCGGGTTTTGGTGACGTTTGTCCGTGAACAAATGAAACCGGTACGAGGCCAAACAATGTAATGGCGGCAATGGTGATTATGGATTTCATGATAACGAATTTCTTTCTGGGTTGAGGTTACACGCGGTTAGTTCGAGATCCTTGCATCCGCTTCTCCGAAGCGTGCGCGGGGGCCGCGTGTGGTGTTGTTCGTACAGGTATGGTGGTCGCCACCCTGCATGTCAACGTTTATTTCCACCGGTGCTAAGCCGGGCGGAAACTGGGGTCAGTACTCAGCTAAGACTTCATCCGGATAACAGTACAACCAGCGCTCGCCTGGCTGCGCTGATGCGATCACCGGATGTCCGCTGGCATGTGCGTGTTTGCTGGCGTGCTGATTTGGCGAGCTGTCGCAGCAAAGAGTAACTCCACATGTCTGGCATGTCCGCAGATGTACCCAATAGGAACCGATCTTTACGCAGTCTTCACATTCACGGCGCTGCGGCTTCTTGATCGAATCAATCGCAATCGCATTCAGATGAGAACAACCCTGAGCATTCATGATCGATTAGCGTGACGATGTTGCGTTAGCTGATGAGTTGCGCCGGGATGCGAGGCTCATATGAATTCCGGCGACGGCCATTCCACCTTCGCCAACTGCCGCGGCGCAACGTTTCACCGATCCCGAGCGTACGTCGCCCGCTGCAAAGATCCCAGGGAGACTCGTTTCGAGCGGAGCCGGTCGCCTTTTGTTTTCGCGCCACGCTGGTGCTTCCGCAACATCAGCACCGGTCTTAATGAATCCCTTATCGTCGCGCTCGATCTCTGCCGGCAACCAGTCTGTGCATGGGCGAGCACCAATCATGGAAAATACCGCCGGCGTTTTAACGACTCTGCGCTCGCCTGTCTTGCTATTTTCCAGTTCGACTTGTTCCAGTTTTTTCCCGCCGGACATTTTGCGGATCTGAGTGTTGTAGAGGATCTCGATGTTTTCGTGGGCCTCCACCCGACGCGAAAGATAGTCCGACATCTTGTTGGCAATGTTGTTTCCCCTAACGACAAGCAGTACTTTGGCCGCGCCCTCGGAAAGGAACATTGCCGCCTGGCCGGCTGAGTTGCCGCTGCCGGCGACAATGACAGTTTCATTGCGACAAAGCTGACCCTCCAGCGCGGTGGCAGCGTAATAAACGCCGACACCTTCGAATTGTTCGCGGCCCTCGGCTTCGAGCCGGCCATAATCCGCGCCAGTGGTAATCAGGACAGCTTTTGCGCGGAGCGCCGCACTACAACCTTCCGTCTCGAGGCATGCCCGGTACTCGTCATCAGGGTGGTATTGCAGGGAGAGGGCCTGGGCTGGTGTGGAAAATTTCGCGCCGAATCGATAGGCCTGAAGCTGAGCCAGCCAGGTTAATTCGCCACCACCAATGCCGGTCGGGAATCCAAAGAAGTTTTCAATGAGTGACGACGAACCGGCTTGTCCGCCCGGTGCATAACTTTCTACAACGACCGTCTTTAATCCCTCGGACGCTGCGTACACCGCTGCGGCCAGGCCCGCCGGTCCGGCGCCAACGATTGCGAGATCGCAAAGAAATTCGGTCTCATTTTCTTCCGTGAGGGACCGCAGCAAGCCGGCTTCCCGGGCAACTTCCCGCAGGGACGGCTTGCGCAAGCGCCCACCAGCCGGGGTGACCAAGACCGGCAAATCGCGAGTCGTTAGGTGAAAACGTTTGCTCAGTGCCTCGCCCTGTTCGCTCTCAAATTCTATCAGCCGGTGCGGAATGCGATTCTTGTCGAGAAAATCATCGAGCTGATGTCCGTCGCGCGCGTTACGGCTGGCCAGAATGCGCATTCCCGCAAATACGCGATCGCGGCTAATCCGCCGTCGTCGCATGATCAGCGCATCGACGATCGTCTTGCTCACAGCCGGAATTTCCGCCAGCGCGCGCCGAAGTTCGGCTGCCGGAATGTGAAGTATTTCGGCCTCTTCCGACGTGACTCTGGACGAACCGAGGATCGATGTGCCCTGCAGCATCGATACGTCGCCCATGAAACCACGCTCGCCGGTGGTGGCCAGGTTATATTCGGTTCCGTCGCGCGTCTCGAACGCTTCGAGTTCGCCGCGCAAAACTATTGCCAGTCCGAGATCACGTTGCCCGACCTTGAACAGCACCTCGCCGCGTTTCATCAGGCGGCGTTCGCCTAAAGGCTCAAGCAGCGAAAGCTGATAATCGTTTAGTTTCGGAAACGCGATGCTTTCAGTATCGCGGTAGAACTGTTCGTCTTGCTCGTCGTCAGTCACTTGCGAAACCTACGCGCGACTCAGCACAATCCAAATCTAAGCCACACTTGACGCGTTGGTGGTCGACCACAGAATTCAACTGATTAATGACCTCGTCCGGCAGCTTCAATTCGGCAGCCGCGAGATTCTCTCGCAGATGTGCAAGGGAAGACGTGCCTGGGATAAGAAGGATATTCGACGCACGATGAAGTAACCACGCAAGTGCGACCTGCATCGGCGTCGCCTCGCAATTTCCCTGCAACTGCGTCAAGCACCGACGACTGTAACGGCGTAAAGCCTCCCAATGGGAAAAACGGCACATAAGCGATACGTTGCAGTGCCAGGTCGTCGATGAAAGGATCATCGTTCCTGTTCGCCACGTTATAAAAATTCTGGACGCACACGATCTCCGTTATTTTCTGCGCTTCCTTCAGTTGTTTAGGCGTCACGTTGCTTAGACCGATATGGCGAATGAGCCCCTGACGCTTCAGTTCAGTGAGCACAGTCAGCGGTTCCTCAATCGATTCTTCAGACGGTTCTGCGAGTCCACCGACGCGGAGATTCACGACATCGAGAATCGTCGACACCGAGATTTTTGAGGTTGTCATGAACTCCGTCGATTAGCTCCTGGCGGGAAAGAGCAGGAATCCAGGATTTGTCCACACCCCGGCGAGCGCCAACCTTGGTGACGATGACGAGATCGGCGGGGTAGGGATGCAGCGCTTCGCGGATCAATTGATTGGTGACGTGCGGACCATAGAAATCGCTGGTGTCGATGTGATTCACTCCAGACGCGACAGCCTCGCGCAGCACGGCCAGTGCAGTGTTGCGATCCTTGGGTGGACCGAAAACGCCGGGACCAGCGAGCTGCATCGCACCGTACCCGAGCCGTTTTACGGTGCGATCGCCGAATACGAATGTGCCCGACTGGTCAATGGTGGACATAACCATTCCTAAAATTCTCGGCCGATGGCGGAACCTATGTGCTTAACCTGCGATGAAGCCTCCATCGACTACCAGCGACGTGCCGGTCGTGAATTTCGCGGCGTCGGAGCACAGGTAGAGAACCGCCTCGGCGATCTCTTCGCTCGCGCCGACCCGCCCGACCGGAACGATGGAAAGGATCTGATCGCGCAACTCATCCCTCGGCGAACCGATCGAACATTTCGGTAGCGATCACCCCTGGAGCAATCGCGTTAATGCGGATGTTTTGTTTCGCGAATTCGAGCGCGACAGATTTTGTCAGGCCTTCGACCGCGTGTTTGGAAGCGATGTAAATGCTGACCTGCGCGAGGCCGACGTGACCGGCTACGCTCGAGGTGTTGACGATGGCGCCGCCACCGTTCTTGAGCATCACTGGAATCTCGTGGCGCATCGAATTGAGAACGCCCCACACGTTGATGTCGAAGATGCGTCGGTATTCGGCTTCGGTTGCCTGTTCGAGCGGACCCTTCCATTCGACGCCGGCGTTGTTAAACGCGATGTCTAGTCGGCCGAATTTGTCGACCGCAAACTTTACCATCGCTTTTACGTCTGTCTCTTTGGCGACATCGGCGCGCACAAATGCTGCCTCGCCGCCTAGTTTTTCAATTTCGGCGACAACTTGCGCGCCCTCCTTTTCGCGGCGGCCGCTTAAAACAACCTTCGCGCCGGCGCGCGCAAATGCGATCGCCGTCGCTTTACCGATGCCGGACGTTCCTCCGGTCACCAGTGCAACTTTACCTGCAAACGAGTCGTTCTTGTTCATTTTGTTTCCTTTCATGTTTAGTTAAAGAGTCTCATCCGAAGAAGGGCTGTTCGCCTTAGCTCGGCCCTCCGGGGCAATCCAAGCGATTGGCAGCGTCGCTGTCGTTAAGGTTCCTGTGACGCTTAGGTCGTGGTCCTGCTTGATAACGCGCGAGAGCAGCCTCGGTTTCATCTCCAACAACCCCGTCAATCGCGCCGTGATAGTAACCAAGCTGCGCAAGCTCCGATTGGACAGCGCCTACGGTTGCGTTTGGCACAGGCTGTTGCGAATCGGAATAGCTCGCCTGGTCGATCATAATCAGACGGGTAGGAAGGATCGTAGTAGCTATCAGGGTAACCATTGTAATAGTCATATGGGTAACTGTTGTCATAGTTGTACGGATAGCCGGAAGCGTAGTAGGGATAGTAATCCCATGGATAAAGTCCCCACCAGAAACCGTTGATAAAAACAAATACCCGGTTGTGATGGAAGTGAGCGTGATGCCTGTCCCAATCACGGTGCCAGTTGTTTGCGTCATGCCGCTCGGACGCGTGGTTCTTGACGAACGACTGACGGTTTACTGCGGTTGACGGTCGCGAAGCGGAAATGCGGTTCCGTCCTGCAATTGAGCCCGTACGATTTGACTGACGATTTGTCGCCACGGCTTGAGAGTTTGCGACTCCCGTGCTTTGCCTCGTCCGCAACTCCGCGCGATCTTGTTGGCTCCTTATCGGGGAGGTCCTGCCTGCGATTCGAGTTGGTCGATTGCTCAATGCGTCTGACCCCGTGGGAGGTTATCGCAGGCATCCCTGCACCATTGTAGTAAGAGTGGGATGCACGACTTACTCCGCCGATACTTCGACCGGTAAAATACGCGCCTTGGAAAGCTGGCGCTGTTCGGAGCCCGCGACCGTGAAAAGCTGGAGCGGCACGGGAGACTCCACCAGCAAAGCCGCCAACATGGGACCGCCACTCAACAACTCCGCCACTGCCGCCATGTCCAGCCGCCCATGTTACAGGGCTAACTGCCGCTGTTATGATGACAGCTAGCAGGTTAATTATTCGTTTTGTATTCATGTATCGAGGTCTGATTGCGGATTCAACCGCGGTCGCTTTGTCGATCCGGGATGTTGCTCGGATCACGGCCCGACCTTTGTCTGAGAATATTTGGTTGTTCATTTGCGTTCCTTTCATTTGTTTGTCAGAAATTTCGTGATCAGTCTTTATCGGTGAGTTGAAATTTGGGTCGCGTAATCTACTACGCGCCTGCCGCCTTCTATGCGCATAGGGGAAACACTGGTTCGTAGTTGTTTGCGACACTGAAGCGATGCGGCGCGGCAACAGTTTTATGAACGGTGTGTGCCGGCTCGAGATTCAGCTTTTCAATGTGCGCTTCCACCAAGTCGGGAAGCAGCAGATGCGGGAATACCGACAAATCCCACGCGTGCGACTCCTCTTCATCGACGACGAGATGAATGATGTCGCGTAGCTGCGGGTACGCTTTTTCGTAATCGTGTTGGAGTTGTTGTTTCAGCTGCCGAACGGCGACTGAAACCGTCTGGAGGAAACCTGTCAGTTCTGAGTTTGGATCAGTTATCATGACTTGAGGTTTTTTCGGTTTCTGTTTGGTTTATACTTGACTGGTCGTCTATGAAATTGAGAAAAAAAGAGATTATGTCGGACACGGCTTCAGCGCGCGTTTACGCCCAAAACGTCGCGCGCAACTTGTTTGAATTGTCGAAGCAAATCGACATCATTTTGGATCCGCGCCTGCGCCACTGTTCCCTGGTAACAGGCAAACAGCGCCTTCGCTTTCGCCTCCGGGTCGGGTGTGACGATTAATCCCTGGGCCGCCGCGTCGCGCACTGCCGACACAAAGAATTGCAGTTTCCGATCCATGATTCGATCTATCGCTTCACGAACGATTTGATCTTGCGTGCTGACTTCGCTGCCGACGCTCACGAATGGACACCCCAGGATGGAGCCACATTTCTTCTGAAGCTGTGCCAGGCGATTGTAGACAAAATCGAAGTAGCGATCCAATCGCTCGAGTGGGGGAACTGTCGGTGAAAACATGGAATCCATTTCCGCTCTCTTTTTGTTCCAATCCGCCTCCAAAGCGGCGGCGGCGAGCTCTGATTTTGATTTGAAGAAGTAGTAAAAGCTGCCCTTTTTGGCTCCTGCGCGTTCGCATATCGCATCGACCGATGCCGTGCCGTAACTGTTTTGCCACATGAGCTCCATAGCCGCGTCCATCAATCGGTCTTTCATGTCACTCACTCTGGGCATGTTCACTTTCTACCTGAACTAGACCGACTAGTCAACTATTTTGTTCGAAGTTTTTTCAAGCCAGAACACGAATGTCATTCCGTACTGCCCGTTTTAGCGCAAATTGATGGCGTTCTATGCCGGGATCGAACTTACGAATTTATTCAGCTGGACGTGTTCACGCAGAGGCCGCTCGAAGGCAATCCGCTGGCGGTCTTTCCCGACGCTCGCGGTTTGAGTGACGCCGAGATGCAAGCCGTGGCGCGCGAGATGAATCTTTCAGAAACCACTTTTATTTTGCCGCGCGAGGCTGCGATTGAAGCTCGGGAAGGAAAGAAAGTTCGAATCTTTACGGTCGAGGCGGAATTGCCATTTGCCGGGCATCCGACACTCGGCACATCGTTGTATCTGTATGCATCGGAACTCCGAGTCAAACGAAGCCTGCCGAAATCACTCTCGACTTGAAAGCCGGGAAAATTCCGGTGCGTTTCACTGCGAATTCCGAGAACGCCGGGCTGTGAACGAGTGGACGGTCAGGTGTTCGGCGAAATGCGCCAGCGCGATCCTGAATTTGGAACGCCGCTTTCGCGAGATGACGTTGCGCGCGTTATTGGAATCGCGGTTGACGAAATTTCTCCGGAATGGCCGATCCAACCGGTTTCGACAGGATTGACCTTCACGATTGTGCCATTCCGCAATCAACAGACGCTTTCGGATCTAAAGTTTAGTTACATTCAGGCCGCAGAGTTTCTGAGGGACTCCGGCGCGAACTTTTTTTATTTTCTCTGCCCCGAACGACGTGACGGGCGACTTGAATGCTCGAGCTCGAATGTTCTTTTACGGCGGGGAGGATCCAGCCACAGGGTCAGCAGCTGGATGCGCGGCGAGTTGGATGGTCCAACACGGAGTCGCAAAAAATGATGAGAAGGTCGTGATTCGCCAGGGCGATGAGTGTCGTCGCCCGAGCGAAATGCATGTTTGCGCAAAGCGGGAAGCTGGACGCGTTACTCGATGTCCGCGTCGGTGGCTATGCCGTGGAAATATTGCGCGGAACGGATGTGCGTAAGTAAGATAAAGGCAGATTGCCGGAGTGTTTGCCGTATCCACAAACATGCCAGTGATTCTTCAAGACGCCTGTGACGAAAACGTAATTCGATGTGGCCCTGCTGCGGCGCCATGCTCGAAGACTCGCGGTCGTTGGATTCTCGCCGCAACCATTCTCGCTTCGAGCATGGCGTTTATCGACGGCACGGTCGTGAACGTGGCCTTGCCCGCGCTGCAAACAAATCTCAATGCCACGGCCGCGGACGTGCAATGGGTGATCGAGTCTTACGCCCTTCTTCTTTCGGCATTGTTACTCGTCGGTGGCTCGTTAGGCGATCATTATGGACGGCGTCGTGTCTTTGTGCTAGGCGTTGTGATTTTCGCCGTCGCATCCGGCCTCTGCGGTTTTGCCGGAAATATTCGTCAATTAATCGCCGCGCGAGCGATTCAGGGATTCGGTGCGGCACTTCTTGTCCCCGGCAGCCTTGCGATCATCAGCAATTCTTTCTCTGAGCAGGAACGTGGACGCGCAATCGGCGTATGGTCGGGCTTCAGCGCAATCACTACCGGAATCGGGCCGGTTCTGGGCGGATGGCTGATCGAGCATGTTTCATGGCGCGCTGTGTTTTTCATCAATCTTCCGCTCGCGTTTGTGGTGATCTTAATTTCGATCCGACATATCGCAGAAAACTCGGACCGGGAAAGCACTCGCGTCGACTGGTTAGGCGCGATTTTAGCGGCACTCGGTTTGGGCGACGCTGGTTTACGGATTGATCGAATCCTCCCAAGTCGGTTTTAAGGATCGTTCGGTGATCGTGGCGTTAGCGGCAGGCGCAGTTGTTTTGACTTTGTTTTTGTTCGTCGAATCGCGCCTTTCACGACCGATGTTGCCGCTGACATTGTTTCGTTCGCGAACGTTTGCAGGAACGAATCTCCTGACTTTTCTACTCTATGCTGCGCTCGGCGGAACACTTTTTTTCCTACCGTTGAATTTGATTCAGGTTCAGCGGTATTCGCCGACTGCCGCTGGCGCGGTGCTGTTGCCGTTCATCCTGATCATGTCGTTCCTTTCGCGTTGGTCCGGCGGACTTGTTGCGCGTTACGGTCCAAAAATTCCACTCGTCGTTGGCCCGCTTATCACAGCGGTTGGTTATTTGCTCTTCCTGCTGCCGGGGATTGGCGGCAATTACTGGACAAATTTTTTTCCACCGGTGGTTGTCCTGGGATTAGGCATGGCCATTACTGTGGCGCCGCTTACCACGACCGTGATGAGCTCGCTCGCCCAAGATCGCGCCGGCGTCGCATCGGGAGTGAACAACGCCGTCGCGCGCACGGCAAGTCTCGTGGCGATTGCAGTTCTTGGAGTCGTGATGGTCCACGTGTTCAAAACCAATCTGGATCGCAGATTGACCGGCGCGAATTTGCCGACTTCAGTCGTGCAATCGGTACAAACTCAATCGACCAGGCTCGCAGCGATCGATATTCCGCAAGGTGTAGACCCGGAGACGCACAACAGTTGATCCGTCGCGCAATCGACGAGTCTTTTGTGTCTGGATTTCGCTGGGTCATTCTGATTGGCGCCGTGCTCGCCGTGGCGAGCGCAGTCATTGCGCTGCTTTGGATTGAGGGAATACAACGGGCAGGGGACCGACGAGAAGAGCTAATGCCGCGCAGTGGAAGAATTTCGCCCTGAATGAGACGTGGTGTTCCGTGACTGCTTAAGCCGCGGCCAAACTATTTAACCCGGAACGGCCCCTCAAAGACGCTTTCCGAAACTTTCCGTCGGTCATTTGGGCTCTCCCGCGCCTGTAATTTTTCAGAAAGCACTTCTTTCGAACTTGGTCTGCCTACAGCTGCCATTGCTTCGATTTGGAATTCATCCGGAATTTTAAGTTCTTTGCGCGCGCGATCGTAATCGAACCCCTGCATTCCGTGCACCACCAGACCTTGGTGGAAACCTTGTAATGCGAAATTTTCCCACGCTGCTCCGCAGTCGTACGAATGCGTGACTGACGGTTCGTCGTTATGATCGAAAGTTTTTCGGGAAATGAAGACGACAAGCGCGGCTGCGTTTTTTGCCCACGCCTTATTCGCATCGACGAGCAGATCGTAGAAAGTCTGCCAATATGCCGTGCCGCGAAGCGCATATAGCGCGCGCCATTGCTGAGTATTGAATGAAGACGGCGCCCAACGCGCCGCTTCGAAGAGTCGCATCAATTCCTCGTGCGAAATTTCTTCGCCCGACATCGCGCGCGGCGACCACCGATCAAGCAGAAGAGGCTCGATCGCGAAGTCAGCTTTCCGGATTTGGCTACCTTTGATCATTTGTTAAAACAGGATAGCTGATGACGCGTTTTCTTATCAAGGTGCGACCACGTGCCGCGTAGACTGAATCAAGTGGCGACCGAGCCTGTTTACTTCCTTCTACCGTGGTTCGGCGCTCGGGATGCGTGACGCCAAACTTTGGCCGTAGGCTTTCTTTGTTTTAGTACGCCGTGCCTTTGGTTAATCCCATTATCGCGAGGGTGTCGCTGTCGAGGTAGCCTGTCTGGCGCAAGCCGTTGGTGCTTTGATAACGCCTGATGGCTTTCTGCATCTCAGGGCTGAGCATACCGTCTGTTTCGCCGCGATAGTACCCTTGGCGAGCCAGTCGCTCCTGTGCTGCGACGATGGTCGAATCTTCTGATTGCGATTCATCGTTGTAGGCATTCGGATCGTCGTAGGCTTCAGTTTGGTAAACACCGGAATCGTAGTAGCCCTGCGATTGGTCGGGATAGTTGTTTTGATCGTAATACATCTGCCCCTGGTAATCGCCGGAGTCGTTATATCCGGGATCGTAATTGTACGAATACGGGTAATCATAACCGTAGGTCGACGAGCCGTAGCCATCATTCGGAAAGCCATAGTCGGTGTAATAATCGTCCGGGTAGTACGAAGGCCACCACGGAGAAAATCCCAGATTGAAGATCACCCACGATCCATCAATGAAGGAGCATTGGTGGCCATTCCACCAATGGTCGCAGTTGCGGTTCCAGTCGCGATGCCAACCCCCTGAGCGGTGACCGAAAACGTGTTTTTGCCAGTCGCGACGCAGATGATTATTTCCGTTTCGGAGATTGTTTGCGTTCCGCAGGTTCCGCGGATTGTTTCCATTTCCATTCCGCAGATTGTTTGCGTTCCGAAGATTGTTTCCATTCCGGAATTGAGTTCCGGTGTTTCGCTGGTTCCACACGCGTGTGACAGCTGGATTTCTGCGATTCGGGAATGGCGCGACTCGGTTGCGTTGCGGGATAGTTGCTACGGTGTATGGACCGGAACGCGTGAACGAACCTCGATTCGAATAGAAAGGTCGCCGGTACGCGGAGGATGGTGACGAACGCATGCCGAACGAGGCAGGGTGTTGGCCTGAATAAAACGGTCTACTGCCATGTGACTGCATCGGGGTCGAGCGGAACGATGAAACACCGCCGGGCCGCATCGGAGCGTGAACCGCCGGGGCACTACGCGCAACCGCGCCTCTGTGAGATCCCCCTGTCACTGCGTGAAGACCTCCTGGGTTCGCTTGAGCAATCGTGACCGCGCTCGCAACAAGCGCGACGGCGGACAATTTTGTTTTCATGTTTCGTTCCCTTTCCTGTTGCTGAACCGTTTGCCTCTACAATCTAACGTAGACCGCCCGAAATGAGAAGCGTTTCTCCGGTGATCCGCTTCGAATCGTTCGTCAGAAATTGAAGTCCTGTGTATCCGGCTTCCTCCTATGCTTTGCGGTTCTCCAGTTTCCGCGCGATCCGAGGGTCAGGGACCAACCAGAGGAGAGCGACGAACACGTACAGTCCCCCGGCAATCCATGGAGTGACAAACGCGAGTGGGATAGCGGCGACATAAAGGACAAGCGAGAGTTTACCCTTCCACTCCCCCCCAACGGCCTGCGCCACAAGGGAGTCGCGACCTTCCCTGGTAATGATAGCGCGCTCGAGAACAAGATAGGCGATAGCTGCCATCAGTAGAACGAAGCCATATACCGCAGTCGGAATGGCAGCTAACCCGTTCTCACCGATCCAACCGGTGGTAAAAGGAAAGAGCGACAACCAAAACAGCAAATGCAGGTTTGCCCAGAGAATTCCGCCACTGACCTGTTCCGTGGCTTGGAAAAGATGATGGTGATTGTTCCAATAAATGCCGATGTAGATAAAACTTAGCACATAGCTCAAAAGCACCGGTAACAATGGCTTCAATGCCGCGAGATCAACCGCGTGCGGCACTTTCAGTTCCAGCACCATGATTGTGATGATGATGGCGAGGACCCCGTCGCTGAATGCTTCAAGTCGGGTCGTCTTCATCCAATCTATGGTTTGAGCTCTCCCAGCCAACCTCGCGCTGCTTTAATATCGTCATTCGTTAGGCCGTGGGCGGCCTTTGCGAATTGAATTGTCACGTCTGCGCCGGCCTGACGAAGCAGTTCTGCCAGGCGTTTAGTTTCGGATGCCGGAACAATCGGATCCTGATCACCTGCGCCGATCCAAACGCGTACAGATGAAAGATCGGGCAATTGTGTCCGGATGCAGCGGCACCATGGCGCGGAACAGAATTGCATTCGCCATATACCTCTGGCCGGAGCAGTAGCATAGCACCGGCGATGTTTGCGCCGTTCGAATACCCAGCCGCAACCAGGTTGTCACTGGCGAATCCATAATGCTGAGCGGCCGCAGAGACAAAGTCCGCCAGCTCGTTTGCGCGGTACTTTAAATCTTCCAAATCGAACACGCCTTCGGCCAATCGTCGAAAGAACCGTGGCATTCCATTTTCCAGAATTTTACCACGCGGGCTAAGCAACGCGGCATTTGCATCAAGTTCGCGGCCAAGTGGAATAAGATCCCGTTCGTTTCCACCCGTGCCATGCAGAAGCAACAAGGTCCGACTCGAAGCACCCGGGAACGAAACTCGTGAATAAAGTCGGGTCGAGGTTTCATCCTTTTAAGGTACTAATTGTTGTAGCCACCGGCCTGTGGCCGGTCGGGCGCGGGAACTGTTTGTCATATATGGAGAAGACGGCCCACAGGGTCGTGGCTACAGCTACTTAACTCGCTCCGGCGGGCACGTGAATCGGTGGCAAAATTTGTTCGATCTGCCCGCGCGCTGATTCCATCCATGATGGAAGGCGCAAATGTGTACCGAGTTCGTCTAGTTTCTCATCCAGCATAAAACCGGGTGGTTCAGTCGCGATTTCGAAGAGCACGCCGCCGGGTTCACGGAAATAAATGGAATGAAAATAGGTGCGATCGATTACCGGCGTGACGTTGTAGCCAAGATCGACCAGATGCTCGCGCCATTGCAGTTGTTCGGCCTGGTCCTTTGCTCGAAATGCAATGTGATGCACTGAACCGGCCGCGACGCGGCCGATCGCAGTGTCGGGCTGACACAACAGATCGACAATTCTGCCGGGCGCAGATTCATCCGGCGACGCAAACCGGAAACGATTTCCCGATTCGTCGATCAAACGATATCCGAAGGTCTCGGTGAACAACCGCGCGGTTCTCTCGTAACCTTCCAACGCGGCGGAGACACTGTGAAACCCGTGAAGCGCATGCTCGGCCGGAACGGAGCTGTCGGGCCACGGCTCGGCGCCTCCATGAGATCTCGAAGCGATCAGCTCAATCAGCAGTCCATCAGGATCAACTAACCGGATTACTTCTTCACCGAAACGCGGCGATGTTCTCTCAGCCGTTACGCGTTGTTGTTTCAAACGCTCCAGCCAATACCCCATGGAATTCGGTGGAATAGCGAAAGCTGTTGCTTCGATCTGACCCGTGCCGCGCGTTCCGCGTCGCGCTCCCGGCCACGGAAAAAATGTCAGGATCGTGCCGGGCGTGCCGCGCCGATCGCCGAAATAAAAATGGTACGTTCCCGGATCGTCAAAATTCACCGTGCGCTTTACGAAACGCAGACCGAGAAGTCCGACGTAAAAATCGAGGTTCCGCTGCGGATCGCTGGCGATAGCAGTGACGTGATGAAGTCCCGGGATTTTGTTGTTCATCAGGGCGATAAATTCGGGGTGAAACCCACAAGGTTCGGGGTAAAACCGACCGCCCGTGTGCGTCCGGACTAGCCCTCGTACTTAAAGGAAAGCTGCAGCCGAGTTCGGAACCCGGTGACTTTACCGTCCTCGATCTTTACATCCATTTTGACAACCTCGGCGACGCGCAGATCACGCAGCGTGCCTGCTGCGGTCTGCACCGCAATCCTCGCTGCATCCTCCCAGGACTGTGCACTCGTGCCGATTACTTCCGTTACTCTGTAGACTGAATCTGTAGATTTATCTTTTGTGGCCATAATGTTTCCTTTCTATCAGTTTGTTTGACCTTCCAATTACATCCGTTTCCGGGCAAGTCCCGTCACGCTCGTCAAATCAGAAACTCGTGCTCACTCTTTTTTTAGGGGCAGAAGCGTAAGACTGCTTGATGGTCCGTGATGAGCGCTTCGAAGAACGAATCCTTCGTTCGGATCAGCCGCGCGGGTGGGCAAATGTGGCGATTGATGCGATCCCGAAAATCACCGGGAAGATGAACGCGGCAGTAGCGATCAATTCTTATCGCCCGTTTCTTCTTCTGCGTGTTATCGAGGACGATCGTCGCCACAACCTCGATGAGGGAAAAGAAAACGAGCAATGTGCTGGCCAGGATAAAGACATCCAGTCGCGTCATGTATGGTAACGGCGGCAGCTGGCTGTCGATGGCGAAACGATAAGCAATCAGCGTCAGCATTGAAGTCATCGCGATGCTGACCTGAGAGCTCGCGTTAATCGGATCGATCCAGAAAACGGCCCACGAACTGATCACGATCAGGACAAGAGGAAGGATAACTTTCAAGATGTAGTGCTCGACATTGCGCGAGGCGGTGAATTCAAAGGCGTAACTCGAATACTGATGGCGCGGCGCCAGCGCGTACACGAGCGGCTTGACCTCAAATTTCTCTATGGTCCAATCTGGCAGGGTAACAGATGGCGAGATCCCGCCAGCCCCCTTAAGCCCGTCCTGAATCCAAACCTGATCTGGTACGAACATTACTTCGTTGGACTGATACCGAACCGCGACCAACTGGACGCGAAAAGTTTGCCGATCGAACGGGAATGATTGCAATCGCAGGGGTTGCGTGAAGGCTCCGGCGTAAAGTTGCCGAGAAGTAACCGTGCCATCGGGATCGACTTCGACCGAGTCCGGCATTTTGCGGCTGACGGAATTTGTCTCATTCACAATACCAACGCGCGGATGCCAAATTTGTTCGAGCGGGTAGCGCACAATCCCCTTGCCGGTATGAGCCAAACGAGGATCTTTCCAGCGCAACACGACAGCGATCTCGGCGGTGAACGTTTGTTGCGCGCTGTCGATGTTACTGACGTCCGCCACCCAGATGCCGACCGAGATTTGAGTCGGACCGGAATCGGCGTTAGGTCGATCGATCAGAGCAGGCGCTTCCGAACCGAGCGTGAGCCGGATCGACAACGCAAAAACCATAAGCAACGGAAAACGGATTCGCTTCATGAGATCGCTACCGGGAAACGGCCAGATTGACTTTTAAAATTCGTTCAACTTCTCGAATTGCTTCCGGATTATATTGGGCGCCGTGATCTGAATTGACGATCAACTCCGACTGCGCGCCTGCGAGATGAGAGCTCCAGTAGGGAACTACGCCATCAGAACTGTTGAGCGTATCGCCCCGGCCACGGTCTCCCATGATTGAATGATAAGGAATACCCGGCGTGATCGGTAGCTTATTCACCGCTGCCACGAACCGATCGTTAGGCTCAAGCGTATCGACGCTATTCGGCATGCGATTCAACGGCCTGGCCGCAGGATCGGCGATTAGAAGCGGTTTGGTTTCAGCGTATATCGAGGTGAAGCGTTGTGGAGTTCTGACGAGAGCAGCGCCGATTCGCCCAATCCAGCCTGTCGCTAATTCGCTTCCGCGATGCGGGGTTGAAATAAATATCACGCGTTGAACATCCGGCCGATGATTAAAGACGAGCGCCTCTTTCAAAGCTTTGCGTGTGTCGGCTGCCAGCGGAGTTTTGGCCGGAGGCGTGGCAAAAAAATCGCGCCAGATTTTATCACCCGCATCTGTGATCATTAGTCGACAAATCATTCCGCCCATGCTGTGACCGATCAGGACGATGCGCTTGTGGTTAGGCAGGGCGCGCGTTGATTCCGTCGAGATCGCGCCGAAACAGCGCAGCGGCGTAGGGGTAGGGATAACCACTCGGATAACTGAAGTACCAGAACTGATAATATTTCCTTATCGCTGCGTCGTGACGGAGGGAGTCGATCATTGGCGCCCAGCTTGCTCCAGTTTCCTGCAAGCCGTGAACGAAAATCACGGGGGTCCGCGCGGGATCGAATTGCTGCAACCGGGTAAGCATTGCTGTATCTGCATAGGCTTCCGGGTTCATGACACGCGAGAGCCCAAGCCTTTCCGGGCGTTCACGAGCGATCAGGAGTGCCGTAGGCGCATCAAAATCAGCGGCAAGAGGAAAGGTTTGCTTGGTCAGTGTAATTCTTTCGGCATTTAATGGATCCATGAACTCCAAGCTCGCCTTCCGGCCGGAGAAGCGAACGATCGCCGTGATCGGCGCGTAGATGCGGTGCAATTTGTACTGTTGACGGAACTGCCGACTTTCCGTGCGCCCAACTACTGCAATCGGCGCGCCCAGACCACTCACAGTCGAGTAGGTCTTGAAGAATTTTCCGCCGATCTTCAATGTATCGGTCGGAAACAAATCGTATCGACTCGGGTCATGGTCCGTGTCGACGGGTTTTGGAGATTCCAGAGTGTAACGTCCCTGATCCGTCATAACGGTGATCGAATGCCGCCACGGCTGCAGATCCGCTCGATCGACGTCTTGAACGACACGCGCTACAGCGAAGTTGTAGATGCTGCGCGCCGATTGATCTTTTGGTCGTCGTTCCAACACTCCATACGAAATTTTGGCAGCGAGCAGGTCATGCCCTAGCGCCGCTGACGGCAGTTCGTGTTCTGCTGCAATCAAGCATTTTGTGGCGGATTCAAGCGGCTCTTCGATGCGCAATCCCGTGGGGAGACGCGCCTGTTCTGTTTTTACGGTCGCCAGATGAGAGGCGCATCCGCACAATCCGAGAAGAAGCAGAACGCTGACGACGAGGCCGCACGATTTCATTGTTGGGTTGGCGATCCGATTCGAGCGCGCTCCGGCCAGATGTATTTGAAGACGAGTCCGGTCACGATCAGACCAAAAAGGATTCCAGCGACCCGATTGCGGACATTATCGAGATCGGTATCGGGCGCGTATCCTTGAAAGACGCTGTAGAAGAAAGCGAATGCGAGCTGCAACCCAGCATAACTGATCCGTTCGCTCCCGGCCGCAACCCAGCCCGCAATGGCCGAGGCACAAGCGACGAGGACGACGAGCGAGGCGATCGTTTCCATGTGTGGCATGAGGAATACGATGGAGAAAAGCGCGAGCGCTCCGCCGATCACGCATCCGACGATTCGCAGAGTTCCCTTGTAGAGCGTTGCTTCAGTGCTCTCGAGCGCGATGAATGTGCAGGTAATGAACGCGGTGTGGATGCCCGACCAATCGATCGCCTCATAGACGATGTAGCAGAACATCGCCGCAAAAGTGACTTTGAGGGCGAAATGCACGTGCGCGGGATTGGTGAACGCATCCGGCACAAATAAGCTCTTCGGTTTTGAGCGATGCGTGGCGGCTTTTGGCGTGTCTGGCAAAAACAACAAGTTCAGCACGACAGTGAGAGTGATGGCGTACGCCAGCGCAACCCATAGCCACAGAAGTCCGCGAACCAATTCTTCAGGGGACGGAACCGCCTCGCCGACGGATTGCGAGACGGCGATGATAAATCCAAGAAGGAATCCAAGCGGCCCGATCACAAGAATGCGGGATAACCACATTCCAAGAAACAGCGCGATTGCCATTCCGGAAATGCGCAGTTCCGGATAACCGTACGTGAATTTGTAAAGTAGAAGGCTACCGGCAATGCCGATGGTCAGGACGAAAAGCCCGCCGACACCCGTAATCGTCGTGAGAAGCTTGTTCTCCTTCGAGACGAAGAAAATCATGTAAGCGCTGGTAGCCAGCTCCGGCACTTGCAGCGTCATCGAAATGATGACGCACAGCATCGCGCCACCGACCATGATGGCTGTTCGGATCTTGCGCGCGCTCGTCGGCGCGAGCTCATGCCGTAACCAGCCGATCCAATCGGAATCATTCGGGTCCGAGCCGGACTGGCGGAACGCCTCGACGAACGTCGCACTCATAGATTATTTCCGGGGCGGACCTTTGATGATCGCAACCGCGGATGCGCCCATCCGGAAAAGATCCTGGTCGGGATTTTCGACTGCGATACGGACAGGGAAGCGTTGCGCGACACGAACCCAGTTGAGTTCGCGTTTAACGTACGGAACTCCCGATGCCGGCAGATCGATCTCGCCTTCGGGCTTCACTGCCCATCCGATTCCCTGCACTTTTCCACGGAAGCGTTGGTTAGGCGCGGACGAGAGGTAAACAATCGCCTCGCTACCCGGGGCCATGTGTCGAACTTCCGCTTCGCGAAAATTCGCGATCACGTACCATTTGCTCGTGTCCAACAACGAGAAGACTGGAGCCCCGGCGGTAACATGGGCGCCGGCCGAAATGTTGAGATTAATGACCCGTCCGGAAAAAGGGGCGATGACCTTGCAGTAAGAGAGATGGAGTTCTTCAAGATTGATGGTCGCCATCACACCTTGGCGCTGAGCCTGTAGGGTCGTCAGTTTCGTTCGGGCTTCATCGACGTTTTCGGCAGTCGTAAATTTTTTGGGTAAGAGCGGTTCCAGGCGCTGCAAGGTGCTATGAGCTTGTTCAATCTGTCGATCCAGAGCGGCCAAATCAGCCTTGGCCTTTTCCAGCACGAGTCTGTAATCCTCCGGGTCGATTTCGAAAAGCACCTCTCCTTCTTTCACCGCCTGGTTGTCCTGCACATTGAGCTTCAGGATTTGACCACTCACACGCGGCGCAATGCCCACCACGTTGGCGCGTGCGGTCGCGTCGTCCGTGCGTGGGTGTCGTTCGATGATTCCCCAAACGTAGAGTGTGATGATCACCGCGCCGGCGACGACGATCAGACTGACAATCCTGCGAACGAACTTGTGTTGCTCGATGTCCATCTGCGTTGCGGTCGCGACGCTCCCCTCGTTTAAAGGTGTGGCGGTTTGATGCATGTCAGTTTTGGTAAAACAAAATCCAGGTCACGAATGTAAAGATGATCATCAGAGACGAATAGATGAGCGGCGGTGGACCGAGGTATGCCCTTAGGTGGCACACTTGAACAATCCAATGCACGATCAGCGTTAGCGTCAGTCCGCTGATGATGCAGACCATCCAGGCCGGAAAATAAGAGCCGAGAATATCAATCGTAGGTGAGCGATGACTGAACGGTCGAACCACGAAGACCAATGCCCCGATTAAAAGGAGCACCCCAATGATTCCGACGGGTCGAGACCGAGTCTGCCGAACCGGTGGAGCAACTTGCCCAAATTTTGTTTTCATCTTCGTGGCTGCCTAACGAGTGGCGGGACAGGGCGGGCAAGATCACCGACGCTAAGCGCGAGCGCCGCTTGAGTGGTGTAAATTGCTGACTGCGTGTCGTGACTGGTCGCAAGCGCCGCGGTTAGATTTCGTTCCGCAGTAACAACCTCGGTATATGTGCTCAGGCCTTGCTTGTACGATTCGAGCACCGCGTCGAATGCGCTCTTCGATGCAGTCACTAACTTTTCGGCCGCGTCTTGCTTTTTGAGCGCGGTTCTATAACCGGTGTATGCCTTCCACACATCTCGTGCAGCCGAGTCGCGCGCTCCAGCAAGTTCGTTCTCCGCTTGATGCAAGTCGGCCTCGGCTATATCGAGTTTGTGCCGGCGCGCGAACCCGTCGAAGATCGGCACGTTCATCGTGAGAAAAGCGCCAAAGGTCGGCCGCGTGCCTCCGAAGTAATCCGATTTGGCGACGCTGACCTGCAGGTCCGTTTCGCTAAAGTGCGTGTCGAGCGTGACCTTTGGATAATACTCGGCGTGGACCCTGCGAATTTCATATTCCTTTGAACGAACGTTGGCTAGTTTTGCAACGAGATCCGGCCTTTGCGCCAAAGCTCTCGTGATCAATTCACCAACAGAATCTTCGCTCCGGGAATCCCAACCACTCCGCGATGGCAAGTCCGCGACCTTGAGTTGCACTGTTGGCATGAGCCCAATGCTTTCGATCAGTGCGACTCTGGCGTCGCTCTCTGCACCTAGAGTGGCCTGAAGATCAAAATTGGATTGAGCGCTCTGTTGCTGGGCCTGCAGTAGTTCAGGTTTCGTGGCAAGCCCGGTGTCGAACCGCGCCTGCGCCGCCTGCTCGACCGTTTTCGCCGCCTCCAGCGCGCTTTGAGTTACCATCACCTTTTGCCGTGTCGTGCCGAGCTGGTAAAAGCGGTCGGTCACATCAAAGACGATTTTTTGGTGCGTTCCGTTGAAGCCGACATTCGCCATCATCAATTTCTCCCGCGCTGTTGCCCTGATCGCGTTGCGTTCTCCGAAGTCGATCAGCAACCACTTTGCGTTCAGCTCTGCCCTCGCCAGCAGCGATTCGGTGATCAACGTGCCGCCGCCGACAATGTCCACGTTCGGCAGGTTTCCATTCGTTGGCGGCTTTGTTAAGTCAGCTCGCAACGTCGGAAACGGAATGAAGGCGCGATCGTATCCTCCAGCTGCGGCCGCAACGATATACGGGTAATAAGCGCTTTCAGTCAGACCGACGGCAGCCGCTGCCATCCGCGCGCGTTGCCAGGCCACGCGTGTTTCCGGGTTACTGCGTTGTGCGATGTCAATCAGCTCAGCGAGGTTGTAAGTCTTCCGCGGATCGATCGCCGGCAGATAGCGTTGTTCAGCTTCAGTCGGTTGGTATTGGTGAAGTTCTCCTTCATATCTCGGAAGCGACGGTGGCGCCCACGGCCTCACCGGCGACGGAGGAGGATCATCGCGGGCGAGGGCGACCCCGATCGTCGCGAACAATTGTGTCGCTCCGATGAAAGAAATTTTCACGAGAATCCCTCGAATCTCGTAGGAGCGTTTCATGAAGACTCATTCTGACTTATCGTGACCTGAATAGGCGAGCACGGAAGCCGCGCTCGTTGACCGCGCGTGCTTGGTTCGCTCACGGATTCGTGCCAGTTGACCGCTGAACGCTTCGATATCACGGACGGTGATCATTTGCTCGATTTGTTGGCCGAAGAAAAGATCAAGCGTCCAACTCGCCATGACTCGCATCTTCTTAGCCAAGCCGGGAAGCTTCATTAGATACACTGATCGCCAGAACCACCAGGCGATAAAACCGGAAAACTTAATCCCAAATACCATCGCCACGCCGGTGTGATGCCCAATGCTCGCCAACTGTCCCAGCATTTTATAACGGAACGACTTGAGCGACCGATCGAGAATTATAGCTTCAATGTTCGTCGCAACCGTCACTCCCTCCCGTAACCCGTGCTGCGCCGTTGGCGGATGAAAGTTTTCGGTGTCTAGGACAGGCACGGCTGCGCAATCGCCCGCCGCCCACAAGCCAGGAACACCCGTCACCGCCAGGTACTCGCTAACCAGGAGTCGGCCACGTTCCTTCTCGCAAGGTAGTTGTGCAATAACTGGGCTGGGTTTTACACCTGCCGTCCAGATCAGAGTTGCGGCAGGAATTGATGTACCATCGCTTAACGTGACCACTACTCCATCGTAATTCGCCACACGCTGGCCTTTGATCACCTCCACTTTGCGCTCGCGCAATTTGTGTTCGGCGTAGCGCCCCAGCTCTTCACCTAATTCGGGCAGAATGAAATTCCCCGGATGAACCACCACCACCCGAATCAAGTCTTCAGACAACTGTGGATAGTAGCGCATGGTTTCCCGAACAAAGTCGTTAACGGCGCCCGTTGTTTCGGTGCCCGAGAAGCCACCGCCAGCAGTTACGAACGTGAGTAACTGCCGGCGGGCCGCCTCATCGGTCTGCAGAGAGGCTTCTTCTAAAAGCGCCACCATTCGATTGCGTAGCAGCGCGGCATCACTCATGCTTTTCATGGTTACCGACCAGTCGCGGACGCCGTCCATATTGAAAAAGTTTGTTTCCGAACCGAGCGTCAGAAGCAGATGATCGAACTCGAATTCGAGTTCGCGGTCCGCAACGCTAGCTATGCAACGGATCCGTCGCGCGTTCAGATCAATGGCCTGAACATCGGCATCGATAAACTTCACGTGACGAAGAATGCGCCGGAGCGGATTTACAATGTCGCCCGGATAAAGATCGCCCGCTGCGACCTCGTGCAGCAGCGGTGTAAACAAAATGAAATTCTCGCGACTGATTAGCGTCACCTCTATGTCCGCTTGACGCGCAAGCCGTTTGTCGAAGTGCATTGCCGCGTAGAGCCCGGCAAATCCGCCACCGGCGATGACTATTCTAGTCGTCTTCATGCCGTTACCGCGAATCGTAACGCGACCCGCGAGATACTATTGATAGATGTCATCTTTCAGTCTTTTTCCCATCTTTTTCTCAAGCTTTTCAGCGGCGAAATTTTAGAGAATCTAGGTTTTTCTCGCAGATCGCGATGGTCAGGTCAGCGGCGAACCTGACGGCCGCACTATCAAGCGGACCAGAGATAGATCAGAAGAATCACCAGAAGCGTGGTCAGAACGAGCCATGGAATCATCACGACTTCCATCCTCAAGTTGCGAACGGCGGGAATGTCGTTGTCTACATTCGAATCCTGGTCAAAAAATCGATGGCGGTTGAAAAAGATGTACGTACCTCCAATCAGATTGATAATGAGGAAGAGTGTCGCGGCCGATTCGCAGCGCGGGAAGAGCGACGGGATTAATGGCGCAAGCATATTATGTATAGGCGGGATCATTTTCCGTTCGGAAGCCATTCGGGTTTGCTTGAACCGCGCGGAACCAGCACGGTTCGGTAGGCACCGGGTGTGCGCGACAATACGATCTGGTCGGTCATTCCCTGATAGGTGCCAAGTGGTGTTTCCGCGGTAAACAGGTCCGGAGCGATGTACTTGTGCTCTTCGCTCGAACCTGCCGTAGCCTTGGCATAGGCCTTGTCGAAGATACCTAACGAGAGCAACCACAACACGGTCCGAGTTAGCGAAACGACGACACGATAGCTGCCACCTTCGATTGCACGCCGGTGCAACGCAGCGAGAATCCCTGTTGTGCCTAACCAGCCGACGACATTATCAGCAATGGGCACAATTGGCGGCTGCTTCGGCCGAGTTGGAGAACCTTCGATCGTAAAGAGCCCGGAGACTGCGGCACCAATCTCATCGAAACCGGGTCGATTCGACCACGGTCCCTTCTCACCGTGCATAGCGACGATTGCATGGATCAATCCGGGCTTCTGCTCGCAAAGCGATTCGGCATCGAGGCCGTGCTTCTTTAAAAATCCCGGGCGCTTATTGGCAAAGAATACATCGGCATCTTGAAGGAGCCGATTGAATGTTTCTCGATCTTCCTTCGCATCATCGAGTATGGTTGAACGCATGCCCACCTGGACATCCCAGGCGAAAGCTTCGATCTCCGAGTCGCGCGGTCTCCAGATATTGAGCACGTCTGCGCCGTATAAGGCCATGTCTCTGCCCATCCCGGCTCCCGCGATCACGTGACCCATTCCCAATGCGCGGACACCCGCGAGAGGAAGATTGTCACCGTTCGCCTTGAGCGGAACAGGCTCGCTCTCGCCAATCTTCTCCACTGTGATCAGCGGCATTTTTGAGAGGACCTCGGTGTATTGGGGTTCGCGACGAAATTCCTCGTTGGTGCGCACCTTCGCCAGAACCAGTCCTTTGGCTGCTGCGGCCTCTTCCAGTTCCACGGCGTCCCACTTTAGTATGGCATTATTGATGGATTCGGTAATTGGACTGCAGCGGAGAAAATCGAGGGTGCGCACGAGTAGCTCGGGATAAATGTCCAGGGCCACCACGTGTCGTCCATCGCGTGTCTCGCGAAAGAACGCATCTCCGATTTTCAGAAACGGGCTAACCGCATAGCCACCTGGAGAAGGCGGCCGGCCATTGATGGTTTCCCATTTTCCTTCAAAGAATCCGGCGAAACGCCGCAGTGCCTTGCGCACGTCCACCGAGATATCCTGGCCATGCCCTGTGGACTGTTTCCAAAGCGCAGCGAGCGCGACGCTTCTTGCGGCCAGACCGATTGCCGCCATCGTTCCGAAGCGTATCGGGCTCGGAATAATCGGATCTTGTCCGTAGAAACTGAGTTCGCCGCCAGAATCCGCCGTCGTCATACCGATATCCGCGAGGACTTCATTCACGCCTTCATGCAGATCGAAATCGGGCGACGTTGCTGGATGACTCAGTTTCTCTTCCAGTACTTCGGTTAAATGATCGCTCCCGCTCGTTTCAATCGATCGGTCAGTTATTGTCGCTGTGCTCATGGGTAGTTCTCCCTCTTCTGTTGATTCACTTATGCAGCTGCCTGTTTTGTCGTTCCTTTCGTTGTCCCGTTTTCAGCCTGTGCGCGTGAACGCAACAGCCCGATTATCAATTCGTTCTCTTCCTGTGCGAGCTCATCAACCGGACGATTTCCCGCTTCGCGCAAAACGCCTTCAACGATCGTTTGTTTGAGCGCTGGCGTAACGTCAGGCGTGCCGAGCGTTTTGATCATCGCTGCCAACGGATCCATCAGATGATCCATGAAGTGTTTGATGCCGCCCGCTCCGCCGCCGAGATGCCACTGCAAACTTGGCCCCATCACTCCCCAACGCGGGCCTGGTCCATAACTAACAGCAACGTCTGCGTCCTCCACGCTCAGTACATCATGCTGAATCAGATACATGATCTCCTTGTAGAGTGCCGCCTGTAGCCGGTTGCCGACGTGACCAGGAAGCTCCTTTTTCAAATGGATGGGCTTCTTCCCAATCGATGCGTAAAACGCGAGCGCTTGTTGAATCGCTTCCAGCGATGTCTTCGTTCCTCCCACGACTTCCACTAACGGAACGATGTGTGGAGGATTAAACGGATGTCCGACGAGGACGCGCTCCGGGTGCTTGCAATTGGTTTGCATCACGCTCGGTGTGATCCCCGACGAACTCGAGGCGATGAGTGAGTCAACAGGCGTTACTTCATCCATCTGCGCGAACAACTTCATCTTGAAATCGGGACGCTCGGGTCCGTTTTCCTGAACGAAGTCCGCTTTCGACAACGCTTCTTTCATATCTGTCGTGAACGCGAGGCGGTCGCGCGACGCACCTTTGGCAAGGCCGATGTTGGTCAGGTCTTTCCAGGCTTCGTCAATATACTTGCGGAGATTGGCTTCGGCCTTCGGTCCGGGATCGGTCGCGATCACATCGAATCCGCGCGCGAGATATTCAGCAGCCCAGCTGGCGCCGATGACTCCAGCGCCAACGATGGCGATGCGACGTATCGGTTTGTTGTATGACATATTTAGTTTTCCTTTGTGTTGATTTCTGCGTAAGCGATTCCGGTGAGATTTCCCTGCGCCACGAGCAGCGGTTTCTTTTCCGTGCCGTCGAGTTTGGCGGAATAGATGGTTCCCGCTAAGTCGGTGAGGAACATCCGATCGCCTTTGAAATCGAGAGCGATCCCGATTCCTTCCATCAGATGCGTGAGCAAAATGTCAGGTGTCGGATGTTTACTGAAATCGGCATCCAGCGACGCGCGGTTTACCGTGTTCCCGCGAGGCGGATCTCCGCGGTCGGTCCAATAAAGGAACCGATTCTTCAGATCGAGCTCGAGATCGATTGGTTCAGGCAGACGATCGAACAGTTGTTCAATGTCCGTCCGGTTCGCTGCGGTCTCACCTTTCGGGATGTCGATGTTCGCACGGAAGATGCGGCCTTTGCCCGCGTCGTCGGGACCTTTTTGCGTCCAGTAAATTTGTCCCCGATCCGGATCGACCGTTATCCCGACACACCATTTCGTTAGATCGGTGCCCGGGCGCGCGTCGCCCTTGCTGGTGTCGACCAGAGTTTCGATGTTTGAACCATCCAGGTTCGCGCGCATCACGCGCATTCCTTCGCGATCGCACCAGTAAAGTTTGCCGCTCTTCTTCTCGAGGTGAAGTTGCTTTGCCGTGAATGTCTTGCCTTCGCCGATGATGGTTACGCGGTTTTGACCGTCGAGATCGGCGCGCTCGATCGAACCGTCGTTCTGGCTCGGAATGCCCATGTTGGTCCAGTAAATGTGGCCGGCCTCAACATCGACAACGATGCCGTCCGGAACTCGCGCTCCGTTGACGATGACTCTTCGGTCTGACCCATCGGCGTTAACCGAATGAACCCGGCCGCCGCTAGCTTCCAGGAAAAACAAGCGCCCTGTTGTCGCGGCCACAGATGTGCGATTTGGTTTGGAAATTTCGGTAATACTTTTCATGCGTTGATTTCTTATTTCTTTCTCAAGCTTTCGAAGGGCGACATTTGAGAAAATTTTGACTTTCGTTAGGCTGAGAGTTGAACCGACCAGGCGTCGGTCTGTTGTGGAAAGGCGGTTAGCTTTGACCCATTAGCGCGACAGAGGGCCCAAGCGAGCACGTAGTCAGCGACCTTCGTTTCTCGAAGCAACGAGAAATGTGTTTGGTCTGGGAATTCCTTGTAATCCGTGTCGGCTTTCGATTTTCGGTACAAATCGAAGTTCGATTTGATGAGTGAGCTCGGCGTGACGCGATCTCTGCCGCCTGCAATCAGGAGAAGCGGCGCCCGCGTGTCGTTCCGAAAATTGACGGCCGCTGCACTGTCCGAAATGAAATTTGCGAACGCTATTTGCAACAGAACCCGATACGGAGCCGGCACGACGTAACGTTTGAAGGCGTCGAGCGATTCGGTTTCTGTTAGCGAGTTTGTAAACGCGCGATGAAATTGGTCCGCTGTCAGCGAAGCGGTTTTGTTGCTATGAGACTGGCCGATCACTGAGAACGCCAGCTTCAATACAGACAACGGCAACCGAGCAATTCCCTTTACCGGAGCACTGGCGATCGCCGCGCCGGCCGCGCCCCATCCGCGATCGAGAAGAATCTGCGCTACCAAGCCGCCGAACCCATAACCGATGATGATAGGCGGAGTTTCAAGGTCGCGAATGATTTGCTCGTAATGATCGACAACGTCTTTCAGTCCAAGCGATGCGAAGCTGTCTGGATCGCGGCGAAGTTGTTCGATGCCGCCTTCCATGCCGGGCCAGTTCGCGGCAATGACCCAATACCCTTTGTCCGAGTAATGTTTGATCCAGGTTTCCCAACTGAGCGCGGTCATCCAAAGGCCTGGAATGAGAACAATAGTAGTGACGTTCATTGCGAGAAGCGGGGGTGCGCGTGAGCGGTTCGCCAGGAAACTCGAGCCTGATTGGGGGACGGAAATTGAATGCGGCCAACGTGTTAATGAGCAGTCGATCGTGGCTGTAGGTGGACTTCCTAACAACTGGCCGCAAAATTCGACGCAACTTTGAGACGATGTTTTTTCATGTTAGTGCGGGGCATGCGCTATATGACCGGCTGAGCGGCGTTCGCGGCGCGTTCGTTCGTGAAAGTGTTGCTAAGAAAGATTTGCAATTTGCGCGCGGCGCGTTCGCAGCGTCGTGTCCAATAACCGACAGTGCTCAACGACAGGTCAGCGAGCACTTCCTCACGAACGGTTCCCGGCGCGAGATTCAGCGTTTGGCAAACGTTTAAGAACGAAAATGGCCAGGAGCAATCATCGGATGTGATCCATCGATGAGCATCAAGATAGAATTCCCGCTCGACCGCGCTGCTTGCGCCATGGAACCGTCGCAAATCCAGGGCAGCCTGTTTTAGGATTCCGGCCGCCAAATCTTTCCGGCTCGTTTCGAATTGCAGATCGTTGGCAACGTTCATGTGATTGTGATCGGGTTTGTTATTTCTTCCTCAAGCGTCCGAAGATCGAGATTTCAGAAAATTTCAGAATTCTTGCGCGATCCTTCAGTGCCAGTTGGGTCTTGACCTGTCCGGTCGAATCGAAACCGAACAGTAAAATCACCTAGAAAAAGATGATTGGTGTTAAGCTCATGCCTTCTTCGATCATCGACAAAAAATCGCCGCTGCTAGGAAGGCGAGCAGAACACCAATCAACGGACTCGAGACGGCGAACCAGAAGGAAACACGCCAGCCTGATTCCTGAGTAATTGAGTTTGTCTTCACGCTATTTTCTCAAGCTTTCGGAGATCGGCATTTCACAAAACGTGAATGTCGTGCCCGTTTGGGCGCAACCCAGACAACAACTCCTCGACAGTATGTGCTTAAGACTACGGCGATCCTTTGGATGCGACCGGCGCGAGTCGCTTCATGATCGCTGTGAAGCGCGCATCATTGCGCAGCGGGTCCCACAATGGATTTCGCCGAAAATCACCGTAAGTCGGTTGGGCCGGCAGATTGGTTCCGGCGGGCCTGTTTAACAATGGCTCCAATGTCGAAATGGCAAGATCGGGCTGCCCGTTCCACGCATACACGACGGCTAAATTGCAACGCACAATCGGCGCGGACGGCCCTGAATTTTCAAACGTCACCAACTCGCAAGCGTGTTCTGCTTCCTGAACAGCCTGTTCTTGCCGTCCGAGACCGGCGTCAATCATCCCGAGCAAACTCAACGCCCGGCCGTCAGACGCGTCGGCCAATACAGCTTTTTCAACTTCGGGGCGAGCTGCGACGAAGGCGGCCTGTGCGCCTTTCTTGTCGCCACGCATTCGCGCAGCCAGGCCCTCGTACCAGCTTTTGGGATATTTCACGCCATTAAACACAAACGTGGTCTCGGCGGCCTTTGCGGAAATCCGCGATACGGAATCAGGATCGTTGCTCCAAAGTGCAATAATCAGATTGTGCAAATCTTTGATCGCTCCGTTGGCATCCTCCTCAGGTGAAAGAGATGCGACAGCTGCACGCAGTGGGCCGAGTTCCCCTTCATTCTCCAGCGGACCGAAAGTGCGGAAGAGTCGGTGCGTCGCCGAGCGATCTGGCGGCAATACTTCGAGTAACCTGGCCATCACGGTGTCGAAACGATCGTACCGGCGCATTAGACGATTCGTATTCGCGAGGTTGAAAAGATTCTCTTCGGCGCGTGGCTCAAGCGCTACTGCTCTCTCGAGCGCGCGCACATCATCATCCCACCGACTTTGACGACGTGCGATCGCTCCGGCAGTCGTCTCGAGTTCGGCACTGTTTGGCATGGTGCGACGGGCCAGATCTATCTCAATGCGGGCCTGCGAAAGATCGTTGTTCGCCCAAAGGAAGTGATAAGCGAATGCGAGATGCACTGGGCCAATGTCGGGCTGAATCCGCCGCGCCTTTTCCAAGGCGGCCTCTGCCAAAGCGCGGTGATCAACCGTCCGATTCTCAACCGGCGTTACCTGCCTTGTTAAATAAAGAACATCGTGAGCCTTCGCTAACTCACAGTAAGCGAGCACAAATTTAGGATCGCGCTCCACCGCCTGATCCAGAAAAGAAATCCTTTGCTGCGCCACCGATGCCCATTCGGCGGTGTCCTTTACCAGCACATCGATAGCCTGAGCGCGAAGGTAAAGATCATAGGCGCGCAAATCGGCGGTCGGCGGCTCGCTTAGCGCAACGGTCTCGTTAGGCGAGAGACGGGCTTTTAATCGCGTGGCGACAGCTTGTGTGATTTCGCTTTGGAGCGCAAACACGTCTTTCATCGGACGTTCGTATGTTTCGGTCCAAGAGCGGCCGCTCTCGCGAAGATCGACAAGCTGGAGCGCAACACGCATTTGGTCATGGTCGCGCGAAACAGTTCCCTCGAGCAGGTGCCGCACGCCTAGATCCCGACCGATTGTGTGAAGGTTGCGCTCCTTACCCGGCGGGTACGAACGCGTGCTCTGATTGCCGATCACTTTCATTCCGGCCAGCTTTGCCAGATCACCGGTTATCTCGTCCTGCATTCCAACGGTGAAATAGGTGTCTTCGCCAGTCGTACTAAGATTTTCGAATGGCAAAACCGCGATCGATCGTTCGATCTCTGCGGAAGATTGCACGCGCTCATACAGCCAGCTGCCGATTACGATCGCCCCGACAACCGCAGTTGTTGCCGCGACTGCGAGCATGAATCGTTTTCGACGTAAATGTGCTTCAGCGCTGAATTTTGTGTAGCAGCGGTGGATTGCCGATAGAAGTTCGCGCGCTGTTTGCGGGCGCTTCGCAGGATCGACAGCCAACATCGACTGCAACAGCGCGATCACACGCGCCGGGACGTGAGCGTTCTTCAGTTGCTCGAGGGGAAGTTCCTCAGCCTGTCTTGCGGCAACTTCTCGGAGCGTGCGCCCAACAAATGGCACACGGCCGGAAAGCAAATACCAAAAGGTCACGCCTAACGAATAAATGTCCGATCTCGTATCGATTTTCATCTGTTCGGAAGGAGCGAACTGCTCGGGACTGGCGAAGGCCGGTGTACCAATGAAACCGGTCTGAGTTTGCTCGGCACCGCGTTCTGCCTCCGGATCGAGGATTTTAGCGATGCCACAGTCAATTACTTTGACCACCAGTGTTCCGCTGGCGTCCGACTCGAGCATTATGTTGGATGGCTTGATGTCCCGATGCACCACCCCGCATTTTTCTGCGGCCGCTAGCGCACGCGCGGCCTGTTCCATTACTTCGAGCGCCTGCGCGAGCGGCATTGGACCTTCGCGTCGGACCATGGCCTCGAGCGTTTCGCCCTCAACCAACTCCATGACATAGAAACACTCACCGTCTTGTTCACCATAGTGAGTGACACGCGCGACATTGGGGTGATGGATTTGCGCAGCCACCCGCGCTTCGCGCAGGAAACGCGATCGTGCCCCGGGATTTTGCGCGACTTTTCGATCGATTACTTTAAGCGCGACGACGGAATTCAACACCGTGTCGCGCGCTCGATAAGTTATCGCCATTGCTCCGGCGCCGAGCTCGACTGGAAAACCGTCCGCACCAACTTCCACTTCAAAGTGATCGGTACTTCAGCGGCCCAGGTGTCAATCGTCGGCCGTTCGCGACTTTGTCCGGTTGTTGACTATCGCTTAGAAAACCAAGACTAACGAGGCAACGAAGGCATTCACCTTGCGTGAGCGGTCCTCCGCAGGTCGGGCAGGTTTCGGTAAATGCAATCGACTTATTTAACTCCTGACGGGACATCAAATCAATGCCGCGCTTAGTCACGTCGGCGCCATCGCTGGGTGTAGAGCCATTTCCATTCGAAGTTCCGACGAGCGCTGGTTGCCGTTCCACAATTTCAGGTCCAGCGCTCATGTCGTCAGGATTTGATAGAGATAATGAAGCTCTTGATCCACATCGGCCGGATCAGAAACGGTACTGGCCACTTCCATCCTTAGCGCTTCGCGATAACGCTGACGCAGACGCCAAAGCCAGGTGCGCAGCGTCGCGATGGGGACTCCAAGCTTCTTCGCTGCTTCTTCTTGATTTGGCGGCTTACGCGCGCTGGCGGCAACGAACGGCCGTAACACCTCCAGCCATTCCGCTTTCCCTTCCGCCTCGAATGCATTTTGCAAATGTTGCCAGGCGCGTTTTACGATATTCGAAGCCCACATCAGGTCATAACCGCGCGAATCGCTGAGATGAGCAGCGTTCATCATTGATGCTTCTGCCTCGGGCAGATGCTCGTCGATCGACACAATTCGATGACCGCCACCCCTTTTGAGCCGGGTAGCTCGATCGTACTCATTGTACAGAAAAAATTCTGTAGTGAACCGAGGAGAAATGTGCGGAGCCGGCCTTTCTCCTCATCTGCGCGACTCAACGTGTTTTTTTCAAGCAGATGGGCAAAAAAGCCCTGGACGAGATCCTGCGCTTCGGGAGAAGCGTGACCCCGAAGTCGCAGAAAGGTATACAGAGGTGGCCAATAGGCTTCGCAGAAATCGGAAAGCGCTTCTCTTCCCGTTTCTGTTGGATCGGACTGTCGCGCCCGCAAGACCAGAGTCCAGTGCGTCGATTGAAACGCTGCTCCGCCCTCCTGCAATGTTCCAGCTATCGGTTTCATTATCTTCGATCGCCTTTCGTTGGCGGAGTATCAGCACATCGAATGCCAGTGGAGTTCTGAGAGCCCGATTTACGAGGGAGAAAAATATATCGACGGAATTGCCGCTGGTGCGGAATCGGCTGAAACTTCGCGAATTCTTCGCGAATTCGTGATCGTTAGGACGCTCAGTTTTGGTTTTTAAGAAGATGGTCGTAATGCGCGCACGCGTGCGCTCGGTGGCCAACTAGCCGGGCGGCGAAAAGCGACTCGTAATACGGCCGAGAAATCCTGGCAATGCGCGAGGGAGGCGGTCGCAAGTAAATAAGACTGCCAGTTAACGAGTTCTGCCGTTTGTGGTACCTGTCTCACGTCATCACTTCGAAAATGATTTCCAGTTCGACGGGCGTGCCGAGCGGAAGGCTCGCCACGCCATAGACTAACCGGCAAGGATTCATGTCTTTTCCGAAGACGTCTTGTAGCAGTTCCGAAGCGCCATCCGCGACTTTCGGTTGATCGCGAATATCTCCCGAGGTGGCCACAGAGACGCCGAGACGAACGATTCGCGTTACTTTGTCGAGCGATCCCAAATGTTTTCGCGCGACCGCGAGGGCGTTGAGCGCCGCCAGGTGAGCTGCTTTGCGTCCAGTTTCGACGTCGAGCTCGGCGCCGATACGCCCGACGAACTTCGCGGCGCGGCCTTCCGTCGGAAGCATGCCGGTAAGAAAAAGCAGGTTGCCTGTCTGCACCGCTTCCACATAAGTGCCGAACGGTTCGGGTGGCGCCGGGAGATCGATGCCGAGATCCTTCAACCGCTGCTCGGCGCTGGCGGATTGAGATTTTTTGCGGCTTACCATTTTCCAAGGTGCGCACCGCCATCGACGCGCAGCACCTCCCCTGTGATTTGGCGAGCTTCTGTCAGATAAACGACGGCGTCGGCGATGTCCTCAACGGTGGAGATTGAGCCCATCGGCGAAAATGTTTTCAGGAATTCTTCCGGATCGTTGGCATGAAGTGGTGTGTCGACGTTGCCGGGCGCGACGGCGTTGAATCGAATATGCTCTTTGGCGTATTCCGAGGCCAGGCTTCTCAGTCCTGCGTTCAGGCCACCTTTAGTGATCATAGGAAGGGAAGCGGGGACGCCGGCAATTGGATTGTCGACCAGCGACGCGGTGATGCTCACGATGCTGCCGCCGGTCTTCTGTGCCTGCATCTGCTTAACCGCAAGCTGCGTGATGTAAATGAAGCCTGCGAGATTGGTCGAGACGAGCGCGCGAAAGTCGTCTGCGGTATACTCTGTGAACGGCTTCACCAAGAAGATGCCGGCGTTCGCAACGACAGCGTCGATCGAGCCGAACTTCTTGATCGCGAGTTCTGCAACTTTCTTGCGCCGTCTCAAATTGACCTATGTCGCCGTCGATCAAGGCGAGCTGGTCAGAAGCTGAAAGCTCTTTTGATTTCGTCGCGTTCCGCGCGGTTCCTACAACATTGTAGCCGCGCGCGAGAAACGCCTGGACGACCGCCGCGCCGATACCTTGCGACGCTCCTGTCACAATCACTGTGCTCCCTGTGGTTGCCATTTCTAAACTCCTTTAAATTGGAATTTGTTGATCCTAAGAGAGCGAATTTTCGATTCGAGAGTTGAGGGTGGCATGCCAAGCTTGACCGCAGCACCGTGTGTGCCAGAGATCTTTCCGTTACTTTGCGCAAGTGCTGCTTCGATGCGCTGCCGCTCGTTTGCCTTCTGATCCGTTGCCACGGAGCCGGGTTGTTGTGGTTCGTTTGCCACCCAACTTTTGTCGATCGAAAATTCGTTCGTCTCCCCGATAATGAGCGAGCGTTCGATTACGTTTTGCAGTTCGCGAACGTTGCCGGGCCATGAATACTCTTGCAGCACTTCGAGAGCTTTCTTCTGAATGTGCTTGATCTTTTTTCCCGCTCTCGTCGCATAACGATCGACAAAATAATTTACCAGCAACGGAACGTCCTCTTTCCGTTCGCGCAAAGGCGGCAGTTTGATGGGAAAAACATTGAGTCGATAGTAAAGGTCGCTGCGAAAGGCGCCGTCTGCGATAGCCGCCTGCAGATCACGATTCGTCGCCGAGATTACGCGAACGTCGGCGCGCAAAATTTCCGTGCCGCCCACGCGTTCGAACTCGCGTTCCTGCAAAACACGCAGCAATGCAATTTGCGTCTCCGTCGGCAGATCTCCCACTTCATCGAGGAAAATCGTGCCGCCTTCGGCCAATTCGAATCGGCCCGGCCGCCGCTGAACTGCTCCAGTAAACGCTCCTTTTTCGTGACCAAACAACTCCGACATGATCAGTGAAGCAGGAACTGCAGCGCAATTCACACTGATGAACGGGTGCTCCGAGCGCTTTGACCGTTTGTGAATGGCGCGGGCGATCAGTTCCTTCCCGGTCCCCGTTTCGCCCATGATCAAAACGGTTGAGTCTGTCGGGGCGACCTTGGCCGCGCGCGCCAGGACCATTTGCAAGACCGGCGAAGTGCCGATCACTTCTTCAAACATCGAAGTCTTACCGAGCTCTTCACGGAGCACAATGTTCTCTCTTTGAAGTTCGTCCCGAAGCGCTTTGATGTTTTCGAACGCTCGCCGCAGGTCGTCTTCCGCACGCTTACGCTCGGTGATGTCGATCGCAGTGCCCATGTATTCGATGAGATCACCTGTCGGGCTGACAACAGGATGACCAGTGGTGTGAATGTCCCTGACCGCTCCACCGGGATGAACGAGTCGGTAGTCATATTCAAACTCCATTTTTTCTCGGACCATCCTTTCCATCAGTTCTTTCAACGTGGGTTGGTCATCGGGATGCATTCGCTGGAACAACTCTTCGAATCGGGGCAGACCATCACGTGGATCGAAACCGTGAATGCGGTAGAATTCCTCTGACCAATACTTGATGCCGACTTCGGGACTCCATGCCCAGCTTCCCGTGTGACTGAGTCTCTGCGCCTCTGTCAGATAGGACTCACTTTGCCGTAGCGACTCTTCAGCCCGCCTCTGGTCCGTGATGTCTGTGACAGCGCCTACAAATTCGGAGCGGCGCGCCTCATCTGTTGATGGATGGCCCACCACATGGACGAACTTGATAGATCCGTCAGGCATCGACAGTCGATGTTCGAGAGCGAACTCAGTCCTCTCAGTCGAAGCACGCTCAATGACCTGCTGGACCGCTTGTCTGTCGTCAGGATGGGTTCGTTGTACAATCAGCTCGGTTGTAATCTCGGTTTTCGGGTCAAGTTCAAATATTCGAAAGGTTTCATCAGACCAGAAGATCTCTCCGGTTGAAACATCCCACCCGAAGCTCCCGGTGTGACTGAGTCTTTGAGCTTCCGCCAGATATGCTTCCCGCCGCCGGAGCTCCCGAGTCAATTCTTCCTGCTCGGTAATATCCAGCGTGTTGCCGATCAACCGGGCAACTTCGCCGTCTTCAAACATCGGCTCACCTGTGCTGTGCATCGTCTTCTGACCGTGTTCAGAATGCTCAACGCGATACTGAATGTCGCCGTTCACGCCCTCCAAAAACATTTTCCGGATCAGCGCATGGACGCGATCAGCATCGGTCGGATGGAGAACATCAAGCCATTCCTTCAAGGTCGGAATTCCCTTTGCCGGATCGAAGCCGAAAATCGCGAATGTTTCAGGCGACCAGTAATCAAATATTCCGTCCGGCCGGAGCGACCAACTCCCCATGTGCGAGAGCCGTTCTCCCTCCCGCAGAAAAAATTCGCTTCGTTCTAATTGGCTCGTCTTCTCTGCAATCCTCTTCTCAGCAGATTTCTTTTCTTCAATATCGACACTCGATCCGAACCATTTCACGATGTTCCCGTGCTCATCAAGAAGCGGCAGCTTCCGGTGTAGAAATGCGCAGTATGAACCGTCGGCACGGCGGACACGCGCTTCTATTTCGAATGGTTCGCCGCTAGCCAAAGCCGCGTGCCATTTTTGAACCATCGCAGCTACGTCATTCGGATGAACTGATTCTGTCCAGCGCCAACCACACACATCCTCTAAAGATTTGCCCAGGAAGTCCAACCAGCCGCGGTTGAAGTAATCCAAATAGCCGTCCGGCCGGGCGGTATGAATAAAAGCAGGCGTCGTATCGACCGCGCGTCGAAGTGCGTCTTCGGTCGCGGTTGATTGGTCGTTCTGAAGGGACTCACTCGCCTTCATGCGGGTTTGCTAATTGTTGCTTGAGCCGCTCAAAAACTACACCAACGGGTGGGTGGCTTCCATTTCATTCGCGCGGGACATGTCAGGTGGAAGGAATTGCTGGCAAGTGCGATAGCCATAGCCGCGAACAATCGCGCGGCTAAAAAACGCAACGTCATTAGGTGGCTGTTTGTTTGTTGTTTTTGCCCTATTCGGCGGACTCGAATATAATTGACTCAGTTCTGACTCACTGGTCGAAGGAGTTTCATGCCATTTGAAAAATTTGAGGACGCTGAAGCCATCGATAACGATCGGCGAAAAGCCATCACGAAATCGATCCGAATCATCAGTGTTGAAGAACTCAAGAAACTTGGCGAAGAGATTTTCGATTCGCCCGATCGACCGTGGCGGGAAACGTTCCTTTCAGTGGTCACCGAAAATCCCGGTGCCACCTTTTATCACGCATCAGCAGGCGAGGGCGTGATTATCCTTTACTCCCGTGATAACGACAAAGGCTTGTGGTATTTGCCGGGAAGCGGCTTAGGGCCATTGCCAGAGGGCGGTCGGCAGATGATGAAGGAAGCGATCGAGGCAGCCCAGTGAATCCTGTCCGAACCGCGGCGTTCGTGACCTTCGACGGGATCTAGAGCGAAGGTTTAACTAGGGTTACTGAATACGCGGACGCGCCGAGAAAGTGGTCGATCACATCGGCCACGGTCGTGAAGCGGTCTATACCGCCCAACTTGATATCAACGCCTTCCCTGCGGAGGCGATCGCGCACCGATGAACGTGGTTCAACCGCGTGGAATTGAATACTCAGGGCAGTGAATTCGTCCGCCATGGCGGCGAGCGTGTGCGCACTCTGCATGTCAACGATCGACGCAGCTGAAAGATCGAGCACCACCAGTTTTGGCAGTTTCAGTTCGACACGAATACGGTTCAGAATCGTCTCGCATACGTTGTCGACATTAAAATAAACGAGGGCCGATTCAGGCCGGAAAATCATTACGCTTGGAATGAGTTCGTTGTCTTTATGCCGGTCGCAATCCGAGAAACGGCGCGTGCCGGGAATTCGTCCCAGAAGGGCGACGTGGGGACGAGAAGAAACGCGCATCAATTGCACAAGTGAAATCAATGCGCCGAGCATCACACCGCGGAGCAAATCGAAGGTTAGCACACCGGCGAAGGCCGCCATTGCTACCACAAACTCAGAACGATCGTTAAGCCAAAGTTCTTTCAACGTTGAAAGATTGAGCAAACCCGCGATCGCAACCAAAACCACGGCGGCGAGCACGGGTTGAGGCAGCGCGCTCAGTAGACGGGAGAAAAACATAACAACCACCAGGATGAAGACCGCAGCCAGAGCGGTGGAGAGCGGCGTCTTCGCACCGCCTTCTTCATTGACGAGCGACTGCGATGTGCCGCCGCTCACTGGCAAACCACCACCGAGGCCAGCGAACAGGTTCGACGCGGCGAGCGCTAGATTCTCCTGGTTAGCATCAAATCGTCCGCCATGCTTCGCAGCGAACATTCGTCCGATCGCGGCCGTTTCGACTACGCCGAGAAGAAAGCAAGCCAGGGCTAGTGGAAGCAATTGGTTCAGATCAGCCCAGTAAAGAGAAGGAACTTTCAGCGGAGGTATTCCCTGGGGCATGACGCCAATTAGTTTTACCCCGCGCGCCTCCAACGAAAGCGTTGATGCAGTAATGATTCCTCCGATTACAACGAAGAGCGCGACCGGCTTGTGTTTGAGAAAAATCTTTCCAACTATCAGCAGCGCGAGCGCAATCCCTCCGACTAACAACGACGTCGTATTCGTTTCGTTGAGGTGGTTGAAGAAGAAGCCTGTGTTTCCCCAAAAGCTTCCATGAGCGGCATGAAATCCGAAAAGCTTCGGTAGTTGTGTGCTGGCAAGGAAGAGCGCAACGCCACATTTGAAGCCGGTCATGACACTCTCGGAGATGAAATGGACCAGCACTCCCGCTTTCGCGAGCCATGCAACGAAGGCGATCAGCGAGACCAACAAGGCCGTACCGGCTGCGAGGGCGCCGAAACGCGCGGAGTTCCCGCCGGTAATCTCGCCAAGCGACGAGCCGATGAGGAGCGAGATTGCCGAAGTAACGGAAACGACGGTGTAACGCGAACCGCAAAAGATCCAAAAGACAAGTCCTCCGAATAAACAGGCATAAAGACCCACTTCCGGTGGCAAATTTGCGAGCGATGCATCGCCTAACGCTGCAGGGAGCAGGTACGCGGCGAGGGTGACTCCAGCGAGAAGATCCAACCTAAACCAGGCACGATGGTAACTGCGCAACCATTCGGCGGCGGGGAAGGCTGTTTCCCGCCAGGTCTTATCGTTAGGCCTCATGAGCTTTCACTGAAATCGTCGAACGTAAGTTTATCCTGTTCGATTTGATGCAGCTAGTTTAATCAGGTCAACATCGTGAATTTAAGGCGAGAGCGTCGCGCGGTGTGTTCTGGATGTGCGCCGTGACAGAAGCGCCCAAACTGCAGTCTGACATTGCAACAATGAGCGCGGTCGAGTACCACTGAACGAGTCATGTTTTCGATTCAAAAGCTGCTCGGGCGCGACGAAAAGTTCTACGATTTGCTCGAAGCCAGTGCGCAGCAGGCGGACACAAGCGTCCATCATCTGATCGGCTTATTGCAAAAACTCGAGCAGCATGACACTCCGGAAAACCTGGAGCAATTCGCCCACAGCCGGCGTGAGGACAAACGCATCACGCAGGAATTGACCGAGCAACTTTCCAAGACCTTTGTCACCCCTTTCGAGCGGGAAGACATTCAGGAATTAGCATCCGCGCTTTATAAAATACCAAAAACGGTCGAGAAAATTGGAGAGCGCATTTTGATCTGCCCCGAAGATTTGGCAGGACAAAGTTTTGGTAAGCAAGTCGAGCTGCTCGATCAGGCAGCCGAAATGGTGGTAGCCATGGTAAAACAACTGCGCCCGGGGATCGATGCCCGCACCGCGCGTGAGATGAACGCCAAGCTCCAAGGGATCGAAGGCGATGCCGACAAGCTCGAACTGGAGAGGCTTCGTGATCTTTTCAAAGGTAATCACGCCGCGAAGCAGATTATTTTTCTGCACGACCTTTACGGGCTCTTGGAGAAAGTGATCGATCGCTGCCGCGACGCGGGGAACATCATCGTGCAGGTGGCGCTGAAATACGCGTAGCAAACGGACCGCGTGCTCACGCTCACTTTGGTCATTCTGGCCGCTGTCATTTTCGAATACAGCAATGGCTTTCACGATGCGGCAAACGCGATCGCAACCGTCGTCTCGACGCGGGTCCTAACGCCGCGCCAGGCGATCGCGATGGCTGCATTCTTCAATCTCACGGGAGCGTTATTTGGCGGTGCGGTTGCTGCCACGATCGGCAAGGGATTGGTGGACACCGAGGTGGTCACTATGACGACCGTGCTCTGTGCTGTGCTGGCCGCCTTTAGCTGGAACATGGCCACCTGGTGGTTAGGCCTACCATCAAGTTCAAGTCATGCCCTGATCGGCGGACTTTGCGGCGCCGCACTCGCTGCCGCGAGGGGAGAGTGGTCAGTAATTAAATGGAACGAAGGTGTATGGCCGAAGGTAGTCGTGCCAATGATCGCGTCGCCCGTTGCCGGCTTCGTGTTCGGCGCACTCTTCATGTTTTTGTTGCTCATCGCAGTGCATCGCTTCACGCCGCAATTTGTGCATTCGGTATTTGGAAAACTTCAAATCTTCAGCGCAGCCTGGATGGCCCATAGCCACGGCACAAATGATGCACAGAAAACGATGGGTATTATTACACTAGCGCTGTTTACCGGAACAAAAGCCGGTAGCTTCGAGCATTTGCCGCGCTGGCTCGATTTTCTGCACACTCCAGCGTTCGTGCTCCCCAAATGGGTGATCGCTCTCTGCGCCGTGACGATGGCGGCGGGAACGGCGGCTGGTGGTTGGCGCATCATTCGCACGCTCGGCCATCGGGTAGTGAAGTTGCAGCCGGTACATGGCTTCGCGGCCGAAACCACTGCCGCGCTGATCATTCAAGTCGCGAGCTACTACGGCATTCCACTTTCAACCACGCACGTAATTTCCACCTCTATCATGGGCGTCGGTGCGGTGAAACGTTTCACTGGAATTCGCTGGACGGTGGTGGAACGGATTGTCTGGGCATGGATTTTCACTCTCCCCGCAACCGCGCTAATTGGTTACATGCTCGAGCGCGCAATTGGAACGCATTGACCTTAGACGAACACGAACGGCATAAAAGAACGTGGATACACCCAAGCATATCCTAACGACATTCGATGAATCGCTGAGCGATCTCCGCAAGGATCTGCTCACGATGGTGGAACTAACTGAGGTCAACCTCTCTCACGCGATCAACGGATTGTTTCAGCGGGACGACAGTCTTTGCACAAAAGCTATCGCCGACGACGAACAAGTTGATCAACTGGAAAAGAAAATTGATCAAATCGGTCTCGAAATTTTGCTTCGCTACCAACCCGTTGCCTCGGATCTGCGGCAGGTGGTTTCGGTCATGAAACTTTCGCCAAACGTTGAGCGCGTAGCCGATGAAGCCACCAATATCGCCGAATGCGCGCGCAAATTGAACCGGCATCCGCCTCTAGCTGAAGTGAACTTGATTGTGCCAATCCAGGGGCATGCAATATCGATGTTCAAAGACAGCATCGACGCATTCGTACGAGAAGATGTTGAACTGGCGCGGGCGGTCGTAGGCCGTGACAAACAACTCGACGATATGAATGCCTCCACCAACCGGCAGTTAACAGAGCGAATGGTGCAGGACCGCGACCAACTGCGCTCGTATCTAAACCTCATTTTAATCTCGCGTTGTCTCGAACGCGTCGGTGATCACGCGACCAACATCGCAGAGGATGCCGTTTACGCTGCGGCAGCGGAGGACATCAGGCACCAAGCCTGATGTCTATTCCTTTTCGACTGAGACTGAAGTCGCCTTCGTGACGGCGAAAACGTTGTCGCCTTCTTTGAGATTCATTCGGTTTACTGAACCGGTTGTAATAATCGAGGTTACGATTCCGGCCGCGGTTCGAATGACAATTTCTGAAACAACTTTGTCCGAAACGATTTTCTCAATGGTACCAGGCAAGCGATTTCGAATACTTGTGCTCATAGTCGTTAGGCTTTAATGAACGCTAACAGGTCCGCGTTGATGACGTCGGCGTGCGTCGTGATCATGCCGTGAGGCAGATCCTTGTATGTCTTCAGCGTGCCGTTCTTGAGCAGTTTGGCGGAGAGTGGACCTGAGGCCTGATAAGGCACGATCTGGTCGTCCTCGCTATGCATGACCAGAACCGGCACCGAGATCTTTTTCAGATCCTCAGTGAAGTCTGTCTGCGAGAACGCGACGATGCCATCATAACCCGCTTTGGCGCCGCCCATCATACCCTGTCGCCACCAATTCCATATAAGAGGTTCGATCGTTTTCACGCCGGGACGGTTGAAGCCGTAGAACGGACCGGCTGGCAGATCATAATAGAACTTGGCCCGGTTGGCAGCGAGCTGGGCTTGCAAATCGTCGAAGACCGATTTTGGAGCGCCTAACGGATTGTTTTCGGTCTTCACCATTAACGGCGGCACGGCGCTGATGATCGCCGCCTTCGCCACATTCTTGTCGCCATGCCGGCCGAGATAACGCACCACCTGGCCGCCGCCAGTCGAATGGCCTACATGAATCGCATCTTTCAGGTCGAGATGATCGGTGACAGCCTTCAGATCGTCGGCATAATGATCCATGTCGTGTCCGCCGTCGGTTTGCGTCGAGCGACCATGTCCACGCCGATCAGTCGCAATGACACGATAGCCCTTGCTGAGGAAAAACAGCATCTGCGGGTCCCAATCATCCGCCGACAAAGGCCAGCCATGGCTAAAGACAATCGGCTGACCGCTGCCCCAGTCTTTATAGTAGATGTCGATGCTCTCTCCGTTTTCTTTTCCAGCAGTTACGTACGGCATGATCTGTTTCCTTTCGATTTATGGATGTTTGTTAGGCAAATATTTAACGCAGACCACCCGCGATGACCAGCGTTTCTCCGCTGATCCATTTTGAATCGTCTGAAGCGAAGAAGACTGCAGCGGGTGAGACGTCTTCTGTGTCACCAATGCGACCCAACGGCGTCAGCGACTCGAACGTTTTCCGCATGTCGCCGTCAACGTAACCGCCGGCTACTGCTCCTTCAGTTACCACCATCCCTGGGTTGATGGAATTAACCCGGATTTTGCGTGGACCAAGTTCCTTGGCCAATGTGCGCGTGATCGCGTCCACAGCGGCTTTGGTTGCATTGTAAACGACGCCGGTCGGTGGAGTCAGAGAACTGGCCAACGAGCTGACGTTGATAATGCTTCCGCCGGTTGCATTGAAGTGTTTCAGCGCTTCCTGCGTGACGAGGAGTATGCCAAGAACATTAGTATCAAACAGTCTGTGAAACGTTTTCTCGGTCACTTGTTCAAACGGCATGAATTCGTACACGCCGGCGTTATTAACAAGAACGTCAGGCTTGCCGAATGCTTTTTCTGCTTCTGCAAATAGTCTTTCGACGTCTGTCCTCTTTCCAACGTTGCCCTGGACAGCGATGGCTTTGCCGCCGCCCTTACCTATTTCGTCGACTACGCGATCTGCGCCGTGCTTGTCGGACGCGTAATTGACCACCACAGCCGCACCTTCGGCTGCGAATTGTTTGGCGATCCCCGCGCCAATTCCCTTCGACGCTCCGGTTACCACTGCAACTTTTCCGTTTAGTTTTCCATTATTCATTTTGTTCCTTTCTTTGCTTCGCGATGAAATGTTTGCCGTCCAAGGGGAACGATGTGCTGAATCTGAGTGTCCGCAGACACATCCGCATTAGGACGGCGATAGGTCGCCGCACTTCAAACCCTCAATCCTTCGGGGGAGTCTGTGAAACTAAATCAGTTTCTTGCGCGCGTAGCTTCGAACAGGAACCACGTGCGACGTTCGGTTTCATCGATCCAAACTTCGATGAGACTTGCGGTCGCAATGTCACGATGCTCGTCACACACGTTATGTGCTTCGCGGAGACGCGCGGCCATCGTCTTGTTGTCGTCTTTCAGTTCGGCGAGCATATCCAATGGCTCGACGTATTTGGCATCGTTATCCAGTACTCGCTGATTACGCGCGATCTCTCCGATCGAGTGGAGCGTGAGTCCGCCGATCTTGCGAACGCGTTCCGCGATGACGTCCGTCATGGCAAAGAGCTGGTCGGCGTGTTCGTCGAGAAGCAGATGATAATCGCGGAAGTGATGCCCGCTCATATGCCAGTGAAAATTCTTCGTTTTGACGTACAAAGCGAACACGTCCGCCAGGATTGCGTTCATCGCGCCTGAGATGTCCTTCGTCGCTTCCGGCGCAAGATCGGTCGGTGTTTCCAACGGAGCTTCGCGTCTATGCAACAGCTCTGCCTTTCTCGAATTCGATTTGGCCAGAGTTCGGCCGTCGTGTGAGTTCCTTTTCATTTTTAAAGATAGCACATCGTTCGATAGCAACATTCGACGCCTCTGAAGTTTGCGTTGCTCGGAATGTAACATTGTAAACCTTCCTTCAGAGCCAGAGCAGCCTTCCTCGAAGCGCACGACCGCACGGAAAATCCATCCAGACCCGATTTCGGCGGCGTTTTTATTGAAGAAACTCGCGCAAATCGAAACCGCAATATCAGAATGAGAAAACGCAGCCTGGGCAATTCAGGATTGGAGGTAGCGCCGCTAGCGTTCGGTGGGAACATCTTTGGCTGGACGGCGGATGAGCGAACGTCTTTCAAGTTGCTCGATGCCTTCGTGGCCGCCGGATTTAATCTCATCGATACGGCTGATGTTTATTCCAGGTTCGCGGCGGGCAATCGTGGTGGTGAATCCGAAACTATCATCGGCAAATGGCTCAAGCAGGGTGGCAGACGCGACAAGGTCGTCATCGCCACAAAAGTCGGGCTGGAAATGGGGCCGGACGCGAAAGGTTTGTCGAAGGCTTACATCCTGCGCGCAGCCGAAGCCTCGTTGAGGCGGCTGCAGACAGATTACATCGATCTTTATCAATCGCATCGCGACGATCCCGACACATCTCTGGATGAGACACTGCAAGCTTACGCGCAGTTAATGGAGCAGGGGAAAGTGCGGGCCATCGGCGCATCCAATTACGGCGCCGAACGACTCTCTTACGCACTGGCACTGAGCAGAAGGCATCAATTGCCAAGGTATGAATGCCTCCAGACGGAATACAATCTTTACGATCGCGCGGAGTACGAGGAAGCTCTCGAACCGGTATGCATTGAAAACGGTTTGGGCGTGCTTAGCTATTTCTCGCTGGCGAGCGGATTTCTCACCGGCAAATACAAATCCGCGGCCGACGTTGCAAACAAGGCACGGGGCGATTTTGTGAAAAAATATCTGAACGAGCGCGGCTCCAGGATTCTCGATGCACTGAATCAGGTCGCGAAACGATTTCATACAGCACCTGTGCAGATAGCGCTCGCGTGGTTAATGGCGCGGCCAACAGTGACCGCGCCCATTGCCAGCGCGACAAGCCTGGCCCAACTCAAGGAACTGATTGGCGCGACCAGGCTCGAATTAGACGAAGCGTCGCTGGAGCTTTTGAATCGGGCGAGCGATTGGCGGGGGTAACAGCCATAGGGTCTGTACCGTTGAACGGGCTGTAGGCCCACAGGTTGCATTTTGACGTGGCACACGCGAAGCATTTCGGCGATTAAGAGCGCAACGCTTGGCGCTGTTGAGAAATGAACAAAGACGAAAAGTCTCCCAATCGCGTCGTTTTCTTGTTCGACGTGGACAACACGCTTCTGGATAACGACACCGTGGCTGCAGATTTGCAACGCCACCTTGCCAGCGAAATCGGCACGGCGGGAGCGCAGGAATACTGGCACATTTTCGAGCAACTGCGGACCGAGCTCGGGTATGCGGATTACCTTGGCGGTTTGCAAAGGTATCGAACCAAACATCCGCACGCTCAACAGCTGCTTTGCCTGTCTGATTTTCTCATCAATTATCCTTTTGCCGAGCGTCTTTTTCCGGATGCGCTAAAAGTGATTGAGCACGTCGAGCAATGGGGTCCTGCGGTCATTCTGTCGGACGGCGATGTCGTTTTCCAACCGCTTAAGATCAGACGCTCAGGATTGGCCAGTAGTCGTCTCCGGAGACGTGCTGATTTATGTGCATAAGGAGCAGGAACTCGACGATGTCGAGCGGCGCTATCCGGCCGAGCATTACGTCCTCGTGGACGACAAATTGCGTATTCTGACTGCGGTGAAAAAATTCTGGGGCCCGCGTGTGACCACTATTTTCGTTAGGCAGGGTCACTACGCGGCTGATCCGAAAATCCTCGCCAGCTATCCGCCAGCGGACATCAGCATCGGACGTATTGGGGATCTGCTGCAATATGAGTCTGCAGCGACTGCTGAATTCAAAAACGTGAGCAAGCCCGGAGAGTCCTGATTACCCTTCGTATTTCGATTTAAGCAATGGGAGTAGCGCCATTAAATCACGGACCTATTTTGCGGCATGCAGAAACAACAGAAACAGAACATGACGACCGAGAATCTCGAAAAAGTGAAACTGCTCGCGCGTGATTTGCGAGATGGAAAAGAATTTCCGCGCAGCCCACGGGAGACGTTGGGCGGATATGTGCTGGCGGCACGCGCCGTGGACAAATGCCGCGCCGTGCTTGTGGATTGGCAAGGCGATTACCATTCCAATTGCCCGCTCGATCAGCGCTGGCTGAATTTTGCCGAGATTGACTACGGCGATTTCCGGCACTGGTCGCCAGCGGTTCAACTGACGACGAGATCGCTGACGTGGATTGAGAAGAATGCCAAGAAACGTCCCCGTGCCGAGATCGTTGCCTGGAACAACAAGGAACGCGACCTGCGTCTGAGCGATTTGCCGCATGAGCTTCAGGAATACATGGAAAATTATATACATCGATATGTCCCGCGTAACCGGGTCGTGTATCACTGGTTCGACGTGTACGATCTGGAAGAGCAACGGATCTGAAACTCCGGTAGCGACGGCCCGGGCGTCTTGTGGGGGTCCGGCGGCGAAGCGCGCGGACCGGTGGCTACAACTTTAACCTGACGACTTCTCAGCAGATCCCAATCGTATGTTGATTTCGGAGGTGAGTGTCTGTGAACCGGGCATTTCGCAGCGATCTCCATCACTTCGCGTGCTGTTCTGGAGTCAAAGATCCCAGTCAGTTCCACTTGACGTCGATTCTGTCGAGCATGCCATCCTTGGTTTCGCATTCTTCACAGTCCGCTGCGTGGATGCGTGAGTGCGAGAGCGAGACCGTGATGTTCTCGAGAGGCCATTTGATTTCGTCGCGCGTAGAATCCGATCGTCATTGAGGTGCATACACCAAGCGACGTGAGAAGGTAGTCGTATGGATCCGGTCCGGTATCACCACCGCCGACATTCACGGGTTCATCTGCAACAAAGTGATGTTTACCCGCAGTGACTTCCTGTTGGAAATTTTTGGCGCTGCCGCGCACCACAACATGCGCTGTCTGTTTCTCGCTTTGTGTAGCCATGACTTGGTCAGGGACGGAGGATAGGCGCGAACGCGTCGCGGTATCGCCAGATGAGAAAGAGCTAACAAAAGCGAAATGACAACGGCCATTGGCAGGCCGGCTGGGCTCCATCAAGACGTGAACGAGATCGATGTTCACAATGACCGGAGCGAGCAAAACCAAACCGAGAGGGACAAAGCGTCCGATGAGCAGGAGCAATCCGCCTACGATTTGGAATATGGCGACGACGTGAAGATAGTGGCTAGGAAAAGCGCCTTCGTGAAGTCTCCAAGCAGGCCCGGCGGTGGTGGCGGCATCGGAATGAAGTGCAAGAAAGATGTTCGAACCGAACACGACGAAAACGAGTCCGAGAAGAACCCGGGCGATGATGGTGGCGATTTTCATTCGCGCATCGTGACCTGATTGGTCGAATATCCAATCCAAATTTGGGTGAGTTTCAGGTAGTCCTTTAGACCCCGGCCTGGTCGAGGACCGATTTGAGCACCGTTGCGGCTTCGAACACTTCGCGCGCAACCTCGCGGGCGGCGCGGGAATGTTTGGCGTAGTCGGCATTGATTTCTTTCACGGCGTCGGCCACTTCGTTCACTGTTCGAAACGACAGAAGACCTTTCCTGCCGCCGTAATTTTTCGTGAAGCCGGTTTCCTGCGTGATGACGGGGCGACCGGCTGCGAGATAGCATGCACTGCGGTCGCTGAACCAGCCGGTGTTGAGCCGCACGTATTGATCCTTCGCCACGGTAAACTCGCCTTTGGAACGCTGGATGTAATCGCGGTAGAGCCAGTAATCGACGCTCATTTGCAGTGGCGAAACTAGGCGCCAGCGGTCTTGCTCAAATTTTCTGCGCGTTTTTGTATCGTTGATATTGGTTGCCATCTCGAATGTTTCGCCGGCTTCTTTTGGCGCCGAAATGAACCGGAGAAATTCGCGCGATTTGCTCCAGAGATATTTTTTGCCGCGCCACGTAATATCTTTCAGACCGCTGGTGGACCAGTTGGCGATTGTTGTGAACACTGCCGCGCGAGAAGGCGAACGGGCCGTCTTCCAAAGATCTGTGACGACCGGTTGCCGGGTCGGCAACCAGTTGAAGCCATGTAGCGGCACGGGAAAATCTTTCGTTCCGATGTTTTCGCCGAATGTAAAAAGTGCCCGATGCCGCCGGAGATATTCGATCGTCGATTTCACCCCTTGGTCGACCTTGATTTGCTCAACACCAGGGTCGCTCTCGATGTAAAGAATGCGATCGGAAACAAGCAGGTCGTCGTTGAATTCCTGCGTGCCGCAGACATTCAGGATGGCATCGGCGTCGCGATAGAGTTGCCGAATTTTTTTTAACGAAAAGCCGGCGGTCGGAGTACCGGGCAAGTAACGCGCGCAATATGCCCAGCGATTCTTGAAATCAAATTCGCGTGCCAGGCGGTCGAGGATTTTTCCCGCGTAATCGAATTCGTCAGTTAACCTCGAACGTTTCCGGATTGTACGGGAGACGCGCTGAATCTTCGACGTAGAAAACGTCGTGCCCGAGCCGTTGTAGTCCCACGACGTAATGGATGTGTTGCCACACGACCCCCGCGATCGGCATCGATCCCATGAAGCCCATTACGACAATGCGCTTGCGTTTCATTGTTTGCCGGTGCGGGCGCAGAGAATGCAGAGCTTTAACAATCGAAAGTTCATCATTGCGACCTCAGCGGTTAAATTGCTTGATGATAGTCGCTGGGTTTCCGGCCACGACGACATTCGGTTCGACTGATTTCGTCACCACTGATCCCGCCGCGACAACCGAGTTTTCGCCGATTGTGACGCCTTTCAAAATCACGGCATTCATTCCGATCCAGACGTTGTCGCAGATTTTGACCGGCACGGTTTTCAATTTGGGGCGCGCCGGGCGGTTCTTGAAATACGGTGCCAGTGCTTGCGCGTCGATCAGGCGTTGCGCCGGTTCTAGCGGATGAAAATCGGAATCGGCGATGCCAACATTCCATGAAACAAGGCAATGCGATCCGATCTCAATCTTTTCCTCCGCCATGATCAGGGCGCCATTGAGCAGTGTGAAATCGCCGATCTTACATTGCCCGTCATTGCCGATAGAAAACGAACATCCGGCGTAACATGAGACATGTTTACCGATAATGACCGCGCGCGGTTTTTTGCTTCGGAGGAATCGAAACATTTGTGCGCTCTCGCAATAAAAACCTTCGCCAAACTCCACGTTCGGCGGGATCGGTTCCTTCCACCAATCCTGTTCAATGTGTCGGTCTTCTTTAACGTTGCTCATGGGATTGTTGTCATTCTGAGCGCAGCGAAGAATCTCTGATTGTTCTCTGTAACAACCTGGCACAAAGACGGGAAGTGAACCCGAGATGTTTCGCTTCGGTCAACATGACAAGAGGTGATGTCACGTTGGAAATTTCCCCGATCCATAAAGTTTGGCGTAAATGCCACCGCGGGTTAGGAGTTCGGGGCCGCGCCCTTGTTCGACGATCCGTCCGTGCTCCAGCACGATGATTTGGTCGAGATTATGAATGGTCGCCAATCGATGTGTGGCAATCAACGTTGTACGCCCGCGCATTAATTCTTTGATTGTTTCCATGATGGCAGCTTCGGTCGTCGGATCGAGCGCAGAAGTCGGTTCGTCCAGCAATAAGATCGGCGCGTTCTTCAGAAAAGCTCGCGCGATTCCGATGCGCTGCCGCTGGCCGACGCTCAAATGTCCACCGCGTTCGCCGACAAGGCTGTCGTATTCCTGAGGCATTTGCCGAATAAATTCGTCAGCCTGCGCACGACGCGCCGCTTCAATGATCTCTTCATCGGTCGCGCCTGGGCGACCATAGGCGATATTTTCGCGAACGGTGGTGGAGAACAGGAGCGTGTCTTGGAGGACGATCGCGATCTGAGCGCGCAAAGATTTTTTCGTAACTTCGCGCACATCGCAACCATCGAGCATTACGAAGCCCGTTGTTGGATCGTAAAAACGTGGCACCAAACTGAGCAGCGTGCTCTTGCCCGCGCCCGTGCCGCCTACGAGTCCGACAATTTGATTCGGCGCAATGGAAAGATTGATGTCGCGCAGAACGACCCGGCTTTCAGCGTATCCAAAATTTACCGATTGAAACTCGATCGCGCCTGTGGCCGATGAAATGTCGACCGCATTCGGGGAGTCGCGCACATCGTCCTGACTCTCCAACACTTCGAAGCAGCGTTTCGCCCCGGCTGTAGCGCCTTCCATCGCCCAGGCCGTGTACGTCAGAGACTCTAATGGTTGATACAGCATCAGGAGGTAAGCACTGAAGACGAGTAGCGAACCGAGGCTCAGCGTGCCGGAGAGCACATGTAGAGTTCCTACGTAGTACATTGCCGCTGTCCCTATCACCATCAGCGTGCTGATTACCAGCGCACTGTTCACGTTGGTTAACGTTAGCCGAAGATTCGCCTGCAAACTTTGCTGCGCTTGTTGATGAAATTGCCGAACCTCAAAGTCTTCGCGCCCGAACGCGTGCACCATCCGAATCGAGCTCAGTCCCTCCTGTGCTTGCGCAAGGACGGCGCTTTCGTGTTCCTGGATCGAGGTCGATTCAGTACGAATCCGGCGTGCGAAGAAATAAATCGCGCCCACGATGAGAGGCACAATTCGACAGGGATAGAAGCGTCAAAACCCAGTCGAGTCTCAACATTACGATGAACGTGCCGATCAGCGCGATTACGGAGGCAAAAATATTTGTGAAACCTTTGTTGTAGATCGTTTGAATCGCCTGCGAATCGTAAGCCACGCGAAAACTGGAATCGGCAGATCGCCGTGCGTCATGAAATTTAAGAGAGAGCCGTTGCAGATGAGAGTACAGGTCGGTTCTTAGCTTCAGCAGCGCCTGGAGGCCGATCTTCACGAAGAGATAGTTCGTGATCCAGTTTATGATTCCCCACGCAAACTGGATCACGACCAAACCGAGACAGAGCAGGGGAACCCATGTGTGCCAATCGCCGCGCGCAGCGGGCGTGGGTCGCAGGAAATCGTCCACGATGATCTTAAACGGCCACGGCTTTAGCAAATTCAGGCCGATGCCGATCAGCGATAAAAGCAGGCCGAGTATCGTTTTTCCCCAGAACGGCTGGTAATAGCGAAGGACGCGCCGGTAGATCGACATCTGGATTTGAGAATTGACGGATTTTAGTTTTTGGACTGAACTAGGGCGAATTCATTCGACTTGCGATCGAAAGATTTCTCGGCGGAACTGCCCTGAGGTTAGATCGGAAACAGGGCTAGGAGTGACAATGATGCATCATCTGGTTCAAATATGGTTTCAGTGGGTCGAGCAGTGGGGATACCTGGGCATCATCTTGCTCATGGCGATGGAAAGCTCGATTTTCCCGGTGCCAAGCGAGATCGTTATTCCTCCTGCTGCATTTCTCGCAACAGAAGGAAAATTAAACACTTTCGGCGTCATCGCGGCGGGCACATTCGGCTCATGGCTCGGCGCAACGGCGACCTATTGGGCTGCGTTGTGGCTTGGACGCGTCTTCATCGGCCGATGGGGACGCTACTTTCTGCTCAGCGAGCATAAACTGGAGCGGGCCGAAAGATGGGTTCGCCGTTACGAAGCCGGGGGCATTTTCTTTGCACGCCTTTTGCCGGTGATCCGCCATGTCATTTCTATTCCGGCCGGAATCATTCGGATGAATTTCACCACATTCAGCGTGATGACCCTCGCCGGGTCGGCACTGTGGTGTTCTGTCCTGACATGGTTTGGCCAAAAAGTGCTGACGCGCGAAATGATCGAGTCGAAAGATGCGACGGCTTTGATCAAAGCCGTAAAGGAAAGCGGTAATTTTCATACGATCGTGATCGCATGCGTGGTGATCACCATTCTTTATCTGGTTGTGGTCAGTCTGACAGGTAAAAAGCGAAACAACTAAGTCGCTCCAAAGCCGGTAAGGAGCCCAAGGAATCACGGCTTTGCCAGCCGCTGCGGTTCGAAATTGGCGATGGGTAGGCTTCGTTCGTTGAGGCGTTTGCGCCTCAGTCGTGTTTTAAAATTGAACAAAAGTGTCGCTCTACGGTCAGTTCTAAGGTGGATAAGGACTGAATAACTCAGCTTTGACGATGGAAGACATATTCACAACGAGTCATGGCACTAGACCTGCTCATCGTAAAAATGGTCAAAATATGAAAAGAAATCGCGAATTTCGCCAAATCATCAAAACGCGCACTCGACTTTCCCTTGGAGATCTGATCCTGGCAGTTAGTTCCTGCACACAGAGCAGCACAGAAACGGTAGCTGCTGTCGCAGACCTTCTGGCTAGCGGTAAAGTACGTGTGCAAGATAACGGACGGTTCCTGCGCGCGCGTGTTTGCTAAACAGCTGGACGGACGTTCCCGTTCGTTTGGTAAAGCTGTAACGCTGCGGCGTCCTCTGTTCTCAGCGGACCGTTTTTGACGCAAGTGCTCTCAGGATAGCGCACGCTATGGCTGAATTCTGAGCCATACTGGACAAAAACGCTTTTCGCTCAGCGCGGTCCCTTTTATGTTCCCAGCGTGATCGACCGTTATTCCCGGCCGGAGATGACCAAAATCTGGTCGGACCAACGCAAATTCGAGATTTGGCTTGAAATTGAAGTGCTGGCCTGTGAGGCGATGGCGGAGCTTTGCCAGATTCCGAAAGAGGACGCTGCTGAGATTCGAAAACGTGCTGGGTTTTCGATTCCAAAAATCTTGGAAATCGAAGAGCGAACTAACCACGACGTTATCGCTTTCCTCGAGAACGTAGCGGAATCAGTCGGACCGGCGTCGCGCTGGATTCACCAGGGGCTGACTTCATCCGATATTCTCGACACGACGCTGGCGGTGCAACTAAACGAGTCGTGCCAAATTCTTCTCAATGATCTTGAAGCCCTTCGAAGTGTAATCGCAGACCGGGCGCGGCAATACAAAATGACGCCGATGATCGGCCGCAGCCACGGCGTGCACGCTGAGCCGATCACATTTGGACTAAAGCTGGCGCTAATGTATGACGAATTTGGTCGCGCTATCGAGCGCCTCAGGCAGACGCGTGAGCGTATTCGCGTGGGCAAAATCAGTGGCGCAGTCGGGACGCATGCTCATGTCGATCCGAAGATCGAGCGTTCGGTGTGTGAGAGGCTCGGGCTGAAACCAGCGACGCTTTCGACGCAAATCGTGCAGCGCGATCGGCATGCAGAATTTATGACTACTCTCGCTGTGATTGCGTCCAGCATCGATCGTTGGGCCACGGAATTTCGCCATCTCCAGCGAACTGAAGTCCTCGAAGTGGAAGAATTTTTTGGTGAAGGCCAGAAAGGCAGCTCAGCCATGCCGCACAAACGTAATCCGATTACAAACGAGCGCTTAAGCGGATTAGCCCGCGTAATTCGCGGGAATGCTGTCGTTGCTCTAGAGAATGTTGCGCTCTGGCACGAGCGCGACATCAGCCACTCGAGCGCTGAACGTATCATTTTGCCCGACTCGTGCATCCTCCTCGATTACATGCTCGCAAAATTGATCGACGTTATTAAGAAATTGGTGGTCTATCCCGATCGAATGGCGGAAAACCTCGCGCTGACGAAGGGCTTGTATTTCAGTCAGTCGATCCTGCTCGCGCTCACGCGCGCGGGCTCGGAGCGTAAGAACGCGTATGAAGCCGTGCAACGCGCAGCAATGAAAACCTGGAGCGGCGAAGGGACATTTGGCGAAAATGCAAAAGCCGAACCCGAAATTGCAGCCCGTCTAACACCGGAGGAAATCGACCGGCTCTGCTCACTCGATATTCATTTCGAACACGTCGACGGGACGTTCAAGGCGCTCGGCTTGGAGTAACACATGATGCCGCTCCGCGCGTTGTTCGTTTACTCGTAACGCAGAGCATCAATCGGATCGAGGCTTGCGGCCCGATAGGCTGGATAGAGTCCAAAGCCGATGCCGATTGCAGAGCAGACCACTAGGCCGGCGATGGCCCAGCCATAGGGGAAAATGATGTCCACCTGCAGCCACGCGGCGAGCAGGTCTCCAGCGATGATACCAAGAACGATTCCGAGAACTCCTCCGGCTTCCGAGATGAAGACGGCCTCGGTGAGGAATTGACGCAGAACGTCGCGACTGCGTGCGCCGATCGATTTGCGAACACCAATTTCTTTTGTGCGCTCGGTAACGCTTACCAGCATGATGTTCATAATGCCGATCCCGGCAGCCAGGAGCGCAATGAAGCTGACAACGAACGCACCGATACGCACGACGCCGGCGACAGATGTGAAGGCGCTCTTTAGTGAGTCGTTGGAATAAATTTCGAAATCGTTTTCCTGATCCGCCCGCAGTCCACGCGCGATGCGCATGGCACTTATGCCTTTGTCCAAGGTTTGATTGTAAGTCTCGGTGGAGAACGCTTGCGTGGCGATGTTCACTGTGCGTTTCGCTTCACCGTAGTCCTCGAAAAATCGCGTGATCGGCATGAAACAAATGTCATCCTGGCTCTGGCCAAAGGAGGTTCCTTTCTCCGCAAGCACACCGACAATCGTGTACGTGTGGCCGCTGACTCTCACTACTTTACCGATTGGTGATTCGTGCGGGAATAATCGTTTCTCGATCATTTTGCCGACGACAATCACCCTGCGTGAAAGTTCGACGTCTTCGTCGTTCAAGTTCCGGCCGTAGCCGAGCGTGAATGCGTTCGCGGTGAGAAAACTGCGGTTCGTACCAACGATGAGAAGGCTTGGCGTGGTCTTAACCCCGTTGTAAACCGCCTGCCCCTTCACTTCGTAGCCAAAGGTTTTGAGACAGATTTCGCGTGCGTTGTTTTCCATCAACTTCGCGTAATGCAGCGCCTCGCGGTATGTAATATTACGGCGGTTTTGGTATTTTTTCTTGATCTCGCCGCCGACGTTCACGTTCGCCGGATATTTTGCGAACTGAAAAATGTTCGATCCGAGAAAACTAATCCCGCTTTCAATCGATGATTGCAGCGCGCCGATGGCGGTCATCACTGAGATCACCGAGAAAACGCCGATCGTTATGCCGGTCATTGTGAGCGCAGCGCGCAGTTTATTAGCGCCTAACGAGGCCAGCGCCATCTTGATGATCTCGCTAAACAACATAGACAAATCATTTACCGCAGAGGACGCAGAGTAGAATCATAGGATTGCCTCTTCAGCCAAACCAAGGACGCGTCGACGCAATCCATGTTTCAGCAGCTCAACATTGAAATTGATGAGCAGGCCGATCTTCCACCCGCTCAGCCTGAGATAAGTCAGCAATTGTGCGTCATGGACTGGCAGCAGCGAGTCGATTGCCTTGATCTCGAGAAGGATCGTTCCGTCAATGATAATGTCCGCCCGATATCCGCAGTCTAATTTGACTCCTTTGTATTCCACAGGAATCGGGACCTGCCGTTCAAAAGGAATTTCGCGGAGGCTCAGCTCTCGGCAAAGACACATTTCGTAAGTCGATTCCAGCAGTCCTGGTCCGAGTGCGCGGTGGACTTCCATTGCGGCGCCGATGCTCGCTTCGGTTAGCTCATTGAAATTCCTCATAGTCTCTGCGCGCTCTGTGCCCTCTGCGGTTTAAAATAGTTATTCGTAGCGAAGTGCGGCGACCGGATCGAGGCGGGAAGCTGACCAGGCGGGGGCGAAGCCGGAGAACAAACCGGTGAAAATTGACACGCCCATACTCACGAGGACGAGGCTGAGCGAAAATTGGATCGGAAAAGAGGGAAACGCCTGGCCGATCCCGGTGCACATTACGTACGCAAAACCCAATCCGATGAATCCGCCGAGCAGACACAGCGAAGTGGATTCGATCAGGAATTGAAGAAGGATCGTGCGCCTCCGCGCGCCCAGAGCTTTGCGCGTTCCGATTTCGCGCGTCCGCTCTTTCACGCTCACAAACGTGATATTCATTATCCCGATTGCGCCGACAAAAAGCGAAAGACCAGTAATAAAAAGCCCCGCGATGGCGATGGAGTTCTTGATCGGATCCAATGTGCTTTTCAGAGCCTGTTGTTCGTTGATGCTGAAGTCGTCTTTTTTCTCCGGCGGCAATCCGCGGACGCGCCGCATGACTCCGATTAGCTCGTCCCTCGCGTCGGCAAGCCGCGTTTTGTCCTTAATTTTTACCAGAATGTCGGAATCGCTTTTGGCACTGAAGTATTTTTGAAACGCTGGCAACGGCATCACGACAATCGAATCCAGACTGAACAATCCTAAAAATGTGCCTTGCCGTGAGATCACCCCGACTACTCTGAACGGCTGCCCATTGATCAGCACTGATTTCTCGATTGGCGTCTCGGAAGGAAACAGCGCGTCGGCTACGTCGTAGCCGATCACGCACACGTTGGCGCCGCCCCGGGATTCGACGTCGTTAAAAAATCGGCCCTCCTTAAACTCGAAAGTCGAAGTGATGAGGTAATCCGACACGGTTCCTCTGATCAGAACATTGCTGACTTCGCTTTGGCCGTTTTTTACGCTGCGCAGCAGACTCGAAGTGGGTACCGCGATCACGAGATTCGAATTCGGCGTCGCAGCAATGATGCGGTTGATTGGCTCAGCGTACTCTGTCTTGATCTTTTTGCGGTCGCGGAAGTTCCACCAATCATCCACGCGCTTCCAAGGCCATTGCGAGACATAGAGCACATCGTCGCCGAAAATGGCCATGCTTTTGTCGAATCCAACCTGGATTCCTCCGATCGCGGTGCCCATGAGTGTCACGGCTACAATCCCGATGACGACGCCGAGCGCAGTGAGGGTTGAGCGCGTTTTGTTCGAACGCATCTGCGCCACGGCGATTTTCCAGCTTTCGCTCAGCTCGTACAGAAAGCGTTTCATTAGTAGACGGCAACATCGGCGGGCAGGGGATCTTCCACTGGCAGGTTCTGGATACCGTCGAACCCGCCGTCGTCACTTTCGATCAACCCATCACGCAAGCGGACTGTGCGCCGCGCATGATTCGCGATATCGGCTTCGTGCGTAACGAGAATAATTGTGTGTCCCCGTTGATACAGATTTTCGAAAAGGGTCATGATTTCATCACCGGTCTTCGAATCGAGATTGCCGGTCGGCTCGTCTGCCAGAATGATGGATGGATCGTTTACCAAAGCCCGTGCGATCGCGACGCGCTGGCGTTGACCGCCGGAAAGCTCGTTAGGCTTATGGTGCAAACGATCACCGAGCCCCACTTCGCGCAAGACGTGCGCGGCCCGCTCACGGCGTGTTTCCGGATTCACGCCGGCGTAAACAAGAGGGAGCTCCACATTCCGCAAGCTGTCAGCGCGCGGAAGAAGATTGAAGGTTTGAAAAACAAAACCGATCTCGCGATTGCGAATCGCGGCCAATTCATCGTCGCTCATGGCTGAGACGTCCCGGCCGTTGAATTCGTACCGCCCGGAGCTGGGCGTATCGAGGCAGCCGAGCATGTTCATGAGTGTCGATTTGCCGCTGCCACTGGGGCCCATAATCGCCAGATATTCGTTGCTGAGAATTTGTAACGACACGCCACGGAGCGCGTGAACAATTTCTTCTCCCATCACGTAGTCTTTCGTGATGTTTTCGATGTCGATGATTATCGGCTCCGTTGATCGAGTGTCACTCGTCACTTCGCGACTTCCTTGTCGTACGCGACCTTCGCGCCTTCCTTTAGTTTCCGGCTGATCGCGCTATAGCTGCCTGAGATGACTTCGTCCCCAGGTTTGATGCCGCTTTTGATTTCCATGTAGGAATCATCGGCGATGCCTGTGGTCACCTTTACCATCTGTGCTTTGTTGCCGTTCTTGAGGAAGACGACCTTGGCAAGCTTTTCGCGTTCTTCTTTCTGCGCCTGTTTCTCGAGACGGTCGTTGCTCAGCTCCGCCTTGTTATCGTCCTTGTCCCGCGCGGCGACTTTTTGCTTTTGTTTTTCGATTTCTTCCGGACTGAGGTTCGTGTCCCCAGTGCGAATCGTCACACTTTGCATCGGCACCGCGACGGCGTCCTTAACCATGTTCGTCTCGATATCCGCGGTGCAACTCAGTCCCGGGCGTAACGCTACATCGTGATCGTCGACGCGAATTTTTACCTCGAAATTCGTGACTTCCTCCTGTGTGCCGGTCCCAGTCGTCTTTCCGGTGTTTGCGATTTGCTGAACGACACCTTTAAATTTGCGGTCGCCGTACGCGTCAATTTTGATGTTTGCCTTATCCCCAAGTTTCACGTTTACGACATCATTCTCGTTCACGTCCACCACGGCTTGCATGTGGGTGAGATCGGCGACTCGCATCACGTCGGTCCCGGCGAATTGATTGGTCGCGACCAGGCGTTCGCCCAGTTTGCTGTTTAGAATCGTGACTGTTCCATCCATCGGCGAATAAATCGTCGTTTTTGAAAGCTGATCGCGCGCCTGGCTTGAGCTGGCCTGTGCCCGTTCGATTTCGTGCAGTGAACTCTCGTAGGTATTCTTCGCTACGTCGTTCGCTGCTTCCGCGGCATTGTATTCCTGTTCTGAAATCAGCTTTTTCTCGAACAAGTCTTTTGATCGCCGGAGGTCATGCTCGGTCTTAAGCATCGTCGCTTTTTGCTGAAGGTTCGTCGCTTTAGCGGAGCTAATCGCTGCTTCCTGTTGTTCGAGTAATGCTTTGTAGGAATCAGGTTTAATTTTTAAAAGCAGATCGCCTTTCTTGACCTGCATGCCGTCCTCGACGGGCAGCTCGGTAATCTCCCCGGCGACTTCCGGCGAAATTTTCACTTCGATTTCGGGCTGAACCTTACCCGTCGCGGACACGGTCTGCAGAATGGTCCGGCGCACCGCTTTTTCCGTCGTCACTGGGGTCGGCTTCTCGCGCTTGCCAGCGATGACCAGCGCCACAATCAAAAGCAGGATCACCCCGGCGGAGCCAAAAAGAATCTTGCGTCGCCGCCCCTGGCGGCGCTTCTTCGCGGTTTCATGGGCAACCGGGGGGTTAGTCAATGCTTGATGCATGGCATGCTCGCTTTTGCGGGTGAAGCTAACTCTCTTTAGACTTTCGCCAATGGCGCACGTTCATGCCCTCTTTGGATGGGATGCAGTCTGGGGCTGTTTTGGATTCAAACGATTTGCGGCCGCGCCTGCTTTTTGCCGATCGCAAATCCGTTGAATTGCCCATGCTGCGTGCTCCGCGATCAATGGCTCGGGGTCGGTTGCCGCGCGTTCGAGCGCCGGAAGATCGGATAGACCGCCCACGTTGCCGAGCGCGACACACACATTGCGTAGAAACCCACGGCGTTTAATTCGCTTTATAGGCGAATTTCTAAAAAGCGCCCGAAATCGCGCGTCGGTTAAATCCAAATATTCCCGTAACGACATACCAGTCGTTGATCGGCGTGCGAAGAATGCGCTTTCGCGAGACTCCTGGGCGAACCGGTTCCAGGGGCAGGCGTCCAGACAATCGTCGCAGCCAAAGATCCGATCGCCCATGAGTGGACGAAGCTCCACAGGGATGGCGGTTTTCAGCTCGATCGTGAGGTAAGAAATGCACCTACGCGCGTCCAACCGATGCGGAGCGGTAATCGCGCCGGTCGGGCAGGCGGTAATGCAACGGTCACACGTTCCGCAGCGATCTGGAACGGTTTCATCCGGTGGCAGTTCAAGTGTGGTGAGAATTTCTGCGATAAAAAACCAGGTTCCAAGCTCCCTATCGATAAGCATGGTGCTTTTGCCGTGCCAGCCGATGCCAGCCTGCGCGGCGTGATCCCTTTCGAGTACCGGGCCGGTATCGACATAAGATTTTTGTTGTCCACCGAAGCTCCGAAGAAACTCATCGATTCTATTCAGCTTTGCTTCGATTACGTCGTGATAATCATCGCCCCAGGCGTACCGCGCGATCCGTCCGGTTCTTCCTGTACTCGTGGCCCTGCGGTCCGCGTTTCCCTGGAAGTAATTTAACGCGAGGACAACGATCGACCGGGCCCCCGGCAGAACCCTTTCTGGATCGCAACGCTTTTCCTCGCCACGTTGCATGTAATTCATTTCGCCGTGTGCGCCATCGCGTAGCCACTCCCGAAAGTCAGTTGCGTGCACCGGCACGTTGGAGGCGGTTACGCGACAGGAGTCAAAGCCGATCTCTCGCGTAAAAGAGACAAGCCGCGCCTTCAGTTCTGTGGCCGAAATCTGCATTATGGCGAGATGAGTGACTTCGGTTTGGGTTTCATTCTTCCAAGTTTTACGAGAATCGCCATGACAACTTCTTCATCGGTGAGCATAGAGGTATCGACTCGGATATCCGCAATGTTTGCGTAAAGTGGCCTGCGGGCCTCAAAGATTTGCGAGAAAGTTGTTCTCGGATTTTCCGTTTGCAGCAACGGTCTGTTCTGTTTTAGGGAAGCCCTCACAAAGAGTGTTTGCTCGTCCCCATCGAGCCAAACGATCACAGCCTGGCTTCTTAAAATCTCAACGTTTTCTTTGCGCAACACGATCCCGCCACCTGTAACGATTATCCTTGGTTCTTCACCTTGCATGCATCGAAGTGCTTCGGTTTCCGCTTTTCGGAATGTTTTCTCACCATGTTCGACAAAGATTTCTGGAATGGACATTCCGAATTTCGAGGCAACGATTTCGTCCGTATCGAGCAAAGCCAACCCTGTCCGCAGGCGCAGACAGGCTCCAACGGAGGACTTCCCGGCTCCCATCATTCCGATGAGAACGATCGATCGAGGGACTTGCTTCACCTGCTACTATCTCATAACACCTGGCTTCAGCCAGGCGCGGTGCAGGGCGAAACAGGGAAGCCGTTTAAACGGCTTACGCTGCAAGTTTCGTCAGTGTTACCGCCTGAAGCGCGGTGTTATTTGAAACATCGTCACGCGAGTTGGCCTTTCACGGAATCGCCCTACAATGTGCGCATGCCTGAATCGAAACCTTTGGTTGCAATTATCATGGGAAGCAAATCGGACTGGGACACGATGCGGAATGCTGTGGAAACATTACGCAGCACCGCCGCGCCAGCGCAGCCGAAGGCAACGCCGAGCAGGTGGGCGCATCGACTGACGCCGGCGACGTGCAGCGCGCGGCCCGCAGCGCGAGCGCCGCGAAAAAGAAGCCGCGCAAACAGTGCCAAATCAAGACGGCACGCGCCTCGCATAGCCCGCGCGAACGCGGCCTCAGGCAACTCGCGACAATCCCCGCCGAAACAGTGCCAAATCAAGATGGCACGTCGGCGGCCGAAGCAGCTCTCCCTCCCGGTTCCGCCCGGATGGGGTAGCCGAACAGGCGCCGGGCGCAAGCCGAACGGCCGAGGGCCCGGCGTCTGGCATGTCAGCAGACCTCCGCACGACCAGGCCCACCCCGTCCTCGTCACCCTCCGCGCCAGCCGAGGTCTCCCGTCCCCTCCAATCCGAAAACGTCTTTCCCGTCCTGAAGCGCGCGCTCGCACAATCGAACCGAAACACATTTCGCGTGCTTCATTTCTCCGTACAGACGAATCACGTCCACCTCGTCATCGAGGCGAACGACCGCCAGTCCCTTGCCAGGGGGATTCAGGGTCTCGCCGGACGCTGCGCAAAAGCAATCAATCGGGCGTCGCACCATCGCGGTCGGGTGTGGACCGACCGTTACCATGCTCGTGCGCTGAGGACGCCCCGCGAGGTCCGCACGGCGCTGGTCTACGTGCTGCAGAACTTTCGGAAGCATCTGCGGGCGTCGGCGGTCGTCAATCCGTGTAGCTCGGGACCATGGTTTGACGGCTGGGCGCGTGCGATCGAACGCCGCGCGGAGCCGGCGCCAACGCGCCCGCCAATCAGCTGGCTCGCAGCAACCGGCTGGCGCCGCGCTGGCGGGCTGATCGCCCTCAACGAGGCCCCTCGGTCCACCGCGGCGAGGCCCGCATCCTGAACAACGCCGCACCGGCGGCGCCGCAGGCGAGGCCGAGGAGGTGGGCGGTCCAGGCGACGCCGGCGACGTGCAGCGCGCCGAGGAGCGCCTGCAACGCGAGCGCCGCGAAGAAGAATCCGCGCATCGACAGGCGGAAGCCGAGCGGCCAGAGCTTGATCGCGACCTGGGCGCGGGGCTGAACACGACGCAGGCGCCGATCACGGCGGCCACGCCGCCGCTGGCGCCGATGAGCAGGCTGGCCGGGTGCAGCCGGCGTCGATCAAGAGGAACCCGACGCCGAGAATGACGAACGCGGGCGCGAGCAACCAGCGCGGCACGCGTTGCTCGACGCCGTCGCCGAACGCGAGCAGGAAGTACACGTTCAGCGATAGGGTGGGACACGCCGGCGTGTGCGAAGGTCGCCTTCGCCGGCCGCCCAGCGCCGCGGTCGCAGTTCGATGCCGAGAGGCGCGCGACCGCGTCGTCCACGCTGCCCCCCTGCGTCTCGGCGACGAACACCGCGATCAGCGCCAGCGCGAGGCCCCAGGTGACGAGCGGCAGGCGGTCGCGCCGGATGCGCATGACGACCGGCAGGCCCAGCAGCGCGAGGAACTGTTGAACGGGCGGCAGCTCCGGATCGGGCGCGGACGCTGCGGCCTCCGCCGCGATCTCGCGTGCCATCGCCGCCTGCTCCTCGGGTGAGAAGCTCTCGAACGCGAGCTGTCGCCGCATCTGCGCGTCGACGCGCGCCAGCGTGCCAAGCGTTCCGCGCGGGCAGAGCCAGCCCAGACACGATGGGCACCGGTAAAGCCACACGTCCAGCCTGTCCAGCCGCCACGGCACCAGCGCAGCCCGGCACGCCGGGCACGACAGCGTTCGCGACGGCCCCTCGGCGCTCGTCTCGTCCGGCGCCAGCCGCCGAAAGGCAGTCTCGCCACGCGCCGCGACGTCTGCCTCGGTGCGCCAGCCAGCGCCGCAACGGCGGCAGTCTCCCGCCGCGTCCAGCGCCACGCCGTCGACGGGACAGACGAGCGGCGCGCTCACGTCACTGACCGCCGGCGTCGCGCGCGCCCGCGTCGCGCGCCGTCCCGGTCGCGTCGGTGGTCGCGTCGGCCGCGCCGCCGTCGACGACCGGGGGCCGCCCGTCGAGCTCGGCAGCGATCGCCGCGCGCCGGTCGGGCCGCGCGCGGCTGACGACGTAGTCGCGGATCGCCTTCGGGTCACCCGCGCCCGGATCGCGGCGCGCACACGCGAGCGCCGTGCGCCACACCGGATCCTGCGGGTCGTCGCGCCAGCGCGCGGCGCGGATCCACTGCGCGCACGCCTCGCGCGGGCGCCCGACCCGCTCCCAGACCGCGGCGCCGCGCGCGATTCCCGATGCGCGATCGGGCGAATGGTAGGCGAGCTCCATCAGCATCCGCTCGGTGCCGCCGAAACGGCCGGCCCGGCCCCAATCACCGCCACCAGCTCGAGGACGTCCGGCGACGTCGGGTCCTCGGCCAGCAGCGTCTCCGCCCACGCGAGCGCGCGCGTCTGGTGATCGAGCAGCCACGGATACGCGGCGACCAGCGGCAACACGCGCGACGACAGCGCCGCGCCCTCGAGCACATAAGCGTCGACGTCCGCGGGCGGCTGGCCTCCGGCGGCCGCGACGGGCACCGCCGTGCGCCGGGGCCTGATGCCCATGTCGCCGGGCTTCACGCCACCCAGCGCCGACGCGCGCGCGTACGCGGCCCGCGCCTCGTCGCGCGCGCCGATCGCTTTCCAGGCGTCGCCCGCCGCCACGGCGGCCACCGCGCGCGCCGGCCCCAGCATCGCGCCCCGCGTCGGATCCAGACGCGCCACCGTCTCGAGATCGGTGCTCTCGGGAATCGCGCGGCCGAGGGCGTGAAACTCCGCGGCACGTTCGACGAGCAGGTTCGCCAGACGTGCGGCCTGCTCGCCGTTCAGCCGGTCGGCGAGATCGAGCTGCGCGAGCGCCGTGATCTCCACGACGCGGCGTCCGCTGGCACGCGCCTGCGCCGCGTCGGCGGCGGACCGCGCGGGCGACACCACCGCCTGCCCCGGCGGGATCGACGGGCGGCCGTCGAGCGGCTTGCCCAGCTGCCACGGCGGGGCGCCGCAGTCGACGAGCGCCAGCGCCCCAATCGCGATCGGGACCAGACGTTTCACGCGCGGCCCCCGTCGGTGCTGCGGTCGCGCCGCCGCGCGAGCGTCACCGCCAGCGCGAGGATCCCGCCCATCGCCAGCGCGCCCCATAGAACGACAGCGTCGGCACACCCACCGGCTCGCCCAGCAGCGCGGCCGGCGCGAGCGCCGCCGCCGCGGGCGCGAACGCGAGCAGCAGCGACAGCAAGCCCGACGGCCCGCCCACCAGCACCAGCAGGATGCCGAGCAGGCCTGCCGCCGCGACGGCGCCGGCCGCGAGCGCCCGCCGCCACCGCAGGGACAGCGCGTGATCGTTGGGCGCGCCACCCACCGGCACCATGTCCAGCCGGTAGGCCGCCGGGCTCTCGGCCGCGACGGGGATACCCACGATCGGCCCCATCGCGTCCAGCGTCGCGCCGCGCACCTCGTCGGCGAGCACACCTTCGCTGGGCAACTGCGCACCGGAGAGCATGTCCCGGAAGTTCGTGGCGGCGACGTGCCGCCGCCTGACCGACGCGATTCGCCGCGCGAGGTTCTCGGCCGTCGTCCGCAGGATCGCGTCCGACAGCCGCCCGCCGTAAGCGGTCGCGACCGCGACACGCACGTCGTCGATGCTCGCGCCATCTCCCATCGCACCCACGGCCGCGATCAGGCGGTTCGTCTCGGCGGGCCCGAGCGCGAACGGATGCCGCGCGATGCCAGACCTTGGCGGCGCCGTCCTTGGCGGCTTCCTCCAGATCGACGATCGTGGGCAAAGGCTCGTAGTCCACCTCCACGAGCTCGGCGGCATCACGCGCCTGCGCGAGCGTCTCGGCCACGACGAAGGCGACCCGATCGCCGACGAAGCGCACCTTTTTGGCGTTGAGCACAGGCTGGAAGGTGCGGTGGCCCTTGGGTGCGCCGAAATCTTCCGGCATCAGATGAGCGGTAAAGCTGCCGACGTGCCGCCACGGCGTCGGCGCCGGTCAGGACGCACAGCACCCCGGGCGCGGCCTTGGCCTTGGCCACGTCGATGCGCGTGATGCGCGCATGCGCGTGCGGCGACAGGACCGTCACGCCATGGCACAGGCCGGGTAAGCTGATGTCATCGACATAGCGCCCTTGCCCGAGCAGGAAGCGCTGGTCCTCCACCCGCCGCACCGCTTGTCCGATACCGAACTTGGCCATAGTCGCCCGCCTCTGTTCACGGTCTGATTTATGGGTCGAATGTAATGGAGGGCCGCCGCCCGCGCCAGCGCGAGTCCGCTCGCATCCTGGCTTGCTTCTACCGACCATCCGTAACGCCGACTATACCGGCGCCACCGCGCCACGCTCGATACGGAAGGCGCTCGAGAGCAGGTCGGCAATATGCACCTCGTTGGAATTGGCGATCAGGATCGAGAGCCGCTGGCCCTTCAGGTTGGCCATCACCTCGCCGAGCCTGCGCGCGAGCGCAGGCGCCAGCCCCTCGAAGGGTTCGTCGAGAGCAGCATCCGCGTGCCGGCCATCAGCGCGCGCGCGAGCGCGACCATCTTCTGCTGGCCGCCCGAGAGCTCGAGCGAGCTTCGCGCGCGAAACGCCGCGACCTCAGGCATGGTCGAGAAGATCGATTGCAGGCGTTGCTCCACCCCGTCGGTCGGCGTGGTCCAGCTCGGCAACAGGATATTCTGCTCGACGGTGAAGTCGGGCACCAGGCGGGCGGTCCTCGGGCATGTAGCCGATCCCGCAACCGACGCGGCGGTGCGGCGGCAGCGCCAGTAAATCCAGCTCGCCGAACCTGACCTTGCCGGTCGCTGGGATGGCGCCCATCAGAGCGCGCAGCAACGTGGTCTTGCCGGCGCCGTTGCGACCGATGAGGCCGCACATCTCGCCCTCCGCGAGATCGAGCGAGGCCTTGCGAATGACCGGCACCGGACCGATCGAGACGTCGAGGTCCGAGACGCTAAGCATGGGAGTGGCCTTCGACGTCCGGCTTGGTGCCGCTGATGAGGGTCTGCACCCTGCGATCGGCGAGTGCGGCTGCCGGCGCACCGTCGGCGATCACCGTGCCGTCGTAGAAGGCGAGCACGCGGTCGGCGAACTCGCCACGATTTCCATATCGTGTTCGACGAACCAGCACGGTCAATTTCCGGCTCTTCAATGCCGACATGACGACGTCCATCACGCCGAACTTCTCCTCGACCGAGATTCCGCTGGTCGGCTCGTCGAGCAGGAGAACACGCGGCGAGCCCACCACCGCCATGGCGATGTCGAGGAGCTTGCGAATGCCTTGCGGCAGGGTCGACGCCAGAGCGTGCCGATAGGCGGCAATGCGGAACAGCTCGATGGACGCTTCGGCCTCCCGGATGGTCGCGGGCGATTTCAACGGCGCCAGCACCGGCGCGAAGACGCCGTTCGATCCCGCAGCGGCCGCGGCGGCGCACATGTTCTCGAACACCGTGAGGGAGGGAAAAATCTGCGCTACCTGGAACGAGCGCGAGATGCCCAGCCGTGTGATCTCGCGCGAGGGGCGGCCGGTGATGTCGAGGTCCTCGAGGCGGATGGTGCCCTTGGTCGGCCGCAGATGGCCGGTGATCATGTTGATGAACGTGGTCTTCCCCGCGCCGTTGGCCCCGATGATGCCCACGGTCTGCTGCGCCGGGACGTCGAGGGTGATGTCGCGCGCCGCCACGATCGAGCCGAAGGTCTTCTCCAGATCGCGCACCGAAAGGATCGCGGTCATGATCCCTTCTCCGGCGTGCGGCGCAGGCGGTAGAACAGCGAGCCGAGCCCTTCCGGCAGGAACAGGATGGTCAGCAGCAGAGCCGAGCCGAGAATGAGTTGCCAGAAGCCGGGCAGGAGATCGATGGCGATCGAGCGAACCAGCTCGAACACCAGGGAGCCCACGAAGGCGGCTGCGACCGAGCCCACGCCGGCGAGAATGGTGACGAACACGAAGCCGCCCGAGGTCGTCCAATACGCCATGTTGGGATCCACATGCGCCACCGCGAGCGCCGCGAGCGCGCCGCCGAGCCCCGCGAGTATCCCGGAAATGACCAGCTTGAGGTGGATGAGGCGGGTGACCGAGATGCCGAGGAATTCCAAACGGATCTCGTTGTCGCGCGCCGGCATCGCGAGCGCGCCGGCGACCGTGCGGAAATAGAGCGTGATGAGGAAGGCGCTGATCGCCGAAAGCCCGAGCACCAGCCAGAACAGAGCAAGATTGAGCGCCCGGCCGCGGGGCTCGTATCCCAGGAAGGTTCCGGACTCGACGTGGAAGCCGTCGGTCGAGCCGAGCGTCTCGGTCTTGACCAGCACGCCGTAAAAATCATCGACATCGCGAGGCTGAGCATCGCGAAGAAAATGTCGCGATAGCGTGCCAGCAGGAATCCGACCAGGAATGCGACGATGCCGGCCGCAGCCGCGCCGACGGCGACCAGGAGGAACACGTCGCGCCAGCCGGCATAGCGGCTGAGCAACGCGACTGCATAGGCGCCGGTTGCGTAGAACAGTGCTTGCCCAAAGGGGACGAGGCCGGCCCGCCACAGGATCACGAGCCCGAGCACGACCAGCGCATTGGCGAACGCGATGGTGGCAAGCGACACGAGCCACGCCGGCAACGCCGGCGCGGCCGCAGCCACGGCGATGAAGGCGAGAGCGCCGAACAGGTTCGCGCGCGACCACATGTCAGCGCTTCCCCTCGGGATCACGGTCGTTGCTCCGGGCCATCGAATCTCTCCGCGGTGCGGCTTGGATGAACAGCCCGTAGGGACGGAAAACGAGCACGAGCGCCATCACCGCATAGATGACGAACAGTTCGAGTTGCGGGACGAGGTGAACGGCGGCGGCGCGACAGATGCCGACGATGAGCGCGCCGATCAGCGCGCCTTCGATCGAGCCCATGCCGCCGATGGCGACCACGGCGAAAGCGAGGACGATCACCTCGACGCCGATGCCGAGCGTGACCGAAATCTTCGGAGCCATGACGGCGCCGCCGAGTGCGCCCAGCATCGCTCCGATGATGAAGGTGACGGTGTAGACCACGGTGACGTTGATGCCGAACGCGGCCGCCGTCTCGCGGTTGAAGATTACCACGGTGAGGAGACGGCCGGTAGCGGAGTGTGTTTCAACGCCCAATAGCTCAAGACGGCGACCAGCGCCGCGATGCCGACGAGGGCGATGTCGTAGTTCGACAGGATGAGATCACCGATCTCGATACCGCCGGCGGCAACCATCGGCTGGTAGGCGCCATAGGAACGCGGCCCCCAGATCGAGCACGATGACATCTTCGAGGATCAGGAACACGGCATATGTGACGAGGACGATCACGACCTCGTCCTTGCCGTAAACCAGCCGCAGCACGCCGCGCTCGTCTAAACAGAGGTCTTACTTGGACTCAATCATTATGGAACTACGAAAGATTGAAGGTGTAATTTATATTCATAAAATAACCAAAGGTGGACCATACGATTTGTTGCTAAAAAAATGGACATGACAGAAATGAATTAGGAGATAAAGTTTCAGTCATTTCCAAATTCAATAAGGTCAGCATGACAGTAAGTCTCATTATAGGATAGCCATGAGAATAAGAAACTTAGTAAACGCTGGTTATCAGCAAAAGAATAAGGGCATTGAAGAGGATGTAAGACCATGGTTGTTATAAAAACTGATATATGGATACTATGGCAGAAATATCCGATATCCGATATTCACGAATCAATCATACAGTTTACAATCAGTCAGTGAAGACAATCATGGATTTATAGTCCTGGTAGTGCTTCTACTTAAGATTTTCCACTAGTTTTTCGATTTCGTAAGAATCATTTAATTTATTTAATTTTGGGGTTTGTAGACCAAGGGATTCCAATTCTGATACTGAACAAGACAAATCCCATTTACTGTTCTCCATAGTCAATAACCAGCTTTTACTGCTTTTGAGCCACAGTTAGGACATGTAAACTGACTGTGCTCTTTACCACAGTTCAGGCAATAGTACTTTATGTGATTGTAAAGATTGCTGCTGTTACTACTACTGTGTCCAAATCCTGAGGAAGAGAGTGACTTGTACCTTCCTTTTATTCCCCCCATACCTGCTTTTCTTAAACGTATTTCGGTTCTAATAATATTACCCAAAAAGATGACAATCAGCATGACTCCCATTGCATGTGGAAATGGCAAAAGCAAAGACGCTACTGCTCCTATCCCCAGATAGATAACCATCCAAACAAAGTAATTCTTTAGGTTTAAATTGTTGCCCTCATCGTCAGCTTTATTCAGGCTTATTTTTCACCTGCTATCGATATTAGGAAATGGGATGTAGCAAATACCTGCTCACTCATCAGGAATGAAAAATAATTACAATGCAAATGCCATCCTCCCTGGATTCACAATCAGTGCTGTGGAACCCAATATTGCTGCAGTCAGAACAAAGATAGCTATTTTCGTATTTCTGGTATCTGACATCACTTGAGAGTGCTTCTATTTAGTATATAATTATTCTCTGCATTAATTCTTTAGGTAAAGTTAATTAAATGGTTTAATTACTTTCGTAGTTCTACTTTTGTGACCATTTCATAACACAATAAATGATAAATACGGATAATTGGTAAGGTCACACAACTCTACGAAACTTAGATAGGTCAACTATCAATTGCATTTGTCATATGTGGGGTAACGAAACGGAACCTGATAATGAATACAAGTTATCAGGTGCAACAGCTTTTTCTCCACTATAATAATAACAGAAAATACACTCATAGCTAAGAAGAATATTTGACGATTGATGCAGATATTGAAGATTATTTAATTCCCAGCGGCGTTCTCACAGAATTGAAAAAATCAGAACAAATAGCCCTTTGAGTAAAAGAATTCAGAAACCAATTCTATTAATGATGGATGTACACTTGGTTTTAAGTTACAAATTAAAACTAGAACTTTAACTGTCCACTATCCAAACCATATTTTAAACAATGGGCACTTCAGGATGGTTGGTCATATTGGGCGTGATAGGTCTTGCTATTGTTGGAGCTGCGTATGGTATTTTTTATCTCGGTTTAATTAGATAGAAGGCTCTGTCAGACCCGGAGTTTTTGTATGCTTGTATTATTTACCCATGAGTCTTTATCCCAGAATCTTTCAACACTAAAAAATTGTCAGTCAAGTCATAATATGCGAATTCAACTTAATTCCGATTTATCTCGGTGCACAAAATATTATAATAGCTCCAAGAACTGCCACCAGCGATCTCATATCTGTCTGGCTTCATCTTATCAACAACGATTCAATCGATTCCTGAAGGATTAGTATCGAGTCATCTAATCCAAGGCTTATGATAAAGATTTCGCAATATGCCTTTATAGTAGATCTTGAGATCAATCTCAATGAAAACAACATCTATTGTATTGTGTATGGCTTTGGCAATAGGACTCTTGATTGGAACTTTATTATTGAATCACCAACAACAAGCATCAGCTCAAATGGGTATGATGAAACCCAATATGATGAATAGAACTGGAATGATGGGTAATACAATGAACCCAAATATGATGAATAACATGATGATGAACCCAAATATGATGGGTATGAATCCAATGATGGGTATGAATCCAATGATGGGTATGAATCCAATGATGGGTATGAATCCAATGATGGGTATGAATCCAATGATGGGTATGAATCCAATGATGGATAATTTGATGAATCCAATGATGTTTACAGATCAGAATATTACAAGTTCAGTTAGCCTACTCCGTTCAATGATGAATGGAATTTCATCACAAGTGAAGGTTAGTTTAGGTGATGCCGTAATGAATGCGCAGAAAGAGTTAGGTAACACTTCTCATGCAGTAGCTGCCAATATTGGCGAGGTACGTGGATATTTGATTTACAGAATATTGGGAATTGATCCTGACATGAATTTACAGCAAATTATAATAGATCCCGGAAATGGGAAAACATTGCTTTCACAGAAATTACCAATGTGGCAAATCATGGGTATGATGGGTATGGGTAATATGATGAATCCAATGATGGGTAAATGATGAATCCAATGATGGGTAAAGATGAATCCAATGATGGGTAATATGATGAATCCAACGATGGGGATGAATCCAATGATGAATCCAACGATGGGTCATCAATAGCACTAAATTTGGTAGCAATCTAACCCACCATAAGCATCTAGTATTTCGTTATTGGCTGGACTAACCTTATTTCTATTCATAGCATTTTACTTTTGGTATTACTATATTAATACTCCTATCTAACAGTAACGATATTAATACAGAGTATGTGACTTGGTCTCAATAGACGGTCTCGGAGTCAATAAATTGACTTCTAAGATAACATGCTATGATAACCTTGGCAACACGACAAGGAAGACTATAGTGTTAACGTTACTGGTAGTTAGCTGAATTTCGTCAATTACTTGGGTAATTGAATTATTATATAGATGAATGCCAATAGCGCTTAACGAATCGAGATAAGAAATGACTATCGATTTTTCAATTGCAGATATTTTTCATAATCTCTCAGGATATCCAATTGTTTTTTTCGTCTAATCCTTCTACCTCTAACTTCCTTCACTTTTCGAATTGCTTGGTCAGCCAATAAACCTTCTTTTTTCATAATGTATGCTGCTAAGAGTGTGCCTGTTCTCCCGCTTCCACCGTTGCAATGCACCAGTACAGGTTTGCCGTTTTTTATCTCATCTTCTATGTAATCTACCGCATCATCAAGCTCATCAACCGGCGGAGCTCCATAATTTTCCACTTTTAGATGTTTGTAATCGATGCCAAAGCCAGGAGGAAACCAACTTTGTGGCAAAGGATATTCTCTAATGGTAAATACACTTTTAATCCCATTCTTTGTCACCCACGCAAGCTGTGACTTAGTCATTAATCGTCCACTACCAGCTAGTTTACCTTTGATTAGCCAACCGAATCTTGATGGTCTCCTTGTGAATATGCTAAGAAGGTATCGATATAAGTCTCCTGATAATGACATTGCGATTTAATATCAATCTTGATATAAGCTCTATTTCTTCATTTTTAACCTGTACTGTTAGTTGAGTTGGTTCACAATTCTAACTAGCACGAAGACTAAAAGAACTAGAGAAGGGTGGAATCCTGGAAAGAGAGGCATATAATGAAATACCGCCGACTTGTATAATCGAAAACTCGCAATGCGAGTCCTCTTTTTAAGTTATCTAACTTGTAAGGGAGAAAAGATATAGCGCTCGGGGTCTATATCTAGAACGTGATGCATCAGAATTGAGTGAAGATTTTGTTAATGTAGCTCAGTCAAAAGACATTGGACCTTCAACTATGAAAGCAGTTAGTGTAGCAGGCGAAAAAGTTTGTATCATTAATATCGAAGGAAATTATTATGCAATTGGGAATGTATGTACCCATATGGGTGGACCCTTAAATGAAGGAACACTCGAAGGATTTGAAGTTCAATGTCCTTGGCATGGTTCCAAATTTGATGTTAGGACTGGTGAACCGACAAAGCCTCCCGCAAGGCAAGCAGTTTCATCATATGAAGTGAAGATTCAAGATAATAATATACTAGTCAGAAAACAAAAATGAAGACGGGTTAAATTTTCGCTCTAATATCGTGTCTCCTGCTATTTATATAACCTAAAAACTGGTTGGATGGGATAATTTGGGATTATAGAGTTCCCAACTGATGGCCTTAAAGTCTGCTCAAGAAGCACAATAACTACTTTAACTCTCCTTTTTTTTAGATGAGTATACAATCATTATTAGCGATAATGTTTATTTGAGCAATACGGTCAGTTAGTATGTACCTTAGGTTCACTACTGCTGAAAGATATTTAGTTAAAAATTGTAGGTATATTATCTTCGAAACTACCCTGAGCGTTCAATGAATACGTTCCTTTGAACGTTTAAGAATTAGAGATAATAATAGTCTTAATAATTTTCCTATTCATATTTTTGGTTCATTTATTACCAATATCTGTTAGGCATTTCACTTATACTATACTCTATTACTTTTACGTATGAAAACTAAATCTTTCTATGCGACAATGTTTGTAGTGATGTCTGTAGGAATGTTAACTGGAATAACAACAGCCTTCTTATTAGGATAAGAGCAGGCTTTTGAGTCTATTTGCCGATGATGACAGATAGCTCATAGAAAGTCTACTTAACTTCTATTCCTTTATCTCTTTTTTTGTTACTGATTTTTAATTTATCAAGATATCAGACAGTGTAAGATTAATTTTCAAAAGACTGAATTAGAAAAACTGCTGGAGGATATAACTAGGATTATACCCCCAACAGTGGATTAATGCTTAAGTGTTTCCTTTACCTTAGAACCTTTCCATAGTAATGCAATTCCTAAAAGACCGATTAATACCCCACCAACTGGGAATTGAGCAGTTTCTAAAGTCTGTCCAACTTTCTCACTGCCTATGCCTCCCGAAAGAAAAAACATACCTCCAAAGACGAACAGTATAAGACCTATCGAGTTTAGTGCTAGTTTCTTCAGTGGATACATTTGATGCTTATTTAGCATGATTCAAATCTTATACTTAAGCTTTAGACAAAACGAACAAAAGGAGATTGCTTCATTTCCTCATTACTTGAACTCCTTTCCAACTCAGTTGGTTGAAATTGAAACTACTTTGGAATCCCAACAGGGACTCACCTAAACAAAGGGAAGGACTCCTGCAGTATTGGAAAATCCGACTAATTAACATTGAATTAAAAACTGGTGAGTCATGTGCGGGAAGGACTGGAAGATTTTGGCTCACCAGTTACATGACAACTTAGTATAATATACGCTAAGGTTTCTATTAAAGATTAAAGTAGAAAATACCTTATTCTTGCAGTGAAATCTTTCTAACCCAGAGGATTCAGTTAGGTATTACCGATTCAGACAATATGTTCTTCGACAAAACATTTGTCAAGTTGGAAAAATAAAATGGAAAACCTTATTGTCTAAAGTATTGTTGTCTTTGTGCTGATGTTAAGAATACTGACCACGCATTGGCTGTATTATTATTAAATTCCATCATCGCATCAATAGCCTTTCCATATAACTTCAGATTCTCTCTTGCTCGCATTTAGTGCATTTAATGCTAGGTGATTGGATGTGTTAAATACACTTAATGCTTGTGCAGTGATTTCAACAGATTGTCTTCTAAACTGTTCTGCATATTGTGTATATGTAGGGTTCAAGAATGTTGTGTTAGTAGCAGTTACGTTGCTACCTGTCCAAATTCTTTGTGCCGCATATAACTTGTTAAGCAATTCTTTTGTCAGTTGTATGTATTCTTGCTGTAGTTTTGAAATTGCTTCTGAATATTGTGGTTGGAATTTAGATATTGCTTCGGTAAGCTTTAAGACGCCTTGCTTACATGTATCAAAAATTTCAGAACTATCTTGTGCGATAGGATTTGAATCAGCAGTTGATATTGTTTCTTTTGCTTCCTGTAGTGTTGTGGTTGACCCATTCTCTACCGTCTCTATTAGTTCTTCTGCTTCTTTCCTAGTTTTTTCGTTAGGTGCTAACTCTGCTACAATTTCAACCTCCTTAATAGCTTGTTGCTCTTCTTTATCTTCATCTTCATTTTTTTTATTGTCAGATTTTTTATTCAGAATTTTTGAGGACATAATTACTACGACTGCTTTTATCTTATTAGAACCTATGTATTGAGTTTGGACCAGATTAACTAGGAATCAATAAAACTTCGATTCTAGAATTTGGTTTTACCTATCTATAGGCATAACAGCGGACTTTAGGATTGGTTCAAATTCTTCCTACGTTGGTGTCAACAGCATTCAAAAACATTACTTTATTCTACTTTCTTCCTCTCGACAAACTTGATAACGTCTGTTGTGATAACTCCATTGGTAGCAAGGTCCATCTTACCTGTAACATTCATTTGCTAAGTGTAAAGCCTGCAAATGAGTTTTATCATCGAAGACATCGCAAATCAGACGAGCATTGCCAGAATAGCCAAGGAATTAGCAACAAATCTGCTTTCAATGATCGCTTCGTTCCTTTTAAAGGTCTAAAAGCAAGGACCTGTCATAATACAAATTAATTGAGGACAAGACTAAACCAGAAGAGAAGAAGAAATAAAGTTTCATCGATTATCCAGTATTTACTTTTATTCACCTTTTTAGAATTCTAATCTTACGAATGTGTCTTTCATAGTCTAGTTATACTTTGTTCCTTACACTTCGTTAACCTAACTTTGACAGAACAACCTCATCCAAAGAAAAAATCAATGAAAGATCAGTATGTTGCATTCCTTATAGCCTTTGGAGTAATTGGAGTTGCAATTGGTTTTGTTATAGGTCAAGCAGTAAATAAATTGGTCACTGCACTTGTTAGAGATATTGTTGACCCCACTATTGGTCTGTTTTTACCTGGAAGTTTTGAGAATATGAGTGCAAGTGTCATAGGTATACACGGTGCACCCTCGGAATTCAAGTACGGTGATCTAATTTCAAACATCATAGATTTTTCCATTATTCTTTTACTTGTATTCCTCGCATACAAGTTGCTATCAAAATACAAATTAATTGAGGACAAGACTAAACCAGAAGAGAAGAAGAAATAAAGTTTCATCCATCCATTATCCCGCGGCCGCGCTTACTGGGTGCTCTCATCTAGTCTGTACTTTGCCATTGCCCATGTTCCCATCTTGTCATTTTGTCAAGATAAAGATTTACTACTTTCGTTAGAAGTGATCATATAGCTTCTTCAGATTCAGCTCCGGTAGCAAGATCAACAGCATGTATTACGGGAGTAACAAAAACCTTGCCAATTTTACAATTCGCTTTTATTATGTTGATAGCTTCGTCCATTTTTGTATCTGGCAAAACGAGTAAAACCACGTAACTATCACTGAATTCAGGTGTATAGATCTCAGTTCCCAATTCAGCATGAATTCTTTTAGGAATGGTTTTTCCCCGCCCTTTTGCTTTGAAGACTGTTAAACCGCCTATGCCGATCTTCCTCAATCCTTCACTGATCTTACTTATCTCATTCTCACCCATGATGGCTTCTATTTGAATCAATTCGCTTATTTCATTGGGTGCTGGTTAAAATAATTAACTCATAAATCATAAATCATGACTGCCGAAGATTAGTTTTCACGCTCAGAAATCGCAATTTTCTTTGTTGTATTTTTACCTCCTTTATGATTTGCAGCTATTCGGTCTACTTAACACCGAGTTTTAATACTTCCCTGAATTAGATAGGCATATGACCACGCATTTATTGCAATAATATATTGAAAACCTATCTGCACTTAATCTTCTGATGTTGGCTAGGAATATCTGAGGGACTCTGGGATTGGCTTTAAGCTCCTCTTAAGAAATATCCCGCCCCTTCACACTTGCTAGATCTCACGTAAATTATGAAATAGGGAATTAACAAACAATCACCATAAATCTCTTAAACCATGTATTAGCACAAGAAATGCAGACGTGAGACGATTTTGATCTAACATTAAGAATCGATGACAGAAAATTATTCCTAAAAAATGCTCGATCAGTGTTACCAATTCAGAGACCTATAAATGCTAAAGGTGAAGTACCACTTTCACTGAGATAATTGTTTATTTTTTTTGAATCTCTGTTCTATTTTATGTTATATTATATAATAATAAGAATCAAAAAAATAGGGAATGTTTGGACTACGCCTAATGGGTTCATCTCATAGATTCGTCGATATCTAGGTTCGGTGCACTTGTACTCTGATTGGCAGGAAATGTTGAGGCTTCAGATGTCGTACCAGTAGTTTCATTAGTTGTCGTAGTGGCGTTGGTTGCGCTCATGTCCACAGCTGGTGGTTGTTCCATTGTTGGAGGAGGAGTTACGGCACTAGTGGTTTCATTAGTTGTCGTAGTGGCGTTGGTTGCGCTCATGTCCACAGCTGGTGGTTGTTCCATTGTTGGAGGAGGAGTTACGGCACTAGTGGTTTCATTAGTTGTCGTAGTGGCGTTGGTTGCGCTCATGTCCACAGCTGGTGGTTGTTCCATTGTTGGAGGAGGAGTTACGGCACTAGTGGTTTCATTAGTTGTCGTAGTGGCGTTGGTTGCGCTCATGTCCACAGCTGGTGGTTGTTCCATTGTTGGAGGAGGAGTTACGGCACTAGTGGTTTCATTAGTTGTCGTAGTGGCGTTGGTTGCATTGCCGGTGGGTGTCAGAGTCTCGTTACTGGTAGCCCCAGTTTCAGAAGAAGCAATCTGAGCTCGTATAGCTCCCTTTGGATATTTCTCGGTTTGAATATTTGCATATGCGTTTCCTTTGCTCATAAGAGAAATCAAATCTGATAGCTCTTTACCCTTAAGAGGACCTGTCAGATCGTCCTTTGTTATTTTTCCGCTAAAGCCTATCTTCGGAGGTCTCTCGTCACCTTTGGCTGATTTTGACTTCGACAATATAACTAAAATGTCTCCATTTTCTCCCTGACTCCCATTACGTATATTGGCCTGTGTTATTTTCTTTATACCCGTGACATTGAGCGTATATGAAATCATCGAATTGTTCTCATTCGCTTGAAAATTCGCGGTTCCTGTTGAGTTGGACTCCGTTGGAGGTTTTTCGTTGCTACCTAATAGACTTCCAGAAAATGATTGCGTTCCCTGTTGACCCTCAGCCTTAATAAAGGCGGATGTCGTGGAGGAGCAAATATCATTGCAGCTACCGCTATAGAGAGTGAAAGATTCTCTTTTTTCATTTGCATGAAATAGGACTCCGAGATATAATAAGATGATCTCAATATTGGAGCGTTTGTTGTCAATGTAACTAATGAATTCAATAAATGTTGATAACATAATATGTAAAAATATTTGATAATCGTATAGAGGTAACACAAATTCTTAGAAACTCTGAAGATTACATTTAGTTTAAAATAAAGAGTTTTAATACTATTTACAGGTCGTTAACTCAACAGCTAATTGTCAGTTCCTTCGCTGTCGTCAGTTCCTTCGCTGTCGTCAGTTCCTTCGCTGTCGTCAGTTCCTTCGCTGTCGTCAGTTCCTTCGCTGTCGTCAGTTCCTTCGCTGTCGTCAGTTCCACTATCTGAGGTAGAAGTCTCATCCTCAGTTTCTTTGTCGCTCTCCGCGACAATTTGCGTATCTCCACAGTCATCCGATTGGCATTCGTCCGTATCAGCACAATCCACATCAGATTCGCAAGTAAATGCATCAACCTCTTCGGGCTTATCGATATATTCTTCTTGCTCAGTGATATTTAGCGCCAAATCTACGGGTTTATCCTCTACGCTCCTCTTGGTAGGGGACTCGGTGGATTCGCATCCTATGCCATCGTTATCTGCGTCAAATCTGTGTGGGTCGGATCCTACGACTTTAAAGTTCTTCTTTGAAATATCACTACAATCTAAATCCGGCGGTGGAGATGGTATACAAAATTCTGGGTATGAGGGATCACAGTCGGGTGTAGGTTCGG
>CAWDRX010000006.1:0-68614 GCA_963804875.1 uncultured Verrucomicrobiae bacterium
GCCAAGCGTGCTCGCCCACGCCAGCTCAAAAGCGTCCACGTGCCGCCCGCCGATGTAAGCTGACTCCGCGATCACTTCGGCAATCGCGCCGTCGATCTCTTGTTTGATCGTTTGGTACTGCGCGTACAGATCAGCAATCGGGATTGTCATGATAACGAACGGATGCGAAGGACTGAGGACTGACGACCAGGATGTCTTCTCCGCTCAAAGGCGACGGAGAAGGCGCGCCGGATTGCCGGCGTAAATTCCGGGAACGGTAATATCGTTGGTAACAACTGCGCCGGCTCCAATAACCACTTGATCGCAGATCGTCACCGGAAGGATCGTGGCATTTGTTCCAACGCTCACGCGATTGCCAAGTCTAGTCGGTCGCCAAAGCTCCGGGTTTTCGGCGGGTCCGCCGGTTCCGAAAAGGTCGTTAACAAACATTGCGCCGTGAGAAATGAAGCACTCGTCTCCGATTGTGACGAGCTCACAGATGAATGCGTGTGACTGAATCCGGCATCGCTGACCGATATTTACGCCCTTTTGTATCTCTACGAATGGACCAATGAAGCTGCCGTCTCCAATCGTGCAGCCGTAGAGATTAACAGGCTGTATGACGGTAACGTCTTCACCAAACTCAACGTCCACAATTCCGGCGTGACGGATCTCTGGCTTTACCACGGAGGTATCGCCTAACGGCTGAGTGAATGAACCAGGGGTAGTCACAAATAGACGTGGTGATTTATTCAGCAAGGGACCGAGGCCGGAATTGCCCTTTTTGAATTTCTTCCCGCTTGTGGGCTTTACAGAAGTCGTTCATTTCTCTGCGAAGAGGGTTTCATAGGCGGATAACAGGTTCTTTCCGACCTTCGTCCACTGCAACTCCTCCTCAACCCGGCGGCGACCATAAATCCCCATTTTGTTCTGAAGTTCGGGTCGATCCATGAGTTGGGCGATGGCTTTCGCGAATTCAGGTTCGTTGTTCGGTTCAACATAGATGGCAGCGTCTCTAGCCGAAAACCGGGTTTCTTTCAGATCGAAGGAGACGATCGGTTTTGCCGATGCCATGTATTCCATAACCTTGATCCAAGTGGACACATCGTTCAACGGGCTGGAGGGGTCGGGGTCCACACAAATGTCGGCAGCCGCAAGATTAGCTTGCAGGTCCTCATCGGAGATGAAGCCTGTTAATTCGACGCAACCGTTAAGTTGCAGGGTTCCAGCCAGATCACGCAAATCTTGCAGTGAGTCTCCGGTTCCCATTATTACGCAATGAAAATCCGTACGCTTCAAACCATGCAGTAAATGATGCAACGAGCGCAGCAGGTAATCGACTCCGTCTTGTGGATTGAGGCTGCCGACATAGCATAAAATGGACTTGTTTAGTCCTTTCAAACGGGCGCTTGGCGCGGCGGGAGTCATTCGCATTTGGTTCGGCCCATTTCTTACAACGAAGACATCAGCGGGATTCTTATTCCCCCGCTCAATTTGTATTTGCTTGTACAGATTCGTTCGTAGCGATCGTGACGTCAGCAAGTTTCAGGCTGCACCACTCAAACAGTCGTAGAAATCGGGTGTAGAATCCTTCCCCTGCGCTATAACGGGATCGGTAAAGTTCCGGGCAGAGATCATGCTCATCAAAGATAAATTTCTTACCGAGTAACTTGAAAGGCATCGCCGCTAAAAAGAGAGTATCGGGCGGATTGTGGGCGTGCATTACGTCGAAGCCACGCCGCACAAAAATATATGCACTAACAAGAAAGCAGGCTGACGTGAAGTAAAGGTATTCTACAACATAACCAAGAAAAGATTTCAGCCTAACGAAAAGCAGATTTAGTCGGCTACCATCGCCATCCGCTGTCTTTTTAAACAGCTCTATCGTCGGTACGCGGTAAACTTCAATATCATTCCAGGTTTCGCGCGCCGCCTGGCTCGGGTGCCGAAGCGCGATCACCGCGACCTTGTAACCCGCATCAGCGAGCAAACGTGCCTCATTCGCGACGCGAGTGTCCTGGGGAAAATTGTTTTCGACCCACATCAGGACTTTGGTTGGAGATCGCATACGATCGGTACTGCTTTCTGATCCGGCGCTACCAGCAGATGCCTTGGTAATTTGGAGAAGCCTTCACGGTTTCGCGGGGTAACCGAATTAGATCAATAATCAACTTTGAATCGCTATTATTGGCTACAGCTTCCTGAATCTTGGAATTATTTTTGCCAACCACGACTACATCACTGGCTTCGATGGCTTCCTTTGGAGAGGAAACCATCAGCGACGAGATGTGAGGTATTGCTTGCTCGATGTAGTGCTTGTTCGCACCCACCAGCCTAGCCAAAGCAACTTCTTCGTCGTAGATAGCCAATTTATATCCTTTGCCGATCAAGGTTTCGATCAACCCGACGATGGGACTTTCACGAAGATCGTCGGATCCGCCTTTGAAACTGAGGCCCAAGACCCCAATACGGCTTGTTCCTGTATGACGGATTAAATTGAAGGCTAGCTCGATCTGCTTACGGTTTGTTTCAAGCACAGCACCGAGCACCGGCAGTTCCAGATCGAGTTGCTTCGCCTTGTAAAGAATAGCACGAAGGTCCTTTGGCAAACAAGAACCACCGAAAGCAAATCCGGGCTTAAGATAATAGGGAGAGATGTTGAGCTTCGTATCTTTGCAAAAAATCTCCATCACTCTGTGGCTATCGATACCCATAGCCTTACTGAGATTTCCGACCTCGTTGGCGAAACATACCTTGAGGGCGTGAAATGCGTTCGAGGCATACTTCATTAACTCAGCTACTGGAATGGGAGTGCGCTCCACAGGCGCTTTCAGGCTGGAATACAGAGTGGCCACTCGTTCGGCAGCACGATCGCCACACGCGCCGATGATCGTAAAGGGAGGATGATAGAAATCATGAATTGCCGTGGTTTCACGCATGAACTCGGGATTCATGCAAACGCCGAAATCTTTTCCATCCTTTTTACCAGATTCTTGTTCCAGCAAAGGCCGCACCACATCGTTCACCGTTCCCGGCAAAACCGTGCTTCGGACGACTACGACGTGGAAGCTGTCTGTGGTTCGTAGCAATGCGCCAATCTGGCTTACCACTCTCTTTAGCTGGTCAAGACCCAGGCTGCCGTTGTCGTTGCTAGGGGTGCCAACACAGATTAGGGAAATGTCGCCAAGTCTCTGTACGTGCTGAGTTGCTTTCAATCGTCCGGCGTCAACCCCGCGGCGAATCAACGGTTCCAAGTCTGGCTCGATGATGGGACTTTTTCCCGAGTTAACGAGAGAGACCTTGATCTCTTGTAAGTCCACGCCGGTTACTGAATGACCCATCTCGGCTAAGCATGCTGCCGTTACGCAGCCTACATAGCCCATTCCGAAAACTGTAATATCCATAGAAGTTATTTTATAGTTTTAACCTTGCTAGCTTCCTGTAGCCTCCGTTACTCGAGCACAGAACTGGGCCACCTGCCTCGGAGTCGTATTCCAAAAAACGCCGCTGTAGCGCTGACTCACATAATCAAGAAACGATTTGTAGTGAGCGGCTGGATATTCCCTTGATGTTGCGGTCGCGTTATCAAAGCACAAATAGTCAGGATGAACATCAACTAGTGCCATCCCGCCGTGTTGGGCGATCCAATCGAGTTTTCGCATCCAGATTTCCGGCGTCTTCTCTTGCAACAGCACGAAGAGCGTGAAGTCTTGAGGAAGCGTATAGGGAAGTTCAACGTAACCGTTGGAAGAAGAGTTGATGGCTGGTTGTTGATACCTGATCGAGTCGCCATTTGGATTAGGAACCCAGAAGGGAAAGATCGTGTGGCGCCCCTGGGGTTGCGGTTCGAAGGGATCCGTATCGAAAGTGGACGCATCGTATTCCACGTCCAGGTCGTGCAGCCAATCGAGATTACGTAACATAAATCCCGATCTGAATCCCGACGCTCCCCACTCGCGCGCATAGGCGTTGATTCTCGCGGCGCGACGAGTGAACTTGCGACGCGAGGAAAAGAGATGGCCATCGTGTTTAAGATCGTGTATGCCAACCTCGAACCCCTTGGCAGTTAGCTCCTGCCTCAATTCAGCTGGGACGCGGTAGCTTCCTTCTGGGATAAAGTTAAAGGAAGAGCGGAATCCCAGATCAAGTTCCAATTCCATCAAGGAGCGACACCTGGCGACCCCGGCTTTGCTCTCGACGTCGTGCGTCAAAACAAACGCAAATTTTTTGTTCCCCGGCCAGCCTGGCCAGTTTTCCGGTGCCCGCTCCGAACCCGGCATAATAGGCCATATGTCGCCGATTTGCTTGCGTAACCGCATAGCCAACTTTCGTCGGATCGCTGTTCGAACGAATTGCGGAACGAAAGGCTTTAGCCCGTAATAAATTCTATTGCGTAACATGAGAGAATAGGGAGCTCGGTAGCCGCTATAAAGGTCGGTGTGAGCACGAAACGGAGCGTTAACACTTGTCTGCCTCTGCTGCCTCGACTTTTCTAAACCCCGGCGCCGGTGTCCAGCGAACGCCTCTATCAGCATCGAGACGGACATGGGAGGACAAACAGACCTATCAGCAAGAGCGGCAAAAGAGAGAGCATTCGCAGCAGATCCCGAGCGAACGGGAAACGAGTCATTGCAAAGATTCCAACCGTGGTTCGGCTCTTATCCTTGCAGCCAATTAAGACCCAGAATCAAGCCACTTCGGGACGTAGGAACGTGTCTTGTTTACGACGACAGCAACATTGTTTCGCTCCGCACTCAACTTGCCGTAGCTGCGCCTGATGACCTCGCGGTTGTCCTTTTCGGCCTCGACCACCACCAAAAGCTTGTCCATGAACGCAGCCATCCCCCACGTGGGACTAGTTTGGTCCAGCGGCGGCATATCAAAAATAATGTAGTCGAAGTCACTTGCCTTCATGTTCGGCATCATGTCGAAGAATCTTTTTAAGCCGAGCTGCGCCGGCCCTCCGCTATTGGGCGATCCCACTGTGGCGAGATACAGATTGTCCGTAGCCGAGGCGATGGAATCCGATGGCTTAAGAGCTTTGTTCAAAGGATATGCAGGTTTACCCTTGAAAAATGGGTGCACTTCCTCCGGGCCCAGATTCACATCGACGAGAAGCACCTTACCGTCGTTGGTTTCCGAAAGTGAGGCAGCAAGCCCGGCAGCAAGGGTGGAAGTTCCCCCCTCTTCCGAGATGCCGGTAACACCAACCAGCTTGGGTTTATGCGTCAAATGATTAAGTTCGAAATACAGACCGAGACGGTCTCGAATGGCGTCGCAATATGGCCGGATGAAATGGCCCGCCTCCCACGGTGCCAACTTCAGATGACGTCGTCCCGTAGTAAGGGCTCCGGGATTAACTGGTGAACCATTACGAGGCAAGGCAAAGTGTCCGTTTGCATAGGGGATCGACAGCATCAACGGAATGTGCAACCGCGTCTCCAACTGTAGCGGGCGGCCAACACTCTGGTTCAAGACCAATCCCCTCAGTAACGCGAGCGCTATACCCAAGGCTAACCCGCCGCCCGCCACTGCCATGAGAATTTTGTCACGCTTTTTCGTCTCCAAGCCCGGAGGAGAGGGTCGTTGGACGGCGCTAATGTTGGGCATTTTGGATGGGTCCAAAGCCTCGTCGACGCGCGCCTTTTCGAGCGATGCCGCGAAGTACTTGTAATTTCCTTCGTCCATCTCTCGCTTCCGCTCCAAGTCTACAATTTGGGGAGCCAGCTCCGTAAACTGTTTCGTCCTCTGCTGAATGTCGCGAAGCCGCGACTTAAGCGCGTCGACTTTTGCCTGTGTTCCAGCCACCTTCGCTTTACTCGCCTTTTCTTCCACAGGTTTTTTCTTTCTCCAAGTCTTTGCGACGCTGTCGACCTTTTGACTAACAAGAGCTTGTTGCTCGGCCAGGTCCGCCTCGGCCGCGTTAAGTTGTTCCTGGGTTTTCGCGGCCTCAGCGGTAAGGGCCGCTGAGCCCTCTTTGAGCGACGCAATTCCTGTTTTCTCTCGCAGTGATTTCAAAGCGTCTTCGGTTTGATTTAAACGCGCTCGAACCTGGTCAGTTTGTTGGGTAACAAAGTCGAAGGCACCCACCGATCGGTGTACTTCGAGATGTTTGACGAAGTAACGGCTTAGCAGTTCCTGCAATACGAGCGTCGCGATCTCCGGACTTCGGTTCTTATAGGAGATGAGAATGATGTTGCTTCCTTTGTTTGTAATGACCTTCAGACCCGAAGCGATGCTTTGTGCCGCCTCTCCTTCTGTTGCAGATGCGCCAGATGGTGGCAGCAATCGCTGCAGACCGATTGCCCGTACCAGCCTGGAGAACGGATCCCGGGCCGGCGGCAGCAGTCGCTGTGGACCCAGTGCCTGGGCGACTTGCACGGCAAGATCCCAACTAGTCAGAATCTCCATTTCAGCGCCAATCACCTTATCCCCTTCGTTGCTGGACGCGAACCCCGCTTTCTCTGCCTCGACCGGGTCGACGCCGCTTCTTTCGAGAACATAGCGCACCAGTAACTTAGCCTGTGATTCGTAGGAGGGTGGATAGAGAAAATAAACCGCGGCAGCGGCCATAATGCCCAGCGCCGCGCATACCATGATTGTTCGCTTGCGCTTGAACAGAGAGAAAAGAATGTCGCCTAGCTTTACGCCAGAGTGTTGTTGCAGTTCTTGTCGGATTTCAGCCATAATTTAGCCTTTAGTCGAGATGTGGATAGAGGATCGAGCCGGCCAGCCGGTTAAACACCAGCGGTAACTTGCCAAAGACCCTCTTGTGGAAGTCCGAGTTTCGGGGGGCCGGCACTATACACTGCCGACCCGATGGATCAACCCGGTAGTAATTAATTATTTCTTCCTGCGTGTCCCAGGAAAGCTTGAATCGACGGAGACCGTCGTTTTCGCACTCGGTGCGTCCAAAATGTAATTTTTCTACACCATTGCGCAGCAGAAATTGGATACCCTGCCACATGACAAGGTTATTTGCGCGGAATTCCTGAAGCCGTTTGTCGGAAGCAGCATACTTGTAAAAAGCGTTCTTCCCGAAGCGAAAGAAGACCGCAGCGGCAATTGGGCGTGAGTGGCGTTGTGCGAGAACGGTGAAGCCCAGTCCGGGTTTGATGATGTGCTCGTAGATGTTTAGGAAAAAGGAGGTCGGCTGTGGCGGAAGACCGTGCCGCCTGCGCGTTTGAACATGGAGCCGATAAAAATCTCCAACTGCCTGGCGACTGCGACTGACGAGCGCGCTCACATTGCTGCGTTCTGCTTTGCGAATCGCGCGGCGGACTGGGCTGTCGAAGCGTTCGGACAGTTCATCAACGTGACGGCGCAAATCCAGTGTATGCCCGTAGAATGTCGCGGCTGAATTCGCGGCAGGCTGAAAGAATTTGCCGCCGCGAATTTCAAGATGTTTCCATCGGCGTTCCTGCGCGAAACGCACAACTCGATCTCTTACCAAATCGACGGCGTCTCGATCAAAAATGAGTGGTTCGCATGTATCGCTGAATGGGAGGCAGACGCCGCGGCGGCCAGTGAACGGACTGCGCACTTCCATCAGCGGTACCAGCGCCGTCAACCTGCGGCCCCGGGAAAACCGGAGGTAAAAAGCGTGGTGGTTATATGTTTGCTGTAGCACCTTCGCCCAAGCGCTCGTGTGAAAGCAACCGGCGTCGCGATGCAAGGCAACCAGATGGTCCCAGCCTGGGTTGCGAACTGGATCGCAAATTCGCATTTCCAGCGATTCCGCGCCAGCCTGCCCCTGAACAACGGGATCGTCGCCAGAGAAAGGCGCGGCGTCCATGGCTTCTGACTTTGCTACTTGGAGAGTTTCCAAAGACTTTTCTCTAGGCGAGCGCTCCCACACCCACAGCGTCACTGACGGAGCAAGCGACAAACTCGATCTGTTCTGCGGTTAATTCCGGGAACATCGGCAAAGAAAGAAATTCTTCGGCCAGTTTCTCGGCGATTGGAAATGCGCCCTCTTTGTAGCCGAGGTTTCGGCAAGCCTCTTGGAGATGAACCGGAATAGGATAATGCACGGCGCACCCGACTCCCTTTTCCTGCAGATGTCGCCGGATTTCGTCGCGTTCCTGTACTCGAAGGGCATAGACGTGATAAACGTGGTGCGCGTAATTTGCCTCGACCGGTGTAATAAGTTCGTCGATTCCGGCGAAAGCTCGACTATATCTCAACGCGTGTTCGCGGCGCAGGAGATTTGCTTGTTCAAGATGACGCAATTTGATAGCCAAAACCGCCGCTTGAATGCCATCCATTCGGCAGTTCCAACCCATCACGGAGTGATAATATTTTCGTGACTGACCGTGGTCTCGCAGGACTTGGATTCGCTTCTGTAATTCGGGATCACTGGTCACCACCGCGCCAGCCTCGCCGAAGGCGCCAAGATTCTTTCCGGGATAAAAACTGAAGCAACCGGCGTCGCCCATAGTCCCTGCCTTTCGACCTTTGTACTTCGCGCCGTGTGCCTGAGCGGCATCTTCAATAACAAAGAGTCCGCGTGCCCGTGCAAATTCCAAAATCGGATCCATGTCCGCCGGCTGCCCGAAAAGGTGAACCGGAACGATCGCTTTGGTTCTCTCCGTCACGCTCTTCTCCAGTTCCGCCGGGTTCATCGTGAATGTATCCGGATCCACATCCACAAACACGGGTCGAGCTTTGCAGTAAGCAATGGCCTCGGCAGTCGCAATAAAAGTATTTGGAACCGTAATTACTTCGTCGCCTTCGCCAATTCCAAGCGCCAGGAGAGCGAGCCAAAGCGCATCTGTCCCATTGCCCACGCCGATCGCATATTTTGAGCCGCAGTAGGCGGCGAACTCTTGTTCGAACTTTTCGACGAAGGGCCCGCCGGCAAACGCGCTGCTCTCGATCACTTCGCGAATAGCGCAATCGAGCTTTTCAATTAAAGGGGCATGGTGCGCCTTCAAATCGAGAAAGGGAACTTTCATTTTATCGTTTAGCTTAATGCGATGAATGTGGGGAGTTATGGTCAAGCTTCACACGCTGCATAGTGTGCAAAGCTCGCGCAACTCTCATCCAGCGAATGCTTCAATCGGGAAATACTCTTCTGCTTTGGCCGAGGCGAGAACCGGCGCGACGCTGGTCGAAGGAGAAAGTGTCACGGGCGCACCGTTTATCTTGAGTGAAGCATTGGCCGCCTCGAGGATCCTGACCATCTCCAGCCCCCGACGGCCATCCGTTAGCGGTTGAGAATTCGTTTTGATGCAGTCAATAAAATGCTGGCAGGCCGACTTCAGCGGTTCCTCCTGATGAAGGTATGGGATGTAGCTGTCCCCGTAATGGTAAGAGTATTGAAATTCAGCAAACGTGTCGTAGTGCGGCGGACGCTCTACCCGCGCATCGTAAATGCGGATTTTTTCGCGTGTCCGCAAATCGTCATAGACGAGCATGCGTCGCGTGCCGACTATGGTCATTTCGCGAATTTTCCGTGGCTCGAGCCAGCTGCTCTGGATGGTCGCGAAGCGTTTGCGCGAGAAGGAGAGCGACATGTTAGTGACGTCTTCTACGCCAGGCGTGATATGAGCGTTTCCCTGGCAGTTAATCGTCGTGGGCAATTCGTCCAGAATATGGAGAATGATCGAGATATCGTGCGGCGCCAGATCCCAAGCAACGTTAATGTCTTTTTGGAATAATCCTAGGTTGAGACGCCGGCAATTGATATAGCGAATCTCACCCAAATCCCCGGCTTGAACAATTTGGGCAATCTTTTGCACGGGCGAAGAGTAAAGAAAAGTGTGATCGATCATCAAAACCAGACCCTCGCGGTCGGCGATTTCGATTAGTTCTTCGCACTCGGCTGAAGACGACGCCATCGGTTTTTCGATGAACGTATGCTTGCCGGCCAGGAGGCTTGCCTTGGCCAATGAAAAATGATGCTTCACCGGAGTGGCAATGACGACAGCGTCCACGTGGGTGCCGTTGAGAAGCTGCTGCGTCTGTGTGAGGCCCTCGATGTCCGGATAAAGCGAGCGAATATGTTTCAGGCGCTCCGTATTAAGGTCGCAGACGGCTTTGAGTTGGCAGTCCGCAAGGCTTTTGAAGTTGCGAACCAGCAGTGGTCCCCAGTAACCGCATCCGATTATGCCGACTGTGACTGGTTTTTTCATAGTTCCGGGATGATTCACGTCAAGTGTGCAAAATTGGCGTAGTGCATGAACGATGGCTTCCATTCTGCTGACTAGGTGTCGCGGCTGAGCGAGGGCTTCCATCCTCAAGTTTGCGTCGCTCCGCCGGTCGGGATTCGAACAGTTGTTCAGCGATGACGGCGCAGGTCTTGAGCATGATTTTGAGGTCGAGCAAGATTGACAAGTTCTTGAGATAGAACATATCCAGGGCGATCATCTCGTTGAACGTCGTCTTGTTTTTTCCGTTTACCTGCCAGTATCCGGTCAGGCCCGGCAACCCGTTCACGCGTTCCCGTTGCCACGGCTCATAATGGGCAAATTCATTTGGCGTGCACGGCCGTGGACCGACAAGACTCATCTCACCGCAAAGCACGTTGAAAATTTGAGGTAACTCGTCCAGACCGCTGGCACGGAGAATTCGCCCAAAAGGGGCCAGGCGGGGATCGCCCTGAGCATCGAGCTTCGTCATCGGGCGATCGACCCTCATCAATTCTTGGAAGTACTGTTCATGAGTTTGTGTCTCAGCGCTCACCTTCATTGTCCGGAACTTCCAGATAGAAAAATGTCTTCCCCCGAGACCGACACGCTCTTGGCGGTAGAAAATCGGGCCTGGCGAGGAGAGTCGTGTCACCAGCATGAGCAAGATCATCAGTGACAACCAAATCGGAAGCGAAAGCAGAATGCAGGCAAGATCGAGAGAAGATTTCCACCCAGGCGCTTTTGGCTCGGACGCCACCGGCAGGCCGCTTCTAATGTGAATAATCTTCGTCGTCTCGCTCACGAGGCGAAGCTGCCGCCCTTGGTCATCCGGCCAAGTCGCCGAGTGAACTCCTGCCTTGATCTGATTGAACGTTTCCAACTGTCCTACCCCGCTAACTTCTGACGTAAGAAAGGGCCGAAACCTCATTTAGCTTTTTCCTCTCTAAATATATGTAACGTGCTTCAAGCGACGGCTGCTGCGATCGCCAGAGGAAAACGCAATCTTGATCCGGTCCTTCCATCTCACAGACCTTCTACGACAACTGGTGAGCGAAGTTTTCAGCCTGCCTTCCTGACTGAGCGCCCGATTTTCACCTACGGTGGCAATTGAGGCACGCCTAGGTAATAGCTCGAGTTATTAACATGATTGGTTTGTTACCTGGGTTCAAGCGCTATCCTTGCATGCTTAGCCAGGTGGCGTGCCTAGCTCCGCATGGAAGTTGTCGGGTTTCGTCCTAGGTTAGCGTGAGAGAGGTCAGCTAAGCGCCTTCGAACAGGGCGCGTCGTGCGCAATTTGCGAAAGTGCTCGCAGGGACTACCCGTGGCACCCGCGACAAAGATGTCGCCAATTGTGCTATCGGCCCGATAGACCGCTTTGTAATTGCGGCGCCACCCACGGCTCAGAGGGTGCCAAATTCTCCGCAGCCCATTGTCGCGCAAATCGCTTGAGCTCCGCAGCAGTGTACAAGCTCAGCTTATGCTTAATTTTTTCGCAGTGCGTCTCGATCGTTTTACGACTAAGGTGGAACTGCTCGGCAATCTCTCGGGGGCTGTAGGCCGCGCCCAAAAGTTGAAACACCTGCATCTCACGATCGGAAAGCCGTTCGACGCCGTTACGCGATGGCACGGGTTTCTCTCGAAGGGACCGTTGCACTAAGGCCGCGGCAACGCGTTCGCTAAAATACAATTCGCCCGCGAGGACCTTGCGCACCGCTCGCAGGACCTCATCGGTGGTATTTTCCTTCATGATGTAACCGGAAGCACCCGCACGGAGAGCGCGCTCGGCGAAGATTAACTCATCGTATTGAGAGAGAACGAGCACCTTTACTTCAGAACATTCGATCCGCAGTGTTTTGATAAAATCGAGGGAATCCCCGGCCTTTAGACGCAAATCGAGAACTATAACATCGGGTTTGCACTCTTGAATGAGCCGTTTGGCGCCCGGAATGTCATCCGCGACCCCGACACAGGCGAGGTCCGACTGGTTGTTGATAAGCTGTTTAAGACCGTCGCACAGCACCGGATGATCTTCCACGACGACGACGGCTGATTTTGGTTTGGTTACTGTTATTGCATTCATGAGATTGTAGAAAGAGAAGGCTGCGCTTCGAACGGGACACGAGAATAAACGATAGTCCCCTTACCCGGGCCGGTGTGCACTTCGCACGAGCCGCCGATGCATTGGGCTCGGTAGCGCATGATTCGAAGTCCCATGCCGTGGCCATTCGTCTTGGCATTAAAACCCTCGCCGTCGTCTTGTACGGTCAACAACATGTCCCGTCTACCGAATGTGAGCTGGATCAGCACCTCGCGAGCTGCACCATGTTCCACGGCGTTACGTACCGCCTCCTGAGCGATGCGGTAAAGTTGAGTCGCCACCGGCGCGCTAACTGGCAAGGATGCTCCAACGGCCGTGACCCTGCTTCTGACGCGACAATTTTCACTGATGGTCATGGCCAGTGACTCCAAGGCGGTCTTCAGGTCGCCCACCCCGTCAGCGCCCTCGAGACTTCGCGCGGTAAGCCGCGCTTCTTTGGCGGCTTCGTTAGCGAGGCGCACTATGCCTGACGCCTTGTCGGCTTCGGCAGGTCTGTCTGGACGCAACTGTTCTTCAAGCAGTTTTGCGCTTAACGCGATACTGACGAGTTGTTGCCCTACTCCGTCGTGCAAGTCATATGCGATGCGGCGCTGTTCTCGTGCACAACTCTCGATCACCTCACGTTCGAGGCGCGCGCGCTCGGCAATTTCTCGCTCAAGGAAAGCGGTTTTCTGTTGCCGGAGCCGTTCAAGTTCACCGCGCTGCTGCTGCGTCGACACCTCTGCCTCTTTTCGCGCCGTGATGTCCAGGCTAATTCCCGTAAGCCGCTTCGGCTTGCGGTGTTCATCCGCCTGCACGCGGCCGCGCGCGCTGACCCAGCGCATGCTACCATCCGCCGAAATAAGCCGAAACTCCGCCTGGTAATCTTTGCCGTGTTGAATCGCCTCATTCACTGCCTGCCGAACTTTATCGCGATCGTCTGCGTGGAATCGGGAAATGAGCTCTTCGAATGTGATCCTTCCGGAAGCAGGAAAACCCAACTGCGCACGGCGGGTCGGGGAGACCCAGATTTCATTCTTCTCCAAATCCCACTCCCACATTCCGAGCTGGGCAGAGTCTGCGGCGAGGTTGAATCTTTTTTCGCTGACTTCCAATTCGCGGTTGAGACATGCAGCCCGAGCCATCTCTCTACTCACCTCGTACCCCATAGCGGCCACGACGCCCATGTACGTAAAGGCAAGGAAGAAGGGCGCTTCAATCAGGCCCCGAATGACGATCGGAACGTGCCAAGCTATGACCGCACCAAAGACCATACTGCCGCCCATGAGCAGAGCGCGTCGCCTGTCACCGCGTCGTCCGGAGTGTAGATAGAGTCGAACAAAAGCAACGAAAGACAACGCGAGAACCCCCACCGGCACCTGGATCCAGCGCACCAGCAGTTGATATTGCTCCACCGTCGTGGCGGTCAGCATTCGTAACTCAATTGCGGAAATGACCGCCGCCGCGATTGCGCTACAAAAAAACAGCAAATATACGCGGCTTGCGCGCTGTTTGGACCAGACCACGCCGTAGACCCCCGCGAGCGTCAGACACGCTCCGGCATTCATGGACCAAATGATGGTGACCCAATTCATAGTACAGAAGGCGCCTGTTCGCGCTCACCAACTAGTTCGGATTTTGCAGGTCAAAGTTTCAAAAAACTTCAGATTCGCCGTTCAAATCGCCTAGGGCGCAGCGGGTTTTATACCTGCGGCACTTGCGTGATGCCCGATGAAATGAGATGCTCGGCGGCTGTGAAACCCCAAACCCCCATGGACGGCTTCGGCGAAGCGCGGTTTCTGACGACCCGTTGGAGCGTTGTTCTATCCTGCTCGGATTCTGCAACTGACGAAGCGAAGGCACAGGCTGCCGTTGCCGAACTTTGTAAGATTTACTGGCGACCAGTTTTCGCTTTTATCTGCCGGCAGGGCCGCTCTGTTCCTGACGCCCAGGATCTAACTCAGGAATTCTTCGCGAAGGTGCTCAAAGGTCGTCTCCTTCAATCGGCGGATCGAAACAGAGGGAGATTTCGCTCACTTCTACTTACGGCGTTACAGCGTTTCTTGCACGATCAAGTCGACAAGCATCACGCGCGGAAGCGGGGTGGCGACCTGCATTTCGTTTCCTGGGATGACTGGATGACCGAGGCGCCCTCCCACTTGTCGATTCCAGAGAACGAATCTGACAACTGGTCGCCTGAAAGGGTTTTCGATGTGCGCTGGGCCGCAACGGTGGTCGAGCGCGCCTTGCGACGGTTAGGCGACGAGTGTGAAAAGCACGGTCGGCGACGTGTCTTCGATGTCCTGAGTGGTTGCCTGAGTGCGGAGCGGCAAGACGTGTCGTACGCAACACTTGCGAAGACACTTTGTATCCAGGAAACGGCAGTGAAACGTCTTGTGCACCGGATGCGTGAGCGTTATCGCGCTCTGCTCCGGGAAGAGGTTGCCGAAACAGTGGGCGGAGAAAATGAGATTGACGACGAATTGCGCTATCTCTGTGCGGTGTTAAGTGCGACCGGATAATCGTAGCAGCAAAATTCAGCGGCGACGTCCGCGATCCCTGATTTAAATCAAGCGGCCAAAATTTCCCGCGAACGGCGGACCTCTATTCTCCGAAAACACGCGTAAATTTTTTACGACCGTGTTGTGGGTGCCTGGCGATTGTTGAACAAAACATCACGGGATGAATGTTCGTCGGGACAAAACAATAAAGAACGATGAATTTCCAGCCGTTGACTTTGCGATCAGTTCGTCCATCGTCTGCGACCTACATCTGTTGTGACTAACCTTTCAAAAATCTGTGAATTTGGAATTTGCAACGGTTGAAACGCGACTTATGCTCAAAGTCCCCTTCATGACGTCGCCCTCTGGTCCCGCTTCTCTGCATTGCCAAAATGAAACGGGCACCTGCCCAAACTGCGGGTCGGCATCACGCGTTGGTTGCGGACTTTGTCTGAAGTGTCTTCTCTCCTCAGGTATTGACGCCAACGGCGAGCATCCATCGGACGAGCCAACTCTGGATGAACTCCTCGGCGAGATTCATAGTCCCGACGCAGATTGGCTGTTAGGCAATTATCAAATTCTGGAAGAAATCGGGCGCGGCGGGATGGGCGTTATTTATCGGGCGCGACAACGGCATTCGCGCCGGATCGTGGCGTTGAAGCGCATTTTATCTTACCACGCTGATTCCCAAGACACCCTGATGCGCTTTCGGCGCGAAGCTCAGGCTGCGGCCAACCTCGATCATCCGAACATTCTTCCGATTTATGAAGTAAGCGAGTCCCACGAAGGGCTGCCCTTCTTCAGTATGAAGTTCGCCGGCGGCGGCAGTTTGCTTGAAGCGGGCCCAGCATTACGCAGCGAACCGCGTCGCGCTATTGCGCTAATGGCGAAAGTGGCGCGGGCAGTGGAATACGCGCACGATCAGGGAATCCTTCATCGCGATTTGAAACCGGGAAACATCTTGTTGGACGGCAATGGCGAACCGTTGGTCAGCGATTTTGGATTGGCAAAATGGCTGGAGCCAACCGGGCGTGTGACCCGCACACCCACGGTTTTCGGCACACCGGGCTATCTTGCGCCCGAGCAAGTGAACGGATCAGGGGGAAATCCTGCACGGGCTGCTGACGTGTACAGTTTGGGTGCGGTTTTGTTTGATCTCTTGACTGGTCAACCGCCATTCATGGGTGAGAACGCACTCAAAACCATTCAGCAGGCAACTGAGAAGCCTGCACCGAAACTGCGCAGTCTGGCACCAGAGCTCGACCGCGATCTGGAAACGGTTTGTGCCAAATGTTTGGAACGCGACCCGCGCGCCCGTTATCGCTCAGCTGGTGAACTGGCTGATGACCTTGAACGCTGGCTGCACGGACATTCGATTGTCGCGCGCCCTGTTTCGCCGCCGGTGCATCTCTGGCGTTGGGCGCGGCGCAATCCGCTCGTCGCACAAATGGCTGCGCTTTTGCTGACGATGGCAACTGCAGTGGGTGTCATGATTTCAAAGGCACAAACAGCGAGCCCGTCCACCGCAAGTGGGATCGCAGTTTTGCCATTTGAAAGTCTGAGTTCAGATAAGGAAAGCGCGTTTTTTGCCTACGGCGTTTACGATGGTGTTTGGAGCAAACTGGCGAAGCTCGCGAATCTGAAGGTGATCAACCACAACAGTGTCGCGAAATACCGTGGCGCGCACGATACCCAGGAAATCGGTCGCGCCTTGAATGTCGCGTATGTACTCACGGGAAACGTGCAGAGACAAGGAGCCAGCATCCGGTTAAATGCCGAGCTGATTGATGTGCGCAAAAACGCTCGCGTGTGGGCGGAGGAATACGATCGAGATTCAAGCGACCTGTTCCCGCTCCAAGGTGAGATCGCGCAGAAAATCGCCGACAAGCTGGGAGTCGGCGTTTCAGCCGCCGAGAAAACTGCGCTCCAAGATATACCAACCTCGGATCCGACGTCGTACGACGCGTACTTGCGCGCGAAAGACTTACTGAATGACATCGCGTTGAGCACACGACAAAAGGAAGATCTGTTTCAAGCGGTGGAACTGCTTGACCAGGCGGTGGCACGGGACCCAATTTTCTTTGACGCCTACTGCCAGTTAGCTGGAGCGCATGACCGAATTTATTTCCTCGCTTTCGACCATACGGACGTGCGCCTAAAATTATCTGAAACCGTAATTCAAACGATCCAGCGCCTACGACCCGAACGGGGAGAAACCCATCTGGCTCTGGCTCAGCATTATTATTATGTGTACCGGGATTACAACCGCGCCAGGCAGGAGTTGGTGCTTGCGCGCCTGACGTTGCCGAGCGAATCCCGGATTCCGCTTTTGGCCGGCTACATTGACCGGCGTCAAGGTCGCTGGGAGAAATCGCTCGAGGAAATGTCAGAGGCGTTAGATCTGAACCCGCGCGATTTTTCCGTGCTCCAGCAAATCGCTCTTACATATGAGGCCTTGGGCCGTTACAAAGAGATGGCGGCGACGCTTGATCGCATGTTAGCAATGGCCCCAAAAGATGCTCAAAGCCAAGTGCGGCGCGCATTGGTCGATCTCGAGAACCACGCAGATCCTAAACCTTTCCAGACGGCGATTGACGCAATTCTGGCTGACGACCCGAATGCCGCGCTGGGGTTTGTCAATCCATGGCTCATGGCTGTCTTGCGCGAACCCGATTCCGGTGGCGTCCAGGGTGCGTTGTCAAATTTGGGTGAGGGTGAATGCTTTGACGAAAATATTCCATTCCCTAACGAGTGGTGCAAGGGTCTTGCTGCTTGGGTGCGAGGTGATGAGTCGACAGCTCGCGCGCATTTTGAGAGCGCTCGAAACGAACTCGGCGAAACGGTACGGAATCAACCGGACTATTCGGCTGCAGTTTGTGCCCTTGGTGTGGTTGATGCCGTACTCGGGAACAAGGAAGATGCGATTCGTGAAGGCGAACACGCAGTCGATTTGACGCCGGTCAGCAAAAACGCCATCGAAGGCGCAACGCTCGTGCGATATCTTGCTGTGATTTACGCGTGGGCTGGTGAGAACGATCGCGCGATTCAGCGATTGGCTGAGACAACCTACCTGCCGGGCAGTCATATCAGCTACGGCTATTTGCGTCTCCATCCGCTTTGGGATCCACTACGCGGCGATCCGCGTTTTGAAGCTATCGCTTCTTCACTCGGACCAAAGTAAGATTTCGCATTTGGCGCGGCGCTGCGCTCACCCTTCGGGAAGCATTCAAGCAGCAGGGAAATCGATTTACCTCGATCTAAGGCAGTTTACTTAAGACGCGACAATCGTGATTTGTCCTTGACAGTTGGGCAAATTGCTAATACAGGCCAATTTATGAAACACATCCACCGCAAGACCTCCGTACGTATGCTGGCGGCAATGCTGGTTGCTGTCGCTGTCGTCGTACTCAGCAGCCTCGCGACGCATCCATCCGCTCAGAATCAAAGCTGGCTGACGTTGAGGAATATTCGAACGGACAACGCCTCAGCGTTCTACGCAAACAATCGCGCAGATCGCGCTTGGTTTGTGGAAGCGGTCCTTCCAACCGGCCAGTACGCTAATAATCGCGCAGATCGTGCTTGGTTTGTGGAGGCTGTTCTCCCAACCGGCGACAGTAACGTGGCGGCTGAGAACTTGGAATCAGTCGCAGCGACGCTTTAGGCTTGCAATAGCTACGGAACGGTTGCCAGTCTCGAATCCGAGACTGGCCCTATAGCGTACCGAACTGGCGGTCAGTTCTCGTTTGGCACAATCGGCTCCCCCGACCACCGTTCATGAAATGTATTCGAAGCGAATTCACCCGGCGTGGTTTGGGGTACACTTCTTTTTAATAACCGCGGTCTGCCTTGCGGGAGTTTTCTGGTTGATAGCGCAAGGGTCAACGATTCTACCTGCAGTTTGCAATGAGTACGCCCACAAGGCTCAGCTGGGTGCGACCTGGTGTCTTGGAAAAGAGGCCGAAGCTTCAAATCCGGCTCGGAGAGGCATCGCAACATATCTACACGCCGCTGGCATCCAGGCCGGCTACAGCTTTTTTGCACCCAACGTTCCAAGCCAGCATCGATTGAGCTTGGAGCTGTTTTACGACGATGGACGAGTAGAATACGAGGTGCCGCGGGTGCGCAGCAGAGCCGCCGGACTGCGATTGGATAGCTTGTTAGACAGGCTCGCCGAAGAACGTTACGAGCCGGTTCGAGAGGCACTCGTAAAACGGCTGGCGTTCTCCGTCTGGCGCGACCACAAGGACGTTAAAAAGGTTCGAGCCACTTTTGGATCGGTTGATCCACCGGGCATAAAAGAATTTGAGCATGGCAAAACAGAAACATTTCAACCAATGTTCAGCTTCGATTTCAGTCTGCGTGGGGGAAAACATCAGTAGCTATCACTCAGTGTCCTCACTGACTTCGTATGCGGAAGCCAATGTGAAGCTCAATCCGCTGCAGAGGGGGTGGCAACGATTTCTCAGCTTCCTATTTCCAACGGAAAGTGACACTTGGCTCACGGTATTTCGGATCGGTCTGGGCCTACAAGTTACTCTTTATGCGCTCTTTCTGAGAAATGACTGGCACTACCTGTTCGCAAGCAGTGGCAAGGGTCTTATTGGTCGCGAGGTGGGCGAAGCCATTACCTCTTTCGAGAGTCCCCTGATCCCAAAATTTGGTTGGTTGATCGCTGTCGGTCGCCACCTCAACATGAGCGAAGAAACCGTGCTCAGTGTTGCCTGGATAGCTCTACTGTCAGCAGGCTGTCTTTTATTGTTAGGGCTATTCTCTCGCGCCGCAGCGATTGTCGCGTGGTTTGTCCACCTATGTGCTGCCGAAAGCGGAGGATTACTCGCTTATGGCGCCGATAACTTTATGACGACGGCACTCTTTTACCTCATGTTATCTCCGCTGCCAGACCGTTACTCGTTCGATCATTGGGTAGCAAAAACAAAATCGAATAATCCGCAGAAACTCGGTTTTTGGCGACGAGTGTTGCAGGTGCATTTGTGCTTTGTTTACTTCATCGGCGGCCTGGCAAAATTCCTTGGCAACGGCTGGTGGGACGGCTCTAATCTTTGGCGGTCGCTGATCCGCCCACCATTTAACCTGGTCCCGCCCGATCTTTTAGTTCAATTCAAATTCGCTTTGCCTGTGCTCGGCATTTCGATTTGTCTGCTTGAGTTGAGTTATCCAGTTTTCATTTGGATTAAAAAGACTCGCCTTGTTTGGCTTGTGTGCATTCTGGCCATGCATGCTGCTATAGGATTGATGATGGGGCTATATCTCTTCGCGCTCGTCCTGATTGTGATGAACCTGGCGGCGTTTGGTGTTCCCAGCACGGCCGGGAGAGCACCGGAGACTGCAGCAGCTACCGATCAATAAGAATTCACACCAACGCTACCGGATTCGGACCCGATGCGGCCGCGGTCCTCGAGTCTTGACACATGCGGCCAAATCGGCGCAAGATCGGCGACTCAAAGGACCGCCATATGAATTCGACGCTTGTGTCTCGAAATGTTTTATTCTGTGCCGCCGCAATCTTCATTGCGAGTTGCGGCACGGCGACGTTTACCAAAACCGGAAGCGATGCCACGATCGAAAGCCTCCGCAATTTCGAGCTCGCCTTTATCGACCAGTTTGCTGTGCCTGGTAAAAAATTCAACGCCACTGCATTCAATGCGAAGGTGAATGAAGGCGACGCAAAATTTCAGCAAGCCATTACCGATGAGAAATTCACCGCGCGTCGTCCGGTCCTCGTCAATCTGAAAGGACAGTTCGATGCTGACGCTGCGCACCTGCGAAGTAAAGCCAGCCGCGGTAAAATCACTCCAGCACTGGCAACCGAAATGAAGAACGACGTCAACAAGACTTACGATCATGCCCTCGGCCGGTAAATGCAGGAAACCTTCCGGGAAAAGTGCCCGGAAAACTTCGCGGAAAAAATCGGAGCTCGACTCGGCACTTGGGCAGATCAGCGATGAATCGGTCACAGAGGCAAAGGAGGAATTTCAGGATTTGCTCTCGCAGGCTAAAGGCGATACTAGCGAGCTCGTACGGCAAAATGCAGAGGAACTCGAACGGCGTCTCGTTCTCCTAAAAAAACGAAAGATCGATAAGGAGGACTTCGATTTCTTCGTAGAAAACCAAAAGCGCGATCTTCGGGTTTATATCGACAGCCAGCCAGCACAGGCGCAGGAACGCGCCGAAAAACTCACGCTACGCGTGCTTGAGATAGCTGCGAAGGTGGCGATCGCATTAATTTAACCGTCACGGCCACCGCGCTGAGGACAGCCCACGCTACAGCTCGTATCACCGCATTGAGTGGGAATGCTTGATAAGCTCGCGCAACCGATCGTGCGGAAGCGCTTCGACGTAGTGATTATCGCGACCGGTCATTGAATGGTTGTCTACAAGTGCATTGACGACCGCTTCTTCGGTGGCCTGGACCAACCCCGTGAAAAGTGGATCCATCAGGTCATTCGGAATTGTTTTGACGTCGTGTGTCACCTCATCCGGATTCGCCGCATTTGGATTTGCTGTCGAAAAGGCGATGAATAAATCGCCGGAGCCGTTTCCGGAAACTGTTCCCGTTCGCGCAAGCCCAAGAGAAACGCGCCGTGCCAGCCTTTTTAATTGGTTAGGCAACAGTGGCGCATTAGTCGCAACGACAGCGATGCAAGAACCGCTCTCTTGCTTGTAAACTTCACCTGGAATTTCTTTTCCCACCGGCACGCCAGCGATAACGAGCTGCGATCGCCGTCCGAAGTTCGCCTGTAGAAACACACCCACCACAAAGGTTCGCGGTGGAGCGTCCTTTGAAGTCCGAATGGTAATTTCTCGCGATGCGGTGCCGTTTCCGCCTTTCAACTCGTAGCAGATCATTCCTGTTCCGCCGCCGACGCTCCCCTCTTCAATTACGCCACCATGCGCACTGTCCAGCGCATGGAATACGTCCTGTGGTTTTACGTGAAACCCATTGATATCATTCAACCAGCCGTCCCAGGTTTCGGCTACGACAGGCAAACTCCACCAGTAGCCAGTGGTGTCCGGCGCACCGTGTTTGATTCGCCAGGCGATGACAGCATCACGCGCCACACCGACACTATGTGTGTTCGTAATCACGATTGGCCCTTCCAAAAACCCGCTTTCGTCTAGCCAGGCGGTCCCCGTCATTTCGCCATTCCCGTTCAGACTGAAATAGCCAGCATAAACGGGGTCGTTGAGAGAATCGTGTCCACGCGGAATGATCGCAGTGACACCGGTGCGCACCGGGCCCTTGCCAACTTCCAGTTTTCCATCGCCACTGATCAGGGTCGTGTAGCCTACCTCTACGCCGGGGACATCCGTGATCGAGTTCAGTTTCCCGGGCGTTCCGTCAAACGGCACACCGAGATCGCGCGCGCGAACGACCTTGACCTCCGCGGGCTGCTTTACCGGCGGCAGCGATTTAATCGGCTCGCGCCCCGAAAGCTCGAGTCCGAACAAAACGGTCAGAGTCAGAAGACCTATTGTACGTTTTTGCATTAGCGAATGTTCATCTAACCCAATCCGCCGAAATCGAAAAGCCCGCTTTGATCTGAATCAAACCGGAGTTAAACTAAGACGTCATGCTAAGAGCCGGCCGGACTACTTTGTTAATTGTTTGTCTCGTGACCTTTCTCTGCCCTCAAGTGGCCAGACCAAGCGTAATTACCATGACAAAAGCGCCGGATTGCTGCTCCAAGATGCCAGGCTGCAAAATGGCACCCGAGCAGACGTCGAATCATGATCCCTGTGGACACAAATCGCAGCCTAATAATTGTTGCACCGTCTCGTGTTCGACACTGATTCTTTTCTGTCCGATCTCAGAAAAGTTCGCTACTCCGTCTTTCAACGCCCACACTCTTGCAATCGACGACGCGACTGCGTCTGAACGAATCGAACAGCCTCCGACTCCGCCGCCGCGGATTTGATTCTCCCTCAAAGCATTCGGCTCGGCGCAGAACGCGCGCGCACTGCGGGCGTCTTCGTGCAGCCGGGAATTCACGAAATCTCAACAGGAGAGAATCATGAAATATCTACTTTTGATTGCAGCAATTATGACGCTGACGAGCGCGAAGACAATCTCATCCAGCGACGCAGACTGCTGCGGTGGCGGCGCCTGCTGTCCGGGCGCTTGCTGCCTGACCATGACCCGATAATTCGGGCATTTTTACAAAGGGCCCCGCTGGGAAACCAGCGGGGCCTCTTTGTTTTTTGGGGACACGCCATTCTGCCGAACGCATTCAATCGAAAGCTTGAGTTTGCATTGCCAAAAGCTTTCGCCAGTGTGCGTTCCCGTTTAGATTAAACCTGTGAGTTACGAGGTTTTCGCCAGAAAGTATCGGCCCCAGACATTTGACGACTTGGTCGGCCAGACGCACGTCTCGCGCACGTTAAAAAATGCGGTGGCGCAAAACCGCCTCGCGCACGCGTATCTCTTTGTTGGCCCGCGCGGCGTCGGCAAGACGTCGACTGCACGAATTTTAGCGAAGTCGCTCAACTGCATTAAGGGCCCGACGATTACACCTTGCGGTGTGTGCGACAACTGCCGCGAAATCGCCGGTGGCAACAGTCTCGACGTGATCGAAATTGACGGAGCGAGCAACAATAGCGTCGAAGACGTGCGTCAGTTGCGCGAGAATGTCCGGTATGCGCCTGCCAAAGGGCGCTACAAAATTTATCTCATCGACGAAGTGCACATGCTTTCGTCAGCCGCGTTCAACGCTCTTTTAAAGACGTTGGAAGAGCCGCCAGAGCACGTAAAATTCATTTTTGCTACAACCGAGCCTCAGAAAGTTCTGGCCACCATCCTCAGCCGCTGCCAGCGATTCGATCTCCATCGGATCCCGGCAAACCTGATCTCGCAGCACCTGCAATTCATTGCGAGGGAGGAGAAGATCACGCTGGAACCAGCGGCCGCACACGCAATTGCACGCGGAGCAGAGGGTGGTTTGCGTGACGCCGAGTCGATGCTTGACCAGCTCGTTGCCTTTTGCGGCGAAAAAATCACCGAGAGCGATGTGCTCAATGTTTTTGGATTCACCAGCGAACAGACAGTAAGCGATCTAACGGGCCGGATGTTGCGTGCTGAAACACCGGAAGCAATCGACTTGCTGCACGAGCAAAGCGAAGCCGGCAAAGATATGATGCGGCTCATGGGTGACCTGATCGCATACCTGCGCGACCTGCTCGTGTTCAAAGTTAAACCCGATGCGTTGAACGAAGACGTCGATCCTGACGTTCAAAAATCGCTGGGGACACACGCGAAAGTGATTTCCACCGATCGTTTGCTCGAACTGATCGATCAATTCGCGGCAGCTGAAGGCCGGATGAAATGGGCGCCTAACAAGAAGCTCCATTTCGAAGTCGCGATTATTAAGGCGATCCAGAGTCTCGGACAAGCGACGCTCGATGAAGTGATCGAAAAATTGGGCGAGCTTCGCGACGGCAAAAGCCGTCCGACAACCTTAGCCAATGCTACAGCAGGCAAGCCGGCCGCGCCGCCCACGAAACCGGCCCCTGTGGCAGCAGGCGCGTCGCCTGCGCCACGAGCCCGTGCAGCCGAGACAGAAGCGCGGGTTGAAGAAAAAGCGGAGGCACCTGTCGATTCCGAAAAAGTTTGGCAAGCCGTTCTTGCAAAGATTCCAGCACAGAAAGCGTTCGTGCGAAACTCAGCTTCAGCAGCCCACGTTCTTGGAATCGACGGACGCAATTTTAAACTCGGTTTCGCGCCTAGCGACAAGGCCGCGATGGACATTTTGGGCACACAAGCGAATCGCAAATTCGTTGAGACCCTGCTGCATGAAATCACCGGCAACGATTGGATTTTGAAGCTGAGCGTGAATGAAGAACTCATTTCCAAGAGCAAGGCAGCCGACGAAGAGTCGCCTAACGATTTCAAGGACGAACCGTTGATTCAGGAAGCTATCGAACTGTTCAACGCGCGGGTGAGGTCCTGAACTCAATGCTATTACGCCTCTCTCATTCCGCTCAATGACAACCCTTTGACTCTATGAACCTAAACAAATTGATGAAGCAGGCACAGAAGATGCAGGAGCAAATGGCCAAGACTCAGGCTGAGCTCGAGCAAAAGACTGTCGACGTAAGCGCGGGCGGCGGAAAAGTGAAAGTGACCGCTAATGGCGCGGGCGATATCGTTGCGATCAAGATCGATAAGGAAGTTGTCGACCCAAACGATGTCGAATTTCTCGAAGAAATGGTGCTAGGCGCGGTGAAACAAGCGATCGAACAGGGCAAAGCGCTGGCGCAATCCGAGATGACGAAAATCACCGGCGGTCTCGGCGGCATGGGAATACCGGGTTTGCAATAATGGTGAAGTCTAGGGCGTTCGCCGCGGCGAACGCCTTCTCAACGAATTTCAGTCGCCCCGAAGTAAGGCTGTAACTTTTCCGGAATGCGGACTGATCCATCCGGCTGCTGATAGCTCTCGATCAACGCAGCAAACAATCTCGGCAATGCCAGACCAGAACCGTTCAACGTGTGGCACAGGCGATTTTTCCCGTCGTGATCTTTGAATCGCAGCTGCATCCGGCGCGCCTGGAAATCTTCAAAGTTCGAACAGCTGGAGACCTCGAGGAACGTCCCGCCGTCGCGGGACCCTGGTGACCAGACTTCGATGTCGTACGTTTTGGCTGCGCCGAATCCCAAATCACCCGTGCAAAGTTCGATCACTCGGTAGTGCAACCCGAGCAGTTGCAACACTCGTTCTGCGTCGGCAGTAAGCGATTCAAGTTCTTCGTAGGATTTCTCCGGCGCCACGACTTTTACCAACTCGACTTTGTCGAACTGATGCACACGAATGATGCCACGTGTGTCGCGCCCGGAGGCGCCCGCTTCCCGTCGGAAACAAGGCGTGTACGCGGTAAACTTTTTCGGAAGATCACCAACGCTGAGGATCTCCTCCCTGTGAAGATTTGTTAGTTGCACTTCCGCTGTTGGCGCTAGAAAAAGCTGGTTCTCCTCCAAGCCGTACATGTCAGCCTCAAACTTCGGAAGCTGCGACGTGCCGATCATGCAGTCGCGCCGAACGATAAACGGCGGACTAATTTGAAGATACCCATGCTCGCGCGTGTGCAGGTCGATCATGAAATTGATCAATGCGCGCTCGAGCTTGGCGCCTGCGCCAGTAAAACAAATGAAGCCGCTGCCGCTCAGTTTTGCCGCCCATTCCAGGTTGAAGAGATTGAGCTTCGTGCCGAGCACGACGTGATCGACCGCGTTACCCAATTGCGGTTTCTCGCCCCAACTGCGAACGACCCGATTTGCGCTGGGATCCTGTCCAACAGGGACGCTCTCGTGCGGCAGGTTTGGAATATCCAGAAGCAAGTTGCGCTGCTCTTCGTCGAGAGCGTTGGCGCGTTGTGTTAGGACAGCGATTTGCTCACCGATCTTTCGTACGTCGGCTTCAAATTCTTCGCTCGGTTCCTTTCGCGAACGTCGCGCGCCGATCTCCTTGCTGAGACGGTTGCGCTCCGACTGAAGCCGTTGCAGTTCCGTCTCGCTCTTGCGGCGCTCGGAGTCGATACGCAATATGTCATCGATCCTTGCCTCATCTTCGACGGCGCGCGCCGCCAGGCGTTCACGGACGAAATCCGTTTTCTCGCGAATCAGACGGATGTCGAGCATGGCGGAGATTATTGAACGAAGTTAAAAGGGTTACAAATGTCATCACGTTAAACCAGTTCCCCTTTTGTAACCTTCTTTTAACCTTTTAACTGAGTCGTATATTCCTTCCGTGCAAAGATTGGATGTCCTCAGCGTCGCGCTCGGTTTGGCCGCACTCGCCGGCGTTAATCTTTACCTGACAGTTTTTGCCACTGGGCTTGCGATCCATTTTCACTGGATCACGCTCGCTCCTCAGTACCAGTCCCTCGAAGTCCTCAGCAACCCATGGATCATCAGCATCGCTGGCGCTCTGTATCTGCTCGAATTTTTCGCCGATAAAATCCCATGGGTCGATTCGATCTGGGACGCAGTTCACACGGTAATTCGCCCGATCGGAGGCGCCCTACTCGCCATTCAAGTGCTCGGTCATCCCAGCCCGGCGTTTACGGTCATCGTCGCGTTGCTGGCGGGAGGCACGAGCCTCCTTGCGCACACAGCCAAGGCAGCTACACGGCTCGCCAGCAATACATCACCGGAACCGCTTACAAATATCGGGCTAAGTCTTGGCGAAGATGCTGCAGTGCTCGGCGGCCTGACTCTGGTGAATCTCAGTCCCCTGCTCGCCTTGATCATCTTCCTAATCGCCATCGGCGTTTTCTACTATTTTGCGCGACGAATTTTGCGTTCCATCAAAAACAAGATGGGTTTGCCCCAGAAGAAATTGGACGAACCAGCGGATCGCAACGTGTCGGCGTAAAATCTTGTCACGACATCTTGCAGTGGCTTATCTCTGTTTCGTTAGGAAGATTTGGATGAAGCAACCGCTTGAGGACAACGATGCCTTGGATTCTTAGATTTGCGATCGGCTCGTTTTTAGTATTTCTCATCGGCGGGATGATGATTGCGTGGGCATGCATGTCCACAGGCTGGGAAACGCTTAGCCGTTTTGCGTGGGGTTGCGTCACCGCCGGAGCCGGACTGATTGGAAGCGCTCTGCTGTCCATGCTGAGTGCGGTGATTCACCAAGCGTGGCGCAGATTTTCTTTAGGGCTCATGGGTCTATCGGCCCTGCTGTTCTTGGCACTCCTGATTTTTGCCAAGTTCGCCTGATGAAACATTCAACCACTTAGCTTCCCAACATCCTGCATGGCGCTGTCAGTAATCATCATCCTCTACATATCCGTGGGAATTCTGGCGGCAGCAGGATCCATCTTCATCTCACAGAGAGTATTCTCGGCAAAAGCAGAACAGATATTTTTTGCTCTGTTTCTCGTCGCGATCGCGGCATTTTACCTGGCGTTCACCGCCTACTTCGGAGATCAAAAAGCATGGCGCCTGGAAACCGGAGCGGTGATTGTATTTTCCGTGTTCGGCATTCTTGGTGTCCGGTTACCGCTAGTGCTCATCATTGGCTACTGTCTGCACGGCATTTGGGATATCATTCATGAGATTGACGTCCATAGCGGAACCAGCCTGTTCGGCGCTCAGAAAATAACCGAGATTCCGTTGGTGTACGGCTTCTTTTGCGCAGCCTACGATTGGTGTATAGCCGGCTATTTTTACACTCGGCGGCGGGAGTGGAATACGCCCTGGAAGGCGCATGGCCGCTGACAAGGACTCATGTCAGTAATGTAGTTATGGCTCGATTGGCGGTCATGCTCTCGTTGATGCTATTCCAGTCGCAATTGGCGTCTGCAAAGCGTATCGCGCCAGCAAAGGTGGATCCTATAGTTTACGAAGGTATTCGCTATGTCGCACCAAATGACGATGGCCGCCGCGGGTATATCGAGGCGTGGGATGTCGCGACCGAAAAGAAGCTGTGGGAATTAACACTATTTACCAATCGTATCGATCCGAAACTCGAGGAGGACGTTCAGTGGGTTTTCATCAATGCATTAAACATCCGGGAAGGCAGACTTATCGCTACATCCGAACATGGAGAGAACTACCAGGTCGACCTAAAGACGAAAGAGATCACGCAACTTGATTCACCATCGTCGCCATCTTCAGGAGCGATTGGCGACGTGCCTGAGGTAGTCAAAAAAGCCCTAACGAACGCATCTGCCGGAAAAAAATATGACGTCTCTTCTCGCATCAAACCGTCTTATCTGGAGGGAGATTTTAATGGCGACGGAAAGGCTGACGTGGCGGTTTTGGTAACAGAGCGCTCGACGGGGAAGGTTGGAATTGCCATCGTTCGTGGCACGACTGGGAAAACAACAATTCTCGGGGCCGGCATTAGCATCGGCAACGGTGGCGATGATTTCGAATGGATGGATTCCTGGAAGGTTTATTCCAAAACAGCTGCCGCCCATTCCGCAGCTGAAACGAGGGTGCCAAATCTCCGCGGCGACGCGCTTCTGGTTGAGAAGAGCGAAGCCGCGAGCGCGTTGATTTATTGGAATGGGAAAAAGTACGTCTGGTCCCAGCAGGGTGACTAGCAGCAAGCCATGTGCGAATCCGCAAGACGTTAACGAGTAATCAAGACGTATCCCCTGCCCTGTTCCTGTCGTTCTCCTGCATTTGATCGCAACTCAGAAAGAGCAGCATTTTGAAGGTCGCGCATTAGAGCCGATGCTTTTTCTTTTGATGCAACGAGCGCGTCCAGATTTCCGGCATTCCATTCTGTGACGGCATCGGCAGGATCAACGAAATGGGTCTTTCGAAGATAGAGAAGGAGCCCTTCATCTTTTGCAGATACGACCTGGTAACGCCAGTGACGCGCTTCAGCTTCGTGCCGAATATTTGTGCCAAAAACGGCCAATGCATTTCGATGATCGCGGTAGCCGGTAATCACCTTCCAACCTGTGTAGCCACCGGTGAAAAGGATTGCAAGTGGCCAGCCCCGCGACGCTCCAAAGGTAAGGTCGGCGCGCTGCGCCGACCGGACGCAGCGTGGTGTCTCTACCAGAAATCTGTGCCGCGAGCAGCAAACAGAGTGGTGGTATCACAGGGAAAATTCTGTCGACGCGCTTTGATGGAATCAGCGACATCACGATCAGTCCACCAATGCTCCAGCAAAGCAGCCAGAAAGTTTCCGGCGACATTTTCTGAAAACTTTCGCGCAAACGCCAATTTCGCGATCGAAGGTCGAAGAGCGCGATCGCAACTATCAGCACGCTCCACGGCGCGAATTTGTGCAATAGATGGGGCAAATAAAATAGGAGCGGCTGCGGCCGATGAATTGTTTCACCGAAGCGGCCAAGGAATTCGCGCATCACAACCTCCTCGTAAAATCCTGGCTGAAACCGAATGCCTCCGAGTACCCAGACGAGAAAAATCGCGAGCGAGGCAAGCCACGGCCACCATCCCGGCCAAGCGCTGCTCGCCTTGGTTTTCGGCGCGCCGGGCGGTGGCATCCGACCACGGCACAATTGGAACAGGGCGATACCCGGTAGCAGAAAGGCATAAAGGATCGGACCCTTGATCAACATCGCCGCCGTGAGCAGAACGAAGAGGTAAACCTGGTCGCGCAGTTTCCATTCCTCTCCCTTTCGGATTCTTTGCCAGATCAGAAGGCCGATGAGAAAAATCACGAGTGCCAGCGGCATGTCGGTTCGCACGAGCATAGCCAATCTCGGGCTCAGCAGGTTCAGTCCAAAGGCGCTTACTGCGATTACCGCGGCCCCTTTTCCACACGCGTCGCGGGCAGCGCGGAATAACATTAACGCGAGCGCGAGTGCAGCGAAAAGCGACGGCAAACGCCATGCGATTTCCCATGAGCGCGTCACCGCAAAAATCGCAGCCGAGATCCAGCCGACTAACGGCGGTTTTGTCGCCACTCGGTCGTGCGGCGTGTGCTGATAGAACCAATGGCCTTCCTTGACCATTTCAAACGAGGTAAATGCCTGCTTTGCCTGATCATAATCGTCGAGTTGCCAAGGCAAATTGGCGATGGCGAATAACAGGATGATCAGTGTCGCGACAACCCAAATCGTGCGACGGTCTTCGAGCAAAATCATGTCGAGCTGTACTGTGCGTTATCCTCAACGAATTTCGATTTGGTGCCGCAGACTAATCTGCGCTGAGGACAGCGGACTCTACGGCACAAATCTGCTGCAGATTCACTCACGCCAAAGCACAGCGCGCACGGGCGCGCCATCGGCACCCGCGATTTTCAAAGGTAGCGCCGCAAAATTGTAAACGCCGGAAGCGACGTTGCTCAGATCGAGTGATTCAATGATGGCGATTCCCGCATGGGCGAGCGCGTGGTGATTTTGCAACGATTTCGAATCGAGTTCGTCCATGGACGGCAGATCCACGCCCAGTAGTTTCACACCGTTCTTTTGCAACCACGCCGGAACATCGGCAGCGATCACCGGAATTCGATTTGGAAAAACTGTCGAGTCGCTCCATCGGCCGGTCTTGACCAGAAGCCGCGACGTCGCAGCGACTTCTTCAGCGTAGGGACGAAGATCCTCCCGGGTGATGAGTTGTTTATTCGCCGACTGAGAAAACGTTTCCGAGAGATCAACTACGCTTGCGCGTCCCAAATAAATCTCGAGTGATGCTTTTTCGATCGGCGTTCCATCCATTTCAAAATGAAATCGAGCATCTGCGTGCGTGCCGTTGTGCACACTCATCCCGATCGCGCCGAGATTTACGCTGGCGCCTTTTGCGATCTCGTTCGTAACACGATAGCGAAACGGTTCGTCACCGGGCCATTCGGCAAAGTCATTCGATAGCGTTCGCGAGATGTCCCAGATCTTCATTGTGTTGTGGAAGGAGCGCCCGTCTGCAGTTCATCAAGAATAGCGCACGCAGCTCTTTCGCTGGCGCCGGCGCCGCCGAGTTTGCTGGTGATCGCATCAAAATCCGAAATCATTCGGTCCCGCGCGGGGGAGTCTTCCATTAGCGGCTGGAGGGCATCCACGATGGCTTCCGGTTTAGCCTCGTGCTGGATAAACTCCGGAACGACTTCTTTGCCTGCAAGCAAATTGGGCATACCTAGAAAATCTACATTCACCACGAGGCGCGCTGCCACGTACGTCGGCCACGCAACTTTGTAAATCAGCACGAACGGCATTTTAAAATAAGCGGCCTCAAGTGTCGCGCTTCCCGAGGCCACGATTCCAACAAAGGCGCGTTGCATGATGGTCGCGGTTTCACCCACGTAGATTTCGATTGCGTGGCGATCCGCTAATTGCTCGTTCATTTCGCGTCCAAGTTCTTCGGATGCAGCTGCGACTTGGAACCGCAGAGTCGGGTTGCGGTGCAACAATTGACGCGCGGCTTCGATCATCACCGGAAAGATTTTTCGAACTTCACGCGAACGGCTGCCCGGGAAAAGTCCGATCAGATTCGGATCGCGTGGAATGTCGATTTTCTGCTTTTCAAGCCTTTCGACCATCGGATGGCCGACAAACACCGCGCGGAGACCCGATGCGGCGTAGAGGTCTGTCTCAAACGGAAAAATGCAGAGCACGAGATCGATGAAGTGCGCCATTTTTCTGAGGCGTCCTCGGTTCCACGCCCAAACCTGTGGGCTGATGTAATAAATTGTTTTGAGGCGTTGCGATTGCTTTCGAAGCGCGCGGGCCAGTCGCAAGTTGAAACCCGGATAATCAATCAAAATGACTGCGTCGGGTTTGGTTCTCAAAATTTCGTTGATCGTCTGATGGAACTGCGCGCGAAAATAACCGTACTTGCTCAGGACTTCCCATAAACCGAGAACGGCAGCGTCACCGATCCAGTTATTAAATTGTTCGCCGGCGACCTGCTGCATTTGCGGACCGCCGCGCCCACTGAATTTTAGGTCGGGATCCATTGCACGCAGGGAGCGCATCAACGCAGCACCGTGATTATCGGCACTCACTTCACCGGCGACGAAATAGATGGTCATGGGTTTCATCCTCGTTGTAACCATGGGCCTATGGCCCGTCCACTATCGATGCTTCGGAAAAACCGCCCACAGGGCGGTGGCTACAGCAGGATGCCGTCTTATCCACTCGACGAGATCTGCTTCGTGATCTTAACCGCGAGCTCCAACGCCGCCGTCGCTTGAGAACCCGAAACACGCGGCTGTCGTCCGGTGCTTGCGCATTCAATGAAGGACGAGAGCTGAAGCCTAAGTGGTTCGCCGTGTTCGATCTCAGCTCTGTCTCGCCAAATCTGTTTGCCCACGCGGCGATAGATTTCACCACTTTGATTTTGATAATCGAGCGAGAGATACGCGTCTTCCTGAAAGATTCGGATCTTGCGGATCCGCTCGGGGCTGATGCGGCTGGCTGTGACGTTTGCCACGCAACCGTCTTCAAAATGGAGTCTCGCGTTTGCAATATCTTCGCTCTGACTAAGCACGGGCACGCCGACCGCGTCGATACTCCAGAGCGGCGAGCGCACAAAATTTAGAATGACTTCGAGATCATGGATCATTAAATCGAGCACGACGCCAATATCAGCGCTGCGTTCGGTGTACGGGGCAAGCCGATGCGATTCGATGAAGCGTGGGTGCGTTAAATGTCTTTCGAGTGCAGCCAAGACAGGGTTGAAACGCTCAACGTGGCCGACTTGCAGAATAAGACCGTTAGCCGCAGCCATCTCCGCAAGCTCGGTCGCATGTGCAGTGTTGTCGGTAATCGGTTTCTCGACGAGCACATGCTTGCCCTTGGCAAGGAGAGCCCGGGCAACGTCGTAGTGAGTATTGGTGGGCGTTGCCACGGAAGCTGCGTCAACCGTCGCGATGAAATCATCGATGGATTTGGCACATGCCGCGCCGAATTTGCTCGCAATGGTGCGGCTCCTGAACGGCTCCACGTCGTATACCGCGGTGAACTCAGCGGACGGAATTTCCGCGTAGAGCCGTGCATGATTGCTTCCGATATGCCCAACACCAACAACGCCAACGCGAAGTTTTTTCATCGGTCCCTCATGCAGTCAACTCCGAAAGCTTTCGCGGGTCAACGTTCTAAACTCTTCGGAAACAACTTACTTGTCTGAACAATTGGTGAGAAACCAATCGTAAGTGTGAGCAATGCCTTCGCGTAACGGGATGGTTGGGTTCCATCGGAGGGCGCGAATTCTGGTCACGTCCAAAAGCTTGCGCGGCGTGCCGTCCGGCTTCGTTTTGTCCCAAACAAGCTCCCCGCCGAAGCCGACAACATCGCAGATTAACTCGGCTAGCTCGCGAATGGTCACGTCTTCGCCGCAGCCGATGTTGATGATTTCCGGCGAATCGTATTTCTCGAGCAACAAAAGGCAGGCCGCGGCAAGATCGTCCACGTGCAAAAATTCGCGACGCGGTTCCCCGGTTCCCCACACGACCAGCTCTTTCTGATTTTGAGTTTTCGCTTCGTGAGCCTTGCGTAACAGCGCCGCCAGCACATGTGATGTCTCCAAATCGAAATTGTCATTAGGCCCGTAAAGATTTGTCGGCATAACCAAGATGAAGTTTGCGCCGTACGCGCGCGCGTAGGCCTGGCAGAGCTTGATCCCAGCGATCTTGGCGATTGCATAGGCTTCATTGGTTGGCTCCAGCGGGCCAGTAAGCAGCGCAGTTTCGGAGATCGGTTGCGGCGCCAATTTTGGATAAATGCAGGAGCTGCCGAGGAAAAGGAATTTGCTGACGCCTGTCTGGAATGCCGAGCGAATTACGTTGTTCTGGATGCGCAAATTATCGAGAAGAAATTCGACTGGATAATCGCTGTTAGCCTTTATTCCCCCAACCTTCGCTGCGGCCAGAATCACAACGTCCGGCTTTTCCTCCGCAAAAAACTCAGCGACCGCGGATTCGTTACGTAGATCAAGGCGCGATCGATCGCGCGTCAGCAGATTAGTGAAACCGCTCGCTTCGAGCCGCCGAACAAGCGCGCTTCCGACCATCCCGCCGTGGCCAGCAATAAAAATCTTATCAGACTCCTTTAATTGCACTGTAGTCTCTAGTCAGAAATTGCCCGGCAGGCAAGATACGCACGAGGCGCATTTGAATCTTGTTGAGAATGACGCATCCATTTTGAATCCGGCAGAAAGACATTCATTCCTTGGTTCGCCGCCATAAGGCTAGCGAGTACCGCTTTAACGCAAACCTCGCCGACGCCGAAAGGGGCCCATAGACCAGCTGATTCCCTGGTTGTTAGACGAAGATTGATTCGACACGAGCACTAAGCGTGAGCGCGAGTAGGAGTTGCTGGCGCAATCGGCAGCAAGTAATGGTATCATGCTCAATGATCTCCCGACCCAAGGAAACATTTCAGTTCGACGCGATTGACGATGTTCTAAGCGACATCGCCAAAGGGCGCATGGTGATCGTGACGGACGATGCGGATCGCGAGAACGAAGGCGATCTGGTCATGGCAGCGGAGAAAGTTACGCCTGAAGCGGTCAATTTCATGGCGACGCATGGCCGGGGCTTGATTTGCGTCCCCATTTCCAATGAGCGCGCCGACCAACTCGGCTTGCAACGCATGGTTGCGCAAAACCGGGAAAAACATAACACCGACTTCACCGTTTCAGTGGACGCGGCTCGGGGTGTGACGACCGGCATAAGCGCCTACGATCGCGCGACGACAATACTAGCCATCGCCAATCCCAAATCGGCACCGGAGGATTTGAACCAGCCGGGCCACATATTTCCATTACGCGCAAAAGACGGCGGGGTGCTGCGGCGCGCCGGTCACACCGAGGCGGCTGTCGATCTGGCGAGATTGGCAGGGCTGCAAGCGGCGGGCGTGCTATGCGAGATTTTGCACGACGACGGTAGCATGGCGCGTCTTCCGGAACTGATGGAGTTCCGCAACAAACACGGCCTGCGCATTTGTACGATCCAAAGTTTGATCGCCTTTCGACGCAAGAGCGAAAAACTCGTGGAACTGGAGCAAATCGTAAAACTACCCACCGACTACGGGGATTTCGATTTGCATTTATACCGCTCGAAGGTGGATGGGCAGCACCATCTCGCACTGGTGAAAGGTGAGATCGACAAGAACAAGCCGACCCTGGTGCGCGTCCACAGCCAATGCCTCACCGGCGACGTTTTCGCGTCACGCCGCTGCGATTGTGGGAATCAATTGCACGCCGCCCTTCGGCAAATCGAAGAGGAAGGCCAGGGCGTTCTGGTTTACATGCGACAGGAGGGACGCGGTATCGGATTGGCGGCAAAAATCCACGCTTACAAGTTGCAGGAAGAAGGACTCGATACCGTGGAAGCCAACGAGAAACTCGGATACCCAACTGACCTGCGCGATTATGGGCTCGGCGCACAGATTCTTTTCGATTTGGGCGTGCGAAAGTTCCGGTTCCTCACAAATAATCCGAAGAAAGTTGTCGGCCTGGAGGGCTACGGCTTAGAAATGATCGAGCAGGTCGCGATCCGTTGCGCAGCTAATCCGCACAACGAAAAATATCTCGAGACAAAAAAGACAAAGCTCGGGCACTTGCTGTGATTGCGGGTTGCCGATCGCAGATCTGAACAACCGATGTCGAAATCGACGCCGTCTCGTCCGCCGATCGCTAACGTCACACGCACGTTCCACATCATTGCGAGCCGGTTCAATGCGCAATATGTGGATGGACTCATAGATCATGTGACGGAAGAGCTGCGCGCGCTCGCGCCAGGTGGTACGATTTTGATCCATCGCGTTCCTGGCTCGTTCGAGATTCCTGTAGTCGCACGCGAGGTTGCGGTCCAAAACAAGACCGACGCGATCATCGCTTGCGGTGTGATATTGCAGGGCGAAACCGATCACGCACAGAACCTGAGTCGCTCCGTTACGAATGCACTACAGCGCATCGCAATCGATCACGGTGTGCCGGTGATAAACGTGGTACTCAGTTTTGACAACGAAAACCAGGCGCGGGCACGTTGTCTTGAAAACAAAATCAATCGCGGAACCGAAGCCGCGCGCGCCGCGGTGGAAATCGCGAACGTTTTGTTGGAAGTTCGAAGGAAACAAGGAGCGGCGGTTTCTAAACCGTCGAGGGATAATGGGTAAACGACGGCGCGCGAGAGAAGCTGCAGTTCAATATCATTTCTGGCGTGATCTTCAACACGGCCAAGGGCCGGACAAGATCGATGAGTTCTGGGAATTTTGTCCTGCACAACCGCGCGTCCGCGAATTCGCACAGCCGCTAATCGAAGGAATGGTGGCGCATTTGCCAGAGATCGACGAACGCATTCGCCGCTACTGTGAGAATTACGAATTTCGTCGGATTTCAGCGGTGGACCGCAATGTCCTTCGGCTGGCGATCTACGAGATGCTTTATCGCGAAGACATCCCGCCGGTCGTCTCCATTAACGAGGCAATCGAGCTGGCGAAGGCATACGGCGGCGCGGATTCAGGCCGATTTGTGAACGGTATCCTCGATCGGATCCGGAAAGATTTGGATCGCCCCGCGCGTGAGCCAGTGAAAAAAGAGCTGTAGCCGCCGCCTCGTGGGCGGCGCGCACGCTTCGCACAGCGAAGCGGCTACAAAACGAATATGAATTTTCTTGAATCACTCGCGAAGCAATTCGCCGGCAAACCCATTGACTGGGATGAGCTCGAAGAATCGCTCATCCGCGCCGATCTGGGCGTGCCGATGACAATGCGCATCATCCAAACGCTCCGAGAACGCGAGGCGTGGGCTTTATTGGGAATTAGCGACGTCATCAAAGCGGTCCGCGAAGAGATCGCGCGCATCTTGCCGCGCGACCCGGCGCCAATTCGTCGAGCGGCCGGCAAACCAGCCGTGATTTTAGTTGTCGGCGTGAACGGAACGGGCAAAACGACATCGACAGCGAAACTTGCGCAGAATCTCATGCACGCACGCCACTCGGTCATGCTCGCGGCCGCAGACACGTTTCGCGCAGCGGCAATCGAGCAACTCGACATCTGGGCAAAAAGGCTCAGCGTTAAGATTGTTCGCGGCCAGCACGGCGCCGATCCTGCGGCGCTTTGCTATGAAGCATATCAAACCGCGACCAACCAAAAGGTTGATTTCTTGCTTTGCGACACCGCTGGCCGGCAACATACGAAAGCAAATTTGATGGCTGAGCTGCAAAAGATAAAACGCGCTCTCGGTAAACTCGATGCGGACACACCGCAAGAGACCTTGCTTGTCGTCGATGCGACCACAGGCAGTAACGCACTAAGTCAGGCACGCGAGTTTCACAATACGCTCGGCCTCACTGGACTGATCGTAACCAAACTCGATGGCAGCGGCAAAGGCGGCATTGTCGTCGCGATCCAGGATGAACTTGGAATCCCGACGCGTTTCGTCGGCACCGGCGAGAGGCTCGACGATTTCGCGCCTTTTGATCGGAAGACGTACCTCGAAGATTTGTTGTGATGAATTCGGGTCATCCTGAGCGAAGTCGAAGGAACCCGGTCGAATTTAGCGGGAAGCTTTGCCACTGATGGAAAGCCTGGCCTGGCCCGGAAAGCATTGAACCACGGGCTGCACTAACGCGCGACAGTGACCCGCCTACAATTTAAAGAATGCCAAGCAGACGAAGATCGCCGCGAACACGCAGATCAGATCGACGAGCAACATCGTGCTTAGTGCGTAGCGAGTATTCTTGATCTTCACGCTCCCGAAGTAAACGGCGATGACATAGAACGTCGTCTCCGCTGCGCATTGAAAAACGCAACCGAGGCGACCGGTGAAGGAGTCCGCGCCGTACGTATACATCGCGTCGAGCAGGAATCCCCGGCTTCCGGCCGAGTTGAATGGCCGAAGAATTGCGATTGGCAGCGCATTCACGATCTGGTCGTTCACGTGGACGGCGCGAAACATGCTCGCCAGCCCAGCCGCCAACATCTCAAAGAGTCCACTGTTTCGGAAAAGCGAAATCGCGACAAGCATTCCAAGGATATACGGGAAAATGATACGCCCGACTGTTAGCCCGTTGTACGCGCCTTCGACGAATGAATTGAAGATCGTTGTGCCCTTCGCCGCGAATTGTGTTTCTCGCAGCAAGCTGTAACCGAGAATCGCGAAGATAAGGCCGAGCAGCAAACCGTTCGAGAGATTGCCGGTGAAATGGCTTTTGCTGATTAGATCCAGTCGCGTGATATAAACAAGCAACGCACTGATGACGGCAGCGACCCCGCCGATCGCAATCACAATCGTAGTCTTAAATAAATTGATCCGCTGGCGAATCCCGACAAGTACCAGCGCGGAAACCGTGCCGGTGAATGACGTGATAATGCACGGTAGCATCACATCCGCCGGGTTCGTCGCATGCGCCGCCGCACGATAACCGATAATCGAAGTCGGGAGGAGGGTCAGGCCGGCCGCATGTAGACACATGAACATAATCTGCGAATTGCTTGCGCGGTCCTTTTGATCGTTCAGTTCCTGAAGGCTCTCCATGGCCTTTAGACCGAACGGTGTCGCCGCGCTGTCGAGACCGAGAAAATTCGCTGCGAAGTTCAACGTCATATAAGAAATTGACGCGTGACCGCGCGGCACATCCGGGAAAATGTGGACAAAAATCGGACTCAGGAGTTTTGCGACGCGTTCAGCAGCGCCACTGTCGATCAGCAACTGCAGGATACCGCTGAAAAACGCCAGGTACGCAATCAGCGGCAATAAGATTTCAAAGATCGTAACTTTGCATTGCGGCAGAACGCCGTCGGCGGCCTGTTTGCCGGCATAGAGCTTCAAGACCTCGTTGTCGATCGCGTACTGGTACTCTTTGTTGTCGACTGTGATCTTGTGATCGGACGCGCTCTGCAAGCTGCGCTCCAATTCAGGTGGCAGCTTATTGACGTAATACTCGCGCTGTAGCAGCGGATCGTCCTTCTTGCCGCTCACGGCAAATTCGATGCTGTAATACCGGCCGGTGAAGAGCTGGACGAAGAGATAGGCGATCGAACAAAGGAAAAGAGCGACCCAAAATCTGCTTAACGCCATCTGTAGCTAATTCACGGGCTGAAATTGCCTCACGACGCACTTAAAGCAGTACGCTTGATTTGCCGCAAGCCCAAAACTGAATCGCGGGGGCGGATAATCGATCGCTGTTTCGCTCTGGCTGCTTCGGTCGCACCCGTCGGATTAATTCTCTTTCGCAGTACATTCGCGTTCCCGAAACCGGACGACAGGAATGAACGCTTGCCAACCATTTCATGTCTAATTTTCGAATTTAGTTACGAAACAATCCCCCCGCATTCCTTAAGGAAGCGCGACTTATGCGCAGAGCTAAGCACTGCTAAAGGGACAATTCTCACATGAGAAAACAGGGATGATGGCAATGCGAATAACTCACAAACACAAACATTCATACAAGACTCTTTGGATTGGGCTGGCCGGCACATGCCTTGTGATTGTCGGTTCGATCTTGTTCGGGTATGCTCAAGGACAGAAGCAGGAAGCCCAGAAAATGAATCCAACCAAACCAGTTCCCAATGATGCCGAGTTGCGGGAGAAGTTAACCAGGGACCAGTACAAGGTGACACGCCAATGCGGCACGGAAACTCCGTTTCACAACGCCTACTGGGACAATCACAAGCCGGGAATTTACGTCGACCTCATCACTGGCGAACCGCTTTTTAGTTCGCTCGACAAATTCGACAGCGGCACGGGTTGGCCCAGCTTCACCAAACCGATCAAGCCAGGGAACGTAATGGAAAAGCGCGATACTTCCTACGGGATGGAGCGCACTGAGGTCCGTGGGAAATCGAGCGATTCACATCTCGGTCACCTTTTCGACGATGGTCCCGCCCCGACCGGGCAACGATTCTGCATAAACTCGGCTGCCTTGCGCTTTGTTCCGGCGGAAAAATTGAAGGAAGAAGGCTACGGCGAATATGTGTCGCTGTTTCAGACACAGCAAAGCGCGCAGATATCCCCAAGCGGAGAAGCAAAAGCGCAAACCAAATAGCGCGAGTCAGTCACTTATGGTAGGTCAGCGCGCTGCACCGACCGGACGCCGCAGTGCGGCGTCCCTACGCCTTTAAACTTCCGCCACAGACCCTGTTTTATCACCCATGATGACCCGAGACGATTTTGACTATGCGCTCGAAAACACACGCGTAATCCTTGCGCCGGAGCGCCAGATCGCAACGTTCGGCAGCACCAGTTTCAATTTCTATTTGATCTCCGAGTTGATGGACCGCGTGAACCAGGTCCGGGTTCGCAACGGGAGAATCGAGGCGGAACGCCCGCAGATTCTGACGCCGGAGCATTATTACCGACTGCTATTGGAGGGCTTCGGAGAAAAGGCCGAGCGATATATTGATCAATTGCGTGAACACGCACAGAACATCGCGGTCCTCCGTTACGGTTTTCAATTTCGCAAAACCGATCTAAACGAACAGACGCTCAGCGATTCAATCGACGCGGTGATCAATCGCACCAGACGACACGTCGAAAACAAAAACGAACCACTCAGCGCAATCATTCAAGGCGTGGACGACGCGTGGGAAGTTTGCCTGCTCAAATTCACCATCGATTTGGTGGAACGTTCCTCCGGCGGCAATCTCGGCGATTTTCGCAAACGGGGTTTGATCTAAACAAGGTGCGCCCGGATGAATCTGCCTGCATTGGCGATCGCACGACGGCCATCTTCCAGATGAGCATTCCACAATTGCCACGCATGAATCATTTGCGGCCAGATCTCCAAAGTCACTGCGACGTCGGCCGCACCCGCCAGCGCGGCAAGTCGAGTGGCGTCAGCGAGCAAGGTCTCCTCAGAACCAATTTGGATTAGCATCGGAGGAAAGTTTCTAAAATCAGCGTACAACGGCGAAACCCGCGGATCCTTCCGATCCATACCAGCGGGCAGATAGGCATTAGCCAATTCATTTAGATACTCCTTGTGAATGAGCGGATCGACTGCGGCTTTGCTCGCAAACGTCGAACCCGACATCGTCAGGTCCGTCCATGGCGACATGAGCCATGCGCATGCGGGAAGCTCCTCCTGCCCGTCGCGCAACCGGCCGATCAATCCTAGAGTGAGTCCGGCCCCGGCGCTATCACCCCCGACGGCAATGTGCGCAGCAGCGATACCTTGATCTCTCAAAAATCGCCATGCAGTCAGCGCGTCCTCGTACGCTGCGGGAAACGGATACTCAGGGGCGAGCCGATACGCGACGGCAAGCGTGCGCATTTTCGCCGCTCGACCCGCCTCTGTCACCAAGCGACGATGGCTTTGGATTGAACCGGAACAGTACCCGCCACCGTGAAAAAACATTAGCACCCGAGAAGGATCGCTGCCGGGAACCACAGAATATTCGCCTGGCATGCCGTTTACATTCACAGCACTGAGTTCCACGTCGTCCGCAACGGACCAAACGGCCCCGACATCGTCGAGGCGCGTTCGTCTTGCAGGCCAACCAACCGGCCGCGGCTTTGAGCTCAGCAGCGCGCGAATAGCATCGATTTCGCTTTGGGCCATTGTCCTTCACGACGAAACCTGCGAAACCAGCGTTGAGCTAGGCTGAACTTTCGGCTTTCGTCAGTGCAGGCAGCTTGGCATTCTGCGCACTCGGAGCAACCGAAAATTCTCCGTCTCAGCTGACTATGCCGCATCGTTTCGACGCCATTATCATCGGGGCAGGGCACAATGGCCTGACCTGTGCGTGCTACCTGGCCAGAGCAGGCCTGAAGGTATTGGTTCTCGAGCAATATCACACCGTCGGCGGCATGACTGTTACCGAAGAAGAAACGTTGCCGGGCTTTTGGTCGGATATCCACGCGAGCGGTTATCAGCTTGCAAATCTCTCACCGGTTCCGAATGAGCTGGGTTTGCTTGATCGCTACGAACTCATCGAGCCGGAGATTCCTTTTTCGCATGCATTTCCCAATGGCGACGTCATTAGCGTAAATCGCGACATTGAAAAAACCGTCGCCGAGATCGCCCGGTACTCGCTGAACGATGGCAACGCATGGCGTGCGTTCATGCAACAATTTCTTGAACAGAAAGATAGAATTATCGCGGCAATGTTTTCACCTCCGCCTTCATTTCCGACGGCTGCGGCAAAATTTGCGGCATCGCCCGCCGGCATGGAAGCCTATCGCTTCAGCATGCAGAGCGTCAGGTCGTGGGCGGACCAGACGCTCGAATCCGAGGCAACGAAGACATTGTTCGGTTCGTTCGCCACATTTTTAGGCGCCTCGCCCGACGATGCCGGAGGCGCAGAGCTCGGCTGGCTGTTTGCCTCAGTCTTGCAAAATGCGGGCAACAATCTGGTCAAAGGCGGAATGCATCGCGTTACGCTGGCACTGGCTGAAGATCTGCGGGCACATGGCGGGGAGATCCGCACCAATGCGCTTGCTGAGAAAATTCTCGGCGACCCAAAACGCGCTACTGCCGTCCGACTCAGTAATGGCGAGGAAATTGTCGCTGATGAGCTGATCGTTTCGAACATCGACCCGGGTCACCTCATAATCGATTTGCTCGGAACCAAAATGGTAGGCCCAGACATCGTGGACAAAATGAAGCTCTACGAGTGGGGTGATTCGGTGTTTGTCATGTTCGTAGCGCTCGATAGCCCTGTTAATTACAAGGCGGGAAGCGCCGCACGGCAATCAGCGCATGTTCATCTTACAGAACCATCTCTCGACTTTTTCGCGCGGGTCTATCTACAATGTCGCGGTGGTCTGCTCCCGGCTGCCCCCATGATCGTAAGTTGGAACGATTCGGCGATAGATCCCAGCCGCGCACCGGTCGGCAAGGCGCTGATGAAATTCGTGGTCCTAAGTGTGCCTTACGTTATCAACGGAGATGCGACCGGCAAAGTTCCAGCACGCACATGGGACGAAGCACGCGAACCGTACGCCGATTACCTCATCGACCTCATTACTGCGAATTACATTCCCGACTTGAAGGCAAAAATTCTGAAACGGGTAGTTCATTCGCCGGTTGATATCTCGCGCAAAATTATTAGCGCTGTTCGCGGGACACTTGGCCAAGGCGCGTTTCTCCCCTACCAAAGCGGTTCGTTGCGCCCGATTCCAGAGCTTGGCCAATACAAGACACCGGTTTCTAACGTGTATCTCTGCAGTTCCGGCAGTCATCCAGGTCCAGGTGTATCGATGGCTCCGGGAAGAAATGCCGCGCAGGTGATTTTCGGTGACTTGGGATTGGACTTTACACGCGCGATCTCAGGTTCTTAAAGGTGCACGTGTAGATTTGCTTTGAAAAATTTTCTCCAGCTTAATTTCAGTTTGCTCTACTGGATTTTTGTTGCGCCGTTCACCGGTCAATTTTTCAAGATCTCACCGATCTTTCGGCAGATGGTTTTCATAGGTGTGCGCGCTGCGCCGATGGTTGCGTTGACCGCTTTCAGCGTGGGCGTGACGCTGGCTATGCAGGCTGCGCACTCTCTCGAAAGTCTCGGGGCGCAAATGTACATTCCTGATCTGGTGATGCTGACCCTGCTGCGAGAAATGGGACCGGTCTTGATCGCGGTGATTGTCATCGGCCGGAGCGGTTCCGCTGTCGCCGCTGAACTAGGTACAATGAAGGTGTCCGAGGAAATCGAGGCGCTTGAGGTCATGGCGATTGACCCCGTGCAATTTCTGGTAGTACCTCGTTTCATTGCGATGATGATCATGCTGCCGGCACTCACCATTTTTGGAAATTACATCGGCATCCTGGGCGGTTGGGCAGTCTGCGTCTTCGCGCTCGATTTCAACACCGCCGGATACATCCTGGAGGCGCTGCAAAGCGCGGAACCCTGGGATTTGTATTCGGGAATGATCAAAAGCGTGGTTTTCGCCTGGATCGTCATCACGATCGCATGCAATGCCGGACTCACTGTCGAAGGTGGCGCCGAAGGCGTTGGACAGGCTACTACCACATCGGTCGTGCAAGCTTTGCTTGCAATGTTAGTCATGAACGCGGTGCTCACGGGCGTTTTCTTTTTCGCAGGATGAACGCTAACGACAAACCGATGATTGAGGTGGAGGGCCTTGTTCGAAAGTTTGGCGAACGCGCCGTTCTTAACGACATCTCATTCAATGTCCATCGCGGCGATACGCTCGTTATCATGGGTGGCAGTGGTTGCGGCAAAAGCACGTTACTCCGGCACATGATCGGCTCCATGAAGCCGACTTCGGGGACGGTGAAATTGTTTGGAGAAGAGCTTACCGCGATGAGGGAGCGCGAGCTCATCCCCATCCGGTTGCGATTCGGAATGCTGTTCCAATCCGGCGCTTTGCTGGCCTCATTGACCGTGGGCGAAAACGTGGCGCTGCCACTGTTGCAGCATACCGACAAATCTGATGATGAAATTGAAGAAATCGTGGAGCAAAAACTTCAGATGGTCGGTCTCACCGGCTTTGAAGATCTCAGGCCGGACGAAATCAGTGGCGGAATGAAGAAGCGCGTGGGACTTGCGCGCGCGCTGGCGCTCGATCCGGAGCTACTGTTTAGCGACGAACCGACTTCCGGACTTGATCCGATCATGACCGCGGTAATTGACGAGTTGACTATGAAGTTGACGCGCGGAAAAGGCATGACAGCAGTGGTGGTCAGTCATGACATGACCAGTTCGTTTCGTATCGCTACCCGGATGATTATGCTTGGCCACGGCGGGATTGTGGCTCAGGGTACGCCGGATGAAATTCGCGCCAGTTCAAACCCCGAGGTGCAGCAGTTTATTAAGGGCGAACCCGATGGGCCAATCCCGCTAAATCTTTCACAGGACGAACACGAGCATCATCAGCACGTGAAACCACGACCCCTCCACAAAGTCCTTCATAAGACAGGATGAAGCGCAATTTATCCGATTATTTCGTCGCGCTGTTTGTGCTCGCTTGCAGCGTTGTTCTGCTCGGCGCACTAGCGTTTGCACTTACCGGAAGACAGCTGAAAAAATCGACGCGAACGCTGCAAATCAATTATGAAGACGTGACCGGCATCAAGGTAAATTCCGAGGTGCGCTACGCAGGCGCGCCCGCTGGCCGCGTGATCGCGATGCGTCACCTCACCGCGCAGGAGCGCGAAGCAACGGCAAACAAAAAGGATGCGGTGCGCGTGACCGTCAGCCTGGACGAAGGGATTCCGGCATTGCCGACAGATATCAGCGCTACGCTAAGCTCCGATACGATGTTATCTCCAAAATTTGTGGCGCTTTCCGCAGGCACACCCGGCAGTCAGACGCTTGCCAACAACGCCACAATCGAAGGTCACCCCGCGTATGGGCTTGAACAGATCACCGCGGCAGCGGGACCGTTATTCGAGGACGCAAGCAAATTGCTGAATAATTTCGATTTGACGGTCACGGATCTTAAAAAAAATCTCGACGATTTCATGCCAAAGCTCGGGCCGTTGGCTGATTCGCTCAAGACGGATGCAGATAACATGCAAAACGTCCTCACCAATGTCGATGGTGTGGCTAAAGGTGCGGATTCGGTGCTTGGAACAGCCGACAAGTTCATCGGTGCAACTGACAAACAGCTTCAGGAACAGTTGAAACAATTGCATGTTACTCTTCTGAACCTGAAAGTCGTCACCACCTACGCCAAAGAGCTCGTTGAGAACCTCGCCGAAAAACCAAATCGTATCATTTTCAGCGGCAAACCAATTACGCTGACACCGGAATCAGAAATCCTAAAGAGCACGAAGCCTCTTCCGGCAAAGAGACCGTAGCCGCACTATCTCGTGGCAGAAGTCGTCAACCGGTTTCTTCTAATACGAATCGTCCGAGCTATAGCTTTCGATATCGCCGCATCAATTTGAAAAAGCGCAGCGAATCGCGCACGGGATGGATCTTGCTGACCTGGTCGGTGTAAACAGTTGAGATTGGCACTGAATCGATCCTGTAGCCTTTACGACTGGCAACGATCAGCACTTCCGTCTCGTAATCGAATCGGTGTCCGCCCTGGAGAACATCCGGAATAATCTGTCGATGTAGCATGCGATAACCACACTGCGTGTCCGGAATCCGTTGTCCGCATACTCGGCTGATCTCATGGCTCATATAACGGTTCACGAAGCGGCGCACAAACGGCATGCGAGCAACGTCCTCCATGCGATTGCCAATGAAAAACGTGGGTTGCGTCACCGAGGCTGCTGCTTGCAAAAATCGATCGATTTCTTCGGGAAGGTGTTGACCGTCAGAATCAAGCAGGATCACCCAGGTGATTTGCCGATTCTGTCCACTGCTGGATGCATTCGCAGCGCCAAGCCAGTGCGCCAAGCCCGTTTTAATCGCTTCACCTTTACCCTGGTTTTGGGCGTGAACAATAACTTCGGCGCCAGCTTCGCGCGCATATTGCTGTGTCCGATCGGTTGAACCATCGTCAATAACGAGCACGTGATCCAGCCGCTCGCGGGTTCGACGTGCGATGTCGCCGATGTGTTTTTCGTCCTGATACGCCGGGATAACCGCCGCAGTTTGCGATCTGATGTCCGTTTGTGTCATTTCGCGCAATCTCAAAAATCGAGTTGAGAGATTCCTCGACTTCGCTCGGAATGACAACGACAAAAGCGAATGCGCAGTGGCGCTGATCAGTTACCTGCGCACAACCGGATGAAAATCGGCCGCGTGATAGGAGCTGCGGACCAGCGGCCCCGAAGCGACGTAGAGAAAACCTTTCCTGCGCGCAACGTCACCGTAGTACCCGAACTGCTCCGGTGTGACGTATTCAACAACCGGCAAATGCTTCGGAGTCGGACGCAGATATTGGCCCAGCGTTAAAACCTCGCAGCCGACCTCACGCAAATCATCCATGGTCTGAAAAAGTTCGGTCTCCTTTTCGCCAAGGCCAAGCATTACTCCGCTCTTTGTCACCATCTCGGGCGACAGCTCCTTTGCACGCCGCAAAGCCTGCAACGATATTCGATATTTTGCGCGCGAACGCACGACAGGCGTGAGCCGTTCGACCGTTTCCATGTTGTGATTGTAAATGTCAGGGCCAGCGTTGAGCACGGTCTGGATGCACCAATCCTCTGCGTGAAAATCAGGAACGAGCACCTCGATAATGATTGAAGAATCCATCTCACGAATCGCAGCGATCGTGCGCGCGAAATGATCTGCCCCGCCGTCCTCTAGATCGTCACGCGCGACGGCAGTGACCACGACGTGTTTCAAATTCATCCGGCGCACTGCTTCGGCGACGCGCGTCGGTTCGTCATTTTCCAAGGCAAACGGTTTCGCCGTTGTCACGGCGCAAAATCCGCATGCACGTGTGCAACGGTCGCCAGCGATCATGAAAGTAGCAGTGCCCTGACTCCAGCATTCCCATCGATTCGGGCACTGCGCGCTTTCGCAAACGGTGTGCAGCCGCAAATCGGAGATCAGTGCTTTGGTGGAAAAGAAAACGGGATTCGACGGTAGCCGCACCTTTATCCAGGGCGGCTTATGCGCCTGGTGCAGGGCTGGATCAATTTTCGCGCACGACATCGAACAAAAGTTACAACGTTAGGACCGTTGCAAAAGTTAATTTGCGAATAGTACGTTCATTTTTCAACGAGGCGCCGCTGTCCGCATCAGCTGCCCATCGGATCGAACAATTTCGGTTTGTCCGGATTCAGCGGCGGCGCTAACATCGGCGCCGTGTCGCGGATTTTAGGTGAACTCAAGCGACGGGCACTATGCAGCGATGTCGGCATAACGCTCGACCACAGGGCAACATGATGAAAGATACTGAGTCTCGCGTGACAATTCACATGGCTGCGAGCCTCGACGGGTTTATCGCTCGAAAGGACGGCAGCGTCGACTGGCTCGAAATCTCAGACGAATTCACGGACGGCGAAACCCTGGACCCGGGATTCGTCGAGAGTTTCCTCAAGACGATCGACTGCTACGTCATGGGCTCGCGAACTTACGAGACCGCTTTGAGTTTCGACTCCAAAGGATTGGGATGGCCCTACGGCGCCAAACCCACCTTCGTCCTCACCCATCGGGATCTGCCGCGAATCCGGGATACCGTCGAGTTCTACTCAGGCGATCTTACCCGGTTCGTGAATGGGCGCCTGCGGTGCGAGTTCCGTTCCATCTGGTTTGTTGGGGGCGGTGTGGTCTCCGGCGAATGCCTTCGTCTCGGGCTGGCCGACGAAATTCGTTATTCGTTTTTGCCGATCTTGATTGGCGACGGGATACGGTTTTTTGAGAAGCTGGACAAAGACATCCCCCTCCATCTGACGGAAGTCAAAGCCTACAAAAGCGGGACGGTCGCGCTTTGCTACGAAGTGCGAGGACGTCGCGGCACGGACGCCTCCCCCTAACAATTCACTCCGATCGCCGCCCGTAAGTAGGCGGGGTCGAGCCTTAAGGTAGATTCAGTGTGACCCTCGCAACTCGGAATAAGGGCGCGTCACAATTTCGTCCTGCCTGAAAGCGCGGCCGACAACGTCAATTCATCGGCTGATTCGAGACCGCCTCCGGCTGGGATCCCACGGGCGATGCGGGTTAGCGCCACCGGCTTGTTCTTTAAAAGATCGACAATGTAATTCGTAGTTGCTTCGCCTTCGACGTCCGCGGCCAACGCAAAAATGATTTCTGAAATCTTTTCCCGATCGATGCGATCCACCAATTCCTTAATGCGCAAATCTTCTGGAGCGACATGATCGAGCGGCGAAATCTTGCCGCCCAGTGCGTGATACCGGCCGCGAAATGCGCCCGTTTTTTCCAGTGGAAGAATGTCGGTCGCTTGTTCTGTAACGCAGAGCAATTCAGTCGATCGCGACGAGTCGGTACAGATTTCGCAGATTTCGTCGGAAGCAAAAAATCCGCACAAATTGCAGGCATGAATCGACTGACGCGTGTCCGCAATGGCGCGCGCAATTTGCTCAGGTTGATCGCCCCGCGCGCGGACCATCCAAAGTGCAATCCGCTCTGCTGAGCGCGGACCGACGCCCGGCATTTGCCGCAGTTGCACAATTAAGTCCCGGATCGCCGCCGGATATTCCGTCTTTCTCAACACGTGCTCAGATTTATTCGGCCGGCCATTGCGTTAGTTGCAGGATCAGCGGTTCCAGTCGGCGCAAATAAAATTCCAGCGCCGGATCGTCTTCGGTTTCCGAGCCGCGCGCCTTTTGGAATTCGGCATACGCTTCCGCCCAGCGTTTCTCTCGATACAGAACTACCCCGCTCCAGAACGAGTCACGCTGCGCGACGCGTTCGGGTCCGGCTTCAGCTGCAAGCCAAAGGGGTTCGTAAACTTCAAGTCGGTCATGCGAATTTAGTCCGCTCACAAAATCAATCGGGCGCGCGACGACCGCGTCGCTCACTCGATCGAAAGTCGATGTGTCCATGAGGGCCCTCGATCCATAGAAACGATTCAGTGCGCAAAATCTGCGCGCCAGGTCGATGGGCTCGCCACTCGCCAGGAGCAACGGGCGACTGCTTTCTTGCAATGCACCGGCAATGATCGCGCCGGAACTGATTCCGGCCCGAATGTCCGAGTTGGCAGGTATCTTCTCCTTATCTTCGTGCCGTTCGCGAGAATTCTTGATCATATCGAGAATAACACGCGCTGCTTTTTGCGTGTGTTCCGCGTCCGGCGCGGGAAATCCAAAAACGCCCACTACGCCTTCTCCGTCGGCGGCTTGCAGGTAAGCCCCCGCTTCCACCAGGCGAGCAGCCGTCTCGCGAATGAATTTCGCCGTGGACTCGGTGAACGCGGCTGGCTCGCCACCTTCCGCGAATGTGAGTTTGTTCCCGATATCGCATACCACCACGCTTACATCATATGTCCTTGGCTCAGCATCGAATGAAATTCTCCCATCGCTAAGACGTCGAAACTGTTCGTTGGAAACGCGATCGGAAAACAAAGTGCGAATTAGATGCGAACGGTTTCTTCGCAAGAAAGTCGACCACCCTTCTGTGGCGAGCAATGCAAACAGAAGCGCCAGGATTGACGGCGCCGGCTGAAAAAATACGCGGTAGAGAGAGCAGACCCACGCCAGGACAAACAATTCCACCAGCAATAAGCCTGCTAATAACCAGGCGCGCCATCGCGGCACGTTGCTCAAGCTGAGCCAGGTGACGCCGAGAGCAATCAGCAGCACGAGCACGTATTGCCATTTGTCGCCGATGACGCGTGTCGCGTTTGCATAATCGGTGACAAGCTGGGCTGCAACAGCCTCAAAGCCGCCTGTGACTTTCGTCGCATGCAGCGCTCCGACAATCACCGCAACGGCGACTCCAACGATGAGCGTTGTGATCAACGAACGCTTCATGACAATCAAGCGTTGGGCCCGCCTGCAGCGCCATCCTTGGCGGGCGCCGACGCAGCTGGATAGTAGGATTGTACTACGAGATCGCTCAGAAATTTGTCCGGCGCGTCGATCGCCGTAGCATTAAGAACAAACTGGGTTCTCCCAGTGTTCTTTTTGATGAGGCTCAATCCAAATTGATAATCCTTGAATAAATGCGCACAGAGATCGCTCATGGTCATCCGCTCGGTGTGCGCGCGTTCGACCAAGCGACGTATGGCGCTGTCGTCGAAACTAACTTCTAATCCGTGTTCCTTGCTAAATTTTCCCGCAAATTCACGCGCGCCGGCTTCCAGCATTTGTGCCTCGAGTTTATGTCCTTCAGCCATTAGCCGCTCGAGAATGCGTTGCGGTTCGCGCACGAGCGCTGCGCTCACGCGCAATTGGCTCAGCCCTGAGCCGGCCAGATGAAATTTGTAGTCTCGAAGCAGCTTTTCAAATACGGTTAGCAATCCCCGCGCGCCGGTTTTTTCCGTCGCCGCAGTTTGTGACAGCAAACGTAAGGCTTCGTCCTCGAAGCTGATCTCGATTCCGTACGCGCGAAAGGCACGTTCATATTGCCGGAGCAAGCTGCCCTCGGAATATTTCATGATGTCGAATAGATCGTTCGCGTCGAGGTCCTCACAGACTACGCGCACCGGTAAACGCCCGATGAATTCCGGCTCGAACCCGTACTCCATGAAGTCCTGCGTCGTGACGTGCTGGAACAATTCGTTGTCCATCACTTGAACTGGCTGCGCACTAAATCCGATCTGACCGTGGCGGACACGCCGCGCTACTTGTTCTTTTAACTTACCAAACGCGCCACTGACAACGAACAGGATGTGGCGGGTATTGATCGTGTCGCGTTTGGCTTTGCCGCGCCGTTGAAATTCGAAGGCAGCTTGCAGTTGAGCCTGAAGGTCATTCATGCTGCGCACCGGCACTTCGGTTTCCTCCATTAGCTTCAAGAGCGTGGTCTGCACGCCGCGCCCGCTCACGTCGCGGCCTATCAGATTTCCAGCCGACGCGATCTTATCGATCTCATCGATGTAGATGATGCCGAACTGCGCGAGGTTCACGTCGCCGTCGGCTTTGTGCACCAACTCCCGCACCAAGTCTTCGACGTCACCGCCGACATAACCGGTCTCGCTGAACTTCGTCGCATCCGCTTTGACAAAAGGTACCTTAATCAGGTCGGCAATGTGTTTAATGAGATACGTTTTGCCGACGCCGGTCGGTCCAACCAGGATCACGTTTTGCTTGAGGTATTCAACTTCCTGAGCACGGTTCGGATCCTCTTTTTCAAGGCGTCGCAGATAATTGGCGTGGTTGTAATGATCGCAAACAGCAATCGCAAGGACCTTCTTCGCTTCCTCCTGTTTGATCACGAACCGATCGAGATGCGCTTTGATGTCGCGCGGCAGCAGATGAAATTCAAATTCCTTGTGGTCGGTTTTTTCCGGTTTTTCCTCCTCCTCCGCGACCGCTGGCTCTGGCTCGGCAATTGTCGCAACTGAGACGCTGTCGCCGAAGTTCTGTTTCATGAACTCCGTGATCTTGGACTTCAGCTCCTCGGGCGAAGGAAATGGTGGTGGTGGCGGTGGTTGGTTTTGTGCCATGTGAAAACAAACATCGATTCAAAGCGGCTTCGTGGCAACGCTTCGTCTAAAGTCTGACCCTCAGGCGTGATCTTTGTTCAGAGCTTTCAATCGTGCCGAAAAAGCTTTGAAAAGGACCAGCGCGATGAGTGTCGCCGGGCATCGGCAATTTCCAGTGCTCGCCGGGCGGCATCAAGTTCCGCTAGCAGGTGGTCGTAGAAAGGAAAACGCTGCTTCGGGTCGGGTGCGATCATTCGCTGCAAAACGCGCCCCGTCGGCACGGATACGTCCGGCGCGATAACTCGCAGCTCTAACGGGTGCTGCTTCAATTCGCGCAATTCTGTCGCGGAAGTTGGTACTGGCGTCGATTGGCGGTTTTCCCGCGACAGCATGAAACAGAGTTGCGCCAAGGCTGTAAATGTCGCTGCGAATGTCTTCCGGTTGGTTGCATAACCTTTCGGGCGCAACATAAGGCGGCGTCCCCCAGATCACGCCGTCGTTCTGGGGACTCTGAGTTGCGAAGGCAGCGATGCCGAAATCGCCAATCTTCGCCGCCTGTTCATCCACGAACAGAATGTTGGCGGGCTTCACGTCTCGATGAATCAATCCCTTCCGGTGAGCTGCGCGTAGTCCCCTCGCGACCTGGATGCCAACGTCGAGTACCTGGTGTTCCGGCACGCGGCCCTCCGACTCCATGAAATCATCGAGGCTTCCGTGATCGATCAGTTCCATAACGACATAAAACTGGCCGTGGTCAGTCCCCAACGAGAATATCTGTACGACGTTGGGATGATTCACCGATGCAGCGATCCGCGCTTCCTCTTGTAAATGGGCCGTGTGCTCCTGTTCGCTGCGCAGGTCTCGGTGCAACAACTTCAATGCCACGTAACGCTCGAGGTGCGTGTCCCGGGCCTTATAAACAGTGCCCATCCCGCCAGCGCCAAGTGTTTCCACGACCTCAAAATGGTCGAAGTTGCGATGTATGAGATTTTTTTGCCCGCATTTGGGGCAAACCACTTTCGCCAGCGGTTCGAAACTGCTGGAATCAAGCGCGGTGCCGCAAACCCAGCATGCTTGGGCGCTCATGACAAGGCTCCTTTAATCGACATGGAAATCGACTGTAACATTGACGAATTTGGGGGCAAAAGGATGGCCGTGGCGACTTTGAAAGCGACAAGCGAAGGACCGACGACGTTCAAATTGGTTGTCCCAAAAGACTGTGCACGGATGCGACTTGATCTTTTTCTGGCCAAGTCACTTCCGCAATTCTCGCGCTCTCGCATCCAACAATTAATTCGCGCCGGATTTGTTCGAGTTGGCGGCGCAACCACGCGGCCACACCAGTCTATGCGATCTGGGGACGAAATCGAAGTCACAGAGCCGCCACCCGAAAGAATCCAAACCGAGCCGGAAGCAATTCCGCTAACGGTTTTGTACGAAGACAACGATCTGATCGTCATCAACAAAGCAGCCGGGATGACTGTGCATCCAGGCGCGGGCCACCCTGAACACACATTGGTGAATGCATTACTACACCATTGCCCCAGGTTGTCGGGTATTGGCGGAAAGGAGCGGCCTGGCATCGTTCACCGTCTCGATAAGGAAACGAGCGGCTGCCTCGTCGCGGCAAAGAATGACGTGGCGCATCGGGAGTTATCGAAACAGTTTACTGCTCGCACAGTGGAAAAGATTTATCTCGCCCTGGTCGCGGGAAAATTGCGGAAAGAGACAGGCGTAATCGAGAACAAAATCGGACGACATCCGGTGCATCGGCAAAGAATGAGTGTGAGTTCACCCAGCGGTCGCACGGCCAAGACTGAATATCGAGTTCTTCGCTCAAACGAGCAGGCCAGCCTGGTTGAATGCAAATTGCATAGCGGCCGCACACATCAAATTCGGGTGCACCTGCATCATGTTGGCAATCCGGTGTTCGGCGACAAGATTTACGCGCCAAAGTTCGCCAAGGATTTTCCCCGTCAGATGTTGCACGCATGGAAGCTTGGTTTACGTCACCCGCGTACCGATGAATGGAAGAATTTTGAGGCACCGTTACCTGAAGATTTCGCCCGAGCAATCACGGTGGTGGGACTTTAACCGGGCAAAATCTTCGGCGATAGATTTCGGTCATCGTAGCGACTGCATTGATCGCGGCGTCGAGTAAAGAAAGTTCTGATTCGGGGTCAATTTCCTGCCAGCTGTCAACCTCCCGTCTCAGATCGCGCAGCAGCGCGACGCTTTTTCCTTCGCTTGGATAACACTCCTGCAGCATTGCGGTCCACTTTTCCTTCACATCATCCGGTAGATTGAGATTGCGCGAAATCGAATCGCCAATCTGTATGGTTCGCGAAATAATCTTGTCGCGCAGCGTCTCTTGATCGTCCACCTCGGTCCTCTCGTCGACGTCGTATGGCAGATTGTCGTTCGGAGCAATGTGCAAACCATGAAGCGCGGCGAGAGCTTCGCCACTCAGTCCCTTCTCGATCGATTGATTGATGTCCGAAATCCGCCGATTCGCTTTTTTGTCCCAAGCTTCGTCATCGGCTCGCTTGGGAATGTCGTCCATTAGTTTCCTCGTTTGCTCTACCCCGGACGCCTTGGCACCATCGCGCTCGCTAGCATCGTTTGCGCAACTTCGCCACGCTGATTGGTCGTCACATTGCGTAAACGAATGATCCCATGGCCCGGCCGGGATTTTGACGGGCGCAATTCAATAATTTCAGTCTCCACCATCAGCACGTCTCCAGGGCGTACCGCATTGGGCCAGCGCAACTCATCTACGCCGAGTCCGATTGCGCCCTCGGCGAAGTTGAGCGTTTGCACGAATAAGCGCATGCTCATCGCCGCGGTGTGCCAGCCACTGGCAATCAGCCCCTTAAAAATGCTTCTCTCCGCGCGCCTTCTGCTGAGATGAAACATCTGCGGATCAAACTTGTGGGCGAACTCGATGAGCTCCTTTTCCGTCACGGTTAGCGGATCAGATTTGAAACGGTCTCCTGCTTTTAAATCATCGAAATAGCGCTCTTTCATGATCACAACCGCAAATATTGATGCGTCATCGTGTACGACTGAGCAATAACTAAATGCTCAATACCGAGACGCGAATCGAACGCTTTTCCCACACTTGAACGCCGCGAGAGAAGGCTCAAACTTCATTTTGTGGCCAACTTTCCTCTGCGTAGTCCGTCCGAAAAAGTAGGTGGACTCTTTTATTTCGGACGGATGCTTGATAAGATCCGGATGCACGCCAAGGGCAAATTGCCGTCAGATTATTACGCGAACCTCGGAAAGGGCTTTGATGAAAAATGCGTAAGGTTTCTGTGCGTCCATTACGATTCGCTGGTTGAGCGCGTAAAACAGGGAGGTACAGACGAGGAAATTTTGGATTGGTGCTTCGCTGTTGGCCGCAAACCGTCAGAAGACGACATTTACGTGTGGAACGAATTCATGCGAAAGCGCGGCTGGAACGACGAAGTTTCTGAAATGGTGGTACGGCGGAAAGCCGAGGCCGGGATGACCGACCGGTCGGACATTCAGACCTCATTCGAATTCATTGACGCCGACGAAGGGCGTCTGCCGAAGCCCGGGTAGAGTCGGCACGCTACGCCGTTTAGCGACGCAGTGTGCCGTCGCCACCACGGATTCTATTCCTCCAGGGTGTCGATTCGTTCGGCGAGATTGAAATCGAGTTCCGTCAAGCCGCCTTTACTGTGCGTTGATACGGTCAAACGGACTTTGTTGTAACGGATATCTATGTCGGGGTGATGTTCTTCTTCTTCAGCCACCTCCGCGACCCTGTCCACAAAATCGATCGCATCGACAAAATCATCGAATTCGAAAGTGCGCTCGATCTGGTTTTTCTCCGATTCCCATTCCGGGATCTTTTTCATTCGATCCTTGAGCTCGCTTTGTTTGATCAAGTCAGCCATAACGGGACAACGAGTATCACCCGAAAATCGTTTTGCAACGGCAAATCGAGCGCTTAAAAACCGAGTATCCGGCGAAGATTCTTGACCGAGTCAAAGACCTCGACTGCGCACTGGCGTGCTTGCTTGGATAACCGCGACCAATCGTGCATCACCTCGCGAACAGCCTCCTCCGCTTCAGAGGCGGACCGAATAAAACAAAATCCGCTTCCAGGAGGAAGATAACGGTCTGCACCGGTGTCTTCGGTAATCACCGGGCGGCCCAATGCCGCAAAAGCCGCAGCGCGATCGCTGACCCAGCCGGTGCGCCACGCCACATCGACGCCCTTAATCGCGGTGAACTCAGCCAGCGCACTGGTGAGGTAGCGGCGGTATGCGGGAGCAGTCCGCGCGACCCGATGAGGATCAGCGATCTTCCAGCCGAGCCGACGCAACCGCTCGCGTTCGGGATCATCCGTCGCCATATTCATCGCAAGCTCAAAACGCGCCTCCGGCACGCACGCTGGAAGATTTAGATAAGGTTTGAAGGCATATTTTTTGGAGAGATCCGGAAATTCGCCAGCAACCTCTACCGCCCCACTCCAATACCACTGACCAACGGTAGTGAATTTCGGTACGCCGTGGCGGCGATTCTAGCCGGTACAATTTTGTGTCCGCGAGCGGATAAAACGTTTTCCATGCGAGCGCTGATTTCGGTAGCCCGCAATCATCTCCATGCACATTGAGTCCGATCGTCCAAAATTCGTGATGGTACGACTGCCCGACCTCCATCTTCGTCATCCAATAAAAGATTTCGCTCGGGTCGAGATCGCAAAAAAAGCGTCGCTCAAATTTCAGCAGCAACGGGGGATGAATCGAATATGCCAGATTGAGCAGGACATTCGGTCCGCCGATGCGCTCGAGCAGCTCGCGCTTGGAAATTCCGATGCACTGGAGCGACCCCAGGTCATGCGTATCTGCTGCCGGGTTCTGGTAAAGCAAACAATACCGCCTGGCCAATCCATGCGTCCGCAATTGCCTTTGAAAATTTCTAATCTTTGACTGGTCGGCCAAGACATCACCCGAGCCCGGTAAGAGCTCCAGCCAGATCGCATCGAGCTTCAATCGTTGCAGCCCGAGCATCCATTGCAGCGGAACCGAAAAATTTCCGCCACCTTCACGATACTTCGCTGCAAATCCGCAGCCTAGGAAGATTGTCACGCGGGCAGAATCGTCATTCTGCTCGCATGCTCAAGCTTCAAAGATTGTCTTGTTTACCAGGTACGAGCGTGCCGCGGCATCTTCGCTGCTCCAGGGAACACGTGATTCCTCTCCGCGTGGTTATCGCAGAGATCGGCGTTCGGCACCGGGATCACCGAACCGCGGAACTGCGGCTCTCTCCGCACGTTCATCTCCTGTTCCAGATCGTAAGCCAAGCCAATCAATTTTGGTTCCTGCAGGAATCCGCTATACAGTAGCATTCCGGCGGGCTTGCCGCTAGGGGGACGGATCCCCACCGGGAGGGACAAGTTTGGATAACCCGCCACGGCGGGCCCAGTCGAATTCGTCAGGTGTGGCGCAACGATCGCATCGAGGTTGTGCGAGACCAGCACTCGATCAATTCCAGAGCGCGCTAAATTGCGAGCGCGAGTTCGCGCGGCCACGTAAATGGGGTTGGAGGGATAACCCTGCGTCTGTTCTGCCAATTCAAAAATCTCCTGGCCGTAATAAACCAGTTCCTGGCGGCAGTGGACGTTATTGAATGCAATCAAATCGGCCAGCGTTCGCATGTTTGTATTCGTGAGCGTTGCGAGGTACGCCGCGATTTGCGCCTTGAACTCGTAGAGCAGCGCAGTGAACTCGTCATCAGTGTATGCAAAAACGTCACCTGTATCACAGTCCACAACAGTCGCGCCGAGTCTTTCCATGACTTCTAATGCGTGCTCCGCAAACCCTACCGTCCCCTGATCGCCCGGAATGCCGCTGCCGTAGTAGCTGTAATCGAAATAGCGGACGTCGCGTCCGATCCGGGCGCCTTGCAGTGCGCCACGTCGAAGGAATTGCGTGTAGTCCAGGGGTATCGGATGGCCAAAAACCTCGCCAAAGGGCGATCGCAATGCGGTGAGAAGAATCGCAACGTCGGTAACGCTGCGACCCATCGGCCCAGCCGTGTCCTGTTGATGAGAGATTGGAATTATCCCTTCTTGCGAGACAAGACCAAGAGTCGGTTTCAAACCGACGATGTTCTCAACCGCGGACGGCCCGGTGATTGATCCATCGGTCTCAGTGCCGACTGCGACCGAGCACAAATTCGCTGCGACGCCATTCGCGGAACCGGAGCTCGATCCCCACGACGTATAGCTCAAATTGTACGCGTTGATTGTATCTCCACCGCGCGCGCTCCAGCCGACTGCAAGGGGGTAAACGTTGTCGAATCCGCGGAAGTTTGCCCACTCGCCGAGATTCGTCTTACCAAGAATCACTGCGCCAGCGTCGCGCAGCCGGCGAATAATCACTGCGTCGCCTGGCACATGGCTACCAACCAACGCCAGCGAACCCGCAGTCGTTTGCATCGTCTGTTCATTCCCGTTACAAGTTTCACTGTCCGTCGCGATGTTGTCCTTTACCAAAACAGGAATTCCATGGAGCGGACTACGAATGCGTCCGTTACGCCGCTCTTCGTCGAGCTGCCGGGCGATGCATACGGCGAGTGGATTTGTTTGGATCACCGAATGCAGCAATGGGTTAAGCGAGTAGATCCGATCCAGATAGCCCCTCACTAAACGTGCACTGGTCAACTGACCCGAAGCCATTGCCGCCTGAAGCTCCGGGATTGTCGCCTCAACAAATTGAAAGTCTCCCGCGGCTGAAACAGATCGCGAAACGAGCGAAGTTAATCCTCCGCTTAATAGCGCCGCGCTTCCAAGAGCGGCTGTGCCGAGAAATTTTCGGCGAGTTAGTTTCTGGTCGAACTCGGCATCGTGAGAATCTTTGTTGTTCATATTGTTCTCCGGTTAGACTGTTTCGAGAGAGGTCATAATCGTTGAGGCTGTCTGGAAGTCCGCACTTCCCCCCGTCCCCCCAATCCTATTTAGTGCGGATCTCCGGCGTCAAGCTTATAATCGGGCCGCAACGAATTTTCCGAGTTGAGATGACGCTGATAGAGCGTCACCTCGTGCACTCCGTTTCGCGTCTTGATTTAACGCAGGAAAATCCGTTCGAGTTGACGCTCGCGGCCTTCTCCGCAAATTAACTGCCTTTCTCGGGCGCCCGTAGCTCAACTGGATAGAGCATCTGACTACGGATCAGAAGGTTAGTGGTTCGAATCCTCTCGGGCGCGTGAGTTTAACCAGGATCGTTGCCCGTATGTTGCCCTAAGCAACGCAATCGGATATGCAGCGCATTTCAGCAGCTCACATCATGCTGTGATTCGCGTTTACGATAACGCTGGCGCGAAGCGAATTGAACTTTACTCCGGGGCGGGCGATGGAATTGGCGAAGCACTTTCTATCGCAGAAAATGGAGTTGGCGAAGCAGCTTCCGCTGCAGGAAACACCGCTTTGCCGGACATCTTCGTTTTATCCTGCCATTGGCGCTGTAAGTCTTCTGGACCAAGCTGTCGTTGACCGGGTCGCTCTTGTTTTGCTGGGTCTCCAGCTGCCACGTGCGGGGGGTGGGGAATCATTTCGGAAAACTGCTGTATCATCCTCTCTTTTTCAGCTTGTATCTGCGCAGGGTCGGAAGTCTGGCCCTGCACGTCGGCAGGACTCGTGGGGGCGTTGAAGCACTAGTAAGATGACAATTATAGTCCACAGCATACGTAATCCTTTCGAGTTGAGGTTAAGCTTTCGTTAGTCTGTTTATCCGGAGGCTGTCCATTTGCCAACCTATTTCGGCCCAACTTCAAGAGTCGTAAGTGTTCGACAGTTTTAATAATTCAAACTGATCACTGAAAATACGGCCGGATTTGCGCGTATTTCTTTTCGCCAATCCCGCTCACTCGCTTCAGATCGTCAGCGCTTCGGAACGGTCGTGCAGCGATAATGCGCGCCGCCATTACATGCCCGATTCCAGGCACGGTTGTCAGCTCTTTTTCTGTCGCGGTATTGATGTCGATGTTCCCGAGCGGAATTTTTTCTTTAGCGTGCGATCCATTCGTCGCAACCGAACTGCGCGTAATCGAAGCGCTTTGTTTTGCAATCGGAGGAAAAACGCTCGGCGAATCCGCAGGAGCCAAGCGTGGCGGGGTTTTTCCATCGGCAACAAAGGAACTGAAAACTGATGGCGTTTGTGTACGCGCATTCAATCGCCCCGCGTTGACACCCCAGGCGCCGATTTGATCTCGTTTCGCTTCGTCCTCCAATTGCTGAAGCTTTGCGACTTCGATTCGCGAACTGGTTAGTCCCGGCGGGGCGGTTTTGAACCCGTAAGATCGAGCTAAGCCATCGCGAACTAGCTGTTCGCCCAAATCACCTTGCCTGGTCTCGACGAATGCATAAAAACGTTCGAGTCTGCTCTGGCCCATCGCATCGGACATATGTGTGAATACAGTGAAGGGTTGGGACAGCTTCTCCTGTGTAAAATCTTTCGCTGCCCGACCTACTTCGATGGCCTGCGGCACAGTAATCTGAAAGTATTTGGCTTGGTCAACGAGTCGCCGCGGCGTCATTTCGTCTGTTTCCGGCGCATCAACGAGGTAAAGCCGAAACAGATATTCCTTGTTTCCAGCGCTCACATGAAAACTGTCACCGTCATTCGCCGGATTCGGGATAAGCCGACAATCTTTTAGGACAATCCAATTTTTTGATTGATCTCTTGCGCAAAGATAGCCAGACGCGCCCCAAACAACAACAGCGATGAGCGCGCTTACACCGACTCGCGAGAAAATCGAAAACCGAGAGATCAATCAGGTACCTCGAATTGGCTCATGATCTTGAACAGCCAATAGCGTTCGCTCAAGCCATTTTGAGCCGAGCCAAATGCACCGCGTATGCAGCGATCAGCGCGCCTAACACGCTGCCGGCGATCACGTCACTGACAAAGTGATAATTCATCGCCACGAGGCTCACGAGCATGGGAACGGAAAGAACGAGCGTTACCACTCGAGTACCGGGCATTGCCATCATCCATACCCCGGCGAATCCCAGGATTCTGCAGGCGTGACCCGACGGAAAACTGCCGACGTCATCGCCTCGTTGAAAAGGATGAAACCCGTATGTGCCCGTGCCGATCAGCGAAGGATTGTCATGTGTCCATGTCTCTGGCCAATAGCGGCCGAAAACGTCGCCTAACGAGATGCGGAAGTTATCGGCAACGATCAGACTGATGCAGGCGACGAGAAGCACCTTCTGCCATCGCAAGAATGGTCCCCATGCCCGTCTGACTACCAAAACGGTCAGCATCAGTGCCGACCAATTCTGGATTTCCGGCGGCGGGTACGTGAGCCAGCGAAAGACTGCGATACGATTGATGTGATGGTCATAAACGAAAAACGCTACGCTGCGATCGACCCAGAAGTAACAGATGACTACTGCGAGAATGCACGAACCCGTGACGATCAAGCTGCCTCGCAGCAGATTTCGATACTCCTCGTCGGTCGTCATTCAGGCGGGACTTCGAATTGGCTCATCAGTTTGAACGTCTCGTAGCGCTTTGTGATTTCCTCCATCGAAAGATTGCGCAAACGCTCCAGACTGAATGCCTCCACGGAGAAACTGGCCAGCACACTTCCGTAGATCATTGCCTTGCGCAGATCATTGAAGTGAACCTTTTTTACTGTGCCCGCCAGATAGCCAGCCATGCCTCCTGCAAACGTGTCCCCTGCTCCGGTCGGATCGTGGATGTCTTCGAGTGGATATGCGCCGCAACTGAAGAAGCGATCGCCTTCGCCAAAGAGCAGAGCGCCGTGCTCGCCCTTCTTAATGGCAACCTGTGGCGGCCCCATTTTCTGAATACGACGTCCGGCTTTGATTAGACTCGTCTCCTTCGTCATTTCGCGCGCCTCGCTGTCGTTCAGAATCAAAAGATCAACGCGGCGGAGCAAAGCATCGAGATCCGGCCTTGCCGTCTGGATCCAAAGATCCATCGTGTCCGCAATAACGAAACGCGGGCGCTCCATTTGCTCGAGAACATGCGCTTGCAGTGAGGGCGCGATATTGGCCAGCAAAACAAAATCCGTTTGGCGATATGCCTCCGGCAACTCCGGCTTGAAATCTTCGAACACATTGAGATCGATAGAGCGCGTTTGGCGAGTGTTTAGATCCCACGAATATTCGCCTGACCAGCGGAACGTTTTTCCATTCACTCGTTGCACGCCTTCAGTATCAATCTTTCGTGACCTCCAAAAATCGAATTCCGATTTCGGAAAATCGTTACCGACAATGCCGACGAGCCGAACCGGAGAAAAGAAGCTCGCCGCCAGTGCGGCATAGGAAGCCGAACCGCCTAACAAATCCGAGTGTTCCTCAACCGGCGTCTTAACCGTGTCGATTGCAATGGAGCCAACAACGAGGACTGACATAGAAAGAACGTTAAATCAGTTACAACTTCAACCTGCGCTCACGCCAGCATATCTGTGGCACAGCGCGCGTAATCAACAATGTTGTGCGCCTTAAGCAACGCTGAGACCATCACAACGCGCTTTGCCCCGGCCTCGATCACGCTCTGAAGATTGTCGACGTTAATGCCGCCGATACAGAAAATGGGCAGATTCACCTCCGCGTGAACGCGCCGGACGTCTTCAAGACCGATCGGCGCGTAATCGGGTTTGGTGGGAGTCATGAAGATCGGGCCGAATCCGATGTAGTCTGCGCCCTCCCGCTCTGCGGCGTGCGCTTGCTCCAGGCTGTGCGTAGATTTGCCGATCAAGAGGTCGCGCCCTACTCCTTGTCGCACAATCTCAATCGGGTCATCATCCTGGCCAACGTGCACTCCTTCGACTGGAACGCGTTTTGCGATTTCGGCGTGATCGTTCACGATCAGCGGCGTCGAAGATTTCGCAGTCAATTCATGTAACTCGGCTGACAAGTCTATCAGTTCGCGAATTGATTTGTTTTTTCCGCGCAACTGAATCAGATCGACCCCCCCTTCAATCATTTGCTCTAAAACGTGGCCCGCATCGTGCCGTTCCACATAGCCGAGATCAATAATTCCATAGAGCCGGCATTCGCTGAGCGCGCTCATCGAATCGCGGTTCACTCATGCAGACGAAGAGGCCGCGTGCTTAGGCTGAGCTTGCCCGCTGAAACAAGACGGTCGATCAAACCAGTGTCGTAGTTTCCGTCACGGAAATCCCCGTTCCGCATCATCGCAGCATGAAACGGCACTGTCGTTTTGATTCCGGTGATGTAGTACTCATCCAAGGCGCGCCGCATTCGATCGATTGCATTGATCCGTGTGGAACCAATCGTCACTATTTTCGCAATCAACGAATCGTAGTATGGCGGCACTGAATAGCCGGTATAAACGTGCGAGTCTATGCGGACGCCGCGGCCACCTGGCGCATAATAAAAATCGATCCGGCCCGGCGTCGCTTGAAAGTTGTTGGCCGGATCTTCGGCGTTGATACGGCACTGAATGGCGTGAAGCCGCGGTCGCGCATTCGCGACATGATGCGAAAGCGGCTGGCCTGCGGCTATGCGAATCTGCTCCTTAACGAGGTCGCATCCATAAACTTCCTCGGTGATTGTGTGCTCCACTTGAATGCGCGTATTCATTTCCATGAAGTAAAAGCGCCTGTCCTGATCGACCAGAAATTCGATTGTTCCCGCGTTTTCGTATCCGACTGACTTAGCCAATTTCACGGCCGCATTTCCCATTTTCTTGCGAAGACCTGGCGTCATTACCGCGGACGGGCATTCTTCAATCACTTTTTGGTTGCGCCGTTGAATTGAACAATCGCGTTCGCCGAGATGCACGATGTGGCCGTGGCTATCGGCCATGATTTGAAATTCAATGTGGCGCGGGTTGACGATGAGCTTTTCCAGATACACCTGATCGCTTCCAAATGCCTTCTGCGCCTCATGACGTGCGCTATGGAAGGCGGATTTAAGGCTCGGTTCATTGTGCGCGGCCCGCATCCCGCGCCCGCCGCCGCCGGCGGCCGCTTTGATCATCACCGGGTAGCCGAGCTTCTTCGCGATGTTCATCGCCTCATCCTCTGTCTCAACGATCCCGTCACTGCCAGGCGTTACCGGAATGCCGACTTTACGTGCAGCCGCACGAGCAGCGTTCTTGTCGCCCATGGACTGCATGGCACTGGAGGAAGGCCCAATAAACTTGATGTTGCAGCTTTCACAGACCTCCACGAAATGCGGGTTCTCGGCAAGGAACCCGTAACCGGGATGGATCGCATCTACGTCGCCGATCTCGGCTGCGCTCATGATTCGATCGATCCGGAGATAACTTTCCGAGCTGGGAGCCGCGCCGATACAGATCGCTTCATCGGCAAGCTGAACGTGCAGCGAATCGACGTCTGCTTCCGAATAGACCGCAAGCGTGCGAATATCGAGTTCCTTGCAGGCGCGAATCACCCGCAGCGCGATTTCTCCGCGATTAGCAATCAGAACTTTCTGGAACATGTGGGACGCGCGATTCGGCGCGGCCCGCGGTCGCGCTCTACCATGTTTTAACGAACTTTGAACAGCGCCTGGCCAAATTGAACCGGCTTGCCGTTATCGGCGACTACTTCGGCGATAACGCCACTTGTTTCGGCCTTGATCTCATTCATCACTTTCATCGCTTCGATAATGCAAACGACAGTCTCTTCGGTGACGGGTTTTCCCACTTCCACAAAAGCGGGCGCATCGGGTGATGCTGCGCGGTAGAAGGTACCCACCATCGGCGAAACGATCTCTTTCATCGGAACGCTCTCGATCGCTTTCGCAGCAGGCGCCGACGATTCAGCTCCCGCAGCTGCGGCCTTGGCCGGCGCCGCGGTCGTTGCCGGCGCGACTATGGTCGTTTGCGGAGCCGAGGCACCTCTCTGCAGCTTCAGCCGGAAACCTTCCTTTTCGATCTCGAACACGGAAAGATCGTGCTTCTTCATCAAATCGATGACGGCTTTAATTTCTTTGATGTCTTTGGGGTCCAAGGTCAGTTCCTGGTTAAGGCTGAGCGTTTTAGGTAAAGCAGTTTTGCTAGCCAGGTCAAGCACGGGAATGAGGTGTTCGATTACGGATTGTTCCGTTAATAGCCTTTGAACTGGCGCACATTCCCTCCTCCATTACTCCATTGCTTCACTCCTTCACTTCGAAATCGTAGATGAGACTGACGAGTACGTCGTCGTCAATAAACCGCCGTTTCTTCTCATTCATCCTAGCAAGCCGAACGGCGCACCGACGTTGTGGAAACAATTGCGGGAGTTGCTCGCGTTCGAGATCGCAAACGGCGGGCAGGTTTCAATCGTGAATAGACTCGATCGCGAGACCAGTGGCCTCGTGCTGGTTGCAAAAACGGCCTCTGCTGCACGCGACTTTGGACTTTTGATGCAGCGACACTCATTGCATAAAGAATATCTCGCGATCGTTTGGGGCTGGCCCGAATGGGAGCACAAACTTGTTGACGCTCCATTGCATAGGCAGGGCAACCACCAACGCTCCCCGATCTGGCTCAAACAAATGATTCACGTTGCCGGCGCACCAGCGCAGACACAATTTTTTGTTGAACGGCGGTTTACAAGATCGACTTCATCCGGCGACCAGTTCAGCGTCATTCGCGCGGCTCCGGAAACCGGGCGCACTCATCAGATTCGGGTGCATCTCGCCTCATTGGGCCACCCGATCGTAGGCGATAAAATCTACGGCCCCGACGAGCTGTTGTATCTGCGTTTCATCGAAACTGGATGGACTCATGAGCTCGAGAGGAAACTCCTGTTGCCACGACATGCTTTGCATTCGGCAAAACTAGCCGTCGAAGACGAACGCGAATGGATCAGCGCGCTCCCTCCTGATCTCGCCGAATTCTGTAGCGGCGGTCTGTGACCGCCGATCCCTTTCTTGTTCATATCCGATTTCGGCGCTCAGACAGCACCGCTACAGGAGAATTGCAATCCGACCAAGCGTTCCTATCGTAGGCGCGCTAGATGAAAGCTCTCCGCATCTGCATCGTCTGCGCCGCTCTTTCGATCTGCTCGCAAATGTTCGCCGGTGTTGAAAGGCAGGTGAGCGTCGCCACCAGCGATGAATTCGACCCGCCCCGAATCGAATTCGCGCTCGAGACCGCGTACTTGTTTGGCGCAATTAATCCACCCACGGATTACCAAATCGGCGCGCTGTTTCTGACAGAACGAATCCGTTGGGGAGTCATTCGAAGCGATTGCTGGTTGCGGGGCTATCATCAGTTCTACATAAGCGCGATTGCGGAGCCGATTTTCAAAGGAATCGAAAATCACTACTTGGGATTCAACGTGGGGTTTCGCTACAATTTCGTTCAGCGAAACTCGCGGTTCGTTCCTTATTTTTCGGGCGGTGTAGGCGGCGGAGGGATTGACAGTCACCCCGAAGTGCCGGGCGGTCAGGGACAGGATTTCACGTTCAACATTTTGTCGGCGGCGGGTATTTCCTACTTGGTGAATGATCACTGGAAACTGGATGTGGGCGCGCTTTATCAGCATTTTTCCAACCGGGGACAAACCGATCCTAATCCCAGCCTTAACCTGTTCGGCCCGCAGGTGGGCGTGAGCTATTCGTTTTGAAGGGTAGCGCTGCGACGAAATACGAAGCATGAGGCCAGGCTTTCAAACATCTCTGGACCGTGCTTCGGGCGCGAGACAAGAAGTGATCAGGTTTTCTTCGCTCCGCTAGAGTGACATGACGATGAAGGTGTCTGAAGAAAACGTGCTCGTCGTCCGACGTAGCTTGTTCGACGAACTTGGGGCTTTTCACGGCCTCAACTTCACACCGCAAAAATATCTTGATGCGTTCCTCTCGCGCGGGAACAATTTTTTTCTCCGGCGCGCCGATGCCGAGATCGATCCTGCCTACAAACAAATCATTCCCTACGCTCTCATCACGTTTCAGAACAAAGTCGTTTACTACGTGCGTGGTAAGAAAGCCGGCGAACAGCGCCTGGTTGCGAAAGGCTCAATCGGGATCGGCGGTCACATGAATGAAACTGACGAATCTCTCTTTGCCATGGACGAGCAGGCGTATCGCGCCGGCGTGGAACGCGAAGTGAACGAAGAGGTCAAAATTAATACTCCGTTTGAAGATCGAATCGTTGCGCTTCTAAATGACGACAGCACCGAGGTTGGGCGCGTGCATCTTGGCGTCGTTCATGTATTCAAATTGGCCGAGCCGAAGGTGGAAAAACGCGAAGCGATGATTACCGGCCTGACATTTCTCGCGAAGGACGAATTGTTGGCACGTCGCGAAACCATGGAGACATGGTCGCAGATTTGTCTGGATTCGTTCGACCGCTTGTTGCAGTAGCGGCACCTGTAACCGCTTCCACGGTGGAAGCGCATGGCTGACTTCTTTCAGCCTCCCGCTCCCGGCGCAGCGGTAGATGCAGGCGGAGCTTGCGGTGGAGGCGCACCTGGTGACGCAGGCGGAGCTTGCGGTGCAGGTGCCGTTTGTGGCGGAGCCGCAGGGGCGGGCATACCGGGCTGCTCGCTCTGCGGGATGAATGCGATCTGGTCAATTTGCCAACGCCCCACCGGGTGCGAAATGGTGAGATCGATATCGGCGTATCTCGCCGGATAATATATCCGCGCGTGGAAAGAGCCGTGTGGCTCAAAGAATTGCGAATTAAATTCAATCTTGCCTTGAACGTCAACCGGGCGAACCGGCGCTCCAAACTTCACAATCTCGTTCATAAACTCCTGCTGTGCAGTCGGGGCGGCGAAGGCCATGCGCATCTGCGGGCTGAGCCGTGAGATGAAAAAATTGCCGTCGTGCTGGACAGCAATTTTCTGAATTGCCTCGTTAGCGAAGTCTCTTCCTTCCTTGGCCGAATTCTCTTTATTGGAGTTAAGCCACCACCACGCGCCACAAAGCAGCGCCACCAGGATGATGAGCACGACCACAACCTGGCCGGACGTTTTCCGTTTAGAACTTAATTTGAATTGTTTCATCTTCATTTAATAACCGAACCCCATGCTCTTGATTACTTCGCCATTGCGGATGAGCACAGAATGTTTTTGCTTGCCTGTATAAGCGCCGAAACGATTTCGCGCGTTCACGGTGAAATTAATGAGATAACCCGATACAGCTTCGCTGCCCTTGCCTGCTTCGGATGGTTTCGGCTCACTGCTCCACTCAATGCGCGCACTATCCGGATCGATCAATTGCTTGTTAAGCCACATCGTAATGATCTCTTTATAATAAGCAGGGTAAGGGCCGTAACGCGCTGCATCTGGTGAAGGCGTTTGAGCATTTACGCTGATGACGAGAATCATCCCCAACGCGAGCGCGCAAATCAGCGACTCCGACACGAACGCTTTCATGTTTTTTGTTTACCATCCTCGACGGCGGCTAGTCCAGCGTAATGAGGCGGTAACTGTCAAGCTTTACAGAGGAAGGCGCTCTGCTTAGCTCACGATGTTACCGATGTCCTGCCCGTGAAGAAATTCCTGGTTTTAACTGCGATAGGCCTTGCGTTGCTGGCCTCGTCGATGCGGGTTTTGTCTGACGAAACTCCGGCGCAGACTTCAAATGCCGCGTCAGGCGATATTGCAGCCAAAATCAGCCGTTCCAGTGACTCCCCCACCCTTCAACAGTCAAC
>CAWDRX010000007.1:0-293098 GCA_963804875.1 uncultured Verrucomicrobiae bacterium
TGAAACCGGTCCTCCTGTTTCGCATGTATTTCGACGTAATGGAGGTCGTAGTCCTCCAGATGCGCCATCTCCAGGAACGGCGTGAAGAAAATGGTACCCCGAGCGCTATCGTGTCGCCGGGGTTGAGAATCCGGTTAGCTTTAAGCGACTTGAAATGTAAACATGGCGGCGGTGCCGCCCTCGACCGCGTACTCTTGAACTTGCCTTCCGGCCGCGGGTTTCCGCACATGGCCCACTCCAGGTACTCGATGAGCAATCTGTTCGTTGTGGACCAGCATGCGGTCAGGCACCGGATAGTGATCGCCGATGATGGAATCCACCAACTCGTGCACGAACTTGTCCGGATCGAAGCTGAACTTCTTCACAGCCGACGGCACCATCGCCTGCAGGAAAGAAGCACCCGGCATGTCATGATGTTCCTTCAACCAGGCTTCGAGTCGGCCGGCTATTCCCGCTGCGGTAGGCATCCCGCCCACGCCGGGTGGCAGGTCAAGCACCCGTTTGCACTCAGTAACTGCGAACTGCCCGAGGAGGAAGAACGCTTCGCGCGGCTCAGTGGCGACCCAGTTCGGGTTGCCACGACCGGCGTTCAGGTACGAGAGGGAATTTTCCAGTGCTGTTTTCGACGCCACTTTTTGGACGAAATCCTTGATCTCGAACGGACCGAGTTTGTCGAACTCTTTCAGTTTCGCAGTATCTGATAATGGGCGACTGCGACGATGACCTTGTCCGTTAGTTTTCGCGGCACCGGAGGGTTTGCTTTTTGTTGTCATAGTTTTCTTTGCTGTTGAGTCACGTTCGGAAAATGTGTTCTCACGACAGTAACATGATGATGATCATGCCCCAGATCGTGAGCAGGGTGTTCCCACGGCATAGGTAACGGTGTAGCCGAGCGCCGGGATCTGGCTCTTGGCCTGGTCGCAGACCAGACCAAGCGACGCCGTCGTAGTGCGCGCCCCGGAAACGATGCCGAGATTGAGCGCGTCGTGAAAGCGGAACACGTACTTGGCGACGAACATGCCGAGAACCAGCGGGACCGTCGTGGCGACTGCGCCCCACAGGAAGAGACCGACGCCCTGCGTTTTCAGACCGTTGACGAAGCCCGGACCGGCGGAGATGCCGACGATGGCGATGAAGATATTGAGGCCGACCGAGTTCATGAACCAGACGGTGGGCGTCGGAATACGGCCGAACTTCGGGCGAACCGAGCGCAGCCAGCCGCCGACGATTCCGGCGATCAGCGCGCCGCCGGCAGTCGACAGCGTGAGCGGCGCCCCTGCCACCTTGAAGACTAGCGCGCCGATCAACGCGCCGACCACGATCGCCGCGCCGACAAACGCCATGTCGGTGACATCGGTCGGACGGTCGGCGACACCCAGCATCTTGGTCGCGGCGGCAATATCCTCCGTGCGGCCGACGAGGGTGAGCAAGTCGCCGCGATTGACCTCGGTGCTCGGCAGGATCGGGATATCGGTGGCGGTAGCGCCGCGCGTGATCTTGCGAAGGAATACGCCGCGCGCCGCCGGGCGCGCCGCCAGTTCCTCGAGCGTGTTGCCGTCGACGTCCTTGTTCGTTACCAAGACGTCGACGCCCTCCACCGGCACGGCTAGCAGTTCGCGGTCCTCGACTTCGACCGCCGCTGCCCCGAGGATGTTCACCAGCACTTCGCGCTCGCCCGCGACCGCCACCACGTCGCCTTCCTTCAGGACGATGTCCGAGGTCGCATCCATGATCTCGCCCCCACGCCGAATGCGCAGGATGAAGAGACGCGCATCGGGCACCAGCGACTCAGCCTCGGCGACGCGCAGACCGGCGGCTTTGCCACCCGGCTGCACCTTGTAGGCGCGCAGCGCCCAGCGCGTCCAGGCCGTGCCGGGACCGCCCACCTGCTTCTTGCCGCCCCCGTGCTTCTCCTCGTAGTCCTTGCAGGCGGCGACGAGATCGATGCCCAGCAGCTTCGGGCCGATGACGGCGATCACGATCGCGGAGCCCATGGTGCCGAACATGTAGGTCACGGCGTAAGCGATCGGCATGTTATCGAGGTAAGTCTTGGTTTGGTCGGCGGCCAGGCCCAGCCGGTTGATGGCGTCGGTTGCGAGGCCCATGGAGGCAGAAATTGTCTGTGATCCCGAGTAGAGTCCGGCCGCGTAGCCGAGGTCGTAGCCGGCGAGTTTTGCGACCACCACGCACGCGAGCAGGCTGAATACGCACTGCACCACCGAGAAGATCGCCTGCGGCAGGCCGCTGCTGGCAATCCCGCGCACGAATTGCGGCCCGACAGCGTAGCCGACGGCGAACAGGAACATGAGGAACGAAAACGCCTTGAGCGGCTGGTTGACCGTGATGCCGATTTGCCCGATCACGACAGCTGCGATGAGGGTGGCGGTCACCGACCCGAGGCCGATCCCTTTGTAGGTGAACTTGCCGAAGTAGTAACCTAAGGCGAGCGCGAGAAAAATCGCGATTTCGGGGTAGGTCTTAAGCGTCGTGAAGAACCAGTCAATCATGTTATCCTCCGTGTTAGCTCGGTTGTGTCAGTTGTTGAAGTGGTCACTAGGTTAGGCCTTTCGTGTTCTTTTTTTGGGAGTGAGCTGACGAGAAGCCCGACGACTAGGACTCGGTTTTTTTCTTCTGTTCGCGCCGAGCTTTTCCGGCTTGATCAGTTCCAGGCCCAAGGCTGCCTGGTAGCCGTGGATTTCTTTCACGTCGAGCTTGCGCATGAAGTCGATGGTCTCCTTCGTAATGACCTGACCCGGCACCATGATCGGGAAGCCCGGGGGATAAGGGATAACGAACTTCGCCGAGACAGCCTGGCCGCTTTTGACCATGTCATCGATCTCCTTGCTGTTGAGCCTCACATGCGTGCAGTTCTCCGCGTCATAGGCGAGGAAGAAAGGTGTGCGCATGTCCCCTTCGTTTGTCTTGCCGCGGGGATCTTCGCGGAAGGCGTCATGGAAGCGGCTGAAGTTTGGAAGATCGGGAACGTCGGTAACCAGGCTCTTCACGCGGGCGTCAAACGCCGCCTTCTCCTCGGGATCAGTCGAGAGCCTGCGCTCCAATTCGCGCGACATATCCGCGAGAACCTTGATCAGGTAGGCAATGTCACTGCGGGTGTTGTTAATATTGGTCTGAAGCAGAACGCTGTTGCGCGAGGTCTTATTCAGCTGGATGTCGAACTTACTTGCCAGCAATCCCTTGAACTGGGTGCCATCAAACCCCGCGGAACCGCACAACAGAGTGATACGAGTGGGATCTAAAACGAACTCGTCGGTCGCCCAGGCGTCATAGATGGTTTTCCAGCTCACCCCATCCGCATGGAAGTCTTCGAATCCGCTGGCACGGTGCTCGGCGGGCACCATCTGGGCGTTGGTCGCGATGCGGAAGTACTTGGAGATGAGCGGATGCTTGTTCACCTCACGGCGTAGGATCAGGGAAAGTTCGATCGAGCGGCCCACCAGCTCATACCCTTCGAGTTCTGCTTGTCGGCGGGCCACGTCGAGTGACGCGATCAACTGGAGATTGGGTGAGGTGCTTGTGTGGGCAAAGAACGCCTCTTTGAATGACGCCTCCGTGCTCTCCCAGCAATCATCATTCACCATAATGTAGGAACCCTGACGGAAGCAGGAAAGCGACTTGTGGGTCGAGGTCGTCGCATAAACCCGGATCTTTACCGCATCCGGATCGGGCAACAGATGCGTGTTGAGTAGTTGCTTCTCATTCTTCGGGTCAATTTTACCGTGCTTCTTCTTGAATTCGTTATACTCGGCTCGGTAGGCCTCGCTGGCATACTTCTCGCGTAGGGCTTCGCAGGCACCCATGGCCGAACGCATGCGGTGGAAAGGCGAGAAGCGGCAGTAGGCATACCAGGCCTCGTCCCAGAGGAAGACCATGTCTGGTTTGATTGCCAGCACCTCTTCCATGAAACGCTGCACGTTATAAACGTGACCATCGAAGGTGCAGTTCGTGAGCAATAGCATGCGCGCGCGGTCGAGGCGTCCTTCCGCCTTTAGGTCGAGCAGAGCCTTCTTGATCGTGCGTAGCGGCACCGCGCCATACATCGAATATTCGGTCAGCGGATAGGCTTCCACGTAGAGCGGCTGACCGCCGCAAAGCACGAGACCGTAATGGTGCGATTTGTGGCAGTTCCGATCCACGAGCACGATGTCTCCCGGCCGTACGATGGCCTGCGCCGCAATCTTGTTAGAGGTGGAGGTGCCGTTCGTTCCGAAAAACAGTTGCTGGCAACCAAAGGCCCGTGCTGCCTTTTCGTGGGCGACTTTAATATTGCCCGTCGGTTCCAGGAGCGAATCCAACCCGCCAGTGGTGGCGGAAGATTCAGCCATAAAAATGTTGGCGCCGTAGAAGTGACCGAAGTCCCGAATCCAGTGTGAATTGAAGACCGACTTGCCGCGTGCCACCGGCAGGGCGTGGAAGGTGCCGATCGGACGGCGCGCGTAGTTTTTCAGGTTATTGAAATACGGCGTGTCGTAGCGCTGGTTCACCCCCTCCATGAGAGCCAGGTGGATCTCCATCAGGTCTTCGATCCCATAGAAGACGCGCCGGATGTTTTTGGAATCGAGATGGCTCGCCATCTTTTCCACCGCGCCATCAATGATTAGATAAACGTCCAGCTCGGGCCGGATCTTCCGAATAGCCCGGGCGAGAGTCACTCCGTGATTTTTCGGCTCCATTGAGCCGGGTTCCAGAGAAAGATGCTGCTGCAGATAAGTGCGCAGGAGAGGCGCGTCGAATTGGGATTTGAAGCGGAAGTTGTCCCTGATCACCACCGCCTGCACATCGGCATTCAGCACCACACCGAGGATGCCGTCTTCAAAGCTCGGCACCGTGACCGCTTCATACACAAACGGGTCTTCCGGACGACGAAGCTGCCGCAGTTCGGTACGACTCTGGCGCACCTGTTCCGGCGTCGGGTCGTCACTGACGATCAACACTTCGAAGTAGGGTTTAGTGAGATCGCCTGTGTCAAAATAGTCCTTCATCAGGCGATCGTTCCCTTCCTTCTCTCCTTCCTCGCCAACCTTCCAGGCATTCGCGGAACGGCGATACGATCCAGTGATGATTGCCTTAGCGATACGGTTGGTGATTCTCGAGAAGCTGGAATAGTCACGCCGGCCGAGCGCATCTTTCAGCGCAGTCATCATCGCCTCCCCCGGATAAGCGCGGAAAGTCTCCAGGACACTAAGCGGCGTAAGCAGAGCTTCCACTGTGGCGAGCGTTTCCTTAGTCGAAGAGTCGGAGGAGGATTGGGCAACAAGAGTCTGGCCGGCATGAGCCAGCTCCTGCCAGCGATCACAGCGAGCCTCTCCGGGGCTAAACATGCCGACAGAATAACGGGATGGGGACTTGGATGTTTTTGACGATTGAGCAGGCATGATTTTGTGAGTGTGAATTACTGGTTAACCATTTGCGAGGTTCGTTTCTTGTGGCGCACAGGTCTTGGTTCCAATTCTGCCGCGAATAGATAAATACCGAGTTTCGGTTCTAGGAGTCCATAGGACTTTGGTCCAATAGGAATGAACCGCTCGTGTTGCAGTTCGATTCCGGCGATGGCAATCTCTCGACGCTGAATTTTTGACCGATCGCGTTGACATTACGATTTTCGGCTAGCGACTTCTCGTTTTTCTACAACCGGGGTTCATGGGGTATCGCACGCACCGCCGCCAGCCAAGATGCAGTGTAGGGCTAAGGTCCAATATGCCAGCACGACCTTCAGCGACACATTGGAAACCTCTGAGGAAGGTGACTCATGGACACGGCAGGCTTCATCAAAGAACACGTCGACCTTTTCAAAGACTTCACTGCCGAGCGGACCAAACAGTTGGTAGACGGCTCGGTCGTTCGATCGTTTGAGGCGAACGAAGCGATCGCTCATCAGGGCGCAGAAGCTACTCACTTCGGCGTCGTGTTGAGCGGGACGGTAGCGGCCTCAGCGGTGACAAACGGCACGCGGCAACAGCTCGGGCAGTTGAAGACCGGCGATACATTCGCCGAAGCAGCCCTGATGACGGGCAATCCATTGCTAGCCGACTTCATCGCGGAGACTCACTGCGAGGTTTTGCTTGTTCCGGTATCGCTCTTTCAATCAATCATTGTCGCCGAGCCGGGCGCGGTGCGCCACATTTCGCGGAGCATCGCTGATCGGACGAGAATGCTGGCGGCCGATCCGGCGAAAACGAAGGCTGCTCTTCAACAGGGTAATGATCCCTACGGACTCACGCTCAAAGGCGAGAGACCCGAAAAAATTCTTGTTATCAACGTCGGATCTTCTTCGCTGAAATATTCATTTTACGACACGACGGATGAATCGCGCCACGCGAAAGGTCTTGTTGAACGCATCGGCGTCGACGGCACTCGCCTGAAGCATCACGGGCCGAAGGGCGAACAAAAGCGAGATCTGGAAAAAGGCAGATCACGCGGCTGCCTTCAAGGCGATGATTGCGGAACTCACTTCTAAGGAAACAGGAGTTATCGGCAGCCCCAGTGAAGTGAGTGTCGTGGCGCATCGCGTTGTTCACGGCGGCGAGAAATTCACTGAAGCCACTCTCCTCACCGATGAACTCGTTGCGGAAATGGAAAAACTAAATCCGCTGGCACCGCTGCATAATCCGGTGATCATCGCGGGCATCCGCGAGATGCGGAAGCTGTTCCCCGCTGTGCCTCATGTGGGCGTGTTCGATACTGCGTTTCACCACACGCTCCCGGCGTACGCATTTCTCTACGGACTACCGTACGAGTTCTACGAAAAGAAAGCGGTGCGTCGCTACGGTTTTCATGGGACCTCACATAACTACGTTGCATTGCGGGCAGCCGAATTCTTGAAGCGAAGGCCTAACGAGTTGCGCCTTGTAAGCTGCCACCTTGGCAATGGAGCATCCATGTGCGCAGTAGATCATGGGCGCTCGGTGGATACGACAATGGGCTTTACGCCGCTGGAAGGATTGATCATGGGTACGCGCTGCGGCGACCTTGATCCGGGCGTGCTCGCGTTCCTTCAACGCGAGGACAAACTTTCCGTTTCAAAGAGTGAAGATTTGTTGAACAAAAAAAGCGGTCTACTGGGCTTATCGGGCGTTTCAAGCGACATGCGCGAAGTTCTTCGAGCGGCCGATCAGGGTCATCAACGCGCTTTGATCGCGCTCAAAGCCTACTGCTATCGCGTGCGAAAGTACATCGGCGCGTACGTCGCATCCATGGGCGGACTCGATACGGTGATTTTCACCGGCGGTGTGGGCCAGGGAAGCGCAGTGATTCGCGCCCTGGCATTGCAGGGCTTGGAGTGCATGGGCATCACGCTTGACGATAAATGCAACCGCGAAGCCAACGGCGAGAAAATAGCGAGCATTTCGACCGATGACTCAAAAGTGGCGGTTATGGTAGTGCCGACCGACGAGGAACGCATGATGGCGCGCGAAGCATTGCGCGCGTTAAGCCGCTCTTATATCACGCGCGTATTGGAGGTGCAGAAACAACAACCTTTTCTCGTGGAAATCTCAGCACACCACATCCATCTCACGCAGGAACACGTCGAGGCGTTGTTCGGCAAGGGACATCAACTCACTAAACACGCCGACCTTTCACAACCCGGTCAGTATGCCTGCAAGGAACAACTGACGATTGTCGGACCGAAAGGTTGCGTTGAGCGCGTCCGCATTCTCGGACCCGCGCGTAAATACACGCAAGTCGAGATCGCGATGACCGAGCAATTCAAGCTGGGTATTCATCCTCCTATCCGCGAAAGCGGCGACATCGCGGATACGCCGGGTTGCACGCTCGAAAGTCCGACCGGCAGCATCCGGATCGATAGCGGAGTGATTTGTGCGTTGCGACATGTTCATATGAGCCCCGACGACGCTCTTCGTTACGGAGTTCGCGATAAATCCTTCGTGCGCGTCCGAATCGGTGGGGACCGCGAACTTATTTTCGGTGACGTGCTGGTGCGGGTGGACCCAACTTTCAAACTCGCCATGCACATCGACACCGATGAAGGAAACGCTGCCAACGTAAAGACCGGCGCACGGGGTTACATTGACGGAATCCAAAGTGAGGGATACCAGAGCAGCTAAGAACTTCAACCTAACGATCAATTCAACCCATCAGGCACAGAAAGCCGCAACCCAGCAGCTGCAAACATGAGCAACACGTCCTCAGCAAAGGAAGCAGCGGCGCCGAAGATGGGTGCGACGCTCTCGCCCAATCTCAACGTCGTAAAGCAGTCGAAAGGCCCCGTGATGACACTGGCTGATGAATTCTACAAAGTGGGCCCCGGTCCTTCGAGTTCGCACACGATCGGGCCGATGCGTATCACTTACGATTTTTACCAGCGCTGCACGAAGCTGCCGGCCGACCAACTCGCCAAGGCAACCGGTCTCAAAGTCCATTTGTTCGGCAGCTTGAGCGCGACCGGCAAAGGCCACGGCACAGAGCACGCCGCGCTGGCGGGTCTGCTAGGCAAGGAACCGGCTACGGTTGATCCCCTTTTCCTCGACGAGATGAAAGCTAACCCGGAGCAAACTTATCCGGTGAAGCTGGGTGACAATACATTCAATCTGTCGCTGGCCGACATCGTTTATGACGTAACCAAAGGCGACTTTCCGCACCCAAACACCATGACGTGCAAATTGATGGGCCGCGATAAACCGATCTACGTGCAGGAGTATTATTCGGTCGGCGGCGGCTTTATCGAATGGAAGGGCTACCAACCGCCGAAGAAAGGACAGCCAAAATATCTCTACTCGACAATGAAGGAACTGCGTCAACACGCGGAGAAAAACAATCTTTCGATTGCGCAGGTAATCATGGCGAACGAAGTGGCTGTTTCGGGAAAAACCGAGAAGCAAATCAACGCGTTCTTGGACAAGATCGCGAACGCTATGCTTGCGACGGTGAAGTCGGGTTTGTCGGTGAAGGAAGGCGTTTTGCCCGGCCCCATTAAACTGCATTCCAAAGCAGCGACTGTTTGGGAGCGCGCGCAGGATGAAAAATATGAGAGTGACCGCGCGATCGCGATGGTTGCCGCTTGCGCACTGGCTGCGTCTGAGGAAAACGCGCGTGGCCACCTGGTTATCACTGCGCCGACCAGCGGTTCGGCCGGCGTAGTGCCTGCGATTGTATATGCCCTCGTCAATAGCAAACGGCAGGTGTCCATGGAAAAAATTCGCGAGGGTCTGCTGGCTGGTTTGGCGGTCGGTTATTTGTGCAAACACAACGCGACGCTCGCCGCAGCGGAAGGTGGCTGCCAGTCGGAGATTGGCGTCGCGTCTGCGATGGCCGCTGCACTCATCGCTCAAGTGATGGGGAGCAATCCCCAGACTCTCGAGAACGCCGCCGAATCGGCCCTCGAGCATCACCTCGGCATGACGTGTGACCCCGTCGCCGGCTACGTGCAGGTTCCCTGCATCGAGCGTTGCGCCTTCGGCGCAGTGAAGGCCTGGACCGCTTTCCTGATCGCCACCAACGAGATTGAGTCACGGCACCGTGTTGATCTCGACGCGACGATCAAGACGCTGGCCGACACCGGCAGAGACATGAACGCGAAGTACAAGGAGACGAGCGAAGCGGGCCTTGCTCAGAACCTTACAATTTGCTGAAAAATTATCCGAGGACGCGCGGCGCTCGAAACGCAACATGACTGACAAACTCCCGGAACGAGGTTCGTTTCTTGTGGCGTACAGGTCTTGCTTCGAACTCTGCGACCTTTCACAAAAAGTAATTCTATGAAGCTCAAGTTTTATGGTACGCGGGGATCCATCCCCATCTGCGATGCTGGTTTTCAGCAATTCGGCGGCAACACAACCTGCCTGCAAATCACGTTCACCGATACGAACCGCATCGCTGTGATTGACGCGGGCACGGGACTGCGAAACCTGGGCAGAGACCTCCGCGCTATCGGTCACCAGCAGGACCAAGTCGTTATCTTGTTCTCACACTTTCACTGGGACCACATCCAAGGCTTTCCGTTCTTTGCACCGGCTTACGATCCCAAACAGAAAATCACGCTCCTGACGGTCGGGCGGGACCAGACAATCACCGATCTACGGGAGATTTTCGAAGTCCAGATGCAGGCGGAATATTTTCCGGTGCAGTTGGATCATATGGGAGCCAATTTTGAGTTCCTGCAAATCGCTGATGCCAGCAAACACTTTAGCGGCATCAACAATGTGGCGACCGTGGTCAGCGCTCAAAGGCACAACCATCCCGGTGGCGCATATAGTTTCCGGATCGAGCGAAATGGCAAAGTGCTCGTCGTTTGCACGGATGTTGAGCACGGCGAGCAGATCGATCCGCGATTGGTGGAGTTAGCGCGCGGTGCGGACTTGTTAGTCCACGACGCGCAATACACGGCCGAGGAACTACATAATCGGCGCGGCTGGGGACACAGCAGCTTCGATCAAGCCATGCAGCTTGCGGAAATGGCCGGCGCAAAGCGCCTGGCCTTAACGCATCACGATCCCGAACATGACGACGAGTTTCTTCAGCGCATCGAAAAATTGTGTCAGGAACGGTTCCCCAATGCAGTGCTTGCCCGAGAAGGAATGGAAATCCCGATCTAGGACGCGACCTGAAGCTGCGGTAGCCATCGGGCAGAGGCCCAGAGCGAACACCAGTGCCTGCACATTTTTTGTGCGCGATGGGCTGTATCTCGTAAAGATGGAAGAACCAGCTCAGGTCTGAATCCCACCCCTCTCACCGGCCGCGCGTTTGCGCGTCTATCGGACCTTGGTCTTATCGACGCTGCTGGTATTTCTTGATAGCATCCTCCAATGACCGCGTCGCCTTCTCCCGTTGTGCCTAGCGACGAAGATTGGTGGTACCCACTGAACTGGAAAGGAATCATGCGCCTTGTCACTGCCGCCGTAGGCACGTTCATTTGTGTGCTGGGCATGACGCTCCATGCGCAGGATCTCGAACCGCGCGCTTACAGCAACTCGCCGGTCGGTCTTAATTTCGTGATCGCCGGATACGGCTACGCATCGGGCACCGTGCTCACCGATCCGTCGCTACCACTGGAGAACGTCAGCAACGAAACGCATGTCGGCGTCCTCGGTTTCGCCACGACCTTCGGCGCGTTTGGCCAGACCGGGCAGTTTGGCCTCGTTGTGCCCTATGCATCGATCGCCGCAAAAGGTCTCGTCTTCGGTCTGCCGCATGCGCGTTACGTCGATGGCTTTGCGGATACGGCATTTCGCCTTTCGATGAATTTCGTCGGCGCACCCGCGCTGACGGCGGCGGAGTTCAAGAACTACCACCAGGATTTCATCTTCGGCATGAGTCTGCGCGTTACCGCGCCGCTGAGTCAATACGACGGGGATAAGCTGGTGAACATCGGCACCAACCGCTGGTCGTTCAAACCCGAGATCGGACTGTCGAAAGCATTCGGCCCATGGACGGTTGAGCTTGCTCCTGGCGTGACGTTTTACACGGACAATGGCGATTTTTTTGGAGGTAAAACACGCGAGGTGGCTCCGCTTTACGCTGTGCAATCCGGGCTCAGTTACACCTTCGCGCCCGGCGGCTGGGTGTCTCTGAACGCTGGGTATTTCAAAGGCGGACGCACGACGGTCGATGAGGTCGAAAGCGACGTTGAACTGCAAGGCATTCGCTTTGGCGCGACGCTCGTGCTGCCGGTGAACCGTTATCAATCCGTGAAGCTCTACAGCATCAGCGGCTACAACGCGCATCGCGAACACGACCTCCAAGCCTTCGGCATCGCGTGGCAATATCGCTGGGGCGGCGGGTACTGAGCCGCGTCAGCGAATCGGTCGCCGGCGACGCTGGACTATGCGGGCGACGGCATCGCTCGCCGGTCAATCGAGAAACCGAACGAGGCCCCTATCGATTTCGCAGATCGCGCCGACGAGCTTCACGACGCCTTCGGTCTGGCGTTCCCGGCCTTCAGGCGTTTCGAGAATCTGCCGCATGCTCCAGCGCACGTTGGCTTCGACAGCTTGCTCGAGGAGTGTCTCCCACGTGAGTTGCGAATCGAGATCGGACAGTCCGGGCAGGATGGAATCAACGAGAAGCTGAATCCGCGAGTGCTGCCGTTTGCCATGGACGCGCGCGTCGACCGCTGCGGCGACTGCGCCGCAATTTGTGTGGCCAAGCACTACGAAAAGGGGCGTCTGCAAATGGCGGCCCGCGTATTGCAGGCTCCCCGCGACTTCCGGCGATATCACATTTCCCGCGACGCGGACGATGAACAGCTCGCCAAAGCCGGCGTCGAAGATCAGCTCGGGCGGCACCCGGGAGTCGCTGCAACAGAGGATGGTGGCGTAAGGATGCTGGCCCTTAAGGAGATCTGCGAGGATCTCCTTTTGCACGGTCGCGAATCGCGCGGTCCCGGCGACGAATCGTTCATTGCCAGCTTTGAGTCGCAGCAATGCTTCGTCGGCTGAGAGCGTGGTTTTCGTGATCAGCCCTCGAGAACCGCGGCTTTGCCGCGGCTCCGCACGACCGGTTGATCGGTAATGATGACTGTCGTCCCCGGTGTGAGCGTGTCGTAAACCTTGGCCGCAAACTCGGGGTTGACGCGCAGCCGCGACGCGATCTTGTCGGCAGGAACGCTGCGGCCACTGCTCGTCACGGTCATCCACTTTCGCGCAGCCCGGCCAGGAGCCAGTGCGCTTTGCCGGTCGGTCGTGCCTTCGAGGAGCGAGTAGACATGATTCCCCAGCGAACCGCGGCCACTTACCTCCACCGGAGCGCGCCCGATGACATTGCCGTTTCGATAAACGTAGATCGCTTTATCGGCCGCACTGACTACCATCGTGATCGGGCCGCTCGGGCTGCGTTCTGGCTTCCAGTCGTACTCATTGCTCGCGAGCGGACGCGCCATTGCAGATGAGAGATCCTTCGGCGCAAGCAGTAGTCCGGGGCTCGACGCGAGGTGCGGCACCGGGACCTTGCCATCGCCCACGACGACGGTCCCGCCCGTCGCCGTCAGGCTGAAAAGCAACTGTGAGAAATCATACGGCATGCGGATGCAGCCGTGGCTGGCGGGGTAGCCGGGAAGATTCCCCGAGTGCATGCAGATGCCGGTGTCGGTGAGCCGCTGCATGTTGGGCATCGGCGCATTGTCGTACTTTTTCGAATAATACTCCTTACTCTTGCCGAGAATACTGAAGACGCCGCCCGGCGTGGAGTGTCCTTTTGAGCCAGTGCTCACGGTCGAGCGGCCGATGAGAATGCCGTTGCGATACACGTGCATGGTTTGCTCGGGAACACTCACCAGTACCATGAGCGGACCGCTCGGAGAGAGCTGCGGTTTCCACCAATACTCGCCCGGCTTGAGTTGGCCGGTTGGTTTCCCAGTGGGCGTGCCTTTGGTATGAGACGACGGTTGTTGCATCGCCTGCACGGTAGTGAACAGGGCGACGGAGAGGGCGAGGATTTTCAGTAATTTCATGGGATGATTAGAGAAGTAAGTGGCAATTAGAACAGAAAACCTCTCCATCCTCAATAAGACTTTCGTCCCATGCTGGCCTTCAGCGACGATCTCAGCCGCGCTGCTTGCTTCGTCTAGAAATCAGGAATCCAGCTTAGGTCGGAACACGCTGGGATCGGTCACTTCGTTGGTTCGGAGAACAGATAGGACTAAGGTCTTACTTCCGCCGACGGAGGCGATGCCACAAACTCAGGTGAAGTTGGATGGAATAATGCGACGCGCAAAGAAGAAAGGCAGAAATTTATGAACTTACAATGCCCTCGATCCGGATTTCGTAGACAAGCACTTTACGGCGTGATTGCCATCGTGTGCGTGGCATCGCTCCAATGGAGCTCTCCTCTGGTGCTGGCGCAGGAGGAAACGACGACGACGGAGGAAGCTCCGAAGATTCCTAACGATCAATTGGATTCTTTGGTGGCGCCGATCGCGCTTTATCCCGACGCGATGTTGGCTCAAACGCTGGCCGCTTCCACTTATCCGTTGGAAGTCATGCAGCTAGACCAATGGATGGATAAGAACAAAAATCTGAAGGACAAGGCACTAGCAGACGCCGTGGCCAAGCAGCCGTGGGACCCAAGCGTGCAATCGATGGCCGCATTTCCAGACGTGGTACAGCGGATGGCGGAGAATATCCAGTGGATGACAGACGTGGGAAATGCGGTTTTGGCGCAGCAAAAAGATGTTATGGACGCCGTGCAACGTCTGCGCGCAAAGGCGCAGGGCACCGGGAATCTCAAGACCGGTTCGGAACAGAAAGTGGAGACCAAAACAACGCAAAGCGGTCAGCAGGTGATTGTAGTTGAACAAGCTAACCCTGAGGCAGCTTACGTCCCGTCATACGACCCCACGGTAGTCTATGGGGCTGCACCTGCCGAATATCCCTACTATCCTTACTCCTATCCCGGGTACCAGCCGGGGACAGCACTGGCTTGGGGATCGGCCATCGCCGTGGGTGGCGTATGGGCCAACAACAACTGGGGCAATTGCGATTGGGATGACGGCAATGTGACCATCAACAACAACAACAATTTCAATAAGAACTACAACAAGAACGTCAACAAAACCGGTACTGGCCAGGGCAACGGCTGGCAGCACAACCCACAACACCGGGGAAACGCGCCTTACGCTAACAAACAAACAGCGAATAAGTACGGCGGCAAGACAGCTGGCGGTGCTGGAAAACCCGGTGGCCCCGGCGGTGCGGGTGGCGTTGGTGGTGCCGGAAAACCCGGCGGCCCCGGCGGTGCGGGTGGCGTTGGTGGTGCCGGAAAACCCGGCGGTCCTGGCGGTGCTGGCAAGCCGGGTGGCCCAGGCGGTGCGGGTGGCGCTGGCGGTGCTGGAAAACCCGGCGGTCCCGGGGGCGCGGGTGGTGCTGGTAGCGCTGGAAAACCCGGCGGTGCAGGTGGCGCTGGCGGTGCTGGAAAACCTGGCGGTGCCGGCGGCGCTGGCAAGGCAACAAGCGGCGGTGCTGGTAAGGCAAGTGGTGGCAGCGCTGCTAAGGCAAGCGGAGGTGCCGGAAAAGGAGGCGCAGACAAGGTCGGCGGGCATAAGCCGTCGGGGGGCGGCGGTGGTGGCGGCGCCTTTGCTGGCGGGAGTGGGGGCTCTGCTAAAGCCGCGAGCAGCCGAGGTGGCAGTAGCATGAAAGGTGGCGGTGGTGGCGGCAAAAAAGGTGGTGGCGGTGGAGGCGGCCGCGGAGGTGGCGGCGGTGGCGGTGGCAAAAAAGGCGGCGGTGGTGGACGCGGTAGATGAGCAAACAGTTGATTGAGGAAGATCCAATGAAAAGAAAATCAAACATCACGACTTCGTCGAAAATTCTGGCTTCTGCGATCCTTATGTCGGGCTTCGTAGCTTTCGCCTTGCATTCAGCGCTGGCGGCCAAAACAGATGCGGCTGCGGCGCCGCAGGTAAAACAAAAAGAATTCGATACACCGCAACAGGCGGCCGACAGCCTTGTTCAGGCGGCGGAGTCTTTCGACGTGCCTGTCCTGAAAGAGATCCTCGGGCCAGGCAGCATAGACCTCGTCAGTTCCGAAGATCCGGTCGAGGACAAAAATCGGGCGGCCTCATTTGCTGCGAAGGCGAAAGAGAAGAATTCAGTTGCCACGGATGCGAAGAATCCGAACCACGCTGTTCTCACGATTGGAAACGACGATTTTCCTTTTCCGATTCCAATCGTGAAGCAAAAGGGCAAGTGGTACTTCGATGCCAAGGCGGGCCGTCAAGAAATTCTGAATCGGCGTATCGGTGCCAACGAACTGGACGCGATTGCCATTTGCCGTGGTTTCGTCGAAGCGCAGCAGGAATATGCTCAGGAAAAGCACGACGATTCCAAGGTGAACCAGTACGCCCAGCGAATCATTAGCACGCCTGGGAAACATGATGGTTTGGCGTGGCAGAACGCGGATGGAACGTGGGGCGGTCCAGTTGGAGAAGAAGTCGCCAAAGCGCTGGAGCAAGGCTACACGGAGCGGAGTAAGCCATTTCACGGCTACTATTTTAAAGTTTTGAAAGGGCAAGGTCCCGCTGCGCCCTTGGGCCAAATGGACTTTGTCGTGAAAGGAGCAATGATCGGCGGATTCGCCCTTGCTGCAGCACCGGCACAGTATCGGGTTACCGGAGTGCAGACCTTCATCGTTGGCCCCAACGGAGTCGTGTACCAAAAAGATCTTGGGGCGGATACGCTGAAGGCATTCCAAAGCATGGACCTGTACAACCCCGATAAAACCTGGGAAGTAACTGAGGATGATGTTGAGGAGGACTAACAAGATTAAGGTTCCTCAAATCGGAAGAACAAAAGCAGCTCGACAATTTACCAATGAGCTTAGCTGGTGGCATTGAGTCCTCCCCATCTCATGCGCTTAGTCGATGGTAGGCGCTAACTCGTCGTCGCCGGGCGTCGGTCTGGCCGCGGCGGCCGCACGCGGGCCCAGTGGTGGCGGATGACGACGACCTGGGTGTAGAGGATCCAGGCAAGCATCAGCGTTGATAGCAGCGCGACCAGATTCAATACGAACAGTAGCCGCGACTGTCGCTTGGCCAGTCGGTCCTTCAACGTCGCCACGTCCGCACGCACTGCCTGAACATTTGCCTGCACCTCGCCCAGTCGGGTGTCGATGCGCTGTGTAAGCTCTTTGAGCGCGGCAACAGTCCCAGGGGCGATGTCACTCTTCTGCTCCACCACCAGTGTGCGCAGTGTGCCGCGCAGTTGCGTCGTGTCCGCGGACAGCTCTTCGAGCCGGTTAAAGGCCTCGTCCAGCGCCGTCAGCCGCGGAGCACGATCAGCCATCATTGGTAGCGAGTTCAGCAGACTTACTGTGTTGCCGACTGTCCCCACCGCATCCCGCACAGGAGCCAGCACCTGCTGCATCTGCGCGATGCGTGGCGCCAGACTCGTCTCCAGGCGCTCGTTCAGCGCATTGAGCACGGGGCTGTTTGCCTGCGCCTGTGCGCCGGCGGCGGTGATGGTCTCGGAAGCCTGCCGCACTTCTGTCCGGCTCCTCGCGATGAGGTCATCCACCCGGCCCACTCCGGCATCGACCACCCCGATGCCGACCTCGATGAGACCAAAACCCTTCAGCGCAACGTCGGTGGCCTTGCGATCAACGAACCACGCGCCAAAGATGCCGAAAAGGCTCAGGCCGATGAACAGCACGGCAAGCGCAATGGCGGCAAAGCGAATCGTCTTCTCGAGGATTGGCATCCTGGGTTCCGATGTTCTTTTCAGGTCAAAGCATGGCTATTACCTAACGAGAGGTGGGCATTTCAGTAGCTGCGAAGCGCACTCTCTTCCACTCTAATCGCTAGGCTTGCTCAAGTGCGTCTTGAACGGCAGAGATGAATTTTTCGTTATCCAAGGGTTTGATAAAAAAACCAGAGGCACCAGCCTGCATCACGGTGGCTTCGGCAGCGCGATCCTCATGACCCGTAATAAAAATCACACGAGTCCCGGGCCATCTCGCACACAGGTGTGCTAGTACTTCCATCCCCGTCATTTGTTGCATCCAGATATCCAGGACAACAAGTCGCACAGGATTGGTCGCCATTTGATTGAGAAAATCTTCTGGATCGCCAAAGGCACGTACCTTGAATCCTTCCAATTCGAGCAGGCGAGTGATGGATTTGCGCACCGATGGATCGTCGTCAACGACATAGCATATCTCCGCGGACGTAGTTGGAGAAGAGTCATGCGTCAGCTTTGTTCCAGTTGTTTGGTTCATATATTCGAGGAACGCTGCCCAATTAGACAACGTCAGTCAGGCAAATGGCAATGAGACTTTGGTCTTATGCTCTGCGCTGACGGCAAGCCAGCTCTTTGCACCACCTTCACGAGCTTGGTCTCGTTAGGCGCATGCGGTTGATGTGGTAGTTGCCCAATGGTGGAAACAGGCTACTCCTGGAATGGTCATCGTTGATCACGAACACCGATGGATCCGGCGCCATCATGTTTTCTTCGTTACCGGTAAAGTAAAATAGAAGCGCGCGCCGCCATCGGCGACATTCTCCGCCTGGATTTTACCGCCGTGAGATTCCACGATGGAGCGCACAATTGCCAATCCCATTCCCAGTCCCTGTTCCTTGGTGGTAAAGAACTGGTCGAACAAGCGTTCGTGCACCTCATGGCGAATGCCTGTGCCATGATCGCGAACGCTCAAGCGCACTTCGTTCTCGCCGTTGCCAGCCGTGCTAATCTCTACCTTGCGTCGGTCCGGTGGTGTCTGCCGCATGGCATCAAGGGCATTACTAACAAGGTTCACCAGGACCTGCTGAATCTGGATCGGATCTACCTCGATCAGTGGCAGGTCCTCGGCCAGCGATATTTCTATCTCGCAGGAATAAGCCACTGCATCAGGCCTGACGACATGCGCAACGTTAGCGATCAGCTCATTCAGATTAATCCGGCGCCTGGTAGGATCGCCTTTCTTAATTGTGTTGCGCACATTGTGGATGATATCGTGGGCGCGGCGCCCGTCTGCCTCTACGTCGACCAGGATCTCACGCAACGTTGCAGGGTCTTCCCTACCCCTGTCGATAAGCCGCATTCCAGCATTCGCATTGCTGACGATGCCCGATAGCGGTTGATTCAGTTCATGGGCGAGTGAGGCAGTCATCTCACCAAGTAAGCTAACGCGGCTAAGCCGGTTAATTTGTTCGCGATGACGGTGTGCTTCCTCTTCAGCCTGCTTTAAGGAACGCTCCGCCCGGTGGCGTTTCACGAGATTAGCCACCAGACCCGTGATAAGCAGCGCCTGCAGAATACAGATCGAAATACCGACGATGATCCATGCCCGGTAGCGATCCCAAACCGTCGGCTGGCGGAACAAGACTGTGCTTCCTGGCGGCAAGAGTTTTTCATTAATCTTCCATCGCTGTAGCTCTCGCCAGTCATAACGCGCGGGGAGGCGCTCGAAGAGTCTTGGAGAAATACTGGAAGCTGGTTCACCATGCAAAATACGAATGGCGACGTCCGCAGCCTCCTTTCCAACCCCCTCGCTCTGGTAAAGGCGCCCACCCACGATCCCCAGACCCAGTTGGTGATCGAAGATGGAATTGATCGGAGCGTGCGCCACTGCATGGAGACGTTGCAGCGCCTCGTCGGAGTTGAAGGTTACACCCGCGGCATCGCGCACCAGCAACAGGAAAAGAATGTAGGAATCTGGGGGCAACGTCGAGGCACGCTCCTCCATTTGGTCGAAGGAGAGACCGCTATAGTAGGTGAAGTTTATCCGGCCTGCGAGTGGCTCAGCTGCCTTCTGAAAAGCGTCCTGCCAATAGTGTTCCAGTGGCGTCGCACCTACTATGACCGCGATATTTTTTGTCGCGGGTGCAACTTGCAGCATGTCCTCCAGCAACCCGTGAAGATCAATTTCCTGGCCGACGTAAGCCGCGTTCTTCTCCAATGCGCCCGGCGGAAGTAATTGCTGATCGACTACGTAGAGGATAGGCTTTTCTGGAAACAGCCGGTCACGATAGTTTGCTACGAAGATAGTTGCCGAGGATCCGATCGGCACGACAAGATCGGGTTGCCACTTGGCCTGCCGCTTTTGCAAATAATTAACAATCGCCTCCTGTATGTCGCGGTCGGCATAGCGCGCCATATCCAAAGACACTTCGTCCAAGTCAACGCCATCGCCCATCTTCGCCATCAGCTCAGTCTCGAAAGCCACCAAGCGGGCCGTGAATGGCGTCGCGGAGCTCCCAAAGGATTGGACTAATAAGACACGCTTGGGTTCCGCCGACGGTGCGTTCGCGGGGAAGATTAGTGCGAATGCAGCAACTGTCGCGACGATCAGAAAGAATTGCGCGCGCCGCGATTTCCAGACGTCACATGATCGTAACCTGCCAGGCAACGGAAGCTTTGACGCTACCCCCGTCGCAGCGTTCGCCCGCGGCGCGCTCGATACACAGAGACCTGCCGCCCAAGCGTGATGGTTCCAGTTCACGAAAGGCTGTGGTGTGCCTTATCTGTATCACGCCGGGACGGGCGGGAGAAGCACGCTTTGCGGTGAGATTAGACTTCCGTGCTACGGAACATTCGCTCGATGCGGCTCGCCCGCCATCATGTTGTCTTAATAACCGGCAACGTAAAATGGAAGCGAGCGCCGCCATCGGCAATGTTCTCCGCGTCGATTTTACCGCCATGAGATTCCACGATAGAGCGAACAATTGCGAGTCCCATTCCCAGACCATGCTCCTTGGTTGTAAAGAACTGGTCGAACAAGCGTTCGTGCACTTCCGGGCGAATGCCCGTGCCATGATCGCGCACACTCAAGCGCACTTCGCCGTCGCCATTGCCATCGGTGCTAATTTCTACCTTGCGCTGACCGGGCGGTGTCTGCCGCATGGCATCAAAAGCATTACTGACCAGGTTCACCAGGACCTGCTGAATCTGGATCGGATCTCCTTCAATCGGTGGCAGGTCCTTGGCCAGAGATGTTTTTACCTCGCAGGAATTGCCCAATGCATCCGGCCGAACGACATGCGCTACATTCGTGACCAGCTCATTCAGATCAATCCGGCGCCGGCTGGGATCGCCTTTCTTAATTGTGTTGCGCACGTTGCCGATAATGTCGTTCGCTCGAAGTGCATCCGACGCGACGTCGACCAAGATATCGCGCAAGGTCGCAGAGTCTTCCCTGCCTTGGTCGATAGACCGCATTCCAGCATTCGCATTGCTGACGATGGCTGAGAGAGGCTGATTCAGTTCATGGGCGAGTAAGGCAGTCATTTCACCGAGTAAGCTGACGCGGCTAAGCTGGTTGATTTGCTCACGATGACGGCGTGCGTCCTCTTCCACTTCGTGCAGCGCTTGCTGTGACCGCTTGTCGTCTTCCAGCAGCACGCTGAGGAACATGAGCGGAGTGCCCGTGACGATAAGAAACATTTGTAAGGCGAGTGCATTTTCTGCCGGGCTCTGCTGCAGAAACGGACCATTTCCGTGCATCGCCCCCCAAATCGCTTCAAACGTGACCAATAACATGGCCGCGCTGATTCCGCTCAGTCCAAAACGCAACGCCGCCCAGATGAGCAGCGGAATCGGCGCGTAGAGTAAAGCCGGCGAGGTATCCGGTCCGGCCGGCACAATGGCAAAAACATACGCGCCGACAATAATGATTCCCAATGCCAGCAAACTTCCCTCGATCAGGCGCGCCGTCGTCGTTCTACTTCCGCGACGCGACAAACGCTCGGCGACCAGCAAAAGTGCCGGGATTAACACGACCGCGGTCACTCCGTTGGAAATTCCGAGGTTACGCCATTCAACCCAGTAATTAGTTCCGAAACCGTTGGAGATGGTAAAAGCCGCGCCCCAGAATGCCGTCCCGAAAGGAACGATGATCACGGCAATCAAGACGAAAACAATGGCGTCGCGCAGCGTAATTTTGTTTAAAGGCGACTTGATGAAGAGCCGAATCCCAGCCGCCGCCAACACGTTTTGCGCAGTATCGAAAGCCTCGCAGTGCAAAGCGTAAAGCACCGGCCAGTGCGCCTGCTGCGTGGCCACGAAATGAGCGACGATTGTGGCGAAGTGTACGCCCACCAGTGCCGCACCGGCACCAACAACAAGATAACCACCAGAACAGCGTGCGGCGGAAAAAGAAGCGAAACTTTGCTATTGGGAAAGCAAAGGGCCCACGCAATCTCTGTCGCCACATAATACGCGACGCCAGTCAGGAAAACCTGGAGTGCGATCCAGCCGTACGATCCAGGTTTTTTCTTCTGCATGCTGTTCATTTGATCCTATGGCTCATTTCCCTGGAAGCCTAACGAAATACACAAGACACTGCTGGCGAAGAATAACGGGATTGCCGCAACTGTTGCACGACGACAAAGAAATTACGTGCGCCGCAATTTCCAGACGTCACATGATCGTAACCTGCCAGGCAACGGCAGCTTTGACGCTACCCCGTCGCAGCGCTCACCGGCGGCGTCCTCGATACACAGAGACCGGCCACCCAAGCGTGATCGATCCGGTTCACGAGAAGGCTGTGACGCCTAATGGGGAGGCGCTGGTTTATCTTCGAGTTTCAAAATCTCCGCCGGCACATCCAGCCAGACGGCTGCCGTCGCGCGGTCGCGAAATGCGCGCGCATCGATCGGCGTTTCCTTCATCAGACTTTCGTACAGACGGGCAATGCCAAAACCGACCCAATCTTCGCTAAACAAGGCGGACTTCACCGGCGTGATCCCGGCGAATTGCTCTGCCCGCTTCCGCGCAAAAGCAAAAACATGATTGGTGCGAACTGCCACGCTCGCTAATCGACTGAAATCAACGAATCTCTTTAACGCTGCTGACGCTTTTTCGATATCACATAGCCATTCACCAATCTCGTCCAGCAGCTGATCATCCAGTACGCCTTGTGGTTGCCAGGCAACCAGATTATGAGCGGGATAGTGCAGCAGGTCAGCCGGCCCAGGCATGATCCTGGAAGCCGGCAAAGGTTCCGAATCATCAGTAGGATTGCCAGGCATAACGGCTATTTATCCTTCCATTTCAACCTTGCTGGTGTCGAGATTGTAATAACTCGCCATCGCAGAATCAACAGGCGGCGCTGCTACAGATTCCTTCCAAGTTTTAAGGAAAAATCTTGTCTAATTCTTTTACCAACCTACGGCTGCCTTGAATCTTTAAGCGGCCAGTCAGGTATGCTAACGAGACGTTGAGGGTTTTATTTGACATAGCAACCCAATCTTCATCGCTCGCTACAAACGTAACACTTGGATTGTGAATCTTTCCCCTGCCCAATTTGTAGGTTCCATCATTTACAATCAACCACCAGTCGCCTCCGTTTGGACCACTGAGTTCCCACTGGTAGCTAGCATGCACTCCAGTCTCGCGATGACCACAGTCGCGTTCGACTCGCACCGCACGATCTTCCACAGTCTCGCCGGGACGAGACGGCCACTCAGTATGGTGCCAGCGAGCCACAGTGGCTATGAACTCACGACGGTCAGCAAGATACTCGACGGTCACACGCGAAAATGCGGCCTAACGAGACAGAGATAAGCCACGGCAGGGTGTCGTGGCAAACGGTTCTTCTGACAGGGGGTGGGTGGGTAAGGACCGGCCACTCGATATCTTTCTGGCTCGTCTGTGTCGCCGAATCCCTTGCCGTCTGTTGCGGCTCCCTAAACGCATAGGACTAAGGTCCCATATACGGTTCTCGGCCGTGCTGGTAAAAATGTCTTGGATTAAGTTAACTTTTGTCAGGAGGTTCAAATATGCGCTTGAGAATACGAACTTTACTTTGTTGCACAGCGATCTTTTCCGCTGTCAGCTTTTTCACAATAACGTTTGCCGAGACAACTCCATTTAACAAGGCTCAGGTGGGCGACCGCATCCGCAAAGTGGAAAACGGCGTGGATGATTTCGAGAAGTATCTGACCAGCCGCGGGGAAAACGCCAAGGATCAGGCCGGATCGGCGAAGAGCAGCGGAGACAGCAAAGCGCGGCCAGGGTGCAAACTCCGAGAACAAAGATGCCCGGAAGGATCAAGCCAAGGATCAAGGCAAGCAATCAAAAGACGACCTTCAGAATGCCATGGACGATCTGAATCGCACGACAAACCGTCTGCGGCGCAAGTTCGATGCAACGGCGAATTATCTGGAGACCAAAGTGCAAATGGAGCAGGTCATGGACAGCGCGCGCCGCGTTAATCAGGTGGTGGGGAAGGGGAGTAATGACGGCCAGGCACAACGGCTTCTGGACGGCTTTGCGCGCGAGTATCAATGACCTGGCGCGCTGCTACAACCTGACCCCCATCGGTGCATAGGGAAGGGCACACGGTGCCGGGTTACGGTCCATTTAGGTATTGTGAGCCATAGAGCGATGGAAGTGGGCATTCGATCACAGCCGCGAAGATCGCGGTAAAGGTGTATCGACGGTTTGGCGTGTAGTGGCAAACACGCTGAACTTGCTTTGCAACGGGGCCACTTGGCTCTCATCGATGAAAGCTACGGACGGCGATGCCGGGAAGTGATAGGAAGTGTTGAAGACTATCCTTGCGTCGTCCGTTACGATAGAAAATGTGACGCTCCCGCGGTCACGTGATGACGGTGTTGCCCTCCCAAGCACGATATGAGTTCTGCCGTCTTTGTGCGTGACGGCCTGACCGGTAAAGTTGATTGCTGTTCCCGCCTGCAGCTTCCGAACCGCATCATCGGATGCCGCCAGGAGTAAACTGCCTTTCTCACTCTTAAAAAAATAGGGCCTCACCTTGAGCTGATAGTCACCCACATAATTTCCGTCTCGATGTGTAAGCGGACTGACGATCAGGCTGGCTTTCCCCAGGGCGACGGAGGTGGAGCTTGGATCAATAAACAGTTTGCGCGTGCCCGCGCTCGATGTCCCCGCCGTCGAATCAGGCCTCTCAGCGTGAACAACACTTGTGACGCCGAGCATTTGAAAAACGAAAACCGCGATCGTCAATCTCGCGATCAGGGAGTGCCCGCACATCAGCAACTCGCGTTTCTCGTTTGTGCTTGCGCCGAGGATTTGGTGAGGCACGGCCATTGACTTGGTGTGACTAACGAAGTTCATAAACCGCCTTTCATTTGGGATTGACTGCTCCAAATCCGCGCGGAACGAGGAACCATCTTCACGAGGGCGCTTTCAACAGCGGCCTCGCTTCAGGTGACTCGGGGCTCCAGTTGAATCTGGAGATCGCGCAAGCGGTGTCTCAGCGAAGGTTAAGCCTTTCAACCGGTTTTCAGGCCGACCGAAAGTGCGTCGAGGCGTCGGATGACGTAATCGAGAATGATCTTACTACCAGTGCCGACAACCGCAAATAGGACTTTAGTCCAATGCGTTTAGGGAGCCGCAACAGACGGCAAGGGGATCGGCGAAATCGCCAGATGTTTTTGAAGCACCCGAGGTCGAGCCTGTCTTTTTGGAGAAGGCAGCATGATGTGAACGGCTGAAAAACTTCGCGTAGTCGATTGCGATAGCCGCCCTGCTGCTCACCCACCGCCCAATGATAGGATACCTCGCCAAGTCTGGTCGGTGCAGTTTTGGGCTGACAAAATCCCCAAATCTCCAAGCTAAATTCATTTGCGTTTCTTTCTATCTATCCACCATAACAATAGAAAGATCGCAATAGGTAACCCTACCCAAAATAAAATTGCCTGATAACCGTAAAGTAGCCAAGCGAGATTCATTAGTAATGACGTTGCTTGGCCAAGTCTGTATCACTTTGTCATTGCCGTGTGGAGAAGAAAGGAGAGAAAATCACGCGCGTGAAATACTCGGAAAGCATCGCTGACAAGCTTAGCAAAGGTAGTTGGAGTTGGAGCTGTATCTCAGCGATTGATTCTTGCGGGCGAACAAGAGTGCTCCTTGGCAAGCAGTCCGCCTTCAACAAGCGTGCCCACGCCGAGGATTGAAAGCGATAGCATCCAAGCTCATGAAAACCGAACCCGCACAACCGCTCTCGCCAGAACTACCTGATTTCTCGCTGATCCTCGGCGGACCGCTCTTTCAGCTCCTGCGGCGTGCGCATCTTAGCGGCGATGCGGCAGACTTGGTGTGGCGTCGTGTGATCGCCCTGGCACTCATTACGTGGCTGCCGTTGCTGGTTCTCTCGATCGCCGAAGGACACGCATGGGGCGATAGCGTCAAGGTGCCGTTCCTCCTCGATGTGGACGTGCATGCCCGGTTCCTGCTCGCGCTTCCATTGTTCATCGTGGCGGAACTGGTGGTCCACCAGCGGATGCGCCTCGTGGTGGGAACGTTTGTGAAGCGCGGCTTGGTGCCCGACGAGGCGCGCGGGAGGTTTGACGCGGCCATCGCCGCGGCGATGCGCCTGCGCAATTCCGTGCTGGCGGAGGTGCTCCTGATCGCGCTCGTCTACGGAGCTCGGCGTTCTGTTCATCTGGCGGAGGAACTCGGCCATGGATTTGCCTACATGGTATGGGATGACAGTGACGGGGAAACTGCAACCTACGCTGGCCGGTTGGTGGTTTGGCTGCGTGAGTCTGCCCCTCATCCAGTTCATTCTCCTGCGCTGGTATTTCCGGCTGCTTATCTGGACGCGGTTTCTTTGGCAGGTGTCGCGGATCGACCTACGTCTCGTGGCTATTCACCCCGACCGCGCCGGCGGCCTCGGCTTTCTTTCCACCGTCACCTACGCCTTCGCTCCGTTGCTGGCGGGCCAGGGCGTGCTGCTCGCCGGCGTGATGGCGAACAAGATCTTCTACGCCGGCGCGAAGCTGACCGACTTCAAGTTGGAACTCCTCGCGATGGTGATAATGATGCTTTTCTTCGTGCTCGCGCCGCTGCTGGTGTTCACTCCGCGCCTGGCTCGCACCAAGCGCATCGGCTTGGCGGAATACGGCGGGCTCGCCCAGCGTTACGTGCGCGAGTTTGACCAGAAATGGCTGCGCGGTGGAGCGCCGGCCGACGAACCGCTGGTGGGCAGCGCGGACCTCCAATCGCTGGCCGACCTGGGCAACAGCTTTGAAATCGTGAAGGGCATGAAGCCCGTGCCGTTCGGCAAGGATACGCTGCTGCAACTGGCCGTAATCTCGCTCGCGCCCGTGGCGCCGCTGGTCCTGACTATGATCCCGTTGGGCGAATTGCTTGACCGCTTCCTGCACGTCGTCTTCTAACCTCCAACAATTACGGCAACAATAAAGTTGCGCTATTCGCGCCGCGCCACCGGCGTTGCGGTTCCATGGCGGCGGCAATTCGGAGCGTCGCAGTCACGAGGAAGTGGTCCTATGGGAAGCCGCTGGGCCCGCGGGTGCGGTCGATCTCAGAGGCGATGGTTTGGAAATGTGCGCTGGCCAGGATCCAGTCGATGCGCCCCGCCGGTCCGTCCGGTGAAGAGATGAACCGTTCCTTCCTTGCGCGTCGCGACGGGATGGGCGGCGCGGAAAACGTCGTGCAGCGACGACACCGGTCTCGACTGCGCGGACACCCAACCTCTCCGCGGGCGCTCGCCTCCCCCGCCGCCGCATTGATGGCTTGGTTCGGTCGCGCATGGCTGGTAATACAAACATAGTATGAGCAATCTCCTGGCGCAGCCGAGGCCACCGGCGCGTCGCCGTGGTTTGTGGATTTTGCTCGGCTTGGTTGTGATCGCCCTGGTCGTCGTGGTTGCCGGGTTTTTCTTCGCCCGGCGGCAGATCGGAGAGTTTTTTGCGCGTCAAGCTCGGTGAGCGGCTTGCAGAGGATGGCGTTTTCATCGACTGGAAATCCGCCGACTGGGTGCCGGGAGGAGGGGATCCGGCTGCATGGGCTGGCTGTGTATCGTGATCCGGCGAGGCACGACCGACTCGCACTGCTTGGCCTCGTGACGGCGAGAAGACCTGAGCCGTCGTTTCTTCGCTGGGACAAGATGAACTTCAAGGCGGCGGATACACAGATCCTGCTCGGCAGCGGAGCGGGCGAGACGAGACTGGAGCACTTGGACATGCTCTTGCTCGTCCAGCCGAGGAAGGCGGACCTGCGGGAGTGTCATGCGAGCCTGCAGGGATTGCGTATCGAGGCGAAATGCGCGTTTGTGGCCTTGGCTCATGCTGGAAATGCCGAGGCGGTCGCCGCAGCGAGACAAGTGGTGCAGCGCGAGGGCTTGTTCCGCGATGTCAATCTCGACTGGCTGAAGTCGGTGAAGGAGGGGCTGAAGTTTCAACCGGAGAAGGATGAACCGGTGCTGAGGATGGAACTGTATTCGCTTCCGGACGACCGCGGCATGGAATCTCACGATGACGTTTGATGGCGCGAAGTTTCAATGGCGAGGGCAGCGGTGGGATTTCGTGCAGGCGGCTGTGAAGATCCCCGTCGGCGAGAAGAATTCAAATTCACCGATCGAGATCGATCATGTGCGCATCGGCCATGCGGGCCGGAAAGCGGAGATCGCCGGGGCATTCGATTCCGCCAGTCGTGTCATCCGCATCAGCAAGTTTGATTCGGGGATCGACGTGCTGGCACTCGCACGCGACATGATGCCGGATGCCGTCGGGAGTTTGTCCGCGGTAAGCACCAGCGGCGCCTGGCGAGTCAGCGGTGCGGGAGAGATCCCGATGGATCACCCTGAGAACTTCCGCTGGAATGGTGACATGGCACTCGATGGCGACCTCATTTATGCGAGCGGCCAAACAAACATCGCATTGCAGAAGCCAACTTTTTCAGTGCGCGTGGAGGAGCAGGCGGTGACCATCTCCGATCTCAAGGCGGGCCTCTGGGATGGAAGTCTCGATGTGGCGAGGTTGCAGGTCCCTCTGGCTTCGAAGGAGAAGAAACTGCGATTCGAAGCGCAGCTCAAACTCGACGGCGTGCGATTGCAATCGATCATCAATATTTTTGGCGAGGCTCGGAAGCAGCCTGGGGTCGTTCCGTTGGACTGGAAGGGCGCCTGGCGAATCAGCGGTGCGGGAGAGATCCCGATGGATCAGCCTGAGAACTTCCGCTGGAATGGAGACATGGCACTCGATGGCGACCTCATTTATGCGAGCGGCCAAACAAACATCGCATTGCAGAAGCCAACTTTTTCAATGCGCGTGGAGGAGCAGGCGGTGACCATCTCCGATCTCAAGGCGGGCCTCTGGGATGGAAGTCTCGATGTGGCGAGGTTGCAGGTCCATCTGCCCTCGAAGGAGAAGAAACTGCGAATCGAAACGCAGCTCACACTCGACGGCGCGCGTCGCAATCGATCATCAACAGTTTTAGCGAAGCTCGGAAGCAGCCTGCTGTCGTTCCGTTGAACTGGACGGGCGCCTGGCGAATCAGCGGTGCGGGAGAGATCCCGATGGATCAGCCCGAGAACTTTCGCTGGAAGGGCGACGCGGCGCTCGGCGGCGAGCTTGTCTACGCGAGCGGCCAAACAAACATCGCATTGCAGAAGCCAACTTTTTCAGTGCGCGTGGAGGAGCAGGCGGTGACCATCTCCGATCTCAAGGCGGGCCTCTGGGATGGAAGTCTCGATGTGGCGAGGATACAGGTCCATCTGCCCTCGAAGGAGAAGAAACTGCGAATCGAAACGCAGCTCACACTCAACGGTGCGCGGTCGTCATCAGTCAGGAAGAGTTTCAGCGCGGGTCAGAAGCAGCCTCGTGTCGTTCGGTTGAACTGGAACGGCGCCTGGCGAGGTAGCGCTGCGGGAGAGATCCCGGTGGATCACCCTGAGAACTTCCGCTGGCATGGCGAAATGGCGCTCGGCGGCGACCTCTTCTATGCGAGCGGTGAAACAAAAGTCGCACTGCACAAACCGACTTTTTCAGTGCGCGAAGAGAAGCAAGTGATATCGATCTCGGCCTTCAAGGCGGGCCTCTGGGAGGGCAGTCTCATCGTGCCGAGGACGCTGGTCTATCTGCCTTCGGCGAAGAAGAAAGCGCGATTCGAAACGCAGTTCGCAATCAAGGACGCCCGACTGCAATCGATCATCAACAGTTTTGGCGGCGCCCAGAAGGAGCCTGGTGTCGTGCAATGCGATTGGCAGGGCGGCGGTGAATTTGATCTGGCGTCGCTCGCCGGTTCAGGCGCGCTGAGCATCGGCGAGGCGGACTTCGGTCGCGTGCCAGTTGTCGGCCCGCTGCACTTCGTGTTCAACATACTGGCACCGCGATTTCACACGGATGAGCCATCCACGATGACCGTGAATCATCGGATGGCGGGCAGCATCCTGTATCTCGAGGATCTGAAACTCGTCAGCGAGCACGCCCACGTTCAAGCGGGCGGCAACATCGATCTCGCACACGAATCCACTCAGCTCAACGCGAGGGGGGGACTGCGGAAACTCCCGGGGCTTATCACGGTCTTGTTCACTTCGCTGTTGGAATTCAAAGGCGAAGGCCCGGTGGATAACGTGCGCTGGAGCATCAAGGGTTTCCCAGGCTTTCATCCGATCGTCAACGCCCCGAAGAAAACCACCAGGACAGCGGACGCAGCGGAGAAAGAAGCCGACAGGGCGGTGAAGGGTTTGATCGAACTCCCCGGCAAAGTGCTTGAGGACAAGTGAGCAGCGCCGCAATTCCCCACGGGGCAGCGGATAAATAGGGTGTCCTCATTTTTTTATGCCTTCGGCTATTCGCGCTGCGTCGCCTGCGGCTGCGGTGCAGTCGGGGCGCGGCCTCGTAGCGTCGCGGTGACGGGGAAGTGATCCGATGGGTAACCGCCGGACCCGCGGGTGTGGTCGATCTCTGCATCGATGGTCTGGAAATACGAACTGGCGAGAATCCAGTCCATGCGCCGTCCGCCGCGCCTGCCGGTGAAGAAATGCACCGTGCCTTCGTCGCGCGTGGCGACCGGATGCGCGGCGCGAAAAACGTCGTGCAGCGAAGACGCCGCGGTCGGCTGCGGAGCGAGCAGCGTGCGGTAGGGCGTGGAACCGGGACCGGTGTTGAAGTCGCCGGTGACGATGCAGGGCATGGCGCCGGCGATGTGGGCGATCCGATCGCGCAGCAGCTTCGACGATTGCGCGCGCGCCCAGGGGCTATAGGCGTCGAAGTGCGTATTGAACCAGTAAAAGGGCGCACCGCCGGCGCGCGGCCGGAGCTTCACCCAAGTGACCATGCGCGGATAGACCTCGGCCCACCCGCGGCTGCCCGGCTTCTCGGGAGTCTTGCTGAGCCAGAAATATCCGCCATCGAGCAGCTCGAAACGGGCGGTCTTGAAAAACACGCCGCACATTTCGCCGCGCTGTTTCCCATCGTCGCGACCGACGCCGCGGAAGGTGTAATCGCCGAGTTGTTGACGCAGATAGGTTTCCATCGAGTCCAAACCTTCCTGCGTGCCGAGCAAGTCGGCGTCAAAGGCGCGGACGCGCTCCACGACAAGGTCGCGTCGCTTGTCCCAGATATTGTGCCCGTCGAGGATCGTGCGGACGCGGAGGTTGAAGGTCATCACGCGCAGTTCGTGCGCAGTTCTCGCGTGAGACATCGTGCGTGTGGTAATCGGAGCGTTCGTGACTGGCGCATCCGCACAGGAGGACGAGCGCTAAGCCGGCAAGGGCGACTCGCCGAACCAGCGCATCGGCGTTCACTTTTTGTTCTTCCGCGTCTCGGCCAGGTGCGCCTTCAACCACTCGCCGGTGGGCTGAGTGTGGCCATCCGCGAATTTCACGAGGTAAGGCTTGCCGTTGAGATAGCTCTTGCTGGCAATGCCATTGATGAAGTCATCGGTGGTCTTCACCCGGTCACCGGCCGCGGCAAGTTTCCGACGCAGATGATCTGCCCCTTCGATCCCGGAATATTCCTTGCCGCTTCGAATGAAGCGAACGCCGGAGGTCTGGACGTAGGTAATCAACTCATCGATCTCCGCCTTCGTTTGCGAATCAAGCGCCAGCGCGATCGCAGCGGTGAGCAGCAAGGTGAAGATGGAAGCGAGAAGCTGGCGCATGAAATCGACGTGTCGGTTTGGGCGCGATGCTCAGAGCAGCCACTCGATCGGCAGCCAGCTTATCACTTGGGCCTTGATGCGTTTCATGAGGTCCGCGTCGGGCTCGGAGTGGTAGCGCACTTCCTTGTCGCCCTCGCGCGTCACCCAGATGAGGCGATTGCCATCGAGTTCCACGCGATACGCGTTCCGAGAGAGCTCGCGTTCGGTCTCCGCGGGCAGACGCTTCGCAAGCAGCGGACAGTCGAAGAGCACGCCCATCTCCGTGTTCAGTTTGCTCGAGCGTGGATCGAGATTGTAGGAGCCGATGAAACCAATCCTGCGGTCGAAGGCGAACGTCTTCGCGTGCAAGCCCCCAATGCTCGATCCGGCCGGTTCGCGAAAGCGCCGCGTGGGTTGGGCGCCGGTGGTCGGCTTGATCTCGTAGAGTTCGACGCCGGCCTCGATCAGCGACTTGCGGTAGAGCTGATATTTGGAGTGGACCGGCACCCCGTCGGTGGAAGCCAGCGAATTGGTAATCACGACGACTCGCACGCCGCGCTGGCGCACTCCGGCCAGAAGCTCGACGCCCTTCTTTCCCGGCACGAAGTAAGGCGAGACGAGGAACAGCTCGCGTTTCGTTTGATCGACGACATTGCGCAACTGCGGGGCGAGATGCGTCTCCGTCTTGTCGGCGGAAGTGGCCACCTTGTCCGGATGATCTTCCACGATCGTGGCCTTTCCCCAGTAGTAGGGAACGCTTCGATTCCTGATTTGTCGGGCAAATTCACTGTCGCGCAGGCTCTGCGCGTAGGCAGAAGCCTTCGCGGTTTCATGGTAGGCGATGAGTGCCGCCCGCTGTGCGGCGAACTGCTCGGGCGTCGTGTTTTGTCGCGCCAGCGCGGCGATCGGAATCGAAGACTGGTTGTTCCAATAAAGATCGAATTCGTCGGACACCTCCTTCACCACGGGGCCGATGAGTACCACGTCGAGATCGGCAAAATTCATCTCCGCATGCGCCTCGAAATATTCATCGCCGATATTGCGGCCGCCGACGATGGAGGCCTGCCCGTCGGCGGTGAACGACTTGTTGTGCATCCGCTTATTGATGCGCCCGAAGTCGGCGATCATGCCGAGCAAGCGGGGCGAACGCAGGGCCACGGGGTTGAACATGCGCACCTCGATGTTCGGATGACTGTCGATGGTGAGCAGCGTGGCGTCGGAGGGCATTACGCCAAGATCGTCGAGCAGCAGGCGCACGCGCACACCGCGGTCGGCCGCCCGGAACAGATGCTCAAGAAGGACTTTGCCCGCCATGTCCTTGTTCCAGATGAAATACTGCACATCGAGACTGCGTTGCGCCGCATCCGCCAGGGCCAGCCGCGCGGCCAGGGCCTCGCGCCCGTCCAGAAGTGTGTGGAGGCCGGACTGCCCCGGATGCGCTGCAACACGCGGACGCACCGCCGCCGCCAGCGCCGTGCCCCCGTTGTTTTTCATGGCCGTGGAAGACGGGCGCTCGCCGACCTTGGGAAGGCCTCCGCACGCACCGAGTGAAAGCATCACCAGCAATGTGCCGACGCATTGAATCGACCGTTGGTAACTAGGAAGCATACTGGTTGGTGGGTTGATTGCTAAGGGCAGGGCCAGGGACTGCTTGCCGCTTTGCCCGCGCCGACTTTCCGCTGAACTGCGGGTTGAGGCAGCCGAGGCAGACGGTCATCCACACGGCTAGGACGAACCCAGAATAAAGAGAGGCCGTAGGCACGTAATAGCTAATCTATTTGTAAAGCCACGTCGCGAACAGCCAATTCTTACATGCAATCGGGCGAATTGCTTAACCTATTCCTGAAAGTCGTCTTCCAATCAGTCAGTCAGTAAGAATGTTTCCTGCAGCCCATGAAGTAATGGGAGATCATCGCAGACAATCCCAGCAAAGCCGGTTGGAGTTGGGGTATGTCTCTCAGCACGTTAATCGTTGTTCCGAATTGACTGGATTCGCCAAGAGCGACTAAGTCAGTTATCACGAAAAAAAAGTACTCACCTTTTGCGAATCCCGACATCATCTCAGCTATCGCAGTCCACCACGCCGCAGGATACCTTTAGATCGATTAACCCGGTAACCTATCTGCCAATACGTCTGCCTTCTCGATCTTCGGCGGCTCCGCCAGTAGCTCGGTCGCTTTCTCCATCAGTGCCTTGGCAACTTTTCCTGACAGATGCGCGTCGCGTCCGGCATCATCCGGAAATGCGTCGAAGATGGCGAAGGAGGTTTCGCTAAGTCGAATGCCGAACCAGGCGGTTGTCGCGGGCTCTTGTGCAACCAAGCCCTGCCCGTCGCGCAGAAATTTGGCGACTTCGTTTTCTTTGCCCGGTTTTGCCTCCAGCCTAACAAATAATGCTTTCCTGGTCATGCCGTAATCTCCGCGTAAAAAAAGACTTTTCACCACACTTTCAACCCACCGCGTGCTTGTGCGCTTCGATGACATTGCCCGCATTGTCGAAAAGCCGAATCACGGCGTCATGTGAGCGATTGCGAGACTTTTTGCAAAGCAAAACGCAACTGCAGCGGAGTGTCTGTAATTGATCGGATCTTAGGATTGTATTAAGCGCCTGCGTCGAGTAGTGCAGGAGTGAACAGGAGGAGCCGAATCGTGAAACAGATAATACTACTGATAACAGCCGGGCTTGTTGTGGCAGGCTGTTGTTCGACGCAGAATGAAATTCAACATTTATCCACTTCCGATCTGGAACTGCGGCGCTACGAACTCAATTATTGCTTGAGCATGGCGCGCATGAGTTGGGACAAGCGAGCATGGGAGAGCAACGCCTATGATGACGTCAAGGCCGACCTCGAAGAAAAGGAAGCCATCGAGCGAGAAATTACAAGCCGTGGCGTGACGGATTATCACTGGCCACCTTCGGTGACATACCGATACGCACATGATCATTGTCACTGCCAATCTTGGATTGCTATCCTTCCCCAGTGAAGGTCAGCATCATCTTCGCGGTTCTCTTTGGGCGAATCGTTAGCAGTAAGACCAAGGTCCTATATCGTCCCGACTGGCAGGCCCTTAGAATCATTGGGAAAAGGAGTAAAGTAATATGAAGATAAAGATCCATAATCTGACAGCGTTTTTCGTTGTCGCCGCGTCCGCCGTCCTACTGGGGGCTATGGGCACCGCCAGAGCTGCTGACGAGTGGTTTGTGATGGGCGAGCAGGCGCTCAATTCCGCCGATTCCAGCGCGGAGATTAAGTCCCAAGGGGGTCGATGGAAGAAAGACGTCAAGCAGGTAAGGCTCTCTGTCGAGGGCGCTGACGTTCAGATCCTAAAGGTCGTCCTAGGCTGGGACAATCGCCCCGACACGACGCTCAACGCGGTCGGAACCGTAAAGGCAGGAGGACAGACAGCTCCGACGGATGCTCCGGGACGCAAAGGGCGCCTCACATGGACGAAGATCCAGTACAAGATCCTCGGTAAGGCACCGACGGCCACAGTAAAGATCTTGGGACTTGATTGATCCCGGCGTAACCGCCGCGCAGAGCACCAGCGCGATCTCCTAGCGGCCGAATCCTCTCTACGGTCGATTGGGTCAGACCGTAGAAAAGCGGCGATTCGTTCTGCCTTGGCTTCCGCCGGTTCGGGCCTCCGTCCGGTACGTTCCGGCAGATGCTGGCGGGTTCGAGGTATCGCCTTTGTCCTCGTGCGTCTCAATCACGTTGCCAACATCATCGTAAACGCGAATCACAGCATCATGTGAGCAGCCGAAAACCTTTGCATAGTCGATTGCGTTGCTGACCGCGTTTGTCTCACCGTACCACAGCCGACCGAATGGCGGCCAATCGGAAACTACATCAACACCATATGATCTTTGCGCGCGGTCGGACCGGATTTCTTTCGCCACTTTACTTGAGCAATTCAACCTGCCCTGTATCGAGACTGTAGTACGCTGCGACGATCTTTACTTCCCCCGACTGCACGCGCGGCGCGATGATAGGACCGGCGCTCTGTAAGTGTTTCGCGATGTCGCGTGCGTTCGCGCGGACGGCGTTTTCGATTGGATCGCCGGACTGCCCTTTCGTTTCCTCAATCGCTGGCGAAATCGCTCTTAACACATTCGGAATATCTCCGGTCTCCGTCGCTCCTGCGACAGCGGCGGAAACGGCTCCGCAGTGTTGGTGCCCGAGTACAACAATCAAGTGCGTTCCCAAATGTTCGACTGCGTATTCGATGCTACCCAACCCCACCTCATCCACCACTTCTCCGGCGGTGCGAACGACAAAAATGTCTCCTAAGCCCACATCGAAAACGAGTTCAGGCGGGACGCGGGAATCGGAGCAACTCAGTACCACAGCAAATGGTTTTTGCTCCTTTGCCAGGGCATGGCGACGTTCAATCAGTGCCGCACCTGTAGGTTCGTTTGATTTTCCAGCGACAAATCGCCTATTCTCACTCAATAACCGACTGAGCGCATCGTCCGCGCCGATGCTAGTAGACTCACCCGCCATGCTGCTCGCGGAAAACGCGAGACAAACCACCAAGATGAGAATTTTCGACATCAACGTGCGCCGTCTCATCGCGGCTCTCATATCACTTTGTCATTGCCGGGGGAAGGACAAAAAACGGCAGAATTTATCGCGCGTGAAGCGGTACTGGGAAATCATCGCCAACATCTCAAAGCAAAGCCGGTTGGAGTTGGGGCTGTGTGTCAGCGATTGATTCCAACGGGCGAACAATTTGGATTGCTGACGCGCATCGCGACGATGGAAAGCGGTTCGTTGTGCACGCGGACGTTCTTTCCCACGGATGACCCCGACAAGTATGTTCGCCGCTAGTGCCTTGTCATCGTTCCAGCGCGGCTCTATGCGGGTCATCTCAGTCATCCTATGCGGGTCCTAAACGCATAGGACTAAAGTCTCATATGCGGCTGTCGAGAAGCGCTTTTAACATGGTTTTAGATCACGTCATCCGACGTCCCAACGCACTTTCGGCCGAGCTGAAAGGCTCGGTTGGGGGGCTTAACCTTCGCTGAGGCACCGCTTAGCGCGATCTCCAGATTCACCTGGAGCCCCGAGTCGACCGAAGCGAGGCGGCTGTTCAAAGCGCCTCGTGAGGATGATTCCTCGTTCCGCACGGATTTGGAGCAGTCAACCCCAAATGAAAGGCGTTTATGAAATTCGTTAGTCTTAGAAGAAAGCGAACTCACCGAGCTAGGCAAGTTAGAAAAACCGTCCAGCTCCACTGTTGAATCTTTCAACAAGCCAATGGCTGTGCCTCGGCAAATCCACACCTACACCGAGCTCCGGCAAAAGATTCACGACGATCTACGGATCCAACATCCCGAATGGGTCCAGCCGAATGGCCAATCCCCCATGTGTGATGCTTACGAGGCGCGCCTCACGGAACTCCTGGACACATTGAAGCGAAGGGTCTCTAACCAGTTCGCAGCTGGGAAGAACCATATGAATCCATTGATTCAACTGAAAGGATGAGCAATGACGGCGATTCTAGTCCAGTTCCCAAATGAATCTGTCGAAGTCGACGATGTCGAGGAGCACAGGGTTCTGACGGCGCTCGAAGTCATTTATGAAGGCGGCTCGCTCCACGGCAAGACCGCCGATTTCCCCACGCGCGACCTCGAGCGCCTGGTGGTTGGCGTCCACGAGCGTGATTGGCATTTCTTTGAAACTTATGAGCGCACAATTTGCGTCGATATTCGCAGCCGGCGAACGATCTTTCGCTACACCGGCCTCACTTCTAAACGCAACAACACTCAGTTGGTGGAAGAGGCTTCTCGCGGAGCTTCGCATCCGCAAATTAAAGGCTATCGAAATATAAGATTCCTTCTGCTGCAGATCCGCGGCGACATTCGGTCCAGCTTACGTGCACACAGCAATCATGAAAATGTGAGCGAGCGTGTACGACGAAAGTCCAATAGCTTTTCGCTGGGGAACACTGCGATGATTCCACGCGTTGGACTACGATGGCGTCGGATACTAACACTGCGCAGCGAAGGGGCGGGGCAACGAATTACAATGACCTTCGTTCGCGACGAATTTCTAGACAAACGTACAGCTGAAGACGTATAACGCCGAAAAGGGGAGTTGATAAACCATGAAAACAAAACATTCACTCATCCGTTTTTATGCGGAGCCGCGTCGACCTTGCGGCAGACTCTTCGTTCCGCTCATTGCTCTCGCGCTCCTGGCACTGCCGTCGCGTGCCCACGCCTCGTTTCTCCACGGCGAGACGCTCGATACAGTCGCGGGCGCCATTGCGTGGTTCGCGTTCATCCTCGTCCCGCCCGTCTTAATCGGGGCCTTTCTGCTGGTCCATATCCTCCCCGAAAAGATTGCGGAAAAGAAACACCATCCGCAGCTCGGGGCCATCAAGTGCCTCTGCCTGCTTTCGCTTTGCTTTGGCGGACTGCTCTGGCCACTCGCCTGGCTTTGGGCCTACACCAAGCCCGTGTTGCACAAGATGGCGTACGGCACGGATGTCGATGACTCACACGGAAAACCGGTCGGGAAAACATCCGCCACTAGTGAACTTGAACAACTCCGCGCCCGCGTCGCGGAACTCGAAGCGGAGATGAAAGGAGGGAAGGCGTAATGGAAGTCATCCTGCTTGGCATCTACGGGTTCTTCGTCTGGCTCATTTTCTATAAATTCAAGTGGCTGCCCATGAACTTTACCGCCGCGTGCATTGTCATCACGCTGCCGATCGTGGCAATGATGGCTATGTTCCTCCTTCTGAACATTGCCGCGCCCGCGACTGACGACGTGCGCGCGATGAATTATGTCATCCCGATCGTTCCACGCATAACCGGTCAGGTGACCGAGGTGCCGATTGAACCAAACCGGCCGATTAAGAAGGGCGACGTGCTTTTCAAGATCGACCCGATACCCTTCGAGGCGGCGGTGAAAGCCGCCGAAGCCACGATACGCGGATTGCAGGATCAACTCAAAAACGCGACGGCCAAAAAAGCGGCGCTAACTCCGCGGATCGACCTGGCAAAAAAGCGCGTCGAGCAATTCACGGCACTCGCCGCGACCGGGGCCGGGAAGCGAGCCGACCTCGAGCAGGCGCAAAGCGACCTGGGCAATCTTGAAAGCGAATTCCTCGCCGCCGACGCGACGGAAGCGCAGGCCGGGGCGCAGATTCTCAAGGCCGAAGCCGACCTGCGCGATAAGAAATTCGACCTCGAGGGCTGCGTCCACCTTGCTCCCTCGAACGGGCGCGTGGCCAACCTTTCCCTGCAACCTGGCGTGCGCGCGACCCAGTTCGCGACAATGCCCGTGATGAGCTTCATCCAGGAGGACGATCCGTGGCTGCTGGCATTCTACCGGCAAAACGAACTGCGCTACGTCGAACCCGGCGACGAAGCGGAAATCTATATGAAGGTGTATCCGGGCCGCATCATCAAGTGCAAGGTCGATTCCATCCTTTGGGCGACGGCACAAGGCCAGTTGCCGATCAACGGCAACCTCCCCAACACCATGCCCGTGTCGGCGCCCGAACAGCGCATCGCAGTGCGACTCCTTACAGAAGGGAAGGATAAAGACGTCTTCCTCGCTGCTGGCGCCCGCGGTGGGGGAGCGATCTACACGAACGATATCACGGCGATTCAGATCCTCCGTCGCGTGATCGTCCGTATCACGGCCAAGTTCGACTGGTTCGTCATCAAACATCTCTCCGCTCTCTTCGGCGGCCACTAGGATCAAACGATGAACGCTCGGCGCTGCACCCTGCTTCTTGTTACCGCCAGCAGCCTCGTGCTTGCCAGCTGCGCGATTAGGCAGGCGCCCGTTGGTGCTGACATCATGCCCGAGCGGACTCGCGCAAAGATCCCGGGAAGCTGGGCCGGGCCCCATCGCAGCGGCGAAGTGGTGCCAGGGTGGATCCGCAATTTTGGCGATCCGGAGCTGAACGCATTGGTTGCCGATGCCGTGGAACGGAATCCCGATTTGAAAGCTGCCGCCGCCCGCGTGGAAGCATCGCGCGCTGCTGTGCGTGTTGCGGCATCATCACTTTACCCGCGAATCGCGATGAAGGGATTGGGCGAGCGCCAGGGACAGCGACTTAGCGGCGATCTCGGTCGCGACATCAATCCGCCGTCCTTCGGGGGTCCGGGAACGGAGGACAGCGGCGGCGCGGGACTCGATACCAGCATGGATTCAACGTCACAACGTTGGGTATATGGCCTCGCAGCCGGTGCCGCATGGGAGGCCGACGTGTGGGGGCGCATTCGATCGAAAAAAGCTGCCGCCAGGGCTGAAAGCTACGCGCTGGAAGCGGACTACGAATTTGCCCGGCAATCTCTGGCCGCTGCGGTGGCGCGCGCGTACTTCACTACGATCGAAGCCGGGCAACAGGAAGCGAACGCACAGGAAACGCTCGATATCTACCATGAGTATTCGAAACTCACCGACGAGCGCAAACAGCAGGGTTTTGCCAGTGACTTCGACGTGTCGCAAATTACATCGCGCACCGCCGCCGCCGAGGATGCGCTCTATGCCGCCCAGGCTGCCCGCGCGCAAACAATCCGCGCTATTGAGGTCGTCACCAGTCGCTACCCTGCCGGCAGATTTGATGTGCGACGTTCTTTCCCCGGCCAACCGAGAAGCGTTCCCGCCGGTTTGCCCGCGCAAATCCTCGAACGCCGTCCGGACCTCATCGCCAGCGAGCGCCGTTTCGCCGCCGCTTTTCACCGGGTAAACGAGGCGCGCACCGCGCGCCTGCCGCGCTTTGTGCTCAGCGCCACGAGCGGTCTCGGAACCGCGGACCTTGACGGGGTCGGCGCGCTCGATGCCCTCGTCTGGAGTTTCGCTGGTGGAATCACGCAGCCGATTTTCTTTGGCGGTGAACTCAAGGCTGCGCAAGATATTCGCACCGCCGAGCAAAAAGCCGCGGTCGCGACTTACGTGGGACACGCGTTGCGTGCGTTCCAGGAAGTGGAAGATGCACTCGCCGGTGATTACTATCTGCGCAAACGCGAAGGCGCGCTTGGCACCGTAGTTTCCAGCAGTGCTGAATCGGTGAAGTTCAGCAAAGAGCAGCTCGAGCAGGGCCAGATCGACATGTTCACCGTCCTGCGTCTCGCCGGAGAAAATCTCGTAGCGAAAGTTCAACTCACTCAAATCCGCGCTTCCCGCCTCCGCGAACGTGTGAATCTCTATCTGGCTCTCGGCGGTGACTTCGAAGGAACCGGTGCGCCAAAATAAATTCCTCAAAATTGCGATAATAACGCCAGTTAATGCGCACGATTACCAATGATTATCACGATGCGCAGATTTTGAATCTCGGTGCTGGCAGCGAACGTGGACCCTATCTGGTGACGCAAACCGGCGTCGCGCCACGCGATCCGTTACCCAAGACACGCATGTTTGTTCTCCGTCCGGATGGATTCTGGGTCGACTTCAACGCCTACGCTTCGCAGGGCAAACCTGAAGCCATGGATGAGATTGTCTTTTCAACCACGACGCAAGTAATGGAGACATTTGGGAAATTGTTCGGCAAGCCTCGTGTTCTCGATCTGCCGGTTAATGAAGAGGGACTTAAGGCTTGGATCGAGCGCCAGGAGCATGGCGACCCGCTGGAGGCAGCTCGCGCGTGGGCCAAAGAATACAAGATCCGCCATCGGAAAGATCGGGGTCGTTAGGGTCGCTGTTCGAGCGCGCCGGAGGTTGCCGCCATGAATGCACCATCTCTCGCTCGAGTGGTTCCGGCTTTCAGTTGGTTGCGTGCCTACGAGCGAAGCTGGTTGCGGACGGATATTTTCGCCGGCATTACGCTCGCCGCATATCTGCTTCCCGCCGGTTTGGGAGACGCATCTCTGGCGAATCTGCCGCCCGAGGCTGGACTTTACGCGTGTCTGTTCGGTGGACTTGTCTTCTGGTTGTTTTGTAGTTCGCGGCACACAGTTGTCACTGTCACTTCTGCGATCTCGTTGCTCGTTGGTGCGTCCCTCGGCGAGATCGCAGGTGGTGATACCACACGCTTTGGCGCACTCGCTGCGGGAACCGCGTTGCTTGTTGCATTCATCGCGTTCATCGCGTGGCTCGTCAAAGCAGGCGTCATTGTAAATTTCATTTCCGAAAGCGTGATGACCGGCTTCAAGTGCGGCGTCGCTCTCTTTCTCGCGAGCACGCAACTGCCCAAGCTCTTCGGTTTCCATGGCGCGCATGGAGATTTTTGGGAGAACAGCGGCCATTTCTTCAAGCATCTGCACGAAACAAATCCCACGTCGCTGCTTGTCGGAGGAACCGCGCTGGCTGTGCTCATTTTGGGAAAGATTTTCCTGAAAAACAAACCGGTATCGCTGTTCGTAGTCATTGGCGGTATCGTCGCCGCTTCGGCGCTTTCGTTAGGCGCGCATGGCGTAAAGCTGCTCGGCAACGTCCCTCAGGGATTGCCTCCGATCGGCCTGCCCGCCGTTTACTGGCACGATCTTAACGAACTGCTTCCGCTAGCGTTTGCTTGCTTTATGCTCGGCGCTGTGGAAACCGCAGCCATCGGGCGAATGTTCACTGCCAAACACGGTGGACGGTTTGACGCCAATCAGGAATTTCTGGCGCTTGCGGCTTCAAATCTGGGCGCAGGACTCGGACGCGGATTTCCGATCAGCGGCGGCATGTCGCAATCACTCGTCAACGAAGGGGGGGTGCACGCACACCGCTGTCTGGCGCACTCGCAGCAGGAATTATTTTAGTCGTCGTCCTTTTCTTCTCCCATTTGTTAAGTGCGTTGCCCCAGCCGGTGTTAGCAGCTGTGGTGCTTGTCGCCGTTGCAAGTTTGTTCAAGCTCTCAACGTTGAAACAACTCTGGCGCGTGGACCGCTCTGAATTCGTCGTGGCAATGGCGGCGATTCTCGGTGTTCTCGGCTCGGGCCTGCTTCGCGGCGTGATGATCGGCGCAATCATTTCGCTGGTGCAACTGTTGCGAACAGCGTCCAGACCGCACGTGGCTTTTCTCGGGCGCATTCCAGGCACTCGCCGTTTCTCGGATCGCGAACGGCATCCAGACAACGAACTCATTTCCGGTGCCCTGATCTTTCGGCCGGAATCAGGTCTCGTGTACTTCAACGTGGACCATGTCTGCGAGTCGATTCTGAAACGCGTGCACGCTGAACCGACGCCACCGAAGTTGGTTGTGCTCGATCTCTCCGCTGCGCCGCGCGTGGACTTGCAAAGCGCTCACGCTCTTGCCGGCATGGCCGATGAATTGACCGCCCAACGCATCCGGTTCCAAGCGGTCGAAGCACGCTCTTCCGTTCGCGACCGGCTCCGTAACGAGGGTGTGGATAGTAAATTGGGTGGCATCAATCGCTTCAAAAGTGTCGCAGACGCAGTCGAAGATTTTCAGAAAACCTCCGATCAATAGCCATGAGAACCTTAACACCGCGATGATCACTAACCTTTTAATCGGCTCGGGCCTGGTTGCGATAACTGTAATCATTCACGCCATGGGCCTCGGCATGGTGTTAAGCCACGTGTTGAACTCCAGCGCGCGGCCGGATACACGCTTCTGGCCAATTGCATGGCTGCTGATTCGCATCGCGTGGTTCCTGATTGTCATTCACTTCATTGAGATCGCCGTCTGGGCGCTGTTTTTCTGGTTGCATAAATGTCTGCCCGACCTCGAATCGTCGTTCTATTTTTCCGGTGTTACCTACGCCACGATCGGTTACGGGGACTTGGTACTGCCACAAGAATGGCGACTATACGGGCCAGTGGAGGGATTGACTGGCATTCTGATGTGCGGCCTCTCGACGGCATTCTTCTTCGTCATAGTGAGCAAAAATATTCTTCAACGTATGGACGATCATGACCCAAATCTGACTGCGTGAAAATGCGATCTGATCCGGTGGGTTCGCCAAACCAAGAGCCACAGGAAAAAAAGAGATGGGTCGAGCCAGTGACGGCCTTGCTCATGGCGCTGGCGACACTCAGCACGGCATGGTGCTCGTATCACTCAGCAGCGTGGACTCGAAAGAGTAACCGGCTGATGAATGAATTTAACTCGCTGGAGCGCCGCGCGGGTCTGCAGACGATGCAAGGGATGCAGCAGGCGACGATTCACGTGGCGATGTTCATGGAATTGCTCGCGGCCCAACAAGCGGGCAACGAAAAGCTCGCGAACTTTTACGTAGAACGTTTTCCGTCCGATGTGCGCAAGGCTTACGACGCATGGCTGGCGCAGAAGCCTTTTGAAAATCCGAACGCCGATCCGCACCCTTTCGTGCCGAACCTCTACGAAGTGCGGGGAACGCGCGAGGCCGCCGAGGCCAACGCCAAGGCTGCAAGCAGCCTGCAGGCATCGCGTAACGCCGGCAGCGTTTCCGGTCAATACCTCGCGAACACTGTTTTGTTTGCCACAGTGCTTTTCTTCGCCAGCGCATCGGGAAAATTCGAGCAGCGCCGGGTGCGCGTCGTCGCATTCGCTTTTGCTGTGGCTGTCTTCATGTTCGCGGTCGTACAGACTCTGATGCTTCCGCGATGAACTGACAAGCGATTGGAGCGTCGCCAGTTGCTTACCGCCAATCCCTTCATTTCGACCGCGGCACCTGCGTCTTGAATGCAACGCTTGCTGTAGTAATACTTCGCCTTCCAATCACATTATGAAGCTCTTACGTGTTCTTCCCCTCTTCATTGCACTCCTTACCGCCTCTCAGGCGATGGAGAAGCCGTCCGCCCACACTAAAGGCACACCGACTGGAAAGCCCACCGGGAAGCTCAAACCCGGCGAGTACTGGTGGCATCCTGAAATTTCACCACAAGGACCGCTCATGATCCTTGTGAGCGTTCCGGAGCAGATGATGCACGTCTACCGCAACGGCGTCCTGATAGGCCGCTCAACCGTGAGCACCGGTTCGAAAGGCCACGCAACACCGGGTGGTGTATTCAGCATTCTGGAGAAAAAACAGACGCACCGCTCTAAAACGTATAACAACGCGCCAATGCCATATATGCAACGGCTCACGTGGAGCGGCATTGCCATGCACTCCGGCCAGCTCCCGGGTTACGCCGCCAGCCACGGCTGTGTCCGTCTTCCGTATGACTTTTCTCAGTTGCTCTTCTCCACGACCAATAGAGGCGGCACAGTCATCATCGGCGATGATAAAACGCCCGTACCGCGCCTTGCCTCAAATCCGGGTCTCATCCTGGCGCCCGCGGATTTCACGCCAGAGATGCTGCATCCTTTGAAGAAGGACGATTACGATTGGCACCCCGAGCGAAGCCTCGAAGGTCCGATTACGATGGTCATCAGTTCCGCCGATCAGGCCATGTATGTTTATCGCAATGGTGATCCGATCGGACGCGCAGCGGTCGAGATTGCCGGAGGCGATCAGCTTGGGAACCACGTGTTTACCATGCTGGAGGGAACGACCGGAAAACCAAGCCGGTTCACGCCTAAACACGAAGAGGCGCGATGGATGAGAGTGACCAGCGAAGGCAAGCCGGTGGACCCTGACACGCTGGCATCGAGATTGCGCTTTAGTCCGGACTTCGCTGACAAGCTCGCGAACGAACTTAAGCCGGGCACGACTGTGATCGTCACAGATTATCCCGTGGTGAGGAAGCCGAAATCAGATTCCGCGCTTTTTGCAGCCGAGTAACGCCTTTTAACTTTGGGCAGCAAAAAAACTCCAGGTCGAGCTCATTGAAGTACCATGCCGGTTCCTGACTTTAAAACGTACTGTGCGATTCTCGACCGGGCACGCGATGGACGCTTCGCGCTTCCCGCCGTCAATGTCACTTCACTCACCACAGCTAATGCCGCGCTGCGTGGATTGGCGGAGAGCAAGGCCGACGGCATTGTTCAGATTTCCACCGGCGGCGGCGCGTTTGCATCAGGCACTTCGCTGAAAGACTCGGCGCTTGGTGCAATCTCGATCGCTGAGCACGTGCACCGGGTTGCGGACCGCTATCCGATTTACGTCGCGCTGCACACCGATCACTGTCTCAAGGACAAGCTCGACAAGTTCGTCATCCCGCTCGTCGAGGAAACCGAAAGGCGCCGCGCGGCAGGTCAGTCAAACCTTTTCACGGGACATATGTTTGATGGCAGCAATCTGTCGTTGCAGGAGAATCTCGACATTTCGGCCAAACTGCTTGAGCGGTTTGCAAAGAGCGATCTGGTGCTGGAAATCGAAACGGGCGCAGTCGGTGGTGAAGAGGATGATGTTGTCGGCGACCACGCGGCAAAGCTTTACACTACGTCGGAGGACACGTTGGAAGTCGCGCGTCGATTAAATTCAATCGGCGGACGGTACCTACTCGCGGCGACATTTGGAAACGTTCACGGAGTTTACAAGCCCGGCCATGTGAAGCTGCGGCCAAAAGTTTTGAAGGAATGCCAGGACGCAGTAGTGAAAGAATACGGTGAAAAGGCGCGGTTTTATCTCGTATTCCACGGAGGCTCAGGCTCGACACAGGAAGAGATCCACGAATCGCTCGATTACGGCGTGGTGAAAATGAATGTCGACACCGACATGCAGTACGCGTTCACGCGCGCGGTCGCCGATCACATGTTCAAGAACTATGATGGCGTGCTGAAAATCGATGCCGAAGTCGGGAATAAAAAAGTTTATGATCCGCGCGCGTACCTCGCGCTTGCGGAAACAGCAATGGCCGAGCGCGTAAAGAAGGCTGCAAGCGATCTGCGCGCGAGTGGCAAAACGACGTTCGCGTCATGAACGCGGTGCTTCCCGCGCATAAGACCAAGATCGTGGCGACGATTGGCCCAGCCTCGGAATCACCCGACATGCTGGCTCGGCTCATTCGTGCTGGGCTCGACGTCGCGCGATTGAATTTTTCACACGGGAGTCCCGCGAAACACGCAGAAGTTATTCAACGCGTCCGTGACGCTGCGCGCGAAACCGGCCGGCGCGTCGCAATCATGGCAGATCTTCCGGGACCGAAACTGCGGCTCGGAAAAATCGACCCGGAACCGATTCAACTTCTGCCTGGCGCACATTTCACCCTAACGAGTGATGACATCGTTGGGAATGCGGAGCGCGCCTCGACGACCTTCCAGCAGTTGCCGCGCGTCGTGAAGACCGGCGATCGGATTTTTCTGAACGACGGTATCGTCCAGCTCGTGGTGGATCGCGTCGCGGGAAATGACGTGGAGTGCACAGTCGTTGTTGGCGGCGAACTCCGCTCGCGGAAAGGGCTAAATTTACCCGGCGTCAATCTGGGCATCGGCGCGTTTACCGAAAACGACCGCGCCTGTCTCGAGTTTGCGCTCGAACATGGCGTCGATGCGGTGAGCCAGTCGTTCGTTGAATGCGCGGCGGACATACAAGTTGTGCGCGCAACTGCGGCCAAAATGGGCAGACAGCCTTTTATTATTGCAAAGATCGAGCGAGCCGATGCCCTCGCGCACTTCGACGAAATTCTCGCCGCGGCAGATGGCATCATGATAGCGCGCGGCGATCTGGGAGTGGAAGTGCCGATCGAAGAGATCGCATACACACAGAAACAGCTTATTGCGAAAGCGAACCTCGCCGGAAAACCCGTCATCACTGCGACACAAATGCTCGAATCGATGGTCTCGAGGCGTCTGCCTACTCGCGCCGAAGCAACTGACGTAGCCAACGCAATCCTCGACGGCACTGATTGTGTCATGCTCTCCGGCGAATCAGCGATGGGCAAATTTCCCGAGGAATCAGTGACGATGCTGGCGAAAATCGCCGCATTCACCGAAACACATCGGCCGCCCAGGAGTTTTGCTGCTCAACGCGAATTCGTTCAGCGCAAAACGGTGAGTATTGGCAGCGATCGCATGGCCTCACTGGTCGAGCATGCACTGGATACGGTGCCCTGCGACCTGTTGCTCGTGCCAACACGCGCCGGGATGGTCGCGCGCGCTATATCACGTTTCAAACCGCCGGTGTGGATTATCGCGCCGACTTCAGATTGTACGGCCTGTCAGAATCTGGCGTTCTCCTACGGCGTCTATCCGATCGATCTCGCCGAAGAACCGGATGACTGGCGCGAATGGATTGCCCGATGGGTGCGCGAAAACGGAATTACCGCCGAACGCATAATGCTCGTCGCAGGGCCCTCGCCGCGAAATCCGAAAGCCAATTACCGGATCGAATTGATGCGTCTCGACGCGGAGAACACATCAACCGCGGACACCAGTTTGTAAGACGAAGGTCCAACGAGCGGGCTTGCTTTAGCAAACCGAGAATGACCAGCTCATCATCAAAATGAAAATCACACTGGTTGGTGCAGCTGGCGGCGAAGTGACCGGGTCCTGTTATATCGTCGAGACAAGCCAGGCGCGGATCTTGATTGATTGCGGTCAGTTTCAAGGCGGCAAGAAATCCGAGGCGCTGAACCGACCGCCGACGGCGCCCAATTTCATGCTCGATGCGGTACTTCTCACCCACGCACATCTGGATCATACCGGCCGGCTGCCGCTGCTCGCGAAAATGGGCTACATGGGTCCGGTCTACGGAACACCAGCTACGTTAGAGATGACCGGGTTGATCCTGCGCGACTCGGCGCGATTGCAAGTCGCCGACAACGAGCGGAAGAACCGGAAACGAATGCGCGCCGGCGAACCGCCGGAGGAACCACTCTACACTCCGGATGACGCGGAGAAAATTCTCTCCCAACTGCGACCAGTGTCCTATCAACAAGAGTTTGAGGCAGCCCCCGGAATCAAAGCGATCTGGCACGATGCGGGCCACATGCTGGGATCAGCGAGCATTCAATTAATTGTCGAAGAAGACGGTAAAACGAAGCGTGTCGTTTTCTCCGGCGATCTTGGACCGCGCAGCGCCCCGATACTGCGCGAATTCGATCCTTTCCAGCAGGCCGACCTGGTTTTTCTGGAATCAACTTACGGCGGCCGCGATCATCGTTCGTTTGAAGAAACCGTCGCGGAATTCGAACGGATTGTGATCGATGCCGTCAATCGCGGCGGCAAAATGCTTGTGCCAACATTCGCGGTCGGCCGCGCACAACTGATCACGTTGCTGCTCGGCAAAATGTTTCGTGCCGGCGGGGTGAAGCCGTTTCCAATTTTCCTCGACAGCCCGATGGCAATCGAGGCAACGAACATTTACGCGAAGCATCAAGAGCTTTTCGATGACGAGATGAAAGCGTTCATCCGCGATCGTCCGCTGCGCGAGGATTTAAAGATGATGAAACTGACGCCAACTGCAGATGAATCACGCGCGATCAATGATGTTCGCGGGGCGTGTCTTGTCATGGCTGGCGCGGGTATGTGCAACGGCGGCCGCATTCTTCATCATCTGCGAGCCAACCTTTGGAAGCCAGGCACGCACGTGCTGATCGTCGGTTATCAGGCTCAGGGTTCGCTGGGTCGGCGGCTTGTCGACGGCGAGAAAGAGGTGAAGATTTTCGGTGAAAAAATCGTAGTGAAAGCGACGATTCACACCCTTGGCGGATTCAGTGCACATGCGGGACAGACTGATCTTATGCGTTGGTTCGATGTGATCGCGCCGAGCAAGCCGCGCTTGGTATTGACCCATGGTGAAGACGACCAGCGCGCGGCACTTGCCGCACTCATTCAACAGCGCCACCGGTTACCATCGACCCTGCCGAAGATGGGTGAAGTCATTGAACTTTAGTCAGCGATATCAACTAAGGAAAAAAAGTTATGCCATTAGAAAAATTTGACCTTGAGAACCTGGATAAAGAGCGGCGCAAAGCCGTTGCAAAGTCAGTTCGTACGATGAGCGTCGAAGAACTGAAGGCGCTCGGAAACGAAATCTTTCGTTACGCAGACGATCCGTGGCGAGAGAAGTTCTTCGGGTTCATTGCTGAGAATTCCGGCGCCACTTTTCATCACGCAGTAACGAGCGACGGCGTCAACATTGTTTACTGCCGCGACCAGGATAAGGGCATGTGGTTCCTACCCGGAAGCGGAATGGGGCCATTGCAAGCCACAGGTCGAAAGATGATGAGCGAAATAATCCGCGGATAACGTTGAAGGCAAGGTCGAGCCCGAATGAACGGCTACCGTAGTCGCTGTTCCGTTTGACCTTCTGATTTTCCAAGTGCGATGAGCAAACAAAAGAAGACCTCCTTTGGACAGTCCGACATTGTTCGGCTCAGCGACGAAGATGCTGCTGTCGAACTTCTCGAACGTGCGGTCACCGGTCTGTGGGATGTCGTTAACGAGTTGACGCGCTTCCGCCGCACCACTCGCCAAAATTATCGCGTGACAATTTTCGGCTCAGCGCGCCTGAAGCCCGCCACGCCCGCTTACAACGGCGTAAAGAAACTAGCGGCCGAACTAACAAAGATGGGGTGCGATATCATCAGCGGTGGCGGCCCCGGTTTAATGCAGGCTGCAAACGAAGGAGCGCATTCCGTTCACCCCAAGGCTCTCAAGCGTTCGGTTGGTATCCGGATCGCGCTGCCATTCGAACAGGACGTGAACCCATTTGTCGGTCAGGCGTACGAACATCGAACATTTTTCTCCCGACTCCATCATTTCATGATCATGTCTGATGCCTTCGTTGTCGTTCCCGGCGGTATCGGAACGCTCCTGGAGTTGTCGCTGGCATGGCAACTCCTTCAAGTCAGCAAACTTTATAACACGCCCCTGATTCTCGTGGGGAAAATGTGGACCGAACTCGTTGAATGGGGACGCCGTTCGATGCTCCAGAAAAATAACGAACTCGCGGGCGAGATCGATTTTAAAATTCCGCATTGCGTAAACACGATGAACGAATGCATAGCGCTCATCCGCGAAAACCGAGACGCCTGGTTGGCGACACAAACAATAAAATGATCGCATGAGCAAGCGAATCGGTGTTGTCACCGGCGGTGGAGATTGTCCGGGCTTGAACGCTGTGATTCGCGCTGTGGCAAAGGCTTCAGCGAAGCGCGGCTGGGAATGCATCGGTGCTCTTGGTGGCTACGAAGGTTTGCTCGAACCGCGCCGAACGATATCGCTCGATTATCAGACGCTCAGCGGACTGTTGCCGCGCGGGGGAACCATTTTAGGTACAGCCAACCGCGGCAAATTCTCGGCCAAGGTCGGACATGGCGAGAGCCGCGCGTTACCCAGGGAATTAATGGAGGGGGTGAAAGCTGGCATGGACGCGCTGGGTCTTTTTGCGCTCGTGTCAATAGGCGGTGATGGCTCCTTGAGCATCGCGCAGCAATTGTTTGAATACGGCATTCCGATCGTGGGCGTTCCCAAAACGATTGATAATGATCTTGAGGGAACACTCTTCACATTCGGTTTCGACTCCGCCGTGTCTTGCGCGACTGACGCTCTGGATCGCCTTCATTCAACTGCTGAAAGTCACAACCGCGTCATGGTCCTAGAGGTAATGGGGCGTTACGCCGGCTGGATTGCGCTCTACGCCGGTGTGGCCGGCGGCGCGGATGTAATTTTGATTCCCGAGATTCCGTTCAGCTATAAAAGCATCTGCGCGAAAATTCGGGAACGCGAGAAACTCGGCAAAAAGTTTACCATCATTATTGTCGCAGAAGGCGCGCGAGAAAAAGACGGCGGTTTCGTAACTTCCGGCGCGCACATCAAAACCGGTGAGGCTCGCCTTGGCGGGATTGGCGCGGTAGTAAGCGCGGAAATCGAGAAGTGCACTGGCAAAGAATCGCGAGTATGCGTTCTCGGGCACCTTCAGCGCGGCGGATCGCCGACCGCATTTGATCGCGCGCTTTGTTCAATCTTCGGCGCAACAGCGGTGGAACTTGTCGCGGCGGGTGAATTCGGAAAAATGGTTGCGTTCACCGGGCCGCAGGTTGGCGCGATCAAAATCAGTGACGCCGTCGGCAAGCTGAAAGCCGTGCGTCCCGACGGCAATCTCGTTCGTACTGCACGTGCGCTCGGGATTTGCTTCGGCGATTAGCCGCGGCAATCCCGAGGCACAACGCAATCCAGGTATTGACATACGCAATCAATTTGTTGTTGTCATTTCTCATGACCATTCGCTGTAGAACTGCTCGATACGTTTTCTTGCTCGCGATTTTCGCATTGATCCTGCAGACGCCTCTTGTAACAGGGCAAAGCCGAAAGAGTGGTGTAACCGTTTCCTACGAAACTTCTGGCAGGTCTCGAATCGCGCGCTTTAAGAATTCAAATCCATATCACGTACGAGTCGAATTCTCATATCAAGGCACGAAAACGCGCGGCTCAGGTGAGGCTTCTGGTCACGACGCGGTTTTTGTAGCAGCCAATTTTTTCGCTACGTATGGCGCCCAAGGGCTTTCTATTACCTCGGTCCAAATCAAAAACGTTATGCGATCGGATTGAGCTCCGCCAATGCAGCTGCGGCAACACGCTAAATCCAAGCTTTCGAGCCGGTGCGAATGCTCGAGTCTTTGGTGATGCGAACAGAATCCCTATCGCTGCTTTCGTGAGAGAAAATAGAACAATGGAATTCCAAGAAGAGCTGCGGCAACGCACAGGACAAAAATCTGCGGCGCATGCCTGATGAGAAAAAAGGGCGAATAACGCTGATAAAGAACGAAGCCGGGTAGAAATCTGTTCCACGGCACGAGCAGAACGATCAGGAAACCGATTGCGGAGCAAACCGGCATCCCCAACGCCATTCTGCGGCTTCGATTGTTCCAGCAATATGCGCCGCTGATCATTAACGACGACAAAAACAACATCAAAAGACATATCCCGGCTATGCGGCGGAATTTCAGGCCGCCAGCAGCAGTTGAGTGGCGATGAAACTCCTTCTCAAGAAGTCTCGATAGTTCCTCGACCTTATCCGCAGACTCGCCGCTCACCGATATCCTGCGTAACGAATCGCCCAAATCTATCGTGAGCGACGAAATTGGTTTATCGGCCTGCTGGTACGTGTAAGAGAACCCGAACACTTCGTCTGGAAAGCCGACGCTGCTCGCCAGCGACAAGTGCGGGATCTCGATGTTCTGACTGTCAATGTCGATCTTCACAGCCTCCCGGCCGAGTTCATCTGGACCATTCGCAGTATCAATAAGCGAACGGGTCTTCAGCAAAATAGTGTCGAGATCAGTCGCTCTCATTTTCAGGGGAGGCAGATCACGGATCTCTGAAGATTGGGCCCCATAACACAGAGATATTGTGCCGAGCGACACGCAAATGCTAAAAAGAGCGGCCAATCGCATTGGGGCTGGCCTAACAAAAACTGAACTGTTCAGCCTCTCCTTCTACCACGCATCGCGATCACAGCGATACCAAAACCAAGCAGAATCAGCAATGGGTAGAGGATTGCCGAAGGGGGTTTTGTTTTTTTTGCTGTTGGAGGTTTTGGCCGATTCGCAAACTCAATCGGGATCTTGACCTGTGAACCTGTGCCCGGCTGAAAACGCCACTGCGAATACGCTTCAAGAGCAGCGCCATCGAGTTGTTTGTTTCCGGTGCTCTGCACCATTCGCGTCCCGATAACTTTTCCGGTCTGTTGATCAATTGTCACTAAAACGACGCCTTTGCCTGTCAGCCCCTGTTTCGCCCATTCAGGTCGGTAAACTGGTTGCGGCGTGTAGATCGCCTTTGGGGGCTGATTTCCCGCTGCCGGAGCTCCTATCTGAGCATCCAGAGAGGAGACCGAGAGAAACGCGACCAGGAAAACGAGCGCGATCGACGAAACATTCTTCCTTCGTGAACCTCTCGTCACATTGCCGATAAGACCGGATGCTGCCGCGCGGACTTGCGGGTCCGACATTCGATAAACACTCCGATCGAGCAGGTAATGAATGAATCCTGTCGCAAATCCTAGAGCGATAAGAGCGGGCACCCAGGTCGACGTGCGGAGCTGCGTCGCAAACGCACCAAATATTCGGTCGGAATAGTAAGTGCCTGTCTCGCGCTCCGCTTCCACTTCGAAAATAGGGAGAAACAGTAGCGACAATAGCATGAGGAAAAGCACGACCGCCCAGGGCCGTACATTCAATCTGTGGAGACATCGACGAACGAACCCAGTCGTTGGAGCCGTTTCTGCCGACGGAGTCTGCGACGCCAGCCCCGTAGCCAATATCCAATGTTGCGAAGTCCAGATGACAAGGAAGAGAAACAAACTTCGCGGCCGAAGCGCCAGGCCCACCATGATTGCAAGACCTACAATGTACAGGATGCGTGGCAACGACCATCGCGGCGTGCGCAGTTCCACAACCAACAGGATTGCGGTGATAGCAAACAGCGCCAAAGTCGCGCCGCCGCGAATTCCATTCTCAGCTGAGACAATCCACGCCGGAAACCAGCGATCGACCCACTGGTCCTGATACGCCACCGCTCCAGCTAGAATGTCCGCGACAAATACAAGCACGCCGCCAGCAGTCAGCGCGAAAAAGCGGTCCCATCGTCTCGTCTGAAGGCACGAGCCGCGATCCGCTCGCGAGCGATAGAGTGAAAGCGCACCGAAATGTTGTGCGGCGAAATGATACGTCACGCACGCGTAATCGATAATCGCCAGTCCAATAAGTCGTTCCTCACGTGTCCACGGCAGCGCGGAGTCTGCCGGAAGAAACAGCGCAAAACATGCCGCTGTTATCAGTAGCGGAAGCGCAATGAACCGGACCGGCTGTTCGCGTAAGAGAGGGCGATAAGCTTCCGTGCAATAGGCGAGGTAGGTGCTCGATAACCGGTGACCAATCCAAAAGAGGGCCGTCAAACCGAAGTAAAGCAGATCGAGCGGACTCGACTCTGGATTAGAATAGCCATGGGCCAGCAACAGCACGATCGGCGCGAGCCAGAGCGCGCTGAGAATCCAGAACCCGTCCCACAGTGGTCCCCGGACCCACGGTAATGACGACGACTTCCTCACCCATGGGGCTGCCGCTCCGATTTCAATTACGGCGGCGGGTGAGGAAAGCTCGGCCATTCGAGCAATTACTGAGTGTGCCATTGGCGGCGCACTCAGATTTATTTATCAGGCAACCCCGTTACCTCTGGATTTGCATATCAACGCCGCCACCAGTGGCGTTGACATCAAGGCCTTGTTGCGTGGCGGAAACGCGGACTATAACACCGGCCTGATTTGACATGATGGTCCCAGTTTTCCCAGCGCCAAGAGTCACGCCGCGCGTGCCCGCACCACCGACATTATAATGACCGTTGAAATCTTGAAGATGCTTTAGGTTGAAAACTTCGCCATACGCGGAACTGCCCGTGATCCCGACTTTGCCTACCGATAGTCCGTTCACCTTGACCGAATACTGTTTGCCCTTGTAGGTCAGCGTCCCTGACCCCCACCTGAAACCGATTCCAAGGGCGAATGAACCCCCGCTCAGCCGTAGAGTTGCGTCTGGCCCGGAGTGATGATGACTAGCCGCTTGCGTGAAACCCGTCATCACTGCGAGGACGAGCGATAGAATTGCGATTTTCTTGCCATTATTCATATGAATTTCTTCCATTTGGTTTGCTGAAACTACGGTTTATATCCGATCGATCTATTGGACGAAAGTCCTATGTTGCCGGTCGGCAGCGTTCATCTATCCTTGTTGGGCAACATTTGAAAAGAGAAAAGTTATGAAGTCACCAAGCCGCAAATTAATTCCTGGCGTGATCGCCATCCTCGGCCTCGCATTGAGCTCCACTGCATTCGCGCAGCAAGCGCAATCGCAAGAGATGACAACGACCACAACGAACGATCAACAGACAACTACACTCGCACCGGAGGAGCTGGATTCTCTCGTCGCCCCGATCGCGTTGTACCCCGACCCACTGCTGGCGCAAACGCTCGCCGCTTCGACCTACCCACTGGAAGTAATTCAGCTTCAACAGTGGATGAACAACAATAAGAATTTGCAAGGCAAAGCGCTGGCGGACGCTGTGGCAAAGCAGCCGTGGGACCCGAGCATCCAGTCACTGGTCGAATTTCCAGACGTGGTGCAGCGAATGGCCGGCAATGTTCAATGGACCACAGATCTGGGAAACGCGTTTCTGGCACAGCAATCGGCCGTGATGGACGCAGTCCAGCGGATGCGCGCAAAGGCTCAGGGTACAGGAAATTTAAAAACCAGCGCCCAATCGGTAGTGAAAACTGAAACAGTCTCCAGCGGGGCCAATGCCGGCAAGCAGGTAATCGAGATTCAGCAAGCGAACCCAGACGTCGTTTACGTACCCTCGTACGACCCGACTGTGGTGTACGGACCTGCTCCGCCTGCATATCCCTATTATCCCTATACTTATCCCGGCTATGTGCCGGGGACGGCTTTGGCGTGGGGAGCGGGAATTGCGCTCGGCGCGGCCGCTTGGGGCGCCTGGGGTGGTCACTGGGGCAATTGCGATTGGAACGGCGGCAACGTCAACATTAACAACAACAATAATTTTAACCGGAACAACAATTTCAATCAGAACAATTTCAACCGTAATAATGTAAACCGGGGACAAGGCCAGGGTAATTGGCAGCACAATCCGCAACACCGTGGAAATGCTCCGTACGGCGACAGAGGAACCGCAAACAAATTTGGCGCAAACAATCGCCAGCAACCTGGAGGCGGTAATCGAGCCGGCAGCGGTGCTGGCGGTCGTGGTGGCGCCGGGGGAGCTGGTGGCCCCGGTGGGATTGGCGGAGCCGGCGGCGCAGGGCGTCCGGGAGGCGCTGGTGGCGCCGGCCGTCCCGGTGGTGCTGGTGGTCCGGGTGGCGCTGGCGGTGCCGGAAGACCCGGCGGTGCCGGCGGTGCTGGAAGACCCGGCGGTGCCGGCGGTGCTGGAAAACCCGGCGGTGCCGGCGGAGCTGGAACTCGTCCAGGTGGCGGCGGAGCGGGAACTCGCCCGGGCGGTGGCGGAGCTGGAACACGGCCCGGTGGAGGCGGAGCGGGAACACGGCCCGGTGGAGGCGGAGCGGGAGCCCGACCAAGTGGCGGTACCGCTAAGAATCAAGTTGGTAATCGCAGTGCGTCCTCGCGACCTAGTTCCGCGTCTCGTGGCGGCGGAGGATTTAGCGGCGGCAGTGGAAACTACGCGCGATCCAGCAGCAACAGAGGCGGCCACAGCATGGGTGGCGGCGGTATGAGCCGTGGCGGCGGTTCTTCAATGAGCCGTGGCGGCGGTGGTCGCGGTGGTGGTGGAATGAGCCGCGGCGGCGGTGGTGGCGGTCGCGGCGGCGGCGGCAGAGGAGGAGGCGGTGGAGGGCGCCGAAGATAAAAGGAAGAAACTGTGAATGAGGGAAACTAAAATGAAATCAACACTAAGAATTATGACTTCCTTGAAATTTACGCTGATCGCTTCTGCGATTGCTAGCTTTTGCTTGTTAGGCCTAGGCTTGCATGCCGCAACACCGTCGAAATCCGACGCAGGTTCGGCGGCGCAACCAGCTCAAAAACAATTCGACACACCGAAACAGGCGGCCGACGCCCTTGTTCAGGTTGCGGCGAATTTTGATCTTACCGCGGCGAAGGAAATTCTTGGGCCGGATGGCGAGGATATCGTCGCGTCTGAAGACCCGGTTCAGGACAAAAACCGTGCAGCGGAATTTGCAGCCAAGGCAAAAGAAAAAATGTCTGTCCAGACAGACAAGAAAAATCCGAATCAGGCCGTTGTCTTGGTAGGTAACGACGACTTTCCGCTTCCCATTCCTCTCGTGAAGCAAAAAGGGAAATGGTTTTTCGATACGAAAGTAGGCCGCGAGGAAATCTTAAATCGGCGCGTAGGCGCAAACGAACTGAATGCTATTGGGATTTGCCGCGGCTTCGTTGAGGCACAACACGAATATGCCCTCGAAAAACATGATGGTGCGAAGGTCAACCAATACGCACAGCGCGTCATCAGCACGCCCGGGAAACATGATGGTCTGGCGTGGCAAGACCCGGACGGGACATGGGGAGGTCCAGTTGGCGAAGACGTGGCCAAAGCGCTACAAGAAGGTTATTCCGCGCAGGGAAGTAAACCTTATCACGGTTACTACTTCAAGGTATTGAAAGGACAAGGACCCGCGGCGCCGCTGGGAGAGATGGATTTCATGGTTGGCGGCGCAATGATCGGTGGCTTCGCCCTCGCCGCCGCGCCTGCAGAGTATCGGGTCACCGGAGTTATGACATTCATGGTCGGCCCAGATGGTGTCGTTTACGAAAAAGACTTCGGAACAGACACGCTGAAGACGTTCCAGGGCATGGACAAATACGATCCTGACAAGACCTGGAAAGTGACCGAGGACGACGTGGAAGACGACCAGGACCAGGGTTCCGAACCGCAAGGACAATAAAGCCAAACGACTCATCGCTGCTTTTGGCAGAGCAAAGTCTTCCCTTCGAAATTTGATTGCACTCTCATCCGTCGCGCGATCGTGCGGCGCAGCTTGAGTCGTAGCAGGAATGAAACTGCTCCGATTCATTTTATATGCCCTGGCTTGGATCGCGGCGGCTCTCTGCACGGTATGGGCGTTTGGCGCGCTCTATTTTGATTTTCCAAAGGCTGGTCCCTTCGCAGCAATCTTGTTCGTCATCGCGCTGCTCGCGATCGTCATATTGGTTCGCGGAAAACTGCTGAAATTCGCGACGATTTTTGGTGCGTTCGCGGTTGTGGTTTTGTGGTGGTTTACCTTGAAGCCGAGCAATGATCGTCCGTGGCAACCGGACGTAGCTCAGACAGCATGGGCCGATATCAACGGCGATGAGGTCACCATCCACAACGTCCGGAACTGCGACTACCGCACCGCGACCGATTTCACGCCGCATTGGGAGACGCGCACAGTGCGGCTTTCTCAGATCACTGGGATGGACCTGGCTATCAATTACTGGGGTTCGCCGTGGATCGCGCATCCCATCGTGAGCTTTCAATTTTCGGATGGACTGCCCCTCTGCTTTTCCATCGAAACACGCAAGACGACTGGACAGCGGTACTCCACGCTGGAAGGATTTTATCGGCAGTACACGCTCATTTACGTCGTAGCGGATGAGCGCGATGTAATCCGTCTACGCACTAACTATCGACGCGAGGACGTTTATCTTTACCACACACTGGCCTCTCCTGCGCAGGCTCGCGAAAGATTTCGCGAATACATAAACACCCTCAACGCCCTGCACGAGAATCCGCGTTGGTACAACGCTGTTACAAGCAATTGCACTACAAGCATTCGCGCCCAGCGCGCGGTCAAACTTCGTGCGCCATGGGATTGGCGCATTCTCCTTAATGGAAAAGCCGACGAAATGCTTTACCAGGATCATGCCATCGCCACCGGCGGGCTGTCCTTTACCGAATTGAAACAGCGCAGTCTCATCAACGAACGCGCGCGCACCGCGGACCAGGATGCGCATTTCTCGCGCGTTATCCGTGAGGGTTTACCCGGGAGCGATTAGCAAATCGCGAAACGACGGAAGCATGTTCAAGCTTCACATCAGGCTGGTGATTTAGTATCGCCATCTGAACCATGAATCGGAATCTTTTTCTAGCGCTCACACTTGGCGCAACCGTTCAATGTCTCGCGCAAACGCCGGAACCGTTCGAAGTGCGCCGGGCTGAACCCGTGTTTGAAGAGCTGCCCGAGCTCAACGCGAGTGAATTCCTAAAGCCCGAGTTGCTCAAAGGCCCGCATTATGTCGTGCGCGATCCGGTTCCGACGGCGTCGGGCATGAATCAGTTCACGATTGATTCAGACTTTGGTGTTTTCGAAGCGGACGGAAACGAAATGTTGCTTCAACGTCTGAAAGAGATCGATGCGATCGCGCGGCTTGCAGAAGTTTCACGCACTGACGAATTCAAGAAATCGCTCCTTGCTGCGGCCAAAAGCCCGCTTAACTCGGCGAAAAACATCGCCAGGGATCCAGCCCAGGCGATTTCGAATGTTCCAAAGGGGATCATGAAATTTTTGGGGCACGCCAGGGAGACGGTTGAAAACGTTGGAAAAGGAGGCGGAGGAGACATTGGCGACGGGAACAAGATAAAGGACGCGATCGGTTACTCAGACAAAAAAAGAAAGATCGCGCTGCAAATGGGGATCGATCCATATACTACGAACACCGTGCTGCAAAAGCAGCTGGACGACGTCGCCTGGGCTTCGTGGGCGGGGGGATTCACCTTTAGTGTCGCCACCCTTCCAATCAGCGGCGCAGCCGGAGCGGTACTTACCGTGACCAACGTAAACAGTACGGTGGAGGATCTGCTTCGTGAAAAATCACCGTCCGAACTTCAGCAAATTAACCGTGCGACATTTCGCGCCTTGGGCGCGAGCGCGAGTGACGCCGAACGGATTGTTAATGGTGGCGCGTTCACACCGACTCAGGCCACGGCATTCGCGGTCCATCTCAAGGCGCTTAAAGGCGTGGCAAATCGCGGTGCCTTTGTGAAAGCTGCGGCGGAGAAAAGTACCACCGAAGCCGACGCTCTCTTCTGCGTTTACACCGCGGCCTTGATGGAACAGATCAACCAAAAAACGCCAATCGCCCGGATCGTTATGCTTGGCGACTTTCCGATCTGCGTCGCCAAAGACGGAACAATAATTGTCGCGCTGCAATGGGACTACGCTGCCTGGACGTCAGGCGCAGCCGGTTTCGCCGATGAAGTTCAAAAAGTCGCAGGGAAATCTGGTCAAAGCGCGCATATCTCTGTCGATCTTTCCGGAGAAGTCTCCCCGCGTTTACGCGCGGAATTGGAAAAGCGCGGAATGACTGTCGAGGATCGGCTCGTTCCAGGTCCGCTCAAGTGATCACGACGCGCAACCAACGGCCTTAGCCGCGAAGAAAGCCATTACTTCAATGCTCGATCAAATATTTGGCCAGTTGCTTTTAAACCAGTGGGTCGTGTTTGCGGTTCTGCTGATTTTTCTGGTTGGCCTTTCCGAGTTGGCCTGGCGCATGGGCTTGGCGCGCCGCTCGAAGAAATCGGAAGACGACAAGCCGAGTGGCACTGTGAAATCTGCGGTGCTCGCTCTATTGGGCCTGTTGCTTGGATTCAGTTTCGCGCTCGCAGGAGCGCGACACGAAGCGCGTCGCGAACTTGTGGTTGAGGAAGCAAACTCAATCGGCACAACTGCGCGCCGGGCTCAACTGTTACCTGAACCACACGGTGCAAACGTCGCTGAGTTGTTGCGAGAGTATGTTTCGCTTCGGATCGAGGCGCATCGTGAGACGCAATTTTCGGATAAATTTACGACGGCCCGCAAACGCAGTGCTGAGATTCAGGACCGTATATGGGCTGAGGCGGTCGCTGCTGCCGCAGAGCAACCATCTTCGATCACTGCGACTTTCATTGCCAGCCTGAATGAAACAATTGACCTGGAAGCGAAGCGCGTCGCCGCCAAACGCAACCACGTGCCTGGCGCTGTCTGGCTGCTATTGCTTTGCGTCGCCGGTTCTGGGATGTGGCTCGTCAGTTATCCCGCGGGAACTTCCGGGCGTCGCTCGATTTCTGAGCGATTCGTTTTTCCAATTCTGGTCGCGATCGTCATTGCAATAATTACGGATATCGATACTCCGCGCGCCGGCCTTATCTCGGTAGATGAACGGCCGCTGCTGGAATTAGACGAGACGCTGAATCATGCTTCCGCGACCACAACGCCTTGACCGCCGATTTTCAGTGGCCGAAAAATAAATCGCGTTTATCTGTTAAATTATGAGAACGCTCGCCATGCGATTTTTCGTCGCTGCGTTTTTTCTTGCTGCCGCAGCAGTTACCTTCGCTAATCCTTTTAAAAGCAAGATCATCTCCAGCAACGATTCGGTTCTCGAAATCACGGTGCCTGGCGATCATTTCATGAAGATAACGAATTTCACGCAGGACGGAGGTACAGATCGCGGCGTTGTTCAGGTGGTTCTGCCGGGTGACCAGGAAAATGGCGGTAGCACCAATGTTCTCACAGCGGCTCGAATTGATCTTAGCACCGGCGCCAACGTTCAAAACGCGCCCGAAGTTGATAATCGAGTGACGATTGCAGGCCCCGCCATCGTGAGGATCAGGCCAATAGTCGGTGCAAAACTCTTCATCACTTACAAAAAAGAGCGTGACGAGGGCAGCGGCGGAGGCGGTGGAGGTGGCGCCAGCCCAACGGCCGTTCCGATCTTCAGTCCTACTCCCGGGGTGACAGCTACACCGACTGGTACTCCGTTTATCTTTCCAACGCCTTTCGGGGGTTAGCTTTTCAGCGCGTCAATCGCCTTCCATTCTTCCGGCGTCAATTTCAGCTTGGCGGCGGCGACGTTTTCCTCCAGGTGCGCCAGAGATGACGTGCCCGGGATCGGCAGCATTACAGACGATCGCTCTAACAGCCACGCAAGCGCTACTTGAAAAACGCTTACGCCGTGCGCCTTCGCCGCAGTGTTCAGCGGGTTCTCCGGTTTCAGCCCTCTACCTCCCCCGATCGGAAACCAAGGCAGAAACCCAAGCTTTTCCTTTTCGCAATACCCGAGAACGTCCTCCGATTCGCGGTCTTGAATGTTGTAACGGTTCTGCACGCTCACGATCGGAGCGATCTTGCGTGCGCGATCGATTTCGTTCCGGTCGACGTTCGATAATCCAATGTGCCGAATTTTTCCTGCGTCCTGCATTTGCTTGAGCGCGCCGACCGATTCTTCAATCGGCACTTTCGAATCCACCGTGTGCAATTGATATAAATCGATCCGGTCGAGGCGCAGCCGTTTGAGACTGCCATCTAGTGCTTGTTTAAGATGGTCAGGTCGGCAGTTTGGCACCCATTGACCAGCAGAAGGGCGTGTGAGACCGCCTTTCGTCGCAATTACCAGGCCTTTCGGATATGGATAAAGCGCTTCAGCGATGAGCAGTTCGCTGGTATCCGGACCGTATGCGTCAGCGGTATCGATCAAGTTCACGCCAAGTTCGACTGCACGCCTGAGAACCTTCAGCGCGTTCTGTCGATCCGCCGGCCAACCCCAAATGCCTTCCCCGGTAACGCGCATGGCGCCAAAACCAAGTCGATTGACAGTGAAGTCGCCACCCAGATTAAACGTCGGATTTGTAGCCATGTTTGATGATGTCTTCGCGTTAGCTCCAAGAATTACATCGGTTTTGCCCGCCAAAAGCGCGGCGCTGCTCGCTAAACTGATTCCGAGAAACCTGCGCCGCGTGACGCCGCACTTTTTGTTCCCGGCAGCAAATTCATCCGTCATGACGCTAGGGAATAAGGTCATGAAAAGCGCCTTCAAATGCAAGGTGACGATTCGCTTCGCTCGCGCATCAGGACTTCGAAGGCGTCTTTGAGATTTTTTCCGAAAGTCACAATCCCACTTTCATGCCCGCCCATGACCAGAATTTCGCGGCTTCGCAAATCGGTAGTATCGAACAAGCGCGCGATTTCGTACGCCATTTCCGGCGTGCCGTACACAACGGCCTTCGAACTTGTCGGAACACGGTCGAGGAGCGTCCGCCACAAAGCCGAGTCGTGACAATGAATCACCGCAGAGACCGCTGGATCGGATTCATAAATCGCGGCATGCGTTAATGATTCCGATGAAGGAATCGCAGTGCCTTCGTAGCTGAGCCAATTTCTTGCGAAATCGTACTCCATAACTCGTACACAATCCGTTGACCTCAGCTCGGGAAGACCTCCCGTCGCGGAGCCGGTAACGTAAAAATTCCTGGTGGCGCCGTCTCTTACGCTCAAGTTGCCGAACCCGATGCCATTTGAGTCCACGCCTAACAAATGCTGATCCAGAAGTTTCCGCCTGCATGCATTTAGTTCGGGAAGTCCGTTGAATGGCGCGATATCGAGACGCGCGCACTGACATGTGAATTTGACGTAATGGCTCATGGCGCGTGCTCAGGAAAAAGCGACCGAATGCTTTTCTCATTTGCTTCGCAAACACCACGCTCGGTGATGAGGCCGGCGATCAACTCTCTTGGCGTCACGTCGAACCCGTAGTTCGCGGCGGGACTGTTATCTGGCGCAATTTGGACCGCGATCTGTCGCCCATCAGTCCATCCATCGGCGTTTTTTACTTCGTCAGCCCCGCGTTCTTCGATTGGAATTTCCTTCAATCCGTCGCGCATTTTCCAATCGATCGAGGACGAAGGCACCGCGACGTAAAACGGGACGTTGTTGGCTTTCGCAGCCAACGCCTCCAGATATGTACCGATCTTGTTTGCCACATCCCCGGTGCAGGTGGTGCGGTCCGTCCCGACAATTACCAGATCGACTTCGCCGCGTTGCATCAAATGGCCCGCTGCGCTGTCTGCGATCACGGTGTGCGGCACACCATGCTGTCCTAATTCCCAGGCAGTGAGTTTTGAGCCTTGATTCCTCGGCCGGGTTTCCGTGACCCACACATGTACTGCCAAGCCACTCTCGTGCCCGGCGTAGATCGGCGCCGTCGCGGAGCCGTAATCAACAAATGCCAACCAACCTGCATTGCAGTGAGTAAGCACATTGACCGGTTTGTTTCCCTTCGTTTCTGCGATCTGCTGAATGAGCGCCAAACCGTGTTGGCCGATCATCCGGCAATGCTCGGCATCTTCATCTGCAATGGAATCGGCTGTGCGCAGAGCCAGAGCGATCTTTTCATTGACAGTTCTTCCCTGGGCGATGTTTTGTAACTGCCGCGCGATCGCCCAGGACAAATTCACCGCCGTCGGTCTCGTGCCCCGGAGTTGATTTGCCGCGCTAGTAATGTGCTCATCGAATGACTCGCGGGACGCAGCTTCGAGCGCCGCGAGATACATGCCATATCCTGCGCTCGCGCCGATTAATCCCGCGCCGCGGACGTGCATCTCGCGAATCGCCGTGGCCATCTGCTCGACGGTGCGAACCTCTTCGATCACAAAATCGTGCGGCAAAAATCGCTGATCGATCAGCTGCACCGCGCGTTCATCGTCCGGCTTGCGCCAGATGGTCCGGAAATGTTCGCCCCGAACTTTCACAACGCACGCCTCACTAACCGCTCAATGCTCTAGACATCAATCCCCATCGCCAACGCCCCGGGGATATCCTCCCAGCCAGCGCGTTTCCAGAATTCAGCGCCGGCCAGATTGTTGTCGGATACCAAAATAATAGCGCGTACGACGCCCGCCTGGTGTAATCCGTCCAGGCACTCCCGGACCAGACGCTTACCAAGTCCGTATCGGCGATACGCCGGATCAACCGCCAGGTGATAAATGTATCCGCGGCGTCCATCGTGACCACACATTGCCACGCCGACAACTGTCGTTCCATCGATTGCCACCCTGCTCAGTCCCGGATTGCGCGCTATAAATTGCGCCATGCCTTCTTTGTCGTCGCCCTCGGCAACCTCCAGGCCTTCGACTCGTTGCCAGAGCTGAAAGGACGCGTCGTAATCGTCGATCGAAAATTCCCGAGTCACGATGTTGCCACTCATGTTGTCACAAAAACGGTCTGTCACGTTGAGCGAAGCGAAACATCTCTGGTTTATTTCCGTACGCTACCGGTTTGGAGAGGATCAGAGATTCTTCGCTTCGCTCAGAATGACATTATGAAATAGTTGCGGCGTCTCTGGCAGTGTAATAGCAACCGCTTACACTTGACCAATCCAATTCGCGTTGAACAGATGTTTCCGGCGCTTCCGGACTGGTCGCACAATCATGAAATGTAGATTCGCACTTTGTCTTTTGATGGTTGTGGCTGCCGTGGCCGCGAACGCGGAGTCGAAACCTTCGGCAACTTTGATTGTAACAAACGCTGCCGTTTACACGGTAGATAAACAGCATCCAAAAGCCGAGGCAGTCGCTGTCATTGGAGATCGCATTGTGGCCCTTGGCTCACGTGCTGACATTGATTTGTGGCGCGGTCCAAAAACCAAAGTGATCGACGCTGGCGGCAAACTGTTGCTCCCCGGATTTAACGACGCGCACGTGCATTTCACCCAGGGTGGTGCACAGCTCGAACAGGTTCAGCTTACTGACGCCGCAACACCGGAGGAGCTCGTAAAACGCATCGCGGCCCAGGTGACAAAGGCGCCCAAAGGTGAATGGATCCTCGGCGGGCGATGGGATGAAACCAAATGGCCCAAGCAGGAGCTCCCGACGAAAGACCTGGTGGACCCAGCCACTGGTAACACTCCAATTTTCGTTGAACGCTACGACGGTCACGAGGCACTTGCCAATTCGGCAGCAATGAAGCTGGCCGGAATTGACTCCACGACACCGGATGTTCCCGGCGGCGTTATCGTTCGCGACGCAAGCGGAAACCCCACGGGCGTTTTTAAAGACGCCGCAATGCCACTGATTTACAAAGTCATTCCACCGATGACGGCTGAACAGCGGCTTCGTGCCGCTCGCGCTGCCATGAAACATGCGGCTTCGGTCGGAGTAACGAGCGTGCAGCACATGAACCCGGAATTCGCAGACGTAAGTGCCTATTCCGAACTCGCCGAAAAAGACGAACTCATCACGCGCATCTACGCGGCGCCGATGGAAACGGAGTGGCGCGACCAGGCGAAGGTCGGCATTCGTCGCGCCTGGGGCTCGAGTTATCTGCGACTCGGCGCAGTCAAAGGCTATGCCGATGGCTCGTTAGGCTCGCGAACCGCTTACATGTTCGAGCCGTTTACTGATGATCCCGGCAATCGGGGCCTGTTGAGCGACGAAATGCATCCGGCCAGTGCAATGCGCGACCGGTTAATGCAAGCCGACGCCGCCGGATTACAACTGCGCGTTCACGCGATCGGCGATCGCGGAATCTCCATGATACTCGACATTTTCGCCGATATCGAAAAGGAGCACGGGTATCATGACCAGCGTTTCGCAATCGAACACGCGCAGCACACGGCGCAAAAGGATTTCGAGCGTTTCGCGAAACTCCACGTCGTTGCGTCAATGCAGCCTTATCACGCCATCGACGACGGTCGTTGGGCGGAAGCGCGGCTCGGTCATGACCGGGCGCGCTACAGCTACGCGTGGCGCAGCTTTCTCGATCATGGCGTCGCGCTCGCATTTGGCACCGATTGGCCCGTCGCGCCACTCGATCCGATCCCGGGAGTTTACGCAGCAGTCACGCGCGCCACGCTCGACGGGAAAAATCCCGGTGGCTGGATTCCAGAGGAAAAAATCACGCTACCGGAAGCGATCCATGCCTACACCATGGGCGCGGCGTTCGCCGAGTTTCAGGAAAAGGAGAAAGGCTCCATTACACCCGGCAAACTCGCGGACATGATCATCCTGAGTGACAACCTCTTTGACATCAAACCGGAAGCCATTCGCAACGTGAGAGTGAAAACCACGATTGTAGGTGGCAAGGTCGTGTATGGAGACCGCTGAATGCCGCACTGCCGACTTCGCGTTTGAAGCTACGACGCTGTCGCGCTGGCCGGAATAAAATCTTCCGGTTCGTCGAATCGAAGACGTTTCCGCAACTCGTGCCGGAGCAGAAAGAGGTTAACGCACATCTGCAAAACGACGGTGCCAACCGACAGATACCAGACTTCCCGGATATCAAAGCCTGGCATGTGCGAAATGATTAATGCCGGCACTGCGAACAGAACCAACCGCGTCAACGAGCTAAACAGTGGCGGCAGCGTGTTGCCTATTCCCTGGAAGACGCTGGAGCTGGTGAAAATAATTCCCGACGATATGAAGTTGAATGAGATAATCCGCAGGTATTCGCTGCCAAAGGCAATCACTTTCGGGTCGCGCGAGAAAAATCTAATCAGCGCTCCCGATGCGAGAGATGCAGTCACCGCAAGCACCACCATCATCAGTGATGCAATGCCGATCGCTGAATAAACAGAATGGCGAACGCGATCTGCGCGACGGCCGCCAAAGTTTTGCCCGACCACCGGCGCAACAGCGAAGCTCAGCGCAACTACAGGGAGGAAAAGTGACTGCATCACGCGTGCGCCGATTCCAAAACCGGCCTGCGCCTCCGGTCCAAAGCCGCGGATGATCGCGTAGACGAGCACGATGTAAACGAAGATCAGCAAAAACTCCGTGCCCGCTGGGACACCGATGCCGAGCATGCGTTTCCAGATTTTTGTTTGCGGGCGAAAGAGCGGAAATCGGAACCGCACGTAGTGATATTTCTTTTCGAAATAAATCACCATCAGCACATCAGCGACCAGAATCGAAATGAACGTCGCGAGCGCGGCACCCGTGACACCCAGTTTCGGCCACGGACCGATTCCAAAGATCAACAAGGGCGCAAGCACGATGTTAAGAAACACACTTAGCACCTGGAATCCCACTGCCGGCTTTATGATACCGGTGGCGCGCAACGCCGATCCCAGCGCGACAAGAGGAAACTGCAGTAACAACCCCGGCAAAAACCAAAGCAGGTAAGTCTTTGCCAACTGAGCGGTCTCGGCGTCCGCGCTCAGCCAGTCGCAATACGCCGGGCGCAGAATGAAACCGGCAATCCCCAAGCCGAAGGCGATGACAATCGACATGACGAAGGATTGATTGAACACCACTTCGGCGTGCGCCTGGTCCTTTCGTCCGGCCGCTTGCGCCATCAATGTGGTCGTTCCCACACCGAGCATTTGAGTCAGCGCCAGCACAATCATGGTGATGTTGCCGGCCAGGCCGACCGCAGCAATCGCTTCTTTTCCAAGGTGTCCGACCCAATAAAGATCAGCCAGTAAATACAGGGTCTGCACCAGCATGCTCGCAGCCAAAAACATCGACATATGGAGCAGATGTTTGGTAACCGAACCTGTCGTCAGATCCTTCATTGGTTAACCGACTTGCAATTCATGACTGCTTATTCGGCGTCAAGCTTCGTTCAGCGTTTCATTTGCTGAAAGCTCGAATTGCGATGGTGGCAGTCTTAAGCCATTACGGCTCATAACATTTTTACTCGCGCAACTTTCAGTCGTGGAGACGATTTAAATTTATATGAAGAGATACACTAAAATTATCTATTCCATCGTCGCGACTGTGATTTGTGCGACTGCGCTGGCGGCGGACCAGCCTTCGTGCAAAAAGACCGGCAAGAATTGCCCTATGAATAACGGCAAGGCCTGCAATTGCGGCACCAGCTGCAGTTGCTAGGCGAACGCGGTTAGCGGCACGATCCTGATCGGAGAACTAACGGCCGCCACTTGCTGTACGCGGCAGCTGACGGAGTAAAGTTAGTGATGGATTGCCGTTCCAGTCCATCAACGTCTTTTCCATTTTCGAACCGTTATCATTTAGCCACTTGCTCATTTGGTCGCCGACTTTCGCGCCGTAAATGCGATGCGAGTAAACAATCGAGCAACCAACGCCGTCCATTAATTTGAAACGGGCCAACGCTGCCTCTAGAAAATCTGGCCGGCCAAAAACAACGGCGATGAAATGCTCTGCGGGCCGATCTGGTGTGCGAGGAACGGAATCGGTTCTGACCACCCGGGCGCCGTGGCTTTTGTAATTTTCAAGGACCGCGTTCGCCTTCACTGCCAGCGCGTCCCCGTCATGCGCGCTTGGATAGACATTGACCGTAATCATATCCACCCACTTTTGGAGATCGCCCTGACCTGTCGGCGTGAATTCGTGTTGCTCATTCCCGGACCAGCGGTGGAAATAACCGACGCCGCCTAACACAAAGGCAGCTTTCCCTTCCGGAGTGGCAGCCGTAGCAGTACAGCTTTGGCTGTAGCGGCGGTCTGTGACCGCCGATCTTCCGCCGCTGTAATGCCATGCAGCGAAACAGACGCCAGAACAAGCGAGACAAAAATCTGCAGCGCGCAAATTCTCATGCTGTTGCGGGCGGTGGAATCGGAGGTGGGATCGCGGCAGACATACGCTTTCGCCAGGCGACGCGATGGAGAATCAGGAAAATCAACCAACTAACAAATGCAATCAGGCCGCCGGGAATCGTAGCGAGCATGAACCAGCCCATCACGCCGAGCGAATAGAGAAGCTCGCCGTAATCGTGTCCGTTGATGATGCACGGATGCACCGAACCTTCGTCCACCTTGCATCCATACGCATTGGCGATCGCGCCGCACAACAGGACAGATCCTATTGGCGCAAACGCTAGCGCCAGGATGATGAAAAGCGCCAGTGCATACCACAGCCATGGAAATCTTTTACGTGGCTTGTCGTTCATGACCGCGATTCTGGATCTTGGGCTACGAGTCAATTTTGTGGCTCGTTTGCTCGACCCGTCTGCGCTATGGAGTTTGCTGGATGATGCCGTGTTGCTCGGCCCAGTTCCAAAGTGCAACGAACTCAGCCGGCTGTTTTTTATGCTCAAAATGCGCCTTGTGGTCCTTTAGCAATTTTCCAAAGGTCATTCCATCAGCCCCGGCACGATTCGGATCAGCGCCACGCTGGAGTAACAGCAGCGCATCTGAATACGCGAGATTGTCATCCAGTCCCATTGCCGTCCGATAAAGCAGCAATGGATAACCGGGAGAATCCGAGCGATCCGCTGGCATGGCAGAATTCACATCAGCACCATGATCAAGGAGCAGTTCCAGGCGCGATCTTGCCTGATCTTTGTAGTAACCCAAATACCAGTTCATGAGAATCATCGGCTGACCAAACTCATCGCGAGTGTTCGCCTTTCCGCCTGCCTCCAGCATTGCGCGCAGAACTGGCGCCGACGAATGCCCCGCGTTCGCCATCGCGAAAACGTTTCGGCTACCATTGGTGTAGTTCGGGTCCGCTCCGAGCGAAAGCAAAGTGCTAATTGCCTCGACTGACTCGGGTCGCTGCCACGATTGTCTCACAGCAAAGTCGAGCAGCGTTTCACCGTCTCGTCCCGGTTTCTGCAAATCGGGCACGCTTTTCGCAGCAGTGCGGATCATTTCCGGGTCGTTCTTTACAATACCTTGAGCAACAGGAAACAACGCCGGCTGATCCCCAAAGTGCCACCTGCCAGAGTCCAATTCCGCCTGAAATTGGCGTCGATGCTGCTCGCCTTTTTCGAGCGATATAAAACCAACAACGAAAAGCGAGACCAAGGCGCCAACACCGATAACAACCAGAATGACGACTACGCCGATCGCCCATTTAACGGTTCGTGCGTTCACGTTTAGTCACAGATGAACACAAATCGAACCCGGATTACAAGCCTCTCTAACGCTGGACAATATGTGGTCGCAAAACGTATTGCTGTTCGACTGTAGCGGCGGTCTCTGACCGCCGACGCTGTAGCCGCTTCCCTGGGGGAAGCGCGACTCAAATCAGTCAGTGCAATGGAAATCGTCGCCCAACAGGGCGACGGCTACAGCAATTTCACGGTGTGACTGTAGTAAAAATCCGCCTAGCTCGGTTAATCGATGATCAGGAACGCCCTCAGTGTTCGCGCACGAACTTCTCAATCTCACTCACAACACGATCGAGTTCGTCGATGAGATCTGAATGATCGCCGTGCTGGCGGAACGCGGTAACAAGGGTTCGGTAATACCAAACGGTGCCGTCCTTTTTCCCACCGAATCGCTCGAACACTTCGAGACCATGTCGTCGAAGCTCCGCCAAAATCGCACGCGTGTTATGCAATTTATCCGAAGCCGATACCAGCCGTGTCGGACCCGCTGAGTTCTTGAGATGATCGATGTAAGCGCGTTTTCGTTCCAACCACGGCGGTTTTGGCGTCTCATATGTGTCGGTGCATCCATCCACGATTTTAGCGACGTCATCGCCAAATTTTTCCCGGATATCGCGCAATCGTTCCGCACCGCCGCAATCTTCAACCGTGTCATGAAGCAGCGCGCCGATCGCTTCGTTTTCATTCGCGCCGTACTCGAGTGCGATGGCAGTCACGCCAAGAATATGCGCCACGAACGGAATTCCCGTTTTTTTGCGCGTCTGATTGCCATGGGCGCGCGTCGCGTAAACCAGAGCTTCCTCAAATTTCTCCGACAGCTTCATTTCCTGATCTTATACAATGCAGATTGCTGTAGCCACGGCGCTGTGCGCCGTCCGCAATCCGTGGTCACGGCACGATGAACGCCCCACAGGGGCGTGGCTACAACATTAGTTTATCGCGTCTCGACCCCGGGATGCGTCTTCTTGAACCCGTCCTCGTAACCATGTTCGAACGCCAGATTCCAATCTGACTGATTGCCCGATCCCTGGTCCTTGAAATACTTCTGAGCCATCATATTCAGCCCCGCGGGCGTGGGCAATTTTGCATCGCGTGGCGCTTGCTCGCCGGCTTTTTCGCCGATCCAATACGCCTGTCGTTCCTCCGCGGTGCGACCCGTGTTCTGCGCGCTTTGTGTAGAACGCCGTGACGCCGCATACGATAAACGCAGCGACTGCCATCATCACAAAAAATCGGACCGGTTTAAATTCCCTCGCCATAAGCTTGGTTAGCCAATCATACGGGATTTCTGTGGACAAGACCTATGTCGTGACACCATCGCGCCGCGAAATTCAGCTTTAGTAACGGCCCAAATACGAAAAATGAAGTTCAACTGTATTCCGCCTTGACGGACACCGCTGATCGCGGATTCAATGTTTCTCGCGATCCGATGCAAGGCGGCCGAATTACCAGCGAAGAAAAATCGGCGATCAGTACGTTACGTCGGGGCCAGCCTCGCTGTGGTGCTGGCTGTCGTCGGGATTTACTTTTTCTTTCTGATGCAGAAGGAGAAGAAGGAAACCACCACTTACGACCCAAACCGGCCGGTGCCGACCGACGCCGTGTTGAAAGGCCGGTTGAAGGCTGAAGAATGGAGCGTAGTTCGAGAGAACGGTTCGCAAACCCCTTTTCAAAATGAGTTCTGGAACAGTGAAAAGGTCGGCATCTACGTCGATGTCATTACCGGCGAACCATTGTTCGCTTCCGTCGACAAATTCGACGGCAAAGTCGGCCTGCCCACGTTCACAAAACCCATCTCATATGATGCGCTGATCGAGGTGCCCGATAACACAAATGAGATGCAACGGACCCAGGTGCGCGACAAGCGTAGTAACGCGCGCCTTGGCCATGTCTTTGGCGACCCAAATTCGCCCACCAAACGGCGTTACGTGGTTTACTCCGCCGCGTTTCATTTCGTTCCGGTCGAACAAATGAAGGACAGAGGCTACGAAAAGTACCTCCCGCTTGTGGAAAAAAAGTAGCTCTGTAGCGGCGGTCTACGACCGCCGAAAACTTCGACGCTCCAGGAGCGCCGCTGTAAGAAAAATTCGCAGCGAGCCGAATTAGAATTTTCCTGGGAAACTTCCCAGTCGATTTCTGGTTAAATCGACGAAACAACAGGAGGGACTCTTCTATTATGGGAAAGAAATATTTCATTATCGCATTGGCGCTGTTGGCGTTCGCTCTGCGCTCGAACGCCGGCACGGATATGATTGAGCCCTACAGCGCTCCCGCGCCTCGTTACAATTACGCGCCGCCACCACCGCCACGGCCAGTGTTTTTCGTTCCGCCAGTTCGCGTTGGGGTCGTCTTCGGACCAGGCTTTGGCTATTACGGACGCGGCTACGGATTTCGCGGCGGCCACCGATACTACGGCCGGAACGCTTACTGGGGCGGACACCATCGTCACTGGCATTAAACCGTAACGGCGGGGTAGAGGCGGCTGATCCCTGCTTTTGCCACCTGCGAACTGTAGCCGCTTCCCTGTGGGAAGCGCGGGTTATCCCTTCACCAACACATGTGCGATGCGTCGCCCACAGGGCGACGGCTACAGCTGTAGCCGCGGGCGCTGACCGCTGTAATCAACGCTCAGATTCTATTTTGATTTCTGGAAATCCCGCTTGCTTCAATTGTTGATTCACCGAGGGAAGATCGGATTCCAGTAATTTGCGCCACGTTTCCATCATCGCTCCGACCTTTGTCTCCAGATCGGCGGCGGCGGCTTTGGTCGCGGCTGTCGGCGCCGCGTCTGCGATCTGGATATCTTCGAACAGGTGCGTCGTTGAATCCAAAAGGAAGAACGACGGCGGCGCGCCCGGCCGTGGATGGGGCGGCCCAAATTTCATGAGTGTTCGACCAAAGTCTTCCAGTTTTTGCGTGACATCAGGTCGCTCCGCAGCTCGTGCCTTGAGTTTCGTTAGCTGCTCGGCGATTTCGTCGAATTTCTCACGGACCGGCGCCAGCTTGAGCCGCAATTGATACAACTTCCATGACAGATCGAACTGTTCCTGAAGATCTGCGGCCAATGCTTTGACGCGCGGGTCCATCGTGACGGTCAATGGCTGGCTGAAGGTTTTGCCGTCGACCGTGAGCGTGACCGTGTAATCGCCGGGCGCGACCCAGGGCGATGTTGCTTGCGGCGCCGTGTTGCGATACGTCGCCGAAATCGGAAACTCGGGCTCCACACCCGCTATCGGTGTGTAATGCAGGTCCCACAGAAACCGGTGCATGCCTGTTTTTGTGGAAATCAATTGTGGCGGCCGAATCCAGTAGCTCGGAATTCTGAGCCGTTTCGGATTCGCTTCGACCGGCTTATCAGCGCTTGAATATTTTCTGACCAACTGACCTTTGCCATCTTTGATCTCGATCGTCACTGGACCGCTTGCATCTTTAGAAAGGAAATAATCGATCATCGCGCCGTCTGGCGGATTTTCGCCGGCTGGTTCGTCAGGCGGCAACGGCGTATCTGTGTTCAGGTTCGCGCGAACGCGCAATGCTTTTTGCGGCTTGAATAGCATGCTGTTCGACCGGCGCGGGGGCGCGCCGGCTCCCTCGGTACGCAACGAAGTTGGAGTCGGCCCGCCCTCGGGCCGATCGAATTGCCGCAGCGGGGTAATGTTGTCGAGGATCCAGAATCCGCGACCGTGCGTGCCGACGACTAAATCGTCGCCCTTAACAATCAGATCGCGCACAGAAGTCGCAGGCAGGTTCAGTCGCAACGATTCCCAGTTCGCACCGTCATCGAATGACACATAAACGCCTTTTTCTGCTGCCGCGAAGAGGAGTCCTTTGCGTTCCGGATCTTCGCGAATTGCGTTTATGATTTGGCCGGCCGGTATTCCATTCACGATTTCCGTCCATGTCCTGCCGCTGTCGTGCGTCGCAAAAATGTGCGGCCGCAGATCGTCGATCCTCAACGTGTTGACGGCTGCGTAAGCGGTGTTCGCATCGAAATGTCCAGCTTCAATGACTGAAATCTTCTGCCATGCCGAAATGCTCGGAGGCGTCACATTGCTCCAGGTCTTTCCAGCATCGGTTGTGAGATGAATCAAACCGTCGTCGGTGCCGCACCAGATCCTGTTCGCGTCGAGTGCTGACGGCGCAACGGCGTAAATCACGCCGCGTCGATGCGCCTGTTTCGTTGCGTCCTCCTTGTATTTTCCGATGCTCACCGGCAGCTCGTAATTCGGTCGCGACAAATCGGGGCTGATCTTTTCCCAGTGATCACCGCGATCGCGCGTTTGCCAGAGCGTGTTTCCAGCGAAAAAAAGCACATGTGGATCGAGCGGCGAAAAAACAACCGGCTCGGTCCGCAACATCCGGAAATCGTCGGTCTGTACCGGCACCGGCAGAATGTTTTGCGCCTGACCCGTGCGCCGATCATATCGCGTCAATTTGCCGCCGATGACGATGTCCGGATCGAGCGGATCGGCGACGACGTAACCATATTCCTCGGCCGCGACCGGGCGCCAATCGCGGAATGTGATTTCACCTTCGTCCCCGCGGCTTTTGATCCCGACCGAACCGCTTTCCTGCTGACCGCTGTAAAGGCGATACGGAAACGAGTTGTCCGCGCTGACGTGATACAATTGCGCGGTCGGTTGGTTGTACCACGAGCTCCAGCTCTTTCCGCCGTTAACCGTGACGATCGCGCCCTGGTCCGCGCCGAGCAGAATGATCTCGGGATTATTCGGATTGATCCAAATGTTTTGATAATCGTCGCCGCCCGGTGCGCCGCGCCAGCCGTCCCAGGTTTTCCCACCGTCCGTCGATTTCCAACAAACGATGCTGGCCGAGTAAACGACCTGCGGATTTTTCGGATCGAACCGCACCACCGGCAGATCGCCACCGCCAATTCCAAGGCCGGGCCGCGGATCGTCCGTCGTGCCGTGCCAACTGTCGCCGCCGTCATCCGAACGATAAAGTTTCGCGATCGTTTTTGTTTTGACCGCGGCAAAGAGTGTTTTCGGCGCGCTTGGCGCGATCGCAAGGTTTGCCTGCACGATGTTGTCTGGAAGACCTTTGTTTAATTGCCGCCAGGTCTTCCCGCCATCGACCGATTTGAAAATGCCCCCGCCGCTGCCGTTGAACACGCCATTTTCCCACGGTCCTTCTCGCGATTCCCACAGCGCCGCGTACACAATCTGTGGATTGCCCGGGTCGATCTGCACATCGCTCGCGCCAACGTTCTCATCGCGATACAACACCTTTTCGAATGTTTTGCCGCCATCGACTGATCGATAAACACCGCGTTCCTCGTTAGGCCCGTACGGATGGCCTGCTACGGCTACAAAGATGCGGTCTGCATTTTTTGGATCGACCGCCAATTGCGGGATCTGCTGACCATCCCGCAATCCGGCATGCGTCCACGTTTTTCCGGCATCAGTCGATTTGTAAACGCCGTCTCCGACAGAAAGATCCGGCCGATGCAATCCCTCACCACTGCCGGCATAAATAACATTGGGATCTGATGGCGCGACTGCGATCGCTCCGATCGATGCCGTTGGCTGATCATCGAAGATCGGCTGCCACGACCGGCCGTAATCGATTGATTTGAAAACGCCGCCGTTCACCGGCGCCATGTAAAAAACGTTCGGCTGCGACGGCACACCGCAGACGGCGCGTGTCCGCCCGCCGCGATAAGGTCCAACATTTCGCCAGCGCAGAATCGAATCGAACTCTCCCGCGGATGCCTGCCCAAATACCAAATGTATCGCCAAGCCGATTGTGATTGCAGTTCGAATAGACCGCATAAGGCGCAACTTTCTTCTGCGATGGCGATCGATGCAACGGTGTAGCAGCGGTCTCCCACGGCCGGGTTAGTACCCTTGGGAAGATAAAGAGGAAACGGAAGAGGAAGATTTCTCTGACCGTTAGGCCGGAAGACCCTTTTTTGCGATCAGTTCCATCTGGTCACAAAATCGATCGAGCTCCGCCAAGGTGGTGTACAGATTGGGTGTGACGCGAATCCCCTGAAATTCTTCGTGCATGATCGGCACGGCGAAGATGTGATGTTTGTCGAACAGATATTTTGTGACAGCCTCAGGATTGGTTCCATCGATGTGAACATTTCCGATTGCGCACGATTGGTTCGGATCAAACGAAGTGTTAAACCGAATCTTGGGCACGTCCTTGAGCCGGGTCATCCAGTAACGCGACAGGTAACGTAACCGCGCTTCCTTTCGCTTGCCGCCTATCCCATTGTGAAAGACGAGCGCTTCGCCAATCGCTAGCTTCGGCGCGGCTGAGTGGGTGCCGATCTCTTCGAATTTGCGGATGTCCGAAGCCTGCTTGGATTCCGCGGCCATGAGCGGCCAAAGTTTTTCGATTTTATCGCGCTTAACGTAGAGCATGCCAGTCCCTTTCGGCGCGTACAGCCATTTGTGGAGACTTGTGCCGAAGTAATCGCAACCGAGATCGCTCTGTTTGAAATGGAACTGCGCAAAAGAATGCGCGCCGTCGACGATGGTCTCAATACCACGGCTCCGCGCCAGGTCGCAGACTGCTTTCACCGGAGTGATCTGGCCGGTGATGTTGATCATATGCGACATGAGAATGAGCCGGGTACGATCAGTGATTCCTTTTTCAAACGCAGCGGTGATCTCGTCCAATTTCTTTGGCGGAATCGGAACCTGAATGAGCTTGAGCTTGAGATTTTCGCGTTTCTCCCGCTGACGCAACGTAGTGAGCATGCGTGGGTAATCCTGGGTCGTGGTAAGAATTTCGTCGCCCGGTTTGAAGTCCATTCCCATGAGCAGACTCTCGAGCGATTCGGAAGCATTCCGCGTGATCGCAATTTCTTCGCGATCGCAGCCGAATAGCTCCGCCAGACCGGTGCGAATGGTTTCCGATTGCGGCTCGAGGATTTGCCACATCGTGTAAGCCGTAGCGTCTTCCTGTTCCCAGATGTACCGGACCAGCGCTTCGGTCACGATGCGCGGACTCGGCGAAACGCCGCCATTGTTCAGGTTGATGATGCCGCGCGTGACGCTGAACGCGTTTTGAATAGCGGCCCAGTAACCTTCGTCACTGGCCGCTTCTTCCGGTGTGAGATGCGCAACATTTTTTGCCGCTGCTTCGACATTTCTCAGTAACGACGCGATCGTTGCCGAAGAAAGCGCAGCAAGCCCGAGACTTTTACCGGCAAGAGAAATAAAACTTCGGCGAGTGGGCATGCGCCCAATTTAGACGTTTAGATGTTAGGTTGTTGAGCTAAAAAATTCAGTGCTGCTCGGCAACCTGTTCGCGTTCCGCGATGGCTGAACCGTCTTTCATATAAACGCGGACGACGAGAGCTTTCCGGTGCGGGAACGCCTTGGCTTTCCACACAAAATTCCAGTGCAAGCCATTGGGGTCTGCTTTGAGCACGCGCGGGTGAACCGAATACAGAATGTAATCGTCGAGATCGGCGAACTCAGCTTTGGCCTTGGCAATCGCGATCGGCAACGCCTGTTCCAGGCTGGTTACCACATCTTTTGGATCGAGATCCTGCGCGAAAACCTTTGTGACTAATAGCGCATAACAGATCAGCCATGGAAGTAACAGAAAATGAAAGCGCTTGGCACCAGGGAAATAAAAGGATGTTGGTTTGGCTCGCAAAGGATATCGGGTTTTGGCGCGGCCTAATCACAACCCAATTTTGCAAGGATGGAAAGCGCCAATAATCTTGCGGTTACAAACTCAACAAAGGAGAGGAATTATGGCTATGTATCTCAGTCTTGTTCAGTTCACCGAGCAGGGCATCCGCAACGTCAAGGACACCATTAAACGATCCGAAGCTGCGATGGCCGAGGCCCAGAAAATGGGCATGAAGATTGTCCAGGCATTCTGGACGATGGGCGCATACGACGTGGTAGTACTGCTCGAAGCGCCCGACGATGAAACAATGAGCGCTTTCACCCTCAAAATTGGTTCAATGGGAAGCGTCAAGACCCACACAATGCGCGCTTTCCCGAAAGACGAGATGGAGAAAATTCTGGCAAAGATCAAATAGTCAGCCGCGAAGCTCTGCGTGGTAGATGCCTTTTTTGAAGCTAACGAGTTGTCTGAAAAATGCCTTGACAAGATGCGCGGATTCCTTAGGGATTTTTAATTACGTGATCCGACGTCTCGACGCACTTTCAACGGCCTGAAAACCGGTTGAGAGAGCTTAACCTCGCTGAGACACCGCTTAACGCGATCTCCAGATTTACTTGGAGCCTTGAGGCATCTGAAGTGAGTCGCTCTTGCTGGCAACTCATCAAGATGGTTTGTCGTTCCTCGCGGGTTTGGAGCTATTAACCCAAAAATAGAAAGGCGTTTATGAAACTCGTTAGTCTCAGGATCCAACACCGAAATCCCAAGCTGGACAAAACATCCCGGGCCAACCATCAATCTTTCGGCAGCCCAACAAACACGCCTCGTGAGATTCACACCTACGCCGAGCTCCGGCAGAAGATCCACGACGACCTGCGGGTCCAACATCCCGAATGGATCGAGGCGGATGGTGAATCTCCCATGTGCGATTCTTACGAGGCCCGCCTCATGCAAGTGCTCAACAATATGAGGCAAAGGGCTTCAAAAGAGTCCATTGTTGATCCTCACCGCCTTCTCGAACAGGGAGCACATTGATTCAACGCAAATCGTAATCTGCCGTTTTACCTAAAGCTTGTTCGCTGCTTGTAGCCGTCGCCCTGTGGGCAACGCGCGCGCTTCGCATAGCGAAGCGGCTACAGTATAGCGGTGGTACGGATCCGGCGGCTGTCTTTTGGTCTTTGACGTCCGGCTCGGCTTCTTCGACTCTCACCTTCCGTGCAACGCAATCGTTATCTCTTTGTCTGCATCAATCGCCGCGCCGAGGACAACCCGAAAGGATGCTGCGCGGTTAAGGACTCGGAAGAAGTGTATCGAGCGTTGAAGGCGGAAGTTGCCGGCCGTGGACTCGCCAAGCTCGAGGCGCGCGTCTGCACATCGAGCTGTCTCGATCAATGCGACACAGGCGTGACGATTCTAGTCGAACCCGATCATTTTTTTTACGGGCGCGTCACAGTTGCGGACGTCCCGGAAATTGTGGATGGACTCGTTAACGGCCAACCGGTCCAACGTCTCGTGATTACTGCGGATCAAATCACACCGTCGTCAGTCCCGACAACGACGCGAGAGTAGCTCCGGCGGCGCCTGCAGGAGCCCACCAAGTCTGGTCGCCGACGACTCCGTCCGCTTGGACACCGCGATCCTGTTGATAGGCTTTGACTGCACCTTCGGTCTTCGGTCCAAAGTCACCATCCACAGGCCCCGGATCAGTCGCAGCGGTTGCATATTTCTTAAGACCTTTCTGCAACGCAGTCACAATGTTGCCCGAGTCACCTCGAATTAATAGCGACGTATTTGGGTCAGCCGGAAGAGCCTGCCACGTTAGCGGTCCTACGATGCCATCCACGGTCAGGCCTGCGCCTTCCTGGAAATCTTTGACGGCCTGTTCCGTTGTCGAGTCAAAGTTGCCGGTGATATTTGCGGGCGCGAGCACCTTGGTCATTACAAAGATGCGCTGAAGTCTTCGTACGTCGCGACCAGTCGAGCCAATGCTGATTGTTGGGCCGTTATTCATGATTTCTACTCTGTCTGTTTTTGCTCGGTTCTCACGCAGTAATTTTTGGGAGATACCCGCTACATCATTGCAAAAACTGTAGCCGCTTCCCTGTGGGAAGCGCGCGCGTCGCCCGCAGGGCGACGGCTACAATCACAAACCGAACTCCGCCCACAATGGTCGGTGATCGCTAAGATAGTATTTGATGAAGCTCCTGAATTGAACCGGCGTCTTGGTCGCCCACAACGCGGCGAACACTCCACCATCGAAATCGAACACGCCTGACTTGCCAGTGAATTTTGCGCCGGCTCCCGTCGGAAAGAAAGCGACCTGATCGTAGTGTTGATCACCCGCGAGATTCGAACCGATCTGTGTCGAATGCTCGGGTAATTGCAATCCCGTTCTCGTCAGCGCCTTGAAGATCGGATCGGCGGGATCGATTTTCGGAAGATTGAAATCGCCGAGCGCCGCGATGATCGGGGTCAAAGCATAATGGCTCTTTGATTCGCGCTTGCACCATTGAGCAACAGCAAAGGCTTCCAGCGCCCGGCGCTCCATCGCGTCTATCGCGGTATCGTCGCCGTAGTAGAGATGCACGTTTACCAGGCAGAACACCATCGTTCCGGTTTCGAAGGAAGCGATGTAGGGGTTGCGATCGAATCCCAGGAATTTCGCAATGGTTGTCTCCGGCAGTATTACGTTCTTCAGATCTGACGGCGCAACCGCGACCTCACCGGTCAGCTCCCGCGGCTTTATTTTCTCCGAGTCGTAGAGAAAAGTCATGCGCTCGTCGTTTCCGGCGGCATCGGAGTAAATCGCGCGCCAGGACGCGGGCAGCGCAGCCATCACTCCGTCAAGTCCCTTGCGATTGTTCTTCACTTCCTGCACGGCCACCAGGTCAAACCACGAAATCACCTCGGCCAGCAGCGCGTAATCTTTCGGGCCACGATCCTGCGCGCCCAGGTTGGCAATGTTCCATGTGGCCAGCAACAGACGATCCGCGGCCTTGGCGGGAATGGCGCGACCTGGTTGAGTATCCCGCCACTGCCGCAGCGCCGCCCGCTCAGCATCGGCATCGTAGTCAAACGTAAAGCTGGGTTTGGGAAAGGAGGGCATAACGAATAATGTAGCAAATCGCTTGAGATAAAATCGATACCGAACTTCTGTAATCCGAGAATTAAACGAACAAAGAACAACAACCCATGAAACAGCTCCGAACTCTTCTACTGCTAACAGCCACGTTGTCGGTCGCCGCGGCTTCAGCTTATGCGCAGGCAACCAAAAGCTCTCCTGCGGCCGTCGCGTCGGCATCACCGTCAACGCCACCCACCATCGCGTCGTCAATCGATCGCGAGATCAGTCTCGTTGAAAAGGAAGTCCTCGAAGCCGCTGAGGCGATGCCGGAGGATAAGTTCGATTTTTCTCCGGAGAAACTGAACATCCCCGGCAGCGACTACAAAGGTGTGCGCACGTTCGGCGAGCAACTCAAGCATATCGCCGCGTCCAACTATCTCATTTGGTCACCGATCACAGGCGAGAAACCGCCGGACAACGTCAACGACGGCAAAGGCCCGGATAACATGAAAGCCAAGGCTGACATCATTAAGTATGTGAAAGATTCCTTCGCATTCGGTCATAAATCGGTCGCGACGCTGAACAGCTCGAACCTTGTCGAACCGATTACCTCAAAAAGTGGCAGACCAACCACGCGTCTGTTCCTGGCAACGTTTGCCCCAGCGCATTGCTTCGATCACTACGGACAGATGATCGAGTATCTGCGGATGAACGGTGTCGTCCCACCCGCAAGCCGCGGAAAATAAGGCAGGGCATCGACCTTCCGCTGTACCCGGGGCCGCTGACTCCGGCCGCGATCAACGCTCGCGGCTACAGTCACGGATGATGAAACGTGGACATGACGCCGTTGAACAGCGCAGCGAATATAGCCGCCACAATCAGCCAAAGAACAAAGATAACTGGCAAAAAGCAGCAGAACACAACGAGCGCTGCTGCCATCCATTTGAACAAGATCTTCAGAACCGACCCGAACGGAATGTCGAAATCGATTACCGAGACTCGTTGCGATAATTGCGGCGGCGAAACGGCTGGCGGTGTTGGAGGAACGGCAGGGACTTTAACCGCCGGCGGCAACTGCGTCCCGTATTTCAGCATCGGCAGATAATCATCGACTGTTTTCCATTCGCCTCGGTCGGATGGTTTACACGGCGAGTTCCGATCGATACGCCCGTCAGCGAACATCTGCGCAACTTCTGGTTCCGTGAAGGGACCTTCTTCAAGATCAGCGATCTTTAAATGGAACGATCTCACTGTTTATCGAATCTGCGGTGGCTAACGAATTTAGTGTAGTGGCGGCTGCCCGCTCGCGAACTCTTTCGGAGTGTCAGCCGCAGATTTTTTAGCAAGGCGGAAACGTACCCGCGCACTTTTCCGCATCAATCTTCATCGTCATTCTTCGACTCGTATTTCACCGTCGATTTGAGGCCAACCAACTGGGGAACTTCATGTTCGTGGTTTTACCAAATGCCGCCTTCCTGTTGCAAATCACAATTCCAATTCCTAAAGCCTGAGAGACATCAAATCCGCCTGTGGCAGGCCGTGTAGCCTGCGAAATCAACCATTCGGCCTCTCGAGACTTGCTGTGTGCCGCTTTCTTACGGCATTCTTGTCGCCTTACCAACCTCTCTCCGGAATCTACTTATGAAGCTAAAATTCTACGGCGTCCGCGGCTCCATCCCGGTCTGTGATGCTGGCTTTCAGCAATTCGGCGGCAACACCACCTGCTTTCAAATCACATTTTCCGATACAAATCGTATCGCCATCATCGACGCCGGAACCGGGCTTCGCAATCTCGGCCGGGACATGCGCGCGATCGGACATCAGCAAGACCAGCTAATCATCGCGTTCACTCACTTCCATTGGGATCACATGCAGGGGTTCCCCTTCTTCGCGCCGGCGTATAATCCCGAACAAAAAATCACGATTCTCACGCTCGGCGAGGGCCAGACTATCGGCAATCTGCGGGAGATCTTCGAGGTGCCGCTCCAATCGCAGTACTTTCCCGTGCAGTTGGACTGCATGGGCGCGCAATTTGAATTTCTAAAGGTCGAAGACGCCAGCAGACATTTCAGCGCCGTCAACAATGTGGAAACCATTGTCACCGGTCGCCGTCACAATCACCCGGGCGGCGCGTATGGTTTCCGGATTGAACGCAACGGCAAGGTGTTGGTCATTTGCACGGATGTTGAGCATGGCGAACACATCGACCCGCATGTGGTGGAGTTGAGCCGCGGCGCCGATTTGCTGGTGCACGACGCCCAATACACGGCTGAGGAACTACGGACACACCGGGGCTGGGGGTCACAGCAGTTTCGACCAGGCCATGCAGGTGGCTGAAATGGCTGGGGTGAAACATCTCGTCATGACTCATCACGATCCAGAACACGACGACGACTTTCTCCTGCGCATGGAAAAACTATGCCAGAGACGGTTTCGCGACTCGGAATTGGCCCGTGAAGGAGTTGAGATCGTTCTCTAAAAGCGGCATCCGCAGGCCAGCTCGCCCCTGATTTGTTGTTGGGATCAGCTCAAAGAGTGGTTATGATCGGCGATTCCTGGCTGCAATTATGTCGCCTCAAACGGAAGCAATTGTCGAACTGGTAGATCAGCACGATTCCGTCTTAGAAGACTGGGCCACGTGCCGTAGCCAGACAGAGAAAGAAGTCGAGCTCGATTCGAACATGCTTAAGACCGCGGCGCGCGGTTACATCCTTTGGTTTGCAGCCCTAAGCGACGCTCTACTATTGGTGCTGCAACAACGCTCCTGGAATTCGATCGGTAGCCTTCTCGAAAACTTCATCACGAACGGCATCGCTAATGCGCGCGAACAATCCAGTTAACCCCTTTGGCGTACCGACTCTGCTTTCAACTGCCTTCTCGCTCGATGTTATGCTCGCACTGATCAACCCGGGTCTTGCCAAGACCACTAGCGGAAAGACAGCCCAGTTATTTCCGGCGGACGTCGCGAATGGCCTTTCATTCGGAGAGTTTCTCGTTGATACCGACAAAGCGCAGCAGATGTACGATGAGATGCGAGAGAACGGCGGCATATTAGCGTACTCCGTTGCAGCCGATCTCGGTGTCGAGTCACCTAGCTTTAACGTGAACAAACCGACCGTGCCGCCCCTTGACCTTTTCACTGGTCGCTCACTCATCGGGAAATCACTCCAGCGCAGAGGTGACCCGCGCCGCATTCAGTTGGTGAGCGATTATTCCGGTGGAAGCGCGCTCTCACAGGTCACTCAAACGCTTACGCTGCGAAACCGATGGCCGGTTCAAGTTGGAAGAAAAGACCTTTGAGGCAACTGTCGGGGTGCTCGCGTCTGAAAAGGAGCGTTACATCAGCGGGAACTGGCAAATCGTACTTCAAGATGGTGCTCCCTTTCTGCAACTCCAGACCGTCGGCCGAATTTTCGCTTCCTGGAAGTCCGAAGCAGGACCATCCGGATTCCACTACCTGAGTAGCAACCGCTGGCAATTTGTCACACCGTAGCTCTTGATTGAAACTTGCTCGCCGCCCGGCTCGCTCACTCGCTCCCTCGTTACATTCCCGATCACGACGTGTTCTATGTCGCTGATCCAAGCTCCATTCCTAATTCTTACATCAAACCTCAACCCTCAAACATCAAACATCCTCACCATGCCCAAAAACTATTCCTCTCCGCCCTCGACGACGATCGATCCCAACAAGCAGTACCTCCGCCACGTTCAAGACTTCGCGCGGTGAAATCGTGTGCGATCTCTTTGCCAAGGACGCGCCGAAAACGGTGAACAATTTCGTTTTTCTCGCGCGCGAAAAATTTTACGACGGGACCGTCTTTCATCGCGTGATCGACGACTTCATGGTCCAGGGCGGCGACCCGACCGGGACCGGACGCGGCGGGCCGGGTTACCAGTTCGAAGACGAAGTAAAAAACAATCCGCACAAACATCAGGTCGGCAGTTTGTCCATGGCGAACGCCGGCCCGAACACCAACGGCAGTCAATTTTTCATTACCCACATCGCCACCGATTGGCTCAACGGCAAACACACCGTCTTCGGTCAAGTCAGGAGCGGTCAGGACGTGGTGAATGCAATTCGCCAAGGCGACGAGTTAATTTCGGTGACGATTGACGAGAAATGACGCTGACGAGGTCGCCCACTAGGAACGGCGACCCGGAGCGCTGAGTTGTTGGCGCGTAAGATGCAGCGCATATTGGCAAGTTCATGAAGGATTCTGTCGTCAGAGGATGCCTGTTGCAGTTTCTCTACGAACGTCGAAGCAAAGGTCTTCTTTCGTTCGGCCAATCTGAGGAAGCGATACCGCCACCAGCGGGTATAAATCGTCGCGACTGGCTCCGTGCCGTCGCCCAGTTGTCGGAATATGGCCTCATCGATTGGACCCCTGTCGAAGACAAAAGCGGAATGGGTCTGCTATCGGGCGCCGCTAAGATAAACGACCTCGGAGTTAAAGTGCTCGAATCTGGCATCGAATCCCCGATCCAGATCTCCATCGACAAAAAACGTCGAGCCAATATTCCTAAACACGAACAAACGCCGATTGCGCCGGGCACTTCGCAGCAGCAGGAGATCACGGAGGCACTGAAGAAAGTGATCAACGCGATCAATCAAGCCGATGTGTCCGAGGAAGAGAAAAATGAAGCCAAATGGTTGTTGCGAAAACTGCTGAGTAGCAAAGCGGCAGCGTCAGTATTAGGCGACGGCGCGCAATCACTGGCCGCCAAGTATTTCAAGCGATAGTGCGCGGCTGGTTTGGTTGAAGTCGCAGGTGATTATTTCTTTGACTGTTTCTGCTTCGCGAGCGCGAGGCGCTCAGTCTTTTTCCGGCGTTTTGAGCGTTTCCTGGCATTGTCTCGGCCTTTGTTATGTCCCATAAGCCTGACCTTCGCCCGCTTGTCCCGGAAGAGCAATGCGAGCGGATGCGATCGGCGAAATAAAGCGGGTAGGACAGGGGTCGAACGTCGGGGCCACCACCAATATCCGATTTAGACGCAGAATTCTTCGCCTGCGCCAAGTTGTCGCTGGACATGACGCTAATCATCTTCGGACGAGAACTTTAGAACTTGATGCAGCTAGGGTCGGCAACGCGGTTTAAAGCCGATCCCAGGAGATATCCGACCGGAATTGGACTAAACCATGAGATAGTAATGGATGAGAGACATTAGGAGAGCGTTCCAACGCAAACCATTTCACCTTTGGATGCGGCAGACAATGGTCGCGCGAAATAAACGACGCGCCCTTTTTCGCCGACTTCGGAACTCGGCGCCCCGCACAACATGGGATCGGCTTACGTTCGAGGGTTGCTGAGCGAGCCTGCAATGAAATTCAACTCACTGAAGTTCCCATCTAAACACCACTCGCAGTTTTTTTGGCGGGAAACCGCGGCCGGCGTCTGCGCTGTTGATGCGTTCGATGATGCGATATTTGCGCCGGTGCATCCTGAACATTGGGCACTCGCGCATCACGTTCCTGCGCTGGCGGCCTGGCTTGCTGCCCGCGTGCCTGCGCTGGCGGTCTGACTTGCTGTCCGCCTGCCTGCGCGGGGTCTAACCTGCTGTCCCGCCTGCGCCTGTCCCGTTTCGCCGGCGTTGATCATCTCGAACGTCCGAAAGATTGGCGCGAGATCGATCACGTGGCTCGCGGCAGATCTCAATATGTGCCCGAGATTTGCGGAGACTGACGCAACTTCCACGCGGATGCCGTGTCGGCGCAGCTTGGTGGCGAGATACGCGAAATCTGCGTCGCCAGTCACAAGGATCACAACATCGGGACGTATCTCGATGGAAAGCTCAAGGGCGTCGATCGCCATCATCACGTCCACGTTCGCCTTGTAACGACCTTCTTCGGCGGGTGCGCCATCCTTGGTCACCACCATGAATCCGTTCGAGCGGAGCCAATGCACGAACTTGTTTTTCCTGTCGCGTTCCTCCTGCCACGTAGAAATGGCCGGCGGCAATCCGGCATAGACGACCATCTCGATAAGATCACGTCCAGTGTCTGGCCCGCCCAGGAAATCCCGAAGCTTTAACCAATCGAGCCCGCGTCCCACAGTCCGCACAGAACTGCTGACATTGGACTCATCAACAAGGACCAACACTTTCGAGCGGGGGTTTGGGATCGAATCTTTCTTTTGCACGGCGCTACTTTTACAATGAATAGAGCGTGCTGGGAAGTTGCGATTGGAAGCGAGCGGACGCGGATCGGTTGCAAAAATCTATAGCGGTGTTCTCTCAACTCCGTAAAAGGAGCGTGGCTCGCTCGGAGCTTTAGGCTCTCAACAATTAAGGTTTCAACCCTTTTCTCTTCACCCATTCACGCACACCACTAACAACCTTCTCTAACTGAAAAGGAATCGCTTAACTGGGCTTGTTGGTTCTTTCAGTGCGCAGGTGAGACGACGAGTTCTTGGAAGCGCGGATCATTTCGCAGTGGATCAAACATTGGATCGAACCGAAGCAGGGCAGGAGTAAGTGGCGCGTTGCCCACAGGTAGCGCGCCCTCATACGGTATCGAGAGCAGTTTCTGTAAGGCGGCGACGGCGCGATCCGGCTCTCCTGCCTGAGCTGCGACCCGGGCGAGAATCTCGATCGAAGCTGGTCCATCCACGAGATCTTTCTCGATTGGATTTGTGGCTATGGCTCGTTCTGCCATAGCTAAGGCGGCCGCTTTGTTGCCAAGGCCCATCTCAACCAGCGCGAGGTCGTGCATGAGATTGTAATTTTCGGGTTGTTCCTGCAGGAAACCTTTCAGTTCGCTTTGAGCGTGTCGCCAGCTTTCCTGCGCGGCAGCATGATCGCCGCCGACTTCCTGCGCCCAGCCTAACCAAAAACGCAGCTCGCCATTGAAATAACCCATCGCTGGATCAGGCCGGGCAAGTATTTCATTGAGACGAGGAATGATTTGATTCGTTCGTCGCTCGAGAATCGCCTGATAAACCTGGGTTTCCAGCGCAGCGGTGTTATCAGCCACGGGATGAAGCGGGCCGAGAATGGTCGACGCGCAGCGACAAGTCACCTTGCGCTTGGGCAATGGATGCTTTCAGAGCCAATGTATCTACGTCGTCAGGCGTGATATTGAGAACCTGGTCAAGCTTCCGTAAAGCTTCCGGAAAACGACGAAGAAGAATGTAGGAAAGCGCGTGCTGGCTAAGCAGGCTAATATTGCGTGGGTCGAGCTGCTCGGCCTGGTTGAAGAATGATTCGCTTCGCTCCCATTGGCCTCCTCTGCGCGCGACGAAGGCCAGTAATTCAGAAATCCGGCTGCTATTGGGCAGCAGCGGACGTGCTTGCTCGAAGTAACGCACGGCGCTGGGGTAATCCTTCAGGTAGGCGTAGTCGTAATATCCTTTGGCTACCAATGCCTCGCCGAGATTAGGTTGAAGAGTAAGCGCTCTGTCGGCGGCTTGGCGCGCCTCTTCCCGGAGCGATTCGGTGGCTTGAAGGGTGATTCCGATGTAGCCGACTGAATCAACAAAAGACAGCAGCGCCCAGGCAAGGGCGAAGTTTGGATCGAAGCGCACAGCTTCTCTCAAATGCTTCTGCGAGCCAAGGGAGTTCGCGGGCGAATTCTGAGCTTTGAGACTATAAGCCAGCGCGCGCAGGTAGGCATCATAAGCTTCGGGATGGTCCGTCGGTTTTGCGGCGATGATTTGCTCTTCCTGACCGGTAAGTTTTAGCCGCAATTGGTCGGCGATGGCCTTCGCTACTTCGGTTTCGACAGAAAAGATGTCCGTAAGCTTCCGATCAAAGGTCTCGGCCCAAAGATGTGAATCATTACCTGCTTTGATTAGCTGCACATTCACCCGCACAGCGTCGCCGCTCCTCTGCACGCTTCCTTCCAGGATGTGGGCGACCCCAAGTTGCCTTGCAATCTCGGGCAGGTTTTCCGGCGCGCTCTTGTAATGTTGCGTTGAAGTGCGCGAGATGACTTTCAGATCGGCGATCTTGGATAAGCGTGTCAGAATCTCGTCCTGGATGCCGTCGGCAAAGTAGGCATTGTCTGGATCTCGACTATCATTTTCAAAGGGAAGCACAGCGATGCTTTTCTCAGGCGCAGTCGGCGTTGATCTCACGCGATTACGGGAAAACATCACGATACCGGCGACGATTGCCGCGAGCGCGAGCAAGGCTGCCGTCATTACTGTCCAGCGCAGCCGTGAACGAGCCGATGTGGTACGTCCTAACGCAGCCTTGAATTCCATTCCGCGCCGCAGATTTTGGAGCGCCTCAAGCAATTCGTGCGCGCTTTGATAACGTTCCGTACGATCTTTACGCAGTGCCTTGGTGATAATCTGCTGAAGCTCATCCGGAATTTGTGAGATGTAATTCGCTGATTGGCGGTGGTTCCGTTTCCAGGACCGAGCGCATCGTCTCTCTTGGTGTCTCTCCCGTGAACGGCGCATGTCCTGTTACCATTTCGTAAAGGACTACGCCGAGACTCCAGATGTCGGTGCCGTGATCAACCGGCGCGCCGCGCGCCTGTTCCGGCGACATGTAACGAACGGTTCCCAGTATCGAGCCCAGGTTCGTCTCAACCAGCAAGAGCGCTTCGTCTGTCGGGATCGCCACCGGCACTTCTTGTTCGGCAAGCTTTGCAATCCCGAAGTCGAGCACTTTCACGTATCCGTCGCGCCGGAGCATGATGTTCTCCGGCTTGATGTCGCGATGGACAATGCCGGCTTCGTGGGCGGCAGCGAGCGCGGTTGCCACCTGGACCGCGACGTCAATAGTTTCACTCAACGCCATTCCCCCGCGCCCAAGACGTTGCCGCAGTGTCTCGCCTTCGATCAGTTCACTCGCGATGTAGTGGGTCGACTGATCCTCGCCAATCTCGTAAACCGTCAGGATATTTGGATGGTTAAGGCCGACTACGGCGCGCGCTTCCTGTTGAAAGCGCTTCAGGCGCCCGGCGTCGCCGGTAAAGCGCGCGGGCAGGAGTTTGAGCGCAGCTTTACGGCCGGCTGTAATGTCGATGGCCAGATAAACTTCGCCCATTCCGCCGCTGCCGATGCGCTTGGAAATTTTGTAGTGGCCAATCGTCTGACCGACCAGCAAGTCAGCCTGCCCATCCTCAATAATCCGCGTCGCAATGCCAGTGGCCGGGATTTCAATGAAGTCTCCTCCTCCTTGATGTGAAGCAAGGAGTGCTTCAACGTGACGGAGTAAAACGTCATCGCCTTCGCACGCTCGCTCCAGAAATGCGCCGACCTGGTCAGGCTTTTGATCCAGCGCTGCATGAAAGATCTCTTCGATCGTTTGTAGCCGCGCCGGCGTCATATTTCCATTCACGCGGCGTTGTGCAATTCATTGTGCAACCAGGCCTTGGCAAAAATCCAGTCACGTCGAACCGTTATGGCAGAGATTTTGAGCACCTCAGCTATTTCGTCATGATTGAGCCCCCCAAAATATTTGAGCTCCACTACGCGAGCTTTTCTCGGGTCGAGCCTGGCGAGGCTCTCTAGTGCCTCATTTAGGTCTACAATTTTCTTCGATTCCTCCGGTGAAACAATCGCCGCTTCATCTAACTCTATCTTGAGCGCGCCGCCGCCGCGCTTTTGAGCTCGATAACTCTTGGCGTAGTTGACCAGGATGTGCCGCATTGCTCTCGCCGCGACGGCGAAAAAGTGGGCGCGGTCCTGCCAGCGTGGCTCAGTTTGGTCGGCCAGCCGCAGATAAGCCTCGTTGACCAGCGCTGTCGTTTGCAGTGTATGGTCAGGACGCTCTCTGCCCATATGATAATGAGCAAGGCGTCGGAGTTCTTCGTAGACCAACGGGGTTAACTCGCCGAGGGCGGCATCGTCCCCGTGAGCTCCAATGTGCCAGCAACTGGGTGACTCTTTGCGGAGAGGTCGCAGGCGGGTCCATAAGCTCTTCTTCGTAGCTTATCACCCTCAGAAGTTTCCCGCACGCGGAAGCATCTCCGAAAAAAATTCAATTTAGATGATCACTTTGATCGGTCTTTCCTGCTTATGACAATTGAAAGGCAAACTATGAAAACAAAAATGAAAGAGATTCCACCCATGCCAGGGATAAACAAAACCGGACGACCCGGCCCAATAACCGATAAAATTATGAAAAATATTCTCTCTGTCCTGTTTCTCGGCTTGGCTCCGCTGTTGGCATTCACTCCTCAATCCGGGAATGCGCAAACCTTCAATGAAAAGTTAGGTACTGGTGCCCTGCAATCGAACACCACCGGTTCTTACAACGTCGCTCTTGGGGACTATTCGCTCCCAGTCAATACCACAGGCTCGCTCCAACACCGCCACCGGTACAGCTGGACTCTTCTATAATACTACGGGCAACGGAAACACCGCCAGCGGTATGAGTGCACTCTTCCATAATACCACTGGCAACGAAAACACCGCCAGCGGTACGAGCGCGCTTTACTACAACACAAGCGGTTACTCCAATACTGCCAGCGGCGTGCGCGCCCTCTACCAGAACACGGAAGGCTTCTATAACACTGCCAGCGGGTTCCGCTCGCTTTTCTCTAACCATACGGGTAACTACAACACCGCTAATGGTGTCAACGCCCTTTGGGCCAACTCGACCGGCGGATACAACACGGCCAGCGGTTTCGAGGCGCTCTACTCAAACAACAGCTTCGAGAACACGGCCAATGGTTCCTATGCGCTTCATTCGAATTCGACCGGCCAAGGAAACACAGCCACTGGCAACGTCGCGCTCTACTCAAACACGACGGGCAGCAGCAACACTGCGAGTGGCGACGTGGCGCTCTACTCAAACACGACGGGCAACAGCAACATCGCCCTTGGGAATTTCGCTGGTAGCAACCTTACCGTCGGAAGCAACAACATTGACATCGGAAACCCAGGAGTCGCCGGAGAGAGCAACATTATCCGCATCGGCGTGGCGGGCTTAAACGGGCCGACCTACATCGCCGGCATCTACGGTAGCGTCGCGACGAATGGTACACAGGTATATGTGAATAGTGATGGACGACTAGGAACAGGTCCCTCCTCTCGCCGATTCAAGAAGGACATCGCCGACATGGACTCGGCCAGCGAGGCACTTCTCGCCCTGCGTCCGGTCACCTTTCACTATAAGGAGGAGTTCGACCGCCAGGGCATCCCGCAGTTCGGCCTCGTGGCGGAGGAAGTGGCCGAGATCTGCCCCGATCTGGTGCTGCGCGATGGCAAAGGCGAGATTTACTCCGTCCGTTACGAAGCCGTGAACGCGATGCTGCTAAACGAGTTCCTCAAAGAGCACTGCAAGATTCAGCAGCAGGAAGCGACGATGACTCAGCTCAAGTCCACCGTTGCAAAGCAGGAAGCGACGATTGCCCGGCAGCAAAAGGACTTCCAGTCAGCTGTCGCTCAGCAGCAGAAGGAAACTAAAGCTCTTGTAGCAAGGCTCGAGGAACAGGCATCGCAAATCCGGAAAGTAAGCGATCAGCTCGCCACAGCGCGTCCGTCCGATGGCGGACTTCAAGTGAGCAGATCCACTGCAAAAGTAGCTTCCAACCACGTAACCAACACTAACCTCCAATAATCGATAAAATCATGAAAAATATTTTCTGCTGTCCTGTTTCTCGGCCTGGCTTCGCTGTTGGCATTCACTCCTCAATCCGGGAATGCGCAAATCTTCAATGAAACATTGGGTACTGGTGCTCTGCAATCGAACACCACCGGTTCTTACAACGTCGCTCTTGGGGACTATACGCTCCCAGTCAATACGACGGGCTCCTCCAACACCGCCACCGGTGCAGCTGCACTCTTCCATAATACCACGGGTAACGAAAACACTGCCAGTGGTACGACTTCGCTTTACTACAACACGACCGGTTACTCCAACACCGCCAGCGGAGTGCGCGCCCTCTATCAGAACACGACCGGCTTCTATAATACTGCCAGCGGTTTCCGGTCGCTTTTCTCCAACCATACGGGCTACTACAACACCGCCAGCGGTGTCAATGCACTCTGGGCCAACTCGACCGGTTACTCCAACACGGCCAGTGGTTACGAGGCGCTCTATTTCAACAACGGCAATGAAAATACTGCCAGCGGTACCAGTGCCCTTTACTACAACACGACGGGCTACTCCAACACCGCCAGCGGAGTGCGTGCGCTCTACCAGAACACGGACGGGCTACTACAATACTGCCAACGGTTACCGTTCGCTTTTCTCCAACCATACGGGCTATCTCCAACACCGCCAGCGGTGTCAATGCGCTCTGGGCCAACTCCACGGGCACCTTCAACACGGCCAGTGGTGACGCGGCGCTCTACTCGAACAACGGCTACGGAAACACCGCTAGCGGTGCGAGTGCACTTTACAGCAACACGACGGGAAGCTATAACACTGCCAGCGGTTTGAGTGCGCTCTATTCCAACACTACGGGCGACGAAAACACCGCCAGCGGTGACAATGCGCTCAGCGGGAACACGACAGGCAGCTACAACATCGCCCTCGGCTTTTTCGCTGGTAGCAACCTTACCACCGGAAGCAATAATATCGACATCGGAAATACAGGAGTCGCCGGGGAGAGCAACACCATCCGCATCGGCACGACGGGTGCGCAGACGTGCAGACCTACATGGCCGGCATTTGGGGCGGAAACCCTAGCGGCGGCTTAAGCCCTGTCTATGTGAATTCCTCCGGCCAGTTGGGCGCACAGGCATCGTCGCGGCGCTTCAAGAAAGACATCGCCGACATGGACACGGCCAGCGAGGCTCTCCTCTCGCTCAAGCCGGTGACGTTTCACTACAAGAGCGACAACACTGGCACGCCGCAATTTGGTTTGATCGCCGAGGAAGTGGCCAAGATTTGTCCTGATCTGGTGGTGCGAGATAAAAACGGCGAGATCTACACGGTCCGCTACGACGCGGTAAACGCGATGTTGCTCAACGAGTTTCTTAAGGAGCATCGAAAGGTGCGAGAGCCAGGAAGCGACGATCGCGTCAATGAGCTGCGAGTCGACAGTAGCAAGCAGCAACAACCGCGCAGCAGCATCGCCAAACTCTAAGAGACTTAGGCGTCGCAAATGCAAAAGGTGAGCGCACAGATTGCAGCAAGTAGGCCAGAGTCGCAAACCGCCCTCAACAATCGTTGATGAACACGTTCGGTTCGCAATCTTCCCAGAGCAATAGATGAAAGGAAAAAACCTACGAAAACAAAAACGAATATTCTTTGTCGTGCATTCGCGGTGTTCGCGCTCGCCTGCCTTGCGTTCATCCAGCACGCGCAGGCCGTAAGCCCGGCGCCCGATGGCGGTTATCCCGGGGGCAACACAGCAGAAGGGCAGAATGCTCTTTTCAGCTTGAGCAGCGGTACATACAATACTGCTCTTGGTTTCTCTTCGCTCAGGAGCAACACCACCGGAAACCTCAACACGGCCATTGGTGCCGGGACACTCCTTCTCAACACCGGAGATGACAATACGGCCACTGGCGCGGCAGCGCTTTTAAGCAACACCACCGGTGCCGCCAATACGGCCAACGGTTCGCGAACGCTTCTGAGCAATACCACCGGCAACAGCAACACGGCCAATGGTGTTTTTGCGCTCCTGCATAACACCACCGGCAGCTTCAACACGGCTAACGGTGGTGATGCGCTCGACCTGAACACCACCGGCAGCTTCAACACCGCCATCGGTTTCGACGCGCTCGTGAACAACACCATAGGCACCTTCAACACGGCCAGTGGTTATCAAGCGCTCTATTTCAACACCGGCGGCAGGCAACACGGCCAACGGTGTTTTAAGCGCTCTATTTTAACAACACACCGGCATCGACAACACGGCCGAGCGGTATGGATGCGCTCTTTAACAACACCAGCGGCAGCGACAACACCGCGTTGGGCGTTGGAGCCGGCAGCAACGTTACGACGGCCAATCACGTTATTGCGATTGGCGCCTAGGGCCAACGTGGACGACAGCTGCTTTATCGACAACGTTTACTCGAACGTGCAGCCTGTTGTTGGGATCGATCCCGACTATGTCACTGTAACTAGCGCCGGTAGACTCGGCCGGGGCAATATATCTTCGCGCCGCTATAAGCACGACATCAAGCCGATGGCCAAAACCAGCGAAGCGCTGTTCGGCCTCAAGCCAGCAAGCTTCCGTTACAACAAGGAATATGATGCCACGCAGACATTAGCCTTCGGCCTTATCGCGGAGGAGGTGGCCGAAGTGTACCCCGATCTGGTAGGGCGCAATGCCAGGGGACAGCCCGAGTCGGTCCGCTACGACCAGATCAACGCCATGTTGCTCAATGAGTTTCTCAAGGAACACAGCAAAGTGAAGGAACAGGCAGCGACCATCGCGCAACTGAAGACGCAGATGGAAGCTGTTGTCAGGCAGGTCAAAGAGCAGGCGTTACAGATTCAGAAAGTAAGCGCGCAGATCGAGCTAAATAAATTCGCCACAGGACGAATCCGCCGTGGCGGACCCGTGCCGCGAGTGGTTCTCACGAATCAGTAAAGATCGCGAAAGCGAAAATTTCCGGCTCGGTCAATTCCACCACCTGATCAGGACTGGCGATCTGCCAAAAAATACATGAATTGAACCGCTGCTTCCTTCGCCGTAGCTCACACAAAGGCGGGTAGTGGCGGCTGCCGGCTCGCGAACGGTTTCGGAGTGTCAGCCGCAGTTTCAGCCGCTGTGGTTGGCTGCCGGTTGTCAGCGGCGAATGTTTCGCGTTCAGGACTTCAACAGCCGCTCATATTCATCATGTGCACCGATCCAAAACCACTCGGCGTGATCACCATAGATCCTGGCGAGAGCACGAGCTTCGAACCAACTCGCGCAGACCAGAATCGGCCTACTCTTTTAAAGTGAAGCGAGCCGTGAGCTGGATCGCGAAGCCAGAGCTTGAAATTCTTGCGTGCGAGACGACGCACGTCGCGAGGCAGCTCTTCAAATCGACTACGAAAGCTTCGGGTCGTCGAGGAAGTCATCGAGTGATCTCGCGTCCTTCTCTGAATGCTCTCCCGTCAGCTGCTCATACATTTTGTCCAATGCGCCGGACGCTGCATCCGCTTCGATCTGGCGGTCCCAGGCGTCGTCGAAATCAACATTGGCAAGTTTCTGGAGAAACTCGCCTTTCTGACGTTCATCCAAACGTTTCACTGCTTCGATGATTTCCGTCACAGTGCTCATGCTGGGAAAATAATCTACCAAATTGATTGTCGCAAAACCGAAGTTCTTCTTCGATCTGTTAAATAGACGAGGATGTTTAGCGTTGGAGGTTGAGCGTTTTTTATGCATGTCGAGCGGCGCAGCTACCCTCGTATCTCGGTGTTCCTTTTGAAACTGCGTCGCTGCCCACGCTCCTCGCCGCTACCCTTGTGGCTTTACCTTCTATGTCGCGCGCCCCGCGCGTCTCCATTGAAACTCGTTCACTTCCCAACTCACTCGCCGCTACCTCGCGGCTTTACCTTGATCACTCGCACTGCCTCGTGCTCGCGCCAGCTACCCTAGCTGCGTTGCCGTCTACCCGCGCGACTCCCGATCGCGACGTGTTCTATCTCCCTCATCCCATTCGCTATCCTGTGTTCCTGCGTTCCTTATTAGATCCTTCTCCTGCGTTCATGGGTTCCTTATTAGATCCTTCTCCTGCGTTCATGGGTTCCTAATTAGATCCAATTTGAAAAACAAAAAGCCTGACGGCGAGATCTCTCCCACCGTCAGGCGAATGTTTCTAAGCTTGGAGGTTAGCTCCAAGTAATGTTGAGGTTTAGTAGCGGGCTTTAGTTACGATAACTTTATCAACCATCATATCGTCGCCGTTTTTAATGTAGTGAACCTGAACCTTGGAATCTTTTCTGATTTGCGAAGGTTCGATAACGCGCCCATCTGAGGTGACGTAGGTTACTTGTTTGCTGAACTTATAGCGCACAGGTTCAACAGCTTCAGTCTTCACAACGATCATTTCGCCCGGCGTATACTCGGTGACCGTGCCGGTGCTTTCGGTGGTGGTCGTTGTGGTTTCGGTCGTTCCCTTACTTCCAGTCGCAACCGTAGTTGAGGTGGAAGATGTTTGGCCATATGCAACCACGCCCATCAGGGCAATGGCGAAGGCAATACTAAATAATTTGATCATTAATAGACTTTCTATTTTACCAAGTTGCTGCAGTGATCGCAGCTAAAGGCCATCTGGTTCGTGCCACCAAATGAGTTTCGGCGAACCAGGCAGGTAAATCGATGCGGCAGTTTTCTAACGTAACCAATAAACGCTCTCGCGCAACGTGATTCATTGCGCTCAACCGTTCTGAACGCATGACCTGAAGCCGGTGTGGCGGCGTCTGAGCCTGCCTTGAGCTTGTCGAAAAGGTCAGCCGCAATTGCAGCCACAATCCCGTTCCTGCGTTCCTGCATTCCTTATTAAATTCATTCTTCTTCCCCTCATGTATTCCTCGCTATCAGGTCAATGTCTGCGATTGGTATCGTATGCCACTGGAACCTTGCCCGACCTGCGGCTACGCGCTTTCTATCGCGGATCATAATTGCCGACATTGCGCTACTGGATCGCTTGCAAATTCGTCGCGGCCCTCTAATGCGAAACACCTGCACCAAATGATCATCATGGGCCTGGTGGTGTTAAGCGTTGTTGTTTACTTGATCTTCCTTCGCTAACGAAATTCTGCGACCGGAGCGACTGGGATGAGCGACATGGCAGCTGCCTGCCAAGTTTAACCGCCGTGGCGGGCGAACGCTTTCGGAGTGTCAGCCGCAAGAACTCTAGCCCGCCTTGTCAGTTACCTGGAGCGGCGGGCAAAGAATTTCGGAATTCGGAGTTTAGACGCGACCCCATTTTCTTCCCCTCCTGTGCAATTGCTTTAATATTTATCGTTCCTACCAGCAATTTTTCGCGGGTTACTACAAAAACTTCGCCGAGCTTTGCGTTGAGCATCATTTGCTCTGCCTCCGCAATCGTCTGGTCTTCGAAGCAATAGGCATTGTTTTTTTCGATGTGTGCTTCTACCGATTCTGTCTTGGGGTCGTGTCCGAAACCACCCACGTTCCGGTTCATTTCGTTCTTCGACAGGATACCCAATAATTCGCCGCATTGATCGACTACAGGTGACGAATCAGTTGCCTGTGCCTGCATTTGGTCTAAGGCCATCCTCACAGAAACTTTGTTAGAAATGCCCTTCGCAGGCTCGATGATGTCCTTGACTGTGCGGGCTTCGAAATTCGCGCCTCCGAAGTAGTTAGGTTTTATCTGTTCCATAGGCTTAGGGTTCCGACGTCGGTTTGAGGACGGGGCTGACGGTTGCAGTGAAATCAACGAACACCCCATGGGTCGGCTAGCCGCTCTGCGCAAAGGCGGGGCTCCGTTACGTCGCCCCTCAATTCGCTTCCCTTACCTGACCCGACCCACGCTACGTGGATCGGGTCCGATAATTTCCCGGATTTAACTTAGGCTCTGGCGGGGACCGGTACCGGATTCACGGGGCTGGGGGTTCGCGCACTAAAGAATGACTCCAACTGCGCCGCGACTGGAGCGGGCAATTTGGTTTTCAAGAAACCAAGCGTCACTTGCACAGTCTTCTGCGCGTTTTCTTCACTGATTCCAGTTTTCTGAACGATTACGTTAATTAATTCTTTCATAGTGCTACGAAGATCGGTCTCTTAACGTGCTCGTGCGCGTAACATCTTGTCGAGATTGGACCGTTTCTTGCACTCGTCTCGTCGAATGGAGCTGATGGGACCAGCGACATAGAAGGTAAAGCTGCGAGGGAAGCAGCGAGCGAGTGCGGGCAACTAGCGAGTTTCAATGGAGCGACTGGGATGAGCGACATGGCCGGTTAGGCCGCAAGGGGTAAAGGTCGAAGACGGCGGGAGCAGCCGACGTACAAACGGAACAATACCGACCTAACGAAAGTGAAATGCTAAATGTTTAGATCCCACCTCAATTCCTCCTACGACAATCAAAACGGTTCTAGCCCTGTCCTGTGGAAGCGCGGAAGGGCATTTTTGCATCGACATACGGGATGGAATTTGGCAAGCACGGGCCACGATGAACAGAGCCACGCTGGCAATCTTAGCGGCGCTGTCAGCGTCAATAGCACTGGCAGAGGACTTCAAGACGATTAGCGGAAAAGAATACAAAAACGTTTCGGTCAGCCGCGTCGAACAGGACGGTATTGTTTTGAAGGGCAAATCAGGGATTACAAAAGTCTATTTCACTGAACTACCTCAAAACATTCAGGAACGCTTTCATCACGATTCTAGGCAGGAACAGTCAACGGCGGCACAGCAAAATGCATCGTTCGAAGAGGATCGTCTTGGCGGAACCGCTGACCAATTCGCGGTTCGGTATGGTCCGACAAGATTCACCGGCCCTCGACAAGAGTTTTCCGCTTTTGGAGGGAGCGGCCCACCACACCTACGAATATGAAGGCTGGAAGATCCGGACGGCGTTTATCGAACCCGATGGGCGAGCCGTTCGAATCGATTACTCGAAAAGTTTCAAGGCTGGCGCCAGCCCAATCCGTGAGAACAAAGGGACAGCTGCCGCGTTCGCTAGCCCTGGGCCATGGCGCCCACTACCAACAGGATGAAGCTCGTCGCCACGACGATGGCCACTTTCGTTTCGACGGATAAGTTCATCATTTTCCCTTCAATTATCGCTGCAAACTCGGCGCAGCTTTGCGTCGTTAGGGCGATTTCTGAAGGTACGGCTGGCGCCTTGATGTTTACATCCACTTTCTTGGTCTCGCCGCCGCCACCGCCGCCGAAAAATTGGCCGCCGAAGAAGAAGAGCGCTGCGGCCACGACGATCACAAAGATCACCAATATCGCCACGACTGCGGCGTTGCCACCACCACCACCATTGTTATCAGCCATACAATCAATACTCCTTTATGCGCTCATGATTCGCATTTGATCGGCGATGTGACCGTGGGGGAACGCATGTTTGATGTTGGAAAGCCCGGCCGTTGCTTCGCATCCGTTACGGGAGGGTTGATGTTTGATGTGGGTGCAGAGGCAGCCGCACTACGCTTTTCGAAAAGTTAGAAGGTAGAAGGAAAAAGGAAGTGGGAAGTAAGACTTAAGAAGTATAAAAACGTCAGCATCATGAACAATCACCATGATGACATCGCGTCGGCAGTGCCGGCAGACCTCGATGCGTTGCCACGGCTTCATGGGTTTCGGTTGCGCGGCATTGAGATGACGCGGCTGGAAACTTTCATCGACGCCGCTTTCGCGTTCGCGATTTCGATGCTGGTGATCGCCGCGCAACAGATCCCGGATAACGTCCAGGCGCTCCTGGCGGCTTTCAAGAATGTCCCGACCTTTGTCTGCTGCATCGCGGTGCTGGGCATCTTTTGGCGGGGCCATTGGTTGTGGAGCCGACGTTACGGCCTCGAAGATAGCGCCTCGATTTTGATCAGCTGGGCGATGATTGCTACGGTCCTGATCTTAATCTACCCGCTGAAGGCAGTCTTCGGAGCGATGTGGTACGTCATTAGCAGCGGTCAGGTCGGCCAGCGGTTGTCGCTCCACACCACCGAATCACAGGAGAGAACGATCTTTGCGATTTACGCGCTGGGGTTGGTTGCCATTTCCGTTGAAATCCTGCTTCTGAATCTGCGTGCATGGCAATTGCGTGAGCCATTGCGATTGAATGCACGGGAAAGACTGCTGACGCGCGGCGAACTGACGGGCTGGAGCGTCCCGGTCGGCGTCGGAATCGTGGCGCTAATCTTTGCGCTTACTTTGCCGACAGAACAGATCCCATGGAGCGGCTGGATTTATTTCTCGATGATTATCCTGGTGCCGCTGCATGCTTTCCTGCGCAAGCGCGGCTTGAAAGCGGTACAAAGGTAGGGAGAAGAACGGAGAAGGAAGAAGCGGCACAGCCGCTGATCTTTGACGTTCTAGGTTTCCGCCTTCGCGTCGGCTACGGCGCGACAAGTGATGTTTGATGTCAGATGTGGGTGCAGAGGCAGCCGCCTACATTTTTCGAAAAGTTAGAAGTAAGAAAGCATGAATTAAGAAACGAGGCCCGTACTCGTAAGTGACCGCAAGCGATGGAATTCCGAAGTCGGGGATGGGACAGACACAAAGGCGAAACCCGAAATACTTAACGGTGTTGAATAATTGATTACGCGGGTTGGTCTAACCTGCGAAATGGAAAATGGAAAATTGGGAAGGGAAAATATGAAATCAATTCTGTATTCAATATGCATTGGAACCGTTGCGCTGGCGCTCACAGCGGTAGGAGCCCAAGCGGCAACGGATAAAAATAAACGGCAAGAGAGAGCGAAGCCGCAGCAGCGATCGGCAAACGTTCACGCGGCACGCCCTGCGAACACCGGCAGGACAATGAGCGCGCATCGTAATGTTTCGGCCGCGCAAAATCGGCAGCGATCGTATGCGACACCGCGCACCAGTTCCGCATCTAACCGGGTAACCCGGCAAGCGTCAGCGACGCGAGCTAAAGCAGCACGGCCGGCGTCAACGACGCAAAATACAATTCGGGAGCGGAACCTCGCCAGGAACGAACGGATGCGTGAGCGAAACGCCCAAAGGAAACAGGAGTTTCGTGCGCGACGTGACGTAGCGGCGAATCGCGATCGAAATGTCTGCGGTCAATCGCGACAGAAACGTTGCGGTTAACCGGAATCGAAATTTCGACACGAATCGTGAACGAAACGTCGCGGAAAACCGGACAAGGAACGCGGACGTTAATCGTTTTCGGAACACGAATGAGTTTCGCAATCGCAATAACGTAGCGATTAATCGGAATCGAAACGTCACAGTCAACCGCACACAGAACACAGCCTTCTATCGCGGTGGCAATGCGAGAGTCACTAATAACTGGCGTGGCGAGGCGTTCCGCGGCCAGCGGTATACGGCCTTCCGCAATTACAACAGGCAATGGCACGATCGTGGTTGGTGGAGAAGCCACTACACCCGGATCGTCTTCGTGAATAGCGGCTGGTGGTACTGGAACGCGGGCTACTGGTTCCCGGCGTGGGGTTATGCGCCGTCGGTGAGTTATGCGTACGACGGCCCGGTCTACGGCTACAACGGATTGTCGCCTGACCAGGTGACGGTCAATGTTCAGGAACAGCTGGCGGCCGCCGGTTACTACGATGGACCGATCGATGGGGTCCTTGGGCCGATGACCCGGGAAGCCATCGCAGCTTACCAGGCTGAGAACGGATTGGCGGTCACGTCGGCAATCGATGAGCCGACACTTGCCACGATGGGGCTGGTTTGATGTTTGAGGTTTGAGGTTTGAGAGTTTAGAGAGTAAAAGTAATCAGAGGTAAGTTCGAGAGCCGCGTGATGCTGTTCCATCATGCGGCTCTTTTTTTGTTTTTGTCAGCTAATTCTAAGGAAAGCGTTTCGGAACGCGTTGGCATGGGCCGAGGCCATCGGCTTGGGGACAAGCCGATCCACCTTGAATTTTCGTCAGGATGCCTGAGCGAATTGTTCAAGACAGACGCTTAAAAGCGCGGCGTTGTTTTTGATTAAGCCCTGCTACCGTTTTGGCCGCCGTATTCGGATCGATCACGGAAGATCGCGCTCGCTCGCTTCGTCTGCAGTCGCAACTGACCGCAGGCGGCGGCGATGTCGTGGCCCTTTTCGCGGCGCAGGGTGGCGACTACACCGTGCTTTCGCAGGATGGATTGAAATTTTTCCTGTCGCGCGCGTGGCGGACGTGACCAATCGAGGCCTTCGACCGTGTTGTACGGAATGAGATTGATCTTGGCCGACAGACGGCGCGCGATTTTGGCCAGGTCGTGCGCCTGCTCGTCGGTGTCGTTGACGCCGGCGATGAGGATGTACTCGAACGTTATCCTTCCTTTTTTGGCGACGTAGTAATCGCAGGCTTCGAGTAAAACCTTCAGCGGATACTTGCGATTCACCGGCATGATCTGGCCGCGCACTTCGTCGGTCGCGCCATGCAGTGATAGGGCGAGACGAAACTGCGTGCTTTCATTGGCCAGCTCGCGGATTTGCGGCGCCAGTCCGCTGGTCGAAACGGTGATGTGCCGGGCGCCGATGCCGAGGCCCCATGGCGCGTTGATGATGCGAATCGCGCGCAAAAGATTCTTCATGTTGGCGAGCGGTTCGCCCATGCCCATGAAGACGACGTTGTCGATTTTTTCTCCGCTCTTCTGTTCTATCGTCGATGAGCTGTTGCACGATCTCGCCCGCATCGAGGTTACGCGTCCAGCCTTCCAATCCGCTGGCGCAAAATTTGCAGCCATAAGCGCAGCCGACCTGGCTCGAAACGCACATTGTCCGGCGATCTGATGGTTGGCCATAAAGCGCGGGCGACGCCGGAATCAGGACCGATTCGATCAGGTTTTGGTCGCGTAAGCGGAAAAGAAATTTCTGCGTCGTGTCTTTCGAGCCAAGGACGCGAACGACTTCTGTCTTCGGTGTGTCGAATTCCGCTGCGAGCTCAGCGCGCAATTCGTTAGGCAAATCGGTCATCGCGTCGAATGAGCCGACGCGTTTTTTGTAGATCCAGTCGGTAATCTGCTTCGCGCGATAGGCAGGCGCGCCGCGTTTTTCCAGAAAATCCGCCAGTTCTTCCAGGATAATTCCGGTGAGCGACGGCTTCACGCAGAAGCGTATCCTACAAGTAAGAAAGAGAAATTAATTAGGAAGGCAGGAACGCAGGAAGAAGGGTAATAGGGGAGGATTTGAGAAGAAAAATGGAGCGACTGGTCGGAGCAGCCACCTTCGCCAAGCGCGGGAACGCTTGAGATATACATGATAAATCGCGGTCGAGTATGGCCGGGATCGCATGAGTCAAAGCGAGGACAGCAGCGAATTTCAATGTAAGGGCTCCTCATCGCTTGCTGATCTATTCCAGCTTGGCGCTCAGGCACGTTCCCGGCAGGGTCAAGCCCAGCCCTTTCCTGCTTTCCTGCTTCCTGAGGAGCTCTCCAACTTCCGCCCGAAATCGTCGTAGTTATTCGACAGAATGTGACTGGCTTCCCTGCATCATTGCGGAATTGGTTTTCTGGGCGATAGTAGAGCGGTCTTCTAAGTCAGAAGTACGAAGGAGGAAAGTCAGCCTCCGGTGCGTGCCAAAGTGGGTACGACGTTGGTGCCGTATAGGAGTCAGAATCAATTATGAAACCCGAACTCGTTAAAGCCGCCTCCGAAGTAATCACTAATAAACAAATCCTGGTGAACGTGGTTTCCCGCCGCGTGAAACAGCTTGTGCTAGGTCATCGTCCTCTCGTGGAATGCCCTCCGGGACTCCGTGAAGCGGATATCGCGTTAACCGAGATCGCTAATGGAAAACTGACATTCGAGTCGACTTTCGGTCTGAACGGAACCGCGGCTGCTCCCGCCCAGGTGGTGCCATTCCCCGATGTCACTGCCACCCAAAAAAGTTAAGAAAGCTGTAGCTAAAAAAGCCGCCTAACCCGAGGATAGTCCCCGGATAGGTTAGCCCTCTTTTCGTGAGAGGAGCGTCCAGAAGTTAGCGATCGCACGAATTCTCGTTGCGTGATCGACGCCGTGTAGCGGCGTTTGTTTCAGGCAGCTGGGCGGAATTCCAGAAAGCGCCTGAATAGATCGCGGACATTCAACGACTAAACATGATTATTATGAAAAAACTTAGCAGTCTACTAATAGGCTGTTCACTGGTATTGGCTGGAGCCGCGTTTGCGCAACAGCCAGTGGAACAGCAATCACCATCAAAGGGCAAGCATGCCCCGGAAAAGGCGCCCCAAACGCACTCAAGCTCAACCCGGCAGAAACGCACCGAAGCCTCAGGAGAGGCCGGTGAAGCAACCCGGAGCGGCAACTGAGCATGGGGCCATGAATCAACCTGGCGCGGGCAAGGGCCAGAAATCTCACGCGGGCCACGAGCCTGCGAACGCCCCGGAAACAAACGCTCCTACCAAATCGACCGGTGAAACGGCGAATCAACCCGGTGCTGGCAAAGGCCACAAGGGTCAGGCTCACAAGGAATCCGCAAATTCTCCCGAGACGGGAACGGACGCTTCCGGTCATGCGGCGGGAATGCCAGAGCAGAGTGGGAAAGAACACGGTAAACGCGAGCCGGGAGAAGGTGTGAAGCAGCCCGCGACTGAAGCAGGCGCAGCTTCGGCGACTTCGGCAACAACAAACCAGCAAAACGTGCAAGCTAACCAGCGGAACATGCAAGGCAAAGCGGGAGCCAAGATGAAGAAGCCGGCTCCGCAACAGGTGCAGCAGGTCAAATCGCAGCGCGCGAACTTCAAAGCACAGCCAAAGCCGCAGCAGGTTCAAGCGGTTACTTTCAACCAGAACCATCGGATTGAGGGAAGCGAACACTGGCAGGGTCACCAATACGAAGTGTTCCGTTCGTATCATCCGGAATGGCACGATCAGGGCTGGTATCATTCGCGATACCCGAATGTGACGCTGATCGCTGGCGGTTATTATTTCTTCAATGCTGGCTACTGGTACCCGGCGTGGGGCTACAGTCCTTCGGCTCAGTACTATGCTTACGATGGACCGATCTATGTCGGTCAGCGTGCTCAGCCTCCGGACCAGGTGATCGCGCAGACCCAGGACTTGCTACAGCAAATGGGCTATTACACGGGTGAGGTGGATGGATTGCTCGGGCCGTTGACTCGGGAGGCGCTCACTGCTTATCAGAATGACAACGGGCTCGCCACGACCGCGGCGATAGACCAGCCGACGCTCGATTCTCTCGGACTGTCGTAACTATAACTTCAAACATTAACCAAAAGCCGCCGGGCGCAGGAATGCCTCGGCGGCTTTTTTGTTTTTTGAAGAAAACTAATCAGGAACACAGGAAGCAAAGCCAGATAGATTTGCTGCAACATAGTAGACGCGAGCGAATGGCGTGCGACGATAGAAGTTAGATGCTCTGGCAAGGGAGACGAGAAAGCGATAACGTTGAAGACGCTCGCGGATCCGGCGGCGGCGGACGCCTGGTGTTGGGCGGCGGAATCGGCACGGTCATTCTCGTAGTTCTTTACCTCGTGCTGGGCGGGGATCCTCAGGCGCTTTTTAATTCACAGCAAGCGCAGTTACCGCAAACTGCGCAATACGACAGCCAGGCGCCGCGCGACGAGGCATCAAAATTCGTTGCCGTTGTTCTGGCCGATACCGAAGACGCGTGGAATGAGATCTTTCGGCAAATGGGCCGCGAGTACCAAGAACCGAGGCTGGTGTTGTTTACGGACATGATTCAGTCCGGCTGCGGCTTCGCCAGCGGCGCCACCGGTCCGTTCTATTGTCCGCAAGATCGACGCGTTTACATCGACCTCGGTTTTTTCCGTGAACTCCAGCAACGCCTGGGTGCAGGAGGCGATTTCGCGGAGGCGTACGTAATCGCCCACGAAGTTGGTCATCACGTCCAGAATCTGCTCGGCATTACGGATCGAGTGCAGGCAGCACGACGTCGGGTCAGTGAAGCTGAATACAATCAGCTCTCCGTACGGCTCGAGCTGCAGGCAGATTTTCTGGCCGGCGTTTGGGCTCGTTACACCGACCGCGTCAAACATGTTGTCGAAGCCGGGGATATCGAAGAAGCAATACGCGCCGCCGCGGCAGTTGGCGACGACAGACTTCAATACCGTTCGCGTGGTTACGTTGTGCCCGATTCATTTACGCACGGAAGCTCCGAACAACGCGTTCGCTGGTTCCGCCGGGGCTACGAGACAGGCGACATCAATCAGGGCGATACCTTCAACGCGCGCGATCTGTAGCCCCGAATGAAACTGGATAGTCACGCGTGTCGCGTGCAAGAACTTGCAGCCGGCACGGCTGCCACTACAGAAATAATCTGTGAGTTAGAAAAGGAGAATTTCGATGCTGGCGGAAAAAATCATTGGTGTTTGGGAACTGCAACTCTGGGAAACCGTGGTCGATGACAACGTTGTCGGCTACCCTTTGGGAGAAAAGGCATCTGGTTTTATTGCCTATCATCCGATTGGCTTTATGTCGGTCAATATTTCCGCACGCAATCGTGTTCGTCTTGCGACTGATGATCCCTTCGCAGGCGACCCAAAACTCCTGGCGTTAGATGCCAAAGGCTATCTCTCTTATTGCGGTCCGTTTTCGGTTGTGTCGGAGAACGAAGTTATCCATCACTTGGAGCTTTGTTCCTTTGAGAACTGGGTAGGAACCGATCAGCATCGCCACGCCCAACTCGACCTTACGAACGACACGTTGACTCTATCAACAGCGCCCGTGCTAACGCAGGGACGCATGGGCAGCAACCGCCTCACCTGGAAGCGTATAAATTCGGTGCCAATTAGGTCGTAGCAAAGCTTTCCTGCTACTTCAGAAATCGCGTCACTGTTGCAGAAAAATCTGCATGTTCTGAAAATCAAAAGTGACCGCATAAGGCCTGAAGAATTCGTGACCGACCATGCCCGCGAGGTGGAAGCCGAACGTGTTTTCAAACGGGAATGGCCCGTCATAGACACCCTGGACGTTCTCTTCCTTAATGTCTCCAAGAGAAAGATAATGCACGGTGTACGGCACGACCTTCAGCGTTCCGCCGCCGCCGGCACCTACACTAGCTTTGCTTTCGTCGAGTTTGATCCCAGCTTCCTTGATCACCGACTCCGCCAATTTTACGCCAGCGCCCGTTAGTCCTGTGTCAACGAATAGGAGCGACGGCGGAAGTGACTCCACGCGGCCCCAGCCCACCATGAAATGGTCGCCGGCCATCCAAATCGGAACTACGACTTTTTTGCCCGGCGATTTTTTAAACGCTTCAAGGTTTTGAGCATCCTTCCGGCGCAGCACAAGTTCGCCATGCGGATAATCCATCGTTGTCAGGAAATGGTAAAACAGAGTGGTCCCGATGATTCCGTCGAGCTGTTTCACGCCAAATCCTTCCGAGAGTTGCCGCAAAGGAAGCATTGCGGTCGGCACGTTCTTGACGGTCCAATCGCCGAGAGTAACTGAATCAACCCGCCCAAGCCCGACCTCAGCGTGTTGCCCACCGGAAAAGGTGCCTTGCATCGCGCCAAACTGCGGGACGCCAAGCTCCTTTGCGAAATCCGTGTCGAGCGTGACCTCCGAACCCCCAGTATCGATGAAAAAGGTGACTTCCCTGCCGCCGTTTACGCGCACGTTGACGATCGGCAGCGGATCGGTCTTTACGAATTTCACACGCGTGCTTGTCCCGTTGCCATTCAATTCGTACGGCGTCTGGCCCTTGAAACTCTCCAACACCGCAAGATTCATTGGGTACTGCTCACGAATCAGTTTGTTACTGCTTACGTCGACGCCCTTGAGTGAAGCCGCTGCTTTTTGGAAATCGTCGCGGCGATAAAACGCCTGGGCCAACATGACCTTGGGATCGGTTTCGTTCGGCTTCAGGGCTATTGCTTTTTCCAGCCATTTTTGCGTGTCGTCGAGCCGGTTCGACAGCAATGCAATGCGACCCAGCTGAAGGATTGCCGAATAGTCCTTCGGATTTTGAGCAACGATTCGTGAGTAAAGTTTGCCGGCTTCGGCAAACTTCCCTGCCTCAAAGAGCCGATCGGCCGAATCGATTCCTGATTGCTTGGGCTGTGCTGTCGATTCAGCTGCGGCCGTTGTCGCTGACTGCGAACTCATAACATTAGCCGCGACAATAATCGCGGCACCGGCGAGAACGATGCAAGTTCTTGTAAATTTCATTTTGAATTTCTGATCAGTATCAGCGCGCGCAACGTAACATCTCTGATGTTCGATGTCTGTGGTTCGTGATTCGGGATTCGCGATGCGGGATTCGGATCGGTGCCAGAGAACTGCAGCCGGCACTCCGAAAGCATTCGCGAGCAGGCGGCTACCGCTACAGAATGCAGGGATGCTGGAAACCGACGTTCCATCGCCAACCGAACGTATTCGTGGCGTGCTAGCGCCCGTCGTCACGCCGTTCAAGCCGATCTCTCGCCTGACCGTGAACGGTTCATCAGGCATTGCCAGTGGTTACTTTCGCAGAATTGTGGGCTGGCTCCGTTTGGCACGACAAGTGAAGCGAACTCGTTGTCGAAAGAGGAACGGATTTTCTTGCTCGATGCGATGGTCGCGGCCGGCATCGATCCATCGCGAATGATGCCTGGCACCGGTTGCTGCTCGATCACCGACACGGTGGAGCTCACGACGCATGCTGTGAAACATGGTTGCGCCGGGGTGCTGATGCTGCCGCCGTTTTATTACAAGGACGTCAGTGAAGAAGGTCTCTACCGTTACTTCAGCGACGTAATACAACGCGTCGGCGACGGGCGTCTGCGAATTTATCTCTATCATATTCCATCGGTGGCGATGGTCGGGATCACACCAAAATTGGTGGAGCGTCTCTTGAAAGCTTATCCAACTGCGATCGCGGGGATGAAAGACAGCTCGGGCGATTGGAATAACACCAAAACTTTTCTCGATGCGTTTGCCGCCGGAAGCTCGCATTTCGACGTGTTTGTCGGTAGCGAATCGTTTCTGCTCGCAAACATGCGCAACGGCGGTGCGGGCACGATTTCCGCCACGGCCAATGTAAATCCAGCAGCAATAAATACGCTCTATCAGAGCGCAAAATTCCCGGCATCAAAACCCTCGGCTGGCGCTGCTGTAGCGTCCGCTGTCTCAGCGGATGAAGGTCTCGCCGCGCTGCAAGCGCGGTTAAACGTTGTGCGCGAAGTTTTCAGCAGCAAAAAGTTTTCGTCGATGATCGCAGCGATAAAACAGGCGATCGCGATCTACACGAACGACCCGGAATGGGCCAGAATGCGGCCTCCGCTGGTCGAGCTCACGACGGCGCAGGCAAAATTGCTCGCCGAAGAATTGAAGACAATCCGCTTCGCGCTGAACGGAACAAACAGAGAACAAACAGGGAAAGATCGAATCAGGAAATCAGGAACGCAGGAATCGAGCGAATGGGATGAGCGAGATAGAACACGTCGCGATCGGGAGTCGCGCGGGTAGACGGCAACGCAGCTAGGGTAGCTGGCGCGAGCACGAGGCAGTGCGAGGATCAAGGTAAAGCCCCGAAAGCTTCGGGGCGAGGAGCGCGGGCAGCGACGCAGTTTCGAGGAAACAATCGCGACCAGGGGTCCCTAAGGAAAAAAGCAAAATTCGTAACGCTCGCAGCGACGAAATTTTAGGAAAAAATATGACTTATTAACAGGACCGAAACTCTCGCGAATACGAAGTACTAAGGGTGAAAGGAAAAACTATGAGAATCCTGATAATGACAGCAATAACAGCAGTGGCATTACCGTTTATGGCGATGGGCCAGACAACGGAGGAGCCACAACAGACGCAGGGGCAGACGAAGGAGACGCAAACGACTGCGCCCGCTAAAGGAAAGAAGATGCGTCCTGCACAGGATCAGGCCAATCCACAGGAAAAACCTGAATCAGGCACGAACGTACGCGGCCAGACGAACACGAATGTTAAGGGTCGCGCCCATGTAAGTGGGACTGAAACCGGGACACGTTCGAACACGAACGTTGGCACTAGCCAGACGAACGTGAACACGAATCGAACGACAACGGTGAACAAGGAAGAGTTCAGAACGCGTCATAGCGAAGTGTTCAGCCTTGGGCGCCATCCGAAAGAGTTCTTCGTGCAACGATACGGTGCCAGCCATTTCCGGCTGATCGGGAATTCGTACTTCATATTCCTGGACGGTTGTTGGGTTGCCGTTGACGTGGACGGTTTTACATACACGCAGCGAGTAATCTGCGCGGGTGAGCCGGAGTTTGTCGAAATTACTGAATAACGCGTTCTTTGCGCGATTCAAAAGCGCTCCGCTGAAATGCGGGGCGCTTTTTTTATCATCGGTCGAAATCTGTCAGCCAAGGACTCAGATCAGCAGTGATGAACTCAAATCCGCGGTGAACAACGGATAATCGGGCATCTTTCTGCGAAACAAAAAATTAAGAGAGCGGTTCAGCTACTTTCCTTTGAGCCGATCTCCACAAGGCGCTTGGTTAAAAAGACCAGGCCTGCCATCTGAACCCATTCGGACACGATGTTGCCCACGACCTGGCCCCATTTGCTGTCGACGTTCATTCGTAGAAATAAAATGGTCCAACCGATGCCGGTCACGATGATAAAGATCAGCAGCGAATGCCGATGCAGTGTGTTTAACCAGGCGAAACGCTCTTTTCCTTTGACCGGCCGACTCTCGGACGAGCCCACTTCATAAAGAAATTTTGTGCCAAGAATAATGACAACCGAGCCGCTCCAATCAGCAATGGCGTTCCCGAAAAATGAGCCCAGGTGGGTTTTCGGATCGAACAACCGGTAACCGATTATCCAGACAATCAACAGCCCGATCGCGACGAAACTCAGGGAGTGGCGGTAAAGGAAGCTTTGTTTACGGCGGCGAGACATGAGTCACTAGCTCATTGTAGTGGGCGAGAAAGTCCGCGGGATCATGGTAGACAGCGATTGCACCTTCTTGACGCAAAACTAACTCGGGTGTTCCGCCGCAGAGAAACGCAATTGTTTTTAGGTCCGTTTTTTTAGCGGCTTCGATATCAAATCTTGTGTCACCGATTGTCACAGCATTGGCAGGCGACATATCGCCAAGTTTTTCCAGCGACGCGGCAAAGATATCGGGCGCGGGTTTCGAACTGTCGGCATCGTCCCCCGAAACGTAGCCCTCAATGAGATCGCCGATCTTAAGCAGGTCGATATAATACTTGGTGTCAGCCTTTTTGCCGGAACTGGCGAGCACAATGCGCTTGTCATCGTCGTGAATGCGCTGAAAAAGTTCGCGCACTTTTGGAAAGGGTCGGACCCTGTGAAGATATTCTTTTCTGAATAGCTCGGACCTGTATTCGTCGAGCTCTTTCCCGAAATGTTCGATTTCTTCGGGCGTGAGAAATGCGGGTAAATATTGGTCGGAGCCCTTGCCGATCTGGGCGCGTAATTGTTCCCGCGAAAATTGTTTACCGAATCGCTGGAACGCGCGATCCCACGAATCGACATGCAATTCGTTCGAATCAACAAGCGTTCCGTCAACGTCGAATATGAAACCAAGCAGAGAGAATAAGCGCATGTTCTCCATCTGAATCGCGTTTCGCCGGTAAAGTGCGCTGAGTCGCGCGAAAACCTCTGTCCTTCTATAATCAACCGGGCAATCGCACGCTTTGGGGATGGCGGATGCGATCCTCAGGATCGTATCTCTGTTTCAACTGCTGAAGGCGCGCGTAATTTTCTGCGCCGTAATAAGCCGTTGGCCAGTCTGTAAAAGCAAGATCGGGATAGTTTGCGTAATGCCTGGTCACTCCGGCTTGCGCGATATGGTTGCGAATCCGGCCTATCGCCTCCCGAAGAGCCCCCGCGTGCGAGGCCGATTCCCAGTATGCCTGAGCCTCACCCAGATAAGGGAGAGCGCGATGCGGGTAGGCGCCTTCCACGTCGCTGGAAATGGCGCCGCCAAGAGTATTGACCTGAAAAATCAATCCCGGAATAGTTAACACCTCTTCGAAAATACCGGGCAACGCAGGTCGGATGTCGTCGATTCCTTTGTAATATCCCGCGCTGGCGTTTTTAAAAGAAACTGGACCGTCTTCTCCATAGTACCAGGTTAACGCTTTTTTTAGAGAAGTGGGGCCGCCGGACGTCATTTTATTCGTTAGGCCGGCGAGCCGGCGACGGAAAGCCACCAGCCCTTTTTGCTCGCGCGAACCGATGGTGATAACAACCACGGTGACCTGGCTGCCGTTCATGATCCAGGCCGAAAACGCATCGTTAGGCAAATCAGGGGTGGCTTCAAACCAGGCCTCCAGCAATGCAGTGGCGCGTTTCGGATCGAGCTTGTACGCGCGGAATTTCCATGACGAAAATTGTGCCGGGGCGACGCGCGTATTGAATGTCAGTTCGGTTACTATTCCGAAGTGGCCGTTTCCGCCACCGCGCGAACTCCAGAGCAAATCCGGCTCGTCGTTTGAGTCATGGATAACCCCTGCGCCATCGACCATTTTGATTCTGCGCAGATGATCGCAGGTCAGACCCCATTTCCGGGCGAACATCCCGTAGCCGCCGCCAAGAGTAAGGCCCGCGAGCCCCACGGTTCTACAAGATCCTGCCGGCAGGAAACGCCCTATCTCCAGGAGAAACTGGTTTACTTCTTCCAGTCGACAACCCGCGCCTGCGGTCAAAATGCCGGTCTTGGGATCAAGCTGGATCTCGCGCATCGGCGAAACACTGACGACCAGTCCATTGTCGTTGAGGCAAAATCCTTCAAAGGAATGGCCTCCTGCTTTTACCGCGATCGGCCAATTTTCTGCCCTGGCTCGTTCGATGGCGCGTTGAACGCCAGTCTCAGATATGCAAGAAGCGATTATTTTCGGTTGGATTGAGATCCCGGCGTTGTACACCTCACGCGCGGCTGCGAAATCAGGTGCCTCTGGCGTGACAAACTTGACGCCATCGATGTAGGCGTCGGACGCCGATTTCGATATTGCCGGCCTTTCTTTTGCAACAATGCTCGAGACATCGGCAAGGATTGCAGTCGTAGCCGCAAGAGATGTGCGAAGGAAGGATCGGCGCGTGTGCATGAATCGCTTTCCATCCCATCCTATATGGGGACGCTCTGTGGAGTGGCAAGATTATCTGCAGGGTAAAGTGTGACGGCAGCGTGAATACGCGGCAAGAGTTGTTAGGTCGACGGTCGCGACTCCGCCTGCAGAGATACGCAATTGTTTTCAGTCCGGCTCAGTGCCAAGACACGATAAGAGATGTGGTGCCTGCGAAAAAGAAATCTCACTCACACGGTAGCGGAGCTCTGCTCATGATCGCAGTTTTCAAATTTGTAAAAGGCGTTCTTTTTGTGGCGCTGGCATTCGGCGCGTTGAGTTTGCTGCACAAGGATGTGGCTTCGGAGGTCGGATACTGGCTCGATCAGCTACGGATCGATCCGGATAATCAATTTATTGGTGGGCTCCTGAGCAAACTGGAGCTGGTACATTCGAAAGAGCTAAAGGAATTAAGCGCGTTGGGCGCAGCCTACGCGGCACTGTTTCTCACTGAAGGGACAGGTCTGCTCTTCCGGCAGCGTTGGGCGGAATGGCTGACGATTGTTGCGACAAGTTCGCTAATGCCGATCGAGGCGTATGAGCTGGTCGAAAAATTTACTGCCGTCCGTTTATTAGCTCTGCTGATCAACGCAGCAGTCGTTTTGTATTTGATTTATCTGGTGCGACAAAAAGAGAAGTAAAAGGAGGAAACAATAACCAGTGAAAGCAATTAGAGTGAAAGAATTTGGCGGACCAGAAGTCCTGCAGCTGGAAGAGATGCCGACGCCACAGCCCGGGCCGGGTGAAGTGCTCGTGCGGATGCACGCAACCGGTATTAATCCGGTGGAGACTTACATTCGCGCGGGCAAGTATGCGCGATTGCCAGAATTGCCATACACACCTGGTAACGACGGCGCGGGCGTGGTCGAGCAAGCTGGCGCGGATGTGACTGAATTCAAAGCCGGCGACCGTGTCTATACGGCGGGATCAGTGACCGGAACGTATGCGGAGTTCGCGTTGTGCAAAAAGGAGCAGGTGCACCCGTTACCTGCGAATGTTTCGTTCGCGCAGGGCGCGGCGATGGGCACGCCGTACGCGACGGCCTATCGAGGGTTGTTGCAGCGCGCGGTCGCGAAGCCGGGCGAAACGGCGCTGGTGCACGGCGCGAGCGGCGGCGTTGGGATCGCAGCTGTTCAACTGGCGCGTGCGCACGGTCTTCGCGTGTTCGGCACCGCGGGCAGTGATGAGGGACTCCGGCTCGTGCGCGAACAAGGGGCACATGAAACGTTCGATCATCGGACGCCCGATCATTTTGAGCAGATAATGAAGGCCACCGGCGGGCATGGCGTTGACGTGATTGTGGAGATGCTCGCGAACGTGAATCTTGGGAAGGATCTGACCATTCTTGCAAAAGGCGCGCGCGTTGTGATTATCGGGAGCCGCGGCCCGGTGGAGATCAATCCTCGCGACACCATGCAGCGCGATGCCGACGTACGCGGGATGATTCTGCCTAACACGCCGCCGGCAGAGATGGCAAGCATCCACGCTGCGCTCGTTGCTGGTCTGGAAGAGGGAGCCTTGCGTCCGGTGATCGGCAAGGAATTTCCGCTGGCTGACGCAGCAGAGGCGCATCGAGCGGTAATGGAACCAGGAGCGCTTGGGAAGATCGTGCTACGTGACGGAAAGTAGTGCAAGAAAAGGAATCAGGAACGGGGAATCCGGAAAAATGTGACGAACTCATCCCAATCTTTGTTAGAATTTCAAACGCTCTAAAGACCCGCTTCTTAATTCTTACTTCTTACTTCATTAAATGTTTCGTAGCCCGGCTTTGATCGTGATTGCGGTGGTGTTTGCGATCCTGAATGCAGATATCACCACAGTAAATGTGGCATTGGTGACAGTGGGTAAGGATCTTCATTCGGACCTGGAAGATCTGCAGTGGGGACTCAACAGTTATATGCTGGCCTTCGCTGCGTTGATCGTTGCGGCCGGTCGCCTCGCTGATGTGTTTGGGCGCCGCCGTTGTTTGCTTCTCGGTTCACTTCTCTTTGCGATAGCGTCACTGATTTGCGGAATCGCGCCGACGCTTTCGGTGTTGGTAATCGGGCGAGTATTACAGGGTGCTGGTGGAGCGCTCATGCTTCCCTCGGGAATGGCCATCATCTCTGCCGCCTACAGTGGAGAAAAGCGAGCGGCCGCTCTGGGAATATTAGTGGGCATGGCTGGCGTGGCTCAGTCGATCGGGCCACTGGTCGGTGGTTTTCTCACCGCTGAAGTAAGTTGGCGTTTTATTTTCCTGGTGAACCTGCCGCTCATCGCCATCATCATGATCGTTGCGTTGCGCGGGATTCAGGAGTCGCGCGATGAGACCGTTTCCCGCAGGGTTGACGTGCCGGGTGTAATTCTTCTGGCAGGCGCCCTAACGAGTTTGTTAATCGGGCTTGATCTGACGCAGGGCAGCGACAGGAATCCGGCGTTGGCGATTGGATTAACTACGCTGTCGTTAATCTTATTTGGCGTATTCACGCTGGTTGAGCGGGTCACAAACAACGGCATCGTTGATGGCACACTTCTTCGGCTGCGGCCGTTTCTTTGTTCCTGCGTGGCAAGCTGTCTTTTGGGATTCGTGTTCTTTCTCTTCCTGTTTATCGCAGCGCTTTATTTACAGGAAGAACTTGGCTACAGCGCCTTCACCGCGGGAATTGCCCTGGTTCCGTTCAGCCTGGTTCTCGCTGTGACAGGAGTAACGAGTGGTCGCCTAACGAGTCGGTTTCAACTGACGCACCTTCTGATTACGAGCTGTGTTTCCATGGCTCTGGGGTTAGTAACTCTTTCGTTTCTACCTGCCTCGTATGGATACCTTGGGATGATCTTCCCATTTATGCTTGTCGCGGCTGGAGCAGGTCCCGGCTTCACTTTGTTGAATACGGCGGGTCTTGCGGCCATTCCGCCGAAGCGGTCTGGGCAAGGCGCGGGAATAATTTACATGTTTCGATTCGGCGGAGGAGCGGTTGGAGTTGCTGTCGCCAGTGTGCTTCACGGCGCGTTTTTTAACAACCAACTCATCGCCAGGTTATCGGAAACGCCGCTGTCGGCGGCGCAGCAAAGATTGTTGGAACAACCGGGAGCGGTTGAGCGCTTGAGACAGCTCGAAAGCGGATTGATGGCGAGTCAGATCGAACAAATTCGTCTGGCATTTCACGAATCGTTCGCGGCTGCGTTCGCCAGCACGCTTCGGCTTAACGTGATATTACCGATCATGATTGCGGTGCTCGTAATTGTCCTGATGGGACGGCAAAATAAAAGTGCGGAAGCGTTAACAGTTGATCGTTCGCCTAACGAGTCTTTTTCCAAATGACGTCTTCGTTGTTACGACGGTCGATCAACGCGTCGACTTTGCCGTTAGCAGCGTAACGGAACAGAATTCTGCCTTCGACGCTTTTACGGAAGAAAAGCTCTGATGTTTCCGGCAGCAGTTCCTCCTTTTTGCCTTTGCGTTCAACAAATAGCTTACCGCCTTCGACAAGGACTGATCTCGTTTGACTTGGAGCCAGTTCGTAGGTGCCGGCGAAATCGGTAAATTTCTTCGGGTCGGTTTTTCCTACCGCAGGATCTTCATAATAGCGATGCGCCTGACTGGCGATGATCTGCCAATTGCCGTTACGCTGAAGCCACGTGTCAGTGATGTGATAACGCGCTTTCGAGATTTTGGCCGAAGATTGTCTCGGTCTCGTCCGCGTCGTAACTGAGTACCGCTGTGTTCCCAATGATGCGACTGTGAGCGTTCTGAATCTTAATCGTTCCGGAATATCCGGCCGGCAGCGGCGTGACGTCGGCGATCAACTTCGGTTTATCGAAAAAGCGTCCTTTTTCGTCCGCGAACATGCAGTCCTCGGCGAATTGTTTTTTCCACGGCGCCTGATCGCCGGTTACCAGGGAATCGTATAGCTCCTGAGTGCGTCGGACCAGTTCCTCCTGCGTGATCGGGACATCTGCGGCGCAGACGATGGTTGCAGCGCAGAGAAATTTAATGAGCGCGAGTTGTTTCATGTGGAAAGAATGAAGGAAGAATTAAGAATTAAAAACGAACAGGAACAATTTAAAGAAAGGGAGACACTAATCAGGCTGTAACGGATGCCCGCCACGGCAGGTAAACTGAGCAACGGCCAGGCTTTCCATCCAGGAAAGGAATCAGAATTAAGGAGACGCAAAAGAATGACCTTAGAGGAACGTTCACGGCTTGAGGCGCTCGATAGCGCGTTGCGATCGGACAGCGTGCGCGAACACATTCGCTCCATTGTAGTACGCGTTCGCGAACAACTGGCTCACAGAAAAGATGCGCTAATGACTTGGGAGCCGTTTCCTTTGGAGATTCTCTCAACGACATTACCGCCGGAGATTCGGTCTTCGTGGGTATTTGTTCTACGCGCGGGTGCGAACACCGGCGCGGAAAGGCATCCGAATAGTCATCAACGCATGATGTCGTTCGAAGGTGGCGGTGACATGCAAACCGGTGAGCCGGGAAAGTGGAAATCAAATGTCTTGGTTAGCGATCCTGACGCGCCATTGGAACAGCGCTGGATCTCAATCCCGACGAATATCTGGCATCGTCCAGTCATAAACGCCGAGACCGATTGGGCAGTTGTTTCTTTTCATACTGTGCCGGCCGAGGAATTGATCGAAGAGCGGCCCGATGACAACCGCGAAACTGGCACGAGGCAAATGAAGTACCTCGGAAAGTGAGAATCAAGAAAAAGCGAATCAGGAAACCAGGAAGACAGGAAAGAATATCTTCTTAAGTTTTTCTTCGTCTCACACCGGGATTGCAAAACCCGGGCGAATTCGTTAACAGGACAGATCACTACCTATGAAACCAACAATACGTCTTTTCCTCACTAGTATCGCCGTCGGCTGCGCAGCACTGTTAGTCAGTTGTGCCAGCACGCAGAACATTTCCCAAAACAAAGAGAGCATGCTCATGGCCTCCGGGTTTAGAGTCATCACTCCTAAAACAGCCGCCCAAAAGCAAAAGCTCCAAAACCTTCCGACCGGGACGGTGACCATGGTCAAAAAGGGCAAGAAAAATTACTACGTTTTCCCGGACCCCGCCCACAATCAGGCATACGTCGGTGGACCCAAAGAGTACCAGGCCTATCAACAGCTCCGCGCTGAGAATAAACTCACCAGGGAAGACCTCCAGGACGCCGAGATGTATCAGGATTCGCAGATGCAATGGAGTATGTGGGAAGGTGGCGAAGGAGTATGGGGACCCATGGGCGGCCCGGTACCGTTCTAGCACAATCCACGGGTGTGACCGCATCTGAGAGGTCGGGAAGCAGTGATACGCGAAAATCCACCGGCGCATTCCCGCCGTTGTGGCGGGACACCTCGAGTTTGTAGTAAATACTCGCGGAAAACTGAATGAAGGAAGCGACGCAACCGAGACATTCAACGAAACCCGTGCTGGCGCGCTTCAGATTTCGTCGCTTTTCCACGGTGCAGCTCCTCATTGTTCTTGCTGTTTTCTTTACCTGTGCGCCTTTCATTGAAGAAATCAAAGACGGTCATCTTATTCTGTCGCTTTTGTTTTCGTTCGTCCTGCTTGCTGCGGTATTTGCTGTCGCGGATCATAAGCGCACCCTCGCCATCGCACTCCTGCTCGCTGTTCCAGCGATCACGGCGAGATGGATCAGCCAGTTTCGGCCGGACCTGGTTCACCCTGCCGTTTTTCTCATCTGCACACTCATCCTGATGGCATTTGTAATCGCACATCTGCTGCGCTTCGTTCTTCGTGCGCCAATCGTCACCGTGGAAGTGCTCTGCGCAAGCATTTCAGCTTACCTCATGCTGGGCTTGATGTGGACGGTCGCGTATTGGCTCGTAGACCAGTTGACGCCTGGAGGAGCTTTCTCTTTCAACACGAACGCAGGAATGCAATCCATTAACGGCTTCAATGGTTTCTACTTTAGCTTCATCACACTGAGCACCGTCGGTTACGGCGATATTACGCCCCTCTCAAGAATGGCGCGCTGGCTCGCAGCTATGGAAGCCATGACCGGGCTGCTCTATGTCGCGGTCCTAATCGCCCGGTTGGTTTCACTTTATTCGAGTGAGAAATCCGATGATCCTGAGCAACCGGTTTAATCAGTTGGACGGCGGCATCGAGCGATGCCGTTGAATCTCACCTAGCCCTAAAGTCTTATAGGCAAATCTGTACACGGAGTGACAATACTGCCTGGGATCTCGTCGATCCAGTGTCAACACCCTCAAGCTTATCAACATTAAACAGCCGAAAATATCCATTCGAACGCATTGCCGCTCTATTTCGCTGTGATTCATCTTTAGCCTAACGAGAATGCTTATTCTCAAACGCCCCAATTCTTCCAAGCTGGCGCTGCTCCCATTGCTCTGTGTTCTGGCGTCTTGCGCCACTCCCGATGCGGGCAGGCGCGCGGAGAGCGCCACCAGTGCGGAAGCGCTTCTCGCCGAGGCCCGCCACGCCAAAGACCCCGTTGCACAAATCGGGCTTGCTCTGGCAGCGGCCGACAGCGCCGCCCGGAATCTCTCGCTCGGGAATGCGCGGTTGACTTACAATGCGGCCTGCGTCGAACTGGCCGCCAGGGTCGGGAAGTTCACCGGCGGAGTCTCTCTGCCCGCCACATTTTCGACTCCCTCGGGAACCTACCGACTCGAGTTCAACACGACTCATCAGTCAGGAGCTTGGGATCCTTCGCTTTTCGCGAAGCTGCTTCCGACCGATGAGATGACGAACAAGAGCCTCATTTCCCCGGCGCCCCTTTCAGGATATGGCGGCGCGCTGGTCGGTGTGTCGCTCCCTCCGAATCCGCGTGAACTTCTCCTACCGAGGGTCGGCGTTTCGGCGCCCGTGACAGCAGTCGTGAACTTTTCAAGGCCAGCGAGATCCGGCGATCCGATTCGGGCGATCCTCACGCTATATGATCCGGCAAAACAGAACTCTGCATTGGTCGCCGGCGCGAAGCGTCCATTGGCCGCCGACTTCACTGCCCCGTTCGGCTATTATCCGAACCCGGGGAACCTGGGCATTCTTGCAATGTTCAGCCCGGGTAATTACCTGGAGAAAGAAGGTTTCTTCCTCGTCCAGCCGTACGATCGCAATAAAATCCCTATCGTCTTTGTCCACGGCCTGATGTCTGTGCCTCAGATGTGGATACCGGTGATGGCGGCCATCGAATCCGATCCTGCTCTTCGCGGCAAATTCCAGTTCTGGGTCTTTGCCTACCCGACCGGCAACCCCATCGCCTATTCCGCACTCAAACTCCGGCAGGCTCTCGAGTCCGTTTACAAAGTCTATCCTGGGACCAGAAACATGGTGATCATCAACCATAGCCTGGGGGGTGACCTCACGCACCTGCAAGTGATCAATTCCGGCGACGTGCTCGTGAAGGGCATCTTTAAGGAAAATGCATCGAAAATCATGGCCCTGCCGCCGGATTCTCTGGTCAAGGAGGCGCTCATTTTCAAGGCGAATCCGCGGATCAAACGGGTCGTTTTCGTTGCCGCGCCCCATCGGGGCGCCCCGCTCGCTGTCAATTTTATCGGAAGAATTGGCGCAGCGCTCATTCATTTACCCGGGCGCCTCATTTCTCGAATCGGAACCACCGTCATTGAAGAGGCCGCTGCAGCCGGTGGGCTTGGGAAAAACTTTGTTCCTAACAGCATCAACGCACTGGAGCCGACAAATCCTCTCCTGATCTCAATGAACGAGGTGCCAATCCGCACACCATTCCATTCGATTATCGGTGTTGCGGGCTCTCCGAAAGCTCCGCTAGAGAAAACCAGCGACACGGTAGTGCCCTACTGGAGTTCGCATCTTGACGCTGCCCTCTCCGAGAAAATTGTGCCCTACCCGCACACGGCAATGTTCGTGAAGCCCGAGGCCACCGACGAAATCAAACGCATTCTGCAGCTGCACCTGGCCTCTATCGGGGCCACTCATTGACACCTGGCGGCGCTTTTTATTTCAACACGAATCGCGGGCGCGCAACATGGCGTGAATGCGATATAGTCTTAAAGTCTTAAAGGAAACTCGTGCGGCAGAACACTTCTTCGCTAACATCGCGACCATCCAAAAACGCCCGATGCCTATGAGGCTTGAAAACGCGAAAGTATCCATTCGCCTGATCGCCACTGTAACGTGTCTAGCGTTGTTCGCCAGCTGTGCGACAGCGCCGCAGACAGCACGCGGTCCCGAATATGTGCCGACCGCTAGCCTCATGCGCGAGGCGCGCTCAGCAAATGTTCCAGTTGAAAAGCGAGCAGCCGATTATTTGCAGGCGGCCGCGATGACCGCTCCATTGCTCGGGACCGGCATTGGGACACCCGCCTGTGAAACCTATAATGCAGCGTGCGGTGAACTTGCCGTTCTGCTGCGCTCGAGTGAAGGAGGGCAGCTGTGGAACCATCCGCTGACGCTCGCCGGGAACAGCAGCACTTATCATCTACGGCTTGAACCGGCCGGCTAACGCAGTGTGGGCGCCGGACTACTTCACCAGCCTCGAGCTCGAACAGCAGGTCAAAGAAAAACTGATCAAGAAGGAAAACATTCAGGAGGGTGTTGGCGGTGCGCTTGTCGGAGTGCGAATCGTCAATCCACCCGACAAATTCGCGCCGCTCAAAGGAATTACTGCACCGGTTACGGCGACGTTGGGTTTCCACGGAAACGATGCCACGCTTGCGCTTCGTCGCCCTGCCAAGCAACCGACGGCAAGTGTTGAAGGGAAAGTTCGTCCTCTGGAAGCCAATTTCTCCGCTCCGATCAGCTACTACCAGCCGCCGGGCAATCCGCTGCTTATAGGATTAATGGGAGCATTACGAGCCGCTCATTACGAAAAGAAGACCGGGCTATATTTTCTTCAGCCCTATGATCCCGATCGGATTCCTGTGGTCTTTGTCCATGGACTTATTTCGACTCCTTTTGATTGGGTGAAGACGATTAACGGTCTCCAGGCAGATCCTGAGATACGCAAACGTTACCAATTCTGGGTCTTCGCCTATCCCACCGGTAATCCCGTTCTCTATTCGGCGTTACGTCTGCGCGAAGAACTGGCCCGGGTAGATAAAGCTTATCCGAATCACAAAGCCTACGTCCTGGTTGGCCACAGTATGGGGGGATTGCTTTCGCAAGCGCAGGTCACGAACATGACCCGCGCCGATTGGGAGAAAACACTCGGGAGCACCAGCCATGGAGATCTTCGCCACGCTCCAACCGAACGACCTTGTTACGAGAGCCACGACTTTCAAGGCCAACCCCCGCATCAAGCGGGTCGTGTTCATTTGTACTCCTCATCTTGGAAGCAAAATGGCGTCAGCCGGGATTGGCGAACTTGCCATCAAGTTGATATCGCTTCCGGTCGACCTTGTTACCACGGTGAAAAGCGAAGTTCCTGAAGCGACGTTGAGGAAAATAAACAACGGGCAGCTCCCGAACAGCGTCAGCAACCTTGCGCCGAACGCACCGTATCTCAAAATTTTGAACAAACAGTCAATGCAAGTGCCCTACCACTCAATCATTGGCAATCGCGGTAAGCCTGGACCACTCGCGGAGAGTAGTGACGGCGTCGTGCCCTACTGGAGCTCTCATCTGGATGGCGCGCAATCCGAAGTGATTGTTCCTGGCCCGCACGGGGCATGCGAACTGCCGGAAACGATTGCCGAGCTTGACCGGATTTTGCGTTTACACCTGGGGGTGAGCAGCCCCTCAAGAACGATCGTCACTCAGGCGGCCCGTTAGGGACCTGCGAGAGCGCCCTTCGAGATCCGCGCGCAGCAGCTACAACGTCACTGGTTGAAGCAGCTGGAACTGCATCAAGGTTCCAGGGGTAATCGTTAACGTGCCGGCTGTATGGCCATACTGCGCCTGACGCCCTGTCGTCGGCGGGTTGCCAGGCTGGAATGCATTCGTTTTCACCGCGACGTTGCGGCCGTTCACCGAAATAGATGTCAGTTCGACTGTGAGGGGATCGTTTTTGCGCGGATTGGAACGGGACGTCGCGATCTTTCCGAACGCTTTGCTTCCGGCTTTCATTAGAACGTGTCCCCTTGACGGAGACATCCTGAGCGAGTTTTGCCTCGAAGCTTCTGCCTACCACAGTTTTCGAGCTGAACGAGCTAACGGTGCTTACTGTGATTGTTGTTCCGGCTGGCAGCGTAGCCGCATTTAAAGATGAAGCGGCGACGCAAGCGCAGACGACAGAGATAACTGCAATGACTTTTGTTTGTTTCATATTTTGAAGAGTGAAGTTTTCACTCGGGTGTTTCGTAAGGTGGCTCGTCTGTTGCGATGGGGGTCACTTGCATCGGCGGATTGATCAACTGGAAGACCACTGCTGCGACCACGCCGGCGGCGAAGTTTGCCACCAAATAGATCCATATATTGGCCCAATCGGAAATGCCGAGCATGCAAATGCCAAGCGCGACCGCCGGATTGAATGCGCCACCGGAAATATCACCGACGGCGAACGCACCGGTCATCACAGTCATGCCGATCGCCAGACCATAAAATGAATTTCCTGATGTGCCTTCAGCGGTGGCCGCGTTCAATACCACATACACGAGCGCGAATGTGAAAAGAAATTCAGCAAGTAGCGCCGGCCCCACGTGCGGCGCGATGGGAGTCACAGCTACACCGGCACGAAAGATCTTACTCACAATCAGCGCCGCGACCGCGGCGCCGGCGAACTGTGCCACCCAGTACGGCACAACATCGGCCGGTTGCACTTTACCACGGATCAAAATGCCGAGTGTCACGGCTGGATTGTAATGCCCCCCGGAGATGTGGCCGCCGGCGAAAACCATGACCATCAGCGCCGCCCCGATCGCGAGCGGTGCGATCACACCAGAACCCGCTCCGATTACCGTGCAGCCAATCGTCAGTACCAAGAAAGAACGTTCCAATGAATTCGGCGATGTACTTGTTCATAAGTTAATTCTTACCCGACACAGCTTGAATAATGCAAGACACATCGGCAATGAGACTTTAGTCCTATCGGCTGGTGGGCAATGCGGCCGCCGAACGCCAGACATCCAATTGACAGTAGAAAGGCACGTTTGCCTTTCGTTGCACAGGAACTCCAAAACGTGAAGCCTTCGTCAGGCCATTAATTTTATCCAGATAAATAGCAGAATGATCGCGCCGATGATCGACATGACGATACCGGCCGGATGAAATGTTGATCCCGGTTCCGGTTTGGAAAACAAGCGGCCGATAAACCCTCCGACGATCGAACCAGCGATCCCGAGCAGAGTGGTCATTATGAAGCCAAGATGCTGGGCGCCGGGCATAATCGCGCGTGCGATCAAACCGACGATGAAACCAACAATGATATACGAAATGAAGTGTAGCATAAGTTTATTTTGGTTTGGCCGCTGATGCTAACATGTTGGTCAAGGCGATCGCGACTCTTTTGACACGGCACACACCAAGCCGACGAAATCGGTATCGTTGAGACGCCCATCACCACGCGTCTATCGAGACCTTCGCGCGCGCGAGGACTGATCCGTGGCTAGCCGAATGACCGCCGCGTCCTGCCCAAGACTGCCGGGGCTGCAACAAACGGAACCTAGCTCAATAATTCCGGAGGCACTTTCCCGCCGTTCTCCGCGAGCTTCACCAGTACTTGCTTGTGCAGCCATACGTTCATTGAAGCGGAATCATTCATATCACCGGGGTAATGCAATTCCGTGGCAAGCTGCTTTCGCGCCCCAAGGCTGCTGTCCATGCCGACAAGTTTCATCAAGTCGACGATCGATTTCCGCCAATCCAGTTTCTCCGGATTTTTCCTGGCCATGTCCTCGAGCACAGCGGCGACATCCACGACTGGAGGCGGGGGAACCCCAGTTGGTTGCGCCGTGGCTCCAGCAGCTTGTGTACTGCTGGTGGTTGGGGCGGCTGCTGCTGTTTGTGGTCCTTTGGCAGCGGCCGGTGCCGCATGACCAAAGATTTTCGACATCAGATTATTAAATAATCCCATAATCCTATTCCTTTCATTTCTGGTTTGATGAACTCACGTTTGCGAATCAGCGGGTGACCAATCTCACCATGCTTTCCGTTAAGGTCTCCTACTGTTACGCAAACTCATAGGACTTTGGTCGTATGGCGTGGTCAGCAATTCACCAGGCAATTTCAGTCATCGTGAAGCTGGAGATTCGCGTTCACAATGCCGGCAGCGGAGTTGGCCCAAAGAATAACCGCAATATCTTTTCCCTCCCGAGCACGCGCGCCAGTTCGCGCGCGGTGCAATACACCAGGATCAACAGGAACAGGATGATCTGCACCGCCCAGTAATGCGGCCACACGATCTCCGCGAGCAACTTATCATTGCCGGCTACGATGCCGCCTGCCTGCCGGGCGAAATGGATGAGCCGTTCCACATAGTGAATGACGCTGGCCATGAAAAGGTAGATCACCGTCTTCCAGGCGATATTGTAAGCTAGCGGCTTATTCGGGTAGCGATTGATCGGCGGTAACATGTCCGCGATCAGGACCGCCTTGCCGAGGATCAACGACGCGATCGCAATCGACATCGTGGACAAAGGCTGGTAGTGCGAGCCTTCGGTCATCAGCAAGCGAATAAACGTGAGCAGGTGCAACGCTACGAAGAAAAAGATCGTTGGCGGGAGGATGGCGAAAAATTCTTCCGTTAGCTTCTCAAGCAATTTGTGCATGGCATTCCTTTGTTCGATGCTGAAGCGTTAATCACGAGAAAACAACAACCAAAGGAGGAAGTAGGTTATGGGATTATTCGATTCGATACTCGGCGCAGGCAGTGAAAAAAGCGATGCATCTGGTCAAGCTAATCCCTTGATAGGAATGGTCGGCGGTCTTCTTGCACAGAGCGGGGGTCTGCAGGGTTTGGCCAACAAATTTTCACAGAGTGGCCAGGGACACGCATTCCAATCGTGGGTCGGCATGGGTGAAAACCAGCCGGTTTCCAGCAATCAAATTCAAAACGTGCTTGGCCCCGAGCAGGTCAATGCGATTGCGACCAGATTGGGAGTGGATCCGGCTATTGTGTCAACTTTCCTGGCTGAGTACCTGCCAAAGATCGTCGACAAGTTAACGCCAGCCGGAAAAATCGATCCCGGCGCGGACCATCAGCAGGGATTGGCGGCTTTGCTGCCATCGCTGTTACAAAGCCTTGGTGGCCAATCTTCGACCGACGGCCCAGCCCACGCATAGCATCGCCGCAGGCTTGACGTCGGTTCCTGCCGCTGGTCCACTTCAACTTGCAGTGCTTAATTCACGCCGGCCGGACTGGCGGACGGTGATCGCTTCGGTTTAAACAGACGCGGAAACCTCAATTTGAATTTGCGGGGCGTCGGAGACGCGACCGGAGTTGGAGTGGGACTAGGAGACAGTTCAGCCGTTGTCTTTCTACGGACACGTTTCGGTGTCGATGATGCCGCGGGCGACTCGGCCGCTGAAGGTGACGCACCGCTCTCGGCCGGCGGGGTCGCCTCGGTCCTTTTTTCCGTGTGAGGTTTTGGTGGTGATGAGGGCTCTCTGGGTGTCCCAGTCAGTAACTGGGATTGAACTTGAGCAACGCCAATCGTTAGGCCGATCGCAACTATTAAGCCAAGTATCCGGACGCAAGATTTATCGGTGGTCATCACAAATCTCTTTCATTTCCAGCCGTTCAATCGGTACGCGCGAGCCACTCAGCTGCTTGTTGGCGATCTGTGAACACACGGACGTTAATCGGCGAACCTTGAGTCAGTAAGGCGTGCAACCGGGCGTAATGAATCATTGTCGAATCCGTGGCTACTATTGCCGACTTTACCGGTGGATGCCCAGCGTAGGAAAGCCGACGACAGAGAGAGACCTGAATGACGTATTTGAAGTTAAGCTCAACTTCGTCGGCTTGCACGCGTATCGGAGAATCGATTGAACGGCTTTTCCAATTTGGCTTCAAGATCTTCGAGAAGAGACACAATCTTTTTAACGGCCGCCTCGTCGATCACCCCGCGCGGTCGATAGACGAGCAGATGGATATCTTCGTGAAATTCGATTTCAGGTGGAAGCTTCATCGCTCGTTAACAGAACATCGCTCGCTGTTTGGTTGCTCGATTCGCGAGGACTTTCACCGAGCCTTTGCGGCGGAACGCCGAGCCATTTCGCGGCATCTTCTCTTTTTTCAAATATTCGAACATTGATTGGCGAGTCTTCAGTGATTATGGCATGCAACTGGCAATAGTGGACGATCGTGGAGTCGGTCGCCAAGATCGCCGATTTCACGGGCGGGCCATCCAAATAGGAGAGGACTCGATGGAGAGAAATCTGAATGATGTATCTGAAATTCAGCTCCACCTCATCGTGACCCGAGGTATCGAAGAATCGATTGAAAGGCTCCTGTAACTTCGTTTCCAAGTCTTCAATAATCGAAACGATTTTGTTAACCGACTGCTCGTTTAATGCGCCATGCGGCCTGTAGATTAAAAGACGACTGTCTTCGTGAAATTCGACGTCAACCGGAAGAATCATCGCGCGTTACTTTCGTTCAGGCGATTTTTAGGTTCGTCTCTTTCGCAGCCGCCGCCAAGCGCGAATCTCCGGTTTTAAGTCAATGGGTCGTGTAGCCGCCATCGATCACGAACGTCTGGCCAACAGCGAACGAGGCGAGGTCGGAACAGAGAAACAAGACCACGCCCGCTATTTCTTCCGGCTGTGAGACACGACCGATCGGCGTATTCGCGATGAAATGCGCCTTCATATTTGGATCATCGAACCAGGCCTTGGTCATTACGGTATTCACCAGCCCAGGCGCCAGGGCGTTAATGCGAATCCCCGTACTTGCGTGTTCGACCGCAGCCGCTTTGGACAACCCAATGACGCCATGTTTGGCGGCGATATACGCGCTGATTCCCAGTTCGGCGATCAGGCCGGCATCCGGCAGAGTGATTGTTACCGGCCCGGCGTCGAGGTCGAAGACGGCCGCAGAATAGAGAGCATCGCGGTTCATCCGGATAACAGTCTGGGCGTCAATTGGCGCGAGCTCGCGATGGTGCTCGAACTTTCCAAAACCGGCCTCTTTCAAAGCGACAACGCTTATATAGAGATCGGACTCGGCGCGGATGAAGTTATCGACGGTAACAGGAATGGAGTTGCTCGCTGGCAGCGAAGGTGATTGAGCTCGCGCTTCTAGAATAGCAAATAGAGCTATGCCTAACGAGTAGATCCGTAATTTGGTTTTCATAGTTGTTTTCACTTCACCTTCTCGATGTGCGGCATTGGTTTGGAGACTTGCATCTAGTCCTTGCCGCCTGGCTCCGACATCTTCCGCATCACTTCATCGAGGTTGAAGCTCGCGGGTTTCTGCCGCGGGGGGAACTCCTTGAAGCTCGCCAGCCACTTGGCGGCGAACACCTGCATCGGGACCTGGAGGAACATCCGGTGGGCCGTCCAGTCGCCGTAGAGGATGCTCGTCGGGCCGCGCTCGAAGGGGTCGGACCGCAGGTTATACAAGTTCGGGACGCGCAGCTTGGTGAACTGATCCTGCCACACGCCGACGGGCGTTTTTGGGGACATCTCCCCGTTTTGCTCCAGGTAAGCGGCTTTCCACTGCTCGTAGCGGATGGCCATCAGGTCGCCGTCGTCGGACCAGTAGATGAACTCCTTGCGCGGTGACACTTTTACATCGCCCTTGAGGAACGGCATGAGGTTGTAGCCATCGAGGTGAACCTTGAAGGTCTTGCCGTTGGCCTGATAGCCCTTCGTCACTTTGGCGACGAGGTCCGGCTCGCCCGCGGCCGCGGCAAAGGTGGGGATCAAGTCCTCATGGGCACAGACGTCGTTGATCACCTGGCCGGGTTTGATCACGCCGGGCCAGCGGATGAGCGTCGGCACGCGGAAGGCGCCTTCCCAGTTGGTGGCTTTCTCACCCTTGAACGGCGTGGTGCCGCCATCGGGCCAGGTGAAGACTTCGGCGCCGTTGTCGGTGGTGTAGACGACGATGGTGTTGTCGGCGATGCCGAGGTCGTCGAGCTTCTTGAGTAGCTGCCCAACGTGCCCGTCGTGTTCGACCATGCCGTCGGGATAAAGGCCAAGGCCCGTCTTGCCTTCGCTCTCTTTCTTGAGGTGCGTGAAGACGTGCATGCGGGTGGAGTTGTAATAGCAGAAGAACGGCTTGCTGGCCTTGGCCTGCTTGTCCATCCACGCCAGGGCGGCATCGGTGAACTCGTCGTCGATGGTTTTCATGCGCTCGACGGTGAGCGCCCCGGTATTCTCGATCTTCTGTTTGCCGACTTTGCCGAACTGCGGATCAACGGTGGCGTCGTCGGTGTCGGTGGCCCAGGTGTGCATGACCCCGCGCGGGCCGAATTTTTTCTTGAACCCGGGCGCCTTCGGATAGTCGGGATTCTCCGGCTCTTCCTCGGCGTTGAGGTGATAAAGATTGCCGAAGAATTCATCGAAACCGTGGACCGTCGGGAGGAACTTGTTCAGGTCTCCCAGATGGTTCTTACCGAACTGCCCGGTCGCGTAGCCGAGGTTCTTCATGAAATCGGCGACGCTCGGATCTTCCGGTTGCAGGCCGATATCCGCGCCCGGCAGGCCGACTTTCGTCAGTCCAGTGCGGATGGGCGATTGCCCGGTGATGAACGCCGCGCGTCCTGCCGTGCAACTCTGCTGCCCATACCAATCGGTAAACCGCGCGCCTTCCTTGGCGATGCGGTCGATGTTGGGCGTTTGATAACCCATGATGCCACTGTTGTAGCAGCTCGGGTTAAACCACCCGATGTCATCGCCCATGATGACAAGGATGTTCGGTTTCTTATCCGCGCCCTGTGCGGATAAGGATGCGAGTAACGCTAGCGATAAGGCCAGCGCGATCTTGGCGACTTTGGATTTCATATGATGATTCCTTTCTTTGGTGTGGAGATCACTTCATCTCCTCGATGTCCGGTAGCTTCCATGTCTTATCGAAGAGCGCTTTCTCGGGCCCCATAGAAGCGGAAGAGCGCTTCGAACTTTCCGTTCGCGCTAGTCGATACCCAGTTTGATTCCCTTCCGTCAGGCGGTTGAGATGCGAAATAGATATCGACCCACGGTCTGTATACGAGCAGACGAATGTCTTCGTGGAATTGAACCTCAGGAGGAAGCTTCATTACGGTTCTCTTCCTGCATCGTTACGATTGGTCGAAGTCGCGCGTGCGCTCACGATATGAAAAACGAAGCGATGTAACCATGGGAATTTAGTCGTACGTTTCCACAAAGAGGCATTCCCTAACGGGCAGTATAACCTCCGTCGATGGCAAAGGTTTGACCGACGGCAAACGAAGCCAGGTCGGAGCAGAGAAAGAGAACCATCCCTGCGACCTCTTCCGGTTGCGCAAAACGGCCAATGGGAGAATTAGCCATGAAGTAGCTGCGCATAGCTGGATCGTCGAACCACGCCTTTGTCATTGCTGTTTCAACCAAACCAGGAGCAAGCGCGTTGATCCGGATTCCTTTATTGGCATACTCGAGTGCAGCCGCTTTCGACAAGCCAATGACGCCGTGCTTCGCCGCCGCGTAAGTGCTGATGCCCGCTTCGGCGATTATTCCAGCGATTGAAGCATTATTGACAATGGCGCCACCGCCCGTCTGCAACATTTGGCGAATCTCGTATTTCATCGAGAGAAAGACCCCTTTCAGGTCCACGGCGATGACGCTGTCGAAAGTTGAGTCGTCAACCTCAGCGAGCGGTATGGTAGGGGGAAGAGTACCAGCGTTATTAAACGCGCAATGCAATCTGCCGTAGGTCCCGACCGCCATCGCGACAAGGTTCTCCACCTCCTTCGCTTCGCGAACGTCCGTTTGCACAAAGATGGCTTCGCCTCCCTCGCGTTTGATCAAGTTCGCGGTCTCGACACCCGCGGGATCGATATCGCCGATTACTACCTTCGCGCCGTGGCGTGCAAAGCGAAGCGATGCAGCGCGACCAATCCCCGCGCCCCCGCCTGTAATAAGCGCAACCTTGCCAGTGAAATTCAATTCATTTTTGTTGAGTGCCATTTGTCTTACTTGGTGAGGCTTTCGGCCACGTTCTGAGTCTTCGAATCAGTTACAGCCGTGCTCGACCAAACTCATTAGCTATCTGATTTGCAGTGATTAAAATTTCAGGCTTGCGGCAATATTGAACCCATCACCCTGCGCGACGGCAGGTTAGAAGTCAGAAGCAAGACTCAGACACAATTCAGCGCGTCACGCACGGCGGTGATGAATTTTTCGTCGTCGAAAGGCTTCATGAAAAATGCGACCGGCCCGATGGCCATGGCCGTGGCGCGCGCCGCCAAATCTTCACGCGCAGTCATGACGATCACTCTAGTACGAGGTGAGATTGCGCAGAGGCGCGCCAGAAGTTCCAAGCCAGTTACATCATCCATCCAGATGTCAGTCACGACGATCGGTACATGATGAGTTCCTGCGTGTGCCAGAAAGTCCTCGGCCTTATTGAAGGGGCGAACTTTGAATCCTTCAGACGCGAGCAGATAATGTATTGATTTGAGCACAGAAGGATCGTCATCCACTACACAGACCTCGTTTGCTTCCGCCTGGCTCGATTCGCTCATGCCGCCGCCTTGCTTTTTTGTACTTCTCCGCGCGCGGCAGGAAGGCGAACAACCATGCGCGCGCCGCGGTCAGGGGCATTCTCTCCACTAATCGTGCCGCCGTGCGCCTCAATAATTGATCGAACAATGGCGAGACCCATGCCCATTCCTTTTTGTTTCGTGGAAAAGAAGTGATCGAAAACTTTGTCCGGACGATCCTTTGGCAATCCCGTTCCGAAATCGCGCACTGTAACTTCAGCGACGTCGCCTTTATCGGAGCGCGTACTCACGATGACACGTCGTTCTGCCGAGGGAAGTGTTTCCATAGCGTCAAGTGCATTAATGATCAGGTTCAGCAACACCTGTTGAATTTGAACGAGAGTTCCCTTCACTCCAGGCACGCCAGGGTCCAATTCAGTCGTAACAACACTTTCGCGATTCAATACGTCGGAGCTAACAAGCCGCACGGTATCTGAAATAATTGCATTGAGATTCAACAGCGTCTGCTCGCTGGTTTCTTTGCGCACCAAACTTCGAATCCCACGCATTACTTCTCCGGCACGCTGGCTGTCTGCAGCGATTTCCTCCAATAATTCCCGAAGCAATACAGGATCGATATTTCCACGGTCGAGAAAACGACGCGCCGCAGAGGCTTTGTTCGAGATTGCGGTCAGAGGCTGATTGATTTCATGCGCAAAGGACGCAGTCATTTCACCCATCAGCGCCACACGATTGCGATGCGCCATTTCTTCGCGTTGAACCTGAAGCTGAAGCGCTGCTTGCTTTTGCGCACTCACGTCAAGCGTTACACCAATGGTTTCCAGAATGTTGCCGTGTTCATCTCGCAAACAACGTCCACGCATAATGACCCAACGCGTCTTGCCGTATGGCAAAAGAAGGCGATGCTCGGTCTCAAACGCGCCGCGCAAGGCACAGGCACGATCGTACTCGGCTTTCACTGCGGCTCGTTCGTCGGGGTGAACCCGAGAAAGAATCAACTCACAGGTCAAAGGCAGGTTGGAGTCGAAGCCATAAATCCTGCGTCCCTTATCGCTCATCCAAGCGTCGCCTTCCGGATACAAAACCCAGAAAGCAAGGTCGGCCGACTCAGCAGCCACGCTAATACGGGCATCCCGCTCCCGCAGAACCTCCTGCTGTCGCTGACGATCAATCGCGATCCCGGCAATGTGTGTGGCGATTTGCGTGAGCCGCGTTTCTTCAGGCTGCGGTCCCCGTATTTCCTGGCGATACATCGCGAACGAACCCAATACCTCACCCTGAGGAGAAAGGATCGGAGTCGACCAGCAGGCCCGTAGTCCACAAATCTTCGCGAGCTCACGATAATCCCTCCAGAGCGGATCGGTCATGACGTCAGTCACGATGACTGGCTTGCGTGTGAACATCGCAGTGCCGCAGGAACCGTTGCATGGCCCGATCGCTGAGCCGTCCACCGCTTTCACATAAGCTTCGGGAAGATTCGGCGCCGCGCCATGACGCACGTGTTTCCCATCGCGGTTCAAAAGGAGAATTGAACAGCGTAGTCCTTCTGCCTGACCTTCCATAAGAAGAACAAGGCTGGTAAGGACCTCGGAGAGCGGTGCGTCAGCCGCGATCATTTCCAAAACTCGACTTTGGCCGGCGCGAAAAAATTCTTCCTCTTTGATTTGAGTGATGTCCCGGCAAACGACGACGCCGCCTAACAGATCACCGTCGGCGCTACGCAACGGGCGACCAGTGATTCGCGTCCAGATGCCGTGGGGCGCCTTTTCATGTCGTACGAACATCTCAATGTTGTCGACTTCCTCACCGCGAATCGAGCGTGTGATGGGCAACTGATCGTGCGGAAACGGGGTGACCTTGTCCGGCAGATATAGTCCGTAATTTTGCGGCCACTCGGCTGGCGGACTTTCCATTGCACCTTTTCCAAACATGCGCTCCGCCGCCGGATTGAAGACGAGAAAATTATTCTCCTTGTCGGCGACAACGACGGCATCGCCCATGTTCGACAAGATCGAGCGCAGGATTTCGTTGGTGCGGGAGAACTCGGCAGTGCGGCGCGTTACCTTTTGCTCCAACTGGTCTCGACTCTCGCGCAATGCCTGCTCCAATTCCCGTTGCTCGGTAATGTCGGTGTTAGTCCCAAACCAGCGCGCAACTTTGCCCTCTGCATCGAAGATGGGAAGTGCACGCGAAAGAAACCATCTGTATTCACCGGTTTTACTTCGTAACGGAAAGGTGTCCTCCCAAGGTTGGCCGGTCGCAAATGCGACCTTAATGCTTTCAACCACTCGGGCAATCTCATCCGGGTGATGGACCTTCTGCCAGCCCCATCCTTTCATCTCCTCGAGTGTGGTGCCGGTGTATTCGTACCACCGGTCGTTGTACCAAAAAATGTAACCTTCACCGTCGGCCATCCAGGCGAGCTGGGATATGGAGTTTGCCAGAGTCCGGAACTGCCGCTCTCTAGCCGCCGCCTCCGCGTGCGTAGCGCGGTGAAGCAAATCCAATTGGCCGGCGACTGATGCGATCACGTTTAGCAAGCGCTCATTTTGGGCGCGTGACTCGCGCATAAAAAATTCGAGGACCGCGATAACCTTGTTGCCTGAGAGAATCGGAATTCCAACACCGGTCTTCAAACCTGCGATCCGGGCGGCCGCGGATCGCGGAAAATTAGGATCATCGGTGACGTTCTCAACCCAGGCCGGCCGTTTCGATTCCCACACCCGTCCGGGAAGTCCAACGCCGGGTTCAAAGTGAAATCCCTCAGAAGCAGTCCTGAAAGGTTTCATCTCACCATCACCGCAATACCACGCCGAAACTAAATCAAGAGCAGTTCCCGCTGGATTTGGCACCCATGCGTGCCCCAGCACCCAGCCTGTTTTCTCGCAAACGTCGCGAAGCACAACTTCCAAGGCCGATGATAGATCCTCGGCTGTCGTCAATTCCGTTGTGATCGTTTGGAGCAAACTAAGCTGCTCTTCACTTTCGTGGCGCTTCTGATCCGCGCTTGGAGATCGATCAGTTTTCTTAGCGTCGCTGCTCATAATCGTAGGCAATGTCGGACTCCGAACTATCGAACGGAACCGGGAGTAATTTTCCTCAACCCCGTTAGGGGGAATATTGGACTTTAGGCCTATGCCCACAAGTCAAAGGTCGATGGGATTCAGCCAGTGACTACGAGTGTCACTCGTTCTAGCAAAGCGACACTTTTAAGACTGAGCAATCGTCGGGAGGAGGTGCGCCATTAAGGTGTTCGAGCGTGCGAAAGCGAATGTCGGCGACTGTAGGGCCATGGCAATTGCTTGGCCCGACAAGGAAGTCGACAAGCCGATCGAGAGAGGCAGTCTCCTGGTGGCGACGGGTTTCAAAAACACCATCCGAAAAAAGATACAGTTCCGTCGGGAAAATCAGCGGAACTTCTAACGTTGGGTAATTAGCATGACCAAAACAACCGACTGGAGGACCGCTTGCGGCTAACTTCGGATTCTTGCAACCCGGCGCGCGGAGAACTGCGGGCGGATGGCCACCACCAGAATAGCGCAATGTTCTTTGCGCCAAGTCCGCGATTCCGTACCAGATGGTGAAATAGAGGTGATCATGCGATTGAGAGAAATACACCCGGTTCAACGCGCGAAGCACCGCGCCGGGATCGTTCCAATCAGTGTTTGCGAGACCGCAGGTGCGCAGCGTGTCGATGATGGAAACTGCTAACAATGCGGATTTCACCCCATGACCAGAGACGTCGAGGAGATAAAAAGCGAACCGCTGCGAATCGATCCAATGATAGCCAAGCCCATCTCCGCCAAGTTGCGCGGAAGTGGCCATGAACCAGTCTGCTGAAATCCGTTCCTCAGTGATTGGACGTGGCAAAAGCGAGAGCACATACTCTACTGCGCCCGCGATCTCGGCATTCAGGGCTTCCTGCGTCGTGCGCAGAGTATCATAAGCCTGCGTGATCTCCTGAGCGCGTTGTTCCGCCGCAATTTTCGCCATGCGTAATTCCTCCACGGCGCGCGCGCGTTCAATCACGATACCAGCCAAATGCGTGGCCATCCGGATCAGCTCTCGATCGTGATCGCTCGGTTGGTGTGGATGGCGATAGTACATCGCTACAGTTCCCAACAGAGTACCGTCGCTGGAGAAAACTGGGGTCGAACAACAGGCGCCAAGTCCGAAGCTTCCAGCGAGCTCCGCGAACTGGGCCCAACGAGGATCGCTGGCGATGTCTGTCGCAAATACAGGTTCGCGCTTGTAAGCAGCACTCCCGCACGAGCCGACACGCGGACCGATGTGCAGGCCGTCCACGATGCGATTGTATTCTGCATCCATACTGGGCGCCGCCCCGTGGCGCAGGCATTGCGCTGCTTCGTCAAAGACCAGTACCTGTGCACATCATTCCATCACACGATTGCGCCTCAACACCGCGCACTAGGACATCGAGCACAGTCGCGAGTGGCGCACCGGCTGCGATTTTTTCCAACACTCTTTTCTCATTGGCGAGTGCGTCCTGCGCTCGCTTGCGCTGAGTGATATCGCGGAAGCTCCACACACGACCAACATTTCGCTGCTTGATCAGTTGAATCGCCGAATTCCGCTCGAAAACACGCCCGTCCTTCAACTCAAGGACATCGAAAGTTTCGGGAGCACAGGACGCGACGATTTCCCGCAGACGTGCCAAATAGGCGGCTGGATCCTTCAACTGCGGACTAATGTAATTCCACAATTCACCCGCATGCGCGGATACCATCATGTGAGGCGGAATTCCCCAGAACTTGACGTATTTTTCGTTGAATTCCCTCACGTCATTCGCCTCGTCAGTCACAAGGATCGCGTCGGTGGTGGACTCGAGTGTGGCATGCATTATCGCAAGCGCCGTTGTCAGTTCATCGGCGTCAACGCTGCTGGGCCCCGCGCTTTTTGCGAATGCACCCTCCCCAGGCGACACCGCGTTTGCTGAAAGGCTGTGATCTTTCATTGCATCAGGTCACGCAACGCGGGCGGCAGGCTTGCCGTAAACGTCGCAATATCGCGCAGTTATATAGTGAGAGTGTCAGCGATGAAAGCGAAACCCAATAGAGTTGTCAGACTAACGAGCAACGACAGCGATCACTTTGCCGCCACCTGTGAAGGCAATTTCACGCAGCGAAATCCAAGATGATTAGTTCCAGTGTTGACTTCGCCTTTCCCGCGTGTTCCGACGATGTAACGCGAGCAATATTGCTCGTTGCAAAGAAACGAGCCACCGCGATGAACCCGCTTCTTTTCGTTAGGCTCTGCAGGATCAAAAGGTGAGTCCGGCCCTTGCGGGTTGTGCGCCACTCCGCCTTTGTCTGTAAGCGTTTTATAGTAATCAGGCCGATACCAGTCGCTGCACCATTCCCAAACGTTTCCGGCCATGTCGTAAAGGCCGTAGCCATTCGGCGGAAACGATTTCACCGGTGCGATGCCGACGTAACCGTCTTCGCCGGCATCTTTCATTGGAAATGCTCCCTGCCACGTGTTGGCCATCCATTTTCCGCCGGGACGAAATTCATCGCCCCAGACGTATGTTTTTCCTGACAAACCGCCGCGCGCGGCAAATTCAACCTCCGCTTCGGTCGGCAAACGTTTACCCGCCCATTTCGCGTAAGCTTCCGCGTCAGGGTACGCAATTTCCACCACGGGATAGTTCTCTTTGCCTTTAATATCGCTTTGCGGACCGAACGGATGACGCCAGTTCGCACCCTTGATGTAGGTCCACCATTGATAATGATCGTTGAGGGGAACTTCGTGATCCGTCGGCGCAAAAACGACTGCACCTGCCACGAGATTCTCCTCAGGCGCAGTTGGGAACTCTTCTTTTGTTGGTTCGCGTTCAGCAATTGTGATGTAATTCGTTGCCTTAACAAATTTCTCAAACTGCGCGTTCGTGACTGGAGTCGCATCCATCCAGAAACGCATCTACGTACAGCACGATGCACGGGCTGTGAGTCATTCGAGGCCATCGGCATTGCGTGACTTCCCTCGCCGCCCACCGCCGCGCCCATGGAAAATTCGCCGCCTGGAATCCACACCATCCCTTCAGGCGCTTTGCCTGGCGGAGACTTTTTATTCGCAACCGTAGCGACGAAGTCGCCGGTGCCACAAAATGCCGGCCAGGATATTAAGAGTGCTGCAAAAAGAAGGATTGCGGTACGCTGCATTTTCAGATTTGGACAGAATGAAATCAAAGCACGTGCCAGGCATTTATTCACGCAATAAAACTGAGCGTTCGTTCGATCAGCCAAAAGGCGGCGACGGCGCCGATAGCGTAAGCCGAAATGGTCTCGCACCATGCAGAGGCGGGTTGCGGCGCGAGGTCCGATCGGCTGAAGTTCCTAGCAGCGCGAACTGCGAGGGTAATTACCGCCATCACCACGCCAACGAAGAGAAGTTGCCCAAGTTCAACGCCGACGTTGAAGAAAAGAAGCGCGAGCGGGATAGCGTTTTGCGGCAAGCCGACTTCGCGTAATGCACTCGCGAAGCCGAATCCGTGCAAAAGACCAAAGCTAAACGCTATTACCCATGGCCAGGTTTCCGTAAGACCGGATCGGCCCCGACGCCGATGAACGATCTCGCAAGCCACAAACACAATGCTAAGGGCGATCGTTGCCTCGACTGGCTTAGACGGGACATGGACGAATCCCAAGGTGGCGGCTGCGAGCGTAATGCTGTGAGCAACAGTGAACGCGGTGATAGTTCCGACAAGCTTGCGCCATCCCTTCACCAGAATCAGCAAGGCGAGCACGAACAGCAGATGGTCAACGCCGAATAGAATGTGCTCCACCCCAAGCGCAAGGTAAGTGCGTGTAACATCCAACGCGCTCGGCGCGGCCGCTACCACAAACGACGGCGACGATGGGGTAACACGAGTTACTTGAGTTGTGCCGTTCAGATTTTCAATCCGCACCAGCACGTCGGTCACGGTAGCGGCAAGACCGGTAATACGAACCTCGTCGCCAGTTAATCCACCTGGTCGTGTTATGCTCCACCGTTCAGTCGAGGCATCGTTAGCAAATAAAGTTCGTGGCGTAGCGACGTTAGTCGTCCCGGGTGGGAACTGCACGTAGATGCCGAGTCGCATGTTGTCGCCGCGCGCCGGCACTTTCCACAAGACGTCGTAAGTCTCCGTCCCTGTCTGGCGCAGTTCGAGATATGCTGGGCGGACTTCGTGCGCCGAAACAGGCGAAGATAACGCGAACAAGATCGCGCCGAAGCAAACAGAGAGAACGAGGTTCTTCGCTCTTCGGCTTAGCTTCTGTTCAAGAACTCTTGGCTGACTGATCATTTCGCGTTTGCGAGTTTTTGGTCAGCTTTCGCTGGATCGATGTTTTCGACCACTACCTCATAGTGTTTGAGCAAGCCTTGGAAAAACTTCTCGTTCAATTCCAATCGGCGCTCGTTGGTCCAGTCGCGGCTAACCGCGTCGCGAACTTCAGCTAACTCAGGCAAACGTCCCTCGGTTCGTTCTTCCACGAACACAAGATGCATACCATAGCCGGATTCCACCGGGCCGAACCACTGCCCGACCGGAACGTCGCTCAGCTTCGCCGCGAATTTCTCGCCGAACTGTTTTGCGATCTCCATATCCGGTGTCGCTTGGAACCGGTGCTCGAGTAGAAAGGCATCGCCTAACGAGGAAAGGTCGGCATCGCGACCGCGCTGTCGCAATTGATTGAGCAATTCGTTCGCATCGCGGGCCAGATGTTCGCCTCGCTTGTTCGGATCGAGATAAACCTGGCTGAAGCGTAAACCGCCGATCGATGCTGAAACTTGCGGCGTGCGTTTTCAAGTAATCTGCTAGGTCAGCATCCGTCGGTTCAGCTACCGCGGCGACATCATTTGTTACGAACGCCAGCTTCTGTTGCAGCCGGCGCCGGATAATCGGGTCGTCCCGATCCAAACCCATCGCCACTGCTTCCCGGGAATAGACTTCCTCACGCACACGGTCCCGGATCAAGCCTTCCAGCTCTTCACGCGTAGGTGGACGTTGCCACGTGCGAGAGAAGCCGATCACCATCGACGTGATCTGTCCCTGTGTGATGACGATCTTCCCCGGTTGATTGTCAGCACGCGCAGAGAGGAAATGATACGCTAGGAAAATGGCCGCTCCCGAGAAGGATGAAGTGAATGAATGGTTCGCGAATAAGTTTTTTCATAAGCGGAAACTGTTATTTAGCGGGCGTGTACCAAATCGGTGACGTATAGGCGCGCTCCGTTGTGGTCATGGGAACTTCCGGCGGCATTTTCACGCCGAAGTATTTCGCGTCATACGCGGTCCAGCGCGGCGTCGGTATTTCGAGCACACGCACGTAGTAGAATGCGCGCAATGCCGGATCGAAATCGGGGTCTTTCCAGACTTTGATTAATTCGGGCGCGCCGATGGTGTTAGTGTAGGTCGCATCAGGCACGTCCACGGTATTCCCAACCAATGGAACCTTTCCGTCGCTACCCGGTTTGCGGTCACCGCTCCACACAACGTCGTAAACTTTCTCCTGAGTCTTGCCACTCTTGTCTACCCAGCCTTTGATGATTTGGATGCGATCGAGGTTTGCTCCGATCGGATCCTTGAGTGCGGCTACGAGAAATGTCGGTGACTTATCGTTGGCCGCAGCACTCAGATCGCCGCCCATCGGGACGCCTTTGGTGTAACCCACGCTTGCCGGCATGCGCGTGTTAGCGTCGTTCGGTTCAAAATCCCAGCCGCCGAAGAAGCGCACGATCATGCGCGGACCAGTAGTGGCATAGGTCTCGCGGCGCTTCATCGCGTCGAAAAGTGCTTCGCGCGTGTTCTCCGTTGGCCCAGACGGCAGCATAACCGGACGCGGTTTGTTCCCAGCCCATAATGGTCGCCTTAGCAGCCTTGACAAATGGATGCGTCGCGCGGCCTGGGTTGGGCTCGGAGCTGGAAGTCTTGCCGAAGAAGTTGTCGTCGTCAGCAGTGGCGAGCCCGGTATGCGCATCGGTGCTGCCGATGACACCAAACTTGTAAGGGTTAACGCCCAGCTCCGCTTCCATCTTCAGGCCGTTGCGAAGCGCCGAGCGCGCATATTCAAACTCCAACATCTCCGGCTTTTTCAGTTCCGTTAAATCGAGGTTGCCCTTGTCCCAACGCTCGAAGTTGGCGAACTCGTCATTCGGCGAAAGGAAAGGATGCGTCTCGCCGTCGCCTTTGATTTGCGTGATCTCGTAGAGCGGCTCCCAACGCATGCGATTCTCCGCGTACGCGCGATCGATCTTCTTGCCGGTGAACGACTCGATGATCGGGAACATGCGGCCGTTGCTCAGATTACCGTTGTGCGCGATTGCGAGAATCTGCGCACCGGTTTTCTCTTCGCACATCGCCATCCATTTCCACAGGTCGCGCGGATTAGGACTGCCCAGCGGCGGCTGCGTGGTGTAAGGCTCGATCAGGCTCGCCTTCCGACCGTCATCGCGAAAGATGACATTGCGATGGAGATTGTTCCCCTTCTCGTTCGAGGTCCACTCGTAACCGATGAAGGCGGTGAACTCGTTAGGCTCATTCGCCTCATCCGCGGCCTTGATTACTTCCTGCCAGGCCGAGCGATACGCCGGCGTGCCCGGCAACGGAAATCCTTTCGGCAATTGGCCCTTGCCGAAACTGGTGATGATGTCGACCGCCGCCTGCGCGCCTTTGCCGGAAGTGATCTCGTCGTACCATCTGCGCCCTTGCGGCGTCGCGAGCAAGGCGGGATCGCCACTCATTAATTGTGGAAAAAAACCAAAGCCATCCGAATGATCGCTGACGACAAGAAAATCGAGCGGGCGCGACAGCTTTACGCGCTGGCCACTCGAAGCCGTGACCTCCTCGCCTTTGGCGAAGCGGTAAGCATCCTGCGGCGTGAGCCGACAGCCAAACGCTCCCGCGTCCATCGAGAACGATGTATGCAAGTGCGTATCGCCGAAGAACGGACGCGTGGGAAAGTTGCGTCCGGCGTAAGGCGAATACGGTGGCTTGGCGGGAAAAGCCTCCTTGGCCGATGTCTCATCGAGTGTGCCTACGTCCGTGATAGGTTGCTCGGCAGCGAACGCTGGCAGAGCGAAGCCGGCAATACATGACATAAAAATAGTCCGGAATGTTTGTTTCGTAAGTTTTGTAGTCATAATCAGGAGCAATGTTCTCGCGTCCAGGGACTTCGACTATGAGACTTTAGGGCTACAGCAGTTTCGCCCGTTCCAACCAATCCGAAATTCACGCTGAGTTCAGTTAATACCTGGCTCCCCCGTCTTTTTGCCGGGGTCCGGACCGATCAATGCTCTTCCCGGTTGCTCGAGTTCCCGCGTATAAGAGTCGTTAGTCTAACAAGTCTATTCGGTCGTTCCGGAGGGTTCGTCTTTTTGCGCAACGACGATCTGGAAGTTAGGAGGGCTCTGGGTGGTCGGATCCACCGGCCTGTCAGTGAAAACGAGGGTCGCACCAGGCGTGATAACGGCTTTCGCCTTGTCCAGGAACGCCGCGGGCAACCCGCTCTTCTGCGCCGCCAGGAAAATACTCTCACTCGATTTGCTCTCGCCCGTGGATGTGACTTCCGCCCAACGCAGATGTCCTTCCGCATCCGGGCCCTGGAGCGCGGTGAATACCAGGTCCTTCAGAGGCAAAATGACCTGTGGATTTGGTATTCCCGCACGGCCGATTTCCACGCCGTTTCGATATACATACACCGTTTTATCCGCGCTGCTGACGATCAAAGAGACTGGACCGCTGGGAGACTTATCTGGATTCCAGTCGAATTGCCCTGCAGCGATTGGCTCACTCTCCTGGCCGCTCCTGGCAAAGAATAAACCGGGATGCACGGTTGTCGCGGGCGCAGATTGTGTATTGGCGATGATAACGGTCGCGCCTTTCATTGTGACGCCGAAGAGGAGCTTCGAAAACTCAAGTGGAAGCCGGACACATCCATGGGAGTCGGGATAACCCGGCAGATCGCCAGCGTGCAGTGCGATCCCGCCCCAGGTCACGCGCTCCATGTAAGGCATCTCTGCCCCTTTGTAGATACTCGAAGTATGATGAACCTCTTTTTCCAGGATCGTGAAAACACCCGTGGGAGTAGGGTGCCCTGGTCGCCCAGTGCTCACGCTTGATCGCGCAATGCGGATACCATTCCGATAAACGTACGCCACCTGCTCGGGAATGCTGGCGACGATCAAAAGTGGTCCTTCCGGCGCGCGCTCAGGTTCCCAAACATATTGGCCGGGCTTCAGGCTAACCGTTTCCGGGGAGACGCGGGTGCCTTCGGTAAAGGTTTCAGCCAACATGAATGACCACGCAAGAACTAACAACCCGGTAAAGATGGCGATCGATGAGGATAAAGATTTCATGGCATTAATGGACAGTTGAGGAGTACGCGTGATGCTTCAGGTCGCTATCGGCTGTCAATCCTTTTTGCTCTGACGCTAGTCGGGCTTGCCGTGCTAGGCAGCCGGCTCGGAATGTAGTTCTCGCTGCTTTTGTCCTAGATCAGCAGCCGGCAAATCGGAGTCAAGAAAACCGAGCGCGTGCGGCACCTTGATAACACGCACTCCAGCCCTGTGCTGTTGATCGACAATTTGATCGTGGAGCGCCTGCATTCGAGTCCAATGCACCTTCGGCCGGAAATGATGTTCGGCATGGTACCCATTGTAGAACCACGTCCAGTTATAGAGCTTGCCGTAGGCGCTCACGCCCCAGGCAATCGGCTCGTCGGGATTGCCCCCGTAATGCCGATAGTAGCCGTTCAGATAAGAGAGGCAGTGGCCAAAATACCAGAACGGAAGAAGGAAACAGATGTAATGCCAGTTCAGTATCCCAAGAATAACAAACGTCGTGACGAAGCACACCAGCTCGAACACTCCCCAAAACGCCTCGCGCGGGTTTTTGCGCTTCAGTTCCCTGAGGACGGTCTTGGGATCCTCGCGAAAGAAACTGATAAACGTGTATTTCAACGGATGTTCGGCTTCACCGTCATGGCCGTGCTTGTAAATCGAAATCCAATCGATCGTGTCACCATGATCGTCGGGCCGGTCGGCGTTGCCCTTGTGATGCTGCATGTGAATGCACTCGTAAAAGACCTGACCGAAACCCACGGTAATCGATTCCATGATGCTGAATAAGCGATTCAGCAGCGGCGAACGAAAATAGGGATTGTGAATGAAGTTATGGGATATGCCATTGATGTTCCACGAAATGCTGATCGAATAAATAAAACCGAGAATCAGCATGACCCAAAGCGGCACGCGCGGGAAAAGGTAAAACATGCCGAAGAAGTAGACGCAGTGCAGAACGCCTGCCGCCAAAGGAATGACGTCCCAGCGCGTGTGCGCAAAGATCCGGGAATTTGTCTTTGGACGCTCGATCGCGACCACATCACTCGAAGAAGTTCGCATTGTGTTCAGGGACCCGTCTTGGAATACACAATTTTTGCTTAAAAATCCAGTCGGAAATTCCGTTCCGACTTACGGCCGGCTCCAAAAAGGGATCAAATTGCCGAAAGCGCGAACCGAACGGCGGTAAGAAATTCCTCGTCGTCGAATGGCTTGGTGAAAAAAGCTGAGGCGCCGGCTTTTAACGAGGTGGAACGAACGAGCGGATCGTCTTTTCCGGTAAACATGATGACGCGCGTCGACGGCGAAAGCTCCCGCAGTCGCGATTGAACCTCAAGGCCATTCATGAGTGGCATCCAAACATCGATGATGGCAACCGTAGGCCGATGAACCTTCACGTAGCTCAAAAATTTGTCCGGCTCACTGAACTGTTCGGGGTGCCAGCCTGCCGACATGAGAAGCCGATTAAGGCCTCTCAACACGGATGGATCATCGTCGAGAAGACAGATCAGATCTGGACGTGGAGCATGCAAAACAAGTGAATAATACGTCTGCGATTAACGCAGCCATATTAGACCTTAGTCTCACGTCAGGTGACCGGCGTAATCCGCGCTATTTCAACCAAACGCACCAGCTCGGCGACGGAAACGATACCTAGTTTTTTCATTACGCGCCCACGGTGCACTTTGATCGTCTTTTCCGCGGTGCCTAGCTTATTTGCAATCTGTTTGTTCAACATGCCTGTAACCACGAGTTGCATCACTTCGAACTCACGCGGTGTTAGTAAGTCCAAAAGGCGGCGAGCTGCAGCTTTCTCGATGCCGCTCTGTCGTTGGTCCGCGGAACGGGCCAGCGCACGCTCAACACATTCCAGCAGTTCGGCGACCCGAAATGGCTTTGGTAGAAAATCGACTGCGCCGGCCTTCATGGCCTTGGCACACATCGAGATGTCGCCGTGGCCAGTGATAAACACCAGTTGCTCTTCACGGCGCCGCTCAATCAAAGCACTCTGAAGATCCATTCCATTCAGCCCGGGCATCCGCACATCCACGACCACACATGCCGGACCGGGATGTTGTTCACGCGCTAAAAAATCGGACGCCGAGCCAAACACCTCGTTCTTGTAACCAGCGGAGCGCAATAGCCGCGACACGCCTTTTCGAACCGATGAGTCGTCGTCGATCAAAAATACAACGCTATTCGAGGGGATCATGGGGAGGAGGTGCCGTTCACCGGAAGAACAAATTCAAACCGGGTGCCGCCGCCGTCGACATTTTCAGCTGTGATCGTGCCGCCGTGCGATTCAACGATGGATCGTACAATGGCTAATCCCATTCCGAGTCCTTCGGTTTTCGTACTGAAGAAAGGATCGAAAAGACGGTCCTGCATCTCTTCGGAAATGCCGACACCATAATCGCGCACGCTGGTGCGAACTGTGCCATCGCCGTTTGATTGCGTCGCGATTAGCACCTTCCGTTTCGAGGCCGGTGTGTCTCGCATCGCGTCAAATGCGTTGATCGCAAGATTCAGCAAGACCTGTTGAAGTTGAACCGGGTTGCCGTCGATCGCGGGCAAATTTGGATCCAGCGAAGTTTCCAACTGGCACGAGTGCAGTAGCGCATCGGGTGATGCCATGCGCCATGCGTCCATCACCACCTCGTTAAGATCCACCGACCGGCGCGCCATCTGTCCCTTCTTTACCATGCCGCGAATGCCGCGAACTACGTCACTGGCCCGGCGACTATCTGAAACGATGTCACCAAGCAGTTCGCGAACTTCGCGAAGATCAACGTCCCCGCGATCGATGAAGCGCTGTCCAGCTGCGGCGTTACTGAGAATTCCAGCTAACGGTTGATTTAATTCGTGAGCGATCGAAGCAGACATTTCCCCCATCAACGCCACACGGCTCAGATGCGATAGCTCCGCGCGATCGCGCTGCGCATCTAGTTCGGCCTGTTTGCGCGCTGTGATGTCGATACTGATTCCCAAAAGCCGTGAGGGCTTTCCGGCGTTATCAAAGTGAGTGCTGCCGCGTGTCGACATCCAACGCACGATTCCATCGGGTAAAACGAGGCGGTACTCCGATTCGTAGTCTTTACCGTCGCGAATCGCGTCATTGATGGTCTGTCGGATTCGGCTGCGGTCCTCCGGGTGCACTTGAGACATGAAATCTTCAAAGGTGACCTTTCCCGTCGACGGCCAGCCCAGAACCGCCCGCCGCGCGTTCGTAGCCCAGATCTCATTCGTCGGCAGGTGCCACTCCCAAATTCCGAGGTTAACCGCGGCCGTCGCCAATCGCATGCGCTCCTCACTTTGGCGCAATGCCTCGTCCTTGGTCATCAATTCCGTGACGTCCACGCACGATCCGATGTACCCGGCGAATGTTCCTTGTGCGTCATAGCGCGGGACGCCCTGGTCCGATATCCAGCGAAACTCGCCATCGTCTCGTCTCAACCGGTATTGCATAACGAATGGCTGCCGCGCGTCGAATGCGCTGGTGTAAACCTCCAGGCATCTTTCCAGGTCATCTTGATGCACGCCTTCAGCCCAGCCGTTTCCAAGCTCCTGTTCCATGCTGCGTCCCGTAAACTGCAACCACGGCTTGTTAAAGAAAGTGCAGAGCTTGTCGGTGCCGGCCATCCAGATTAAAACGGGCGCGGCATCCGCCACGATCCGAAACCGCGACTCACTTTCGCGCAACTCCGTCTGTCCAGTTACGCGCTCCTCCATCACTGTCGCCAGAAATAAAAGCGGAAGCGCCAGACCGATTAGAAATATTTGAATTGAAAGCGCGTTTTGTTCAGGCGTTTCGCCAGAGAATGGCCCATGGCCGTGGGATGCACTCCAAATCGCCAAAAAGCCGACAATCGAAATGGCAGTGCTTGCTCCCAGCGTGCCGAATCGTACCGCCGCCCAAATGAGAAATGGCAGAGGAAGAAACAGAAGAGCCAAATCGACGCCCGTTCCAAACTCGTAGAGAACAGTGTAACTGAGCACCGACAGACCAAGAAAAAGAACACATGCTTCCAGATAACGGGAGAGTCGCGGCTGTTCGCAGGGCCGAAATTCCAGTCGTCGCCGACGTTACGATCAACGGCACGATTATTAATGCCGCGAGCGCATTTGAAAAAAGTCGTATCCGGATCAGCTCCCAGTAGCCGTCCTGCCCCCAATAATTCCATACAACAAACGCGGCGTCTAAAAACGAGGACAAAAACGGACCAATAAATACTACGCAAAGACAAAAAAGGCCCACGTTGCGAAGCGTTGTGAAACGAATAGGCCCGCCCACCAGGTAGCGCATCAACCCGGCGCCGATTACTGCTTCGCAGGAGTTGCTGATGAACCAGCACGAAATCATCAGCGGCGGAACGTGACTCTGCAATTGCGCCGCCAGATGCGCTGGAAGCGCAGCCAATAGCACGACCCACCACCTGCGCGGCGGCGTCAACAAAAGCGCCGCGACAAGAACGGAATTCGGAGGCCAAAGAACGGAGACAGGATGAGGTTTAAACGTGAGTGCAAAGCCGATTTTGCATCCAAGATAATATCCAGCGAACACCCACAATGCCGTCGCCAACACGTGCCGGTCAAAAATTGCGCTGAGTGTGGTCGCGTTCCGCGCGGTTGACTGAACATCCGCGGTCTCAAAGGATACGGAAGCACTCTTCATCTTCAGCGAACCTCATCGCCTCAAAAACTAACTTTGGGGAGAACGCTTTGTCAGATAAGAGCGAAAGACAGTTTTCGGAAAACTCGGGAGCGAAAACAATTCCCGATATACCTGCGGCGGTGCCGGCGCCAATAACGCCACTGCACGTGTTCCCGTGACAAAGTCTTTCCACAGCATCCCGGATTATACGATGTCGTGCCGCGAAAGAGGAAGCGTTATTTTGCGCGTATCTTTTTGTCTCTCCGAGGTTTGTTGTTTCAGTTAAAGTGCCAGGGAGGGGACTCGAACCCCTATGGATTTCTCCACCAGATCCTAAGTCTGGCGCGTCTGCCAATTTCGCCACCCTGGCTTCGACCTCAGCAATTGATTTAACGAAAATCGTAGCACATCGGCGCAATCAGCGACAGATGTCGGGCAGAAGATCCCTTTCCTTACCAGACTTACACTCGGGTCGTTCGCATCAAATCGAGTTTGGTCAAAATATCATTACCTCGTCGTACCAAGCCGCGGGAGTAACCGCTGCAGCGCATAGTTCCAACTCTCATAAGGGCTGACCTGAATGTGCTGACTAGAACATTTGTGTTAGCTATGCTCGCGGTAACCGCAGCATGAGACTTTTATCGGTCAACGTTGGACTTCCACGCGAACTAGCCTGGAATGGCAAGATTATCCGCACTTCCATCTTCAAGGAGCCCGTTACAGGTCGGGTTCGGGTGGCGAGACTGAATGTAGAGGGCGATCAGCAATCGGACCTGACCGTGCACGGTGGACCTGAGAAGGCTGTTTACGCCTATCCGTCAGAGCATTATCCATTCTGGCGCGGTGAGCTTGCTAAGATGGACCTGGCTTGGGGAGCTTTCGGCGAGAACTTCACGACCACGGGTTTGCTCGAGGAGACGCTTCATATTGGTGATCGCGTTCGGATCGGGTCTGCAGAGTTCGTGGTGACACAGCCGCGGATGCCCTGCTTCAAGCTTGGTATTCGGTTCAACCGTTCGGACATGGTGAAACGGTTCCTGCAGAGTGGTCGCACGGGGTTCTACTTCGCCGTTCTCAGGGAAGGGGAAGTCGGAGCTGGCGATTCAATCGAGTTGCTTGAAAAAGATAAGAACAACATTCCCGTCGCCGACGTTGTGAATCTTTATCGCGGAGCAGCGAATCAGGAGCTATTGCGTCGCGTCAGCGAACTGCCATCACTTCCAAACAGCTGGAGAGAATATTTTCGTAAGCGCCTTTGGAATCCCGACGACTAGATAACAGCGGAACAACGACGAAGTCGCGACTTTGGATCGGACCCAGAACGGTATCCTTTCGCGAGTGATCTCCTTATTGCCGGCCTTTGCGACTGACGTATTCTACTACTTGTTTCGCGTCACTCTCCAAGCGGTCCAAAACCGCTGAAGTGCTGAATGAGAACGCGCTGTTGGCCATGCGTGTCCTGCACAAAATCCGGGCTGGTAGTTAATCCGTATGCCACGACCGCCTGCCTGTAGGCGTTGTATTGGACCTTGTTGCCAACAAGGATGCGATCCTTGGTCGCAGTCGGATAGACGTAATACATTCCTCCTTTGTATCCGACCTCGGAAACCTGCCCCGGTGGAAGTGCGTTCACCTGCTGTTGTTGCTCGGGCGTAGTCACAGGCTTTGCCCTGAATCCAGATTGCACCAGAAGCTTTTCCTTTTGCGATGCCACGCTGGGACCGGCGGCGGTGGTGCTCTGGCATCCCGTGATAAAACCGATCAACAGCGTAGCGACAACGAAGTTTAGGAATAACGTTTTCATCGGAGCTTTCTCTTTTATGCGTTTTTCGCTTGGACTACTCGAACTCAAAAAAATTGCGCCAAAGCTGACCAGTGGTCAATCACAAGCAACACAAATCGCCTTATCCGCTACAACTAGGTCTGAGATGGCGACGATGTGGCTGCCGTTGGTTTCGTCTCACCGGTTGCAGCGGCAGCTGCCTTTGCTGCTGCTGCTTTCGCCGCTGCTTCAGCTGCAGCTTTCTTCTTCGCCTCGGCGGCGGCTGCCGCGTCTGCAAGATTCTTGTCCACCCCCTCTGCTTCGACCGGATGAATCTTGCGATAGTACTCGTTCGATTTGGAAAGTTGCTCTTTACGCAAAAGCAAGTGATCGAACCGCTCGCGCTGACTCAGCTCGAACTCTTTGTCCATCTTGATCGCCTCGAACGGACAGACCTCAACGCAAATCTGGCAGCTCATGCAGACAGAGATATCGATGTCGAACACCTTCGGATAAAACTGTGGTTTGCCCATGTAGTCGGGCTTTTTGTCCTCGCTCTTGACGATGTAAATGCACTGCGGTGGACATTCCTTTTCGCAAATCTTGCACGCCACACAGCGTAACCCCGCGTGCGGATCATTGTCGTCGTAGATCAGGAACGGAAAATTACGATAATTTTCCGGAAGAGGAATTCGCTCTTCGGGATATTGCACAGTGATCAGCCGGTCCTTTTCGAAATAACTTCCGACAAAGTTCCGCGCCGTGACGGCCATTCCCTTGAGTATGCCTGTGCCAATCATCGATCGACTTCTCCCATTACGATATCGATGCTGCCGAGGATTACCATTACATCAGCGACAGTGTGACCGAGACACAGGTCCTCAAGCACGGTGAGATTAATGAAGCTCGGCGGACGAACGCGGTAACGATACGGATTTGGAGAGCCGTCGCTGATCAAATAAAATCCCAGCTCACCCTTTGGTCCCTCGATGCGACCGTACGCCTCGCCAATTGGGGGACGAAATGCGCGCACTTTTACTTTTGGATTCACAATTGGACCCGGTCCAATTTGCGCGAACGCCTGCTTCAGGATCTCCACGGTCTCACGCATTTCCAACGACCGCATCATCAGGCGATCGTACGTGTCGCCGTGCTCGCCGAGCGGGATCCGGAATTTGAAACGCGGATAAAATCCGTAGCCGTCTACTTTGCGAATGTCGTAATTCACACCGCATGCACGCAACATCGGGCCCGTGATACCGGCGTTGATTGCCAGTTCGGCGGATAGTTTGCCGACATTTTGGGTACGGCTGATGACGATCTCGTTACCGAGAATGAGTTCCTCGAATTCGTCGAGAAACTTCGGAAAACGATCGACAATCTGTTTCGCTCGCGCCAGCCACTCATCGCTGGCGTCAACGCGGCAACCGCCGAAACGCATGTAATCACACATCATTCGCGAACCGGCTAACGACTCAAATAGGTCGAGAATTTTTTCGCGCTCACGAAACGCATACATCAATGGCGTGCCCCATGCGCCCATATCGCTAAGCAAAAAACCCAGCAGCGAAGCGTGATTCTGCAGGCGCGTTAGCTCGGCCAGAATGATGCGCAGGTATTCGGCGCGTTCTGGAACTTCGATCGCGGCGAGTTTCTCAACGCTGAGCGCGTACGCCCAGTTGTTAGTCATCGAGCAAAAATAATCGAGCCGGTCAGTGTATGGCATCGAGCCGAGGTAACTGGTGTTCTCGCCAATTTTCTCGTGATTTCGATGAAGATAACCGAAGACTGGTTTGAGCTTACGAACCACCTCGCCATCGAGCGCGACATTCATCCGAAACACGCCGTGCGTGGATGGGTGCTGCGGCCCCATCGAGACTTCGAGCAATTCGCCTTCGAGCCGCGAGCCCATGCTCAGCGGCGGCCGCTCCATGGCTTCGATTGTTTCAACGACTGCGTTCACTTCTCAGTGGCCGTAATTGTTTCTGCTCCGTCTAATTGCGGTCGCGCGGGATAATGCACCTTCGCCTTCTCTAACACATCATCGTGCGGCGTCGGTTCCCATTCGTAATCATCCGCTTCACGATAATCTTTGCGCATTGGATAATCTTCGAACTCGTCCCACATCAAAATCCGCCGTAGATCGGGATGACCTTCAAAGCGAACGCCGTAAAGATCGAAGATCTCGCGTTCCTGAAACTCGGCACTGCGCCAGATCGGCGTCAGCGATGGCAAGTGATTGCCGTCTGCACGATCCCTTGTGCGCATGCGAATAATGATCGGGCCGTGTTTATGGGTCATCGAATAAAGCTGATAAACGGCCTCCAGATACCCCGGAATTTTCTCCTCGGTAGTCTCGACGATCTCTTTTTCCTGACCATCGACAACCTTCTTTACCTTCGTTGTTTTCTTCACCGCGCGGTCGAGCCAATCGATACCGGTGACATTGGAGCAAAAATCCAGATACAGCGCGGCATCGACACGCAAAAATCTCGCTACCGCGACCGCGTGCTCGTTATCGATCAGCAGCGAATGCTGCTGCGACGGGCTGCCGTTCTGCACAATCTCGATCTTCGCGCCAGGCACGGCGGCTTCGATTCGGGATTTGATTTCGTCTAAAGATTCCACAACTGCTAGCTTTTCCTCTCGATCACGGGCGGCTGAAACACGTTGGGATTGGCCGTCGGTTCCAAGTCGTGCTTGCCAAACCTCGGGACAGGGAACTCGCTCGGTTGGTCTGGTTTGAGAAAGTCCGCCTTGTTTGCGCCGGTCAATTTTTGTTCATCGATCTTGCGCTGTAGTTCCATGAACGCGTGAAGCAACGCCTCCGGGCGCGGAGGACAGCCAGGGATGTAAACATCGACCGGGATATAGCGGTCGATGCCTTTGAGCACATTGTAACCTTGTTTGAACGGTCCACCTGAAATCGCGCATGCACCCATGGCGATTACGTATTTCGGGTCAGCCATTTGGTTGTAAAGCCGCACGATTTGCGGCGCCATTTTCTTGGTGACCGTTCCGGCAACGATCATCAGATCTGCCTGACGCGGGGATGGCCGGAAAACTTCACCGCCGAAGCGAGCAATGTCGTAGCGGGAGGCTGCAGTGGCGATCATTTCGATGGCGCAACAGGCCAATCCAAACTGCAACGGCCAAATCGAGTTCTTGCGTCCCCAGTTGTACAGGTCCTGCATTGAAGTCACCCAGACTCCCTGGCGTTGGAGCTCAGTGCGTAATTGTTCGTCGATTTGGCTCATGGATTCTGGTTACAAGAGTTACAAAGGTTACATTGCGGCCAGGAAGCTCGCAGCGTGTAGAAATGTAACTCCTTTAACCTTTTTAACCAGCGCCTCAACGTTTGCGCGCGCTAGCGCTGCCATTGCAAACATCCCTTGCCCCATGCCCAGACAAGCCCTTCGATGAGCAGCAAAAGAAAAACCAGGATCGCGATAAACGCTCCGACCGGCAAACCGGTGAACGCGACCGCAAAGGGCACGAGAAATACAGCCTCAACGTCGAAGATCAAAAAGAGGATGGCGTAGAGATAGTATTGCGCGTGGAACTGAATTTGCGCGTCGCCGATCGATTCGATACCGCATTCGTAGGTAGAATTCTTGTCCAGCCCGGGCTTTGGCGGTTGGAAAAATCGCCGCCACAACCACGCCAGCGCCAGGGGAACCAGCGGAAACACCAGCGCGACACCAATAAAAATGACGATAAATAAATACGGGTGCGGATTCATTCACTCCCCGGTCAAATTCGCTCGGACGCGGTCACAGCAAACTTATAGGTACAGCATGCCGAAAACGGCGAGACAATTTCGCAGCTTTCTCAGGATGAGAAAGCGGACTGCGATTTTTTGCAAACGACTGACGCGCTCTGGATCCCGCAGTAAGCAATAGCTAAATTTTAGCTATTGTCTGACTTTCGTCCGAACCAACGCCGCTTTTTCGGCTTCGATTCTTCGGCCGGTGAGGTGGGTTCCTCTTGTTGGGGAGCGGAAGCTTCGGCCTTGGGCTCCTCATGCGTATGTTCTTCAGCCTCAGACTTTATCTCCTGTGGCTTTGCCTCTGGCTCTTTGCTTTTCGCCTTCTTTTCCTTCTTAGGTTTTTCCTCGGCGATGTGCTCTGCGTCCACCCACTCGATAAACGCCATACGCGCAGAATCACTCTTCCGCGCGCCTAGTTTGACGATTCGCGTGTAACCGCCGTTTCGTTCGGCGGAACGTTGCGCGATGTCGTCGAATAATTTTTTGACTGCGTTTTTCTGCCGCAACACAGCCAAAGCTCTGCGACGCGCATGAATCGAGCCGTTCTTACCGAGTGTCACCATTCGTTCGGCAAGAGGGCGAACCGCTTTGGCCTTTGCCAGGGTCGTCTTGATTCGCTGATGTTGGATTAAAGCGCAGACCTGATTGGCCAATAGCGCCCGGCGGTGGTCAGCGGTGCGCCCCAGTTTGATCGTTTTCTTTTGATGTCTCATACGCAGCGAAACGCGATCTTCGCACGGACGTTTACTGTTGGCTAGCAGCCGGTGCGGGCGCTGGCGCAGCGGCATCGGCGCTTATCGGCAAATCGATTAAGCCCGGCTCGAACTTCATACCGAGACCCAACTGAAGCTGTTGCAGTTTGTCTTTGATCTCGTTGAGCGATTTCTTGCCGAAGTTGCGATACTTCAGCATTTCGGCCTCGGTCTTCTGGGCAAGCTGCCCAACCGTGGTGATATTCGCGTTGTTCAAGCAATTCGCCGCACGGACGCTCAGCTCGATCTCGTTCACACTCATGTTGAGGAGCTTTTTCAGCTTGATATTTTCTTCGCTCACGCCGGCTGGCGTCTGATCGAATTCAATCACTTCCTCGTTGTAATGGACGAACACGTCGAGGTGATGCCGCAGGATCGCAGAAGCCTGGAGCAACGCATCATCCGGCGTCAACCGTCCGTCGGTCCAGACCTCCAGAATGAGTTTGTCATAATCGGTACGCTGACCGACACGAGTGTTTTCGACGGCGTACTTCACGCGCGTGACGGGCGAAAAAATGGAGTCGATGGGAATCAGGCCGATCGGCTGATCAGGGCGCTTATTTTCCTCGCCGGTGGCGAATCCACGACCGACGCGCACTTCGAGTTCGGCGTCGAACTTGTGTTTTCGATCCAGAGTGGCGATCAGCTGTTTCGGATTCAACACTTCAAAACCTTGAATGGTTTGGATATCGCCGGCAGTGACTTCGCCTTCCTTATTAACGTTGAGCGACAGTTTCTTCGGCTCGTGGTCCTGACCGTCCAATTTGAATTTCACTTTCTTGAGATGCAGGACGATATCGGTCACGTCCTCAACCACGCCTGGCAACGTGGCGAACTCATGCTGCGCCCCCGCGATTTTTACCGCGGTAATGGCTGCTCCTTCGAGCGAGGAAAGCAGGACGCGCCGGAGCGAGTTCCCAACGGTGTGACCGTAGCCGGCCTCAAACGGCTCGGCGATGAATTTTGCGTAGGTATCTGTCGCCGTGCTCTCGTCTTTTGTGAGAGTCTTCGGCATTTCGAAACGACCGTAACGGATAGGCATATGTTATTTTCAGATTGGCAATTGCCGATTTACGATCTGAGACGAGAAACACGCGGAGCGATTCCCTTAACAATCGAAAATCTACAATCTTAAATCTGCAGTTCTATCGCCGGGTTTCCCCTGGCGAGCGCGATCTCACATCCAGCGACGGAGACCCAGGGACCAACGGCGTAATTTCAAAACTCGCTGCGGAGCTTGGAATAAAGACGAAATCCGCGATTTTGCAAGTTGGCCTTTGGCTTCCCATTCAGTCCATATCAAGTCCCATTGACACTGGTCTTTAGACAGGTGCTTCTGCCGCCGATTACCTTTGAAACGGCGAGTTTTCGCACGATGACGAAACACCTGTCTTGAAGGCAGGTGTTAAGGAAAGGAATTAGCTCTCGATCACGTCATCAGGCAATTCATTTGTGTCTGCAGACGTTTTCGGGAAATGCCTCGCCAAGACGACTCCAATCTCCTGCAGTGCTTCGACTAACGCATCACTGAACTTTTCACTTTGAAAATGCTTCCGCATTTTCTCCACAATGCGTTGCCAGAATTCGTCGCCGCATTTTTTATGAATCGCTTCATCGCCAACGACTGCGAATTTATGAACACGCGGCGCGACGAAAATGAGCACCGCATTATGCTCGCGCGTCTTGTGCATCCTGAGCCGATGAAATTTCCTCTGCGCCTCGACGAAAGGATCATTCTTCAACTCTCCGCGCTGGATCAAAACGCGAATTTCACCTGACGTTTTCGATTCCGCTTTCCGAATCGATTGAATAATCCGGTCGTGTTCGAGTTTGCTGAGAAATTCTCGTGTTCGCATTTGATCACCAGCTCGATCCCGCCCCGCCGCCGCCGAAACTTCCGCCACCACCGCCGAACCCGCTGAATCCTCCGCCACCGCTGTCACTGGACGACCAGCCGCCTCCGCCGCCGCTCGGGATAAACACAGGGCCACCTCCCCGGGATGAATAGCTGTAACCTCTTTTTCGGAAGAACCGCGAAAGGAGCATCAGCACAATCATAAAGATGATGAATGGCAAAATATTGGAAACCACGCCGGTGACGCCGTTGCTTTCCGCCACCGTTTTGCCTGATCCCTTGTAACTCGCCCCGAATCGCTTTGCAGATCAGATCGATTCCTGTCGCCAGCCCAGCCTCATAATTGCCAGCCCGAAATAGTGGCTTGATGCGACGCTCAGTGATGTCGAATGCAGTCGCGTCCGGTAAGGCTCCTTCCAAGCCGTAGCCGACCTGGATAAACATTTTGCGATCCTGGATAAATACAAAAAGCACAACACCGTTGCGCCGCTCCTTTTGGCCGACGCCCCACGCCTGTGCCACGCGCTGTGTGTAATCGGCGATGTCCGAGTCGCTCTCCATTTTCGGAAAAACCGCGACAACGACCTGGTCGGAAGTGTCTCGTTCGAATTGAGCGAGCTGTTCGTTAAAGCGAGATGCGGCTTCCTTTGAAACCACGCCGGCGTAGTCGTTGAAGTAACCGGCGGGTTTCGGCGGCATTACTTCCGCGGCGTTCGCGTTGATCACTAAAAGAATCGCGACCGCGAGCGCGATTGCTGAGGAGCGCACGCTAATAGCGTGCCGGCGACTCCGAAAGCTTTCGCGAGTCGCGAAGTTTTCTCTGCTTCCCTTATTCATCCAATAGTCACGCCAAATGGAAGATCGTTTCCGCGGAACGCGGCTGCAACGGATGCGACGCAACGGCCAGGCTTTCAAGCCAACACGCGAGGCGCGTGTGCTCCCCGGAATCATCGCGTGCAAGTAATGCGTTTATGGCGTCGCTGCGGGAGCCGGAGCGGGCGAACTAAAATTGAACTGCACGGGCGGCGGTTTTTCGGCGCCCGGTTGCGCAGCGAAGAATGGTTTCGGCGGAAAACCCAGCATCCCCGCGATTAAATTTGTCGGGAAACTGCGCACCGCCACATTGTAGTCCTGCACCGTCTTGTTGAAGTTGCCGCGCTCGACGGAAATTCGGTTCTCGGTTCCCTCCAACTGCGCCTGCAAACTCAAAAAGTTCTGGTTCGCTTTCAATTCTGGATAGCGCTCCGAGACGAGAAGCAAACGCGACAGCGCGGCGCCCAATTGTCCCTGGGCGGCTTGAAACTGCTCCAGCTGTGCGGCGTCGGCTGGCGCTTTGTTCGGATCGAGTTGCATTTGGACGCGACCGACACTGGCGCGGGCGTTCGTCACTTCGACCAGAGTTGATTTTTCGAAATTGGCCGCACCGGAAACCGTGTTCACGAGATTCGGGATCAAATCGGCGCGACGCTGATAGACATTCTGAACCTGCGCCCAGCTTTGATCGACGGCTTGTTGCAGGCGGACGAGGCCATTGTATTTGCCTCCAATTGCAATTGCAGCAACCACGACAACGAAAAGCACAACGGCGATGAGGACGCCGCAACCGAGCGCGAATTTGTTCATAACAACTATAAATAACTGAGAGCGACTACTTTTCCAAGACCGGAGTGATTTGCGAAGCGACCACCTTCCATTGACCGCCCTGCTTCACAAATGTGTCGGTCCAGACAAATTTTCCGCGGAGAAGATCTTGTTTTCCCTTCTGCGCTTTGATCGTGCCCTCGCCGATCACGACTCCAGTATCGCTGTAAAGACGCACCTGCACATGATGAATCTTGAATTCGGAGAAAACGATGCCGCCGGTCATGCTTTCCAGATCGGCGCGCTTGTCCACGATCCTGCCATCCGGCCAGACAATCGTGCAATCTTCAGTCTCGAGCCGACGCGTGTATGAACTGTCGCCTTTGACGCGCGCTTCCGCCCATTCGTACTGAATCTTCATGAGCGCCCGCTCATCCTCCGAATGATCTGCCATAACGCTTTGATCGTTTGCCAGACCGACGAGCAAGTCAAACATCACGTAGTGGTTGTCATCCTCGACTTCGGCCGGAAATCACAGATGGCGTCAAAATTACAAAGATCGCCCGAGCACCAGCCGCAGAAATTGTGCGTCCGAAAAGTTTCCGTCCGATCCTTGCCGCACAACGACTGTTTTCAACGACGGCATAATGAATAACCGCTGGTAATGCGACCCTAGCGCCACCACCATGTCAGCCGGAGCATCCTTGCAGATGCAAACACCGACCCAGTGCGCGCTTTCCCATGGCAAATCGAGCATTCGCTCCATATCAGCCTCGCGTCCGGCCGGCGCCTGCTGGTTCAACCAAAACGTGAGCCCGTACCCCGGATTGATCTGCGAACCAACAAACGCTTCTCGCAGCAGAGCCGACGGGACAATCTGGCGTCGATGGTAATTGCCGTTCCCAACTACAAGCTCGCCCAGTCGCGCCCACTCGCGCGCCGTTAATTCAAATCCGGTCGCAGGCAGCGGATTGCCGCGTGCGTCTTTTTTGTATTTGAGATCGCGCAGTCCAAGCCGGTTCGCTACGTGCGCTTCAAAGTAGCTGATCACGCTGCGGCCTCGCAATTTCCGGCGGAGCAGTTCGGAAAAAATCTGAAGATGACTTGGGCCGTAAATAAAAGCCGAACCAGGTTCAGCCACACTGGGCAAAGCGATCGCCATCGCATTTCGATCGCGAATCGAAGGGCGCTGAAGACGTGACGCGCCGTCAATCCCGTCGGTTTGGCTCAGCAATTGCCGAATGGTGATCTGCGATTTGCGTGGATCATTCTTCCACTCGGTGATCGTGTCGGACACGGGATCGTCGAGTTTGAACAGGCCTTCTTGCACGGCCGCCAGCGCCGCAATTCCCCAAAAACTTTTTGTCCCGCTAAAGATCGGCCACCGTCTGTTCGCAGATCCACCGTTTGCATACTGCTCGAAAATTGTGCGGCCATTTTCCATGACGAGCATTCCACTGCCGCGTTTGCTCTCGGAATATTTTGCGGCCCGCGCGCAATCGGATGGCTGGATTGCAGCGAGTGCGGATTGCGACAAGAGAACAAACGCGAGAAGCAATCCGCTGTAGCCGCTTCGCTGTGCGAAGCGTAACCATGACCAACACCTCATATCTGGATCTCGTCGCCGACAGGACGACGGCTACAGATTCGTTGTAGCCGGGGGCGACTTGTCCGCCATAGCTTCAGCGGAGGCGGATGATCCTGCCTCGCCGGCGTCATCCCGATTTGCCGGGACTACAGGTTGCGCCACCGGCAAATAGCGTCTCCGTAATTCTTCCGCGTTTGGCAATTCGTCGAGGTTACGAAGCCCAAAGTGATCCAGAAAAAATTGTGTCGTTTCGTAAAGGAGCGGTCGCCCCGGGATTTCGGCGCGTCCGGCGATTTTCACCAAACCGCGTTCCATCAACGTTTGCAGCACGCCATCGATGTTCACGCCCCGCACGGCTTCTACATCCGCACGCGTAATCGGCTGGCGATACGCGATGATCGCCAACGTCTCCAGCCCCGGCGCACTCAAACGCGCCGGCTTCGGCGCCGGGAATAGCTGCCTCACCCATTTTCCAAAGGCCGGATCGGTAGCGAGCTGCCAGCCTTCTGCCTTTTCTACCAATTGAAACGCGCGGCTCTGCTGAATGTATTCCACCTTTAGTTCTTCGAGCGCCGCGGCAACCTCCGCATTTTTTACGCGCGCAAATTCGTTAGGCGTATCACTCGCCAGATCGCCTTCAGCTCCTTTGACTGCGGCCGTGATTTCATGGATCGAGATCGGCTTTTGCGCGCTAAATAGAAGCGCTTCGATAACGCGGGTGAGGCTCATTTATCGATTTTACGCTCCGATCGCGGTTTGAATCGCATCCGCGATCCGGTCTGCTTGTTTGTCGATCATTTCAGACTCGCGTCCTTCAATAAGTAAACGAATTTTTGGCTCGGTGCCGGAATAACGCAGGAGCACACGTCCTTTACCTGACAACTCTTTTTCCGCCTCCGTTATCAACTTCATCACGGAATCCAGTTCCGACAGCGGGCGCTTCTCCTTCACCGCCAGATTGCGCTGCGCTTGAGGATACTTTTGCAAACACGCTTTGAGCTTGCTCAATGGCTGGCCGGTTTTGTGCATGATTCGCAAAACCTGTAGTGCGGTAATGATCCCGTCGCCTGTCGTGGTGAAGTCACGAAAAATGACGTGACCGCTCTGTTCGCCACCGAGATTCAATTTTTGCCGCACCATTTCTTCAATCACGTAGCGATCGCCAACTTTTGTCCGTACTACTTTGCCGCCGCGCGCCGCAAGCGCTTCATCCAGCCCGAAATTGCTCATGACCGTTGCCACGAGAGTGTTCTGCTCCAGCCGACCGGATTCCAAAAGATCCAACGCTGCGATCGCGAGGATTTCATCGCCATCGACAATCTCGCCGTCCTCGTCGCAAAGAAGAACGCGGTCAGCATCGCCGTCGTGACTAATGCCGACATCCGCGCCGCTGACTTCGACGATCCGCTGGATTTCCTCCGGATGCATGCTGCCGCAGCCGTCATTGATGTTGATACCGTTCGGCTCGTTATGCGCGATCGCAACCTCCGCGCCCAGTTCGCGGAGAATGCACGGCGTCGATTTATACGCGGCACCATTCCCTGCATCCACTGCGACGCGCATTTCTTCGAGTGAAAATCCTTTTGGAAAACTCACTTTCGCGAATTCCACATAACGGCCCAGCGCGTCATCAATTCGTGTGGCTCGACCGATGTTATTCGCGGTCGGTCGAATCGAATCGATCTCGCCAGAGAAAACAAGGTTTTCGATTTTTTCCTCGATCTGGTCGTCCAGCTTGTACCCGTCGTGCCGGAAAAATTTAATGCCGTTGTCCTGATAAGCGTTATGCGACGCGGACAAAACGATGCCAGCATCCGCGCGTAGCGATCGGGTGATATAAGCAACGCCCGGTGTCGGCAACGGCCCGATCACCAGAACGTCTACGCCAAGCGACGTGATTCCGGCCACGAGCGCGTTTTCGAGCATGTAACCCGAAAGACGTGTGTCTTTCCCGAGCACGATTTTCGGCCGCGCGGCGTCAGGCGTCCTGCGCGGATTCATTTGGGAGAATACGTAGGCCGCAGCGCGTCCAAGTTTCAGCGCCGTCTCCGCCGTCACCGGCTCCACGTTCGCCACACCGCGCACGCCGTCCGTCCCAAAAATTTTCTTCTGCTGGGTCACGGGCTAATTGAAACGCTCAAAGCGCGATTCGTAAACGCGAATTTTCGCAAGCGCCACAGCGAACGGCTGGCCGGGCCGTCCTACGTGTGAGGATTACGTAGCGGTATTGTCGGCTTTACTCTGTCTCTGCGGGCTCTGCGGATTTTTTCGCCAAATTCATCTCGTTAATTTTCCGATGCAGCGTGCGGCGGCTGATGCCGAGCTTTTTGGCAGCGGCGGTGATGTTACCGTTCGTGGCGGCAAGGGCTTGCGCAATCAATCTTCTTTCCGTTTCATGCAGATCGAGCGGGCTGGTTTTTTCGCCGAATGCCCCAGTTGGTGAAACGCCACCAGGTAATTTTGCCGTTGCCGCCTGGCGCACGGCCATGGGCAGATCCCGTAACATAATTTGTTTCCCAGTTGCCATAACAACGCCGTGCTCGATCGCCGTACGCAGCTCGCGGATGTTGCCAGGCCAATCGTAGGTAAGCAGCGCGTCCATCGCGTCCGGCGTGAGTTCGAGAAGCGGTTTCTGGTTTTGCTTGCAGAAGTGGCGCAGAAATCCGCGGACGAGAATCGGGATGTCTTCTTTTCGCTCGCGCAGCGGCGGCATCACAATCCGCACGACGTTTAGGCGAAAATAGAGGTCGTCGCGGAATTTTCCTTCGCGCACAAGTTGCTCGAGATTCTTGTTCGTGGCAGCGATCAAGCGGACATCCGCGCGCTGGGTCTGATTGCCGCCAACGCGTTCGAACGCGCGTTCCTCGCTCATCACACGCAGCAATTTGACCTGCGTGCTCGGATCGATCTCCCCGATTTCGTCCAGGAAAATGGTTCCGCCGTTGGCTTGCTCGAAGCGGCCGATGCGCCGTTCGTGCGCGCCGGTGAACGCTCCCTTCTCGTGTCCGAACAATTCGCTCTCGAGAAGTTGTGGCGAAAGCGCGGCGCAATGTACCGTGACGAATTTCGCCTTGTTCCGCCGGCTTAAATTATGAATCGCGTGCGCGGCCAGCTCTTTCCCGGTACCGCTCTCGCCTTCGATCAGTACGTTGGCCGACGACGGCGCAACTTGTTTGATCGTCTCAAGCACCTCGTGCAATGCCGGCGAGTCGCCCCAGATGTTTTCGAGTCCGTAACGTTCGTCCACTTGCTCGCGAAGCGCGCGATTTTCCTGTTCGAGTTTGCGGCTTTGCATCGCGCGCACGATCAGCAATTCGACTTTGTCGAGATTCAGCGGCTTGGTGACGAAATCGTAAGCGCCGCGCTTCATCGCTTCCACGGCCACATCGACCGAGCCATATGCAGTCATCATGATGCAGATCGGCGGACGCGACATTTTCAGGGCGCGATCAATTAGGACCATGCCGTCTTCGTTGCCGAGACGGAGGTCAGTAAGAAGCATATCGACTTGTTCGCGCTCCAGCACATCCATCGCCCCGGCGATGTCCCCCGCCACGTAGACGTCGTACTCGTTCTCGAGCAAACGGCGCAGCCCGTCGCGCGTATGCTTTTCGTCGTCGACGATCAGGACAGTGAATTGTGGGGTCATAGAGCTTCGCTGCGTCAAATCGTTACATCGTTACACCCTTAAAACCATCGTCAAAGAAATATAGCCGTAGAGAGGAAATGATGTATCATCGCGCGATGCTTGGCCGCGCCCTGTCGGGTTTGGGATCGATCCTGCTTATATCCGGTTCGCACGCGTTTGCGGCCGATTTCTCCAGCTCCGTGAGTCCGAAAGAGGGCTGGAAACTCGCGACTGACGCGAAAGACGTGGTCATCTACAGCAGGCCGCACGCTGATTCGAACCTGAAAGAATTCAAGGCAATAGGAACCATTGACGCTCCGAGTTCAGCCGTGCACGCAGTGATCGACGATTTTGAGAATTATCCAAAGTTCATGCCTTACACTGTGGAATGCCGTCTCATAAAACACGAAGGGGACGCAGTGATCGGTTACCAACGGGTCGCACCGAAGATTTGTGGGGATCGTGATTACACGTTACGCGTCTCGAAGAAATCATGGCCCGGCGCAAAAGGGCTGACGTATCTCAGTCAATGGCAGACAGCCAATGAGCTGGGACCACCGGAACAAAAAGGCGTCGTCCGTCTCAAGGTTTGCAATGGCACATGGCTGCTAGAGTCGGATGGACCCGCAAAAACGCGCGCCACTTATGCGATTTACTCTGAAACTGGTGGTTTTATCCCGCCATTTATCGCAAATCAAGCCAGCCTAGCGGGAATTAAAAAGCTGTACGCGGCTATCCGAAAACAGGCAAAGGAACCCAAGTACGCGGCAGCTGCTTCGGCTTCACCGGCACCTGCCAAGCCTTAGCAAATTTTTTTCCGCGAGTAACGCACGCGAGTATTGTCTCTCCTCATGAGAGCCAATTTCTTCCCGTCTTTAGTCGTTACCGCCGCTGCGCTCGCGCTGAGCAACGCCGCTTTAGCCGAGAGCGCGCCTGACACTCCAAAGAAACCTGTTACGACCGAATATAATGGAGTAACGGTGGAAGATCCGTACCAGTGGCTCGAAGCGGACGACGACTCGCAGGTAAAAGCATGGTCGGACACGCAAAACCAGCAGACACGGAAACGTCTCGATAGCTTGCCTGATCGGGCGGCGATCGAAAAACAGCTACAAGAATGGTACGCGAAGACTTCGCCGAGCTATTCCTCGCTTGTCTCGCGCCCCGGAATTTTGTTTGCGATGAAATTCCAGCCGCCGAAACAGCAGCCGCTGTTGGTGACGCTTGCGTCGGCGGACGATCTTAAGTCGGAAAAAGTAGTACTCGATCCGAACGTCCTCGACACAAAAGGCACCACTACAATCGACTGGTTCGTGCCGTCGAGAGACGGCAAATACCTCGCCATCTCACTTTCTAAAGGCGGCAGTGAAGACGGCACACTTCACTTTTATGAAACTGCGACCGGCAAAGCGCTGCCGGATACCATTGCCCATGTGCAGTATCCCACGGCAGGTGGTAGTGCGGCTTGGAACGCGGACGGGACCGGCGTTTTTTACACACGGTTTCCCCGCAAGGGGGAGCGGCCGGATGCTGATCTAAATTTTTATCAGCAAATTTATTTCCATAAGCTCGGCACCCCCGACGCGGAGGATACCTATTCGATCGGCAAAGACTTCCCGCGAATCGCAGAGATCAACCTCGCGGCATCACAAGATGGTAAATACATTCTCGCAACCGTAGCGAACGGCGATGGTGGGGATTTCGCGCATTATCTACTGGGGCCAGATAAAACCTGGAAGCAGATCACGCAGTTTAACGATCGGATAAAACTCGCGCGGCTGGGGCGCGATAACGCGCTTTATCTACTTTCGCGTGCGGATGCACCGCGCGGAAAGATTCTGCGTCTGCCGCTTGATGTGCCAGAATTGAAAAATGCCGCGGAGATTGTTGCTTCCGGGGAAGCGGTGATCGAGCAGATCGTGCCGAGCACAGATGCGCTCTATGTCGCCGATCTGCTTGGAGGACCATCGCAAATTCGGCGCTTCGACCTGAACGGCAAGAATGAAACCACAATCTCGACCCCTCAAATCTCTGCTGTTCAGGAATTGCTCGCACTCGAAGACGGGTCGCTCCTGTTCCGCGACGTGAGCTATACCGAGCCGGCGGCGTGGTTCCATTGTCTTAATGGAAAAACGGAGGCAGTGAAGACGGCCCTGCAGAGCACGTCTCCTGTCTCGTTTGCTGATATTGAAGTGCAGCGCGAGTTCGCCACGTCAAAAGACGGCACTAAAATTCCACTGAACATCCTTTCTCGAAAAGGAATGAAACGCGACGGAAACAACCCGACGCTGCTCTACGCGTACGGCGGCTACGGAATCAGCATGTCGCCCAGCTTTGATTTTACGCGGCGGCTTTGGTTCGACCGTGGCGGCGTGTACGTCGTGGCAAACATTCGAGGCGGAGGTGAGTTCGGTGAAGAATGGCACAAAGCCGGCAATCTCACCAAAAAGCAAAATGTGTTCGATGATTTCGCCGCCGCTGCTGAGTACCTGATCAAAGAGAATTACACGCGTCCGGGAAAGCTCGCTATTCAAGGCGGAAGCAACGGTGGCCTATTGATGGGCGCGATGATCACGCAGCATCCTGATTTGTTTCGGGCGGTACTTTCATCGGTCGGTATTTACGACATGCTGCGTGTGGAACTGGCGCCGAACGGTGCGTTCAACGTGACCGAGTTCGGCACAGTGAAAAACCCCGAGCAATTCAAGGCTCTTTACGCTTACTCGCCTTATCATCACGTTGTGGACGGAACGAAATATCCAGCCGTTCTAATGATGACCGGCGCAAACGACGGGCGCGTCGCCCCTTATCATTCCCGCAAGATGACCGCACGCTTGCTTGCCGCGAACAAATCCGAGAACCCGATCCTTTTGCGAACCAGCTCCAGTGCGGGCCACGGCATCGGCACTGCATTGAGCGAGCGCATCAAACAGTCGGCCGACATTTACGCGTTTCTCTTTGGGCAACTCGGAATGTCAGGCAAGCGGGGTGATTAGTTACAACGGTTACAAGCGTTACAGACGATCTTGTAACAGTTGCAACGACTTAACCTGGCGCCTTTGCGAAGGAAACTACTGATCCTTGTCGCTGCCATTGCGATTTTTGTTGTAATCGCAATCGCGGTTGGTGTGGCGCTGTTGTTCAGTCCGCTGCTCACCCGTTACGTGGAAGGTGACGCTTTCCTTATCGCGATGGAACATTCGTTCAGCTCCAGACGTTCAAACGACTTCTTCCGAGCTCTGATCTCTGGCTTCTCCTGCTTCCAACATACGAATGCGTTTGTCGATGAAGGGCAAACGGATCGTCAGAGTAAGGCCTTTGCCCTGGCTGCTCTCGATGGAGAGCTCGCCACCGTGCTCGCGCACGATGCGACGTACGATAAGTAATCCAAGGCCACTGCCGGATGGTTTGGTCGTGAAATAAGGCTCAAATACACGGCTCAAATTTTCCGCCGACATGCCACCGCCGGTATCGACAAAACGCACGATCACATGCGTCTCGGCCAGATCGGTACGAATGCGCAATGTGCCGTGGCGGTGCGTTGCTTCGACACTGTTCTTGATCACGTTGTAAAACGCCTGCTTCATCTGATCGCGATCGAGCTGAAGAAGTGGCAGATCGGATCGCAGCTCTTGTTCAACGACTATCCCGCGGTCCTGGAGTTCTGGCGTGAAAAAGCGAACCGCTTCTTCGACAATCGTGTTCACATTTTCGGGACGCAGTTGTGGCCGCGATGGCCGGATGGCTTTCAGGAATTGCGTGACGATGGAATCCAACCTGTTGACTTCAGAACGAGCGACATCAATCGATTGTTCAAGCTCCGCTTTTTCGCCATCGTGCAGCTTTTGCACGCTGCGCTGCATCAGTTGCAAATGAATGTGCAATGAGTTGAGCGGATTTCCGATCTCGTGCGCAACACCTGCAGCCAGCAGCCTTAATGCATTCAAACGCTCCGATTCAATTGTTTGCTGCGCAGTGCGCCGGCTCTCGGTGATATCGCGGAGGATCATTACATGCCCAACCTCTTCCGACGATCCTGTAGCCACGGGCCTATGGCCCGTCTCTGCTTCGGCGTTCCGCCGAGACGCGGTGACAGCTCCGCTTTCGCGCTGTTCCATCACCAGCGGGACAATGTAAAAATTGATGAACCGATTTTGCGGATAAAAAATTTCGACGTCGTGGCTAACCGGTCCGCCGCTTTGAGTCAGCGATCCCCAATTGAGACCGCCAATGCGTTCATCGAGCCGTTTGCCGACTGCTTCGCCCGCCTCGAGTCCAAATAAGACGCAAGCCGCATCATTCAGGTACGTGATTCGGCCTTTCGAGTCAGTCACAACGATGCCTTCCTGGATGGCGTTAAAAACGGTTTCCAGGAAACCTTTCTCTTGTGCCAGGCGCAGAAAATAATTCTGCACGTCTTCCGGACCGATCCGGCCGAGACGCTCGATGAGTTTTTCTAAGAAGCCCGCTTTCACGAGTGATATTGTCGTTTTGTTAAACGGAGATTTTGATGCGCTCGCCTCCCGCTCGCGCAGCCTTCGGCCTTCCCGTCCATATCGCGACTTCCCCGGTCGCTCCATTCTCGACTTCGCCCGGAATGACAGAAACGAATGCCTGCTTTCATGACTTTCGCCAGCGTTTAAATGGTCAAAAAGTTACGAGCATTACAAAGGAAGAACCGATGGTAGCTCTTTGACGTTTAACGGCTCAACAACTCAACTTCTTCGTGCCGAGCCGGCACCTCTACTGTCAGCATTTCGACGCGCAAATAATTCAATACCACGGGCGCGAGGATTAAGCCGGGTATGCCCATGAGTCGCTCGCCCAGGATCAACGCTATTAACGTCAGCCAAACCGGATTGCGGATCCGGTCGCCGATGATCTTGCTATTCAACAAATATTCGAGCTTGTGAATGACAATCAGAAAAACGAGCGCGGAAATCGCCAACTTTAGGGATACCGTCAACCCGACGAATACGATGATTGTATTGCTGAGAAGATTGCCGACGATCGGCACGAGTCCGCAAAGAAAGGTGACCCCAATAAGCAGGCCCGTGTGCGGCATGTGAACCACCATCAGAAAGACAGCAGTCAGCGCGGTATTGATGAGAGAAATGGTGATTTGCGCGCCCATTACCGTCGCAAAGCTTCGGTAAAAATCGCGGAACCGCCTTGAGACTTGCTCGCAGCAGATGGAGTAAAGATTATTTTTTAACCGATGCGTACTGCGGTACGGGTCGAGCCCGGTGAAAAACAGGCTAGTGGCAGCGACGATTCCAAGGATACTGAAAACGAGGTTCGTGGTGGTGGCCTTGGCAACGTTTGCAACATTGCGCAGATAATTCGCTTCCTCTCCGAGAGTGCCGATCACCACTTGTCTCAGACTTTCAAAATCACTGAAGGGTAAGTCTATCTGCCTCTTCTGAGCCCACGCGCTGGCCGAAGGTATGGAAGTATCCGCCACATCTGGCAGCGCCAAAATGGCTGCGCGCGTAAAGTAAACGCCGGCAGCCGCAATCCCCGTCACCGCGAGGATAAACAACGCCAGCGCCAACCATTTTCGTCTGGTGAAAAAATAGAGCTGGCGCAATGCAAAATACGAAAACAGGAGTACCAAGAGCGGCGATCCAAGATGCAGAAACCCGGCCAAAATGATCGTTGCGGCGAGGACCGCGTAAGAAACTCGAGTGGGGGTAATCATGATTCGATCACCATTTTAACTCCATCCCTACCGGACATTGTCAACTAGGCTGTACGGTTGCTGTAGAGTGCGCTGTCCTCAGCGCACCTGATTACTCAACACAAAAACTCGAATCGCTCCGAACGCTCTGAGAAAGACCGTCTGGGATGTCTCGCCCGCACCGGAGCAATGCGTAATTACAACGCCTGACCTGTTTCTTTTTCAGCCCGTTCTTTCAGCGCCGCCTTGCGCGAAAGTTTTACGCGGCCTTTGTCGTCGATGCCGATGCATTTGACCCAAATCATGTCGCCAATCTTGACCACATCCTCAGTGCGGTTCACTCGAAAATCGGCAAGCTCGGAAATGTGCACCAAGCCGTCTTTGCCCGGGAACACTTCAACAAACGCCCCGAACTCTTTCGTCGTGACGACACGTCCCTGATAGGTTTGTCCGATTTCTATCTCGCGGGTCATTCCGCCGATAATTTCCTTCGCGCGCGCCATGCTCTCGCCAGTTGTTGCGTAGATGTGCACTGAGCCGTCATCCTCGATGTTAATTTCGGCGCCGGTTTCGGCGACGATGCCTTTGATGGTCTTGCCGCCTGGCCCGATGAGCGCGCCGATCTTCTCAGGATTGATCTTAATTGTCTCGATCCGCGGCGCGTATTTCGACAACTCCGTCCGCGGCTTGTCCATCGTGGCACGCATAATCTCAAGGATCTTTGTGCGCGCTTCTTTCGCACGCTGGATTGCCTCGGCCATGACCTTGTGCGTGATGCCTGGTAGTTTCAGATCAAGCTGAAAACCGGTCACACCTGTGTCCGTTCCGCAAAGCTTGAAATCCATATCGCCATAGTGGTCTTCGGACCCAATGATGTCGGTGAGCAATTCGTAGCGCTTCCATTGCCCGTCATCGCCAGGCTCGATCACGAGGCCGACTGAGATTCCGGCAACCATGCCCGTCACTGGCACACCTGCGTCCATTAATGCGAGCATCCCGCCGCACACGCTCGCCATTGAGGTCGAGCCGTTGGATTCCATAATCTCGCTGGAAATGCGGATGGCATAACGAAATTCGTTTTCGCTCGGCACGACCGGTTCAAGCGAGCGCTCCGCCAGTGCGCCATGACCAATCTCCCGTCTCCCCGGCCCGCCTGTGCGCCCTGTTTCGCCTACGCTAAACGGCGGAAAATTGTAATGAAGGATGAAACGCTTTGATTGTTCGCCACCGCCGTACGCATCAATCATCTGCGCTTCCTCGATGGGAGCTAGCGTCGCGAGCGTCAGAGCCTGAGTTTCGCCGCGTTGGAAAATCGCCGAGCCATGTGATCGGGGAATTACGCCTACTTCACAGCTGATTTGACGCAAATCGCCGTAACCACGCCCGTCCACGCGTCTCTGTCTTTCCAGGATGCTGGCCCGGAACGTTTTCTTTTCGACAGAATCGAATGCCTGATTGATCGCAAACGAGCCGGTCTCGGGAAATTTTTCGAGAATCGCACTCTTTATCTCTTCTCGCAGAGCGTCGATCGCTTTTGCGCGCAAGCTTTTGCCTTCAGTGCAGAGCGCCTGTTCGATTCGATCGCCGACGACCTGGCGGACGATATCCACCAGTTCCTGTTTCACGGGCAGCAACTGAACCTCGCGCTTTGGTTTGGCTACTCTCGAAGCCAATTCTTTTTGCGCCTGAATCATTTCACGCGCATGGCCGTGCGCGAACTCGAGTGCTTTTGTAAATTCGGCTTCCGGCATTTCCTTTGCCGAGCCTTCGATCATGATCACATCGTTTTCATTGCCGACATAAACGAGATCGAGGTCGCTCTGGGCGCGCTCGTCATGTGTCGGGTTGGCAACGAACTCACCGTTAACGCGACCAACGCGCACAGCGCCGATCGGGCCTGCAAACGGAATGTCCGAAACGCTCAGTGCGGCGGATGCGCCATTCATCGCAAGAATGTCGGGATCGTTCTGTCCATCCGCGCTAAGCAGGATCGAAATGATCTGCGTGTCGTAAAAGTATCCCTTTGGAAAGAGCGGCCGCAAAGGCCGATCGATCATTCGGGAAGTAAGTGTTTCCTTTTCTGTCGGACGGCCTTCGCGTTTGAAGTAGCCGCCCGGAAATTTTCCGGCAGCCGCCGCTTTCTCGCGGTAATCAACTGTTAGCGGAAAGAAATCCTGACCTTCTTTAATTGCTCTGGCCGAAACCGCGCAGACGAGCACGGTGGTATCGGCGCACGTAACGATAACTGCGCCATCGGCGAGTCTGGCGATTTTGCCGGTTTCGATAAATATCTCATTGCCGCCGATTTTGGCGGTGACCTTTTGTTGCATGTGTATTTTCCTGGATTCGCGGTTCCAGGCGGTCACCCCGACTGTAGGTTTTAAACCCGTTGTCCGGCAGCTGCCGAACCCGAAACTAAAACCTAAAATCCAAGGTGATTGTTACGCCTGGACTGCTGGTTATTTCTTTTAGTTGTGGCTTCGAGCAGTTCAAATACCCGGACCTGAACTAACGAATGATTCCTCCGGTTATTTCCGAAGGTTTAGCTTCTCGATCAAATGCTTGTAACGATCAGCCTTCGTTTTGCTCAAATAATCGAGCAGACTCCGTCGTTGCGCGACCATCTTGAGTAAGCCTCGCCTCGACGAATGATCTTTCCGGTTAATCTTAAGATGCTCAGTTAAATGCTCGATCCGGCGGGTGAGAAGTGCGACTTGCACATCCGCGCTGCCGGTATCTTTTTCATGCAACTGGAACTCCTTGAGATCCGCCGTTTGGTTGCTCTCAGCCATAACGAAGGGCCTATTTTAGCCGAAGAACCTATCTTCGCAACCGCACAAACCAGCGACCGGAATCAGTAGGCCCGTTCTTAAGCTGGACGGCTTTCGCGCTTGCCGTCGTACCAAAGACTAAGCTTATCGCGCGAACGGACCCCCCGGCGACCCCGGAAGATTACGCCAAAGAATTTGCGCAGAAAATCTTTCGCAGGATACATCCGCAATTTCCGAGCTGACGTGACAACCGGTTCGCGCAGCACTTTGAAACCGCCCAGCTTCTTCAATTCGAGGGAAAAATAAACTTCTTCACCGGCAAAGTACTGCTCATCGAATCCACCAACGACGTCGAAGTTACGGCGCGTAGTGAAAAGAAATGCGCCGGCCCCAAGATTCAGACCGAAATACACCGACGAGAACCCGCGCAACAACAGGCGTCCCCAGACAGGGACAAATCCATCCATTGCCACTCGTGCGCCGCCGCCCGCGCAACCATTTTCCAAAGCGGCGATCCCTCCAGTCACGTGCGCTTCGCTAATCCGCGTGTCGGCGTCAACGAAAAACAAATATTCGCCTTGAGCGGCGCGTGCGCCGGCGTTCCGAGAGGCTGCGATGTGGCGGCGATTGATGGGAATCACTTTCGCACCAGCATCCGACGCGATCTTTGCCGTCGCGTCCGTTGACGCATCATCAACGACGATGACCTCGCACGACTGTTTTGTGCCAGACGCGGCCTTTCGAATTGAAGCCAAAGTGGCCGAAAGTTCGTGTTCTTCGTTATAGGCGGGAACGATGAATGAAATCATTGCTTGTTGAGCCGAGCCATATCGCCTGTGATTAACAGCCACGCAAGTCGGCCCCCCAAGCAGCGCTACCTTGTCCGGGCATAGAGCAGTGAATCGAGAAGCTTTCCGTCTTTCAGAACATGATTTTTGAGGCGTCCTTCAAAGCTGAAGCCGACTTTTTCCAGCACGCGCGCGGAGGCAGGATTATTCGCGAACGGCTCTGCATAAATTCGCCGCAGCTGGAAGTTTTCGAAGCAGAAATCGGTGAAGGCTCCGACGGCTTCGGTCATAATCCCGCCCCGCCAGAACTCTTCGCCGAGCCAGTAACCCAGCTCAGCCGTCTGCCGATGCACGTCAGCTCCGATGCGAATGCCGATCCCACCAACGGCTGCGCTATCAACCTCGATACAAAACAGTGTCACCGGCTCGGAATTAGCTACTAATTTCAAAAAGGTGTGAGCATCCTCGATTCTATAGGGATGCGGAAAAATATCGCGCAACGCGATCCAGACTCTGCGGTTGTTCGCGTGTCTTACCAGCGACTCAGCGTCGTCCAGCCGCCACGGGCGAATGATGCATCGCTTCAGAATAAGCTGCATCATCGTTCCTCAGTGGATTGATCGAATCTTCAGCTTTTGGTAGAGACGGGGCGGCATCCCTAGCCATCGAACTTGATACCCGCTTTCTGCACTTCGCGATAAGGCAACAGCCATATGAGCGATTCATCGTGAAGATCCACCACCTGAATGCGATTTCCCCATGGATCGCGAAAGTCGCAGCGGAACGGCGGCTCCAACTTGAGCTTGTATTTCTCGATGAGTTTCTTTTTTACTTCCTCGAGCTGCGTTTCGTCGCGAACCATGATCCCGAAATGCCGCATGTTTGCTCGCTGCACCTTGTCGACTTCGAAAATCGCCAGGAACTGATGGTCACCGAGCTTGAAGAACGCGTCGCCCTCGCCGCCATCCATCTGTTCGAGATTGAAAACATCCTTGTAAAAGGCCACCGCTTTCTCGATGTCATCAACCTCGATAGCAACATGATTGCATCCATAAACTTGCACGCTCATATGTCAGTTTACTCCAAAAAAGCACGCAGCGTGCACTGGTCTTTTCCGCCGTTACATGGCGCTCTAATAATTTCGCTGTGAATCAGACCCGTCTTGTTGTCATTCTGAGCGAAGCGAAGCTGCAACGCAGCGGACGAAGTCGGCGAGGCCAGGCTTTCAATCTCAGGTCATTGTTTTCAGGCATTGACGCAGCCAGTAATGAGAGATGTTTGAAAGCCCGGCCTCATGCTTCGCATTTCGTTGCAGCGCTTCGCTCAGCATGACACTGCGCACGGATTAAGGGGATTAATGCTAGCGGAAACTGCACAGTGGCTTTGACCCGATCGCCTTCAGCCCTCGACAGACGCCGGTCCTCCTTCTTATCAACGCGGTGCCGGTGTCGGACGAACTCGCGAAGTCGGTGTGGCTCTTGGTGTCGCTGTTGCAGTCGGTGTTGGAGTAGGCGTCGGCGAAGCAGATGGCCCGCAGTATCTCCCGCCGGTGTTAAGATAGCTGCCGTTGTAGCCTCCCCAGACGATCATTTCGCTGCCGGTCCAAACTGCCGTAGGAACGTATCGGGCAGTAGGCGCGTCGGTGGTGGTGGTAGCTGTCCAACTGTCCGGGCCTGGATTGTATTTGCCGCCGGTATTGAAAATAGTGGGGGGATTCCATCCGCCCCAGACGATCATTTCGCTGCCGGTCCACACCGCCGAGTTCTGGAATCGACCGGTGGGGACATTGTTCATGCTGGTGGCTTTCCAACCGTTAGTGCTAGGATCGTAAATCCCGCCGGTATCAAGAAAATCCCGGTCGTCCCATCCACCCCAGATAATCATCTCATGGCCGGTCCAGACTGACGAAGGAAAGCCTCGACCAGACGGCGCACCGTTTGTGCTGGTGAGTGTCCAACTGTCGGTGCCAGGATTGTATCTCCCACCGGTGTTCAAGGCTGCGGGACCGATAAATCCACCCCAGACGATCATCTCGGTACCGGTCCAGACCGCTGTTTGCTCATACCGGCCTGCAGGAGCGTTGGCGAGACTGGTGGCTGTCCAACTATCCGTCGTTGGATTGTATCGCCCGCCCGAGTTCAAATACACACCGACATATCCTCCCCAGACGATCATCTCGCTGCCGGCCCACACTACCGAACAATCCTGTCGGCCAACGGGCGCATTGATGGTGCTGGTGGCTGTCCAACTGTCGGTGCCAGGATTATATCTCCCGCCGGTGTTCAAAACGCCGGTGTTGTTGAATCCACCCCAGACGATCATTTCACTGCCAGTCCACAGTCCGGCGTGGCCTCCCCGGCCATCCGGCGCGTTAGTGGTGTTGGTGGCTGTCCAACTGTCGGTGCTGGGATTGTACCTGCCGCCCGTATTCAGATAGGTAGGGCCTGTGGCTCCTCCACCCCAGACAATCATTTCAATGCCCGTCCACACTGCCGAGTGACCTACGCGCACATTCGGCGCGTTGGTTGTGCTGGTTGGAGTCCATATGTCTTCCGAGCAGACAGCTAACGGACTGGCTATTGTTGGAAGCCTGTAGGTTAGCCTCCTCGCATCTGCGTTTGTGGCAGGCGTTTTCGTCTCCGCACGAGCGAGCCGTGACTGTTTTAACTCTGTGTTAAATCTTACGTGAGCTTCCATCGTCGTGAGTAAACGATCCGCTGCGATTGGTCTTGCCAGACACTCCGCGATAACAAAGGGGTCGCTTCCGAGCGCTTCGAAGAGTTCGCGCAATACCTCAGGCTGTTTAGTGTCGGCTGCCATGCGATCCATCTCAGCTTGTAACTGCTCAGCGGTGATCGGGCGTTGCCAGTAATCTTGGAGCGTTTGTGACTTACGCAGGTAATCTGCGACTCTTTTTTCGAGCTGCGCCAGAGGCATCACGGAATCCAGCGGTGGTTTCGGATCACGGCGCTCGTTAGGCCAGATGCGGTGACGCCAGTAAACGTCCTCAATAGCGCGCTGGTAAGTTACGCGTTCGGCGAACGACAGAGTTCTCCCGGAAACTTTCAAGGACGACTGAGGACTAAAGAAAGCAAGGAGTGTCGCGCTTAACATCGAACAGGCGGCGAGCGCGCAAACAAGAATTGCAACGCACGTGCGCAGGTTCAAGAACCCGCCTTCGTCAAGCCTACCGTTAGCGGGAGCAGATTGAGCGGAGCGTTTTCTCTTCATGTAAGAAATCCCCGAGATCCCGACCTTACGAGAAATCGATCCCACATGTCACGATTAAGTTTCTCGTTTTCTGTGGGTAATGGACCTTAACGGGTCGCGGTTTCGTATTTCAATCGCGGAGGGCCTTAATCCCGTGCCGAGCGATCCGATCAACCAACTGCGGATATGACAGGCCTGCTTTTCCGGCTGCGAGCGCGAAGTCTTCGTCGTCGGCCAGAATGGGATTCGGGTTCGCCTCGATGAAATAGAGTTTGTTTTCCGATGTCAGGCGAAGATCGATTCGCGCATAGCCGTCGATTGTCAGCAATCGGTAAATCTCTTTGCATTTTTCCTCGATATTAGCGACGAGCGCGGGATCGAGATCTTCGGCGAACTGGTTGTTCAACCCCCAGCGTTTTCGATATTCTTCATCCCACTTCGCTTTATACGTAGCAATCTTCGGTTCGTCAGGCGGCACTTCCCGGAAGACCATTTCACGAATAGGAAAAACTGTTAGTCGCACATTTCCCATCAGGCTTACGTAAAGCTCACGACCGTCGATGTATTCCTCGGCAATGGCATCGCTGTTGTACTTCTCGTGAATGAACGTCACGCGTTCGCGAAACTGCTCGTCATTTCCAACGAACGACGCCCGCGAAATTCCATAGGACGCTTCTTCCTTCACCGGTTTGATCACGAGCGGAAATTTTGCCTGCTTCGGACTCGCGATCCGCTGTCCCCGCGGAATGACCACAAAGTTCGGAACGTGAATGCCATGATAATGCAGAATCTTTTTTGAAATGCCCTTGTGCTTGCATAGCGTCAGTCCGGTCGAGCCGCAGCCGGTGAACGGCAGGCCTTGCATTTCAAAAAATGAAACAATGTTCTGGTCGAATTCAGACTTGTTCCGGAATTGTTCGACCAGATTGAAAAGGACGTCAGGCGCGAACGTCTCCAGTTTCTGCCGCAGAAGATCGACGTCGTCGTAGATGGCAAGATGCTCCGCTGTGTGCTCCAACGCACCGAGCGCTTTCATCACATCCGCTTCAGTCTTCCACTCTTTCGTTTTCAGTTCGTCACTGAAATCCTGGTCAACAGTGGTAGGACTTGTGCCGTCGAACAGAACGAGAACTTTTAATTTCTTCTTCACGTTTGCTTTGGTCTACTTGTCATTCCGAGCGTAATCGAGGAATCTCTGACTCTTTCGCGCAGACGAACGTACGAGCGCATTCCAGGGATGTTTGAAGCCTGGCCTCATGCTTCGCATTTCGTTGCGGCGACTTCGCTCGCGATGACAGCAACCAGTGGTCATTTCGTGCGCTTGAATTTGCCGGTGAAAAGATAATTCATCACCAGCGTGGTAATGAAGGCAGTGACGCGAAAATCCTGCTGCGGATCGTCATTGAGCACATGCAATCCAAGCTCGTCACATCGGTGGGTGAGCCGCGCGAGCAGTTGGTTCACGGGGAATTTCTTTTCATTAGTCCATTGGCAAACCGCATTCAGTAGCCGCCGTCTTCGTCGTCGCAAATAGGCGCCTGCCTTGATGCCAGCCGGTGCCCCAAACAACTGTCGTAGATCGGCGTCGTAAAAATTTGGATACGTCTCTTCGTTCAGTTTGCGTTTGCGCGCGTAATACGTTTTGAGCTTCACGTTCAGACAATCGTAGTCGGCAACGCGATATTCCGGCGTATGTACTGGCGGCATGCCCGCCAGTGAGCGCATCAGCTCATCAATGTATTCCATTTTTCGGAGTGCCGGCCAGCCAGCATAATTCTTGCGCCAATCGAGCTCCGGCGTCAGCCAGACCGCAAATGTCTCCGCGAAATCCTCGTCCGGATGACTCTGCGCATACCAATCCTCAAGGTGAACAACGTAACTACGGCTGAATGGCCGTGGCCGGTAAGTGTCCGGTGTTTCCTCCCGCGATGTTTGCCCGAAACATTGCTTCCATTTCTTCCGACGCGTCAGTTGATAAGCGTACATGTAAGCGTGCCCCGCTTCGTGTCGCATTAGCTTCATAAACCACTCCGGCGTGCCACCTTCGACTTCGAGCATCATCGTGCGCTCGAGTGTACGCAGCCGGTCGTGCACTAAAAAAAACGGAACAAAGATCGCAGGAACACCAACTGGGACGAACCATTCATCGCCAATATGACATGGCGGATGAAACACAAGGCCCCGCGCCGAAAGCTCCTCATAAAGCTGCCGAATGAGTGGTTCGAGCGCCGTCCCTTCAAGCTTCAAGCCGAGCGTGGAGATGCGGCGTTCCAGAAGTTCCTGATCGCTCAACGATGCCCAATCGGCTGTTTCCACCCGCGCAGGGTATCACCGAGAAAGACGCTGTCACGCCTTCGCGTAGAGACCTGCGGCCTAGCGGGCATGGCCACTACGGTTTTGCGTTCCCTCATTGCTCGCGATCGATTGACAAGTCGCCCAACTCGTCTATAAAGAGGCCGGCTCGGCACACCGAGTCGTCGTCAGAAGTCCGCGCGTCCCCAATGGCTAGCGCGCTGGGGCTGTTCCGAATCCGAAGTAAAAGCTGCATTCCTGCGGCTTTCGACATCGAGAATAGGGTGCCCCACCCGGGACTCGACAACATCGGAGCAACCCCAAAACACTATGAAGCTACTTAACACAGTCATATTTTTCTCATTGCTGGCATCGGCCGCTTTCGCGCGCGAGGAGTCGGTCCTTGCGCGTGTCACCAGTTACTGGGTAGGCGAGGGAGAGTCCGGGAAATATGCGAGCACGGGTGAACGATTGCGCGCCGGACATTGTGCCGTCGATCCCAAGCGGATTCCGTACGGCAGTAAAGTTGTCTTCCCTGATCGCGCCTGCACCGCGGTTGACACCGGACCGGCAGTTATTAGTCGCAAAGCCGCTCGCGCATGCGGCCGGACCGCGAGCCAACTCAAGGCCATTGTGGTCGACCGATTTTTTGAAACGAAGCGAGAGGCGATCGCGTGGACAAACAAGCATCCCCACTTTATGACCCTCCAAATTGTCCGACCAGGATCTCACTCGGAACCGTCCGAGCTTGATTAATTAAAAAAAGATCGGATCGCTTCTATCAGTGCGAGAGGCGTTTATGACTGAGATCCCGGTGCGTTGCTAGACAAGCAGGCAAACGGCTGTACATGAAGGGCCGATGAAATTGACCAACGCGCCGATTCGCGCTGCCCGCTGGGGCGGGCGAGCGGCATAGAGGCTCGTTAGATTTTCACCAAGTTGGAGCCCGCTATTCGCGGCACCCCAGTGGTCGAATCTTCGCACGCGCGGGTTCTTTGCGCCGGTATCCCGAAATGACTTCGGCCCCTCACACTTAACAAACTTAGAAATTTATGAAACCAATACTCCAAGCCAATCACAAACAGCGCGGCTCACGTCGCGACAACCGCCCAAGGCATACTCAGCAGAGTTTTCCATTAACGGATTACGGTTACCATCCAACAGCGGAAAGCCAGGTGAATTCTTCCGCCCGCTGGCGAGCAACTAAGTCGCCAGCCTTTCACAAATTAAGCAGTGAATTCTTGGGCGCGGAAACAAGCCGGGATTATGTTGCCGAGCTTTTGTTCTTCATTCTGATCACTGGCCTCGCCGCTTGGCCGATCATGTCCATGCTCGTCGCAGTGATCCGCATGATCAGGAATTATTAGGAAAGGGAGAAATCCGCGGTCGGCACGCCTCCGCTACAGCCGAGAGAATGTTGGGTCGGTTAGCGGTTGCCGCCGACAACGCTGCGAATACTTTGCCGTGAGCAGGTGAGCATTTATGAAGGCGACGACGAAGCTCCTCCACGTGATCATCTGGTTGGCGCTGACACTGGTCGGCTTCAATCTGCGTGCCGCGAGGGAACCTCTTTATGACGGACTCGGCTCCTACTCCCGCAAAATCACCACTAAGTCCGCCGAAGCACAGCGCTATTTCGATCAGGGCCTCGGTTTTCTCCAGGGATTCAATCATCGCGCGGCGATCCGCGCGTTTCAGCAGGCCGCGGAACTCGATCCGGAATGCGCGATGGCGCACTGGGGTATAGCGCTCGCGTGCGGTCCGCACATCAATGCCATGGCCGTTCCACCGTCCGCGGCGGAGCTTGCGTGGAAGGAACTTAAGCTCGCTCAAAAGAACGCCGGGAACGCCGAGCCGGTTGAACAGGCGCTGATCGATGCGCTGGCAAAACGTTACGCTAATCCGCAGCCGGAAGACCGCAGCGGACTGGATCGCGCTTACGCCGATGCCATGCGGGAAGTGTGGAAGAAATATCCAGAGGATCCTGACGTCGGCGCATTTTTTGCGGAAGCAATGATGAACTTGCGGCCCTGGGATCAATGGACACCAGATGGCAAGCCGCAGCCGGGAACGGATGAGATCATCGCGACTCTGGACGCTGTATTAGAGCTCAACCCGGAACATCCACTCGCAAATCATCTTTACATTCACGCGGTAGAAGCATCGCCACATCCAGAGCGCGCTATCGCGGCCGCGGAACGGCTTCGGACCTTACAGCCAAGTCTTGCTCACAACGTACATATGCCGTCGCATATCGACATTCGCACTGGCCAATGGCTGAAGGCTGTCCAAACGAATGAGAAGGCGGTGGAGGCGGACGAGCGCCATCGTAAAATCTTCGGGCCGACCAAAGGTTTCCTGAACGTGTATGTCGCGCATAACCGGTCCATGCTGGCGTATGCCGCGATGATGACAGGCCAGCGCGATCTGGCGATGAAACACATCCGCGCCATGGTCTCGGAGACGCCTGCCGATTTTCTAAAGGAAAACGCGCTGCAAGCGGAAGCAACCGTGGCGATGCCGCTGGAAGTAATGGTGCGCTTTGGCATGTGGGATGAAATCCTCGCTGAGCCGGAAAAATACACCGACAAGATGTGGTTCACCCGCGCCTTTCATCATGCCGCTCGCGCGATCGCGTACGCAGCGAAAGGCGACACTGCCAATGCCCGCAAAGCGCAAAGCGTTTTCCTCGAACGCGCCAAGCTGGTGCCAAAGGAAGATTTTCTGAGCAACAATAGTTGTGAAGCGCTTCTCGAGATCGCCATGCCGATGGTCGAGGGAGAAATCCTAATCGCAGAAGGGAAGATTGATAGCGGCATTGAGCAACTGCGCGCCGCAATCCAAAAGGAAGACGCGCTCAAATATGACGAACCACCCGGATGGATGATTCCGGTGCGTCACTCGCTGGGAGCGGTGTTGATGAAGCAGCAACGTTTTGCCGAAGCGGAGCAGGTCTATCGCGACGACCTCGCGCGTTTACCCGAAAACGGCTGGTCCTTATTTGGCCTGGCGGATAGTCTGCGGAAGCAAAAGAAAAACGCTGACGAAGTTGCTCAAACCCAGAAGAAATTTAAAAAAACTTGGGCAAAAGCCGACCTCACGATTACCACTTCCTGTCTTTGCCAGCCGCAGGCATGACCTGGCTGCGGGATCAGTTTTGTTAGGCCGGAGAAAAACCTACAGCTTTGCGTAAACACCCATCAGCGGGCGTTTCGATGGTATCGCTGAACGGAAGTCGCTCACGAAACCGTCCTTGGTGCGAATTTCAACATGCCCCACACTTCGGGCGGTGCCATACACGAGCACCGAGCCCACAGGCGCAGCAAACGGATCCGAGATCGATAGTCGTTTGAATCCGTAGTTGTTGACGAGCTCTGACGCCGCGTCTCTTGCAAGTTCCGTCTTCGGGCGGGAATCAATTACACCGGACGCGAGCAACGCATCTTTGACATAATGCCAGCATCGCGAACGTGAGTGCGCGTGGGCGCGCTCCTGCGCAAGCGTTGCTGCTTGCACTAATCTGTTGTCGATACGCCGATCAACTTTGGCAAGCGGGTAAACGATGCGCTTTGGATAAAAGTCGGTAATCACCGGAACAGATTCCTTTTTACCCTGCGGAGATCTGAAACTGAAACGGCTACCATGCTGCACCGTTTGATCTGCCGTCGGTTGATTCATCGGACGGACCGGTTCCATCGTAAATGTTGCTCGCGAGGGAGTCTTCTCGACTGCCTGGGTCGGTTTCTGCAAGGCCACGTGCGCCGGCTTTTCAGCCCTCGGCCGGGTCGATTCCGTCAGGAGTTTTTTCGTCTTTTTAGAGACCGTCGGCGCTGTCTTCGCCGTGATCACTTGGACTACATCGTTGGTGGCTTCATCGCTTCGACTGTCGCCCCCTAATGAGGATGGCGCCAAGCCCTGGGCACGTGCGCCCGCGCTGAACGTCAGCCAAACAAATGCAGTTGCTAGTGCTAAGAAGATTCGTAGTCCCCGCACGAGCGCGAGGTATGCCGGAAATCACAAATCATGGCAAGCTTTTTTTTCTAGAAAAAACCGTTGGCGGCCGGTGGCTTACCAAAGCCCGCATTTCTCAATCGCCCTGGAAATAATCCGGCTCAAATCCGGGCGGAGGACCTAACATCTGGTCGCGGTCGATGTAAACCCGGTTTCGGCGTCGGGGCGCGGATGCACCTTCGTCCGGCGCAACGATTGCAGTCCGCCCGGATGGCAGCCGCAGAATCAAACGCCCATCAGAGGTGATACCCATAACCCGACTGCGCATCGAACCAGAGCGGGTTCGAGAGGAATATGCGTCCGAACCCCGGTTGGCGCCGGAGCGTTTGGCTGTTGAAGCAACAGATTTCTTTTTGCTCTGAGCAGTCGACCGGCTGGCGGTAGCTGGTGGGGGTTCTGTGTTTGCGTGAGCTGATGTAGTTTGCGCCGGTATTCGCGGAAATGGAGCCGTCGGGCGGGGCCGGTGCCGCAGAGTTTTCTGCTGAATTGGCTGGAGCAGCGGGCTGCGGTTGAGCGCTCGCCATTTGGGCCTGCTGAACATCCGCGGGCGAAACGTGAAATGGATTCGGAGTAATCGCTGCGTTTGACGGAGCCGGAGTTTCAGGGAGCGCAGGTGAGTTCGCCGGTTGCGATGACACAACTGCGGGAGGCGATGCTGTAGTGTTTAGAGGGACTTGAGTTAACGCACGTGGCTGGCTCGCCGCTGGTGAGGAATCCGGGACACCGACCAGAACGCCAACTTGCTTCGGCTTTTGGAGATCATGAACCAACTTGCCGATTGCGTACGGAAAGAGCATGGGCGCAATTGCCGCCGCCAGCAACAGCAGGAGGCCAGCAACCGCAAGTGGCGCCACCAGACGGCGCGACCTGGCTTGTCTCGGCAGCGGAACGTTTGTCCTCAACGGGATGCCGTAGCGATCTGACAGGGCGCGTCGGCGCTCGATTTTCCCAAGCGATTCACGGATCAATTCCGTCACGACCAGCAAATCCTTTGGACGCTGATCGGGATCACGGTGCAACAATCGGCCTAACAATGAGCGCAGCGGCTTTGGAAACCCCGCAAACTTCGGACCCTGCTGGAGCGCCTCAGCCGAGAGCGCCACGCCACTGAGTAGAAAATAAAGTGTCACACCGAGTGAATGGATTTCCGAGCGTATGTCCGTCGTCGGCTGGACAAACTGTTGATCGTCACCGACCAGGCCGGCGTCAGCTTTTTCCGGCACATTTGATTCAATTGGCTGTGGCTCGGGTCTGGCCTGTAACTCCGGCAGGCCGAAGTTAGTCACTTTCACCAAGGGCCAGGTGCCTTCGGCCGTCTGCCCAGGCACCAGCATGACGTCGGAGGGCTGAATTGGGGGATAGGGGAGCTTGTGAAAACCCGCCGATGATAACACGCTCACAATTTGTTCGCCGACCCTCAACGCAGCGTCAGCCGGCATCGGCCCGTGGCTCCGTACCCATGACGCAAGTGTTTCACCCGCAAGCCCCTCTGATACATAAACGTAATCGTCGCCTTCGCGTCCAAAATCGAGGATTTTGGCGATATTGGCGTGATGCAGTTTTTGAGCAGACGCTGCATGTTCCTCAAACCCCTCGCGGTCGGCTGCATCGATGCTTTCGGCCGGGATGAGCGTCACAGACACAGGCTCAGCGGTTCGCTGATCTACGCCTTCGTAGCTGATCGCTGGCCCGTCGCGATCAGGTTCGTAAGGGCTGCCATCGTATTTACGGCGAATCTGGTAATTTTTGAGAAATGTCGTGCGCTCCATAACGGGCCTATTGACCTCGGCGCAACTACGATCGGACTGCGCCGCTACTCATTCAACCGTGACTTTGCCGGCTAGTTGCTCGCCATTTGCCTTCAGATGAACGTCACCTCGGGATCCGTGACCGCCGCATCGGACTCTTAACCAAAATACGTTTTGGAAATTGCGTCGGAAGCGAAATTCGCGAATCTAAACCGCAGATCCTGGTACCCCGTGGTGTAACGGTAACACAGCGCCCTTTGGAGGCGTTATTCATGGTTCGAATCCATGCGGGGTAGCCACGTAAAAGCGTCTTCGACGCTCACGTGGCTGCGCCAGACCAGCGGTTACTCGCACATATTTCGGCCCGCGTGAGGCGAAGCCTTTTACGCGGTCGCAAATCCCCCGAACTGAGGTATAGTTTCGGTTCCGACTTTATGAACGAATTGAGAGTAGAAAATTTACGCGTCTCGGTTGCCGATCAGGAGATTGTGCGCGGGCTAAGTCTGCACGTTCCGCGCGGCGAAGTGCACGCACTCATGGGCCCAAACGGCTCCGGAAAAAGCACGTTGGCAAAAGTGTTGGCGGGACACCCCGATTACCGCGTAATCGCAGGGAAGATTTTTATGGACGGTGAAAACCTCCTTGAACTCGAGCCGGATGAACGTGCCCGCCGCGGTCTTTTCCTGGCATTCCAGTATCCGAGCGAAATCCCGGGCGTGACCATTGCCAATTTTCTTCGGGCGGCGTTGCAAGCGCGTCTTCCGGACGGCGAAGAGCTGGAAGCCACGGATTATTACGCCAGGCTCTACGAAAAGATGGAGCTGCTCGGCATGGACCGTTCATTTACGTCACGATCGGTCAATGAAGGCTTTTCCGGCGGCGAAAAAAAGCGCACGGAAATTCTGCAAATGGCCATGCTCGAGCCGAAATATGCGGTACTGGATGAGACGGACAGCGGCCTTGACATCGACGCGCTCAAGACTGTGGCGCATGGGGTCAATTCATTGCGCGGACCAAACCTTGGGATACTGTTGATCACGCACTATCAGCGGCTCCTGAACTACATCGTTCCCGACTACGTCCATGTGATGGTAAAAGGTCGAATCGTCAGGAGCGGGCGGAAAGAACTCGCTCTGGAGCTCGAGGAGAGAGGTTACGATTGGGCGCGCGAGGAAGCTGGCGAACCAGTGTTTACGAGGTAACAACAAATGAAAACCGAAACGACAGCCATCAATATCGATCGCGGCAAGGGCGATTTTTCTTATCCCGAAGTTCACGTGCGCGATGCGGGTGCGGGTTTGAGCGAGCGCACTATCCATTACATCGCGGATGTTAAAGGAGACCCTGATTGGGTGCGCGATTTTCGTCTACGTGCTTTGAAGACATTCCTGGAGAAACCGCTCCCCACGCATTGGGCGAGCAAGGAACTCGAGGCAATCGACTTTGATAAGATTCGTTATTATCTGTCCCCCGGCACCGAAGCCAAACGCAGCTGGGAAGAAGTACCTGACGACATTAAACGCACATTCGAACGGCTCGGCATTCCAGAGCAGGAACGAAAATTCCTCGCTGGCGTGGAAGCGCAGTTCGACAGCGAGGCCGTCTATTCTAACATCAAGAAAGCGGTCGGCGAACAGGGCGTGATCTTTGTGGGTTCGCGGGAAGGACTTAAGGATTACCCGGAAATTTTCCGACCGTGGTTCAGCAAAGTCATCCCGGTTGGCGACAATAAATTCAGCGCGTTGAATTCGGCTGTGTTCAGCGGCGGCTCATTCATTTACGTCCCGCCCGGCGTAAAAGTTAAGCATCCGCTGCAGGCCTATTTTCGCATCAACGCGGAAAACTTCGGACAGTTCGAGCGCACACTCATCATTGCCGATGAAGGGTCGGAAGTGACTTACATGGAAGGTTGCACCGCGCCGAAATTTAATACACCAACATTGCACAGCGCTGTCGTCGAACTCGTGGCCCTCAAGGGCGCGAAGATCCAGTACATCACGGTGCAGAATTGGGCTTCGAACGTTTTCAACCTTGTCACCAAGCGCGGGCTCGCTGAGGAAAACGCGGAAGTGAAATGGATCGACTGTAACATCGGGTCTCGCCTCACTATGAAATATCCCGGTGTTATTATGAAAGGTCGCAAGGCGCGCGGCGAAGTTCTATCGATCGCGCTTGCCAACGACGGCCAGCATCAGGACACCGGCGCAAAGATGATTCATGCCGCCGACGAGACGACGAGCAACATCGTTTCCAAATCCATCTCAATCGGCAAAGGACGCGCCACTTATCGAGGCCTGGTGCACGTGCCGAAGCATCTAAAGAACTGCAAAAACAATACCGAGTGCGACGCGTTGCTCATCAACTCCACATCACGCACGGACACTTATCCGGCGATCACCGTGCGCGGCACTGGTAACGCCGTGCAGCACGAAGCCAGCGTTAGCCAGGTCAGCGCGGAGCAAATTTTCTACATGCAACAGCGCGGTTTGAGCGAAGCGCAGGCCATGAGCTTGAGCGTGAACGGGTTCGTCAACGATCTCGTGCGCCAATTCCCGATGGAATACAGCGTTGAGCTCAAGCGCCTGATCGAGCTGGAAATGGAAGGCTCGGTCGGATAACGGTTTTTGGCCTAACGAATTGACCTGTAGCCCCGAAAGCATTCGGGGTTCGGTTGTTAGACGATATTATGCCCTCAGTCGCCAATCACGAAGAAATGCAGACCGGATCAATTCTCTCCGGGCGGCCTGACGTCCCCGATTTGCCCGAATGGTTTCGCGATCAGCAACGCGCCGCATGGGATCAATTCGAATCCTTGCCACAACCGACGCGAAAAAATCAAGCGTGGCGATTTTCGAATGTCGGTCTTCTCGATCTGGCGCCGTTTAAGATCAGTCCGCCGCTCTCTGAAGACGATCGTAAAAACATTCTAAAATATTCTCGCGGTCTGGAGCATTACGCGGGTCGAATGATCTTCGCGAACGACCAATTAGTTGAGCGCGATGTCGTTTCTGATGACCTGAAAAAGCGCGGTGTAATTTTTCAACCGCTCGAGCGCGCCATGGTTGAGCACGCCGATCTCTTCCGGAAGTATTTCATGTCCACCGAAGCGAAGCTTGGCTCGGCAAAATTCGCGGCGTTACACAAAGCCCTCGTTTCGACGGGAACCTTCCTGTTTGTACCGCGCGGCTTGGAGATCGAATTGCCGATCGAGATCTTCCATTGGCTGCGCCACGACAATATGTCAGTTTTTCCGCATCTGCTGCTCGTGGCCGATGAACTGGCAAAGGTCACGGTCATTGAGCATTTCAGATCGTGCAGCCCGACCGCCCCTGGGTTCGCATGTGGCGTAAATGACCTCATCGCCGGACCCGGCGCAAAAGTGACATACGTATGCGCGCAGGAGTGGGCCAGTAATGTGATTGCATTACAAATGAACTCCACAGTGGTCGATCACGATGCTTCAGCCATGAGCCTGAATTTGCACGTCGGCGCAAAATATTCGCGGTTCGAAAGCTTAAGCCGCTTGATTGGCGAAGGCGGCCACAGCGATCTTCTTGCTGTCGCGGTGGCGAAGCACCAGCAGGAGTTTGACGCGCGCACATTGCAGGACCACATCTCGCCACGCACGGCGAGCGATTTGCTTTACAAGAATGCGCTCGACGATCGCGCCCGGACGATCTTCGGCGGACTCATCCGCGTAGAACCGCACGCTCACTTCACCGACGCCTACCAAAAAGTTCGCAATCTTCTTCTCAGCGACGACGCCGAAGCCAATTCAATGCCCGGTTTGGAAATTCTCGCCGACAATGTTCGGTGCACGCACGGCGCCACCTCCGGCCAAATCGATGAAGACGAGCTCTTCTATCTGCGCACCCGCGGGATTCCCACAAAGGTCGCCCAACGCCTCTTAGTCACCGGCTTTCTAGACGAGGTCATCCAGCGTCTCGATCATCCAGCGATTGCTGAGCATTTGCATCGGCTGATTGAAGAGAAGTTCGCGAAGCCCTTCGTGCCATCGCGGATTTGATTCGGGTGTCCGATTCTGACAAAGCGCAGGGTTTCGGGATGGAAAATCCGGACGCTCAGCCGCCACAGACTTGCTGTCCAATCGTTGAATTGCGGCAATACACGTTGCATCCGGGAAAGCGCGATGTGTTGATCGATCTCTTCGACCGCGAATTTGTCGAATCGCAGGAAGCGCTTGGGATGAAGGTCATCGGTCAATTCCGCGATCTCGATAATCCAAACCGATTTGTCTGGCTGCGAGGTTTTCGAGACATGCCTTCGCGCGCGCAGGCCCTCGAAGACTTTTACGGAGGAGCGGTCTGGAAGGGACATCGCGAAGCGGCCAATGCTACTATGATCGATTCCGATAATGTGTTGCTCTTGCATCCGGCAACGCCAACGTCGGGATTTTCTCTCGGAACCAGGAAGCGCCCTGAACCTGAATCGAACGAGACGCGGAACGAATTGATTGTGGCGACGATCTATTATTTCGATGCGCCGGCGGATGCAGCCTTCGTTGAATTTTTCGAACGAACAGTGAAATCAATCGTGACCGGTTCAGGCGCAACGGTCGTGGCGTATTTCGCAACTGAGCAAAGTGAGAACACTTTTCCCGCGCTTCCGGTGCGGGAAGGTGAGAATGTTTTCGTTTGGTTCGCGCGCTTTAGCGATGCAGCGGCATATGAGCGTCACTTGGCCGCTCTGAGCGAGTTCCCGCGTTGGCGCGACGAAATTTCGAAAGAACTGGCGCGCCGGCTGATGCGCGAGCCGGAGATTTTGAAATTATCGCCGACGGCGCGGTCTCTTTTGTAAGGCCGCCACAATTTTTCGCGCGACTAAGACCGTTATCATTTCGACGCTCCCTGCTCGGTATTCAGTTCGAAATTGATTTTTACGTCGTAGTGATCGCCCTTGATTAGCCCCGTCGGCGGTGGATCGACCTGACTAACTTGCTTCGCAACTGCGGCCACCGATTCATTGACTGTGGCGTTCTCCGACGGCTTGATGACCTCGAATTTCGAAACCCGACCATCCTTTTCGATTCGCACGTTAACAAGTGTCGAAATTTTTGCGCCCGAAGGGACTTTCGTGGTCGGTTGGATCCAGGCGCTGTAAAAACGATCATGCAACATGTTGCCGTACCAGCCAAATTCGGACGCACTGCTTCCACCACCGACATTGCCAGTTTTACCTGTTGATTCGCCTTGAGCCTTGGCGCTCGGAGATGCGGGATCCTTTTTCGCGAGAACAATCTTATCTTTTTTCTCCGACTTGGCGCTCGCGTTCGCCGGGCTCGACTTGGGTTTTGTCGCCGGTTTTGGAGAGGCTTTTGCCACCAGTGTTTTCCTGGGAGTTGATTTCGGGATTGGTTTTGGGGTTGCAGGAGTCGCAGTCGGCTTCGCCGGTGTTGCTGTTGCCGTCGGTTTCGGAGTAGCCGTCGGTATTTCGATTTCGCTCTTCGCGGTTGTTACGACGGATTTTTCTTCTGCGGCTTCATCTTTTTCCGATCGGACAGATTCAGGCTCAGCGGCCGGCTGCTTCGTTGATGCCGATTTCTCTTTTTCTGTTTCGCCTGCGGAGAGATCTCCTGCGGCCCCCAGCCACACGATGCTCTCTGGATTCGATGAGGCCTTTGCAACCACACTCCAGCGGATGAGTCCCGCGATAAGCGCAACATGCGCCAGCGCGATCAGAACGACGTTTGCCCAAAAACGGCCGCTTGAACGTACCGTACCTCTGTGAAGGCGGTCCATTCGCCATTTAATTCGGTTCTGCTTTGGTGGCGATACCAACCTTCGTGGTTCCCGCGCGTTGCAACGCGTCCATCACTCCGATCAATTTTTGCACGGGCAAATCGCGATCGGGGCGAATCACAATAGCGATATTCGGATTCGTCTGCTTCAACTGCACCAACTGTGTCGTTAGCGTTTCCAGGTCCATCACCTGATTATTGAACCGGATCGTATCGGTGCGATCGATCGACACCGTTTGCACATGTGACGTGTTAACGGGCGGATTCTTCGTGCCACTGGACGGGATTACGAGGTTCATACTGCTCTCCAGCAGCGGCGTCGTAATCATGAAAATAATGAGTAGCACAAAAGCGAGATCGAGGAGCGGCGTGATATTGATCTCGCTTAATGTGGAGAGGTTCTGGCGTTGCGAGTAGCGTCTCATCTTCGAAACGCGGATTCCCGCGACCCGTGATCGACGTACTTGTGCTCGAACTCGGATGCGAGCTCGGCGGCGAAGTTGTCCATCTCCACGATGATCCCCCGAATGCTGGTAACGAGAAAGTTGTAACCGAACATTGCCGGAATCGCGACACAGAGCGCCGTTACGGTCGTGATCAACGCGCCGGACACACCGGGCGCCATCGCGACAAGGTTAGGCGAACCTGCTTCGGCAACGCCGGTGAATGCGTCCATCACGCCCCAAACCGTGCCGAGCAATCCGAGAAAAGGCGAACCGCTCACCGCAGTGGCGAGCAGAATCATCTGCGATTCGAGCGAGAGCGCTGTCTCGCCCACCGCGCGTTCCATTGCGGCATTCACTGCACCCATCTGCGCCGGTGAAATCTTGTCAGCGATCTCGAGCCGCGCGCGAAAGGTGTCATCCACTTCAGCCGAGCCGAGCAGATGAAAGGTCATCTCCTCGCACCCAGCGCGATACACATTGAAAACAGGCGCACCGGGAAAACGCGCGTTTTTCTCAAAAAGGCGAAGCGGTTGACGGTCCTTATGGAAAGCAGCGAGGAAACGAGCGTTTTGTCTCCGCGCGAATCGGATCACGCGCAGTTTCGTGATCATGATCGACCAGCTGAAGATCGATACGACAGCTAGAAGCGTGAGGACAATTTTTCCTGCGATCGTCGAGTGATCGAACGCAAACAGTAAACCGCCGCCAGCCGCTACGATTTCCGGTACGAGCATTCCCGCGTCACCGGGATTAGTAATAGCGCCGTTCTGTAGAAATGCCACCGGTCATTTCGGCCTTTACGCTTAAATTCGTCATTGGTGCTTCGTCATTCTGGTTGGAAAGCTCGGATGCCTCTTTGCCGCCACAATAAACGCGGCGCCAATGACAATTAGGAAAAAGGAAAAGAACTGGCCGCGCGTGAACGACCCGATCAATTCAGCATCGGGCTCGCGGAAATTTTCCACCAAGATTCGAAAGATCGCGTAACAAATGAAAAACAATCCGGTCAAAACGCCGTTAGGCTGGCGCGTGCGAGTACGCACGAACCACAAGATTGCGAACAACACGATTCCCTCGAAGAAAGCTTCATAAAGTTGTGACGGATGCCGCGGAGACAAAATCGAGCGTAACGCGTTTGCGACCTCTGGCTGACCGCGCACAGCGCCGATGATCGCATCCGGCGTGGTCAACGACGGATTAATTCCCGCACATGCTGCGACTGCGCGTTCAGCTTCCTGAGGATGATCGAATAGTTCCTTCGGAAATTGCATCGCCCACGGAACATTCGCGATCCGCCCGTACAGCTCGCCATTAATGAAGTTCGCGCATCGTCCAAAAAACAATCCCAAGGGTGCTGTTACGACAAGATTGTCGCCGAGGTTCAGCCAGGAAATTTTGTGGCGACGCGCGTAATAAAGCGTGAATAGCAATAATCCCACCATCCCGCCGTGACTCGACATGCCACCTTCCCAGACGCGCAGGAGCGACAGTGGCTCGCGCAACATTTCCGGCTTGTAGAAGAAAACGTAGCCGAGACGCCCGCCAACGATCACGCCAAACAGCGCGCAGCCGGTGATGAAATCGCCTACGCGTTGCGGCGGCAGATCGGCATATCCACGCTTGGATAGCCACAGGAAAAGAAAATAGCCCGATACGAACGCTGCCACATAAGCGAGACCGTACCATCGCGGTCCGACGTTATCGTAGATCCGGAAAATGATCGGATCGAGGTTGTGGAGATAGTACGCGAGCACTTGCGCCGCGATTGTGGCTGATGTCGCTGATTGTCGCAATCAAACTGTAGCCGCTTCGCTGCGCGAAAGGTGCGCGTCGCCCATCGGGCGACGGCTACAGAGGGCGAGAGCTGTTCAAAACCTTACGCAAAAATGGCGCCGTGCGGCTGACGCGGTTTTTCGCCACCTGTTCTGGCGTTCCGCAGGCTACCACTTCGCCGCCGGCTTCACCCGCTTCGGGCCCCAGATCGACGATGTAGTCGGCTTCGGCGATCACACTAAGATTGTGTTCGATGACAATGACGGTGTTTCCTTCGTCAACGAGCCGATGCAGCACGTTGAGGAGCAATTCAATGTCGGCCATATGCAGCCCGATGGTCGGTTCTTCGAGCAAATACAATGTCGATCCGGGCTTGCGCATTTTCCGGATCCGCTCATTCGCTGCGCGGCTCACTCCGCGTTTCAATTGCGTCACCAGCTTGAGGCGTTGTGCTTCGCCGCCGCTTAAAGTGGGACTCGGTTGGCCGAGCTTCAGATATCCAAGGCCGGTATCGACCAGAAGCGAAAGTGGACGGGCGATTTTCGGATGCGCTGAAAAGAATTGTGCCGCCTCTTCGATGGTCATTTCCATCACGTCTCCGATGGATTTCTCATTGTAGAGAATCTCCAGTGTCTGCGGGTTGTACCGCCGTCCGTGGCAATCTTCGCACGATACATAACTGCTCGGCAGGAAATTCATCTCAAGCTTGATCACGCCCTGGCCCTTGCACGTTTCGCAGCGGCCGCCTTCGGCATTAAACGAGAATCGGCTTGCCGAATAACCGCGCACTCGTGACACGGGCAATTGCGCGTAGAGATTTCGGATCTCATCAAATACTTTCACGTAGGTTCCCGGCGTCGAGCGCGAGGTCTTGCCGATTGGCGACTGATCGACCTCGTACACGGCTTCAATCTCCTGCGCGCCGCTCACGAGTTTAAAAAGATCACCATCGCCCGCGCGCTTCCTTGCGTTTAGCTGAGCGCGCACCGCTGGCCAAATTACGTCGTCCATTAACGTGGATTTACCGCTGCCGGAGATACCGGTGATCACCGAAAGCCGGCCGACCGGGAAACGCACATCGATGTTTTTCAAATTGTTCGCGCGCGCACCATGAATCTCGATCCAATTTTCGACATCGCGCAAAGAACGGCGCGATCCCCGAATCGGATGACACAGCGGCGATTTTAAGCAACGCGCGGTTTCGGAATTTGGATTTTTCTGGACGTCGCGCAGCGTTCCGCTCGACACCACCTCGCCGCCATGAATTCCCGCGCGCGGCCCGAGATCCACGACGTGATCGGCGCATCGTATCGTTTCTTCGTCGTGCTCGACCACGAGCAATGAATTTCCCTTGTTCCGAAGCGTCATGAGCGTTTCGAGCAGACGTTGATTATCGCGCGGATGCAGACCGATCGTAGGCTCATCCAGAACGTAAAGCACGCCGCGCAAATTCGAGCCGAGTTGAGCAGACAAACGGATTCGCTGCGATTCGCCGCCACTTAACGTTTTTGCTGAGCGCCCAAGCGCGAGATAACCGAGCCCGACCGTCTCCATGAATTGCAGTCGCTGTTGAATCTCGGGAATCAGACCGGCAGCAACGGTTTGATCTCTTCCTTTGAATTTTAGTTTCCCAATCGCGCGCGCCGCGTCACCCGCAGAGAGATCCGTGAATTGATCGATCGTATACCCTTGCACCCGCACATGCCGCGCCTCCGCGTTTAAACGCGAACCGTGACAACTTAGACATTCGCGCGCTTCGCCTTCGTCTATCCACTCGGATTCGCGTTCGGCGGCCAATTCGTTTTCCAGAACAGATTCGCCGTCGCGATTCGCACCCGTTTGCAAATCGTGATCCCAAATTTCGCCGAACCCGCCGCATTCTTCGCACATGCCATGCGGCGAATTAAACGAGAACAACCGGGGATCGAGTTCCTCGAATGCGCGACCACAATTCGGGCAGCTCATCTCAGTGCTCAGGACGGTAAGGCGATTCTTTAAATCGAGTAGACGCGCCGTGCCGCGACCAATATGAAGTGCGCGTTCGGTAATCTCGCGCGCACTGGCGATTCGCCGCCGATCGATGACTCCAATCACCACATCAATGGTATGCTCTTTGAAACGCTCCAGTTTCCTAAATTGTGCGATCGGAACGAGCTTTCCGTCCACGTAAAGAGTGTCGAATCCCTGGCGCTCCGCCCAGCGCGCGACGTCGGTGTGAAAACCTTTGCGCGCTTTCACCAGTGGCGCGAGCACCTTCAGTGGACCGCGTTTCGCAGACGTCTCGATCTGTTTTACAATGAATGCCACACTCTGTTTTTCCACGGGTAAATCACAGTCGGGACAAAACTGCGTTCCAGTCTTGGCGAACAAGAGCCGGAGGAAATGATAAACTTCGGTAACAGTTGCGACGGTTGATTTGCCTCCGCCGCGTGTCACTCGCTGCTCGATGGCGACGGTCGGGGGCAACCCGCTCACTAGATCAACATCTGGCTTTTCCAGTTGCTCCACGAATTGCCGTGCATACGGCGACATACTGTCGAGAAACCGGCGTTGTCCCTCAGCGAATAAGATGTCGAACGCGACCGTTGACTTCCCTGAACCGCTAAGCCCCGTGATGACCACCAGTTGTTCTCGGGGGATTTTGAGATCGATGTTCTTGAGATTGTGCTCGCGCGCGCCGTGAACATGAATCGCGCCGTTTTGCTGCGGACTGGGGAGCGCAGGCTGCTGGCCTAACGGATCTTCGGCAGCGCGCAACGCAAACTCGTCGTCGTCGGCTGCGTAAACGGACATTGTAGTTTTCGGCGGGCCGCCGAAAAGGGCACGCGAGCCGCGTGCACTCCCCAGAACCTGCGTGAGGAATCTTCCCGTGTGCGAGTTCTCGACCTGCGCAATTTCTTCAGGCGTTCCGGTGGTGACAACTTCACCGCCCGCATCACCAGCTTCTGGACCGAGATCGACGACCCAATCGGCGCTTTTGATCACTTCCAGATTGTGCTCGATCACGACAAGCGAATGCCCGCGTTCTACAAGACGATGGAATAATTGCAGTAGTAGAGCCACATCGTCGAAATGCAGTCCGGTAGTGGGCTCGTCGAAGATGAACAAATTGCCGACGCCGGAAGCGTCCGACAAATGTCTCACTAGTTTCAGCCGTTGCGATTCGCCGCCGGACAGGGTGTTCAACGGTTGGCCTAGCCTTAGATAACCAAGTCCAACTTCGTCGAGTACTTTGAGGCCGTCGGAAATTCGCGCGCCGCAGTCTTCGCCGGTTTGCGCAAAGAACTCGATCGCTTCGCTAATTGTAAGTTCAAGGATCTCGTGAATCGATTTTCCATGGATTTGCAGTTTGAGGACATGCGGCTGAAAACGTTTGCCTTCGCATTCCGCGCAACGCACATAAAGATCGCTCAAGAATTGCATCTCGATCTTTTCGTAACCCGTGCCCGAGCAACGTTCGCAACGCCCATTGCCGGAGTTGAACGAAAAGGCGCCTGCGGTCAGTCCCTGCGCCATCGCCTCCGGTTGCGCGGCGAACAATTCGCGGACTTGATCAAACAAACCGAGGTAAAGAACCGGAGTTGAACGTGGGGTGCGAGCAAGCGGTGACTGATCGACCATGACTACATCGCCGATTCGGTGCGCGCCGGTAATCGATTTGCATGCCCCAGGTTCTTGATCTGTGGATTGTCCCTTCGCGCGAAGCAAATTCCGGTACAGCACATCGTGAATCAGGGTGGACTTGCCGGACCCGGACACTCCAGTTACACAGGTGAAGACGCCGAGTGGCAACTCGACATCGATATTTTTCAAATTGTGCTCTCGGGCGCCCAGGATCTTTATCGAAGAATTTGATTTGCGACGCGATGTGGGGATCGGGATTGATTTGTGGCCGGTCAAGTAATCGCGGGTGAGTGATGGAGCTGGCGTGCCCTCGCGCCGCTTTGTGAAACGAGCCGACGGCGGGGCGTCTCCAATGAATTTGTCCAACGGTCCATTCCAAACTAATTCGCCGCCGTGCTCACCGCGACCGGGGCCGAGATCGATCAAATTGTCCGCTGCGCGAATGATTTGTTCCTCGTGCTCGACCACCAGCAGGGTGTTGCCTTTATCGCGCAGACTATGCATTACGCGCACCAATTGACCGACATCGCGGGGGTGTAATCCAACGCTCGGCTCGTCCATTACGAAAAGCGTGTTTGCCAGCGAAGCGCCGAGACACGTGGTGAGATTTACGCGCTGGACTTCACCGCCGCTCAGCGTGCGCGTGGACCGGTCGAGCGTGAGGTAACCGACACCGACCTCGCACAGATAATTAAGACGCGAGCAAATTTCGTCGCGTAACATCTTCACTGTCTTGTCGTTAGGCGAAAGTTCGATCGTGCGCAGAAGATCGCGAGCGTCGGAAATCGAGAGCGCTTGAAATTCGGGAAGGGTGAGAATTGTTTCCGGCGAGCGGCCTGAAACAGCACGCGAGGCCGCGTGCGCTCCCCGGATCTTATAATTCAGCGCTTCGGGCTGGTAGCGGCCACCGTTGCATTTGGGACAGGTGATGTATGCGCGGTAGCGGCTGAGCAAGACGCGCACATGCATTTTATAGGTCTTGCTTTCCAACCAGCGAAAAAAGCCGCGCACTCCATACCAGCGATCATGCTCATAGTCTTCGTCGGTGTATTCACCTGTTCGCCTCTCTCCTTCGATTACGAAGTGCTGATCGGCTTTGGGTAATTCCTCGAACGGCACGTTAATAGCGATGTCTTCGCGTGCGCACGCGCGGAGCAAATCCTTCTGTGATTCGCCGAATTCGACGCCGCGAAAAACGCGGACAACGCCTTGTTTGATGCTGAGGCTGCGGTCGGGGATCGCTTTGTTTAGATCGATCGCGATCGTTCGGCCGAAGCCGCGGCAGTCCGGACATGCCCCGAGCGGATTGTTAAAACTAAAAAGTCCGACGGTGGGCGGTCGAATGTCCAAATCGCACCAGGCGCAGTGCCAACCAGTCGAGAACGGCAGCGTGGTACTGGCGACCGTGCTCTTCGAAGTCGCAGCCGACGCGCCTGCCTCCGCAGGAATTACGTTCACCTGACCTTTGCCGAAGCGGAGCGCGGTCTCGACCGCTTCGACCAATCGGGTGCGATTTTCTTCAGTGACAGCGACGCGATCCTGAACGACCTGCACGCGCGTTCCGAGCCTTTTGGTTTTTGGATTCGGCTCGTCCACGCGGACAACCTGATTATCGATCCAAACGCGCAGGTATCCCTGCTGCTGGAGGAAATCGAAAAACTCCCGCGGCTCCGTTTTTAAGGGCACTGCGACCCAGAATGTGATGAGAATATTTTTGCCGATGCAGTCGCGCAGAACCTGCTCCGCAATCGACTGCGCTGTTTCCGGTCGAATTTCACGACCGCAACTCGGACAAAACGCGTGCGCAATGCGCGGCCAGAGAAGCTTCAAATAATCGTTGATCTCCGTCATTGTGCCGACGGTCGAGCGCGAAGTCTTAACGGGGTTCGACTGCTCAATTGCGATCGCGGGCGGGATGCCGCGGATATCATCAACGCGCGGCTTGTCCATTCGGTCGAGGAACTGCCGCATGTACGGGCTAAACGTTTCGACGTAACGTCGCTGGCCTTCGGCGTAAATTGTTTGGAACGCCAGACTTGATTTGCCGCTGCCGCTCGGGCCGGTTACGACCGTTAATTGTCCCAGCGGAAGATCAATGTCGATCGCTTTGAGATTGTTCTGGCTTGCGCCGCGAATCTCGATGCAATCATTCTGCGTCGGAGTGATAACTCGCTTTTTATTCCCAATCTTCGAACCCACTGGAGATTTTCGCTGCCAGTCAAGCAGTTCGCAAATTTCCGGGGAGCGCGGGCGTCCCGCCCGCTATTTCTGGCACCTCTCTCCAAAAAGCTCTCTCACAGAAGTGTCCCGCGAGGCGCGCCACGGCGGGCGAGACGCCCGCGCTCCTCTTACTGTTGAAACCCAGCGGCCAATTGCTCGCGCTGTTTTTGCAGCGCTTCCGGCACTACTCCGCCTAACGAATCGAAAAATTCCTTGTGCGCAGCGATCTCTTTTTGCCATTCCTCGTGATCGAGGCAAAGGAGCTCGTCAACGGCAAGGTGATCGATGTCGAGGTCGGCAAGATCGAGATCGTGCGGACCAGGCAGCCAGCCGATCGGCGATTTGAGTGCGGCACCGCTTCCCTCGCATCTGTCGATGATCCATTTGAGCACGCGCATGTTTTCACCGAAACCGGGCCAGAGGAATTTTCCGCCGGCGCCTTTTCGAAACCAATTCACGTTAAAAATCAGCGGCGGATTAGTGAGCTGCTTTCCAATATCGAGCCAGTGCTGAAAATAAGCGCCGATGTTGTATCCGCAGAATGGCAGCATCGCCATGGGATCCCGCCGTACTCGTCCTACTGCACCGGTGGCGGCTGCGGTGGTTTCCGAGGCCATCGTCGAGCCCAAATATACGCCCTGGTCCCAATCGAACGCTTGATAAACCAGCGGCACGGTATCGCTGCGGCGGCCACCGAAAATAATTGCGCTGATCGGCACGCCGTCACCTTTCTCAACGTCGGAGTCGAGTGCCGGATTGTTGCGCATTGGCGTTGTGAACCGGCTATTCGGGTGGGCAGCTTTTTCTTGTGATTGCGGTGTCCAATCGTTTCCACGCCAATCAATTGCATGTGCGGGGGGTTCGCCATCTTTGCCCTCCCACCATACGTCGCCATCATCGGTCAAAGCGACGTTGGTATAAATTGAGTCATGCGCGATCGTGCGCATCGCGTTCGGATTCGATTTATAGCTCGTCCCGGGCACGACACCGAAATAGCCGTTCTCCGGATTCACTGCGTATAACCGGCCATTGCGGATCTGCATCCACGCAATGTCGTCGCCGATTGTAGTGACTTTCCACCCTTTAAAATGCTCCGGCGGAATGAGCATCGCGAAATTCGTCTTCCCGCATGCGCTGGGGAATGCTGCAGCGACATAATGTTTGCGCCCTTCGGGCGATTCCACGCCGAGAATCAGCATGTGCTCCGCCATCCAGTTCTGCTTGCGCGCAAGATACGAGCCGATACGCAAGGCCAGGCACTTCTTGCTCAACAAGACATTGCCGCCATAACCTGAGCCGACCGAGATGATCGTGTTGTCCTGCGGAAAATGACAGATGAACCGGCGCTCAGGATTTACATCCAGTAAAGAGTGCACGCCGCGGTTCCACTCCGCACTCGGATCGTCACCAAGCCGTTTGAGTGCGATCTCGCCCATGCGGGTCATGATCCTCAAACTCAACACGACATATTTGGAATCGGTGATCTCGAAACCGATCTTGGCCAGCGGTGAATCCGCCGGACCCATAATGTAGGGAATGACGAACATCGTGCGCCCGCGCATCGCGCCCTCAAGCAGTCCTTTAAGTTTCGAATAGGTCTCGGTTGGGTCAGCCCAGTTGTTGGTTGGCCCGGCTTCCTGTTTCGTTGGTGTGCAGACAAAAGTGAACTGCTCGACACGAGCGACGTCGTTCGGACTAGACCGATGAAGGTACGAGTGCGGAACTTTCTCATTCAGTTCGATCAGGACGTTTTGCTTGAGCGATTCAGCGATCAGAAACTCGTTCTCGCGATCCGAGCCGTCGCACCAAAAAATGTTTTCGGGTTGTGTCAGCGCAGCGATCTCCTGCACCCAATCGAGCACCGCCTTATTGGAGGGCTTTCTGTCACCGATGCCCTTGGGCGGGAATATGGCGGGCGCGAGATTCTTCATCGAACGAAACTGGCCATTTTAGCCATGAATCGGCCCTCGTCGAGGCTACGGCGTTAAAGGCACCAACCGTTCCAGCGTCACAGAATCACGAAGGAGAAATACTTACAAAATTTGGAATGCAGCCTCTGTCGTTTCACTTGCACAAGGACAATGCGCGGCATTAATTGAAAACATGTTCGGGGTCACCACGTCCGATGATTATCGGCCGGTTGCGTGGATGGGTCGGTATCCTGTCGATGTAACCACGATGCTCGTGGGGGTGCACGTGGCGGCTGCGATTCTCGCCGCGATTCTGGTAGCGTCCGGAAGCCAGTTCTATTTTGCTTTGGCTGCAATTCGACAGCGCTCGATTTGGTCCAGTGGTCAGGTTTGGCGCCTTTTACCTATGCCTTCGTTCATGCCCCTCGGGACTGCTCTGGTTCGCGATCGAGATGTATCTTCTTTTTGTTTTCGGCCGGGAAGTGGAGCGTTTTCTCGGCCGGCGCGCGTACATCGCTCTCTATGGTTTTTTGTTGGTCACGCCGGCGGCACTGCTGACGATCTGGGGACTTTGGGAACGGTGCGCAGTTGCCGGTTCGCTCGAGTTACACTTTGGAATATTCATTGCGTTCGCCACGATTTATCCGCGCGTCGAATTGTTGCTGCGGATCATGGCGAAGTGGGTCGCGCTGATCCTTGCCGCCGTTTACACCTTTCAATTGCTCGCTTATCACGCTTGGAGTGATCTGATGGTGCTCTGGGCAAGCATCGGCGTCGCATTTCTTTTCGTCGAACTGAATGGAGCCGGCCCGGAACTCGTCTGGTGGCAAGCGGTGAAAGAGCGATTCGCCCCAAGGCCCAAGTTTCACGTGCTTCCGAACCCGCGAGCGCGTCCAAGTGGCAACCGCTCAGAGTCGGAAGACAAGTACAGTTCGATCGATCCGATCCTCGACAAAATTTCCAAGTTCGGGATTGGAAGCCTCACTGCGAACGAACGACGGCAGTTGGATCGCGAGCGCGAACGGTTGCTGAAAAATTCGAAGTAAGCTCGCGCTCCGCGCAACGAAGCGGCTACAGGCTGGCGCTATCCTTTATCGAGGCGGGACTCGATTATCTCGCACAACACATGCAGCAAAAGCTGGTGGGCTTCCTGAACTCGCGCTGTTGAATCGCTTTTGACCAGGAGATCGAGGTCAGCGATGCCAACCGTCGATCCACCGTCGCGTCCAAGAAAAGCAATTGTCTTCATCCGACGCGCTTTCGCTTCTTGCAAGGCGCGCACCACATTCTTGGATTTCCCTGAGGTGGTCAGACAGATGAGCAGATCTCCCTCTGCGCCGAACGCCGCCACCTGACGCGCAAAAATCTCGTCGAAGCCATAGTCGTTCCCGGCTGCGGTGAGAATTCCGGCATCGCTAGCGAGACAAATCGCCGGAAATGCCCGCCGATCCTTGGCAAAACGCACCACAAATTCTGTTGCAAAATGTGATGCATCGGTCGCACTGCCACCATTGCCGCACACCAGCAGTTTGTTTCCGGCACTCAGACATTCTTCAATCAGACGCGTTGCCCGAGTGACTTCCGGCTCAAGGTTCTTCAGCGATTCCAGCGTACGGACTAAGTCATCGATTGCCCGGTTGAGATTAGAAGCGTAATCATTCATGAGGAAAAGGTGGTGCGCGGTAGAGGGTTCGAACCTCTGACCCCTACCGTGTCAAGGTAGTGCTCTACCACTGAGCTAACCGCGCATGGAGTCAGAAGTGATAACTGATCGGTGATCAATAATCAGTCAAGGCCAAGACAATTGATCCCAGTGACTGGTCGCGGATAGATCGATACTGGACAACCAGAACAGCTCAGACGAACGTCTCACCCCCGTGAGCACACTTTTTTTCAAACGTTTCCTGAAGCGTCCATTCCAGATCGCCTCAATTATTCCCAGCTCCAAGGCGATGGTAGAACGGGTCGCCAGTAAAATGGATTTCACCCAGCCGCGCGTGATCGCGGAATACGGTCCGGGTGAAGGGGTGCATTCGCGTGAGATCGCGCGACGAATGACTCCGGATTCGCATTTGCTCCTGTTCGAGCTCGACCCGGCACTCGCGCGCGCATTGGAACGACAATTTGCAGGAGATCGTCGGGTGCACGTGATCCATGGAGACGCAGCCTCATTGCCTTATGAGCTGAAACGCCGTGGATTCGCGTCGTGCGACTACATTCTCTCGGGAATTCCATTCAGTATTCTCAAGATTGAGAAAAAGCGCGCACTGCTGCGAAAAACGTACGACGCGCTGAAGACCGACGGAAAGTTTATCATTTACCAGGTCACCAATGAGTTGAGGCAGCATGCCACTGTCTTCCAGCGCGACGAATCGGAATATTTTCTGCAAAATATCCCGCCCATGTTTATCACGGTGTTTCACAAAGTGCCGTCGGCACAGGGCGGTGGACGCACTACAAAGTCGAAAAGCCGTTCGCGCCTCGCCGGCGTCGGCGCAGAGCGCTCGGCATGACGCAAAAGCAGACGCGGATCGAAAAAGATTCGATGGGCGAGATGACTGTGCCCGCGGATGCTCTCCACGGCGCGTCCACGCATCGAGCGGTTTTGAACTTTCCGGTAAGCGGCTACCGGTTCCCGCGGCCGTTCATTCGCGCGTTGGGTTTAATTAAATGGGCGGCAGCTAAGGCAAACCAGGACCTGGGTTTGCTCGACGCGAACCGAGCAGCGGCGATCGCACAGGCCGCTGAAGAAGTCGCCGAAGGAAAGCTAGACGACCATTTTCCGCTCGACATTTTCCAGACCGGCTCGGCTACGAGCACGAACACCAACGCGAACGAGGTGATCGCGAACAGGTCGGCGCAACTGTCCGGGAAATCGATCGGATCCCACGACCCCGTCCATCCCAACGATCACGTCAACATGGGGCAATCCAGTAACGACGTGATTCCCTCAGCGATTCACATCAGCGCCGCTGAACAAATCAAGAACGAGTTGGTGCCGGCGCTGGAGAAATTGCACGGAGCTCTCGAAGCCAAGGCCAAAGAATTCTGGCACGTCATGAAAATTGGCCGCACCCATTTGATGGACGCGACGCCGGTCCGACTCGGACAGGAATTTTCCGGGTATGCTCAGCAGGTCGCCTATGCGAAGGCGCGCGCGGAGAAAGCGATCGAAGCTTTACGCGAGGTGGCACTCGGCGGCACCGCAGTGGGAACGGGTTTGAATCGTCATATCGATTTTCCCAAGAAAGTGTTGCACCACATTCAAGAGCGCACCGGCATAGCATTTTACGAGGCGAAGAATCATTTCGAAGCGCAGGGCGGCAAGGACGCGGTGGTCGAGGCCAGCGGTCATTTGAAAACGATCGCCGTAACGCTTTTCAAAATCGCGAACGACATTCGCTGGCTCAGCAGCGGCCCCCGGTGCGGCATCGGCGAAATTCAATTGCCTGCCACACAACCGGGCAGCTCGATCATGCCGGGAAAAGTAAATCCGGTGATGGCAGAATCGATGATGATGGTGTGTGCACAAGTGATCGGAAACGACGTGACGATCACCTGGGCAGGGGCGAACGGAAATTTCGAGTTGAACGTGATGATGCCGGTAATGGCGCACGACATCCTGGAATCCATACGGTTGCTGGCCAACATAGCGGATATCTTCGCTGAAAGATGCGTACGAGGTATCGCCGCCAACGAGGAGCGCTGCCGCGAACTGGTGGAGCTTTCGATGGCCATGGTGACCAGCCTCTCGCCAAAGATTGGTTACGATCGCGCGGCGGAAATTGCCAAGGAGAGCGCCAAGACCGGACGAACCGTTCGCGAGATCGCGCGAGAAAAGAAGATTTTGCCCGAAGACGAGCTCGAGCGCGCACTGGACCCGATCAAAATGACCGAGCCGGACGGAACCGGCGGGGAGTGATCAGTTCGTGGTTGCGAAACTCGAAGGGCCGCAGTTTTCCGGCGGCGCAAACATCGCAATCAAGTGCCCAAGCCACACGTACGAGCAGACCGTTGCCTTTTATCGCGATACCCTGGGTCTGCCTTTAATCGAAGAGGAAAAGGAGGGCTGTATTTTCCAATTCGGCCCGAACCGGCTCTGGATCGATAGCGTGCCGAACCTGAGTCATCCCGATATCTGGCTGGAATTGGAAACCAACGACACCGAAGCGGCTGCATCATTCTTAAAAATTCACGGCGTCTCGCGCCGCGACGAAGTCGAGCAGTTGCGCGAAGATTTCAACGGCTTCTTCGTCTCCGCGCCGAGTGGCATGATCCACCTTGTTGTGGGGCCGGAGGACGTGTGACCTGTTTAGATCGGTCACGACGGTTAGAGCACAGATGACTTGGACTTGCGTGCTAGCGCTGATATTGACCCTGTCGGTAATACTCCCGGCTAACGCCGACTCAGATCTACGAAAGGGATGCGGTGTTCGGTTCGCGTCTGTGAGCGAAGGCGCAGAGATTCTTGGTAGCAAAGATGACTTCATTCAGCGCTTGAGCGCATTCGATCGCGCGGCCCGGATGAAAACCGATCGGTCTGTTGACGAGAACGAATTCGCGGAATTCGTACAAAAAAACGTTTTGCCGTGGAATGAATCGGAGAAGGCAAAAATTGAGGCAGCAATTGCAAGCATTCGCCCTGCGCTGAATGCGCTTCCACTGTCGCTGCCGGAATTTGTCACTTTCGTGAAGACAACCGGCGCGGAGGAAGGTCATGCGTTTTATACGCGAGATACCGCGATCATAATGCCAGAAAAAGAGACCGATGAAGCGGATGCCGGTCTACTAAAGAAAACAATCGCACACGAACTATTTCATATTTTGACACGGGGAAATCCGGCACTGCGGGAAAAACTTTACCAGTCGATTGGCTTCTCGAAATGCGATGAAGTCGATTTTCCGCCTGAGCTCAAATCGCGCAAGATTACTAATCCAGACGCGCCGCAGAACGACCATGCAATCCGCGTTCGTATTCGTGAAGAGGAAGTCCGCGCAGTGCCGATTTTGTTTTCAAATGCGGCGAAATATGACGTCAATCGGGGCGGCGAGTTTTTTGGCTATCTGCAATTGAGCTTCCTGTCGGTCCCAAGGACGTCCGCGACCCAACCCATTTTGGCAACACCTGAGGAGGTCTCCGGATTTTTCGAGCAGATTGGACGCAATACAACCTACGTGATCCACCCAGAGGAAATTCTGGCCGATAATTTTGCCTTGCTGATCTTGGACGAACGCAATCTGCCATCACCGGAGATTATTGAGAAAATGCGACTTATTCTCGGACAAAAGCAAGTGCCAGTGAATCAGGGACATTGATGCGCAACGAAATCATAACAGCCGCTCATCCGCGCCAGCGTCCGATCCATGTGCTCCAGCCGTAAAATCCGAGCGGATCTAACAAACCTTCCGCCACTAATGCATCGAGGTCCGCGCGGCTTGGCGTGATCTTTTCATTGGCATCAGCGCCGTATATGTCGTCGATCACGATCCAGCTTCCCTCGGCAAATTTGTCGCGGTAACAGTCAACGTCTCTGCGTTTGGAAGCATCGGCATCGAGGATTAATAGCCCGACTTGATCCGAACCGAGTGCTTGACGGACGGCGGACATCGTTTCCGGCTTAAACGACTTTCCCTTGACCAATGTGACCATGTTCGCGACACGCTCCTTGGCGAGATTGCGTTCCAAATCGCGCAAGATATTGCGAGTGCCGAGCCGTTTATGTTTCACGCTGCCGCCAGGTTCGACCGAGATCAGTTTCTTCCCCTGACCTGAATCGCGGACGCCTAACGCTGCGGCAATTGTTGCTCCTCCAACAAACGCGCCGATCTCGAGAATCGCGCCCGAGCAAAGCCTCGCGAAGTGATAAATCAAAATCAATACGTCCACGTGGAGCATGGAGTATTTGTCGCGGATCTTCATTAGCTCCGAATGAATTGGTTCGTGACGGTACGCCATCAGCCTGTGCATCAGATCCAGGCTTTCGTTGTAACTAGCGGGCGGTGTGATCGGCTTTCCGGGATTCACGGCTTCCGTTTGCTGTGAGGAGTTCGGGATGTCGCGGGTGAACTTGCCCGAGCGGGCGTCGAACCAGCCGACGCCGTTGCTGCCGGGCTGGAAACGTGAAATGCGAATGTCGGCGATGGTGACGCGGATGGCGTTCCCGACGCTGTTGCCGAAGGAGATGGCGAAGGACTCGGTGTCGGGCTTGGAGTGGGGGAAGGGATAATATTTTCCCAGCGATGCAACGGCACGCTCGCGCCCCCGATCTCTTTGACCAGCGTTTCGCAACGCGCGTAAATTTTGTCCAAGTCAGGAGGACCAAATGGCTTCTCAACGGTCCCCGGAAAAATAATGTAACTCACCTTCAGATCGCTCACCGGTCGATTATACGCCGTTGCAAGCGTGTTCAGTTCCTTTGCGATGCGCAACGATGCCTCACCAACTTTGTCATTGGGACCAACGTCCCCGACGATGACTGGATAAATCGCATCGCCGAAAACCACGAGCGCGTAATCGCCGACTTTAACCGGATCCGGGCCACGGGTGAACGTGCCCGGCACTACAATGAACGGATCGGTTGCGCCGATCAGGAAACTAAACTTTTTCAGCGTGCCGATCTCCGCGCGCAATTCCGTAATTGCGTTGCGCAGGTCGCGCTTGCGCGCCGGCGGGGTACTGGCCAGCGCAAACTCGTCTTCAGCGCGTTTTAATCGCTGTTCAGTCGCGGCGAGGTACGGGTTAGGCGTCTCCGTTCTCTTTTCCCAACGATAACTGGTGGCCGGCTTGAAATTCGTAGGTGCCCCGGTTCCGGCAGGTAACCGGTCGGAATCGGAGCCATCGGCGTCTACATCCATCTCTGCCTGGAGAAGGAGCGCCTTTCGATGAGTTTCCGGATGCTGGAGTTGTAAAACCGTCTGGCAATCGAAAAAGTTATGGCGCGACAAAAGCAGATCGAGACGGCCGAGATTTTCCCGCAGGATTCTGACTTTTGTGTCGTAAAGCTGCGTGAACAGCGGAGAAACCGAATTCTCTGACAGCATGGAGGTCAAACCAGGCAGCAGCGTTGGCAGTTGGGGACTCACTTTCGCTAGTTCCTCGATGGTCTTGTTCGGCGAAGGAACGCGTGCCAGCAGCTTGATATCCAGCACATAGCTCTCTGGTTGGATGCGTTCAGTTGCAGCATCGGCGCCGGGAGTTGTCTCAACTGTGGAGTGAAGCGTGATGCCGTTAAACAGTTTCGCGGTGTCCAACTTTCCCGTAATCGTGGGCGGCCGGGTTGCCGTCGGTGCCGGCGCCGGCGTTGGTGTTTCGGTTATCTCGATGGGGGCGAAGCGTTGCAGTCGCTCAAGTGAGATCCAGCGATAAACAATCGCGGCGAAAATCGCGGCGAATAAAACCAGAACCAGCCGCCGCCACGTACGAAGGCGAATTTTTCCCACGCGATTTTACTTTCTGACCCAGGCGACGATCGCTGCGATGATCCCGATGATGCTCAGCACTGACATTACGCCAGCAGGCATGACTCTGCCCGTGCGAAAGAATTTCGGCGCGAACTGTCCAGCCAGCAAAACCGACACGATAAGCGCAGTTGCCAAGCCGGCGGCGCGATGTTCAGGCAAGAGAAATGCCGCTACGATTAACAAAATCCCCGTTATCGCCCCGGCAATGATCGACGCCACGCTTCCAGCCTTGACGTAACCCATGATTCCGCCGGCGATCGTGAGCAGACCAAAAATAATGAAATAGATCTTCGCCGCTTCCATTTGCGAACGCGCCAGCATTGGTAAGCCAACTGAACGCCGCTGTCCAGCATTGCTATAGCCGACAAGGAAGTGAGCTTCGGCGCCGTGCCGACTCCAGGGAAACCTTCGGGACAGCGCGGTAATCCTATCGATTACAGCGCGCGCACGCTTGCATCGTTGTAGAACTCGATCTGACGCCCGCCGAGGCGGCGGATGATGCGCCAGCCGTGACTCTTTGCAAATTCACGAACTTCGTCGTCCGACATATCCCGCAGAACCCGCAACTCCGCAGGCTGAGTGACGAGGTACTCGGAACTTATTGAAAGTCTCTCTCCGATTTTGGCTGCGAGAGCTGGCAAATCGTTGTGCATCGTTCCCAGTTTAGCGACTTATTGTGCCATCTGCGTTCGAAAGCTTCTTCTTCAATGGCAGCGGTGGCGGCTGCTTGGGCTTACGGTTCAGTCTGGACCCGAGTGCGTGAGTAGCTTTGCGGCCGGGTGAAGGGCCATGCGAGGTTGGTTTCTCCATATTGATCGTGCTCGTTTTCGAGGCGTTAGCGTCACCGCATACGTACCAGATTCACACCTGGGCACAAGCCACCAACAATTCGTGCTTACTGGCGCGGTGCCGTTCTCTGGCTAACTTCTGTAGATGTTTTCGGAGACGATCGAGTTACGCGGTCACATCATTGATTCGCTCATCTTGCCGAAGGTGCTGGATCAGATTCTGACGCATGGAGGGAACTTCAAAATTACTGAAGTTCAGATCGGTCGGAAGCGAGCGGATCAAAGCTTTGCACGAATCGAAGTGTCCACCGAAACAGGCGAGGGGTTGGACGAGCTGATCCTGCGTCTTCGCCAGCAGGGCGCCGAAGTAATGGAGCGAGCAAACGCTCAAGTTGCACCGGCTCCAGCCAACGGTGTTTTTCCGCCCGAGTTCTACGTCACCACCAACCAGCAAACTTTTGTTCGCTTCGAAGGCAAGGAGATCGAGGTGACGCCAGGAATCATCAATAGTGCAATCGCCGTTGACCGGAAAAAGGGCAGTGCGCGGGCCGTGAAGTTTTTTGATGTAAAGAAAGGCAACGAGATTGTTGTCGGACACCAGGGAATCCGAGTTGTGCCGGTGCAGCGAACCACTACGCACACGGATCCGTTTCAGTTCATCAACAACATTGTTGACGCCGAGGAACCCAAGTCGGCCATTATTCGCGAGATCGCCGAGGAATTGCGACGCGCACGTGGCGCTGCTGGCAAAGTCGCAGTTGTCGCCGGTCCCGCGATTGTGCGCACCGGCGCAGGCGGACACTTGGCTCGATTGATTGAAGGGGGTTACATCGACCGGCTCTTCGCAGGAAATGCGTTTGCCGCCCACGATGTTGAGCGCGCATTGTTTGGAACTTCGTTGGGATTAAATCCCGATGTCGCGATCGCGCGGGGCGGCCATGAAAATCAACTCCGTGCCATAAATACAATTCGGGAAGCCGGGGGAATCGCTACGGCTGTTCGCGAAGAAGGTTCTCACCAGTGGCGTCATGCACGCCAGTGTGAAACACGATGTCGACATCGTGTTGATCGGGGCCGTTGGTGATGAGGGACCGCTTCCAGGAGTAACGACTGACGTAATCGAATGTGAGAAAATCCTGAGAGACAAACTAACGGATGTAACTCATGTGATCTTATTAGCCACACTTCGCTACTCGCTTGCGATAGGGGCCTTCCTCGCGAACAACGTGAAAACGGTTTGTGTGGATATTGATCCGTCTGCCGTGGAACGAGCGGTCGAGCGGCAACCATTGCAATCCATCGGCCTCGTCACGGACGTGGAACCGTTTTTGCGCGTCCTCGCCGATGACCTGAACGGGTCGAAAGTCGCTAAGTAGATTTTCGGTCTTATGCGCGACCTGCTTCTTTGTCCGCCGGATTACTACGGCATCGAGTACGAGATCAATCCCTGGATGAGCGTCGCGCACGGCGCCGAAACTGCGATCGTTCAGGAGCAGTGGAAACAACTCCACGCGACGCTTTCCAAATTTTGCAAGGTTCATCTGATTGCGCCACAGCCGCGACTGCCAGACATGGTCTTCACCGCCAACGCAGGATTGACGGTCGGCCGCAAATTCATTCCCAGTAATTTCCGCCACAAAGAACGCGCCGGAGAACAGCCGTTTTTCGCCAAATGGATGAAGCAACACGGCTATGAAGTCGAGTGGTTGTCGGAGACACTTTTCTTTGAAGGCGAAGGCGACGCGCTCTTCGGAAATGATGTGCTCTTTTGCGGTTACAAATTTCGTTCCGACGTTCGATCGCACCGCGCCATAGCAGAAATGCTGGGTTGCCTTACTATCTCGGTTGAACTGGTTGATCCGCGCTTTTACCACCTTGATACCTGTTTTTGTCCGTTGCCGGACGGCGGGGGTTTTTGGTTTCCAAATGCGTTTGATGAGTACGGGACAGCGCGCAATCCGCGAACACGTGACTGATTTGATCGACGTCGCACCGGAGGAGGCGCAGCACTTTTCGTGTAACGCGGTGGTTATCGACCGGGACATCGTTTTGCCGGAAGGCGCGCCCCAGCTCGTGTCGAAGTTGCAAGAGCGCGGCTACCGCTGCCACGCATTACCGATGACCGAATTCATCAAAGCCGGCGGCGCCTGCAAATGTCTCACCATGTTTATGCCGCAGCGCGAAGCGGTGGAGTGATGGAGCCGTGGAAGGATGGAGTAATGATTTTTAGAACTCCAACACTCCACTACTCCAGGACTCCAGCCTTTTGACGCTTAACTCGCATTGCCTTTTCGATCTTCGCAAGCGGCAGGCAATTGACCACTTCGTCTTTGGTGAGCCAGCCTTTGCGCGCGATGCCGATTCCGAACCACAGATCTTGCAGACGCGCTGTGCGATGAGCGTCCGGATTGATCACACATTTAACGCCTTTTTGTTTGGCCAGCGGCCACCACCGCCAGTCGAGGTCGAGCCGCTTGGGCGCGGCGTTGATTTCGATCCATGTGCCGGTGCGCGCAGCCGCGTCGAGCACCGCAGGAATGTCAATTTGGTATGAGTCGCGTTTCAGAAGCAATCGGCCTGTCGGATGCGCGAGCATGGTGACGAAAGGATTTTCCAGCGCACGGATTACGCGCTGGGTCATCTCCGATTCGCTCAAATTGAAAACGGAATGAACTGACACGACGACGTAGTCGAGCTGCGAGAGCACTTCATCGGGAAAATCGAGCGAGCCGTCGCGCAAAATGTCGCATTCGACTCCGGCAAATAAACGAAATCCGTCGAACGTCTTGTTCAGCTTCCGAATGGCAGCGACTTGCTCGAGCAACTTCTCCGCAGCAATCCCATGGCCCTGAACGGAACTGCGACTGTGATCGGCGATACCGAGATACTCCAGACCGAGTTCACGGGCGGCTTCGGCCATTTCTTCGAGTGTGTTGTGACCGTCGCTCGCGACCGTGTGGCAATGAAACGTGCCCCGCAAATTTTCCTTCTCGATAAGTTTTGGCAGGGAATGCTGTTTGGCCGCCTCGAACTCGCCGCAGTTTTCCCGCAGCTCCGGCGGAATGAAATCGAGATCGACCGCGCGATATAAATCGGCTTCGTCCCGCACACTCGGAATTTTGTTTGGCGATTTTTTCTTCTTCGACTTCGGATCAACGGGAACGACAGCGAGCCGGTATTCATTGAGCGTCCAGCCCTGCTTCAATGCGCGGCTGCGCATCTCGATGTTGTGCTCCTTGTTTCCTGTGAAATAAGCGAGCGCGAACGGGTATTCCGCGGTTGTGACCACTCGGAGATCGCATTGCACTCCGGAACGCAGCCGCACGCTCGATTTCGTCGGGCCTTGTGCGATGACTGATTCGACCAGCGGATGGGAAACGAAAAATTTCGTGATGGTTTCCGGTTCATTTGTTGCCACCAGCAAATCGAGATCGTGGACGATTTCTTTTCGTCGTCGATAACTCCCGGCGATCTCAGCTTGCAGAGCTGCTTCGTGTGCAGCCAGATCTGAGCGCAGCGTTTCAGCCTCCGCTGCGACCTGGCCAAATTGAAAGGAACCAGCGTGTGATGCGCGTCTGGCGATGGCGTCACAGATCTTTTGCTGTGTTGTTTCGCCGAAGCCCGCCAACTCCGCGACCCGCCCTTCTTCGCATGCCTTTTGCAACTCCGCGATCGAGCTGATTCCAAGCCTGTCGTGGAGTGCCTTGATCTTTTTCGCGCCGAGCCCGGGCAGTGAAAACAATTCCAGAATTCCGGTAGGAAATTCCGCGCTTAATTCCTGAAAATACTGAAGCGACCCGGTTTCGGCCAGCTCCTTGATCTTGAGTGCGATGCTTTTTCCAATCCCCGGAATTTTCGCGACTGCCTCTTCGTCCTGAAAATCAATTACATTTGCGCCAAACGTTTCGATCGCGCGGGCTGCATTCGTGTAGGCCCGGATTTTGAACGGATTTTCGCCCTTTAACTCGAGCAGTGTTGCGATTTGCTCAAGAACGCCAGCGATTTCCTCTTTGGTCATCACCAAGACCGTTAACCTGAATTACGCCACCGTCGATGCGGCGATTAATTCAAATCGTAAACCTCGACCAAAGCCACTCCTGTCGTGTTGTTCACTCCATGCACAATGGCGGTGTAGTTGCCCGGTTGAAGATCTGCAATGATCGCCGACTCGCTTGCCGCAGTGGGAGTGTGGCCGCTATTCTGAATGTCGCTGACCTGATTGCCGGTTATAACCCCACCGATTATCGTATTCTGCCAGTCATCATTGGTTCCAATCAGCGCTCCGTTCACGTTGTGCAGTTCTAATCTCGGATTACCCAGAGCATCGGGGATCCCAAACTGCGTGAGCTCAGGACCAATGGCACGAATGATCACCCTCTTTGGTCCATTCCCTTGAACAATAAAACCACCAATCATCACATGTTCACCCGTTTGAACAAAGCTGCGGGTGCTGATGTTGGAAAGCTTTGAACTCGCGCCAGGATTCAGGTCGTATACTTCCACTAGAGCAACTCCACTGGGGTTGTTTACGCCGCGCACGATCGCGGTGTAGTTGCCCGGTTGGAGATCTGCAATGATCGCCGACTCGCTTGCCGCAGTCGGAGCGTGGCCGCTGTTCTGAATGTCGCTGACCTGATTGCCGGTTATAACCCCACCGATTATCGTATTCTGCCAGTCATCATTGGTTCCAAACAGCGCTCCGTTCACGTTGTGCAGTTCTAATCTCGGATTACTCAAGGCATCGGGGATCCCAAACTGCGTGAGCTCAGGACCAATGGCACGAATGATCACCCTCTTTGGTCCACTCCCTTGAATAATAAAACCACCAATCATCACATGTTCACCCGTTTGAACGAAGCTGCGTGTACTGATGTTGCCCAGACTTGCCTGACTTGTCTGAGTTAGATCGTAACCGATAACGTCAAGATTAATGCCCTCGGGCGATGTGGCAGCGATATCGGATGATTGTCCCATGCACGAAAAGGCATTCTGCGGATAAGGATGCGCCTGTGGACAGGGCGCACTCAGCCAATCACCGAAATCGCCGGTATGATCCTGGTTGAAACCGACAATGTTTGTTACCCCGCCGTTGATTGAGAAGTAGCGCGTTCCAGAGGAAGTGATATTTCGATGACCAGCAGATGACCAACTGAAAAGATCCTGCGGACGAAGATCGTTGCTGTTTTGGCCGAGTCGCGAACCGAGGCCTATGACCTCATCGATCTCGTGCTCCGCTATGCGTTGCCCATCGAAACTGTTCGCGTTGACTGGCCTGCTGAACTGAAACGGCCTGGCCGAATTCAATGTAACGATTCCATCGTACGGTCCGCCAGGTCCAACCGTGCCGTTTGCGAACATCGCTGGCGGTGTGTTCAATCCAATGGCTCGACCATTCGCGCTTCCCGGTCTGATATTCGGCGACAATGGGCTACCCGGTAAACTCGCGTTCGCGGTATTGTCGTTGTTGGTTCGCGCATCCGCTCGCAAGGCACCGATGTAGGTATTCCAGGAAATGCCCGTGTACACAACGAAATCGCTCTGCGAGACGACTCCTTGCGGTATAGGACTGCCGTCAGGCCCCGTGCTCGCATAACGGAACCGGATTTGAATCGTGATCGGATCGCTGAACAAGGATTCGTAAATTGCAATCGCACGATTGATCATCGCCTGAATAGCGGCCGCGTTTGGATTGCCCGTAATCGAGCTGTCAAAGGTTGGATGAATCGTCACACCGGTGGTAGGCTGAGTGGTAATCGCGGTAGTTTCCGAATAGCCAATTGGTACGTTGGTGGCGGCACTATAAGCGTGAACCCGATAGTAATACGTCGTGCCCCGGGTTAATCCCGTCACAACTCGCCCGGTTGCGTCACCAACGTCGAGGTCATGATATCCATCGACAAAACTATCAAATGAGCTGCTCGTGGAGACGTCCAGTAAGTATCTCGTCGCGCCCGTTACACTCGGCCAGGTTGCCATAAAAGTGCTCCGCGTGGGCGGGGGCAGCGACGAAGACACTTCACTCTGCAATGGAAATTCGTTCGCGTTCGGGAGCTTCGATGAGATTCTGCAATTCCGCATGAGTCTCATGCCTGAAAGATCCGATTTCGAACTGAGATGCCACCGAAGCACTCGCCTGGGCTGATAGTTTCTGGTCGCCCGCAAAGCCAGCCAGTCCCAGAATGCCGCAAGCAAAAGCCGAAACTTTTATGTAGGAAACCCGTCTCATCCCGCCTCAAAGAAGGTCGCCAACTCTAATTGGACATTCTTACTGCACAAGTCGAGAAATGGGATGCGCAGCGGCTTTCAATAATCAGCACGATCTATCCCGTCACATTCGGCCGCGCCGTTGATAGAATTTGTAGCGGTCGATAATCGATTCGACGTATCTACGCGTTGCGGGAAAATCAATCTTTTGAAGAAACTGGCGTTCTGGTATTTCGGTAAGGCCGTTTCCGCCGCTCCACCGCTGGGCACGACTGGCGCCGGCGTTGTATTCCGCCAAAGCGAAAGGAGTTGGATCGGACTGATGGCTCCAGTGTTCCATGGCCCGATGTAAATACCAGGCGCCCGCCTCCAGATTTGTCTTGGGGTCGAAAAGTTGATCCGGAATGAAAGCGGCGATCTTATTTTCGCGCGCCCATTCGTTGGCCGCTCGGTCCGTCACCTGCATCAGCCCGCGCTCTCCACGTGTACCCTGCTTTTTTGGGTCGAACCGGCTCTCACGCCAGACGACGGCTTTCACCAGCATCGGGTCCAGGTGATGTTCTAACGCAACGGTGCGGATAAGCCGGTCGTACTGGTGAAACCGGGCCGGGCTCATCCATTCATAAAAAGCGTACAGCGGATCCCCTGATTTTACTGCGACATAGGCAAAGGCCGCAGCAAGTGCCAGCAATACGCAGAGAATCAATTTGAAGAGAAACTGTATCATTCAAGTCATGCTACAATAGCCGATTACAAAATTAATGGCACGAGCACGAGCATGAATCATGAGCATGCGACGCGGTACGTTCGCGTCATCGTTGATCGGGCAATTCATCGCGAGCTCGATTATTCGGTGCCGGAAAATCTAGCAGAGCGCGTCGATGTCGGCTCGCGCGTGCGGGTGCCGTTCCGGGATAAATCGGCGCTGGCAACAGTAGTTTCGATCCCCGAGCAGAGTGAAGCTAAAGGCATCCGGCCAATCGAAGCAGTCATCGGGGAAGCGCCGGTCTTGAGCGAGCAGTTGCTGGAACTGGCGAGGTGGATCGGCACCTACTATTGCTGTCCGATCGAAACAGTGATGCGCAGTGTCCTGCCGCAAGTGATCCGGCGCGCGGAAGTCAGCTGGAAAAAACAGCTGTTCGTGCAACCCCGGCGGAATATCGGCCAAGAAGAAATCGAAAAACTGCGAAGACGCGCGCCGCGGCAGGCGGAACTGTTGGAAGCGATCGCGAAACTGGAAAAGCCGGTCCGGGCGACGGAGCTTCTGCGGCAAACGTCGCTCGATAACCAGACGTTGCGCGCGCTCGTAAAGCGCGGTCTCGCCGAATTGCGCGAGGAAGCTGTCGTGCGAGATCCGCACGGCGACGAACAGTTCATCGCAACGTCGAATCTCGTTCTCAACGAAGAGCAAACCCGCGCACTAAATGAAGTCACCCAAGCATTCGACGCGCCTGAGAATGCGCGTCCGATTTTGCTCCATGGTGTCACCGGTTCCGGCAAAACAGAAATTTATCTACAGGCCATCCGCGCGACGCTCGATCATGGACGCACGGCAATTGTCCTGGTCCCTGAAATCTCGCTTACGCCGCAAACGGTAGAACGTTTTAAAGGCCGGTTCGCCGAGGCGCAGGACGACGTCGCGGTTTTGCACAGTCATTTGTCCGAGGGCGAACGCCACGATGAATGGCACAAGATCCATTCCGGCCGCGCCCGGATTGTGATCGGCGCACGCAGCGCGGTATTCGCGCCTCTGAAAAATCTTGGACTGATCGTTGTCGATGAAGAACACGAAACGACCTACAAACAGGAGGAAGCGCCGCGCTATCACGCGCGGGATGTTGCAGTCGTCCGCGCCAAGATGGAAAAATGCGTTGTCGTTTTGGGCAGCGCAACGCCGTCCCTCGAGAGTTATCACAACGCGACAGGCGGAAAATACCGGCTCGTTACGCTCACGCAGCGGGTAGATCAAAAACAGATGCCGCTCATGCGTGTTGTCGATCTGCGCCAGGAACGACGGAAGGCAAAGAAAGCCGCAATTCTGTCCGAAAAATTGTCGCAAGCCATTGCCGATCGCCTCGAGAAACGAGAGCAGACAATTTTGTTTTTGAACCGGCGCGGGTTTTCCACGTCGCTGCTATGCAGTAATTGCGGGGAAGCACGCAATTGCCCAAATTGCAGTGTCGCGCTCACCTTTCATCAACATTTTATACAAGGTGGATCGGCTTCTCCGAAGACGATGTCCGGCCGATTGAGCTGTCATTTGTGCGGGCATACCGCCGCCGTTCCAAAAAAATGTCCTGCGTGCGGACAAGACGCGCTGATTTATCAGGGCTTCGGCACTGAGAAAGTAGAATCAACGGTGGCCCAAATTTTCCCCAAAGCCGTGGTGCGCCGCATGGACGCCGATTCGATGACACGCAAGGAATCGTATCGCGAAACGCTGCGAAGTTTTCGCACCGGCAAGATCGATATTCTTGTCGGGACACAAATGATCGCCAAAGGCCTGCATTTTCCGAACGTGACGCTTGTCGGCATCATCAACGCCGATCTCGCCTTGCACCTCCCCGATTTCCGCGCCGGCGAACGCACTTTCCAACTTCTCACACAGGTGGCCGGGCGGGCCGGACGCGGCGAGACATCTGGCGAAGTTTTCGTGCAAACCTACACCCCGTTTTCGCCCTCGATTCAATTCGCGCGCCATCATGATTTCGCTGGCTACTTCCAGCAGGAGCTTGAATTTCGTGAACGTTGCAATTTCCCGCCATTCAACCACGCGTTTCTAATCACGGTACGTTCTGCTCACGAAGGCCGCGCGAAACTTTCAGCCGAAACATTAAAGCGTCGCTTGAGCGAAGCGTTGCCCGAAGAATTCATCTTGGGCGATGCAACGCCCGCGCCACTGGAAAAGCTACAAGGCCAATTCCGTTTCCACATTTTGATCCGCGGCGAAGCCATAATGCGCCTGAGCCGGCTTGTCCGCGAAACTCTCGACAAACTGCCATTCCCCGAAGACGTCACGGTGACAGTCGACGTTGATCCATATCAGTTGCTATAGGTTCCGAGAGCTGCTGGACTCGTTCGTTGCGGCTTTACGGAACTATCGCAAATACACGCGCCGGAAAACCGGATCCGCCTTGCGGTTTTGGAAAACTAACGACCACTATCGCGCCGGCTTCCGGAACCTGATCAAGATTGGTGAGCAGCTCGATTTGATAATGGTTCGTACTCAGGATGTAAGTCTCAAGCGAGTAATCCTCTTTCGTCGTGGCAAGCCCCGGATCGGTATCGGTGGTTTCGTGGCCTGACGCAGTGATCTTGCGCTCCTCGTAAAGATATTTCAGCACAGGAAGGCTCCAGCCGGGATAATGCGCAACGCCGTTGGAATCTTTATTTTCCATCTTTGCAGCGTCAGGCCACCGCTTGGACCAATCAGTACGCATCGCCACGAAGGAATCTGCGGGAATTTGGCCATGATCTTTCTCCCACTTTTTCACGCGATCGAGGGAGAGCGTGTAATCAGGGTTTTTCGCCGATTCCTCGTGAACATCGATAACGACTAGCGGCAGGATCATCTCCTTCGGGTCTATTTGATCAACCGTGCGGAGACCTTTGATGAAATGCGCTGGTGGATCCACGTGTGTGCCCCATTGGCCGACATGCGTGAAAAGCTCAGAGAAAAAACCGGAGCCCATCGTGTCCGGACGCTTATCGTACCAGTAAATTGTCTTGCGCGTTTCATCCGGAAAACCGGGCCAGCGTGGAATTCCCGGCGCAAACGCATGCGTCAGGTCGATGTATTTCTTCGATGCGAGCACCTTCTGGATTTTCCAAAGTTGCAGGACGTCTGTGTCCGAAGCCGATCGATTGGGCTTGGCCTCCGCCGCAGCGGATACCCCGGACAGCAAACCAAGAAAACCCAAAATCAGTATGAGCTGCAATTTTCTGTGCATTCCCGATTTTGTTAAAGCATCTTCGAGCAATTCGCCAATAAGTTTGAATAACCTTTAATAACTGCCGGTCTGTTTCGACAACGGACGTTTGTCGTTGCGGCGCGCAGATATTATCAACAGCTCTTTTGCACCCACATTTGCGAGGGCAACAGCCGAGACAGATCCAATGTTATTCACGTCGTTAAGGAGAAGAAATTCTCTTAAATGAAATTCAAATCATCTTCTTATGATGTGAAGAACTTTCTCGCTACCGGATGAAACCATTTCCTGTTCTGGATCCAAATGTTCCTGGGTGTATGGCACGCGGTCTTTGTGCATTGGCCGTCATGACCAAAGCGCCGCAAGCCGGCCGAGTAAAAACGCGATTGGTTCCGCCACTAACGCCTGAGGAAGCCGCGGAACTGAACAAGTGTTTTCTACGCGACACAGCAGCTGCAATTTCAAATGTAGCCGGCGCCGGCACTGCGCGTGGAATCGCTGTTTACACCCCCGTCGGTGCCCAGTCGGCCTACACAGATATTCTGCCGACGGATTTTAGCCTGCTCGCACAACGCGGCGATAAGTTCGGCGAACGTCTCTATTTGGCGGTCGAGGATTTGTTCAAATGCGGTTTTGACTCGGTCTGTTTGATCGATTCCGATAGCCCTACTGTGCCCGCGAAAAACTTCGAACAAGCTGCTGAACTGCTAAGCGCAAACGAGGATCGCGTTGTGCTCGGTCCGAGCGACGACGGAGGGTATTACTTGATTGGAATGAAGAAACCGCACCGGTACTTGTTTGAGCAAATCGATTGGAGCACTGAACACGTGCTCAATCAGACGATACAGCGAGCAACCGAGATCGGACTTGAAATAAGACTTCTGCCTGCGGGATTTGATGTTGATGACGACGCGAGCTTGCGCCGTTTGTGCAACGAATTACTGACTGAAACGACGTCGGCAGTTATCGCGCCGCACACTCGGGAATTTTTAGCCAAACTCGCTGCGAAGAAAGAGCTGTAGCGGCGCTGTCCGAGCGTTGCCCTGATATTTGCGACGGCCAGAGACCGCCGCTACAGAAAAGGATGACGAAGCGTGCACTCGTCACTGGCGCCGCGGGTCTGATCGGCTCGCATGTTGTCGATCTTCTCGTGGGCGAAGGTTGGCAGGTGCGCGGGCTGGATAATCTCGAACCGCAAACGCACCGTCATGGGAAGCCAGCGTGGATAAATCCCAAAGCGGAATTCGTCCAGGGCGACATCCGAAAGCGCGACGCAATTACCGGAGCACTCGATGGGATCGACGTTGTTTTTCACCAGGCCGCGTACGGCGGTTACATGCCGGAGATTGCGAAATACGTGCATGTGAATTCGCTCGGCACAGCACAGATGCTTGAAGTCATTCGTGAGGAAAATCTTCCGATCAAAAAGATCGTCGTGGCCAGCTCGCAGGCAGTTTACAGCGAGGGCGCGGGCGAATGTTCGAAACATGGACTGGTCTTTCCAAGCGTCCGTCCGATTGAGCAGTTGCGTAGCGGCGATTGGCATGTGCACTGCCCGCTTTGCGGGGCGGTCACGAAAAGCGTTCCCACCCCAGAGAACGCACCGGTCGGTGGCGAAACTGTTTACGGTCTGACGAAAGTTGACCAGGAGCGGCTCGTGCTGCTCTGGGGAAAACAGGTAGGCATTCCCACGGTCGCGCTGCGTTACTCCTGCACGTACGGACCGCGCCAATCGATCTTCAATCCGTACACCGGCGTGATTGCGATTTTTTGCACGCGCCTGCTGAATAATCTGCCGCCGGTGCTTTACGAAGACGGCGAACAAACCCGCGACTTCTCATTCGTGGACGATATCGCGCGAGCGAACTTGCTCGCTGCTGAAACCGACAGGATGGATGGCTTACCCGTAAACATTGGCAGCGCTTGCGGCACACCGATTCGCGAGATTGCGGAAAACCTCGCCGACATTCTGAAGATTAAAATCGCGCCTGAGCTCAACGGTGAATTTCGTCCCGGCGAAATGCGTCATCTCACCAGCGACACCGCACTGGCGCGGTCGGCCGGTTACAAACCAACCGTCGATCTCAACGAAGGCATCTCGCGTTACATCAACTGGATCAGAAAACAGGCCGACATTCGCGATTACTTCAGCGAGGCGAGCGACATTTTGAAGAACAAGGGCATCGTTCATCGCGTGGCCAGATGAATCTTGCCAGCACCATTCCAGATTTCGATACACCGGTCCTCGACCACGCGCGGAAGGATTTTCCGCTACTGGATGCCGACATGACGGTTGGCGAAGCGCTGGAGCGAATCCGGCGCGAGGGCGTTGGCGAGCGTGTAATTTACTTTTACGCGGTCGATCATGAGAAGCGACTCGTAGGCGTCGTTCCGACTCGGCGTCTGCTGACCGCGCCACTGGAAACCGCGCTGCACGAAGTGATGGTGCGGCGCGTCGTGGCCGTTCCGGCGAAAGCAACGGTACTCGATGCGTGCGAGTTTTTCGTGCTTTACAAATTCCTCGCATTCCCGGTCGTAGACGAACAGCGACGCATAGTTGGAATCATCGACGCGAACTTGTTTGCCGAAGAAATTTTGGAAGCAGGCGATACGGAGGATCGATCTCGCGGTCGCGAGACTATGCTGGTCGATCCGGAGTTTTTTGAGGCGCTCGGTTTTCGCCTCGAACAAATCCGTGGTGTATCGCCGTGGCGCGCTTTTCGCTTTCGTTTCCCGTGGCTGCTCGTCACGGTCACGGGTGGAACTCTCTCGGCAATTCTATCAGGCTTATTCGAATCAACATTGGCCGGCAGTCTGATCATTGCGTTTTTTCTCACGATGGTGCTGGGATTAAATGAAAGCGTCAGCATCCAGTCGATGAGTGTGACGATTCATGCCTTGCGCTCAGTCAGCGTGACCTGGGATTGGCTCGCGTCTTCGTTTCGTCGCGAGCTGGCCACCGCAGCGCTACTCGGTGTTTCTTGCGGGCTTGTTGTCTGCATCATCGCTTGGGTGTGGCGTGACGATCTGCGTGCGGCAGTGGTTATCGGCGGAAGCATTGCGCTCTCACTGGTCAGCGCATGCGCTATGGGCCTCGCTGTGCCTTCGCTTATACATCGGCTGAAGCTCGATCCTAAAATTGCTGCCGGACCGGTCACGTTAGCGTCAGCCGACTTTATAGCGCTGGTGATTTACTTCACGAGCGCGTGGCTTGTTTTGCGATGAGCAAGGTGTCGGTTGTCATCCCCGCGCTCAACGAGGAAGAACCGATCGCAGAGGTAGTTCGCGAATGCTTTGCGACCACCGTGCCGACCGAAGTGATTGTCGTTGATAACAGCAGCACTGACCGAACGGCCGAACGGGCGCGTGAAGCCGGCGCGCGCGTCATAAATGCGCCTCGTGGTTACGGGCAAGCGTGCGCCGCAGGCGCTCTCGCAGTCGCGCCGGAATGCGAGATCATCGTTTTTCTCGATGGTGATGGAAGCGATATCCCCGCGTTCATACCAAAACTCGTTGAGCCCGTCGCGAGCGGAACGCACGATTTCGTGATCGGCTCGCGAACGCGCGGGCAACGCGAACCCGGTAGCATGAATTTCCAGCAGATTTTATCCGGGCGAATTGCCGGATGGATCATGCAACTACTTTACGGCGTCCGTTACACGGACATGTGCCCGTTCCGGGCCATCCGACGTGATGCGCTGGTAAAACTTGATATGCGCGAGAAGACCTACGGCTGGAATCTGGAGATGCAGATGAAGGCTGCGCGGGCCGGTCTGCGAATCCTCGAAATCCCGGTAAATCACCGCAACCGCACAGGTGGCGAATCGAAAGTCTCAGGAACATTGCGTGGCACGTTCGTCGCCGGCACGCGCATCATCGCGACTCTCTTCCGCGTGGCGGCCAGTCGGTCATTGGTGTAACGTCGCCGATGGTTTCAATGCTCGATTTGGAAACGTTCCGCGCTACGCCGCTTACGCGTGAACCGTTTGAATTCCTCATTGTTCCTGAATTCGTGAAGGCGGATGCGCGCGCGGCGATACACGATGATTATCCCCAGGTAGACCGGCCTGGCAGCTTTCCTTTGGGCGAGGTTACGTACGGATCAGCCTTTGCAATGCTCGTCGAGGAAATGCGTAGCGATGAGTTTCGTAACGCGTTCGAGGAAAAATTCGGCATCGATCTGGCGAATCGACCGGACATGATCACCGTCCGCGGTCGTTGCAGCGAAAAAGACGGCAAGATCCACACGGACTCGGAGACGAAAATCATCACAATACTGATCTACATGAATGCGGGTTGGGAGTCTGCTGGCGGCCAGCTTCGGTTGCTCCGTTCCGGAAACAATCTCGACGACATGATTCTCGAGGTCCCGCCGACGGAAGGCACGCTACTCGCCTTCCGCCGCAGCAATAATTCGTGGCACGGGCACAAGCCGTTTTCAGGTCCGCGTCGTGTGATCCAGTTTAACTGGGTTATCAGCGAAGCCGTGGTGCGGCGCGAGCAAAACCGCCATCGCTTTTCGGCGTGGATGAAAAAGATCCGAGGCGCGCTGTCGGGCGAGAAGAAGGCGGCGTAGCCGATTAGATGGGTGTTTGTAGCCACCGGCCTGTGGCCGGTCAGCTTGGGCGTCGTTGTCGACGCATTCGGGAAACGGCCCATAGGGCCGTGGCTACAGCATGCTCGCCCGTGGAAAGCGCCTCTGCTTGTGATTACGTTTAAAAATTGAAGAGCCAAGTCGACAACCAACACGAGCAGAATTACTCAGGGCTGCAATTCGCCGAGTTCTCGCGCATTTTGCTGATCAAGCCGTCGGCGCTTGGCGACGTGGTGCATACAATTCCGGTGCTGGTAAAACTGCGCGCGCGTTATCCGCGGGCGCGAATTGATTGGCTGATCACACCGGAGAACGCCGAGGTGGTCCGTCATCATCCCGCGCTCTCGAATGTGGTTCTCTTTGCGCGTCGTGATTTCTTGAAGCCGGGCCAGAGATTGCGCGCGACCCTCGGCTTCTTCGATCTGCTCAAACAAATCCGAAGTGCGAAATACGATCTTGTGGTCGACATGCATGGCCAGGTGCGTTCGGCTTTATTTGCGCTCGTCAGCGGTGCGCGAGTGCGCATCGGGTTTGATCGGCCGATCGAATTTTCGCGTACCGTTTCCTCGGACCACGATCTTAAGAACGTCCCAAGCCGCGGCTGGCGCGGTGCCCGCGAAGGTTCCTGGATCGCGTACACTCACCGCATCCCCATTCCAACGCTCGATGTTCACGCAATTGACCGTTATCTCTGGGTCGGATCGTTGCTTGGCTTCAATGATGAACCGCCGGACCTGGCAATCCATCTCTCACCGGAAACAATCCGCAATGTGGAGCGATCGCTCGAGAAACACGGCGTGTCTGCTGGCACACCGCTGGTTGTTCTTGTGCCCGGGACAATTTGGGAAACGAAACACTGGACGATCGAAGGATTTGCAGGCGTTGCGCGCGAGTTTCTTCAGCAAGGATTTGCTGTTGCTCTCGCGGGTACGAAACGCGATGAAGCGCGCTGCCAGCAAATCGCTGCCGCTGCACCAGGAACGATCAATCTTTGCGGGAAAACTACTCCTGCAGATCTCGCCGCGCTGATTCAACGTTCTGAGGTGGCGATAACAAACGACTCGGGTTCGATGCATGTCGCCGCGGCGCTAGGTAAACCGATGGTGAGCGTGTTTGGTCCGACCAATCCAGTTCACATCGGGCCATACGAAAGGCCGGAATCCGTTGTGCGCGTAGACTTGCCGTGTTCGCCTTGCAACTACCGACGTTTGAGCCAATGCCCGTTCGATCACGCCTGCATGAAGCAGGTCACATCCGCGATGGTCGTAGAACGCGCACGGAAGATTCTTGCGGTGGCTAAGTGAAATTGTTGTAGCGGCGTTCGCCGCGGCGAATACCGAACGAGCAGGCGCTTGGCACAAGCGCCTCTACAACTCATACTTGCGACGATGAGCAAGACAGAAGCGATTTTCGGCGGGTTGCTGGCCGGATTCGTGGCTGGGATCGTGATCACGACCGCGATGTTACTGCTCGCGACACTCGGCGTCGCGACACCGCTCGTCATCATCGGGGATCGGCTTTCCGTGTTCATTCCGCCGGGGCCGTTTCTTTCGCTCATGGGCAAGGTCGGCGGTTACAATCATCTCAAACAACTTGGCGTTGGATCGACAATTGCCGGTCAACTCGTGGTTGGCGCGATCGGCGGAGCGATTTTCGGGCTGTTCGTTCATCGCGCTCATGGCCGTGTCCCGACGATTTGGACGATGTTGACCTTCGTTCTGCTGCCGCTGGTGATATTCGCGATCGCGCTATGGCCGGTGCTGGGCACAAGCTACATCGGTCTGCCGATTCAGGTCGCGCGACTGGTCACACTGATCGGCTTCGCAATGTGCGTCCTTTTGTTCGAACGAACGCTGGTAGCAAGCTTCCGATTTCTGATGGCAGGGATGGCCGGTTGGAGTCCCCGGGGCGATACGCCACAGCGAGACCTCCTTACCAAGGAATTCACCCCCAGCATGGGACGTCGGGCGTTTGTGCTGGGCACCATTGGTCTCGCAGCGGCTGGCAGCGGGGCTGCGCTGGCGCGCAAACTCTATCGCGCGGCAACGTTCAGCTATGATGGCACCCAGTACAAAGGGCAACATCGTTCAGCCAATTACGCCTAACGATTTGTTCTACTGCGTCACCAAGAACGTCATCGATCCAAAGGTGAACATCGATGTATGGCATCTGGAAATCGGTGGCCTCGTACAGAACCCGGCGACGTGGCGATTCCAGGACCTTGTAGGATTCAAGCCGACCACGCAGGAAACGACGCTAATGTGCATCAGCAACGGTTTGGACGCGGGCCTGATCAGCAATGCCGTCTGGAAGGGTCTTCCGCTGCGCGATTTACTCGATCAAGCTGGCGTTCTGGCGGGAGCCGCGCGCGTACGCTTGCACGGCGTCGACAACTACACCGACACGATCCCTCTGGAGAAAGCGATGGAGCCGAGCACGCTGCTTGCATACGAAATGAACGACGCGCCGTTGCCAGACCGGCACGGGTATCCCTTGCGGGTGATCGTTCCCGGCTACTTCGGCGAAAAAAACGTGAAATGGCTCACAAGAGTTGAAGTGAGCGACGGGAACGCAAAAGGATTTTATGAGGCACAAGGCTGGGGACCGGATTTCATAGTGCCCACACGATCAAGAATCGATGTTCCCGATGATTGGGCGTTTGTGTCGTTAGGCAAATTAACGGCTCCAATTGAAGTCAAAGGCATCGCCTACGGCGGCGCCCGCGGCATCTCTCGCGTCGAGTTCAGTTACGATGATGGCAAGACTTGGAGTGACACGGAGATCTATTACTCGGGTGGCAATCTGGCATGGTCACTTTGGAAAACACAATGGACGCCAGTTGCGACTGGTGATTATGCGCTTGTCGTCCGTGCCACAGATGGCGAAGGCGACGTGCAGGAATGGGAAGAAGATCGCGGGCCATTCTCCGGCGTGAGCGGCCTCCACAGGGTCAACGTACGGGTGACTGGATGACGGTGGTCCGATGCCTTCAAAACTTGCATCGTGTGCTAAATTCTACCGATGGAGAAAGTGATCATTGTTGGGAGCGGTTGCGCTGGACTGACCGCTGCTATTTACGCGGCGCGAGCGAACCTTAGCCCATTGGTGCTGGAGGGCCGACAGCCTGGCGGGCAACTCTCAACGACGACGCTGGTAGAAAATTATCCTGGTTTCCCGGACGGAATCGATGGCCCGGAGCTGATTCTGAATATGCACAGACAGGCCGAGAAATTTGGCGCGCGGTTTTCTTACGCAGAAGTGACCGACTTCGATCCGGGCGACAAGCATATCCGGATCAAAGCCGATGATGAATGGCTAGAGACACGATCACTCATCATCGCCAGCGGCGCCGCGGCTCGATATCTCGGACTGGTCGACGAAGAAAAGTTGGTCGGTCATGGCCTGACGTCCTGTGCGACGTGCGACGGCGCATTTTACAAGAACGTGCCGGTCTGCGTAGTAGGAGGCGGCGATTCCGCAGCGGAAGAATCAACATTCCTCACCCGATTCGCTTCAAAGGTGTATCTCATTCATCGCCGCGACCAAATGCGGGCCTCCAAAATCATGCAGGACCGCGTGTTTGCGAATAAGAAGATCGAGCCGATCTGGAACACTGTAGTCACAAAATACATCGCGGATGAAAAAGGCGAGATGCGTGCCGTCCGGTTGCGCAATCTAAAGACAAACGAAGAACGCGAACTGGAAGTGGCGTGCGTCTTTGTTGCGATCGGGCATGATCCCAACACGAAGGCGTATCGAGGCAAACTCGACATGGATTCTGAGGGGTATCTAATCCCGAAGAACTCGGTCGGAAGCAAAGTTCCCGGCGTTTTCATCGCCGGCGACGTGGCTGACCGCGTTTACAAGCAGGCAATCACCGCTGCGGGAATGGGTTGTGCCGCGGCACTGCAAGCAGAGAAATATCTTAGCGGGGCCGAATCTTAATCGTTGAAGATCTGCGATCTGACCCAGTTCTATTCTCCGGTAAGCGGGGGCGTGAAGCGATATCTTCACGAGAAGATCGATTACATCCACAGACACGCGTCGCGCTACGAACATGTTCTTATCGTTCCCGGCGCGAAGACGAAATTGAAAGCAAACGGGCGCTCGCGGGTTTATACGATTCGCTCTCCTGTTGTGTCGCGAACGACGCAATATCGGGCGTTGCTAAACCTGCGTGCGGTGGAAGAGATTTTGGACCGGGAACAGCCCGATGTGATTGAGTCCGCCGATCCGTATCAGCTCGGTTGGAAAGCATTGAAGGTCGGACGCACGCTGCGCGTACCTGTGGTCGGATTTTATCATTCGAATTTTCCAGAAGCGTACGTGCGAAAGAGCGCAACGCTCCTTGGCAAAACGGCGACACGTCGCGTAATGAAGCTTTCGCGGGCGTACGTTCGCAAACTCTACAATCAACACGCCGCCACGATCGTCGCATCAGACCTGCTGGGCCGGGTGCTGCGTGACTGGGGGGTGAATAACGTACGCGTGCTCAGTCTCGGTGTTAACACAGAAATTTTCCGACCCGACGTATCCGGAACCGAGCCAATACGGCGCTCGCTTGGCGTTAATTCGGATCAAAACCTCCTCCTGTATGTTGGCCGGCTGGCCAAAGAGAAAAACACAGCGACTTTGCTTCGCGCTTTCAAGATTTTGCAACGACGCCGGCCGAATGAATTTCATTTGCTCGTGATCGGCGATGGGGCCGACCGAACGCAACTCCGGAAACTGCAACTGCGAACTCACAATCTTTCATGGATTCGCTACTGCGCCGATCCTTGCGAGCTCGCCAGCTTTTATCGCGCGGCCAATCTTTTCGTTCATCCCGGTGTCCAGGAAACGTTTGGTCTCGCAGCACTGGAATGCCAGGCGTGTGGGACACCGGTAGTAGGAATTCGCGGTAGTTACATGGACAATGCGATTTGTCACGATCAGGAATCGTGGGCGCTGGAAAACAGCCCCGATGCGCTGGCGAACGCGATAGAAGACTCCAGCGACAGAAAATTATCGGCTATGGGCAAGAACGCTGCGCGCGTAGCGCGGAGTCTTTACAGCTGGCCACGCGTGTTTGACGAACTGTTTTGCATTTATCGCGAGCTTCGCTCAGAATACCGCCAATTTTAAATGCTGAACGATGACCCCCAACCATATCTCATTCGGGGATATCGCAGATCAGATCGCGAGGCGGTAAGAAAACTCTGCTGCGATACGGGCTTTCTCGGCGAGCCCATCAATCCCGTGTATGAAGACCGGGAATTGTTCGCCGATTTTCTGACTACCTATTACACTGATCACGAACCGGAATCCTGTTTTCTCCTGGAGGTGGACGGCGAAATTTCCGGATACCTGCTCGGCTCGCGCAAACCGCTGCAAAATCAGCTTTACGCGCTTTATCAAAATATCTGGCTATTTTTCCGCGCGCTGACCCGTTATTTTCGTTACAACGAACGCTCACGTCGTTTCATTCGGTGGATACTGATGTATGGCTGGCGCGAGGTCCCCGCACAACCGCGGCGCGTACCACATTTCCATATCAATCTGTTGCCGGAAGCGCGAAAAGTTTCGACTACGCGCGCTTTGATGAGCGCGTATCTGAGTTACCTGTATCGTTCCGGCGAAAAACGTGTCTGCGGCCAGATCGTCACGTTTGAGAGCCGGCGTGGCGAAAAGATGTTCGAACGTTACGGCTTCAAGGTTTTGAACCGGGCAGAAATCACCAAGTACAAGGCGTTTTATCCCGAATCGGTCTATCTCAGCACGGTTATCAAGAACTTGGAAACCGCTGATCCGCTTTCTGCTTACACGCGCGCTCGCGAGTAACGCGAAATCTCCAGGACAATCGATCCGGTGTGCAGCGCCGGTTTGACGGTAGAGCGAAAATTCTTCCATTCGCGGGAAGCGCTCGGCAAAATTGAAGGCTGCGAACTAGGCCGGCGTTCGTGAGGCGCCGGTTTGGAAGGAAGCCGATGCACATGCAACTGTGGAGCGCTGCGTTGTTAATTGCGGACGTTGTAAAAGTTTTCAACCCGCAGTCGCCGCAGGCACGCGCGATTTTCAATCTTACTATCGTCGTCATCGTTGTGATGGCGATGATTTTTGCGGTCGTCGTTGGCATCGTCACATATGCATTGTTCCGTTTTCCTCGATGGCGCGAAGGCGAACGCGATCCGGACCAGGGCGCGGGCAACAAAACAATCGAGATCGTGTGGACCGCGATCCCGCTTCTAATTGTTACCATTTTGTTCGTACTCGCGGCGCGCACAATGGGGATCTCCGACCCTCCGCCACCGCCTAATCCCGACATTCTGGTGATCGGTCATCAGTGGTGGTGGGAAGCGCGCTACTCAAACTCCGGCGTGATCGTTGCGAATGAAATTCATATTCCAGTGGGCAAACCGCTGGCGCTGAGATTGGATTCCGCGGATGTCCTGCACGAATTCTGGGTACCGGAGCTATCCCGAAAAATGACGACGGTGCCAGGTCATCCGAATCATATTTGGATCCAAGCTGATAAACCGGGGACATATCTCGGGTTTTGTTCAGAATTTTGCGGGACCCAGCACGCCTGGATGCATTTCCTCATCGTTGCCGAGCCGCAGGAGGAATTTCAGAAATGGGAACAGGCACAACTCGTCGCCGCGCCGTCACCATCCAGCGGCAACGCGCAAAAAGGGCTCGCATTGTTCCAGCAAATGAGCTGCGTCAACTGCCACGCCATCAAGGGCACCGCCGCGACTGCGCAGGTGGGCCCGGACCTGACTCACTTTGCGACTCGTAAACAAATCGGCGCAGGGATTGCAGACAATACGCCGGAGAATTTGCGTCGCTGGTTACGCGATCCTCAGGAGGTCAAGGTCGGGGTCAAGATGCCGAACTTCAAATTTACAGACGACCAAGTCACCGCGCTCGCTGATTACATGGAAACGCTGAAATGAACGGAGACACATCGATTACTGCCACAGTCGCGCATCTCATGACGCCCGCGGAGCGACAGCACTGGAAGCTGGCGTGGCTTTCGACCGTCGACCACAAGCGGATCGGCGTGCTCTATATGGTCACGGGCCTGGTGTTCTTCGTCATTGCCGGGATCGAAGCGCTGTTGATCCGGTTGCAACTAATGGTGCCTAACAACACGCTTTTGGGTCCTGATACTTACAATTGGATGTTCACCATGCATGGCACGACGATGATTTTTCTCGTCGCGATGCCAGTGCTCTTCGGCATCATGAACTACATTCTGCCGCTGCAAATCGGCGCGCGAGACATGGCGTTCCCGCGCCTGAACGCGCTGGGTGTGTGGCTCGTACCGTTCGGAGGCATTCTGTTGCACTTCAGTTTTCTCGCAGGCGGTCCGCCGGCGGTCGGTTGGTTTGCGTACACGCCGCTGAGTGAAGCGCCGTATTCGTCACAGCTCGGTGTGGACTACTGGGCCATATCGCTGTTAGTGCTCGGCATAGGCTCGGTTAGCGCGGGGATCAATTTCATCGTCACCGTCCTCACTCAGCGCGCACCGGGCATGACGCTGCGCCGGCTTCCCTTGTTCAGTTGGATGGTCTTCATGAACGCGTTCCTGCTGATTCTGGCGTTGCCTATTTTGAATGCAGCGCTGGTAATGTTGCTCATTGATCGATTGTTGGACGGTAGGTTCTTTCTGCCGTTCGGCGGCGGCTCAGCAATCATGTGGCAGCACATCTTCTGGGCCTTCGGTCATCCGGAAGTTTATATCGTTGCGATCCCCGCGTTTGCGATTCTGTCGGAAGTGATTCCGGTTTTTTCGCGCAAACCGATTTTTGGCCACGAGTTTGTCGCCGCTTCGACTGTGGTCATTGTCATTTTGAGCTTGCTGGTGTGGGCGCACCACATGTTTACCGTCGGGCTCGGACGCGCTGTCGATTTGTTCTTTGTCGCCGCCAGCGTGCTGATCGCTGTTCCAACTGGCGTGAAGTTATTTAACTGGAGCGCGACGATGGTCGGCGGACGTGTGCGCTTCACTACACCGATGCTTTTCTGCCTTGCAGCGCTGCTGCAATTCCTCATCGGCGGCCTAACCGGTGTCAGTCACGCGATGGCGCCGCTCGATTGGCAGACCAAGAATAGTTATTACCTCGTCGCACATTTTCATAACGTTTTTGTCGGCCTGATCGTCTTCGCGATCCTTGGAGGAATTTATTATTGGTTTCCCAAAATGAGCGGCCGAATGATGTCGGAGCGCCTCGGCAAATGGGTGTTTTGGCTGATGGTGATCGGCTTCAATCTGACTTTCATGATTCAGCACGTGCTTGGATTGGCCGGCATGCCGCGGCGGACCTATACCTATCCGGATCTGCCCGGCTGGGGCTGGATGAACATGGTCTCTACCATCGGCGCGTTCTTCATGACTGCCGCGTCCATTCTTTTCGTGTGGGATTTGGTGAGAAGCTTGGTCCGCGGAAAACCAGCGGGCGACAATCCGTGGAACGCATGGACGCTCGAATGGGCAACAACTTCGCCGCCACCGCACGAGAATTTCGATGCGCTGCCGCCGATTCGCAGCCGCCGGCCGCTCTGGGATTACGCGAACCCTGATCGTCCTGATCCAGTCGTGCCGGTCGGAGGAGCGCTCGACACGTTCCGACCGGAGAAGAACGCTGCCGGCGTGATCACATTCATCATTTCCGAAGCAGGATTTTTCGGCGTACTGATTCTTGCTTACCTCTTTTATAACGCGACGTCGCAAAGCGGACCTGGCGCGCGAGAGTTAGATGTGCTGAAGACGACGATCTTTAGCATCTGTTTGTTTGCGAGCAGTTTTACGATCTGGCGATCTGAAGTCGCAGAACGCAGAAACAATCACGGAAAAATGAAAGCCTGGCTCGCCGGGACCATTTTACTCGGAAGCATATTCATCGTCGGTCAGGGGCTGGAATATTGGACGCTGTTTCAGCGAGGTGTGACCGTTGGTTTGGATCTTTTCGCCACGACCTTTTTCACGCTCACCGGTTTTCATGGCTTGCACGTCTGCATGGGTTTGATCGCCTTGATGATTGTTCTCGGAGTGGCTTTTACCCGCGCTTTTAGAAAAGGCCAGTTGCCTGCTCTTGGCCCGGTCGGGTTGTACTGGCACTTCGTAGACGTGGTCTGGGTGTTGGTATTTTCGATCGTTTACCTCTGGCCTTTAATCCGATGACGACGCAGCAATTTCTTACTTCTGCGTGGACGTTGAACTTCGCCGCGTTGGTTCCATGTGGTGTTGCGCTTGCCGCGTATCTGTGGCGATTCGGAGTGAATCGGCGGGTCGTTTATTTGGTGGCAGGACTGGTCGTTTTTGTTGTCACTCTAAGCTCTCCACTCAGCGCCCTCGCGGCGGGTTATCTTTTTAGTGCGCACATGCTGCAACACATCCTGCTGTTGCTCATTGTTCCGGCATTGCTCTTAATGAGCCTGCCGCCTTACGTCTCGCTTGGCGCGCGGTCATGGCTGATCTCCAATCCGATCGTTGGGTGGATTTGCGGCGTGGGCGCCATGTGGTTGTGGCACGCCCGGCCGCTTTGCAATGCCGCAGTCTCTTCGCAGCTCGTTAACGCGATTCAAATCTCCTCGCTTCTTTTGTTAGGCGCGATTTTCTGGCGACAAATTCTAGCACCCCGTGAAGACGAGCGAATGTCGCCACCCGGCGCAGTGCTTTATCTTTTCAGCGCGTGCGTGGCGTGCAGCGTCCTTGGAATTCTCATCACGTTCTCGCCGGTGAGCGTATGTCCGATTTACGCGCAACCGGCAGCTGGTCGTTTGGGCGTTCTAAACCTTATTCAAGGGAACTGGGGCATTACTCCCGACAAGGACCAGCAGATCGGCGGATTACTAATGTGGGTGCCAATGTGCCTTGGATATCTGGCCGCAATTATCGCGCAACTTGCCCGCTGGTTCGCGCATCCTGTCTTGGCGCATCACTAGCGGACGGAGCCTTATGATAGACAAAACACAACCGACTATCCCTGCAGGCTGGGAGCTGTTGCCGCCCGAGCGACTGCCACGTCCAAACTTTTTCCCGGCCGGCGTGGCAATGGGAACGACATTCATGTTCTGGGGATTAATCACTTCGTGGGTAATCCTCGTCGTGGGCATCGGTCTCTTTGCCGCGTCGTTTGCCGGCTGGATCTACGAATTGCTCCGTGAACGAAGTCACCACTGATCATTCAACGCCAGAGCGGGCGATGACACCGGACGAAATTACTCGCCGGCGGTTTCTGGAGAAACTTTGCATCGGGCTCAGCGGTATTTGCGCAGCCATTCTTGGAATTCCGCTCGTCGGTTTTGTGGTCGCGCCGATTTTCCGCAGAACAACCGGTAAGTGGATCTCAGTCGGGAACATCACCGATTATGAAGTTGGCAAAACGGTTAGCGTCACCATCACCGATCCATCATCACTTCCATGGGCGGGCATCACAGCAAAAAACGCCCTGTGGTTGCGCCGTGTGAACGAAAGCGAATTCGTCGGGTTCTCGGTCAACTGCACGCACCTCGGGTGTCCGGTGCGCTGGCTCGCCGACGCGGGGTTGTTTATGTGTCCGTGTCACGGCGGTGTTTATTATTCCGATGGCACGGTCGCCGCCGGGCCGCCGCCAAAGCCATTGATCCGTTACGACGTCCGGACCGCAAACGGCCAGGTGCAAATCAAAACGATGGCCATTCCGATCACTACTACCACGAGGTTATGAAGCGGTTTGTTACCGGAACGTGGCGATGGCTTGATGATCGGTTGGGGATTTCGACGCTCATCGGGCCGAGCTTGAAACATCTTGTGCCGCGTGATGCGCGCTGGTGGTACGTCTTCGGCAGCGCAACGATGCTGGCGTTCATTGTACAGGTGGCCACCGGTGTGGCACTCGCTTTTTCGTACACGTCGTCGGCCTCCCAGGCTTACGAGACACTGGAATGGATCACCAACGAGGCGCCATTCGGCAGTTTTCTTCGCGGAATGCATTATTTCGGCGCGTCAGCCATGGTGCTGATGGTTGGCGCGCACATGGCGCAAACGTTTTTGTTCGGCTCCTACAAATTCCCCCGCGAAATGAACTGGACCACGGGCGTGTTGCTTCTCGGCTTTACGCTTGTGATGGGGTTTACGGGCCAACTGTTGCGCTGGGACCAGACCGCTGCCTGGTCTGTCGTGGTAGCCGCTGAACAGGCCGGACGCGTTCCGTTGATCGGCAATTTTCTGGCGCAATTCATTCTCGGCGGAACAACGATTGGCGGCGCAACGTTGAGCCGCTTTTTCGCCATTCACGTTTTCATCATGCCGGCGCTGATGTTTACCTTCATTGGAATCCACCTGATGCTCGTGCTGCGCCACGGCATTGCCGAGCCACCCACTGCCGGGAAAGAAGTCGATCCAAAAACGTACCGGCGGGAATACGAAGAATTGATGCAGACAACGGGACATGCTTTCTGGCCTGACGGAGCTTGGCGCGATTTTGTATTTGGTACTGGCCTCATCATCGTCATCGCATTACTCGCGTATTTTGTCGGACCACCGGCGCTCGATAAGCCGCCCGATCCCAGTATTCTCCACGCCGATCCCCGGCCTGACTGGTATTTGCTTTGGTACTTCGCGCTGCTGGCCATGATTCCACGCGAGCTCGAAGGCTACCTGATGATTCTCGGGCCTGTAGTGATCGGCGTCCTTCTACTGGCGGCGCCCATGCTCAATAATCGAGGCGAGCGCGCGCCCTCTCGACGGCCCTGGTCGATCGCTGTAGTGCTGTTAAGCGTTATCATGATCGGTTCGCTCTGGATCGCTGGCGCAAACTCGCCGTGGTCCCCAAACTTTGATCCAGCACCGCTGACGGACAAAGTCATTGGCGCGACAAGCGGGCCCGTATTCGAGGGCGCAAGAGTTTTTCAAAGCAAAGGATGTCTTAATTGCCACCTCATCAGCGGCGACGGCGGCCGCCGCGGTCCAAATCTCACGTACATCGGCGACACGCTTTCTGAAAGCGACATGATTATCCGCATCGTAAACGGCGGAGTGAACATGCCTGCTTACGGCAATTCAATAAAGCCGGAAGAGTTGGCGCAACTCACCGCTTTCCTTCAATCGCGCAAGCGTCCAATGCCCGCGGCGTTGGAAACGACTGACCGGTAAGAGCCGCAATCACGTCTTTGTCAGCAAACAGAGTATAGCAGACAAAATTCCAGGTCGGCGACGTTTCTAACATAGATGAGCACGCCACCGAAGCCACCGGAACGGCTCGCAGAGATTCTGCTGGAGATCCTCGCATTGTCTGATTCAGAACGGCCGAGACCCATTGGAATCCGTCAGCGACAGTAACCCAATCGAATCATCCGACTCGCACTGTGCTAAAGCGCAGTCGCAACGGATAGATGGAGAAGAGAACAACGCCCGGACACCGTAGCGTGCGTCTTCGCAGCTGCGTGACCGCTTAGAGATAGAGCTGCTAATTCCTCGTGGGCGAGATCTCTTGATGAACTCGCTAAACCGGCTTTCATATGGGCAGCGCCGGCATAGCTCAGCTGGTTAGAGCAGCTGATTTGTAATTCAAGCCTAACGAGTTCCGCAGCGTTTCACTGCTTTGCACAGCGTCGCTGACGCTAGGTGATTCAGCGGTATCGATTCGCGCAGCGTTGCGGAGAATTGCACTCTTTTGCAGCAAAAATTTCGCAGACCGTAGAAGCGACCGTGAAAAATTCAGGCGCGTCCACGCGCACGCGTGGAATTGTTCACGCCTCTTCGCCAATGCAGCGATGCTCAATTACTGCACCGCCACCGTTATGGTCTGCCCCGGGTTCCCGAAGAGTGTCAGGTAGCCGAGCCCCTTTCCGGCAGGCAGGGAAGTCGCAGCGTTTCCTTTTCCTCGCCACGGTTTTGAATTCTGGGTCGTAGAGGTGCCACGCGCCGGTCGTGGTAATGGTGACTATTGACATCGCTGTCAAGGGTGGCACTATCCGCTCGCGTTAAGTCCGTTTAGGTTTCTCCCCCTGGAGCTTCCTGACCCTCTTTTCGCAGGGCTAACCGTGACCAAAGGGCTTGTTCACGCAATGGAATGAGAACACATGAAAACAATAAGGAATATTATTTACGTAGGGTTGCCGGTGTTCGCGTGCTTTGCGCTTTCGCCGGGCACTGCCAACGCGCAAATACCGCCACCGCCATGCCCTTCGAAAGACTGCAGCAAGGTGGTTACAATTTACAATAATACTGCAGGCCCGATCTTTGCAGTGATTCAGGCCGGGATTCAAAATCCTGATCCCTGGTTGCAAGCGCTTTTCAATAATAATAACCAATCTTACGCGGAAACTCACTATTCCCGAGCGTATGTGAATCCCGAAAATGGCATTCCCGCCCACACTCACGTATCAGTAACGGTTCCCTGGTACTCGCAGCTTCAAGGTGATGAGGACACCTATGTCGATTGGTACAATGGCGGTCGCATATATTTCTTTGATACCAAAGCGGCTCTGGACGCGGCACACGAAGCCGACAAGGACAGCCGACTTTCCTTCACTTCCGATTCTCCTCGCGTTTCTTGCGCCGATTGCGAGAAACCGCTGACCATTTACAAACATACAAAATCGTTCGATGACAACAAGGTTCAATTTCAACTGGTGGAATATACATTTGCCAGTGTCAACACTGACGCTAAACCCTTCATCATTAACTTAAACGTCGGTTATAATGTTTCTTATCTCGATCAGATATACCTGCCACTCGCGCTGGCGCCGTGTGGCGAAGAGCCCTGCAACGGTCAAGAAGATCCGACTGCCGTCGGGTATCTGGGGACAATCCAACCGCTGGGGCCACAGGAGGACAAGAGCTCCTTCAGAGATGCTCTCAACAAATTTGCCAATGATTTTGACTGGCCCCAATACAAATCTGCTCTGGACAATCAAGAGCGGCGTCCACACCTTCCCGGGACCTACAAGGTGCTTGTTGACAGGGTGAATGTGGTAGAAAAAGGCGCCGCATCTGACTTCACCACTCCACCGGGCACCACTCCACCGGGCAGGGCCATAAGAGCTTTGATTGAACAATGGCAAACCTGCACTTCAAACAACGCCAATGCCGTCAATTGCCCGCAATTTGAAAAGTATAAGGAACTCGATGCCTTTTTCAGAGGGAATTACCACAATTACAGAACGATGGGGAACCTGAGTGACTGTCCGGACCTGAACGACCCGCGGTATTATCCAGTCCCTGCCCCCCCCCCAACGGACCTTAATATCCTGCCCTATGTGTATGGATGGGTCCCGTTTAATTCCGGGTGTAATGCGGGCTTCAATGCTCTAAAACTTTCTCCAGGGCCGGAATCACGTTATCACCAGGTGCAGTTCGATTATATTAACAACCTCCAGTACAACTACGAAACAGAGCCGAAGCAGCAGCAATGGTTTAATCCGTTCGTACGTCTTGTTCATGGCACGGAGATTAACGCATCCTCGTACGCGTTTTCCGTCGATGACGCCGCAGGTTTCCAACAAAAACCTGGCGAGGGGCTTATCATCGCGATCGGGGGCCCCGAAGGATTGCCCAATAAGCAGCCGATTGAGCCGCCGGCGAATTATAAAAAGGATTTCCTTGTGACTCTGGGAGATTCGAAAGCACAGAAAAGGCCAAGGTGGAAGAGTTTTAGCGTATGCGGCGGCCGCGAGAAGGACTTTCCGCCTCTGTCGAAAAACGCGAAAATAGATTCACCAGATATCGTCGTAGATACTATTAAGAATCAGATTTCCCTTAATAACCCTTGTACCGATAACCGTAACAGATGCCGATGACAGAAAGTATCAATTCACGGTCATCAAGTCCGTACCATGGCCCCCGTGGAACGGGGTGCGTTTCGACCCTACGGTCGTCACATCCGTTAAGGCACCAAACAACCGCTTCTGGAATATCAACGAGGTATCGATCAAGGCTCCGGCGAGATTTGCCCTCCTTACGGATCCACCACTGCCTAAGTAAATCGGTTACGCGCGAAAGGAAAGCGTCGATACTTATGGGTACGTCCAGGACAGCTAACGGCTGCAGCCTAACGAGAGCGCGTTTTTGCCGGTGATCCCAACACAGGCCGCAACTGCGAACTGTTGTTCAATTAGCGAGCGCGTCTTAGGTTACGAAGCGCGGGCCGCTGATTGAGTTTAGTTTCTCACTGCCGGACGGGAGACGGAATACCGACGACTTTTAAGGAAGTAGAAAAAGTCTTTGGCAATTTCCCGCACATCACAGCGGAGGAAGCCGAAAGCGTTTCGTCGTCCGTGCCGATGAAAAGCTGATGGCGTTTGTGGAACTGCAAACGGCAATACATGAGTTCGCGCTGAGTTTGATCTCGTTATAGCCGTGCAGAACCGTGCGAGCGCGATGAAAGCTAACTGCGTTTCTGGAATTGGAAGCGGCCTGTCGCAAAAACCCACGTGACAAGGACAACGCGATCGGCAACTTGTTTGACACGGCAAAGTCCATTAATGTGCGCCGTTTTGCCGGCATAGCTCAGTTGGTAGAGCAGCTGATTTGTAATCAGCAGGTCGTCGGTTCGAATCCGACTGCCGGCTCCCTCTGAAATCCCGGCTTCGCCGACAGTCCGAGAGGCGCTTGCTTGGACACTTCTTGGACACTTTCGGCATTCTGATTGTCTCTCTGATTTTGGCGAGCAGTAAGAACGTGTGAAACGGCGCAGCAACGCCGTAGACGTTAGTACGGTAAATAATGAAGCAACTTCAGGATATCGGAAAACACTCCCATCGCGGTTACGTCCGGGCCGGCGCCGGGCCCTTGGATGACCAACGGCGTTTGCGAATAACGCTTGGTATTAAACATGATGATGTTGTCACTGCCTTTTGTCATGGCGATCGGGTGATCGCGCCGAAACTCCTGGATGTTCGCGCACGCGCGATCTCCCGCAAGCGATCCTACATAACGAAGCACAGCATCATGTGAGCGCGCCCGCTTCAATCGAGCCGCCATTTTATGATCGAACCGTGAGAGCGCGGCAAAGAACCGTTCTGAAAATTGCCCACGCGCAACCTTGCCCGGCACCAAAGTTTCAACAGTGATATCACCGACGTCCAGTTGCGACCCAGTTTGCCGCGCGAGAATGAGCAACTTTCTGGCGACATCCTGTCCGGAGAGATCATCCCGTGGATCAGGTTCGGTCAAACCGCGTTCCCATGCGTCTTTAACGAGCGCGCTAAATGGGATTTTTTCATCGAAATTGTTAAATAAATAACTCAAAGTCCCGGAAAAAACCCCTTCGATTGTTTCGATGACATCACCACTGGCGATGAGATCTCGAATTGTCGACATGATCGGCAAACCAGCTCCGACATTCGCTTCATCGAGCAAATATTTCTGTCGCAATTTCAGGAGGTTCATCAGTGCGGCGTACTCACTTCGAGGCAACACATTTGCGCGTTTGTTGGGCGTAATGATGTGGAGATTGGCGCGCACAAAATCTGGGTAAGCAGCGACCACTGCTTCCGCTGCGGTACAATCCACGATTGCACCATCGGTCAGCTCCAGCTTCGAAATTTGCTGCGCGAGAAGCTGGCAATTCATTTTACGGCGCGACGCCGATAGACGCTGACGCCACCTGGCAAGATCAATCCCGCGCGAGTCCAATACGAAGTGTTTACTGTTTGCCAGACCGACGACGGTAATATCGAAACCACTCTCGAGCAGATGGGTTCGTTGGGTGCGCAATTGTTCCAACAAGGCGGCGCCGATGCGTCCAACGCCAATGATGATCAACGCAAGGCGTTTACGAACTTCAAAGAAAGCCTCGTGAATTATGTTCAATGCGCGTGCCTGCTGAGCAGCATCTACAACGAACGAAATGTTTCTCTCTGATGCGCCTTGGGCGATGGCGGTAACATTGATGTTGCGCCGTCCAAGACTACCGAAAATTTTTCCCGAAACGCCAGGATGACCTCTCATTCCATCACCAACCACAGCCACGACGGCCTGATCCGATTTCTCATCGAGCAAAATGAGCCTGTGTTGAAACTCAAATCGAAACTCCTGGCGCACTGCGTCAGCGGCCGAGGATGAATCCGTCGCACGGACCGCAAAGCAAATGGTGTGTTCTGACGATGCTTGCGAGATCAGAATGACGTTCACACTGCGCGAAGCGAGCGTACCAAACAGACGTTCTGCAATGCCCGGCACACCGACCATGCTTAAGCCGCGGAGATTTAGAAGCGTCATGCCGCTGATCGAGCTGATTCCTTTTACCGCCTGGCCGCCGTCGTCGCGGCTGCGCGCAATGAGCGTACCAGGTTGGTGAGGACGGAAGGTGTTCTTAATTAAAATCGGGATTCTGCGAGAAACTGCCGGAGCAATGGCACCGGAATGAAGCACCTTGGCGCCGAAATGTGAAAGCTCCATTGCCTCCTCGTACGAAATCCGCGGCAGTGTAAAGGCCGCTGGCACATGCTTCGGATCGGCACTCAGGACACCGTCGACATCGGTCCAAATTTCAATTCTAGACGCATTCAGCGCTGCTCCCAAAATCGCAGCAGTGTAATCGGAGCCATCGCGGCCCAGGGTGGTTGTCTGGCCAGCCGTTGTGGACGCAATGAAGCCAGTAACCACGACGAGCGGCGCACGGCGAGATGAACGAAGTAATCGCGCAAAATATCGACGGATAGCGCGCTTAGTTGTGGGAAAGATTACATTTGCGCTTGTAAAGTTGTCGTCAGTGAAAATGAGCTCGCGCGCATCAACAAATTGAGCAGATTGCGAATCATTCAAATAGCTTGCGACAATTAATGCCGAAAGACGCTCACCGAAACTGGCCACCAAGTCGCGAGCGCGAGGCGGCGCATAATTTAACAACTGTACCCCGTGCAGTGCGTCGTGCAGATCTTCGAATAACGCTCCTAGCTCCCTTCGGAAGGCAGCGGATCGTCTTTTGCCCATTAATCGGTCTACCGTGCTGCGATGCCGGCTGACAATTTGACGCCACATCGATTCCCACTGAGCATCTCCCTTTTCAGCCAATCGCGCGCACTCAAGCAATTCGTTAGTCACCCGTTGAAACGCCGAAACGACGATCACAACAGGCTCGCGCCGCATGTTTTCCAGAATGATCGCAGCGACTTGCCGAATGGAATCAGCCGTCGCAAGCGACGACCCGCCGAACTTCAGTATCCTCATGCGCGATCCTTTAACAGAGGGTTACGACCAACTTTGCGGGTCGGCAGCAATGAACGCAAGATCCGCTCGTTGTCTCCAGAGTCATGCGGCAGTTTCGCCAATGCCAATCTGACCCTTCAATCTAAGTTCGCCCGCGCAAAGATCAACGCGGCGTCGATCGGATTTCCGATGCGCTGCCATTCGGTCGGCTGTGGTACGACACGCCCGATAATGCAATCGGCTACGCGATACACAGCAGCCGCTCACATAATGCTGTGATCCGCATTTACGATGACACTGGCAACTTAATCGAGACTCACCAGCACAAGGGCGATTTCAAAGAGTGGTGAACGAAAAACCGCCACGATGCCGCCGACGATGAGCCGATTCTCACTGGCGATGGCATCAGATCCCCGAATTAATCGAACACGCGGGATTACTTCAGCGTGATTTCGCGCATGAGCTTCGTGCCAATGATCTCGCGAATATCAAGGCGTTTCACTTGCAACGCCTGCTGTTGGTCAGTTGTGCCCACGACTTTTCTGGCGATCGGATCGAACTTTTCGCGCGCGTTATCCTGCGCGGCCATGTTCTTCGATTCCACCATTATCAGGATGTTGAAGTCTTGCGGTGTAGCGTCGTTGCCGAGCAGGATCTTGTAATCGACGACTAGATTTTGCTTCTTCGCTTCCTCAAGCGAGGCCGTCAAGGTCTTAGCGAGACCTTTGAGGTATTCGTCGGTCATGCCGGTCTTAGTTTTGACCATCGTAATGGTCCAGACCGGACCTTCGGTGTAAGGAGCATCGCTCTGTGCAGAGCACAGGCTTGCAATGCCGAGCGATAGCGCAACGAGCGCGACGATTTGTAGTTTCTTGGTCATTTTCATTTTGGGCTTAACTTTCGTGGCTGGACTGCTACTTGAAACGGAGAGTAGGAGGATGAGGGACTTCTGTCTATAGAGGATAGTTTCTTATTCAGGGTCATCAAAGTGTTGATTCGTGCATGACGATCGGTGCTGCCCAATGATGAGTTGTCTCGACCTACGAAGAGCCAGACGCCGCCAAATGGCCAGAAACTGCACTCTGCCATTTCCGTATTATAAGGTGATAGATGAAAGGACCCCCCAAAACATGCAAGGACCACCCACCCCGAGCGGCACTATCCTGCGCGCTCAATCACAAGGACCGAAACAAAAACGAAAGCCGCCGACCAAAACGAAATACATACGTTTTGATACTTTGGTCGGCCGTTATTATCCTGCCGTTTACAGCTTTGCTTCTCGACTGACCGAGGATCCTCGGGAAGCAGTTTTACTAACGTACGACGCATTCAATACGATCCGCAAGCGACGGTGGCGTCGCCTCAATGAGGTCATGCTTGCGACAATCCTTCTGAACGCCGTAATCGTGGCCGGTCTTAAGGCAGCTTGAGCCGAACAGGCCGGCGCAATGTGTCATTACGAAAGCTGGCAGCGCCACTACACCAAAGTGTCCGAGCTCCTTGGCAAGTATTGTTCCGCGAGGATGAGATGTGCAGTATTCTCTATAGTCATTGCGCTTGCGTTTGCGCCGCAAGCATTCGCGGTCTTGCGACCGCTTTTTCCAGTCAAACCGGAGCCGCCCTTTAGCAGTGAAGCGATTCTGGTATCAGAATCGCCAGCGAATAATCACCGGCTTGTCTGGGCACTTCGCTCGGTCATTTCCGTAGAACGAGGTGACGAGTGAAAAGACCCCCCAGGAGGCGCAGTGCATTGCCGCGTCGCCAAGTGCGAGAAGCGGATCAAAAAAGAAAGTCGTCGAGCAAAACAAAACTTCCATGTTTTGATGTTTTGGCCGCTCGTTATTATTACTCGATTTACCGCTTCGTTTTGCGAATCACTGATGATCCTCTCGGAGCAGTTCTGTTAACGTACGACGCATTCAATAGAACTCGAAAGCAACTGCAAAGTCGTTGCGATGAGGCCGTAATTTTGAGAATGCTCGTAGCCGCTGTAATCCACGGTCTCAACGCACGAGGTCTTAACTGAGCTCTCCAGGGGAAGACCCGTATTGATGCGTACGAGGCGCGAACAATCTCACGCGCGCCCGCGAAGGTAGGGAAATTTCACGGTCGCTTCTACGGTCTGCGGAATTTTGGCTGCAAAAGCGTGCAATTCTGCGCAACGCGGCGCGAATTAGCTTGCCTCTGGTCAGCTCTGAAAAACACACTGCGCAACATCTTGAAAAGCTGCGCAAACAGTCGCTTGAATTACAAATCAGCTGCTCTGGACCAGCTGAGCTATGCCGGCAAAAATACTGCCCACATTTGTCGCATCAATGAGTTGACCGAGATTTGTGCCACACGCCTCTTTGTTGGATCAGTTCCTGCGCGAGCAACAAAGGCGACCTTCCATTTTTGGATCTTATTAGGAGTCAGGTCCTTCAATTTGACAGCGTGGATTCTTGCAAGCCACTTCTCCCGCCCGCCACCCGCGCGGTAGTCAAATTTCGATTGTCCCTCATCGATCTTGAAAATGTCGGCGATGATCTTTCGAAAAGCTCGGCAGTAACCCTGAATTGTCTTTGGGCGTCGGCCTGCAGTTGCAACGACTTGTTCCAGAAACTCCCCAACCGTTGTGGCGATTTCGGAGTGGATTTGCGATTTCGGTTTAAAATTCGCAAGAGTGATCTCCCAACCACTCGATTTGAGGGCAAGGTATATCGTTTTGGCCTTGGCGGCCGCCGCGGTACGGTTGGCTGTGCCAAGCGCGAAGGTTTCACGCCGTCCCAGGTGCTGAATCTTGACGGCCCATTCTGATAATTGGTGGACCACTTGATTTCGCGTATACCGGGGCTGAAAGACCGCTGCTTGCCAGTATCGGAGATCTGTCTTGCTGTAATATCTACGGGAGACGGGATAGCCTCTGTGCTTGGACACTTTTTGTGTTCCGAAGCGTTCCAACGTGATCTAATCTGCTCGATGCGGCGACGCTCTGGTCGCCCGATTTTCCGAGGTAAACTGGCCTCACGACCAGGCAAGACAGCGTTTACAAGATTTCCGCAACCTGTTTTTTTGTAATCAGCAGGTCGTCGGTTCGAATCTCACTGCCGGCTTTACCTATAAAAACAGGTCATTCTCTCAAACCAGCACTAAGGTTGGATGCCTTAAGGTTGCCTTGATTGTATTCATGCAGCGATTCAGATCGTTACGGGCGTTCTAGTCTGCGTCATTGAACCCCCTTTTCCGTATAGTTGTGCTTTTCCCGTTCCAGTTCTTTCGGACTGACCTGTACGACATGCTGCGTGTTGACATGCGCCCCGGCCCAACTGGTGCTGTCATCAACTTCAATCCAGCGACCAGGCAGACGACTTCCGGTGAACGGCGCCACCCATATCCGGTGTGTACCTTTCGTTGCGGTTACGGACGCGCGCCTTTGTTTGAGCTCAAAATTCAGCTTTCTCGATTCACTGGGTTCGAGCGTCGTATTATTGATGGAAGCCTTCACGGCGCCATCCACAACCAGCGTTACCCGGTAACTGCCCGCCGCGAGACCTTCTAAACTGTAACGGCCGTTTACATTCGTTTTAACCGTCGTGAGCAATCTGCCAGTGTTTGTCGCTTCAATCCGAATATCCGCGCCTTGAATCGGATCTCCGTTAGCATCCTTGACAGTTCCCTGCAGTACGGAACTCGCGGCCGATGCGCTTGCGACAAAAAGCATGACGTTAATAAGGGCAATCCAAATAGATTTCATAAACATAATCCTCATATCGGCTAGAGAGTGCGAGCGTAAGCAACCCTGTCGAGGACAAGATTGTGATGAATTCAGTCAGAAACGACAATTGCGCTAAACCGTTTTGGCCGAAGACTGAAAACTTTGTCGATACGCGTTCGGGCTCACACCAAACCGACGCTCGAACGCGCGGCTAAAGACGAAGCGATTCTTAAAGCCGACCGATTCCGCAACATTCTGGACCGTGCTTCGTGGAATCGCCAGGCGTGCTCTGGCTTCGTCCATGCGCAATTTCTCCACAAACTGCGCTGGCGTCACGCCATATGCATTTCTGAACAGACGCCCAAAATGTCGTGGCGAATACGCAGCCTTGCTAGCTAACACCTCTTGAGAAAGGTCTTCGCCGAGATGGCCGGCAATCCAGGCGATGATCTCGGAAAATCGATCGCTCGACCGAATCTGGAACTGCAAAGGTTGTGAGTATTGTTCCTGGCCGCCCGGCCGCTTTAAGTAAACGACCAGCTCACGCGCGACATCGAGTGCCAGTCTGGGTCCGTAATCTTCTTCAATTAACGCAAGGCACAGATCAATTCCCGCCGCTATACCGGCCGAAGTATAAAACGCTCCGTCTTTCACAAAGAGAGCGTCGGGCTCTACTTTGAGTTTTGGAAACTCGCGAGTAATTCGCGAAGCGAAGCGCCAATGCGTGCTCACGCGCCGATCATCAAGTAAGCCGGCATAAGCGAGACCATATATACCTGTACAAATCGACACCAGCCGGCGGGTGTTTGAGGCGCGTCGCTGTAACCAGTCGGAAATTTTGCTCGAAACATCCGCACGACGCAGTCCTTCCCCTCCTGGTATGATCAGAGTGTCCAGAGCAGGAGCCTTCAGAATTGTGGTATCAGGATGAAAGCGCATGCCAGACTCCGCCACCACTGCCTTGCCGTTTAGCCCCACCGTCACGAGATCGTAGGCACGGCCATTTTCACAAGATGACGCGAGCTCGGTCGCGACTGCGAAAGTGTCGAATGGCCCCACCAGATCGAGCGCGGTTAGGCCATCGAAAATGAAAAAGCCGATCCGCTTGCTCATCAAGCTATCGTAACTCCATCCGGTCTAGTGTCACGCCGCCTCGCTACGCGCAATACACTACCTCTGATTGTCGATTGCAGTGGAGCGGCGTAACACCGGCCACTTAATTGCGGACCGCCCTTGCGAAGTGTTGGAGATAAATCCGTTGGAGATCTTCAACGCTTACTTTTGCCGGGCCTAGATCGAATTGCACTTTCTCGATCGTCCCCCTGAAATACTTCGGAAGTATTTTCGCATATTCTAATTTTGGGACGACAGGGAGACCGTTGTCAGTGCCAATATCCATGCCTTCGTAGGAGGCGAACCGGAAGGGCACACTATGTTCCATCTTCGCTTCGGCTTGTTGCTTCCCGTTAATGAAGAGGCGGCTTGTGCCGCCGGTGCCGAACTCGCCGGGTTTATCAGCGGTGAACTCGTAACGCACGTTGACTTTCCCGGCGGGAATTGAGTCGCGCGAGGCAATGGTATCAAGTTTCAAGCCTAACAAGCTGTAGGTGTGCTTGAGATGGCCGTTCTCGACGTAAAGGGAAAAGCCGCCCAGAAAACTGGACTCGGCCACGATCACGCCCGCTACTCCGGGGCGCAGTCCAATCACACCGTAGTGACCCGGATTATCCAGATCGGCGCTGATGCTGTAGGAACGATTGTAAATCGGCGGAATCATGCCGGAAGAAATGTTCTCGGTTCCGTTTTGGTAAGTAAATTTCGTCTGGTCGGGTAAACCTTTTGGAAAACCCCAAACCGCTGCCATCTCCCCGAGTAATGGGAGCACCTGATACTTCTCTGCCTCCGACCAGAAGAGTGCGGTCAGCTCGCGCACTTTGTCAGGATACTTATCCGCAATGTTGTCGGCCTGCGAGAAATCCTCGTCCAGGTTGTACAACTCGCATTTGTCTTGATCGGGATTCCACTTGCCAGGCGCGAATCGCTTGAGTGTTTCAGGATCGATTTTCCACGGGATTCGGTCGAGGCGCCAGCATGCGAGCCAGCCATCCTTGTACATTGCGCGGTTCCCCAAAATCTCGAAATACTGCTGCGTGTGTCGGGAGGGTGCTTTGGCATCTTCGAATGTGAAAGCGAAACTCACGCCGTGCATCGGCATTTGTGGCACGCCATTGACTTGCTTTGGTTCAGGCAGGCCGGCCGCTTCAAGAATTGTCGGTGCGACATCTGTGCAGTGCGTAAACTGACTGCGCACACCGCCCTTGTCCTTAATGCGTTTTGGCCACGAGATCACCATCGGATTGCGAATGCCGCCGAGTGCAGATGCTACCTGCTTCCCCCACTGAAACGGTGTGTTGCCAGCCCATGCCCAGGCTGCCGCATAATGTGGAGCCATGTCGGGGCCGCCCCATTTTTCAAGACCGCCGTAGGCCTTGATGGCTTTTAACTGTTGTTCGGCCGTGAGCGGGACGCCGTTGAGTGTGGTCATTTCGTTGAAGGTGCCGGTCTCGGTTCCTTCCATGCTCGCGCCGTTGTCGCCGAAGATGTAGATGATCAGCGTGTTATCAGTGAGTCCCATGTCGTTAATCGCTTTCACCACGCGGCCAATAGCGTTATCCGTGTTTTCCTGGTATCCGGCATAAACTTCCATCTGGTGTGCATACACTTTCTTCACATCCGCCGGGACGCTGTCCCACGCCGGAAAAGCAGGATCACGCGGCGTCAGTTTCGCGTTCGCGGGAATAACCGCGAGCTGCTTCTGACGTGCGAATGTTTCTTCGCGCAACTTGTCCCAGCCCTGATCAAATTTCCCTTTGTACTTGTCGCTCCATTCCTTTGGCACTTGATGTGGCGCGTGAGTCGCACCGGTTGAAAAATAAAGGAAAAATGGTTTGTCAGGCGCCTGCGCTTTCTGACCCCTGATCCAATTGATCGAATGCTCGACCATGGCGTCATTAAAATAGAAATTCTTGTCCTTCGGTACGCCGAGGATCGTGTTGTTCTCAGTCAACACTGGATCGAACTGGCCGGTTTCGCCGCCGAGGAATCCCCAGAAATAATCGAATCCGAGCGCGTTCGGCCAACGATCAAACGGCCCGGCGGGTCCCTGCTGCGCATCAGGCGTAAGATGCCATTTGGCGATTGCAGCGGTGTTGTAGCCGTTGAGCTGAAGAGTCTTGGCGATTGACGCGGCGCTCGTCGGCCAGTTCGTACTGTAACCCGGCCAACCGCCAGCCAATTCACAAATCGACCCGAATCCCACTGAATGATGATTCCGTCCGGACAACAACGCTGCGCGCGTCGGGGAACAAAGTGCCGTGACGTGGAACCGATTGTAGCGAAGTCCTGCGGCCGCGAGTTTATCTAACGTCGGCGTAGCGACGGGCCCGCCGAACGTGGACGGATTTCCAAACCCCGCATCATCGATCAGTACGAGCAAAATGTTCGGCGCATCGGGTGGGGCCTTAACCGGCTGAGTATAGGACGCTATGGATCCTTCGAGCGTCCGTTTCGTAACGCCTTCAAATGGCTGCGACGGACGCGGTAGAACAGTTCGATCCCATTCCGTATCCGAAGCCGCGGTTGATATCGATTGAGCTGTGACTCCAAGTGCGATCGCACTGAACAAGACGATCCATTTTCGCATCCTGATTCCCTCCCTGAAGTTGGGAGGCTATGCGAGGCGGTTTGAAAACACACGTCAAAAACGCTCAACCAGCACAAAGTTCTAAGACGTCGCAGGTTGCTATTAGGCGGGCCGGGCGAGCCGCTCTATTTGTGCATTTGAACAACAGCGCCCGAGTCGTCTAACACGCGGATAATTGCGCGCTGCGACCGCGAATGGGACCGATATTTTGCGTACGCGATTGCATGACGGACCGCGTCCGGCCCTGCATACCAGATTGGGCCGTATCTAAATAGGTTGCTGATTAAATCAAAGCCATCTCTGTCCTTGCGCGGACGAACCTCGTAATGGTCGTGATCGGTGTTCAACCCCGGGCTCCTCTGTACGGGATACATGGCTTCCATAGGTGTTATCTTTCGCTTTATGTTTCAAACGAATTTGCGGCGTTAAAAGAGACAATTCTGTTACTTTTCGTGTTGAATGATCAGCGGCGGTTGACGCTTTTCGACCTTTTTAGGCCGAAACGTCGACTGCATTGCCGGCGAAATGCAGGTGTTCGAGAATTTCGCTCCGGAAGCGGAGAAACAAATCGCTGGTGCGATCACGTGGTCGCGCGAGATCGATCTCAATCTCGCGATCGATCCGCCCGGGCGCCGAGGTCATGATAAGAATGCGATGGCTCATGTAGATCGCTTCATCAATGTCATGGGTGACGAGCAGCATCGTGGTGCGACGATTCTCCCACAGGCGCAGAACTTCGTCCTGCATCCGCATGCGAGTGAAGGCGTCGAGCGCGCCGAGCGGTTCATCGAGCAGGAGAACTTTGGGATGGTTGATGAGTGCTCGTGCAAGCGCAACACGCTGGGCCATGCCACCGGAAAGATGATGCGGATACGCATTAGCAAAGGCTTCGAGTCCGACCAACCGCATGAATTCGTCCACTTCGGTTCGTTTTTCGCGCAACACACCGCGCGCAACCAGGCCAGCCTCGATGTTGCGGCGAACGGTGAGCCACGGAAACAGATTCGGATCTTGAAAAACGAGACCACGTTCCGCGCTCGGTTCGACGATTCTTTCTTCGCCGACGAGCAACTCGCCGGTATCAGGAAAATCGAGACCCGCGACAAGGCGAAGTAGTGTCGATTTTCCGCAACCGCTTGGTCCAACTAACGACACCAACTCGCCAGCGGCGATGGAAAATGAGATACCGTCCAGCGCAAGGCGGCTTGTGCCCGGCGCGTCAGGCACCTCAAAACTTTTGCAGACTTGCTGAACGCGAAGCGCTGACGCGGCCGCAATATTCGTCGTCACCACTTAATTGTCCCCTTCTGCCAGACCAGAACTCGATCACGTACTTTGAATAGCAAAGTCATCACTGTGGAGAAGAAGGCTGCCATGATAATGAGCGCGGCGAAAACTTTGCCGTATTCGGCCCAACCTTGCGCCCAACTAAGATACCAACCGAGACCGGACTTTACTCCCACAGACTCCGCGACAACTAGAGTTAGAAAGGAGGCACCCAGTCCCATGAACAAACCGATGAAAATATTTGGAACCGCGGCTGGTATGGCGACTCGAAAGATCAGATAGAGCCTTCCGGCTCCTAGTGTTCTAGCCACGTCAAGATAGGACGCGCGAGTATTGGAAATCCCGGAGGCCGTCAACATCGTAACCGGGAACCACACCGCCAGCGCAACTAGTCCCGCTGCTGACACGATTGCCGAAGGCGCAACCACCATGGCAAGAGGAATCCATGCTGTTGCTGGAATCGGCCCTACAACTTTCAGCAGCGGCATCCCCCAATAGCGCACCGAACTCGACCAACCGATGCACACCCCGCTAACAAGTCCGATGATCACGCCGAGTGTGTAACCACTCAGGAGCAAAACAAGTGAGTGCCACGTGCTATCGAGCAAAAGTTCACGATCGCTAATCAAGCTGCGCAAGACCGCCGCAGGTCCCGGAAAATAGGGTAGCGGAAGTAAGCGCAAGCCTGCCGTGATTACGTCCCAGAAGCCGAGTAACAGAATGCCAGCGGTAAAAATCGGCCACATGTGCCGCATCCATTTGCGCAGTGCCGGCCAGAAAGGTTGTACGATTGCGAGAACAATTGAGACGCCGAGAATTTCCCAAAACAGCAGCATATAGGAACGCGTCTCAAGCGGCGGGGCTTTTTGTGCGATCAGCAAGTGCGTTCCGAACGTGATTAGACTCGCAACCGGAACAGCTAGCTGCATTGGCCAGGGTAACGTCGATCGTTTGTCGCTAACCGCGGCGTCCGCGTTCATTACTCGTGGGATTGATGTCATGCTGAGCGAAGTGAAGAAGATTGGAACAATTGCGTCCGTTGTCTGCGCACAATAGACCGAACTGTTTGAAAGCGTGGCCTCATGCTTCGCATTCGTTGCAGCGCTCCGCTCAACATGACAGCGCGGTTGTCCGTTGTTTTCCCGCCGTCGACTTATTTCTGCGCAGCGACCGTGTTTTTCTCAAGACACGGCGCGTCGGGGTCGGCGAGGTTCGGTGCATCCTGGTCCGGTTGATCGAACATTTTTCTTCGACAGCACGAATCTCCGCTGTCCTTTTGGATCAACGACGCGATTAGCCGGATATCCTCGTCGGGTGAAACCTGCGCTCCCGCAATTTTTTCTACCTCCAGGGTTTTAATCCACTCGTCCGTAACGCCGGGAAGACGCATGAAAGCGCGTTTAGCCAGCGCTTCGGTGTCGGTCTCTGGTGAAAGCATCTTGGCGACTTTCATTTCGCGGCCTGCCGTATGTACGGACTCTTCGGCCAATTGTACACTGGGTACGTACCGCAAGCGCGCGAGCGCTACGGTGTTTAGTTCGGGAGTGGAAGCGAGGTATTTTTTCTCTACTGCCATAACGGCGGCAGCCCTCGGATTGGTCTCGACCCACTTCGCCCCTTTTAACAGGGCACGCGTTGCTTTGGCCGCGGTGTCAGGATGAGCATCCACCCATTTGCCGTTCGCGATTACTTCGCAGCAATATTCGTCCTTGTAAGGCGCATCCATTATTTGGTCGGCAATGTTCCTTACCTTGCCTTCTGCGATCAGCAGACTCCCGATCGGTTCCGCGTTGGCGACCGCATCCACTTCGCCCTTATCGATCGCCAGACCTAATTCCCCGGCCGGGTAAACTTTCCACGTAATATCTTTCCCAGCATCGATCCCGTGCACTCCAAAGACGCGATTTGCAAAAACGAATGGGGGCGTTCCCATTCCCGGCACACCAATTCGCTTTCCTTTCAGGTCCTCAATCGCGTGAATGTTCGTCTTCATGCCCGCTTGAACACGCAAACAGCCGCGGTGAATTCCTGCCAAAAATCTAACATCCAAGCCCTGCTCGATTGGTTTCAGAAAGTACATCACCAGATGATGCGTGATATCGTAGCTGCCAAGCGCCAGTGCATCCTTGTAAGTTGACCAGCTGCATTTTACCAGTTCGGGTTCGAGTCCCTCCTCCTTGAAAAACCCCTTCTCGTAAGCCGCGTAGATTGGAGCTTCGCAGGTTAAACCTATGTAACCTACGCGGACTTTGTTTGAATTCTGAACGGTCGAACCGGACTTTTTATTACAGCCTGTTACCACCAGAAGGCTCAGCGTAATCGCAACGAGGATAAGCTTCGAGGTCATTGTCGTGTTCGAAGGTTTTTGAAATGACGCCATAAGTTTTGCCTATGCAAGCAGAATCCTCCGCTCGTAATCAATCCCGTCAAGCTCCTGATTGCATTTTGCAAGTCACCCAAACAATATTCCTTCTTCATGTCAGAGCCGTTGGACATTCGCCATCTCCGCTATTTTCTCGCGGTCGCTGAAGCGGGGAGCTTTAGCCGCGCGGCTGACCGGCTCGGAATTTCGCAGCCGAGTGTTTCGCAGCAAATGCGGGATTTGGAAGCAAGTCTTCGCGTGCCCCTGTTCCAGCGCCGCGGAAAAAAAATTTTGCTCACTCCACAAGGCCTGATTTTTCAGGAACATGCCCGGGCGCTCCTTCACCAGTTGGAGAATCTTCTTCAGGAACTGAACGGTGAACCCGGAGAATTACGGGGCGCATTGCGCCTGGGGGTGATCCCGGTGCTGAACGTGCCGCTTGTGCCGGAACTCCTTGGCGTCTTCGTTACCGATCATCCAGCGATCAGTGTTACGGTTGAAGAAATTTCTTCTACGGAGATTGAGACGGCAATCGAAGAGGGCCGGATGGACGTCGGCCTAGGTTTTCTAACCCGTCACTCGCCAAATTTGCGTTATGAGCGTCTTTGCACAGACCAATTCGCGTTGATCGTGGCACAGAACCACCCGTGGGCAAACCGTCGGGTCGTTGATTTTTCAAAATTACACCAGCAACGTCTGCTTCAATTGCCCGACAGCTTTGTGATGCGCAGGATGTCGGACGAAATTTGTCGAAAACATATGGTCCGTCCGCATGTCGTTGCTGAGATCAGCGCGATTGAGACCCTTCTTCGCTCGCTTGGTCCATCTCAAGCCGGCGCGTTAATGCCAAAGATCGCATTGCGCGGCCGTGAGAATCTTAAGTTAAGAGCTATCCGGTTGCTTGGTAAAAACCTTGGGTTGGATATCGGTCTGTTGCGGCTCAGAGATTCAGCGGCGAATACCGCTGTGGCGGCGTTCACCAGCCTCGCGAAGGAGACCGTTCCGAAACTGGTGAAACGCTAAACGCATACCAGAATCTTCTGTCATTCTACGCGAAGCGAAGCTGCAACGCAGCGGACGAAGTCCGCGAGGCCAGGCTTTCAATCTCTGGCTATCAGCTACGTCAACCTGCGAAGAGGGAATCAGAGATGTTTGAAAGCCTGGCCTCATGCATCGCATTTCGTTGCAGCACTGCGCTCAGAACGGCAAATGAATCTAGCGCGAATCGGGGTGACGCAGGTAAAGCGTTTTGCCGCCCATGTCTATCACCGCGAAATTTGTCGCCAGATAATCTTGACCTAGCACGCCTGCATTGGATTCCGACGTCGACTTCGAGAGGAGGATGTCGCCTGAAACGTGCGCCACGGCCACCTCGGCGTTTGCCAGTTTAAAATTTCCGATCGCCAGTTCCTTCACACCGGTGCGATTAACGCCTTCCACCATGTTGCCGGCGCCGCCCACGCCATAACCTGCAAGCGCGGTCACACCCGTTCCGGATTTCAACGCGACTTGCGTGTCGATCAGCGTCGTTGACGAACCCGTGTCCACCAGAAACCGGGTTGTGTGCCCATTCAGTGCGCCTTCAACGTCGAAGTGAGCATTCGAGTTGAGTCGCATTGGGATTCTCGTAAAACCGCGACCTGACAGAAAACTCGCTAGACTCTGGCTCACTGCAGAGCTTGCTCCGTTGGGATTGATGTAAAGCATCTGCCGCGTGCAATCGATGATCATTCCAAACTTGACCATCTCACGCGCGCCGAGCACTCCGTTCAGATGCGCCATCGCTTTGGAATCGGAAATGTGGGATCCCGTTGCGCTAGCGCTGCGCTCCGGGTTCATGCTCGACAAATCAGCGATTGCTACAGGAACGTTTGTTACCGTGCAATTGCCCATCGCGATGCTTTTCACTTTGCTCGCGCCGAAACGTTCCCAACTGCGGCCAAACAAACCGCCGACACTTGAGTCAGTCTTTTCCACGGTAAGACCGAACGTATTCACGCTATTACGATCGATGAGGGTGTTGGGCGATCCGGTATCAATCATCAGCGCGCCGCGCCGATTATTTATGGAAACCGGAACCATCAGATGATTGCCGTAGCGTCGCTCCAGCTTCGCCCCGGCAAGTCCTTGACCGGTAAGCGCACCAGCCAGCGTGCCGGCGGTTTGCTGTCCTTGCGCGCAAAATGGCGTCATCGTGGCGACTAAAAGAGTGGGGATCAAGTTGTTCATGCGCCGGTTCTAGAAGAAAGCCGTCGCTTCGTCGAGACCTCCAATGATCAGGCGCTGGGCGAACAAAACGACCAAGGTTAGTAGAGCTGTTGAAACGGCTTCGGGTGTCTTACGGGTTTGTGACACCTGCTTAAAACCCGGCGTAATGAGATTCATCGCGTCAAAGTCGCGGATCAGAGCCGGGGCTTGTGCTCTGATTAACACCGGGCTTACCCCGGTGGTTGAGACAAGATCATATATAGCCGTTTCAACGGCTTTCAGTCGCGTACTTTTCAGCGCCGAGAAAGTGCAACGAAACATACGGCTCATCGCCAATGACCCAGCTGTCGTGTGGCACCGGTGGAATGTAAAAGAGTTCGCCGGTTTTCAGCTCAATTACGCGGCCATCCTCGAACGCAACTGTCGCAGTTCCCGAAAGAACGAGTCCCACGTGTTCAACAGGACAGCGTGCTGTGCCAACAGTGGGGCCGACGTGCTCACTCCATTTCCACCCGGGTTGATATGTCGCGCGACCAATTGTGAGTCCGCCAAGGTGGACCAACTCGAATTTGCCTTTCTGCATCAACCGCACTTCATCCGGCTCCTCGAACGATTTGAGAATGACCGCTACCTGCTCGCTGTTCATTTGCTGTTCAACATCGAAACTTGCTTTGTAAAATCAAAAGCGACTTTTCGTGTTCATTGCGATCATTTGTGAATCGGGAAAAGCGTTTCGAGACCAGGCGATTTGGTGCCGGAAAGATAAAGGTAGCCGGTAAATCGTGGGTAATTGTCAGGATCAGATTGCCAGCAGTAGGTGGCATCGTACTCCTTTCCGTCAAAATGGAAATGCATCCGTAGCACTGGAATACGATCAGTGCCTGCCACTGTATCGAACCGAGCAGCGCATTTATCGGTCTTGCCTTCGACGGTTCGGGTTACTTGTAGAATTCCTTCCTCGTCTCGAATTGCGACGTGTCCATTGTAAGTTGCGCTCGAATCCGCCTTACGCCCGATGAGGTCATACTCCCCAGCCATGTAATTACGGAGGAACTCTTCATCCAGCGGCTTCGGGTCAGTTCCACTAGAGCGTACTGAAGCAGCAATGAATAACACCGCGCTGATTGCGAGATACGCTTTCTTCATGTGTAACTAAAGAGACCTACAAAAATGTTGGCGAAACTCATCCAGGATTCTCAGGCGAAACGCATCAATAGCACGAGTGATATCACAGCCATTACGATCCCGGTCACTTCAAAATAGTTGAGTGACTCCCGGAACAACAAAACTCCGACCGCGGTAAGCAGCAGCACCAAAGAAACAGAATAAAGGACACTAATAGTAGCCAGCTTTAGATGTTTCATTACGAACACCCAGCCAAAGGCGGTCGAGGCGTAAAGGACGAAGCCAAGATAAAACCAAGTCGTCCTCAGCGGCTGCTCGCGCCCGCTTGCGAGTTTTAAAAAGTAATCCCCTAATACACCGATCACGCTGAAAGCAATCGTGATGAGCACGGCGATTGTCTTTGTTCCCATTGTTGGCCTTTCTATTTGTTTATTAAGTCTGGCGCCCAGGTCTCTCTGTCATTTTCTGGCCGCCGCTTACCAACTCGCGGTATTCAAGCCAGAACGCGGAGACGTTTTTTAGACCGGAATTCCGAAGGAGCGCTAAATCCTCATCAAGGGTGAGTGGTTGATCAGCTTCCTTAAGTTCCAGATCTTCCAGGAATTGCCGCGTCGATGTTGAATCAGCGAACCGGCTATCCGCGCCGCCTGCACGTTCCACAATCCCAGCGATACGGATTTGCTGTAAACGACTCTCCAGTTCGGGTGAATCGGCGACGATCAGGTCAGCGTTGATGAACCAACCGCCCGGCACAAGAAGCTCAACTACTTGTTGTAACACTGTCTCTTTGTCAGCGCGACTCAGGTGGTGAAGCGCGTATGCAGAGAATACAATATCTGCCATCCCGGCGTCAGAAGCCAGCTCGTGCAATTTTCGAAAATCGCCGATGACGAACTCGACTCGCGACTTCGAGGATTTGAGACGCGCTTTCGCCAGCTCAATCATCGCCGGAGCGCCGTCTATGCCGAGCACACGACTGTGCGGAAACTTGGTGAGAAAGCCCTCCGTGAAATAACCGGTACCAATTCCCAAATCGATTGCTCGAAGAGCTGTTGTTTTGGGAAATGGCAGCAACTCAAGAGCGATTTGGACCATCTTTGATCGGTTCGGGTGCATCAATTCCATGTCGGCGTCGTACGTTTTAACACGCTGCGATACGTCGTAAGCTGCAATACTGTATTCACTCATCGTTAGGCCACCTTGCTATTGGTATCGTTATGCTGAATACCACTTCAGCACGCGTAACGCGCGCAGTGTATTCCACCGGCTTGGCTGGCCCTCGCCCTCGTAGATCTGCACCGGCATCATGCCGGGATACTCGGTCTCCAGTGGCCAGCGCCCGTCGCTGTCGCGTTTCGACGTGACTAACTCGATCGCCTCACTCACGCGGTTGTCGGCAGAAACGCCGGCGTGGCATAAATACTGGAGTCCGCGCAGCACGTCGTAATGCCACCATGTTGGGAAGGCGAAGCGGCTCCAGGAGGCGCCGCCCTTGCGATCTCGCTCGATCAGCTCGCCTGTCGATCGCCGGCGGAAGAGGCGGCGCTCGAGCAGATACTCCTGCCCGCACAGGCGAGCCGTCGTAATTTCGTTGGTGTTCCCGAACCGTAGTTCATACTCGAGCAGCGCTTCCAGCACGCAGATTGTGGTGTTGAACGACGAGCGCGTTGAGCCGTTGGCCGCCTCGCAGTTCCAGCCGCCGTCGGCCAGCTGCTCAGTGAGCAATCGATCGACGATACTCCGGACGTCCTGGGCGAAATACGCGCCAACCGCCGCCACCTGTCCATTGATACACGGCTCGATCTCACCGGCGAAGAACGGATTGGCGTTGCATTCTTGCGGGCCGCAACCCTTCCATGTCACGCGGTCACGGACGAGCCCCACCGCGCGACGTGCTTCATCGCTTTCGGGATCGAGGCCCATATCGCGGAGCAACATTAGGACATGCATGGTGGAGTTCCATCCACGGTTCCACGCTGCGCCGCCCCATTGTCCGTCTACCGCTTGGAGGGCGAGTAGCTGTGCTCCGACACCCTCGGTGGCGACCTTCGCGCGTTCCGCCGCGATTTCTTGCGCGGGCGCATTGGTCAGGTCCCGCATCACCTGCCAGCGGATCGAGGGGTCGGAATCAAGCAGCCACGGTATGACCGAACTCTTTGGCGAAGGCCTCACGAAAGAAATGCTTGAACAAAAAACGGAAGACTCTGGATGTGATCCCGGTGAAAATCCGTGAGAGAAGCGGGAAGAAGAAGTGTCGAACGCTGAACATCTGACGTCCAACGTCGAATCCCGAATTACGCGGGGGCGCCACCAAGGGCGCCGGGCAACGGCGGGGCGACATCGGGCGCGACGACCTGCTTGGGCGGTTTGTCTGGGGCCGGTTTTTTAGCGGGGGATCCTCCGACGGGCGGAGGTGGATTAATCAATCGTCCGTGATCGATGATCTCTTTGATTTGCGAGCCATCCAGGGTCTCGTACTCGAGCAGCGCTTTTGCGATTGTTTCGAGCGTGTCGCGATGAGTGATGAGCGTGTGCTTGGCCAATTGATAGGATTCGTCGATGAGCCTGCGCACTTCCTGGTCGATTTGTTCGGCAGTCGCTTCACTGTAGTCGCGCGCTCGAGAGATGTCGCGTCCGAGGAAAACGTAATCTTCGTGTTCGCCGTATTCGACCATGCCCATCTTCTCGCTCATGCCCCATTCGCAAACCATCCGACGCGCAATGGCCGTAGCACCTCTGATGTCGCCGCGCGCGCCGTTGGTGATATCGCCGAAAATAATTTCCTCGGCTACACGGCCCCCCATGGAGACCGCCAGACTGGCGAGCAATTCGTTCTTGCGATTGGTGTATTTATCTTCCTCCGGCAACCACATGGTCGAACCAAGCGATGGTCCGCGCGGGATGATGGTGACCTTATGCAATGGTTCAGTGTGCGGGAGAAGCACGAGCAACAGCGCGTGGCCTGCTTCGTGATACGCGGTGTTCTGTTTTTCTTTCTCGCTCAGCGCGAGGCTCCGGCGTTCTTTGCCCCAGCGAACTTTGTCGCGCGCTTCCTCCAATTCCGCGAGGGTAATTCCTTTTAATCCTCGACGCGCAGCGAGCAATGCCGCTTCGTTGATAACGTTGGCCAATTCCGCGCCGGAATAACCGGGAGTGCCGCGCGCGATTACCGCAAGATCGACGCCCTCGGCGAGTTTCACTTTCTTTGCGTGCACGCGCAGGATTTCTTCGCGGCCTTTGACGTCGGGCAAATTGACGGTGATCTGGCGATCGAAACGGCCAGGTCGCAACAATGCGGGATCGAGAACGTCCGGCCGGTTTGTGGCAGCGATGATGATCACGCCTTCCTGCGTATCGAAGCCGTCCATCTCCACGAGCAATGCATTCAATGTTTGTTCGCGTTCATCATGTCCGCCGCCCACCCCGTGGCCGCGGTGACGGCCTACCGCGTCGATTTCGTCGATGAAAATAATGCACGGCGCGGATTTCTTTCCTTGCTCAAACATGTCGCGGACTCGTGAGGCGCCGACGCCGACGAACATCTCAACGAAATCTGAGCCGCTGATGGAAAAGAATGGCACGTCAGCTTCACCCGCGATGGCGCGCGCCAACAGGGTTTTGCCAGTGCCCGGGGGACCAACCATCAACACGCCCTTGGGAATACGGCCACCGAGTTTCTGGAATTTTTTCGGATCACGCAAGAACTCGACCAGCTCCTGAACTTCGTCCTTGGCTTCCTCGACGCCTGCCACGTCGCGAAACGTGATCTTGTTTTTGTCACGGGCGAGCATCCGCGCTTTGGACTTGCCGAAATTGAGTGCGCCTTTGCCAGCCATGCGGATCTGTTGGCGGAACAGGAAATAGAGGACCAAAAGAAAAAGCGCGATCGGCAGAAAACCAACCACCGTCTGCGCGAGCATGTTTGATTCTGTTTTGATGGCGGGCTGCATCCCGGCATCAGACAGCCTCTTCTGCAGGTCATTGGTGAAATTCAAATAGACCGTCGTGCGGAACGGCATCGATTGGGAGGCTGCTGCGCCCGCGCCCTGTCGAATGTATGCGCCACGCAGTGTCTGAGTGGGCCGGCCATCCTCGACGACCAACTGGAGAGGATAATTCTTATCGTTAACGATCTGCTTATTATCCAACAACTCGAGAAACCGGTTATACGGCACATCTTCAACCGGTTGCATCCCGCCCCGGTAAAAGAGCATCGCCATCGCGATCAGACTGAACGCGATAACGATTAGAACGACGCCACGCCAATTAAAATTGGGTTCGCTCCCGCGCTGTTTGTTCTCTCTTTGAGAGTTGCGATCAAATTGAGCCATAAACCGATTTACGAAGGGAAAAAGTTATCATGAACGACTCGGCAATGCAAAACGGCGGGCCAAGCTGCCGTACTAAGGTTCGTGAATTGCCAGTTATATGGTTGGGTCATTGGTATCGAGCCAATCTTCCAGGGGGCTTTTTGGGGGCACTTCGTGTTAAAATGGATGTTCGGTTAGTTTCCTTTGCCCTGTCCGGCGTTCGAAAAATGGACCTGGCTTTACGACCATGACCCGTTGGATAACCTCACATTGTCCACCGCGGTTTCCTTCAGAGCGGCCGCTGGAGACCCTTGCACCCGGTTACGTCAATTGCCGCAACGTTTTGTCGAGGTCGGTCAGGCCATCGATTTCGGCAACCGTACGCTGCAACGACTGCATCGCGGCAGCGACGTGTTTGAGGAAATGTTTGTGGCCCTTGACCAAGCCGAGAAATCCGTAGGCACCTAACGCTTGCATCAGACGTTGCATGGCGCAGAGCCGCAACTTGAGATCGAATTCGCCATTGATCGGGGCGCCGTTTTCGAGCTGACGGCCGCGATAGTGTGCGGCTAACTCCGTGCGTTCGCTTTCCGCAAGAGCGACATAAGGATCGTAAAGCAGCGATGCGAGATCGTATTCGGCTAGACCGGGTCGCATTCCCTGGAAATCGATCAGGTGCGCCTGACCGTTTCGGATAATGATGTTCTGCGATTGAAAATCGCGGTGGACTAAAACTCTCGGAAACATTGCCAGACGATCTGCAATTTCCTGCAACGCAGGCAAAGACCCCAGCTGCGCAAGCGTTGCCTCCTCGATTTTGAATAAACGGCCAAGGCAATTCTCGAAAAAGTAATTTTGTTCCCACAGATAAAGCTCAGAATTGAACTCGGCCGGCAAATGCTGCTTCATCTCGATGCAAAGCGATTCGGGCAACGCGTGCAGCGCTGCGATTTGATCCAGGGCCGATTCGTAGAACGCGCGGCGCACCAGCCAACTTTCCTCGCGATAACTGTAAAGGTCGCGCTCGCCAAGGTCTTCCAGCCAGATCAAACCTTCATCAGCATCGTGAAAATAAATTTCGGGCACCCGAATTCGATGCTCGGTGAGAAAGTTCGCGATGGTTACGTAATGGCGATTTTCTTCCAGCTCCCGATTGTATTTTACCAAAATGAGCGCCTGGTCTGCTGAGCATTGGATCCGATAGAATTTGCGGTCCGACCCACCTTTTTGAATTGCCGCGATTTTGATCTGGGCGACATCCAAGCGCGGGAAATGCTTCCGCGTTCTTCGAACAAGGAGGTCTGTTCTCATGAATTCAGATGTCGATGTCGCGATGGATGCCGCTTACCTTTTTTCGGGAGCGGACAATACAGGCCTCCAACCGGCTTTGGGAAGCAATTTCTGCGTCCGCCCACAAAATTGTGTCTTCTATAATCGTATCCGCGCCGACGCGGCAGTTTTGTCCCACGACTGTGCAGCCGCGCAACTGCGCGCTCGAATCGACAATCGCGCTGCTCGCTCTGCGCTCGGGCCATTCGCGGACGTTGACGAAGTCCGGTTTCCAATTGTCTCGCAAGATTGTGCGGTGCACTTCGAGATATTCAGCTCGTGAACCGATGTTGAACCATTTTCCGTCGTTCATTACTACACCGCCGATTCTGGCGCCTTGGCCTATCCAATCCGCGATGATCGGAATAAACGAGATCTTTTTGCGCGGCGGAACCCGCTGAAAAATCTGCGAGTTCCAAACCGCGATATTGGCAAAATCAAAACTTCCTGCCACGCCGTAACGGTTGCTGATGTCCACGACTCGGTGATCGCGCAAGGCCACGGCTGCAGCTAGCCCGGTGTGCCGCAGAGCGAGAGTTACGTCGTTTCCGCGACGAAAATGTTCGTCAATCAAAGGTTGTAGTTCGACGTTGGTTAGAATATCGCCGCTGTAGGTCAGGAATCCCGCGCCTACGGGACTGTTGAGATGACTTTCCGCGTTTTTGATGCCCCCGCCCGTTTCGAGCAGGTCCGGCTCATGAACCAGCGTGACGGGAAAGCCGGCATAATCGCGCGTGGCAAAGAAATTTTGGAAGAGTTCAGGATGCCGGTGCGTGTTGATGACGAATCGGTTCACTCCTACGCCGATCAAATGATCGAGTGCGAAAGTAACAAGCGGCTTTTGAAAGATAGGAATGAGAGGCTTCGGAAGTTCTTCGGTCAGTGGACGCAAGCGCGTGCCCAGCCCGGCTGCCAAAACGAATGCCTGAGTGATTTCGCTCACGAGAAGAAAATCGAGAGATTCCGCCCGCCTAGGCTAAAAGCTACGGCGCAGCGGGCGACTTCATTTAACAATGATACAGATAGGCTGCGTACGCTTCCTATCTCAAATAAAGCGTCCGCGTACCGAAATCGATGATGCCGTGATGCCGTCGCAGCGTTTCCGCACCGAGCAATCCGGCGACCGGCGGCGATCCTTCCAGTAATCCGTCGTGAATGAGTCCTTCCAGATCTATCACGCCAACCTGTTTGCCGGTGATATTGACCGAACCGACCGTCAGCTTACGAATGTTCGCCACGCGAACGCCACGCTCTTTCAGATTCACGGCCGAAGAGCTATACTGCGTCTCCCGAGTGGCAATTCGCATTCGCCGCACAAACGAGCGGTGCAATAGCGTGGTGAACGAGCCTGTATCGACCATAAGTTTTGCCGGTTCTCCGTTTACCGAGCCGTTCACATACAGGTTATAACCATCGCTGACCTGAATCGGAACAGCGCGTAAGCCACGCCGATTGAAACCCGGGAAGCTCCCGATGACATTTGGGTCGGTCTTCAGGATCAGTAACTGCTTTTCACAGTCCAGAACGGCTTGTGTGGGAAAAAGGATATCTGCTCCAATGATTCCATCGATCTGTGGTTCGTGTGCCATTCGCGCAGCGCGCGCAGAACCGCCGAGATCCACCGTGACTACTGGCTCATCGACGAGAGTCAGACCTCCTATTCGCAGTTCACGCGCAATAGCTACATTGTTGAATGCTCCGTTGATTTGGACGCGTGCTGGCAAGCTTGATTCGGCGGTGATCGGCTTGAGTCGAAAATATTGGCGACGATTCAGGGCGATCGCGCTCACGGGCGCACCGCTATCGACTGTCAACCAGGCGGGTCTGCCATTAATGAAGGCACGCAGCAACAAATGATTTTGTTGCGAGCGAACGAGCGGCAATGCTTCAAATTGCGGGGCTGTCCGCGCCAACGCGCCTTGCGGCGACACAGCCAATTCGATGACCAAACTCAACGCAGCGCCGCAAACCCACAGCAGACGTCGTGCATGTGGCAGATGATTTGAGGTCATCGGTGGCGGGGAGACTACACGCTTCCTTTTTCCTGGTAAAATGATTTGAGCAGTTTTTTGGCATTGCGCCCGACTCGCGGTTAATGATTAACTCTCCGCCAGTCCAAAGAATTCGATATGGCAAGCGCAGTTACCGAAGCACCTGTAACCCAGGAAAAACTCGTTAGGGGATTGGGGCTGTTGGATTCCACGATGCTTGTGGCCGGCTCAATGATCGGCTCGGGAATTTTCATCGTCTCGTCGATTATCGCCCGCCAGGTCGGCTCTCCGGGTTGGTTACTTGTTGTTTGGGTCGTGACGGGATTGCTGACACTGACAGCGGCGCTCTCGTACGGCGAACTCGCAGCCATGATGCCGAAGGCGGGCGGCCAATACGTCTATCTTCGCGAAGCATTCTCGCCGCTGTGGGGATTTCTTTACGGCTGGACGCTCTTTCTTGTAATTCAAACGGGCACAATTGCGGCAGTGGCAGTTGGATTTGGGCGTTATACGGGTGTGCTCATCCCGTGGGTGTCGGAGGGTAATTATATTATCCCGCCGATCCGTTTTGCCGGCTGGTTCTCCGGCTATGCCGTTTCACTTTCGACGGCACAGCTTGTCGGCCTCGCGCTTATTGGATTTTTGACATTCACGAACACCCGCGGGTTGGAGATCGGCAAGCTTATCCAAAATGTTTTTACGACTGCAAAAACTGGCGCGCTATTCGCCCTGATCGTGCTCGGCATCATTGTCGGTTTGAAGTCTGGCAAAGGCGCAGAAAATTTCAGGGACCTCTGGACGGTGCGCGGTGGTCTTCAAGAAGTCGGTGCGGGTTTGACTGCGGCGACCGCATTCGGGCTCTTCGTGGGAATTTGCGTGGCACAGACAAATTCTTTGTTCTCTGCCGACGCATGGAACAACATCACTTTTACCGCTGGAGAGGTAGTCAATCCGCGGCGCAACGTCCCGCTCTCTCTCGCATTGGGCACGTTTCTGGTGATCGGTCTTTATTTGCTCGCCAATGTCGCCTACCTGGCGACGCTGCCATTCGACGCAATCCAGAATGCGCCTAGCGATCGCGTCGCCTCCGAAACGGCGAACGTAATTTTTCCAGGCGCTGGCGCTACAATCATGGCAATCGCGATCATGGTCTCGACCTTCGGTTGCAATAATGGGCTGATCCTTGCCGGCGCTCGCGCCTATTATGCCATGGCCAAGGACGGTTTGTTCTTTCGACGAGTGGCCGACTTAAACAAATGCAAAGTCCCGGCATGGGGGCTTCTCATTCAAGGCATCTGGGCGGGTGTACTTGTCCTGCCGCGCACCGTCAAAACAGATGCAGCCGGCAATGTGACCGGCTACGGCAATCTTTATGGCAATTTGCTCGACTACGTTATTTCTGCGGCGCTGATCTTCTACGTCCTAACAATCATTGGTATCTTTCTACTTCGGCGAAAACAGCCGAATGCGGAAAGACCGTATAAAGCATTCGGTTATCCAATTGTCCCCGCTCTGTACGTCATAGGCGCGACGGTAATTCTCGTTGTGCTCTTCGTTTACCAAACTGCGACGACGTGGCCGGGACTAATCATCGTCTTCACTGGGGTTCCAGTTTATTTCTTCTGGAAATTCTTCGGCAAACCATCAACGTCGGCTTGACTTCACTGGGTGATCCCGATTAGCACAGCGCAAGACCTCCTTAGCCCATGAACTTGTTTCGACGAAAAAGCGTCACGCAACTTCAAGCCGACGCGGTGACCGACCAACGCTTAAAACGCGCTCTGGGGGCAACGAACCTGACAATGCTCGGCATCGGCGCGATCATTGGCACCGGTATTTTCGTGCTCACGGGCACCGTCGCAGCTCAGAACGCAGGACCTGCAGTAATTCTATCCTTCATGTTGGCCGGGGTAGCGTCAATCTTCGCGGCCCTCTGCTATAGCGAGTTCGCGTCATTGGTACCGATGGCCGGTAGCGCGTACACCTATGGTTACGCGACACTCGGGGAACTGTTCGCCTGGATCATCGGATGGGACCTGGTTTTGGAATACGCTTTGGGCGCGGTTACCGTTTCGATCGGTTGGTCGGGATATGTCGTGTCATTCCTGCGAGATGTCGGCATATATCTCCCCGCTGAACTGTCTGCCGCTCGGGGCACGCTAGTTACTTTAGCGGATGGAACACAGGTCACCGCCATCTTCAACCTGCCAGCGGTCATCATCATTGCGGTTGTTACGTTGCTCCTCGTGATCGGAATCCGCGAGTCTGCGAACGTTAACAATGTCATTGTTTTTGTAAAAGTGGCAGTCGTGCTGTTGTTCATCGCCGGCGCGGCTCACGCGGTGAAGTCTGCTAACTGGCATCCTTTCATTCCTCCAAGCACGGGCGATGCCGGGCATTACGGCTGGAGTGGCGTTATGCGCGGCGCCGGAATTGTGTTTTTTGCCTATATCGGGTTCGACGCTGTCAGCACAGCGGCGCAGGAGGCAAAAAATCCGCAGCGCGACATGCCGATCAGCATCATCGGTTCGCTGTTGGTCTGCACTGTTCTTTATATCGCCGTCGCGGCAGTGGCCACCGGTGTCGTCTCCTATCTGCAGTTAGACGTGCCGGACCCGATTGCCGTGGCAGCCGACCACGCAGGGCTGGGCTGGATGGCCTCGCTGATAAAGTTGGGTGCAATCGCGGGGCTTAGCTCGGTTATTTTGGTGATGCTGATGGGACAGTCCCGGATTTTTTGGACGATGGCGGACGATGGTTTGCTACCACCATTTGTGAGTAAGGTGCACCCAAAGTTCCAGACCCCTTGGATTACCACGATAGTGACAGGAGGTATCGTCGCCTGTTTCGCAGCGGTCTTCACGGTGCGCGAAGCCGGTAGTCTTGTTTCCATCGGTACGCTGCTGGCCTTCGTGATCGTTTCAGTCGGCGTGCTTGTGTTACGCATCCGTGAACCGGAGCTGCCGCGCAGATTCAAAACGCCCTGGGTTTGGTTCGTTGCGCCCATGGGAGTGATATCGGCCGGTTATCTTATGATCTCACTGCCGTGGATAACTTGGGAGCGGCTAATTTATTGGTTTGCGATCGGCATCGTGATTTACTTCGGCTATGGTGTTTACCATTCCAGACTTGGCCCGCGCAAAATTGCCGGCGAAACCGGGTGGTCGCGTGCGCTAAAAGTTGCGGGGGTCATCTGGATTGTATTCGGCTCGCTTGGTTCCATTCTGTGGTTAGCGCGTTATCACGTGGACTACATTCCCGGTGCCCTCGGCATCGTCATCGGACTGGCGGGGTTTGTGCTTTCGTGGAGTTTGGGCGCGCTGTTGAATCTGGTCGCCCAGGTTTCCGACCATACGCACGCGCGTCACTTGGGGATGGAATCACCGGCCAGCACTGACTAATACGAGAACACGAACAACCGGCTCACGAGCCAGGGTTCGCTTGGAATCCGTGCACCGGACTGGTCGCAGCCGTTTGAAACATTGCACGCGTGCGCCGCGCAAGCTTTGCGCAGTCGATTCTCTTAAAAACGCGCTCCGCGGCTGCCATTTTATCCAGCGAAAGATTTAGACTCTGGAGAATTTGTCTGTCGCGCCGTGTTGCCTCGTTAGGCTTGTCACCGTTTAGCACGCGCTCTTGAAATTCCGACACTACTCTCACTAATGAAGTGTTGTTAGTGGTTCCGAACAAATTGGCGAGCTGTTGGAAACTAATGTGAAAGGGAATGGTCGCTAAATCCACATCAGCAAGCTGGACACTTCCCTGCGACGGCATTCCAACTCCATCCGACGTCGCAACGGGATGCCAGGTATCGAATGGCTGAAAATAACCGATCTCCACACGGTATGAATCGTGCAGACCGGATATCGTCACGCAGTGCATCGCGCTCATCGGTTCGACCGCAACTGTCGTTTCCACGATACCGTCTCCGGGAATCACTCGAAGATGGACTTGACGATCAGCGGGCATCTCCTTTTCAAAGACGGATCGCCAATCAATGTTCCAACTGGCGAAAATAGTGCGTGCATCACGTGCAATGGCGAACAGAAATCGCTGGCCATGCACGCGCGTTCCACCAGCGCGCTCAACGTCAGGTAGTAGTTCGTCATCCGCGAGATGTACCGCGGGATTCTCGCAGATTTTAAAACCGTGACTGGCCTGCGATCTTCCCGCGTTGCGTTTTGTTTTTCTTTTCGTCATTTTTGGAAGACCGTCGTGCAAATCAGTTAAAGGCCAACTGCAATTGACGCACAATCCCAAAATTAGTGAGAAAGAATGAGCACAAAAATCCTTGAGTTTGAGCAGCTTTCCGATCGCTGCGAAAAGCTGCGGTCGGCCGGGAAGAAGATTGTGGCCACGAACGGATGTTTTGATCTCCTGCACATTGGTCACGTGCGCTATTTGCAGGCGGCGCGAGCGCTCGGCGATCTTCTGGTTGTAGGGTTGAACGGTGACGACTCCGTCCATCAGTTAAAAGGAGCAGGGCGTCCCATCACAACCCAGAGTGATCGCGCAGAGATCCTCGCCGCCCTGGCATGCGTGGACTTGGTCACGATTTTTACGGAAACTCGGGCCACGAAGTTTCTCGCTGCGGTCCGCCCTGCCGTTTACGTCAAAGGCGGCGATTACACCTCGGAAACGCTGGATGAAGAGGAGCGCGCAATATTGAAGGAAATTGAAGCGACGATTCGGCTAATTCCATTCGAGACGGGGTATTCAACTTCCGGATTAATTGAGCAAATTTGTAAGAGCAGGAGTTGACGAAATTAATCGATTTAGATGAAACGTCTGCCAATTGGAATTCTCGGGTCGGGGAAAGGAAGCAACTGCCGCGCTATTCTCGAGCGCATTCGGTCAGGCAATCTCGCTGCGGAAGTGCGCCTTGTGATTTCGGATGTGCTGAATGCGCCAATCCTTGATATGGCAAGGGAGTTTGATGTTGCGAACGCCTATTTGCCGCCGGGCAGGTTTCGCACGCGCTTGGAGCCGGAAACAGAAGAGCAGCTCGTGCAAATGTTGCGCGATGCCGGTGTCGAACTTGTCGTTCTCGCCGGTTTCATGCGCGTTTTACATGAACCAATGTTAAAGGCGTTCCCCCGTCGTATTATCAACATTCACCCGTCGCTTTTGCCTAAGTTCCCGGGACTCGAAGCGTGGAAACAGGCTCTCGTCGCGGGCGAAACCGTGACTGGCTGCACGGTACATTACGTCGACGAACAAATCGATCACGGAAAAATTCTTGCACAGAAGGAGGTGAGAATTCTGCCTAACGACACCGCCGAGAGCCTCCACGCGCGGATTCAAGTCCTCGAGCACGAACTATACCCGGCCGCTATCGCGGAATTCTGCCGAAAATTTGGTGAAACAAGCCAGGAAGTTGTGAACGCTCGCCAGGTAAGTAGGTAGTTCAAGCCGCTTGGCTAGCCTTGTTCTGGCTTCGGCTCGCGCTTAAGCAGTTCTTCCAAAGCAACAGCTGGCTTCTTCTGTTTATATAAGATCGAGTGCACTTCATCGGTAATCGGCGTGGTGATATTCAAACGACGCGCGCATTCCCAAGCACTTCGCGCCGTCGGAATGCCTTCGGCGACCATTTTCATGGACTCTGTGATTTCCTGCAACGGTTCCCCCCGTCCGAGGCGTTTCCCGACGCTGTGATTGCGGCTCCCTTCGCTGTAGCATGTCAATATCAGATCACCCGCGCCACTGAGTCCGTAAAAAGCATTCGCGGTCCCACCCATGGCTACTCCGAACCGAACTAGTTCAGCCAATGACCGAGTGACCAGTGCTGCTTTAGCATTGTCGCCAAGTCCAAGACCGTCACTGATTCCCGCAGCGATGGCGAATACGTTTTTCAATGCACCACCGAGCTCAACTGAGACCACATCCTGGCTGGTGTAGACGCGAAAGCGTGGGTTCCCTAACGCCGTCTGCAAGCTGGCGGCGCAGTCACCGTCGTCGCAGGCGATGACGGTTGCGGTGGGAAGATCTCTGGCGACTTCGGTCGCGAGATTTGGGCCGGATAGCGCCGCGATCTTATTTTCCGGAAAAGTCTGGCGAAGAATTTCAGTCATCCTCTTCCCACTGCCGTGTTCAATCCCTTTTGTGCAACTCAAGAATACCGGGTGAGCAAGGCCAATCATTTTCGCCAAATTCGCTGCGACCTCCCGCAGTGCGGTTGACGGCGTTGCAAGCACGATGAGATTCGCGTCGACGCAATGGTTGAGGTCCGGCGTAATATGCACTGAGTCAGGAAGTTGGAGCCCGGGAAGGTAATCGCTGTTTTCGCGGGTCTTTTGCATGCGTGAGACCCTTTCCCTGTTGTGGCCCCAAAGAACAATTCGTTGACCTTGCTTCGCCCACAAACTGGCTAACGCTGTTCCCCAACCTCCAGCGCCTATGATCGCCGTGTTCACAGTTTTCATTTTCGAATAAAGCGCGGTTCCGTGCCGCGAATCAGTCGCGAAAGATTTGAACGATGACGCCAAATGACAATGGCCGCGACGCAAACGGCAGAACAAACTAGCGGTTTGCCCTTGTTTGGGTCCTGCGACCTGAGCACGAAAATCACGATCGGTAGGAGGATCGCAGCTGTCATTGAGGCCAATGAAACGTACCCGGTCAGCCAGAACACGATTATCCAAACAGCAACTCCAATGAGCGTTGCTATGGGCGTCAACGCCAAGAGTGCTCCTGCGGAAGTTGCGACGCCTTTTCCCCCCTTGAACTTAAGCCATGGCGGATACAAATGTCCCAAGACGCTAGAAATCGCTGCGACGATTCCAAAAATCTCTGGCGAATTCCACTGTTGCGGCAATCCGGGCGCCATCAACATCGAGATCTTTACCGGCCCAAACCCTTTCAAAACGTCGAGCGCAAATACTGGATAACCATATTTCTTACCCAAGACCCGCACCACGTTGGTCGCGCCAACGTTACCGCTGCCGACCTGTCGAATATCGATGCCTGCTAATAGACCTGCCAAATAGCCAAAAGGGATTGATCCCAGCAGATAACTGCCAGCCAAGAGCACAGCCAGGGTGACCATCGCAACTGCGTTATCCTAACTCCTTGACGTTGGGGTATCCATCACATAAACCAATACGGTTCAGCCATATGTGTAAAATCGAAATATCAGCTGGAGTGATTCCGCTAATTCCTGCTGCCTGGCCTAGTGATGTTGGCCTTAAATTTCGATAGTTTCTGTCTGGTTTCTGATTTGAGTCCGGCAACCCTATTGTAGTCCAGACCATCTGGAATCTTCTGATTTTGTTTCCGGTCGAGTCGTTGATTCTGCTCAGACTGTCGTAACGCGTACCCCTCGTATTTGAAGTCTGTTCGAACCAGCTCCCAGATCGACAGCGGCACGCTCGATAACATTTCAGAGGGCAAGTCCTTCACCTCAAAATCGGGCCGCTTAAGAAGCTGAGAAACAGGTGCTCCGTTTAGCTTAGTCCCCAGGGCCATAGTGCGGGCTTGTTCCAGCAAGTGCATTTTCTCCTCGAAACTGCGGAATCTAGTTTCACTGACCAGTCCAGTGCTGAACCCACGGGGAGACAACCGCTGATCGGCGTTGTCGTGTCGCAATGACAACCGATCTTCAGCGCGGCTTGTGAACATTCGATATGGTTCTTCAGTCCCCTTGGTGACAAGATCGTCAATCAGGACGCCGATGTACGCTTCTTTCCTGCTCAACACCAATGGTGAACGGTTTTGGACCTTTAAAGCAGCGTTAGCTCCAGCGATCAACCCCTGTGCGGCCGCCTCTTCATAACCCGATGTACCGTTCACTTGACCGGCAAAATATAATCCGCTGATAATCTTAGTTTCCAATGTCGGCAGAAGCTGCGTCGGTGGGAAGTAATCGTATTCAACGGCATACCCGGGCCGCATTATCACCGCTTGCTCCAGCCCGGGAATCGAATGCACGAATGCGAGCTGAATTTCATACGGCAGGCTGGTGGAGATGCCGTTTACGTCGTACTCGCTGGTGTGACGTCCTTCTGGCTCCAGGAAAAGCTGATGTGACGCCTTATCTGAGAATTTGACGACTTTGTCCTCGATGGAGGGGCAATACCGCGGGCCTACTCCTTGAATTCGCCCAGCATACAAAGGCGATCTGTGCAAATTAGAACGGATTATTTCGTGCGTTTCCGGAGTGGTGTGCGTGATCCAGCAGGGTAATTGTTCCACGTGGAACTCACCGTCAACAACGCGATTTAACGTGAAAATTTCGCCCTGGACATCGCCGATCTCCTCCGGGTTGAAGGCGAAACCGAGCGGCGGTTCGTCACCGGGCTGGATTAAGCAGCGTGTAAAGTCGATGGATCGCGAATTAAGCCGGCATGGCGTGCCTGTTTTGAAGCGCCCAACTTGAAAACCAAGTTCCCGGAGGTTTGCGCTCAGACTTGAACTATCGTCTCCCATTCGGCCGCCGGCTTTGGTATTTTCGCCGACATGCAAGAGCCCTCGTAAAAATGTCCCGGAGGTGATGATAACGGTCCGAGCCGCGATCGCCAGACCCATATCGGTCTCCGCACCGATCACACTTCCGCTCTCAACGATGACACGTGACACAGTCCCTTGCTTAAGGTCGAGGTTCTTCGTCGCCTCCAGAATAGCTTTCATCCGAAACTGGTATGCCTTTTTGTCACATTGAACTCGAGGAGCCCGCACCGATGGACCTTTTCTTTGATTCAGCATTCGAAACTGAATTCCGGTTGCATCAGCGTTAAGCCCCATTGCTCCCCCCATCGCATCGATCTCACGGACAATATGCCCCTTGGCGAGTCCCCCGACTGCCGGATTGCACGACATCTGCCCGATAGTGTCCAAGTTCTGGGTCAACATCAATGTGCGGCAGCCCATGCGAGCCGCTGCCAAGGCGCCTTCGATGCCCGCGTGTCCACTGCCTACTACGAGCACGTCGTAAGTCATTGGTAACTTAAACATAAGATATTCAAATCAAGATAGTTATCCTGATAATACGCCCTGCTCTAAGCGATCTTTTGGAGGTCTGCCGGAACTTGTTTGCTGTGAGGTTTCAATCGCTCGAGCCGCGACCCGCCCTAGCACAACCAATAATAACACCGTCGTTATGAATGCCCCGCCCCAAATCCAATATTCGAGCGTTCGGGGGTAACTTTTGCCACGCATGATGCGTACGGCAATTTGTCCCAGCGTTCCGATGTAAGCGTAAAAGAAGAGACCTGGCATGCGTCCAATCGAAGCCCAAAACATATAGGTTCTAAAACGAATTTGTGTTAGCCCATAAAAGTAGTTCAAGAGACTGGTGGGAAACAGCGGATGCAATTGGCTCAAGAGAATGATTTTCCAACTTTCGCGTTCCACAGCCGGACCGAGGGCCGTTAATGTCGGGTTAGCTGAGAGCTTTTGCTGAAACCACCGTCTGGCAACGAAGCGACTCAGCGCAAACGAAATCGCAGTCGAAATGATGTTGCCCGCAAACACGATCAAAAATCCCCACCATAATCCAAAGAAAAAGCCACCTCCCACGGCGAGAACGCCTCCCGGCAGCAGCAGAATATTACAAGCTGCAAACAGAAGTGGATAGCAAATCCCGGCCCAAGTGCCCCAACTCATCACACGCTCCTGCAAAGCTGCGATAAAACTGACCACAGGGAAGAAGCGCGAAAGCGCTAGCGCGAGCGCGATCGCACAAACGACGGCTACAGCTTGCCAGAAAACCATGCGGCGGACATTCAGCACACTGAGATTGTGCCCATGCCATCCAGTATGTGCAAATCTTCGCGGCTTCTGTAAACCGTTCGAGTCACGCGCACAAAGCATGCGCAGCTCCGAAAGTGCGACCGAATCGATTGCTCAAGCTAAACGCCCGAAGCGTGCAGGTTCCGATGACGCGGTATGCCGAGGCTGTCGAAGATTGTTCGGGTAGCGTCCGATCGGTTGAGAGTGTAGAAATGAATACCTGCAACACCGTTAGCCAGAAGATCATGGCACTGTTCCAATGCGTATTGAATGCCCGCGCGCCTGAACTTCTCGGGATCATTTTGGAAAGGCTGTAGGCTGCGTAACAGCTTCGCAGGAAAGCGTGCGCCGCCGGCCAATTCGGCCATACGTTTCAAGCCGCCGATCGAGGTAATCGGCATGATACCGGCGACAATCGGAATGTGAACGCCCGCGAGCGCGCACCGTTCCCGGAAATCGAGGAAATCGCGATTATCGAAAAACAGTTGTGTAACAATGTAATCCGCGCCTGCGTCGACCTTCGCTTTGAAATACTCCATCTCCACCAATCTATTTGGAGTCGCGGGATGTCCCTCTGGAAAACCGGCAACTCCAATCCCGAAACCACGGCGGTGCGGGTGGGCGCCAGATTCGTTGAAGCGACGGACAAGTTTTACCAGGTCGATCGCATGTTGGAACGAGTCGCGCGATTTATCGTAAACCATTCCAGACGGCCGATCCCCACCGAGCGCGAGAATGTTTCCTATGACCGACTTTGCATATCGGAGCAGAATCGCTTCGATTTCCTCTTCCTTGTGGCAGACGCAGGTAAGATGCGGGATCGGATCCAGTGTTGTGGTGGATTGAATCCGCTCGACGAGATCGTGGGTTAACTCGCGCGTCGAACCGCCGGCGCCATAAGTCACGCTGACAAAATCCGGCATGTATGACTCGAGATCGCGAATCGTCTGATAGAGCGTCTCGGCGGCCTGTGGTGTCTTCGGAGGAAAGAACTCGAACGAAAAAGTCGGAGAACGTTCCCGCATGATTTCGGTTATATGCATGATCCCCGCTTATCTTCGTTCCTTCCGCGACTTTCGGTCAACTCATCCCTAAAGCGCGAAACAGCGGTGCAATCGCCAAAGCGCAGTGGAAAAAAATACGCCTGACAGCGCCGACTAACGTGTTCTAGGCGGCAAGATCAAGCGGCGGCAACGTTTCGAGAACAAAACATCTCGCTCTTAAAGCCGGTCTATTTAGGCGAGCGCATGTCGGCGTGAGTTTTGATCTCGCGCCTTTGCTTTTCAACAACGCGACGCAGCTCGCCCTCCATGGTCTTGAAAGCGTCATGGATCACTTTCTTAAGCGGTTCGTGAGTGCCGTTATCCGTCTGCCTTTCATCCGCTACAAGCTCGTGACGCGGCGCCACTGTCACGTCGATTCGGCACCGGTATGGATTTCCTTTGTTGTGGTTGTGATTGGTTTGCTCGATGGCGACATCGCAACGATTGATGTGATCACAGAATCTCTCGAGTCGTGCTGAATAATCGAAAACGAGATTGTCGATCTGGTCAGATTTTTCCAGACCCCGATACGATATCTTAACAGGCAGTTGCATAATTACTTAAATACTACGGCGCGACTCGCCGGTGAGGGAACAAAAAATCTCGATTCCAGTATTCACTCTAAATTTGCCGCAACGATCGGAAATGGCTGATCAGTCTGGCCGAGTCTACCTTTACCAAATCCGATTTCACGTGTTCGACGATTCGCTGTCGCACAGCGGCAGGCAATAAATCCACGATCGCTGCATGGATCTCCGCAGGCGCGGCAAACGACCAGCCGTCCTTTCCATTTTGCGAAACAATTTTCACGATTTGGTCCGCCAATTCTTTTTGAATGCGCCGGTCTGTCTCGGTGGCCAACTGCGTCCGCTCGGCAATGGACGCCGGCCCGCGATGCGCGCCCGCGCCTTCCGTCACTGGGAAACGTCCGGCCACGTCGCTAACCTTATCGATGAGTCTTCCGTGCGCGTCAGTGATGTTAAAAGCTTGCACTAGCTGCAGGCTCGGACCGCGCGTCGGCGTTTCGTTTACCCGATATGCTTTCAAGCTGCCGCGATCAGTGACGATCACAAGAGAACTATGTATCATGGCAAATCACTGGCGGCGCGCCCGACCGCGCACATGTCTGCTATCCTATAAATAGAATCGTTGGCGGTTGCAACTTGCGCTTGTTCGAAAGTTGCCGGCTCCGCAATTACGAACGCATCGGTTATCCACTGCCTCCTGCTCGTTCTTCCTCGGCGGTGAAGCGGGGAAATTCGACGTGCCGTTTTTTCCAGGATTCTTCGCGCGCCTGAGCTTGGGTGCCGCTAACCAATTGAAGCAAACAACAAGCTCGCCCGCCGAGATCAAGATCATCACCGGAAGCAAATCTCTTCGGCTCTGCGACAAAACCGGCTGCGTCGCTGGTGTCGAGAATCAGTCGCCATTCAAGATGTTCCTGTCCGGGTAACACAAAGGCGATGGCCTCGTGATGCGCATTGATCAACAGGAGAAACGTATCGTCATGCACCGATGCGCCCTCGAAGTTCGGAACATCGGTTGCATCGCCACTCAACAGCATTCCGAGACACCGTACGAATGGAGACGTCCATTCTTCCTCGGTCATCTGGTTGCCGCCCGGATTGAACCACATCACATCTCGAACCTCGGAGCCGGGAATGGGGCGGCCTTTTAAGAACTTCGGGCGCCGAAAAACAGGATGTTTTTTTCGGAGCTGTATCAATTTTCGCGTGAACTCAAAGAACTGACTCTGCTTTTCGTCACGGTCCCAGTTAAACCAACTGATCTCGTTGTCCTGGCAGTAGGCATTGTTGTTGCCATCTTGTGTCCGACCCCATTCATCTCCGCCGCAAAGCATCGGCACGCCTTGAGAAAGAAACAGTGTCGCGAGAAAATTTCGACGCTGCCGGTCGCGCAGCGCATTGACCTGTGGGTCGTTTGTCGGACCTTCGACGCCGCAATTCCACGATTGATTATTATTGTCGCCGTCGCGGTTGTTATCCTTGTTTAATTCGTTGTGCTTTTCGTTGTAGCTGACCAAATCGGTCAGAGTGAATCCATCATGGGCTGTGACAAAATTGACGCTAGCGTAAGGCCGCCGTCCGTTATGCTCATAGAGATCGGGGCTTCCAGTAAGTCGATACGCCATTTCACCGATGCGCCCTTCATCGCCTTTCCAAAAACTGCGGACTGAGTCGCGATATTTGCCGTTCCATTCCGACCAGGGTGCGGGAAAGTTGCCCACCTGATAGCCGCCTCCTCCAACATCCCATGGTTCTGCGATTAACTTCACCTGCGAGAGCACCGGGTCCTGCTGAATTACCTGGAAAAATGGATGCAGCGTGTTGAATCCCGAATGATTGCGCGCCAGTTCGGTTGCCAGATCGAATCGAAATCCGTCGACGTGCATCTCTTCCACCCAGTATCGCAGGCTGTCGGTTACCAACTGTAGCGTCCGTGGATGGAGCAGATTCAAGCTGTTGCCCGTCCCGGTGAAGTCGAGATAGAACCGTGGATTCTCAGAGTTTAACCAATAGTAGGAGGGGTTATCGATTCCGCGGAAACAGAGCGTGGGGCCAAGATGATTTCCTTCGCCGGTGTGATTGTAAACCACGTCGAGAATCACTTCGATTCCCGCGGCGTGGAGGTTGCGGACCATTGTTTTGAACTCGGCGACTTGTTGGCCTATTTGCCCACTGCTGGAATATTCTCCATGGGGAGCGAAAAAGCCGATAGTGTTGTAGCCCCAGTAATTCGTTAGGCCATTATCGACCAAGAATTGGTCATCGGTGTGTGCGTGCACAGGAAGCAGTTCCACCGCGGTTACACCGAGTTTCTTGAAATAATCGATGGCAGGCGGGCTACCAAGGCCGGCATAGGTGCCGCGCAATTGCTCGGGCAAGTCGCCCCAGCGCTTGCTGAACCCCTTCACGTGCAGCTCGTAGATCACGGATTCGTGCATTGGAATCGCCGGACGCTTGTCATTTTGCCAGTCGAATCCAGAATCGATCACGACTGATTTCGGAACGCCCCACGCATCGTCGCGAAAATCCTGACTTAAATCTTCGTTCTCGCTACCGATGATATAACCGAACATTTCATCCGCCCAGCTTACCGCTCCGACGACGGCTTTCGCGTATGGATCAAGGAGGAGTTTCGAATTGTTGAAACGCAGGCCGCGCTGCGGATCGTATGGACCGGAGACTCGAAACCCGTAGAACTGCCCCGGTCGCGCGTCGGGCAGGAAAACGTGCCAAACCTGATCAGTTTGCTGTTTTACCGGGATGCGGACGTTTTCTTCGGCGGCTTCGACGCGGTCGAATAAACAAAGTTCAACTCCGCTGGCGTGGGCCGAAAAAACAGCAAAATTTACGCCGTTACCCATCCATGTTGCGCCCAGAGGATATGGCTGACCTAGAAAAGTTTTTATCGGGGTCATAAACGGGCCGCGCATTTATGCGGCATTGGGTTCAAGTTAGCAATGAGTAATGGCAGGTCGGCAAAATCCCGAAGCAGTTGTTTGGTCGAAACATGGGCGAAACCTCACCACGTGAAATGCATGATAATATTCGTGGCCCTGATTCTGATTTTTGCTTTCTCGACTTACTTCTATGCGCATCACAATTGGAATCCGTTGCCAGTGGGAACCACGATTGATCGCATCGTTGTCGGAAAATCTGCCAGGCGATTATCGATATTTCGAGATGCTAATCAGTTAAAGACTTACCGGATCGCTTTGGGACGAAGCCCGGTAGGAGCGAAGCGGGAAGAAGGCGACCTGAAGACGCCGGAAGGGGTCTACCGGATCGATGGCCGAAACCCGCAGAGCAATTTCCATCTCGCGCTGCATATTTCTTATCCGTCAGATGAGGACAACAAGCGTGCCGCCGCTCGTGGAGTTCCGGCTGGTTTTGACATTATGATCCACGGAATTCAAAACGGACGCGGCTGGATTGGCGCCTTTCATCGGTGGAAGGATTGGACTGCAGGTTGTATCGCAGTGACCGACGAAGAGATCGAGGAGATCTGGCGAATTACGCCAGACGGCACGACGATTGAAATTCGTCCTTAAAGCTCTTCAAGGACGCGTCGCGCTTTTTCGACATTCGACGGCCGCAGAATGATCAGTAAGAAATTGAATAGAATTCCTGACGGATGACCACATTTACCCAGCGTGCTGCGATCAAGGCTGGCCCGCCCATGCGGACCATCGGCTTCGTAACCGCGTCCTCAATTGTGATCGCCAACATCATCGGTACCGGAATTTTCACGAGCCTGGGGTTTCAATTGAATGATACGCAGTCGGGGTTTTCGCTGCTGATGCTCTGGATCATCGGCGGAATCGCCGCTCTCTGCGGTGCGCTTTGTTACAGTGAACTCGCCGCTGCACTGCCGCGTTCCGGGGGCGAATATCATTTTCTCTCGAAAATCTATCATCCGGCGCTCGGGTTCATGGCAGGATTCATTTCCGCCACTGTTGGATTTGCGGCGCCTATTGCACTGGCAGCAATGGCCTTTGGACACTATTTCAACGGCGTTTTTGGCGCGGGTTCACCGGTTGTTCTGTCGTTCGTGGTTGTTTGGATAGTCACGGTTTTTCATGTGGGCAATCTGCGCGTCGGGAGCGCATTCCAGAATGTTTCGACGCTCGTGAAATTACTTCTTATCGGCGCGCTGATTGCAGCGGGTTTCTTTGTTCCATCAAAACAGCCAATCAGCTTCCTGCCTGCCCCTGGCGACAACAGCGCGATTCTTAGCGGCCCATTCGCGGTCGCACTGGTTTACGTGATGTATTCCTACTCCGGCTGGAATGCGTCAGCGTATATCAGCAGCGAAATCAAGCGACCTGAGAAAAACGTACCGCGCTCACTACTCGCCGGCACCGCCGTGGTGATCGTGATTTATGTGCTGCTCAACGCCATCTTTCTCGCGACCACGCCCGCTGAGGAAATGAAAGGCCAACTCGAAGTCGCACTAATCGCAGGTAAACACATTTTTGGCGACAGCGGTGGACGATTTGCCGGCGCGATCATTTGTCTCGGTCTGGTTGCCGCCATCAGCTCGATGACCTGGATTGGCCCACGAGTGACTATGTCAATGGGCGAAGATCATTGGTTGCTGCGATGGCTCGGCGGCAAAAATAGACATGGTATCCCCACAAACGCCGTTCTCCTGCAACTGCTCTTCGTGAATCTGCTTCTCCTGACCCAGCGCTTCCAGGACGTGGTCCGCTACACCCAATTCAGTTTGCTGCTTTGCTCGCTGCTTGCTGTGCTGGGTGTGATCGTGCTTCGTTTCAAGCGTCCCGAAATTAGGCGACCATACCGGGTTTGGTTTTATCCCCTTCCTCCTGTTGTGTTTTCGATAATCACGATTTGGATGATGTTTTATCTGTTGCGCTCCCACACTGCGGAATCAGTGGCCGGTCTGGCAACGGCGTTGTTGGGTCTGCTCCTCTATTTCTGCGCGGGCAAGCGCCGTGATCATTCGCTATGAAAGCAAATTGCACTCCTCTATCGATAGCACTCCTGCTTGCGACCGCGCTGACCGCTTCCGCGCAGCAAAATCCGGAAGTTCCGCCGCGCGCAATTCCGGTGACTACCGGTCCAAATGACGTAGCCCGATTTCTCGCAGGAATGCCAGTGCCGCAGAATTCATCGCTCGCGCCGCTGACACGCGATCCAGCGTGGCAGGCGCATGCCGCATTCTTTGAAGAACAATTCTCAAAACTCCACCTCAGGCAGCTCCAAAAATTGCACGGATGGCAGGCGACATATCTCCCCGAATCAGCTCAACCAAAACCCGTGGTGTTTTACATGTTCGGCGGGCCGGATTTTTTGTATGTGGATCAATTCTTTCCAAGGGCGGCAGTGTACGTGCTCTGCGGAAAAGAAGCTCTCGGCCCGCCGCCGGACCCGTTACGCATCGCGAACTTGTCCGGCGCGCTGGGAAATCTCGAAAACGCGATGAAGTCGTCGCTCAACACGACGTACTTCATCACAAGAGACATGAAGGTCGATCTGCACGCGCAGAACCTGAACGGCGTGCTCCCCATTCTTTACACTTGCATCGCGCGCGGGGATAAATCGATCACAAACGTCTCGTTCGGATCGCTCAGCAGCGGCGGGGTATTTGAAGAAGCTGCGTCCGGCAGAAAAGGCGGCAGTACTCCCGGAGTGCGTATTCGTTACACCGACAACCAATCCGGCAGCGCACAGACGCTATATTATTTCACCACTGATATTTCTGACGGCGGCATCAAAACGGCTCCCGGTTTCCTGAAATTTTGCCAACGCCTCGGCACCGGCGCGAGCTTTCTAAAATCGCCATCATATCTGTTGTTCGAAAGCGGTTTTGCCACCATTCGCAATTTCATTCTCGATCATAGCAACATGATCGTGCAGGACGATTCAGGCATTCCGCTCGCTTACTTCGATCCTAACAAGTGGAATCTGCGTTTCTTTGGCGTTTATCTCGGCCCCATCGATATGTTCAAACAACATGATCAGCCCCGGCTGCACGAACTCTACCAACAAACCAATCCGCCGCCGCTCGACTTCGGATTCGGTTATCGATGGAATTACAAGGAAGCGAATTTGAGCGTCGCGACACGAAAGTGACAGGCACCTCGTCATTCCGAGAAAGTCGAGGAATCCGTTTGGAAACCAATCGGTAACTTCGCGGGATTTCTTCGACTCTACTGCGCTCCGCCCAGGATGATGTAGATCCGTTAAAACCTCCGGAACCACGAATAAGGAAAATCGTCGCCTGGACAATCTGTGGGCCAGCGCGGTGGGTTGATTTCGCGGTGCGGCTTCACCGGTATCGTACCCCTTTCGGTTTTGCCGCAGCGATCCCGCAAGTAGCGAATGAGTTCCTCACACGCGTCGAGCTGTGCGCGCGTCGGCTGGTCTCGATTGAAATCGCCCACGAGACAAATGCCGAGCGAGATGTTGTTCAGATAATCGCTGTGCACGTGGCCACCATTGATCTGCCGTCGCCAGCGATCGCCGACTTCGATTTGGCCGTTGCCGGTTGACGTGCCGTTGCCGATTACAAAATGATATGCGAGTCCGTTCTGCATGCGACGCACATGCTTGTGATAATAATCAAATACACGCGCATTGCCCTGCCGCGTGCCGCTATTGTGCACGACTATGAATTGCCACCGACGCCGCTTCACTGGGGCGCGCCGGATCGCGTCGATCACCGAACTTGTTAGGTAACGGTAGCTGACTGGCCGACTCCAGGGCCAAAAACCCCGGCGGGGCGGTGGCGACGGCGGCGGCTCGAACCCCTGGTCTTCTTCGATACCTGATTTTTCGATGACAACCTGAGCCTGGTTGCCGGCGGGACCAGCGCGCGCAGGCCTGGGCTGTGGCGAAGGCGTTGGCGTTGGCACGGCCATCGCGCGTGGCGGCGGTGCCGGGGTTTCAGACACAGCGCGCTCTTCTTCTACTTGTGGCGACGGCGTTTTCCGTGGCTTGAGAGTCTCTTCTTTTCGTGCCGACTTCGATTTCTCGCTTTTCTTCGTTTTGTCGGATGCGTTCCTCGCGGCGGATTTCTTCTTCGCTGTTTTTGGCTTCGGTGTGGGGGTGTGGCGTCGCTTTGTTTTCGGCGTTGGAGATTTCTTGGGCTTTGGTGTGGACGCGGCGGGTGTTTCGGTTTCTTCGGATTGATCGTGCCGCTTTTCTTCGTTGACCTGCGCGCGAAGGAGACCCGTCACCAATGCGCCAGAAGCAAGCGCAGTTGCGAACCAAATGCGAAATCGCACCACTGCGACGGAGCGTAACAGAGCAGACGATGTGATCAACGCTTACAGCAGTGATTTGTTAAAAAAGTTGTGAGCGATTAACCTTGCATCAGGCCACCGGTGTTGCAGGCGCGGATGCCAAAGGCTTTGCGCGCATCTTCTCGCGCTCACGCCGGATGATGGCGTTCAATTTGCCTCCCAGCAACAGCAGCAGACAAGTCAGATACATCCACGTGAGGAGAACGATGATGGATGCCAGAGCCAGATAAGTCGGATTATACCGATCGTACCGTGCCACGTACAACTGGAAAAGTTTTGTCGCAATAATCCAACCGACCGCAAAGAACACTGCGCCCGGTAACGCCTGGCGAATCGTCAAATAGTTTTCCGGAGTAAGAAGGTAAAACGCTAGCGCGAGCCCGAGCAGCGCCACGCCAGTCAACGGCAGATTTAACCTGGCGATCCACGCTTGTAGCGGGAATGAGAGTTGCCAATTTACCTCTGCAATGCCGGCCAGTTTTTCGCCGAAGACGACGGCGTTAAAGCTAAACACGATGACAATCCCAAACCAGAAAAGCATGAAAAACGAGATGATGTATTTGGACCACCAATGATGATCCTCCTGGACTCCGTGCATCTGACTGAGTGAGCGCGAAACCGTGGCGATGAAAACCGTACCGAAATAAATTCCAAGGATGATGCCGGCGTTCGCGAGCAGTCCGCTTGTCCCTGTCACCACGACGCTCGCTATGGCAGAATCCAGAATATCCTGCACTTTTTGATCCGGTGGCATGAAACTCCGCATAAGAAGATACATCCGGTGCAACTTGCTGGGATCGGTGCCAAACAAGCCCAGCAAATGCCAGAGAAACAGTGTGCCGGGAGCGAGCGCGAAAAGAAGCAGGTACGCCATCTGCGCGGCCAACCCGGTGGTGTTGTCCATTACGGTTTCCCAAACCAGGCGGTGGGCGACGCGCCAAATCAATCTGAGATATTTCATCTCGGCAGGAGTTTACTTTGCGGGTCACAAATATCCATTAAAGTCCGAATGCTTTCTCCAGTGACCTTCCATTCACCTCTGGCCTCGATCGTTGCCTGTGTCGCGTAAAGACCGATGAAGAAGAAGAAAATATTAATTTTGACCGCCGGTTTCGGGGAGGGGCACAACAGCGCGGCAAGGGGAGTTCGCGACGGACTGGCTCGCATCGCTTCGGATCAAACTACGGTGGAATTGCGGGATTTGTTCGCCGAAGCGTACGGGCGAGTCAACGAACTGGTGCGCCGAAGCTATCTGGCGCTGTTGAATTCTGCGCCACGCGTCTGGGGGATCGTTTATCGCTGGCTCGATCGCAAGACAGACTATGACAGGGAATTTCGTCGGTTGGCCCGTCTAAAAGCACAGTTTGCTCCCTGTACTCGAGCGTTTTCAGCCGGACATCGTTGTCTGCTCCTTTCCGGCCTACGCCAACGTGCTCCAGGAAATCTTGGGAGCCGACAGAGTCTGCAAATGTGTGGTGATCGTCACAGACTCGATCACTATCAACGCTTCGTGGTACCGGAGTCCGGCCGATTATTTCGTCGTTGCAAACGAGCAGAGCGCAGATGTGTTACGAAGCAATGGCGTCGCGCCCGAAAAAATCAGGGTATTTGGATTTCCGGTCAGTCCAAAGTTTGCGGATTTCGCTGAAAGTCGGCCATTCCCTTCCACCAATTCCAACAGGCGAGTTCTGTACATGATCAACGCCGCCAAGCGCGGCTCGGCAGAAACAGTGCGTATGCTCGCGAAACTTGATCTCGATCTTACCGTCACAATCGGTCGCGACGATGACCTTCGGCCCGACATCCACGCCGCTGCAGATGGCCACCCGATCAAGATCGTTGGCTGGACCAACGAGCTCCCGCGCATAATGCACGAAAACCATTTGCTCATTGGCAAAGCGGGTGGAGCGACAGTGCAGGAAACCATTGCTGCAAAATGTCCTATGATCATCAACCACGTCGTCGCCGGTCAGGAGGAAGGCAATGCACAGCTGATCGTCGAGACGAATTCAGGCGTGATTGCCCGGTCGCCGGAAGAAGTGGTCGCGCGGGTGCAACGCGCATTCGATGACGACGCAAGACAATGGCGAGAATGGGCCGGCAACATCAGCAGGCTCAGTCGTCCACGCGCAGCACTCGATATCGCGGAATTTTTAATGTCGCTTTGACGTGGCTCATGACACCGCGGCTTCAGCCCGGTGCTGCGCAATCGACATGCAGATTCAGCCGTTCCAACGACTTCAGTATTCTGCAACAAATCGTTGAAACGGTTCGCGTTTGGTCCGGGTACCTGTGCACCGGGCTGAAGCGGCGGCGTCAATTAGACCAGACCTCCCGACCAGCGGCGAAAGTTCGTAGGACTCCTATTTGCGGTGAAAGCACAACCAGATCTGCATCTGCTCCGACAGCAAGGCGGCCTTTTTTTTCCAGACCGACCGCGCGCGCCGGATTTTCCGTCGCCATCACGATGGCTTCATGCAAGGGAAGGTCGACCTCACGCACCATCATGCGCACAAGATCGATCATGCGCGCCGCGCTGCCCGCGAGTGCGGAACGATCAGCCAACAGACAGACTTCGTTTTCGACTACGCATTCCCTGCCGAAGAGCGCGAACCGGGATCCTTCTGGCAATCCAGCTCCAGCGGTTGCGTCGGTCACCAGACAGATTCCCCGTAGGCCTTTCGCGCGATACAACATTTTCATCAACGTGGGTGAAACGTGATGACCATCTGCGATCAGCTCACAAATGATTTCCGGTTCGCTTAACGCGAACTCGAGCAAACCCGCGACGCGATTGACACCGCGGCCGCGCGCGCTCGACATGCAGTTAAATGTGTGCGTCACGCTGCGCATACCGCGATCGAATGCCGACCGGGCATCTTCGTCCCACGCATCGCTATGTCCGCCACTCACGCTGATCCCACGCGTGTAAAAAGCCTCAATTGCCTCGAGCGCGCCAGGCAGTTCAGGCGCAATCGTTACACGCTTCAGCACGTCCGTGTATCCGAGCAACTGCCGCACAGCGGCCGGTGAAGGATCCTGAATGAACTCGGCGCGTTGTGCTCCGGCTTTGGCTTTCGAAATGAACGGTCCTTCGACGTGAGCACCGGCGATCGCGCGGATGTTTGATCGCGAATCGCGAATCGCTTGCAAGACCTTGACGATTTCGTTGAGAGGAGCTGTTGCTGTCGTGAGTAGAAGCGATGTGGTGCCGCCACTCGCGTGGAAATCGCAAACGGTGCGGAGCGCTTCAGTCGATGCATCCATCGTGTCTTGGCCAAGTGCGCCGTGCACATGGAGATCGATAAAACCGGGCGCAGATAATTTCCATTAAGATCAATAACCTCCTTCTCGTGGGGCGGCTCACTCGTCCGCCGTAGCTGCGGCGTAGGTGGTCGGATCGCAGCGATTTTCCCTTCTTCCACGACAACTTCGAGGCCGTCGCGAATTCCATCGGGAAAAACCAAACGCGCGTTCGTGAAGATCATCTCGTGATGCGGTCAATCCTGCTTGTACGATGATGGAGGCTCAACCGAAATAGTGGCAATAGCTACTAAACTAGGATTGCCAGCTTCACTCGACGCTCTTGCTCTGGAGCACTTGCAGGGCATCCTGTTCAAGCGATGAATTTCGATTACGACATCGTGATCATCGGGGGCGCGTTTTCCGGCGCGGCAACCGCGCTCATGCTCAAACGCAAACGCCCTGAAGCGCGTGTCCTGATCATCGAAAAGACAACTGCATTCGATCGCAAAGTCGGCGAATCGACGACCGAGGTAAGCAGTTGTTACATGACGCGGATTTTGGGTCTGACGCACTATCTAGGACATCATCAGTCGCCGAAACAGGGATTGCGTCTCTGGTTTTCAAATCGGCCCGATCAGCCGTTTGAGGACTGCGTCGAGATCGGCACGCGCTACCAGAGCCGGCTGCCCGGTTTTCAGGTAGACCGCGCGAAGCTCGACTCGCACATACTCGAGCTCGCTTGCCGATCTGGTTGCTATTCATGGCGTCCGGCAAAGGTCACAAGCTTGAACTAGATAACGGCGACGGCCAAACGGTGAACGCTGTCGTTGACGGCGAAGAGCGCACGGTTACATCTCGCTGGATCGTTGATGCGACAGGCCGTGCGGCCATGTTCGCGCGAAAGCTCGGACATTTTCGCCAGAACACGGAGCACCCCATCAACGCGGTTTGGGCACGGTTCAGCGGGGTTAAAGAATGGGACAGCTATGAATGGCGCGAACGATTTCCCAATTACGCGAATCAGTGTCGCACCGGGCGCGAATGGGCTACGAATCATCTTTTCGGACGCGGCTGGTGGGTCTGGATCATCCCGCTACAGGGCGGCGATGTCAGTGCCGGCATCGTTTACGACAGTCGCATTTTCAAATTTCCAGAGGGACAAACTCTGGCGCAACGATTGCACGCGCACATTCTCAGCCACCCCGTCGGTCGCGAAATCTTTGGCACGGCGAAGGTGATTGAAGGCGACGTGCACGCGCTGTCGATGTTGCCTTATCACAGCGAGAAAGTTTGCGATAACGGTTGGGCCATGGTGGGCGACGCCGCCGGGTTCATCGATCCGCTTTACAGTCCGGGTCTCGATTTTTGTTCTTACACTTCTTACTACGTGGCGGACCTTCTCGCGCGCAGTTTGGCGGGCGAAGATGTCGACCAGAGCAGCTTCGTCATTACAACGAACAATATCCGGTCACTTACCGTTCCTGGTTCGAGAGTTTGTACAAGGACAAGTACTATTACATGGGCGACGCCGAGCTGATGTCCACGGCGCTGCTGCTCGATGTGAGCAGTTACTACACAGGCTTGGTAAGAGCAGTTTATCGCGATCCGGAATGTGCTTTTCTCAATCTGCCGTTCATGGGCAGTGGGCGGCAGATTCGCTCGCATGGTCATGCGTTTTTATGGCCAACGTCCTGGTAGACACTGGCGAACCGAAGATGGGAGACGGTTATTACGGAAAAAGAAATGCCGGCTCGGCGTGAACTTTACGACGGGTTCGTTCCCGACACACGCATTCGCAAACAATTTTGACGCGGACTCCGACGGTGGCTGAAATGCGAAATCATGAATCTCGCGTTGATGCTGCGGCGTCCTGTCATTCGCGCAGACGAGGATCACATGGTAATGCATGCTCACGTTTCTCCTGCAACGGCTTCCAGCGGTGCTGGCTCTTCCGCGGCTTCGTGACTCTGGTCGCCGTCTTCCTGCCCGCGCGGCCAGATGTGAAAGCCGCTGGACTCACTCGGCAATTCCCATAGTCCCCAAATTCCTTTCCCCTCGCGAAATCCGCCGATAGTAAACGTCATGTCCGCCGATGTAAGCTTCGTCCAGTAGCATCTCACCGTTTGTCTCGCGTCGAAACGGCCGGTAACAATGAATCGGGCAATGTCGTCGCTTCCTTCTCCGGAGACTGTGTGGTCAGCGAAAGTCAGTACGAGGTCCATCCGATGCTCGCGCACGCCTCGGCCGTAATTGTAGAAACCAGTCCACGGCCCGGAAGGAAAATCGATTTCTGACATTACTTGTCTGCGGTTTGCGCTCGTCAACCTCTGCGCGCAACCTCATCCACCTGGGCAGAGAGGCAATCGCCTTATGGTCTAAGCAGGTTGCCGTACCAATGAAGGACAACGTCGCCGAAGAACATCCAGGTCAGTGCGCCGAATGCCAGGTAAGGCCCGAAGGTAATCTGGCTGACCAAACAGGTTTTCCGCTACCAGCGTGACCAGGCTCGATTACCGAACCAAGAAGTGATCCCGCGAAAAGACTGAACAACACGGCGCGCCAGCCCAGGAATGCGCCAATCGCGGCAAGGAACTTCAAGTCGCCGCGCCCCATCGCCTCGCGCGGATGACCAGCTCCGCGTAACACCGGAAATATGCGTGAGATCGTCAGCATCAGGCGTCATCGTTGACATTGACGCGATCATAACGAAAAGTCAGCGTCACGTTCCCGTGTTCTGCGCTCATCAATCTGAACTTCATCGCACTGGAGCAACAAACGATCTTTTTCACGGCAAATACTCGCTCCAAAGGCTCTCTTCAGTGCCGACAATGAAATGCGCATCGTCGTCGTCGCGTTCGTCCACGTGAACGTTGTAGGCGCATCGAACACGATCCGTTTCTCCGAAAGCGATTCACCCGCTTCGAGCACGATCCAAAGAATCACGTAGCCGAGCGCAGCCGCCAGCGCGGCGCGAACACCGGCTGCCACACGCGAATCGGTTTGCATCAAGCGGGAACAACAACGCTGCAAGCCACGCCGCGATTGTTCCGCCGATGGTTACGCGATCTGGAATAATGAATGCTAAAATCGATGAATGTTCCGATGATCAGGAACGAAACGAAAATCCAGGACACACCGCGACCTGCCACGGAAACTGTTGCCGATTGCGAGGAAAAGAATTGCCGTGACAAGTTCCGACCGCGAAATAGGGAATGGAATTTTTGCGCCGCAATTTGCGCATTGGCCGCCGAGTGCGAGCAGCTCAGCAACGGAAGATTGTGATGCCATGGAATCGGCTGTTTGCAGCTGCGGACAAAACCAGCGACGTGGCTGGTTAATGGAGAGATCCACCGGCCACCGGTAGATGCAAACGTTCAAAAACGAGCCTACCGCCGCGCCGAACACGAAGGCAACACGCTGAAGAAGATTCTGAGTGGAATGCTGCACGCGATTAACTGCTGCAATCTGTTTGGATGCCGGCGCTCCATGAGCCATGCGATCCGATGCAGCTCTTCGTATAGCAGACACATCGGCAGCGCCATGGCGACCAAAGTCAGGATATCCGGGGTCGGCGTGATGATTGTTGCCAGAGTAAAGATGAGCACGATGGCATAGGGACGGGTGCGCGCCATGAATCGGTACGTGATCAATCCGAATCGGACCAGCGCCAGCACGACGACTCGGCAGTTCAAAGGCCAGACCAAATCCGATGATGAATCGTGTTACGAACGAGTAATACTCTGCACCGTCCACGTCGGCGCCCATCCGAGCGATTCGTGTCGCGAAAGAAAAAGAGAATTGTTTTTGGCAGCAACCGAGAATAGCAAACCAGGACACCCGACGAGAAGAGGCAAAGCTGACCGCGATCGCTGGAAATAGAAACCGTTTCTCCACAGCGGTGAGCGCTGTAAACGATTCTGCAGAAAATACAATAATAGTGGGAATGAGAGAACGATCCCGGCATAAACGCCAGATCGAAATGAAATCACGATCGAATCTGTGACGCCGAGCGCCTTGAGCGTTCCGACCTGCGATCCGACATGGTCAAGCGGCGCCTGGATGAACGCGCACCAGGGTTCGACGAACGCGAAACAAACAATCATCGCGACACTCAAGCGTGAGAGCTATCTTCACGATGGTCCATCGCAGTCTTCCAGGTGCTCGAGAAACGGCTTGGACGTTTCGGTCTGGGCGGATCGCGAAATTTAAATGTCTTGGAGCGCCATCGGTTCGCCCTCGTGCAGAATGCTCAGCGAACTTCCTCGATTAAACCGCGAGGGATCAGAAGGCCGCGAGCGGCGAGCGTCGCGAAATGCCGAGCGTATTGCGTTGCGATCTGATTCGTCGCAATCATCTCGCGAATCTCCTCGTGCCGAACCGCGGCAATCGAGAATCGATTCACCTTCTCCTCGTCCGGGCCCTCTGCACATGGTCGAACTGGTCGTGCCAAAGAAATAACCGCGCTCATCGGCAAACCTGGTGAAGAGAAGAAATGGCTAACGAAACCAGCTCGCCGCTTTGGGCCAACTCGTAGCCGGTTTCTTCTCTGGTCTCGCGACGCTACGTTCTGAATATTCTCCGGATCAGAATTGCCATTGTCGATCTGACCTGAAGGTATCTCCCAAATGGCTGTTCTCATCGGATTCGTTCCTGACGGAACGACGATTTTCCGTCGTCCGTCATTGCTGCGATCATGACGCCGGTTTGCGGTGCACGATGGTCAGGCTCGTGGATCGGGTCGGCGGCGTTTGCACACGATCGGTCAGCAACTTCGAGGTTCACGATTGCCGAAGTGCCGCTCGTGAGATGGTTTTCCAATTACTGCCTTCCATCCAGCAATTAGTAAGGCCGTCGTCTTCTGCGGCAAAGCCCCTCCATAACTTCGCATGTCCAGTTGGGCTCACCCGATACATGCAGTTCGGTGAGCGTGACGAACGTATTCGCATCCTGGAAAACGAACTTTGCAGTTCGATGGTTGACCTTTTGAATCGGAAGACTCTTCAGTAAATGATTAGCCAGCCGATCCGCCAGCGCTCGATGAGGCTTACGGACTGATCGCGCACAAAATTCTTCGTCCCTCTGCTACTGCTGAAGAGTTCACCGCATGGTCGATGTGGTCGGCCAGATCTCGTCATCCGCTGATACGGCCGAGAACGAAATGCTGAACCGTCTGACTTTCGGCGGTTTCGCTCGCTCTTCTTCTGGCACTCCGATGCGCGCAAACTTCAAGCTGCTCGATGTGAATTTCGTCAGGAGACGATGCGATCCGTTCGGCATGCGCGAAACCTTAGCCATGAAACCGTCTTCGCCAATCACGCTCTGACGATTTCAACACCGCGCAGCCATTCGCGTGATTCATGGCTTCGGGTAAATTTGATGTGAACTGAGACCTGTTCTGGCGCGTATTTGCTGATCTGAAGCGTTATCGAGGGTCGGCTGCCGGTACATTCACGTGCGCGATCCTGGGCACGTTAATGGTCATCGTGTCTTCCAGGCGTGACCGAATGGATCATTGACGACGTGGTGCGCGCGAATCGGCCGGGAAAATGTGCTGCCGTTGATTTTGCTCGCCACAGTGGCATTTCTCGTTCAGCACGCGTTCATTCGCTTTGGATGCATTCTGAGCACGCATCCGAGCAGAAGTCATCTTCGATCTGCGCAGCGATTGTGATTCGCACATCCAACTGTTGCTGTTGCGCTGGCTCCATGATCGGCGACGGGCGACCTGATGACGCGCGTGAATTGAAGATGTGAACGAGTAGAGCGTGCGCCGATCGACGGAAATCGAGCAGGGGTGGTCTGCGGTTATACATCATCATCGTTTTGGCGGTGAGTCTTTGTTGAATCCAGACCCTTGCTTTCCTGGCGTTGGTGCCGATTGCCGCTGCTGATATGCGGGCGCTCGGTCACACACTAACGGCGCACCGACGTCTATCGATTAGACGGCGCGCTGCATCAAATTCATGCGCCTGTCGCACGATAATCTTGCCGGGTCCGTCCAGATCAAAAGCTTTCGCGCGCGAAACGAGGAAGCACTCGCAGTTTCAATCGCGCCAGCGATCGACTCCGCACGCGCACGCCGGTGGTGATGCGGACGTGGCGATGATACTCGCCGGCGATGTCGATGTTCGAAGCGATCGGCGCATTGCTCGCTGCTAAGTTGCAGTCATGCCGTTTCATGGCAGTACGGCAGCTCGGAGATCTCGTCGCGATCCTGATGCTCAGTGTTTCTTTACGATCCGATCAGCCGGTTACATCAGCTGGACCAATTGGCGCAGGCCGGCGCGCAGTCGGCGTACGTGTTCGAGTCCCTCGATGAGAGACGCCGAAACCGGGCGCTGTAGCCGGTTACCGTGGCGACAGCAAGCGCATCATCGGCGACATTCGGTACGAAACGTCAGTTCAGTTACGCGGAAGGATTCGGCGTTGAAGATCTTATTTCATGCGCTGCCGGTACAATGACGACTGCACTGGTCGGCCGCGATACGGCGCCGGAATTTCGATGCTGGCGGATTTGCTGGGTCGCTTCAGAGTTCGATTCCGCGAGTATCTACGTGATGAGCAAACCGATCCGCGAGCACGACCTGCGCATGTTGCGCGAAGCGGGTAGGCGTCGTAACGCAGAAAGCTTCCTCTTCAACGGATCGATTCGCGAAAATCTTTTGATGGGAAAACCAGCCGCCAGCGACGCGGAACGATGGCGTGCGGCGTATGCGGCAAACGCGCGACAGTTCATCCAGCGTTGCCGCAGGGAATGGAGAAGTGTCGTCGGCGAACGCGGCGTAAAATTGAGCGTCGCGAGAAACAGGCTCTCGATCGCGCGGGCAGCCTGCTCGAGGATCGACCGATCCGACTCTGACGAGGTGACTGGCAGTGTGGACATGGCGACGGAACGATTGATCCAGGAAGCGCTGGAACATTTAATGGCGAATCGTACGTGGATAGTGATTGCGCACCGCCTTCGACGATCGTCACGTGCGGACGAGTACCTGGTGTCAATCACGCGCGCGTTATCGAGCCAGGCACACGCAGGAATTGCTCGCTGGATGAAGAATATGCGCAACTATGCCGGCAGAGTCTGTTGCAGTCGTTGCTCAGTGTGAAGCAGGACCGAGGACGAAGAGTCGCATCCGAATGGAGAACCAGAAGAAGAGCGAATCTGCACGTCTGACAAAAACGCTCGGACCAGGAAGATCGCGCAGAAGAGGGTCCTGCGTATTTCGCTCCAGCCGTTGGAGTCGCTGCTGGCTCTCCGCGAGCGCCGGTGTTCTTCCTGAATGTTTGCTCGATCGCGAATCCGTCTGAAGACGAGAGACATTTCGCCACCGTCGGTCCGATCGGTCGCCGAGTGATTGATTGGTCTTCGTCTGCTTCCGACCGAGCGGCGGAACTTCCGAAGTCGTCATCCGGATTCGGCGGCGTGCTACCGTCGCAGTGTGATTATAACCGTTCGCCATCGATTTCCTGAGCGAGGCAGTCCCGGAGTCACTCGATCGTGGTCTGGTCTGTAGTATGTCCACCGTTAGCTCGACTGACCAGTCCATGCCGAGCTGCGGCAGCATCGGCGCTTGATCCAGGTCGCCGTCGCTGGACAGCGTGTCCGTGCGGCGCGATCGTGTCGTCGCAGCCGAACGCGCGATCTGGTCAAACAGGACCGGGCCAAGGTTCCTTCCGTCCGTGTTTGCGCAGAAAACGACTTCGTTCACGGAGGATTCGGTTACCGGATGGCGACGGCGAGCCGGCCTGGCAGGCGACGCTGCTCGGAAGCAGTAATGGTTGGCTGGCTGGAATTCTACGCCGTCTTCGATGTGATTCGCTTTCGGAATCGTCTACAGTCGACCTTGGCACTTCTCCGCGATCGAAATGAGCGTTCTCGCGCGCGACAGTGTGCACGTCTACCGCGACGACAGAGCGCGTGAAGATGCGACTGGCGAGCGAGTGTTGCCGGCAGGCGGAGCTTCTCCGATCATTACGCCGTGGTCCGAGCGGCGATAGCCGTCGGCTCCAGCTTGAGAATCTCCTGAAACGCGCGTCGATTTTGGTGTTCTCGTTTCGTCAATTCTTTACTAAAGCTCAAGTTGCGCCGACTGAGCCGATCTTCCTTCGTGCGGAACGGGGCTTTCCGCAGAAGCAGTTCAAAGCGCAGACGAGCTTATCGCGCAGAAACGCCGATTGCCTTCATTGCAACGAAGTTTCGCCATTGGGAACATTTGTCTGACAAGCGGCTCGCCACATTGAACCTTTGTCAACTGTTGACGAATCGATAGGAATTAGGGGTATTGCATGCGCGGGTGGGGTAGCTTGTGGTTCGAAGCCTTGCTGACGTTTTCATGCCTGAGCGCATTCAAAAGCCGGTGGAACCGGCGCCGTGGGGATCGAAACAAGGCGAGAGCGGTGGCCGGTGTTTGCCGGACATTTACGACTGGACAGAAAGTCTGTCTAAGAAATGCGCAAGGTCAATCCGACCAAATCCAAGCGCTATCGCCAGCGCCGCCAGGTCGAGTAACTGGACCGTTCACAGCGCGGGATTTGACAGAACTTTCTGGTGCAGCGGACGACCTTCCCTCGCTGCTGACGTGAAGGGCTGCCTGGTCCGGCTGCCGTTCGCCGTGCGCAAAACGTCCCACGAACAATCGATGTGCAGCCGACCAGCGACACCCATCCTTCGCGTTCCAATTTTCCCGCGTTTTCGTTGCGGAGATCGGCGTGCGACTGCAGGAATACTGTGGTCACGATGGTGCGGAGTAGGTTTTGGAGATTCGATCGGCATTCGATAATGGCCATCGCCGGTGTGCCTGTGACCGCATGGAAAAATGGCGCGTGTGCTCTAGGTCGCCCTCCATATTCTCGCTGTACTACTTCATGGCAGGAACGAGCGTCGATGGCAAGCGGCTCAGTGCGCTGTCGAAATTGTTGTGCGACAATCTCGGATTCGTGGACCAGGGGGGGTCGGTGTCGGTTCTCCCGATCCTCGCGACGTACGACGGAAAATCAAACCCGAGGCGCGCCCTCACTTTATGATGCGATGGGCGCGCAATTTCTGAAGCGACCGATGACGCTACGGGTCCGGTTCGCCGCACGTGGAAACTCGATTATGAAAACATGGGGGTGCTGTGACACAACAATGAACGAACAGGAACAGTATCGTTACTGCGCGGTGCTGAACTGCGGCGGAACTGACGGCGACAGCAGGAGTGGATTTAGCGGACGATTTATCCGCGATCAAGATTGTGTCGGCGCCAAGGCATCAACACTTGCCTGAGAGCAA